>CAWAMX010000004.1:0-474290 GCA_963783295.1 uncultured Chloroflexia bacterium | reverse complement strand
GAAACTGGCGGCAATGGCGCCTGCGGCGCTGGCTTTTTCGCAGACGATTATGCCAAATCCTTTAGGGACAAATTCGCCGAATATCATTGTGCTGGTTTTCGACGCGATGTCGGCGGATAATTTATCTTTATATGGATATCCGCGAAAAACCACACCGAACTTTGAGCGGCTGGCGCAGAGATCAACGGTCTATCATTCGCATTATTCAGCCGGAAGTTTTACCACATCGGGAACCGCTTCCTTGCTCACCGGCTTATATCCCTGGACACATCGCGCAATTGATGAGGGAGGACAGGTCGCTCCAGCTTTTGCGGAGAAAAATATTTTTTCGCTGTTTGGAAAATCATATGATCGGGCCGGATTCGGTCAAAATGTTTGGGCAGAGTTGCTGCTTGGGGAATTTCGCTCGAACCTTGATGTTCATTTACCACCCGGCGCTTTTAGCATTCGCGAGCAATTAGGCGGGTCTGTATTTGCAAAGGATACGCCCGTCAGTTATTATGCTTACGATGATTTCCTTTATCGCTTGGGCGATTCTCCGAATTCGCTGATCTTTGGATTGCTTGACCGAATTATTTTTGGTTACCGGTTGAGATCAATTTCCACAGATGGTTATCCTTCCAATGACAAGAGCGTTGAAAATTATCTTAATATTCCACACTCCGATAATTATAAAATCTATTACAAGCTTGAGGATGTTTTTCGCGGCCTTCTATCGCAGATCCAACAACTTGAACAGCCTTTCTTGGCCTATTTCCACTTGTGGTCGCCTCATGCTCCGTATACGCCGCGCCAGGAGTTTATCGAACTATTCAAACAGGATGGCTTCGATCCGCCCAAAAAGCCGAAACACCCTTTAGGCGATCAGCTTGGCCTTGAACCGATAAACTATGCAAGACTGCTCTACGATGCCTACGTGGCAAACGTTGACTTTGAGTTTGGTCAATTTCTTGATGGCTTGACGGCTGCTGGAATTCTTGATAATACATATTTTGTTCTTACATCCGATCATGGCGAAATGTTTGAACGCGGTATCATTGGACACGAAAACCCCTTGATGTTTGATCCTGGACTTCATGTCCCGCTGATTGATTTCGGCGCCCGGTCAAAAAGCCAGAACCGATATTTATTCTCAAACGAACAGCGTGGATGTCTTGCCGACTCTGCTCAAGATTGCGGGACGCGAGATTCCCGCATGGGCGGAGGGTCAACTTCTTCCAGGTTTTGGCGGAGTGGCGGATAATTCCCGCGCCACATTTACCGTTGACGCCAAGCTTTGCTCGTCGTTTGGAAAGCTGTCCATCGCTTCGATGGCGATGCGCAAAAACGGTTATAAATTGAGTTATTATTTGGGCTACGGTAAAACGGACTGGTTTGAGCTTTATAATTTACAGGATGATCCCGAAGAATTGACCGACTTGTTTAATAAAGATGTTTCAACATCCGATATCAATGAAAGATGAACTTCTAACAGCTTTCAATAAAAACAGCGGCCCATTGCATGGTTGATGTTTTTATGAATAAATAATATCTTTCAAAGGAAGATATAAATACTATGAAACTCGTTCTACTTCGTCATGGACAAAGCACGTGGAATTTGGAAAACCGCTTCACCGGCTGGACCGATGTCGGTCTCACCGACCAAGGCATCGCGGAGGCGCATCAAGCGGGGACGCTTTTGCATGAAGGCGGTTATGTTTTCGATGTGGCATTCACTTCCGTTTTGCGGCGCGCCATTCAAACCCTCTGGATTGCCTTGGAGGAAATGAATTTGGAATGGATTCCGGTAACGAATGCCTGGCAGTTGAACGAACGCCATTATGGCGCATTGCAGGGACTCAATAAAGCGGAGACGGCGCAGAAATTCGGCGAGGCGCAGGTCAAACTTTGGAGACGCAGTTATGATGTTCCGCCGCCCTCGTTGGAATTGACCGATGAGCGGCATCCAAAATTTGATCCGCGTTACGCATCGTTAACGCCGAAGCAGCTTCCCGCCACCGAATCGCTGAAGATCACGCTTGAGCGCGTGCTTCCTTATTGGCATTCAACGCTTGCGCCGACCATCAAATCTGGCAAGCGTGTGCTGGTTGCCGCACATGGAAATAGTTTGCGTGCGATGGTCAAGTATTTCGGATAATATTTCGGACGCGGAAATTCCTGAATTGAATATCCCAACCGGCATCCCGCTCGTTTATGAACTGGACAATGATCTCAAGCCGATCAAGCATTATTATTTGGGCGATGCCGATGCAGTGGCGAAGGCCGCCGCAGCCGTTGCAAACCAAGGAAAAGCAAAATAATTTTTGCATTGTAAATTGTAAACCAAGGGACTCTTAGCGCATAATCGCTGGAGTCCCTTTTGTGTTTTCAAATTGCGGGTTAGAATCTTCTTATGTCTCTTCATCCCGATTTCATCAATGAACTTCGCAAGCAATTTACTGGCGATATTCGACTCGATTTAAGTTCTAAGATTCTATACAGCACGGATGCTTCCATTTATCAAATCGAGCCGCTCGGTGTTGTGCTGCCGCGCACGCAGGACGATTTGCATTCGGTGGTTGAACTCGCGGCAAAATATCGCGTGCCGATTTTGCCGCGCGGTTCCGGATCATCATTGGCGGGGCAGGCAATTGGTGAGGCGTTGATATTGGATTGCTCGCGCTGGCTGGATGACATCCTCAACATTGACCCTGATTCCAAAACTGCAACCATTGAACCTGGCGTCGTTCTCGCGGACCTCAATCGGGTTGCCGCTAAATATGGTTTGATGTTTGGCCCCGATCCGGCTTCTGCTGAACGCGCGACGATGGGCGGCGTGATTGGCAACAATGCCACCGGCGCGCATTCCATTTTGTATGGCATGACTGTGGATCACTTGATTTCTGCTGATGTGATTCTATCGGACGGCTCATTGGCAGTATTTGACGATTGAATTCCCAATTCCCGAATCCCAATTCTTGAATCGCGAATGTCGAATATCACTTCCACTGTATTTGAAATCCGAGAGAAATATTCTAAGGCAATTAAACAAAATTATCCTAAGTCATGGCGAAACTCGGCAGGGTATCGCTTGAATTATTTATTGCCATGGTCGGCCTCACAGCCTCCGCAGTGGATTGGTGATTTGTATCCTGCCAATCTTAATGATGGAAAATTCAACTTGGCGCAACTTGCTTGCCGGAAGCGAAGGGACGCTGGCAGTGATTCGCCGTACGACGATCAACCTTGTATCCAAGCCTAAGCATATGGTTTTAGGAATTCTTGCTTATGAAAGTATTGCTGAGGCTTGCGATGCTGTACCAGATTTGCTCAAGCGAAAGCCAAGCGCCATTGAATTAATTCCGCAATTGATTCTTCGCTTGGCGCGATCCATCCCAGCCTATGCATCTCAGATGGGATGGGTAAGGGGTGACCCCTCAGCGATATTAGTCGTTGAATTTAGCGGCGACCACCCCGAAGTCCTGAAAGAAGCGGTGAAAAAATTAGGCGATGATGTCATCATTGCAGAGTTTGTTGAAGATCAAACGCGTGTTTGGAATATTCGCAAAGTCGGATTGGGAATTCTAGATTCGCGTCCGCAGTCTGCGCGGCCCGATTGCATTCATTGAAGACTGTGCAATTCCGGTTGAACAATTGGGTGAGTTTGTGCGTGAGATCGAGCGAATTATGGCAGCACATCAAACCGAAGGCGGAATTTACGCACATGCTTCTGCGGGCTGTTTGCATATTCGTCCCATTTTGGATTTGAGGACGAGTGAAGGCGTGCGTTCTTTGCGATCAATTGCTGAGCAAACGTTGGCGCTGACGTTGCGACTTGACGGATCGATGTCGTCCGAGCATGGAGACGGGATTGTGCGCGGGGAATGGCTCAAGCAAATTTATGGCGAAGAAATCATCGAAGCGATGCGGATGCTCAAGCGCGCTGCTGATCCGTTTGAGTTGCTCAACCCAAAGAAAATGTTCGACGCGCCGCCGATGGATTTGCATTTGCGTTATGGCACAAACTATCAAGCCCATGCCTGGACGCCGACATTGGCTTTCACACGTGATCATGGACTGTCCGGTGCGATTGAACAGTGCAATGGTCAGGGCGTGTGCCGAAAAACAACAGGCGTCATGTGTCCTTCGTTTCAAGCCACGCGCGATGAAAAATATTCAACACGAGGGCGGTCCAACCTTTTGCGTGCATTGATTACGAATCCTGTTCTCGAACCTCGAATATCAAAGGGAAAAATTCAATCTTCAGAGCTTGAGAGTTCTGTTCACGATGCTCTTGATTTATGCCTGGCATGTAAAGGTTGTAAAGCCGAATGTCCCAGCGGCGTGGATATGGCGAAGCTTAAGGCTGAGTTTCAATATCAATATTACAAATCCCATCGCAGACCATTGCGTGATTATGTCTTTGGATATTTCCATGTTGCGGCAAAATGGTTCTCTATCTTTTCACCGCTGACTAATTTTGCAACGAGCAATCCTTTGACGAAATCCATGGCGGCGCGGATCATGAAAATTGCGCCCGAGCGACCTTTTCCGAAATTCACGCGGAAGCGGGCGGTGGCGGCTCGAAATGGAAATCGTCCGAAAGTGATTTTTCTCTCCGATCCATATGCACGATATGTCGAACCACAAGTTGAACAAAGCGCATTCGATATTTTGAATTTATTGGGATTTGATGTCTATGTATTGCCGGTGGTCAGTGTGGGTGCGGCTCTGATCTCGAAAGGATTTTTGGATGCGGCTCGCCGTCACGCGATGAAAGTTTTGGATGCCTTGAATAAAATTGACTCTGAATTCTCATTGCCAATTATCGGAATTGAGCCGCCGGAAATCTATTCGTTGAAACATGATTATCTGGATTTGATTCCGGAGCGCGATGATGAAATCTCCCGCCGCGTGGACAAAGTTTGGTTGCTGGAAGAGTTTCTAGTCCGGTCTGAAGCGTTTAAGTCTGTTTGTTCGAGACTGGAAATTAATAACCTGCCGAAAGTAAAATTCCATCCACACTGTCATCAGCGCGCGGAAGGTCCATCCGCCGATGGAATTCCCAATGGCGTGGATGCAACTGTTCAGGCGCTGAGCGCTTGTGGGTATGATGTGGAACTGCTTGAGGTCGGATGCTGTGGAATGGCCGGCACATTTGGTTATGAGGCCGAGCATTATGATCTCTCGATGAAAGTAGGGGAATTGAAATTATTACCGAGTCTCCGCGCTTTGGATTCGAAAAGCAGATCGTGGGTTATCGCTTCCACGGGCGCGGCGTGCCGAATGCAAATCACTCAAGGGACAGGCTTGCAAGTGCAACATCCGCTTGTGCTTTTAAGGGAGCGATTATTGAAGATTGCATGACGAATCTTAAATGATCCATTCTTTTGGGCGTTATAATCTTCCAGAGATTAAATGCGTAAGTCTTTTTCCCTGCTGTTTGTGAGCCTGCTCTTGTCCCTTACTTTTGGCCTCCCAGCCAATGTAGCGCTACTGCGCGCGACGTCAGCTTGCCGGCCGGTGCTAATGGTTATGACCTTGTAAGTGCAGTGAATGCTTTGCGTACCTCGAACGGATTACCTACTTATAATGTAAATTCGATCCTGATGGAAATTGCGCAGGATCAGGCAAGTTACCTGAGCCTCAACAGGCGGCAGCCGAGATGGGCCTATCGGGCCTCGGCGGGACGCTTCCGTATCAGCGAGCTTTGAATGCCGGATATGCGGTTGCGGGCGCTCTGCCTCCGGGTTTATTTTCAGAAAATTGGGTTGAAGCATCCAGCGTTCAAGCAGCAATTAACTTCTGGGAGGGCGATGCCGAGCATCGAATCGCGTTATATTCAACTAATCTTTTTGACATTGGCGGCGGTGTAGCAAGCGGCGGCGGCATGACTTTCTATGTGATTGATACGGGGGCATCGACTGGCACAAAATCGACCTCAGGTTCAACGGGCAACGCGACGACGGTAGCTGTTGTCAATGGCACACCTGTTTCACAAGACCAAATTATCCCGATGGCAATCGTCAGCACGCCTGACCAGAGTGGCGCTGTTTACCACATCGTTCAGGAGGGACAGGCCTTGTGGCAGATTGCGATTGCTTATAAAGTAAAGATCAATGACATCAAGACTTTGAACAATTTGTCATCCGACGTGATTTACCCCGGCCAAAAATTGTTGATCATGCATGCGGCTACACTGACGCCGGTCCCGCCGACCTCTGCGCCGACGCTTGATCTTTCCACGTTTACGCCATCTGCCAACGGTTGAAGTTGCTACGGAAACCGTAACCAGCACGGCAACGGCAACTTCCACACCGCCTGCTGAAAGCCGGAGTGGACGCGGTAGTGGTGGGTGGAATTATCTTGGTTGCATTAATCGCAGCGGGATTTATTGCATGGTTTAGTCGTCAGCGCCCCGTTTAGCGATTCGCGGTAAACTTACATCCTTTGAACGATAACCCTATGTCAGGAGTGATCTATGTCTTTGAATGAAATACGTATCGATGCGCTGTCGCCGCAAGAGATGGCCACGCGGGCGGAAAATCTTGGTGTCAGCAAAGTTGAAATGCCTTTTCTGAAAATGTTCATGCTGGCGATCATGGCTGGCGCATTCATTGCTTTGGGAGCGATCTTTGCGACTACGATTGGGGCTGGAAGTATCACCGTCATGTCGCCGGATGGGGCGGTTGCATTTAGCACTGGTTTGCCTTATGGCGTAACACGTCTATTGATGGGATTGGTCTTCAGCTTGGGACTGATTTTGGTTGTAGTCGGCGGAGCGGAATTATTCACCGGGAATAGCCTGATCGTTATGGCGTGGGCCAATGGGAAAGTGAAAGGCAGCGCATTGTTGCGCAATTGGGTCATTGTTTATCTTGGAAATTTCGTGGGAGCCATTGGCACCGCGGCTTTGATGTTCTTCACGAAACAATATACCAGTGGCTCCAATGCCGTTGGCGTTTTGGCTCTTAAGACGGCGGTTGGAAAAGTGGACCTGACTTTCATTCAGGCCGTTGCGCTTGGCGTGCTTTGCAATGGGCTGGTATGTCTTGCCGTATGGCTGACTTATAGCGCCCGCAGCACGATGGATCAGAATTATCGCTGTCGTCTTTCCCATCACCGCATTTGTTGCCGCTGGTTTTGAACATAGCGTGGCCAACATGTATTACCTGCCCTATGCTTTGTTCATCAAGGAATTTGATCCGGGCTTTGTGAAAACCGTGAGCAGCCAGGTGCCGCACCTGGGCGATTTGACGTGGCAAACGTTCCTTCTCAACAACCTGTTGCCCGTCACCATTGGGAACATTATTGGCGGGGCAGTGCTGGTTGCGGCATTATATTGGGCGATTTTCCTTCGTACCTCTGATCGATAATTCCGAAAGGAATGGCGGCCATGAAAGCTTATGTGTTGATCAAGATTCGGACAGGTGAAGTCAACGAAGTGGTCAGAAGTCTCCGCAAGGTGGACGGCGTGATCGAAGCGCACATGACGTTCGGCCCCTACGATGCGGTGGCGGAAGTCGAGACGAAGGATGTGACCACGTTGGGCGCGATCACGGCTTCGATGATCCAGCCCATCTCCGGCGTGGAGCAGACGCTGACCTGCCTGGCGGTTGATATATAGAATGTCCGGCAACAATCAAATGGCTAGGTTCTCTTGGCTTTGAAGTTAGAGACTAGCGTGTCTGCAACACCGGGGAACAGAAAAGCCACGAGAACCAGAACGCTCCAACTCCGCGGCAGGATAACCATCCGGCGAGGGTGGCGGACCAGGCGGGCGATCTGGTCTGCCACATAGCTGGTCGGCATCAAGCCGGGATGATGAGGCGCATCCGGTCTGCCTTCAACAACGGCTTTAAGGCGAGGGGTGATCTCGGAGGGAGTATAGCCGGGGCAGAAGGCAGAGACATGGATGCCGGAACCGCGTAACTGGCGGCGCAGCGAATCAGAAAAGCCGAATACACCGAATTTGGTGGCACAGTAGACACTGCTTCCGGGCGTGGCAATCAAGCCTTCAATGGAGGCAACGTTGATGATGTGCCCTGACTTCTGTTTCAGCATCACAGGCAGGACTGCCTGCGTGCATTCGATCAGCGCGATCAAGTTGACCTGCACTTCATTCCGTATCTTGTCCGGCTCAAGATCAACCAATGGCTCGTCGTAGGATATTCCTGCGTCGTTCAATAGCACATCGATCCGCCCCCAGCGATCCAATGGTGGACTGCACCATGTGGTGGATGTCGGCGCGATTGGTTACATCGGTCCGCACGATGAGCGCCTCGCTCCCCAATTTCTCGACATCGCTGGCAACGCCCTGCAATCGATCTGCGCGGCGGGCGGCCAGTGTGAGACAAACGTTTTCGCGGGCGAGGCTCCGTGCCGTTGCCGCACCGATGCCACTGGATGCACCGGTGATAATTATTACGGGTTTGTTCATGGACTGACCTCAGCGATGCAAATTCTTTGCGGCGATGAAGCTCAACCCTGCTTGGTGAGCGCAAAGGCAGAATTGTTCGCGGCATCCACTTTGTCCATGAAGTTTTGCTGCATTGCATCCCAATCGCCGGATTCGATCACTTCTTTTTTCTCGCGGAAGTAATCGAGGATATCGGATTGATGGCTGCGACCCTGTTCCGTTTCGGGGTTGCCGCCTTCATGCTTGGCTGCGATGTTCGCCACATGGTCGGCGATCTGCATCAATTCGTCGCGGCGATTATAAGGCTGGATGATGATGCTCTTCCACGTCTCGGTGATGTGATGCTCGAAGCGCACCACTTTCTCGAAGCCGAGCGCTTTGCGGAATTCAGCGGTCAATTCCATCGTCTGGTTGTTGATCGAGTTCGACCAGTTGAATCCGATCAGCGGACTTGTCCCGTCTTCGCGGCTGAAGAGTTTTGCCATCGTCATGATCCACAGCGCGTGGTAGGGATTATCCGAGCCGAAGAACACCGAGATCTTGAATTGGATGTTCACGCCCAGGCGATACAGCAGGAAGCCAAGCAGGATGGTTCCGGCGTTGAAGTTGAGCACATGCTGAACGCCATAGTTGGTGTAGTAATAAAGAAATTCATCGAGCCACTTCAAGGCGTGATCGTTAGGCTCACCGATGCCGCCGAAATAGCCTGTGATGGTGGCAGGTCCGCCCAAGTGCGGATTCGAGCCATCGGTGCCTTTGGTATCGAGCGTCTCGACGAAGGATGCGCCGATGATATCCAATGCGGCGACGATGGCGGGTAGGTCGCCATCTGCCTCGGACTCTTTCATGTTCCTGACGGCGATGAATTGTCCGGGGACAAGCGTTTTATCCGCAATGGCTTTCTCCGCCATCGGGCGGAGCCACGGGAAGTATTGCAGGGCGGAGACTTCGAGCGTGACCGCATATTTGTCCTTGAACTTCATCTTGTTCGCCGCCTCGCCCAAGACTTTGCGGCGGTAGTCCGCGATGGATGTGAACGCGCCGCGGTCACGTTGCTCGATCAGCCAATTCAAATCCTTGATGGCTTCTGGATTTCTCTCCTGCACGATCTTGAAGAGATTCTCCATTTTGCGCGCGGCGCGATGTTTGCGGTTGATCTCCTGCGGCGTGCCATACTTGGCGACGACATCGAAGAAGTTCTTCATCACCTGTGAGTCGGGATCAAGGAAGACGGAGTTTACAGCTTTGACTTTATCCGGCGAGATCTTGAGAAGTTTCTGTAGATCGCTCATGGTTATCTCCTGTCAAAATTCCACCCCTCTCCAATTGGGAGAGGGGTAGGGGTGAGGTTAATCCAGTATCTTTTTCAATTCGTCGTACTCTTCATCTTTCATCGTGAACCAATTCTCCGGCTGCGGGAATTGCTTGCCGATCACTTCATCGTGATAAGCCTTCAGCCCGTTGAGAATGACTTCGCCGGCATTGCCAAAAACCTTGGCCATCTTCGGCTTGAACTTCGGATACAGCCCAAACATGTCGTGATAGATGAGCAGTTGTCCGTGGGCGTGCGGACCGGAGCCGAGGCTCATGATGATGCAATTCTCGGCGCGCTCGGTGATCAGCTTGCATAAGCGGTCGGGGATCATTTCGAACAGGATGGCGAACGCTCCCGCCTTTTCGAGCGCCTTGGCATCATCCACGATTTTCTTGGCAAGCTCGGCGCTTTTTCCCTGGACGCGGAACCCGCCCAAAGCGGAGACGGATTGAGGCGTCAGCCCGAGGTGGCCGATGGCCGGGATGCCGGCGTCGGCGATGCCTTTGATGCGGTCGGCCATCGCCGCGCCGCCTTCCAGTTTGATGGCGTCGCATCCGGCCTCCGACATGAAGCGGCCCGCGTTGCGGATGGCGGTTTCGATGCTCGGTTGGTACGTCATGTAGGGCATGTCGCCGACGAGGAAGGCAGTTGGTGCGCCGCGGCGCACGGCCTGCGTGTGGCGGATCATGTCGTCCATCGTGACGGGCAGGGTCGAATCGTAGCCCAGCATGGTCATGCCGAGGCTGTCGCCGACCAGGATCATTTCGATGCCGGCTTGCTCCTGCAGATAGGCGGTGGGGTAATCGTAGCAGGTGAGCCAGGTGATCGGCTCGCCCTTGGAAACTTTATCGAACAGATAGGGCAGCGTGATTTTCTTGCGCGGTTCAGTCATTTGTTCCTCCATGGATGGATGAGACGATTTGAGTATAGAGCAAATATCTTCGACAAGTAATTGACGAATATCACGGATTTGTTACCCCCTCCGTCCACTCCCTTCGGTCGGGACACCTCCCCCAAATGCAAAACATTTGGGGGAGGATAAAGGTGGGGGTGAGTTTACGCCTCGGCCTTGACCTTCAAAATGCGTCGCACCTTACTCGGCCGGACTTAGCTTTCTCTGTAAGGTGCGACGCAGCCTCACGCCGCGGCCTTGACCTTGTGCTTGGGCGCTTTATATTCGGATTTCTTTTTCAGTCCCAGCGATTGGACCTGGTCGGAGTCACTGCCGTATTGGGCAACGACTTGATCCTTCGCGCCCAACAGCAGGTCGTGGAGCTCCCATTCTGCGGCGGCGGCACTGTCGCGGGCGGAGGCGAGCGTGTTCTGCGCGGCCAGCTCCGCATCTTGGGCGGACTTCATGCCGGTGAGGCCGCTTTCCAGTTTCTGCAAGGCAAATGCCGGGTTGGCGGGGGTATAGTCGCTGAAGGAGCGCATGGCGGTCAGCGCGTCCAGGTCGGCTTGCAGTTGCGCGGGGCGGATACGGTCATTCTGATTTTTTGCCATTTCATTCTCCTTTTGTTCCTTTTTCGATGGTTTCAGGCGGTTTCCCGCCTTGTGACAAACTTGCGGGCCAATGTTCCTCCCTTGCGGTGCGATGTTGCTTTCTTACGATGAAATATTTCCTTTCTGCGATAGGCTGCTCCTTTCTTCCGGTGAGATGTTCATTAGGAACGGCGCATCGTTCCTTTGTTGCGTGGCGATGTTGCGTTATTGCAGAGCGCTGCTCCTTTGTTACGGTACGATGTTACGTTCTCGCGAAGCACTGTTTCTTAGTTGCGGCAGGTTGTCCCGGCTTGCAATCGTCATTGCGGACGGTGCAATTGAATTTACATACTTTGCGGTTGATGTTGCAAACGAGGTAGTTATCTATTCCTCCAGAACCAAGTGAGACGGTTTGAGTATAGAGCAAATGTCTCCGGCAAGCAATAGGTGAAAATCACCGATTTGTCGTTGACTATGTAGGCCGTTCAATCAAGTATAATTTTCTCATGGCATTCCCCAGCAACATTTACCGCGTCCATGCCGTGCAACGCATGTTTGAACGGAAAATATCCGAGAAGAAAGTCCGCGCGGCGTTGGAAACGGGAGAAGTCATCGAAGATTATTCAGTTGAGATGCCAGAGCCAGGCAAATTGATATTGGGATTTCAGGGCAGGCATCCATTTCATATCGTGGCATCCGAGAATGTGGGAAGAGACGAAATCACCGTGATCACAGTCTATGTCCCCGATGCGGATAAATGGACAAAAGATTTTCGGAGCCGCAAATCATGATCTGCCTGATTTGCAGACAAGCTGAACTTGTCAACGGCTTTACGTCCGTGACTTTGGAGCGCGCTGAAATAAAGTTGACCGCTAAAAATGTGCCTGCATTCATCTGTCCGAGTTGCGGAGACGCCTGTGTGAGTGAGGATGTCGCCGTGTGGTTGTTGGATCATGCCGAGCGCGGTCGAAACCGGAACGTATAGTGATCTTGAATTCTCAAAGATTGAACAACGTCGACCGGATTGTGCTAGGGAAGAATCAAGTAAGCGCCTCGTTACACGATGCTTCCCAAGCGAAACTGGCGTGCGAGTCGATGCCCCACCGTATCATTAGAGAACTATGAGTTTCGCAATCGACGAGAGAAAACCATACTGATTTGCAAGGTTCCATCTATATAAATTTCGATATAAAATATAATACCTTTCGTTATTGAAATTCCAAGGAGAAAAAACCATGCCCGAAGACAACATTGTTGATGCGAGTAAGCCATCGGCAGGACGAATGTATGACTATTGGCTTGGCGGCAACCACAATTTTGAAGTGGACCGCCAGGCAGCAGATCAGGTTCTGAAGACTCATGCCATTTACTCCAAAGTTCCTTCGCCTGCAACGCTGGGCTTTGCAAGATATCGCCAGTGGAGTTGACAGTTAGAAACGCGGCTATGACGTGATTATTGATTTCGCCTCCGGCCTGCCAACTGCCGACCATATCCACTATAAGGTTCCAAAAGGCACGACCGTGATCTATTCCGATTATGATCCCATTGTTGCGGAGTATTCTCGTGATATCTTGAAGGGTACGACGAATGTATATTTTTTTCAGGCTGATACCCGTCAGCCGGAAGAATTGCTCCATCGTCCTGAAGTGGAGAATATTCTGCGTGGACAACGAAAAGTGGCTTTTGTTTTTTGGGGCGTCGGAGTTTTCTTGAAAGATGAAGATATAGCCTACACAACGCGTTACCTTTACGATTGGGCTGCTCCCGGCAGTTGCTTGGCATTCAATGCTCAGGGAGCAGATGTGAATCCGGAAAGCCCTGCCGTGATCGAATTCTTAAAATTTACCAACAAATAGGCACACCGATGTATGTACGTTCTCTAAAGCGATACAAAGAATTGGTTCAACCTTGGAAAGTGGATGCGCAAGATTTTGTCCCTTTACTGGAATGGCATGGGTTTGATCAGTCCGAGTTAGCCAAAGAAGATGTTGATGGCTTTGGCCCATTCGGCGGCGGCTACGGGGCTTATCTGTTGAAATAACTGAGGTTATATCCATTTATTAAAACTTTATGGAAGACACAGATTCAGCGCAGCCTGAAGAGTTGAGGGAATTGCTCGCACAGCGAGTGGAAGCTCAGCGCGCCGATCTGGCAGCTCGCTACCTTGCTGTGTTGCGAGAGTCCCTGTTTTCCAATCGGGCGCAAGTGCGGCCCAGTATCTTGAAGAGCATTGCATCAGAAGAGGCGGATGCACTGCTCAATTTTTTCAGGCAGTCCGGTTTTTCCGGCGCGGCACGCGGCGACATACTTCATCAAGCCGGCTTTAATGCGGGAGCCATCCTGAAGTTGGGTCAGGTGACACGTCAGTTCTTATTAAATCATTTGGAAAATCGTCAAATCGCGCCCATGCTGGTATTAGTCGATGTCTATCAGGAGGCGATCATCGAGGGCTTCGTGCAAAGCATCGACAAAGAGCAACTGATCGAATTGGAACGCGTACGGAACGCACTTCAACGCGGCGAGAGTTGAAGAAGGAACACGGATGGAAGATACCACCCCGCTTCAAACTGATGAGTTAGTAAGCCTACTCGCACAACGAATGGAGGCCAACCGTGCCGACCTGGTCAATCGTTTCCGTCAGAGCCTGCAGGAGACTCTGTTTACCAATCGCTTTGAAATGCGCCCGCGCGACGTGGGAAACATTGCCGCAGAGAATGCAGAAATGTTGATCAGCGACCTGGCCGCACCCGGACCTGGGTGTAGAGCATGGCGCAAAGTTATGTCAAATGGGGTTAAGCATACAAACGGTTATGGCTCTGGGTCAGGCAACTCAACAATTCATTCTTGCCACATTTGAAAAAGATCTCATCCCACAGGCTTTGGACGCGGTGGGTATTTATCAAAATGCGGTGGTGCGCGGTTTTATTCAAGAGCGCGAGAAACTGATCCTCAGTGAGCAGGAACGAATCCGTGGCGCCATGCAAATCGCCATCGGCCGCTTCACCGTCGAGATCAAGGATATCCAGACGATGATGGCGCAAAGAGCGAACGAAGCGAACGAATTCAAGACCCGCTTCATTGCCCGTGTCAGCCATGAACTGCGAACGCCGCTGGGGGCTTTGCTGGGCATGTCTGAAATGTTACAGCAAAGTGTGTACGGGCCGCTGTCTCCGGCACAGATGGATATTACCCAGCGCATTATTGAAAATACGCGTGCATTAGAGCGCGTCTTCACTGAACTTTTGGATCAATCCCAGCTTGAATTGGGCCAGTTGCGCCTGAGGCAGGAGGAATTTTCTCCTCGGTTGCTGGCTCACACCGTTCATGAAAATAGTTTGCCAATGGCTCTGAGAAAAGGATTGACCATGCAATTGGTGGTGGATCCTCAACTGCCGGGCACATTATTTGGGGATAAAATAAGAATAGAGCAGATCTTATCCAACCTCGTTATCAACGCCATAAAATATACCCAGACGGGCGGGATCGAGATTCGCGTCAACCAGGATGGCGCTGAACACTGGATCATGCAGGTCAAGGATACCGGCATTGGCATCGCGGAAGAAGACCGGACCCTTATTTTCGAGCCGTTTCGTCAGGCTGATGAAACCATAGGACGGAGATTTGGCGGGGTTGGGTTGGGGTTGGCCATCGTTCAACAACTCGTGATTGCCATGCAGGGCAAGGTTGATGTTGAGAGCAAAGTTGGTCAGGGGAGTACTTTTAGCGTGACGTTGCCTCTTCATACAAAGAGAGAGTTCGGTTAAGGAGTACACGATGAACACAAAACCCCTTGCTCTGATCATCGAAGACAACGAAGATCAAAACCTGGTGTTCACGAATGCATTGATGCAGGCTGGATACAACACTGAGTCGATCCAGGATGGGGCAACAGCCATGAAACGGCTGACCGAGGTGGTTCCGGAGATCGTCATATTGGATTTACATATTCCCGGAATGAATGGTGGTTTGCTTCTGAAGGAGATTCGCAAGGACCCACGCGCCAAAAATGTGCACGTGATCATCGTCTCTGCCGATGCAGAGTTCGCCGCCAGCCTGCAAGCGCAGGTGGATCTTGTTTTACTAAAGCCCGTTAGCTTTACCCAACTAAGTCTGCTGGCGAGTCGTTTTCTTGCTACATCGAAAACATCCTGAGGCATCCATACTTAAGTCCCCAATCTTCCCATTTGATTTTTGCTTTATGAGTGTTTCCATCCCTGAAAGGCTTACGGGAATAGCAGGTCAAACATGCGTAATCAATCTTTTTGCAGAGCATGGTTAATGGCTTTCTCTGCTTCTGACGATATAAAGCATTGGAATAGACGTAGAAAGATTTCTCCTTCACGTCCAAAGGTACAGCCTCAGCGGGAAATTGGCGGATAGAATTCGGTAGATATGCAACAGCCAACCAGCAGCAATGAAACCAATGTGTTCGAATTACCAAACTTCTACCCGCGCTCGATCTGGGTGCGGCTTGCCGTTGTATTGGCATTGACCATTCTTTATATTGCGGTTTCCATTTTTCTTATAAAGATAAGTCCGATTAGCTCCGCACTAATTGCAATACCCGTGGCAATGGCCGGCTGGTATTTTGGAGTCAATGCCGGACTCATAGCAAGTTTGTTGGGTGTGGCTTTAAGCACGTTGCTTCTTGCTAATTTCAGCGGAGGGACCTGGCTTACATGGCTCGTCATTGGCTGGCCGGGAAATCTAATGGTTGTAGGGGCCGGTTTTCTTGGCGGTCGGGCACAGGAACAGCTTTCTGCACGTGCACGTTCTATGGAAGAATTGCGGGCACGCGATCGTTATCTTACCCTGATCAATATGACGATTCGGGATATTCTGTCTCCCAATAACATCGACGACAGGTATCATTATCTAGAGGTCCATCTGACAAATTTATTTGTAGCCGATTATGCCTACTTCGTTCGCTGGGATGCAACGCAGGAACAAGCGATCCTGGCGGAACCTGTCCCGCCATTGGAGAAACCCGCTGCAGACATTTTATTGAAGCCGGACGAATCGGAAATCACCGTGTCGGCATTACGTACTGGGCGCGTTCAAGTGATAGAAGATGTACCGAATTCAGGCCAAATTGTTAATCTCCCTCATTTCCAGAAATTATCACTGTCGCCTCAATCTGCACTTTGTATTCCCTTTATTGTGAGAGAGCACAAGTTGGGCGCCGCGATCATCGCATATGATACGCCGCATCATTTCAGCACTGAAGAAATATCTCATGCGGAATTTGCCGCCGATCAATTTGCGCTTGCGCTTTGGACCATTGAGCAGGAGTTTGAGATTCAAAAACAACTTAAAGTAGCTAATACATTTGTCAACATCGAACGTGCTTTAAGCCAGACGGAGCGGGTGGGAATAAGCACAGTACTCCAGCTGATCGTCAACTCCGCCAGGGAATTAATTCCCGGCGCCGAGAATGCCGTTTTGCATTTACTGGATAACGATCAGCAAGTCCTCGTGCCGCGTGCAGTATCGGGCGATGATGACAAATCCGGGCCTAAACTTAACATGCGTCTTGGCGAGGGCGTGGCTGGACAGGCCATTGCTACTGGAAAAGTCATTGGCGTTTCGGATATTCTTGGTGATTCTCGTTTTATGAACCGGGTTACAACGGGAAAGCTCCGCTCAATTGTAGTGGCACCGATCCAGTCCAATGAGCAGGCTTTTGGTTCGATCAGCGTTTATAGCGAAAATCCCAATACGTTCACTTCGGATGCGAATAATTTGCTGGGAGCACTTGGAACACAAGCTGCAATTGCCATTGAGAACGCCAACTTATTGGAAACGACCCGCCAGGATTTAAAAGAGATCAATGCGCTCTATCATATCAGCCGCGGATTGGCTTCATCCCTTGACCCTGACCAGTTAATGAAGGACATGGTCAATCTTCTTAAACAGGACTTTGGTTATTACCATGTTCAGATTTTTATTGTGAATTCTGGAAGCGGTGATTTCTTGGCTCACAGAGGAAGCGGAGAAATCGGTGATCAACTTTTTGAACAAGGATACCGCTTGCCGATCGGCGCCGGAATCGTGGGTCATGTTGCCGAGACCGGTCAACCATTTGTCACCAATAACGTTGATGATGTTGTCTTCTTTGTGCGCAATCCGCTTCTGCCTGAAACTCAATCGGAATTGACCGTTCCCATAAAAATCGAAAATGAAATGGTCGGTGTGCTCGATATTCATCAAGTTCGCCCCGGCCTTCTCACGCCGCGCGATATGCAGTTGATGATCACGGTTGCCGGCCAGTTGGCGGTGGCCTGGCAACAAGCGAGACTTTATACTGAATTACAGACGTCTTTAACGCAGGAAAAGGCCATCCGTTCTCAATTGATCCAAAGCGAACGCCTCGCGGTTGTTGGACGTTTGCTGGCCTCCGTTTCGCATGAGTTGAACAACCCGCTTCAGGCCATCGAGAATGCCCTATTCCTGATCAAAGATGAGGAAAAGCTATCTTCGCAAGGGCATGAGGATTTGGAAATTATCTTGTCTGAAACCGAACGAATGTCAATTTTGCTCGAGCGGTTGCACACTGCTTTTCGTCCGACGCGCACAGATGATTTTCAGGAGGTCGAACTCAATCACATCGTGGAGAGTGTCATCGCCCTGACTACCACTCATATGCGCCACAAGGAAATCAGCCTCGAGTTCTTCCCCGATCCTAATCTGCCGACTGTGCCGGCCATACCCGACCAGATTCGCCAGGTTGTTTTGAATCTTTTCATGAACGCAGTGGAAGCCATGCAATCGGGCGGGAATCTTTCAATCGAAACCCGGTTTATGCCAGACGAGGAGCAAATCCTGCTCTCCGTCTCCGACACCGGTCCCGGCATTGATCTCCAAGTCCTTCCGCGTATTTTCGAACCGTTTGTTACCAGCAAAGAAACTGGAACCGGCCTCGGATTGGCCATTTCTTATGATATTATCCGTCAACATGGTGGAGCTATTTCCGCTGAAAACAATCCGCAAGGCGGTGCTATATTTAAGGTCCGGCTCCCTATTCATAAAGAGAGTTGAGCATGGGAATCTCTGGCAATATTCTGATCGTTGACGATGAAACCACGCTGCGGCATACGCTGACGCGGGTTCTTCAACGCGCCAATTTTAAAGCCACTGCAGTTGCCAGCGGACAAGAGGCATTGACTCTTCTCTCGCAACAAAGCTTTGATTTGGTTTATCTTGATATTCGTATGCCGGACATGAGCGGAATGGAAGCATTGAAAATCATCCATGAACGCTTCCCTGAATTGCCGGTTATTCTGTTCACGGCCCAACCTGATCTTAACTCGGCGCTGGGTGCTTTGCGACATGGCGCAGTGGATTATCTGTTAAAACCGCTTCAACCTCAAGCGCTGATCGAACGCACACAATCCATTCTTGCAACCAAGGATAAAGAACGCCATAAGCGTGAAGTGCAGGAGCAAATTGATGTCCTGCAAGCTGAATTAAAAAAATTAGAAAGCGATCAGGAGTCTCAGCCTGAAACTGCTGCAAAAGTCGTGAATTCCGATGAGCGTTTCCTCAATTATGGAAAACTATCACTTGATTTGCATACGCATCGTTTGATGATTGAGGATCGTACGGTCAGTCTTCCGCCGGCCACGTTCGATTATCTGGTCGTGCTCGTCAGGCACGCACCGAATGTGGTGGACTATCAAACTCTGGTCACCGAGGCACAGGGCTATGAAGTCGAAGTGCGCGAGGCACAGGAACTTGTCAAGTGGCATGTGCATCATATCCGGCAGGCTATTGAGCCGGACGTGCGCGAACCCGTTTATTTGATCAACGAGCGCGGGGTTGGCTACCGCCTGGTGGCAAGTTGAACTTTTAGATTGAATTTGCCTGATGGGTTCAACCCGCTTCCAGTCCGAACCGGAAGCGGGTATTGTTTTCTATTTGCCTTTTGCCAACTTTTACCAACTTTAAGCGCCGCCAAGCAATCTGCAAGGTGTTGAGAGTGGGGAGAAAATAGTGGCATGAGCGAAACTTCCATACGCACTGGTTACCGGGCGCGTATCCTTGTAGTGGATGATCACCCAGCTACGGCCACTACACTGGCACGTGCTATCTCGCAATTGGGAACGGATCTTGATGTGATGTCTGCCACGAGTGGGATGGATGCCCTTGAAAAAGTGGAGGGCGGTTCGGTGGATGTTTTGATCACGGATTTGATGATGCCCAAGATGAATGGGCTCGAATTGATCGAACGTTTGCAAGCACATCCGGTTGGGCGGCCAACGTACACCATTTTGATTACCGCCTACGATGTGCCAGGCTTGAAAGAAACCGCCCGGCGTCTGAAGGTAAACGAGACCATGATCAAGCCGGTTCACCCTCAGCAAATTTGCCGGGCCATTGAGAAAATATTGGAAACCACGAGCCGTGTCCTAGAGCAGGCACCAGCGAGAGAAAGCCGTTTATTCAAAATCCTTGTCGCGGATGATTCTAAGGATAACCTGACTTTAATGTCACGCTACATACAAAACGAGGGATACGGTTTTATTATGGCATCGAACGGAGTTGAAACTCTGGAGAAAATCCGTTCAGAAATGCCGGATTTGGTTTTGCTCGATGTGAATATGCCGAACAAGGATGGTTTTGAGGTGCTGGCGGAAATACGGAGGGACCCTATGATTGGTCATATTCCGGTGATTATTTTTACCGCCGCGCGCCTAAATCCGATGGATATGCAGGAAGGCTTGAATTTAGGTGCCGACGATTACATCATCAAACCGTTTGACCGACGCGAATTGTTTGCACGCATCCGCGCGAAACTCCGTGTCAAGGAAGCCGAAGATGTCATCCGTAAACGTAATCGTGAGCTCAGTATATTGCCGGAGATCGGCAAGGAATTAAGCGCCCGCTTTGATCTTAATGAATTGTTATCCATTATCCTGCAGCGTTCGGTCGAGACGTTGGGGGCATTTGGCGGGCATGTATTGATCGTAAATCCACAAGGAGCTCCACTTCAAAAATCATTTTATACATCCGATGCTTCGTCACTGACGGAGAAGCAGTTCCCGCGTTTGGATGCCCTCTTAAACCATGTTGAAGAGACGCGCGAGGGCTTGATCATCAATGATGTGAACAAGGATTCGAAGTGGCAGTCACTGCCGGGTGATCCGACGCGTTCAGTTTTGATCTCTCCAATGTTGGGACGAAACAATCTGCTGGGTTTGTTGGTCCTGGCGCACGAACAGACGGATTATTTCAAGCTGGAGCACCTGATCCTCTTGGAGGCGATAGCCAGCCAGGCAGCCATTGCAGTGGAGAATGCCCAGTTGTATTGTTCGGTTGCTAAGGAACAGCAAAAGTTGGTGGCGGTCCTGCAAAGTGCAGCGGATGCCATATTGGTTTTTAAAACAAATGGCTGTCTTTCACTATTGAATCCCGCGGCTGAAAAACTGTTCACGGATTATGAAGCGAAACTTGGTCTGCCGCTTGCACAGGGTCGCGGCTACGATTCGTTAATCGAACTTCTACAGCAAACACTCGCTAGCGGAAAACCTATCACGGGAGAATTTTCGTGGCCGGATCAACGCGTTTTCTCAGCGTTATTTACGCCGATTGAAGAGGGCGGCTGCGTTGTACTTCTTCATGACGTCTCTCACTTCAAGACTTTGGAAAGAGTCAAGAATGAATTTATCTCCACGGCCACGCATGATTTGAGAAATCCAATCGGCATCATTGCTGGTTTCAGCGACCTGTTATCAAAGGTCGGACCGCTTAATGAGACTCAGGTGGGTTATGTCGGACACATTCATGCCGCAGCCCAAAACATGAATGAACTGGTGCAGAACCTGCTTGAACTGGCGAAGATCGACATGGGCATGGAACTCAAACAAGAAACATTGGATTTGAATACCTTTGTCTCCGACATCTTGGATGAATTTCAACTACAGGTAGAAACCAAAGAGCAAAAACTTCTGCTCGAGAAAACAGCAGACCACCTGATGATCCAGGGAGACGCGTTGCAGTTGAAACAGGCATTGCGGAATCTGGTTGGTAATGCAATCAAATACACACCGGCCGGTGGCTGCATCAACCTTTCCTTAGAGACAAATGAAGAGGCGGTGATTATTCATGTAAAGGATACCGGCTATGGAATTTCCGCACAGGATTTGCCGTTCATCTTTGACCGTTTTTATCGTGTGCGGGATGGCGCGGTGAAAGATATCGAAGGTAATGGGCTCGGATTGGCAATTGTAAAATCTGTTATCGAAAAACATGGTGGACAGATCACTGTAGAAAGCGAACAGGGGAAGGGTTCCTGTTTTCGAGTTTCACTTCCCGTTTTAGCGCGTCATAACGGAATTGGCTCCAAACTTGGAATTAAAAATATCATGCCTCCTGCCTCTCTCAGCCGGCAATAGATCCTCTGTGAAAAATATGTTGGTCTTATTTCCTGTCTTCTATAACCTGATGTAAAAGGAATAAAAAATGTTTGAACAGCTTATCCGATATACCAGAGATAACGCGGACCGAACCTTTGCGGCGCTTAGCTTCCGAGCCAGATTGGTCTTGGCTACGATATTGATCATATTCTTGGCTGTAGCAAGCATGGGCCTTTATGTTTTTTATAATACCCAGCAGACGAATCTTTATCTGACTAACCAGGTAGATACGAGTGTCCGCCAGCAAGCGGAAGCTGTCCTGCAAAAGGCCAGCACACAGCAAGTGGACACTTTAAATAATTTCTTTGTTTCACTGCGACAGAACATTACCGACTTTGGAGCCACCACAGGACAATTGCTGAGCAGCGAACCGCAGCTCAGCGGCAGTGCTTATTGGGATGCAACAAAGTCGCTATCGCATTTCCCCAACGGAAGCTGGGGGAATCCTGAAGACGGATGTGGCGTCAGTTTTCATCCCTGTAAATACGGAGCTGACTTTACCCATAGATTCCGAGCTAAATACGCTGGCACAGTTAAACTTTGTTGCTCCGGTGCTTTTAAAGGCAAACCCCGATACTGTTGCAATCTACTTTGGCGGCCTTCAGGGTGAGACGCTTTATTATCCTAATGTTGACCTGGCATCGCTAGTCCCGGCGAATTTTGATGTCACGCAAAGACCGTGGTTCGTGGCTGCCGCTCCGGCAAAAAATCCAAACCGGGCAACTGTGTGGGCAGCCCCATATCTGGATGCGGCCTCCAATGGTCTCGTCATCACGACGAGCGTTCCAGTCTATGATGTGTCGGGCAATTTCCGTGGTGTAGATGCCATGGATATCCAGCTGAAAAGAATCACTCAGGTTGTTTCCAATATCCAGATCGGCGATACGGGGCATGCCTTCTTGCTGGACAAAGATAAGCGATTAATTGCGATGCCTGCGGCTGCCTATAAAGATTTCGGAATTACACCCACGGCCTATCCCTTGGGTAGCATCCTGGACCAACCCGTTCTTTCCACTAAAATATCTCCGGAATTTTCAAGCGTTGTCACTAAGATGAGCGATGGCGGAAGTGGACTGGCTGCTATCCCCATCAACGGTGTTGAAAACTATGTGGTCTATGCGCCTATCCCGGAAGTAGGGTATAGCCTGGCCATTGTCGTTCCTTCGCAGGAGTTATTAACAGGCGCCACATCCGCTAGAGCGCAAGTCGCTCAATCTACCCGAAGCTCATTTTTATATGGGGGACTGCTGGTAGCGATCGTGCTGGTGCTATCGTCTTTTGCTGTGCTCATTATTGCCAATAGGTTGTTGACGCCTGTAAGGGCTTTGACTGCTGCTGCCGAAGAGATTGCTAATGGTAATCTGAACGTGGTAGCCAAAGTGCATGAACGGGATGAGCTTGGATTGCTGGCAAGCACGTTCAATAATATGACTTCGCAGATGCGGACCATGATTGGCAATTTGGAACAACGCGTCGCCGATCGTACCAAAGCGCTGGCTACCTCCACTGAAGTCAGCCGCCGCCTCTCTGCCATTTTGGAGGAGAAGCAATTGGTAGTGGAAGTAGTGGAGCAAGTCAAAAATGCTTTCAATTATTACCATGCCCATATTTACCTCCTTGATGAAGCCAAAGGAGATTTGATCATGGCAGGCGGTACGGGTGAAGCCGGCGCCACCATGTTGGCCAGAGGACATAAGGTTGCAAAGGGTCGAGGCTTGGTTGGACGTGCCTCTGAAACGAATACGACCGTACTTGTATCGGATGTTTCGAAAAATCCCGACTGGTTGCCGAACCCCCTGTTGCCTGAAACCAAGTCCGAGGCTGCCGTGCCAATTTCCATCGGGGATCGAGTGTTGGGAGTGTTGGATGTGCAGCAGAACGTAGTCAATGGATTGAAGCAAGAAGATCTTGATCTTTTGCAAGCCATCGCGAGCCAGGTTGCCCTTGCCATGCGCAACGCCCGTTCTTATGCCGAAGTGCAGCAACACGCTGAGCGCGAGGCGCTGATCACCTCCATCAACCAAAAGATTCAGGACACGACGACTGTGGAAAGCGCCTTGCAGGTTGCTGTTCGCGAGGTGGGGCGCGCCTTGGACGCACAGACCAGCGTGCGCTTGAAACCAGGTGGCAATCACGCCGACCCTAACACTGCTTTGGAAAAGAGCGCATTATGAAGAATTGACATTTGATTCCAGATATTTTGTTCGTGGCGATAATAAAAAGCGCACCTGGCAAAGGCGCCTGTCTCACTTTTTCCTGGGCGTTGAAACCAACCGTCGAAGATCGAATCGCAAATATAAATTTGAGCAAGCAAGGTTGACATGACAGAAAACCAACAAGAACCCACACAGCTTGAAAAGAGTCAGGAAAGGACCGCCACTTGGGTAGTAGCCATCTTTGCTGCGCTGGGCGTGGTGTTCCTGATCTTCTTTGTTTACACCTTTGTGTTCATCCAAAAAGGACAGGGCACCCTCGCCAACTGGGTCCTCCTGCCAGTACCGATCCTAATGCTCCTCTCCTGCTTGGGTGGATTTCTCCTAATTCGACGCAACCGCCTCGTTCTAGGGTTATGGATAGTCTATCTGGCAGCGGTTCTCCTCCCGCCAATCATGGCGGTCCTGGTGGTATCAAACAGCTATGTTTATGCGTTTTCTTATATTGCAATCCTTGCCCCCAGTTTAATCGGCTGGGTTTTCCCGGAGGATTCCAGGCGGGAAGCAATCATCACCACGGCCATAGCGCTCCTCGCCGTTTTCGGTATTCAAATCTGGAATCCGGCATTTCTCTGGACCTCTCCTGTTCTGGCGAGTTTTGTTCCCTATGCAATCATTTTGGGAGGTCTAGCCCTGCTGGCATTTGCCGTCCGCCAGTTCAACACTCTTTCCCTGCAGCCAAAAGTGATTTTGTCCTCCGTGGGTGTAACAGTGCTTATCGTGGCGGTTCTTGCCAGTTACCTGCTCAACCAGGTCTACCAAAACGCCTACAACACTTCAGCCGCCCAAATTACAAACGAAAACCAGGAAGATGTCCTTTCTCTCCAAACTTTTCTTTCAGAGCATAGTCAGGATGTCATCATCCTGAGTCAGCTACCCGACCTTAAAAATCTAATCGCGGCTGAGCAAACCGGAGCGGATCCTGCCGTGCTCGCGTCCGACACAGCTGCCTTCAAACAGGATTTGCAGGCGTTTTTTGATGCCCACCCGGTTTACGATAATGTGCGTTTCATTGATGCCACCGGACACGAAGTGGCCAAGGTGACAGCTAGTTATATTTCAACATCGCTTCAGAACAAGGCGACGCGTCCGTTCTTTGCAATACCCGCCAAGATGCCTCCCGGTTCTCTGTACACATCTCCCTTAGAGCTCGAACAAGACTTGGGCAAAATCATCGTACCTAACGTTCCTGTGTTGCGCTTTGCAACCCCAGTTTATTACAACAATAGACTGGCTGGTGTAGTCGTGGCAAATATCGTTGCGAAGAACTTCCTTACCATCTTGAATGACCCAAATCATCATGTAATGGTAGTAGATCAAAATGGGTATTATCTCTACGACAACAAGGGTTCGAATAAGCTCTTCGGAGGGGCAACGGACTTGAACACCGGATACTCCATTACTAAGGATCTGCCGGCTTACACTTCCCTGTTATCAGGAAAATCAGGCTCCTTTGCAGATCACGGAAATATTTATTTCTATTCACCAATCACAATTTTGAACGGAAAGGTGCCCAGTTGGTTCCTGGTTTACGAAGTTCCCCAGACCGAAATCTATGCAGTGGCAAATCGCACGCTTACGATTAGCTTACTCATCCTTGGAGCGCTTCTGTTTTTTGCAACAGCTCTCGCTGTATACCTTGGCAACTCATTGACTGAGCCTGTGATCAGTTTGACTGAAACAGCGCAGGAAGCGGCGCAGGGCGACTTATCCGTCCGCTCCAATGTGAAGTCCAAGGATGAAATCGGTGTGCTCGCCAGCACTTTCAATCAGATGACCAGTCAGTTGGGTCAGTTGATCGGCACACTCGAACAACGTGTGGCCGACCGTACCAAAGCCCTGACAACCACCGCTGAAGTCAGCCGTCGTCTTTCGACCATCCTTGACCAGAGACAACTTGTCAATGAAGTGGTGGAACAGGTTCAATCTGCCTTCAATTATTACCACGCTCATATTTACCTTCTTGATGAAGCCAGCGGAGATTTGATTATGGCAGGCGGTACAGGTGAAGCCGGGGCCACCATGCTGGCCAGAGGACATAAGGTTCCAAAAGGCAGAGGCTTGGTCGGGCGTGTTGCTGAAACGAATACCACTGTGCTTGTGTCGGATGTATCGAAAAATCCCGACTGGTTGCCGAATCCCCTCTTGCCTGAAACCATGTCCGAGGTTGCCGTGCCAATTTCCATTGGTACTCGCTTGTTGGGCGTGCTGGATGTGCAACAGAATGCAGCCGATGGATTGAAACAAGATGATGTTGATCTTTTGCAATCCATAGCGAACCAGGTTGCCCTTGCGATGCGAAATGCCGGTTCCTATACCGAGGTGCAGCAACGCGCTGAGCGCGAGGCGCTGATCATCTCCATTGGCCAAAAGATCCAGAGCACTACCAACGTTGAGAGCGCCTTGCAAGTAGTCGCTCGCGAACTAGGCACCAACCTGGGCGCAAAAGACGTCCGGGTGATTCTCGAAGCGCCTGGTCTGGCACATGATGGTCGGAAGGCAAACTAGTTTGATGCGCACTTTGAGGAGTTAATTTTATGGCGAAGGCAAAAAAGGTCAACGACGATCGCGAAAAGATCGCTAAGAATGTCCAGAAACAATACGAAAACTTGTTTTCGGGACAGGATGCGCCGCCCGCGCCGATCAACGTCCGGCAGATGGAAGAGTTGAAGGCGCGTGTCGCCGAGTTGGAATTGGCACTGAAAGGAAGCCGGGCCAATCCGCAGAATGAAATGGGCGCGACTGAATCCATTCCGGTAAACTTTGAGTCTAAACCAATCGCATCCAAAGATTCGGAAGATGCAAAGCTTGCCCAGGAACATGTGCCTGAATTGGATTCCCAGTCATTGGCTACTCACTCTGTCATTGACGCGGTAGATGACCAACATGCCTCGGTTACCATGAGCCAAGAATTAGCGCAGCAGGCCCCGGCCAAGCTTGGTAAAGGGAATCTTTGGCAACGGCTGGTGGAACCGCCTGCGGTAATCACTGATGTCGCTGAGCGACGGCAGGCGACTCTGGTATCAACCTTGTTGCTCGCGCTGATACCATGGGCCGCAGTTATCGGACCGGTCGCTGCTACGTATTTTCTCCACGATGCAACTAGCGCCCTCATTTTGGTTACGATGGGACTTGGGTTTGCAGTGGCGTATATCCTCAGCCGCTCCAACAGTTACAAACTGGCCGTACCTTTCATGCTGGCTTCTATAGCCCTGTGGCCTATTCTGAGTATCGTCTTCGGAAAGAACTATAGCTCAGAGAACCTCCTCTTTATATTTATTTTTGATATCCTGGTGATCGTTTTAAGCAGCACATTGACGTCATATCGTACTACGGTCATTCTAAGCGCAATAAATTTTCTGGGCCTCTTGTTGCTCCCTGTATTCATCCCGGCCATCAAGTTTGGAAATATCGCCATACCGCTAGGCTTTAACGGTATGATGTCCGCCGTTATTCTGGTCGTGACCCAGCACCGCAACGGGATGGAAGAAGACCGATTGACAGAAGTTTCGCAGATTAACCATACGTTGGAGTCCAGAAATGTTGCTTTGGACGCCCGCACCCGCGCCCTGAATTTGGCAGCGCAAGTAGGGAATGCCATCGCTGAAAGAGTGGGCAACCTGTACGACATGCTGATACAGGCGACGGAATTGATCCGTTCCAACTTTAACCTATACTATACGCAGGTGTATCTGGTCGATCCATCCGGCCGCACTCTTATCCTGCGCGCAGGAACAGGTGAAGCTGGCAAAGCACTGCTCCAACGCGGCCATCACCTGCTGGTTAGTTCAAGCTCCTTGAATGGACGGGCAGTATTTGAAAAGAAACCTGTGATTGTGACAGATACGGCCATGAACCCGAACTTTATGCCCAACCCACTTCTGCCCAATACACGATCTGAAATGGCAATTCCTCTCATCGCTGGTGGGCAGGTGCTTGGTGTGCTGGATATGCAGAGCGAGCAGGCTGGTGCCTTGAATGAAACGAACCTGCCAGCCTTCGAAGCCCTAGCTGGGCAGTTGGCCGTCGCTATCCAGAACGCTAACCTGTTTACTGAAGCCAATGAAGCTCGTAGCCAAATGGAAATGCAGGTTCACACAATGACCGAGCGCGGCTGGCAGGACTTCTTGAACGCCATTGAACGCGGGCAGAAACTGGGTTTTGCCTTTGACCAGGAGAGCGTAGTTCTGTTGAAAGCGGATGCGCTCTCGGAACCTGCTGTAGAAAATTCACTCCATGTGCCAATCACTTTGACCGGCGGCAAGTTGGGGTAATCCAGCTTGGCGATGAGCCTAATCGAGCTTGGACGGGTGCGGAAACAGAAATTGTCCAAGCCACCGCCAGACAATTAGCGCAGCATATCGAAAACCTGCGCCTGCTGGCCCAAGCCGATCACTATCGTAACGAGGCCGAACAAGCGGCTCGCCGTTTGACGCGTGAAGGTTGGGATGTTTACATGCAATCCCGTAGCGAACAGCCCTCTGGTTATATGTTTGATCTTAATGAGGTTCAGCTATTGACCGAGAGAAGCAACAGCGATTCCGGCGGAGCTCTCAAATATCCGTTGGTCGTGCGCGATGAGGCTATCGGTGAATTGATGGTTGATTCTGTCACTCATTCGGATGAGACAACCGAGATCGTCGCGGCTGTTGCACAGCAACTGAGTGCCCATCTCGAGGACTTGCGGCTTACCGAACAAACTGAAAACGCTTTGAATGAAACGGAAACGCTTTACAAGGCCAGCGCCGAGCTTAATAGTGCTACAACCTATGACCAAATTTCGGATGTTTTGCGACGTTATACTTTGCTTGGTCATGATGCGATGAATGTCAGTGTGAGCTTTTTTGATCGGCCGTGGGGTTCCGGCGAGGAGCCAACTTGGATCAACACTCTGGCAGCGTGGGCGAGCATGTCTTCAAAAGCCACGGCCAACCAATATCGATTTCTCTTGTCTGATTTTCCCTTGGCCAGACAATTATTGCAGCCAGACGCTCCCACTCTGGTCGAGGATGTAGCTAGCGACCCGAGAATGGATGATAACGCTCGCAAACTGTATGCCGTGCAGTTTGGTGCCAAGAGTACCATCTTTGTTCCGCTGGTCGTCAGCGGACAATGGCTGGGCTATATCAATGCCATGTACCAGCAAGCAACGTCCTTCTCTGAAGCCGAGGTCCGTAAATTGGTGGCAGTCGCTGGTCAAGCCGCGGTGGCAATCAACAATATACGTTTGCTAATGATAACCCAGGAACGAGTGAAACGCGAGCAGTCCTTGCGCGAGATTACGGCTGCCGTGCGCAGTTCAACCAACCCAGTAACCATCATGCGTACTGCTGTGCGTGAACTCGGGAATATGTTGGGACGCAAGACGGTTGTGAAATTGTCGGCTCCTGAACAGGCCCACCAAACAAAATCCACTGCAAACGATGGAAACGAATCCGTCCCTCCTGAAACGCAGTTGGAGGTAAAGAATGAAAACGATAAATAATACGACAGGCAACGGCCACAAACCCATTCAACAGCTTGCACAGAGCGGTCTGGAGTTGTTGCCGTTGATCATGAATAACATCCCTCAAGCTGTGTTTTGGAAGGATCGCGACCTGGTTTATTTAGGATGCAATCGCGCTTTTGCAGAAGATACCGGTTTTTCCTCGCCTGAAGAAGTCATCGGTAAGACCGACTTTGACATGCCTTGGAAGGAACAGGCAGAACTTTATCGCGCAGACGACCGACTGGTCATGGAAAGCGGCGAATCCAAACTTAATTACGAGGAGCCTCAGACTACACCGGACGGTTCCACAATCTGGCTAAGCACCAGCAAAATTCCAATGCGTGAAAATGGTCAGGTCGTGGCCGTCTTGGGGATGTACGAAGACGTCACAGTCCGCAAGCGGACAGAACAGGCAATAAAAGAATCTGAGGAAAAATTCAAGGTCATTGCCGACAACACTGCGGTTGGTGTCTTTATCTATCAGGATGGGATCGTTCGTTACGTTGGCCGTGAAGCCGCCCGCCAGCTCGGATACGAAGTTTCTGAGACAATCGGCCGTTCGATCATGGATTTCATTCATCCCGATGAACGCCAGCATATCGCCGATATGGTCCGCCGGAGAACTGCCAGAGAGAATGTCCCTGACCAATACGAAACCCGCATGCTCAAGAAGGACGGATCGGCGCTTGACGTTTTGATGTTCGGCATAATGATCGAATATGAGGGAAAACCTGCCACACAGGGTGCTTTCCTGGATCTCACTGCTCGCAAACTGGCAGAGCAAACGTTGCAAGAATCGGAAGCCAGATACTCCGCCGTGGTCAACCAAACGACCGAGGGTGTAATTATCATCCAGAACAATATCTGCCAATTTGTAAACGAATTCCTGGCCAATATGCTTGGATATGCCCCGGCAGAAATGCAGAATACGCCTTTCATTAATTATTTAGCGCCTGAAAGCAGGGCCCTCGTCGCGGGCAGAATAAAAATACGATTGGCAGGCGAGGAGGTCCCACCAGTATACGAAGCCAAGTTACAGCGTAAAGATGGTACCGTCTTCGATGCCGAGTTATCGGCCGGTGTAATCCAATATCGCGGGAGTTCTGCAGATGTGGGTCTGATCCGCGATATCACCGAGCGCAAACGGGCGGAAGAAGCCCTGAAACAGTCCGAGGAAAAATTTAGGGTTCTATCGGACCAGTCGCCCAACATGACCTTCATCAATATGAATGGCAGAGTCGTGTACGCCAATCAGGCATGTGAACAAATCACGGGGTATACGGTGGAAGAATTCTGTTCACCAGATTTCAATTTCATCAGCTTGATTGCGCCGGAACATAGGGGTATGGTGCAGGCAAGCTTCGCCAAGCATGCAAGAGGTGAAAACGTTGAGCCGTATGATTTCACCCTTGTCGCTAAGAACGGCAAAAGACTTGAAGTGATACAAGATTCAAGGCTGATCGTCTATGAGGGCCAGCATGCCATTCTTGGAATATGCACTGACATTACCGAGCGTAAGCAGGCGGAAGAGGCGATTCGTGAGAGCGAGGATAAGATTCCGGCGATTTACCGAAGCAACCATCGAGGGCCTGGTATTTCACGAGCAAGGCAAGATTGTTGATGCAAATCCGGCTGCGGTTGCCATGTTTGGTTTTTCAGATGTTGCTAGACTCATCGGCAGAAACTTGTTGGAATTCATCGCGCCCGATTCCCACGAATTGGTATTGAAGCAAATGCAGTTGGAAAGTGTTCAGCCGTATGAAATTCAGGGCATCCGCAAAGACAGTTCCACCTTCCCGATAGAAACTTCTACGCGAGCCTATAAGACCGGCAAGCGCACCATCCGTGCATCATCTCTGCGAGATCTTACCGAGCGCAAACAGGCAGAGCAGACACTCCAAGAATCGGAATCAAGATACTCTGCTGTGGTTAACCAGGCGGGCGAGGGCATCATCATCATCCAGGACAATATCGCACAATTTGCAAATAAAGCCCTTGGGGAGATGCTCGGGTATACCCCGGACGAAATAGTGGGTACGCCTTTCATCAGTTTTGTAGCACCTGAAAGCAAGGCTCTCCTTGCCAGCAGAGTAAAAGCGCGTTTGGCTGGTGAGGATGTTCCACTGGTATATGAAGCCAGATTGTTACGTAAGGACGGAACTATTTTTGATGCTGAATTATCCGCAGGTGTGATCCAATACCGCGGAAAGTCTGCTGATGTGGGATTGATTCGCGATGTCACCGAGCGTAAGCGGCTGGAACAACAAATTCAAACCGCGTTTGAACGCCGCGGACGTCAGGTACAACTTTCCACTCAGGTTTCCCAATCCATTGCGGCTGCTACCAGCTTGGAAGACTTATATCAACGCGTAGTAACACAGGTGAAAGAGCAATTTGGTTATTACCACGCCCAACTCCTCCGATATGATGCTGCCCAAAACGCGGTCGTATTAATCACAGGTTACGGTGAGACCGGTGCCAAGATGTTGTCTGCTGGGCATCGCTTGCCGATGGGTCAAGGTTTGATTGGGACGGCTGCCGCTGCCGGTGAAACTGTGTTGCGCCCAGTGCTGACAAATGACCCGGACTGGCATCCCAACCCGCTCCTGCCGGAAACAAAAGGCGAAATTGCGGTTCCAATTAAATTGGGAGACGACATCCTGGGCGTGTTGGATGTTCAGAGCAATTTGGCTAACGCACTTAATGCAGATGACCAGCTCCTCTTGGAGGGTTTGTGTGGTCAGATTGCCACCGCTATCGAGAGTACCCGCCTGCGCCAGGAAATGAGCGAACGTCTTGAAGAAATCAACCGTCTATATCAAGCTATGAGCCATGAAGGCTGGCAAACATATCGGGAAACGTCAGATGTTCCTGAAGGTTTTATGTTCGATCAGGGCGGGCTCAGACCAGTCAAGAATGTCGGGTTGGCGGAAGAATTTTTCTCAAATCTTCCTCTGACCGTGCCTGGCGGGGAAGTAATTGGGACTTTAGCTGTCGCCGATGATCCACAACGTCCCATCTCCCCTGAAGATCAAACTTTCGCACAGCAGGTTTCCGAGCAAGTTGCTTTAGCATTGGAGAGCGCCCGCCTCTTTGAGCAAACCCAATCAGCATTGAACGAATCTAAAGAGGCCGAAAAAGCTGTGCGTGCTAGTGAAGCCCAGCTCTCCGAAGCTTTGGATATTGCCAAGCTTGCCAACTGGGAATACGATGTCGAACGCGACCGTTTCACCTTCAACGATCACTTCTATTCGATCTTTCATACCACCGCTGAGCGGATGGGTGGATACGAGATATCCTCAGCCGACTATGCCCAGCGCCTTGTCTACCCTGAGGATGTCCCCATGGTGGGCGCTGCCATCGAAAAGGCCCTCGCCTCCACCGACAAACATTACAGCACCAAATTGGAACATCGTGTCCTCTTCAGCGATGGCGGCATCGGCTATATTTCGGTCGAAGTTCATATTGACCGTGACGATCAGGGTAAGATCATCCGTTACTATGGAGCCAATCAGGATATTACTGAGCGCAAACTGGCTGAGCAAACCGTTGCTAAACGAGCCACTGAATTGCAAACAGTGGCCGAAGTGAGCACCACCACGGCTAAAACTCTTGAACCCGATCGCCTGCTCCAAACGGTGGTAGATGTCACAAAAGAACGATTCAATCTTTATCATGCTCATATTTACTTGGCTGATGATACTTGGAAGACTCTGCTCCTTGCAGCCGGCGCAGGCGAGGTTGGGAGAAAGATGGTAGCAGAGGAACATGCCATTGCATTGGACGCGGAGAAATCGCTGGTAGCCCGTGCCGCCCGTGAACAGCAGCCTGTGATTGTTAACGATGTCCGTGACGATCCTTCTTTCTTGCCCAATCCACTATTGCCGGAGACGCGTTCCGAAATGGCTGTCCCGATGATAGTTGCTGATAAGGTCCTTGGCGTTTTCGATGTGCAATCGGATAGGCAGGATGGTTTCACCAAAGAGGATGCTAATATTTACACCACACTGGCTTCCCAGGTCGCGGTTGCCTTGCAGAATGCAAGATTGTATGCTGAACAGGCCGCGGCAATGACCCAGTTGCGTGAACTTGATCGCTTGAAGACATCTTTCCTGGCGAACATGAGTCATGAGTTACGAACTCCATTGAATTCCATCCTCGGCTTTTCAGATGTGATCCTCGAAGGGTTGGATGGCCCTGTAACTGAACAGATGGACAACGATCTTCGGCTGATCGGGAAAAATGGCCAACATTTATTGCATCTGATCAACGACGTGCTTGATATGTCCAAGATCGATGCGGGACGCATGAATTTGCAACCCGAGAAATTCAAATTGAATGGACTTTTTGAAGAAGCGATTAACATCACATCATCCCTTGCGGGCGTAAAGTCGCTTTCGCTTGTTATTAAAGAAGACTCTGATCGGATGATAGAAGTATTTGCCGATCGGACTCGTCTTCAGCAGGTGATGATCAACCTTATCAATAACGCAATCAAGTTCACGGAACGGGGAGAAGTTTCCTTAAAGGCCCGACAAAAGGAAGACCATGTTTTGATAGAAATCCATGATACCGGTATTGGTATTCCACCAGAACAAATTCAAACGATCTTTCAGGAATTTACCCAAGTGGATACATCCACTACAAGAAAAACGGGTGGCACAGGCTTGGGCTTGCCAATCAGTCGCCGTTTGATCGAGTTGCACGGTGGTCGCTTATGGGCAGAAAGTACGGGCATAGCGGGTGAAGGCTCAACTTTCTATGTTGAATTGCCTCTAATAGCGAAGATTACCGAACCGGCTGAAAAGAAGGAAAGATAAATGGCCGCGCCTCAATTTCTAAGATGTGTGATTTGTGGAAAGCAACAGCCTTATGAACCCTTCGCCCCTGCCATATGCAAGGATTGCAATTCACAGTGGCTGGAAGCGTATTACGATTACGATGCTTTCAAACGAGAGATCCTGCGCGGTTTGCCAGGGCGGCCTTCCAACATGTGGCGCTATCAAGATGTTTTACCCTTAACCAATCCGGGCGCGCTGGATCTCTATCCTGCTGGTGGGACTCCGATCTGGAAATCGCAACGCTTCGGACCTTCGCTAGGAAATGACCGCGTTTACATAAAAGATGAACGCTACGGTCCAACCAGTTCGTTCAAGGATCGTCAAGCTGCAGTCGCTGTTGCCGCCATGAACGAAGGCCACATACATGAAGCTGTTGTCGCTTCCACCGGCAACGCGGCGGTAGCATATGCAGCAGCGTGTGCGCGAGCAGGCATCAAGCTCTGGGTTTTTATGACCAGCCTGGTGCCACAGGAAAAATTGCGCGAGGCTGCCCTTTTCGGGGCAGAGGTTATTCGTGTTAGCGGTAATTATGATCAGACCAAACAGATTGCTTCTCAGTTCGCGCAACGCAAGAATTTGTTTTTGGATCGGGGCGCAAGCTCGGTTCCTTCGCGGGAGTCAATGAAGACCATTGCTTATGAGATCGTTGAACAGCTTGGCTGGTGCGCGCCTGATTGGTATATTCAATCCGTGAGCGGCGGAATTGGTCCCCTTGGTGTCTTTCAGGGGTTTAAAGAAATGTTCAACATGGGTTTGATAAATCACATTCCTAAACTTGCCGTTATACAAGCTGAAGGTTGCTCGCCCATGGTGAAAGCTTTCAAGTCAGGAAAAGATACAGCCGAACCGGTTATCCCTGATACGCATATCATTATCCTGGCAACGGGGGATCCCGGGAAATCATATACTTATCTTTGGAATCTCATCCAACAGTATGGCGGCACCATGGAATCTGTTACCGACGCCGATGCTTTTGCTGCTATGCGGGCCCTTGCCAAAAGCGAGGGGATGGCTGTGGAGCCCGCGACCGCGGTGGCATTCGCAGGCTTGGAAAAGATGCTAAAAGAAGGAACGATAAGTCCGGACGAAACAGTCGTGGTCAATTGCACAGGTCATACTTTCCCTGTGGAAAAACATGTTTTGGGTGATCAATGGGCAGTAGACGTGCATCTTAGCAAAGATCAATCTCCGGCCCCGCGCGAGGGCTTGCAAGCCGCTCTTGAAAATCTGGACGAGAAAACCACCTCCATTTTGCTAATTGACGACAATGCAGACGATGCCCTGTTGATTCGTCGCCTATTGGAAAAGCAAAAATCATATCGCATCTATGACGCTAAGGATGGTTGGGAGGGTTTGGCTATTGCACGTCAAAAGCTGCCGGACTTTATCGTTTCTGATCTAATGATGTCGGGTCTGGATGGCTTTTCCCTCGTGGAGGAACTTAAGCTTGACCCGCGCACTAAGAATATTCCCATAGTGATTGTTAGTGCGAAAGATATTACACCGGAAGAACGTAAGCGCTTGAATGGAAATATCGAAGCCGTATATCAAAAAGGCTCTCTGCCCACAAGGAAATTTGTAGACCAGGTGATTCATGTGATCGAAGAAAAAACAGAAACGCAAGGTGAAAAACCATGAAGCCCACAACGATTCTCTGCATTGAAGATAACGCGGATAACATGATGCTTCTCAGTCGGGTTTTCCGGTCAGAAAGCTATTGTATGGTGGAAGCCAGGAATGGTATGCAGGGGCTTGAAATCGCGGAAAGCCAGGAAGTAGATTTGATATTGTTGGATATCAATCTACCTGACATTGATGGTTATGAAGTCGCTCGCCGTATGCGTTCGAGCACAAAAGCGGAATTAGCTCATGTTCCCATCATTGCGGTTACTGCCAATGCTATGAAGGCGGATGCTGAGAGATGTCTTGACGCAGGATGCGATTTATATATATCCAAACCGATTGATATCCAGGAGCTTTGGGAAACAGTTGAGGCTCTTGTGCCATCAAAAACTGATAGAGGTTGATTACACTACTTACTAAGGAAAATGAACTATGACAAAGAACATTCTGTACATCGAAGATAATCCGGATAACATGTTGCTCGTAAAGCGAGTTTTGGTGGCATCCGGCTATAACGTACTTGAAGCAGAAAACGGTACAAGAGGACTTTCTGTTGCAGAAAATCAGGATGTGGATCTGGTTTTACTAGATATCAATCTACCTGATTTGGATGGCTATGAAGTTGCGCGGCGACTCCGATCAAATGTGAAAAAAGCGTTAGCTCATATTCCAATCATTGCCATCACTGCCAATGCCTTGAAAGGCGATGCTGAAAAGGCTCTTGAGGCAGGGTGCGACGTATACATGTCGAAGCCAATCAATGTCCACGAGCTTCGGGCAAGGGTCGAAGCTTTTATACCCTCTCCAAAATAATCTGCACATATACCCATTGAGGAAAACCAAGGATGGTTATGCATGCCCACCAAACCCATAGCTGCTGATTTGAATTCAAGAAAAGTTTCATTCATTTCGGAGCTCGAATGTTCAGGTTGTGGAGAAAAATATTCATATGATGAGATTCACACTTTTTGCCCCAGCTGTCAATCTCCATTGCTGGTGCGTTATGCTTTGGAAGCAGTTCGTAAACATGTCAATCGCGATGCTTTCCGTTTGCGCCAAGGGAAAATGTGGCGTTGGCACGAATTGCTTCCGGTGAGAGACCCCGGGAACTTTGTCTTTCTGGGGGAAGGCGACACGCCTTTGTTGCATCTCCCGAACTTGGGAAAAGAACTTGGGTATCCCCACCTTTTCGTTAAGGATGAAAGCTTAAACCCGACCGGCTCATTCAAAGCGCGGGGGCTGGCTGCGGCAGTCTCCAAAGCGAAAGAATTGGGCATCAAAAAAGTGATCATTCCGACCGCCGGGAATGCTGGTGGAGCCATGGCAGCTTACGCGGCGCGCGCAGGCATCCAGGCTTTAATCTACATGCCAAAAGATACGCCGCGCTCCAACATTGAAGAAAGTCGTATCGCAGGTGCAGAGGTTGTCCTAGTAGATGGACTGATCAGTGACGCCGCCGGCATGGCCGGAGAAAAAGCGCGTGCTGAGGGCTGGTTCGACCTTTCTACGTTCAAAGAGCCCTATCGAACGGAGGGTAAGAAGATCATGGGCTATGAGTTGGCCGAGACGTTTGACTGGACTTTACCCGATGTGATTATCTATCCCACAGGCGGCGGTACCGGACTGGTGGGTATGTGGAAAGCCTTCACCGAACTCGAGGCATTGGGCTGGTTGAATAGCACAAAAAGACCGCGCATGGTGGCGGTTCAAGCAGAAGGATGTGCGCCAGTCGTCAAAGCTTTTGAAACGGGCGCAGCCTTTTGTGACTTTTGGACAAACGCACATACGATAGCCTCCGGATTACGCGTTCCCAAGAGTTTTGCGGATGTGCTTATTTTAAATAACTTGCGCGAAAGCAAGGGGATTGCCGTGGCCGTGAGCGATGCGGCCATCATGGAGGCTCAACGTCAGTTCGGTAAGAGGGAAGGAATTTTTCCGGCACCGGAAGGCGCGGCTACGCTGGCGGCGCTCAAAACGCTGGTTCAACAAAAGTGGGTCCATCCTGAAGAACGCATTGTCTTGTTTAACACCGGCTCAGGTTTGAAATATCTGGATATGTTGAGCTAATTCAAATAACCATGGCGTGGACTTCATCGCCGCTCTTCAGAGGGACAAATATTTGAACTCGGGTGATGCCAGACAATTATTAATCAGCACTCTTTGCAGCTTCTCGATTAAACAAAGAGAAATACTGACCGTAGCCTTCCTTCTCCAAGTCCTCGGCTGCAATAAAGCGCAGTGCGGCAGAGTTCATGCAATAACGTAAACCGGTTGGGGCTGGACCGTCGTTGAAGACATGTCCCAAATGCGAATTAGCAACCTTCGAACGGACCTCGGTGCGGGGCAGAATAAGTTTGAAGTCTGTGTGCGTGACGACATGATCCGGCTCCAAAGGCTTGCTGAAACTGGGCCAGCCGGTACCCGAATTGTATTTATCCAGAGAACTGAACAATGGCTCGCCCGAAGCAACATCGACATAAATACCGGCATGTTTGTTATTCCAATATTCGTTTTGATACGGCGGCTCGGTGCCCTCATGCTGTGTGACCTGATATTGCGTCGAGGACAACCGTTGCCGTAATTCGGCGTCTGACGGTTTGGTATAACTTTTCATACGAATCTCCTTCACGTATAAGTGGCGTATCTCTATAATTCGGTTGTAATGAATGTTCTATTTGTGAAGATAGGACGCGAAGGAGGAGTCTTACCTATTCTATCCCGCCAATCGGGTGCATCATCCCTGTGCTCTTCAGGGATTATCTCGGCGATCTTCCATGACGTTGTGTTGGGCGGCCTGTTAGTTTGCCAGCTTCTTCCTTTGCCAGATAAACCATCCAACGACCAGAATAACCATGAGGATACTACTTGGTGTATAAAAGTATTTGCGTTGCAAAGTTATGCTCTCAGCATCTGTTAAGGTTGGCACAGATGCACCGTTCCGATCCCAGCATGAAATTGCTGATCCATTCTGGCTGGACTGACCCAAGGCCGTGCCTTTTGTCGCAGTACTTCCTGCTGGACAAAAAACTGTGCTAACCATTTGCGGGCTTGCCATTGCAACCAGGTTCAACATACTACCTAACATCCATCCGCCGAAGAAGATAATGAGCAAACCAATCAGTAATTACCATACAAATTTCTGCCGTTTCTCCATACCGTTTCTCCTTTCAGACGACGATTTGAGCGTAGTTTGCTCCAGCTTTGGCCGCCAGCCGCGTGCATCATCCCGGTGATCTTCCGGGGTGCTTTGTTGGGCAGCCTTGAATATATTTTCAATTATATTTTATAACCATGGAATTCTTACTTTCTTAGTATATTCAGTCCAAGCATTACCAAACATATTTGATAATTTCTTTTCTTCTTCAGGAGCATAAATTCTTAATATGATGAATATAGCTATTCCAATTACCATACCTAACCATGTATTTATCATAAATCCGACCCATGGAATGACCAATAAAGATACACCTGTATATAAAGGATGCTTTACAATAGAAAACGGTCCAGATGTGATTAATTTATGTTTTGGAACATTTATAATTATTAATATTTGTGACCAAATACAATTGATCAGACCAATGATCAGCACTATGGTTGAAATTATTAATAACAAAGACAACGGTCCTCCAATAAAAAAGTATGATGGAAATAAGATGTTGATAATGATGCCAATAATTATTATTGGAAATATAAATCTGCCGGTTTTATTGCCAATTCCAATTAATTCCTTGATATTCATAAGTACATCCAAAGTAATACTGTTGATAAAAAGCCGATGGCTCAAAATCAAATTCAAGGTTTCTTTAGGAATCTCAAATAGAAGGCTACAAAAACCAAAACAATGCCGATATTTGCTATCAGCCGTTCCCAGAATAAATTCCTAAAGAACAGTAAATCCACACTAACGACAACTGCTATCATTATCAAAACGAAAAGCACGATATAGATATTCCTTGGCATTTCAATCTCCTGTTCAAATATATCATCAGCCGCCTAACGACTTGCGTTGCCCGCGGGGGGCGGAGCGAGATGAAGCTGATTTGACGGAATTGGCTTGAGTGTAGTTTGCTCCTCAGGCGCACGCGGAGTTAGGTGGCGTTGGTGTAACTTCGACATGCTTTAGCGGCTGAGGTGGTTTTCTCCAAACTCATCTATTCTCTGCGCTCAAGTTCGTCGAGTGTTGGCTTCTGGAAGAACGCAATCCACGGCTTCATCATAATTTCGGGAATGTGGAAACTTGCCTGTGAAAGCTGCGAATTCCTTATCGCAAGTCGTCGCATCAGCTCATCCTCCGGCACATCGAGAAAATGTACTTCACTACTGGCCCCAAGCTGCTTCGCTCGCCACCGGAAATCTTCGCGTTCCTCTCGTGCCCAGAAGCCAAAATCGAGAATCACATTCGTTCCCAACACAAGTGCTCTACTTGCTATGTTCCAAAGCATGGCCTCGATTAAACTGTGCCTGGCGTTATGTTCTGGCTCTTCTGCGTCTTGACCGAACAGACGCACTTGCCATTCATCAGGTGTTAGTCGAAGCGCTGCTTTCTCGCTTTCAAGCTTTTGAGCAAGCGTTGTTTTTCCTGAACAGGGAAGTCCGACCATCAAATGAAGAGTTGCCACATTTAATACTCCCGAAGTTCACATATTAGCCAGCTAACAATTTGTGTGATTCGCTGGTGGTGGGATGAGATGAAGCTGATTTGATGGAATTTTCTTGAGCGTAGTTTACTCCTGCTTTGGTGCTAGCCGGGTGCATCATCCCTGTGCTCTTCCGGGACGCTGTGTTAGGCGTTTTTCTCTTAATTCACTTTTGCGTGAACTAAACAAAACAATGATGGTACTTTACCAATATCTAAATGGCCGTTGCTTGACAAATATTTTTTAGTCATTTCTTCTGCTGTGAGATGCTCTGTAACTTCAAAATCCTTCTTGGCAAGAAATGTATCAATTTCGCCAGCGCGTATACCAAACTTGGTTGGTTCGTCAGCGTGTTGAGACTTCATGTGTTTCCTGAATTCCTTTGCATTATGTTCATTTGCGGCTTCACTAGATACCGCTGCATAGTCAAAACATATAGAACTTCCTGCAGGAGCATTCTCTTTTACAACAGTTAACATATTTTCCACAACTTCCGCGTTTAGATAATATGTTACACCTTCCCACACAAAAAGCGTTCTTTTTCCCCTACTAAAACCTGCTTCGATTAATTTGTCTGCCAGATTGTCTGTTTCAAAGTTGATAGGTACAAATCTTATTTGTTTGGATATTGAAATATGTGCTTGTAGTAGGCAATCCCGTTTGCGTTGCTGTGTAGGTTTTGTGTCTAATTCAAAAATTATTGTATCTCGAATGAATTTCTCAAAGCGATATGGACGGCTGTCGTAACCTGCGCCAAGAAATACTATTTGGGCTATATTCTCCATCAAGGCATGTTCTACAATTTGATCAAAAAATGCTGTACGCGCAGTCAAAAACTCATAAATGCCTGGCGTAATTTTATTTTGCATAACCCATGCCCTAGCCGCCATGTCTTTTAAGGGCTTTTTTTGTCTATCATCCAAAAAAATTTCGGCAAGGTTGTCATATCCTTCGATTCCTTTTCTTGGGTCGTATGCTGCCAACGCCCTTAAAAAGGCTGTCCCCATTGCAGTTCCTGATGTTTGTTTATCTAGCAAATTGTTTTCCGTCATTTTGTCTCCTATGGATCAACTGTCCAACGGTTTGCGTAGGCCTTGTGTATTTCAGGGTACCCGCTGCTTGGCGGGTCGGGAACCCGGTCCTCTGCAGCGCCGTGTTGGGCGGAATTCGATACATGTTCATCTGCGGACAACGTATCGATAAACAACAACTTGGTTTTGTGTCACTATCGTTTAGCTTGGTCTTCTTGGATGCCAACCATAAGGAGCCACGCGCCCGAAATGAGGAATCCAAATAACACAACGGTTGCAATGGCTGCAATGTAAAGCCCGGTGCTGCGTCCAGCAATAAGGAAAATTGCGCCTGCAACTTCAGCAAGGTAACAAATAGTGCCGCCCGCAAGTCGCGGCAGGGTCAATCCAATAGAACTCATACCCGCTCTGATAGCTTTAATATACCCCCTGACAAAAATGACTGTCGCGATCAGCCAGAGAGCAAACCACTCTAGGCCGAGTGCCGCAAGATGTTGATTTCCCATAAGCGCAAAACTGCACGCCATGAAAACGGCGGTAAAGCCCGACAGCATGTTAATTGCTCGGTTCTTATGTGTTAAGTTCCGGAATATGATAGCGGGATTGATCGACATCGCGACGAAAATCAAACCTGCAAGCGCAGCAGAGCCGCCACCTACCATAACAAAGAAGTTATTCCATTGATCCAACATAAAATATTTATCCTCAACTCGAGTGCCAGGGCATGTCATAACGTCAGCCTTCGCCTAACGGTTTCCGTTCGCTCGCGAACCACTCCCGAAGGGAAAAGCACGGCGGGGCGGGCGGACAAGAACTCGCTGATATTATGACACGAAACTTTGCAAATCGCGCTTCGAATTCAAGGGCGAAGCCCCGTCCGGTGCATGGTGCGTTGGGTAGCTATTTTTTTTCGAGATTCTGTGATCCAAGCGCCAAGCCATGCAGAAGTCATTGTCATTCCTAAGAGTAGCACTTCCAGTGGAATAGAAAAAGCGCCGAGAACAAGATATCCGGTATATGCACCCGGCGTGTCCCCTGGAGAAATAATATTCATGATGGCCATCCAAAATAAAGGAAAAGAAAAAAAGTAGACATGGACTATAAAGGTCGGTACTAAAAAAAGAAAACTCTTAACTCTATTAGTTGCACAAGGAACTATCAGATTTACGAAGAAGACCGCAAGAAGCGGAACAATTACTACCTTTATCAATAATAAGATAACGAAAAGTTCAGACAATATCGAATAAAGACTGATCGGAAAATCGAAATACAGATAAGAAACCACGACGCAAATTGCTGGAATCAGAGCCAGAGGCCAGAATACATACTTAGAGAGTATTTGTGGATGATCAAATGATGAATTCTTTTGCGTTATGTTCATTTCGGTCTATTCTTCTAAGAGACTGTTCTGACTTAGCCGCCTAACGATTTCCGTAGGCCCTGCGTTCTTCAGGCTACCTGCTGCTGGGCGGGTCGAGATGATGCTGATTTGACGGAATTGCTTTGAGCGTAATTTACGCCTCAGGTGCAAGCTGTGTTAGCTGCTATTGTCCAGTTCTCCTTCATAATATTCAAGTTCGATTCCGGCTGACGACATTGTTCGGCGTATATCTCCCTGCTCCAGTAAAATCGAAAGAGCCAACTCCGCTACTTTTAAATCGATATCACCTTTGCCAAACAACCCGCTGTGATGATCGCTAAATTCCATATCAAGCACACCATCTTTCTTTAAGAAAAAGTCAATACCTATCTTTGTGGGTAACTCGATGATCAAGGCGCTGCGAGGAGTTCTTAGATTGCGCAACTTCATCTGCAAGGTCTCTTTATTCAGTTCAGCATCATTATCGATTATCTTCTCTTCGAGAGTTTCGGCGTCGAAGTACCAGACACCGGGGGTACGAATAGGTGCCTTATGGGCCTGTACTTGATAACAGGTATCGCACCATACCCCTGTAATGGGCACTGGACCGGGATAGTGCCGTGTATGACCTGGATCTCCACACAGTTCACAAATGCCGCAGTAGCCGTGCGGAAGTCCTTGTTTTTCCAACAATTGTGGATTTGTTTCCCACAGAGAGCAGAGGCAATTGGTAGGCGATTGTTTACTAATCATTTTCTCAACTCACAAAGCTTAATGCCGAAAGATTTCATCGACCGAATGCCCTTTTCCAACCAACTCTTCGGTCAGCAGTTTGCTGATATGACCCCACGAACTGGTAACGATAATTTTCATCGCTCTCCTTTTCTAAATGCTATTATCTTACAAGGAAAAGGGAAAAACCGGCACAGAGGTTTTCATATCCTTCTCGTGTACTTCCAAGTTTGCCCGCTTGATGATTGCTTATTGAATTGTTGAGATGAGGACTGATGTTCTTACTAATTATCATATTGGATTTGAAAGAGTAGCGAAACGTTCCTATAGCAAGGTGCATGGATTGTTGGGTGTCTTTTGCTAATTACTTCCAGTTTATCTCATCTTTTTCCTTAATCATTTCTTCAATCATATCAACGAGTCGTTTGCAGATAGATTTAAGGTGAACTGTGAGAAGAGTGTATGTGTAAGCTTCTTCCTAAACAACTTCCTCCTTGCAGGTTAGAAGTTCCCAAGCTTCACAATATTGAAGTACCACTAAATGATTGTATATTGTTTCTAGATCAGTCGAACGAAATTGTGATTTTGTGAGAACATCACAAACACGCCTGGGTCAATAGAAATAAACTCTAGATGCAACATCAACGACAGCGCGAGCAATGTCAAGATCACTTATTTGGAAAGCAAGAAAGTTTAGGAGATGTTCTCTGGAAACTGTTTTTGACCAAGGGGCAAAGTGATCATAGAGTTCTTGGCGATATCTCTTTACTTCATTCGCAGTTAGTCCTTTGCTCTGACTGGGTTTACTATCTAGATCATCATGGTGGTTAAAACATAGGAAAGCAAGATTATCAAGAACATCGTTCGTAGGATCTTCGTCTGGGTGTGCGATTTGTTCTTTCTTTGCTGTATCATCACGATTGAGTCCATAACACACGCAGCAGCGCCGCCTGCTCAGTATAAAGACTTCGGTTTGTGTTGATTGTGTAAGCTTTTTTCTGGGCATAAAGATCCTCTTATATTAGCGCCCAACTATGATATGTGTAGAGCCATGCTGAACAACATCCTTTGTAAAGATTGTATATCCTGCTACAGGTTGAACTGTCCATTAGTTCCTTTGTGGATTCGCTTTTCCGCCAATTCCAAATACTCTGCATTGATTTCATATCCCACATACTGCCGTCCAGCCTTCAACGCTGCCAACGCGGTTTGACCCGATCCCATGAATGGATCGAGAACAACTTCATCTTTGTATGTATATAACTGGATCAAACGATATGGCAATTCAATGGGGAAGGGCGCGGGATGTCCGATCTTCTTTGCTGACTCCGCCGCGAATGACCAAACGGATTTGGTGAACTCCAGGAATTCTTCTTTGGAAATGGTGTCGGTTTTTCCATCTAATTTATCGCGGCGAAAATTGCCCTTTGAAAAAACCAAAATATATTCGTGTGTATCGCGCAGGGTCGGGTTGGAAGCCGATTGCCACGAGCCCCATGCTGTGGATGAACTTGCCGAAGCGCCTTTATCCCAGATGATCTCACCGCGCATCAAGAAGCCAATCTCGTTCATGTCCTGGATGATGAAGGCGTGCAAGGGAATATATGGTTTGCGTCCCAGATTGGCGACGTTGATGCAAGCGCGGCCGCCGGGGACGAGCACGCGATAAGTCTCAGCCCAGACGCGTTTGAGAAAAGATAAATATTCAGCGAGAGTCAAATCGTCATCGTAATCCTTGCCCACGTTATACGGCGGCGACGTCACCATCAAATGCACGGAATTATCCGGCATTTCTCTCATCACTTCTGATGAAGATTTGAAGATCGTATCCAGCTTTTCGGGCGGAATGGGACTTTCGACATACTTCAATGCTTGAGGTTGCGGCTGGTCGTCGTAAAGATGCGCCGAATAAAACGTTGAGGCGTCATGCGCAACGCGGCCCGGCGAACCGAAGGAAGAAGTCTTCGTGGATTTACGAGGCATATTTTAGTTTGTTATTGCGAGGAGCGCAGCAACGTGGCAATCTCAAGTAACATTTAGTTGTTCGCAGAACGAGATTGCCACGCGCCCTTTGGGCGCTCGCAATGACATTGATTACTTCAACCCTTTGAGCTCATAAACTTCTGCGACTTGCTCGCGTCCCTTCACGACAATAGGATTCAGCGCTACGGCATCCACGAAATCTTTGATGATTTCATACGTGGTGCTTTCCAAAAGAATTTGTCCGCGCTGGGCGGAGGTTTGCAGCCGTTGTGCTAGGTTGACGGTATCGCCGATTGCGGTGTAATTGAAAAGCTCGGTCGTGCCCACGTTGCCGATGATGGCGGGTCCGGTCGTGATCCCGATGCGGAAGGTCATGTGCTGTTCAGGGTCCTTGAAGTTGCGATGCGCTTCGATGGAACACCGTACGATCTTCAGTGCGGCGCGAGCCGCGCGCAGGGCATGATCAGGTTGCGGATCGGGACTGTTCCAAATCGCCAGCACCGCATCGCCCATGAATTTATCCAACGTTCCTTCTTCATCCAAAATCGCCTGCGCCGCCAAAGCCAGATAGTGATTGAGCACACTGAAGACCGTTTCAGGATTGTGCTTTTCGCTGAAAGGCGTAAAGCCCGACATATCCGCAAACAACGCCGTGACGATTTGCTTGGCGCCGTCCAGCCTAAGGTTATCAGGATTAGCCAGCAATCGGTCACGGACGCGCGGCGCGACTACATGACCAAATGTTTTGCGAATCAACTCGCGCTCGACTTCCAACTTATGACGCTCTGTCATATCTTCAAAGACGAGAGTCGCGCCTTTGGTAGCCAGATAGGCATCGCGTAGCGGTGAGACTGAAAGCCTCAAATATAAATCGCCTCGTTCCGGGACCTGATTATTGAGTTCTGTGCTGATAAAGTTCTCGCCTTTATTCAAGGTTCCATTGGCAGCATCGGACATGTCCACGCCAAAACCCGGCACAGCTTTTGCCAGGGGTTCGCCCATTACCTTGCTGACCTCGACACCCAAAATATTTTCGGCGGCGCGATTGAGAAGTGTCACGCGCCGCTCCAAGTCGGTTGTGATAATGCCGCTGGCGATGGATGCAAAAATATCGTCCATCATGTTTTTCATCTCTAAGGTCTGGTCGAGATTGCGGCGCAGGTTGGCAAAGAGACGAACATTTTCAAGGGCTAACGCGGATTGCGCTGCGACGGCTGCAAGAAAATCCAAATCATCACTGGTATATAAATCGCCGGATCGTCGCGGGCCAAGTATCATAAAGCCAATCAATTTGCCCTCGTAATGAAGAGGCACAACGGTGAATCCCATCAGGCGGCGGTATGCCCTAGCAGAGTCCTGCAGGGGAGTTGGCAGAGGCCCATCGGTTGGAAACCAGATCGGAGCCCGCGCCGAAGCGATGACTTGAATCAGCGGATCTTCGACTTGATAGGGCGGCGCAGAATCCTCATGCGTGGTATGCGGAAAGTATTCTCCCAGATCATCGTTATAAAGATAGAGAACGAACTTCTCCGGCGCCAAAGCCTGAATCAATTGATCTTCGAGTGTGCGAAGTGTTTGGTTTAGGTCCGGCGTAACAGCGAGATTACGCGACAGACTGGTCAGCGCCCGGCGATAATCGGCGGGCGCACGATAGAAAAGACGATCAATGCCGCGCTGGATGAGGCCGCGCAAAGGATTGAGGCTTATGACCAGCAACAGCAAATAAGCCGCAATGACCAGCGGATCATTGGCCCGGATGACGCGTTGAAGCAATACAGACAGCAGCGCCAGCAATGCATAGAACGCAGCCAGAGCCACGCCGAGGGTCAATAGATACGAGAGGGCGCCCGAGAAAAAACGATCCACATCGAGCAGTCGGTATCGGACAATGGCATAAGTAATCGAGAGCGGAAAGACGATGAGCGCGGGAAAAATCAGCCAGGCATAAAACTGAGTGAACACGCCAAACGCGAGAGGCGCAATATAGTAAAGGGCGGGGATGAACGCGATCATCGCGCCGAAGATGATGATGCGGCTCTGTTGACGAACATGCGAAAGATTACTCCGAAACACACGGTAGATCAACGCACCGAGCAATAAAACGAATCCAATGGTAATGAAGAGGTAACCCCATTGCCAGGTGTTGATGTAAAAATAAGGATTAGGAGGCCGAGCAATTGCAAGCGTCGTCGGTATGGCAAGCAGGATGAACGCAACCCATCCAAGCCAGCGCAGGCTCGGCCTCCGCAGAACAAAACGCATGGGCTGGGGAAAGACAAAAGAAAGATGTACGAGGCTCGCGCCGATGACCCCCAAGCTTAAAGCCCAAAATAATACCGCGTGACGCGTCGTATCCATATCGAGGAACGTGGAGGTTGTGATGCTAAGCGCAGACGTAAAAGCTAACAGGGCGCGGCTGGCACGCTGATCACTGCGCAGTGTGTAAGCCCAAAGGCCAATGCCAATAAAAGCCAGGCTAACGAGATAAGGCACAATGAATAATGTAAAAAAATCTCCCAGCGGAGGATGAGCCAGCGGCGTAATGATCAAATTAAAGGTTCCGCCCGCGCGACGCGCAAAGGAAGCTTGAACCGGCTGCGTACCATTTTGCTGAAGGAACGTCATCAACGCGCCAGCATCTTTAATCGGCTCACCGTTCAGGGTTTGCAATTGGTCCGCAAAGATCACGCCGTTGCTGCGGGCTGGCCAGCCCGGCGATGCAATCTGACTGACCACGTTATTCGGTTCGAGCAACATGCCGAGGAACGGAGCGCGATACCATTCCGTCGCCCAAAACGGAGCCAGGATTATAAGGAGGATCGCAATGCCGGCCACGAGTAGCGGCAGGATGTGAAGACGCAAATTGCGTTCAGACGAGGTGGACATCTTTCATGAATTATAATCTACGCATGACCTTTTACACTCGAAAGGGCGATGACGGAACAACAGGAATTTTGGGCAAAGGACGCATCCCCAAATATCATTTGCGGATCGAAGCGTTGGGAACATTGGACGAAGCCAACGCGACGCTGGGGCTGGCGCGCGCTTCCGTTCACGATCCTCGTTCTGCAGCATTACTGCTTGAAACTCAACGGGATTTATATCGACTTATGGCCGAGGTGGCTGCCGCGCCTGAAAATGCACCCCAATTTCACTTTGATGAGGAACGCGTCCAATGGATCGAGGCTCAGACCGATTTGTTGAGCAAAACGGTTGAGATGCCAAATGAATTCATTATCCCTGGTGATTCCGTCGGTGGCGCGTCGTTGTCGTTAGCGCGTGCCGTTGTTCGCCGCGCAGAGCGGCGCGTGGCGGAATTGTTCGATGCGGAAGAAATCACAAATCCTGCTTTGCAACAATACCTCAATCGTTTGTCTTCGTTGTTGTTTGTATTGGAACTGGCCGAGAATCAGGCGGCGGGGAAAAATACAACGCTGGCAAAGAAATAGAAAAACTTTTCCCTGCTACATAAGATGGAGAATTGATGACTGGCACTTTGATCAATGTTGCTACTATTTTAATCGGCGGAATGCTGGGGTTGATTTTTGGCGCGCGCGTACCGGAACGGCTCAAGGCTACGGTGATCTCAGGCATGGGACTCTTCACCGGTGCGATTGGCATGCAGATGTTCCTTAAGACTGAGAATTCATTGATTGTGTTGGGAGCATTGCTGATCGGTGCATTGCTGGGCGAATGGTGGAGAATTGAAGATCGTCTTCAATCACTGGGACAAATCTTGGAAGCGCGCTTTGCAAAAAATGATCCATCAAACGCAAACGGCGAAGTCGCCTCCAATAATTTCGTGCGCGGCTTTTTAACAGCGTCATTATTGTTTTGCGTTGGTCCCATAGCAATCCTTGGCTCGATCCAGGATGGCCTGACTGGCAACTACAATTTGCTAGCGGTCAAATCTGTGCTCGACGGATTCGCATCGCTGGCATTTGCATCCACGCTTGGCGTGGGTGTGATGTTCTCCTCGCTGATGATTTTGATTTATCAAGGAGGCATCAGTCTGCTTGCCGCTCAATTGAATGCACTCGTCACGCAGTCCATGATGAACGAGATGACTGCAACCGGCGGTGTGATTTTAATCGGTTTGGCGCTTAGTAGTTTATTAGAGATCAAGAAAATCCGCGCTGGAAATTTTCTTCCCGCGCTGGTCATCGCTCCGCTAATCGTGTGGATCCTTTCGTTGTTTGGGCATTAAACAAAAAGGGCGGCAGATTAATTATCTGCCACCCAATTGAAAACTCAAACTATTATTTCGCACCTGTCGCCGCAAGCGCCTGATCGATATTCTGCTGGAAAACATTGAAGGGCTGGTTTCCATCAACCGTTGAAGTCTTTGTTTGACCGCTGACTGTATAGCTCAAGACAAACCACGGCGTACCTTGAATTCCAGAAGCTAAAGCATCCTTGTAATCCTGGTTGACCTGACTCAAATACTTTTGACTACTATAGCAAGAGTTAAAAGTGTTCATATCCAGACCAATATTCTGCGCGATCGCTTGCAAGCGGCGGCTGGTGAATGAACCTGCATCCTCGCCAAGAACATTAGCGAATAGCGCATCGTGCATTTCCCAGAATTTGTTCTGGTCGGCGGCGCAGTAAGCAGCCATGCCTGAATTTTGTGATTCAACTCCGCCGTCGCCGATATTTCCGCTCACCCAATTTCCTGCTGTGCGATAGGTATACAGGACCTTGCCGGTTGTAACATAAGTGCTAAATACTTGAGCCTCGGTTGTGGACCAAAACTCTTTGCAGTATGGACATTGGAAATCCGCGAACTCCACAAGTTTAACCGGCGCATTGGGGTCACCTGAGGAATTGCGATTGACATTCGGGCGCGTCCTCACATCGGCTTTTTGAATTGCTGCCACCGGTTGGAGTTGGTAGTAGGCAAAAGCGCCAACAATCAAAATCGCTATGATGATAATCGCACCAATCACAATCCAGCGATTACGCTGTTCCGCGCGGCGGCGTTTCTCGCGGAACTCCTGGCGTTTGCTTGGGCCTTCTCGATCTTTTCTGCTCATGAATACACCTCAACGAAAAAATTTAACGGTCGGATTTTCCCATGTTTACAGAAATTTGTCCAGAATGTTTAATAAAGACTTATTTCCTTTTTAGTTGCGCATCCAGCCAGCTGATCATGGTCTTCAGGACTTCTGCCTTTTCAAGCTCATTGTGGATCTCGTGATAGAAGCCTTCCCATGGAAGCCAGGTCACGGTCTTTCCGGCACGTTTGGCAAACTCAGCGCTGGCGGCGGACGAAGTAACTCGATCAGCGGTGCCATGCATCAGCAAAAGGGGAACGGAAAATTCTCCAGCATGATCCAGTGCCCATAACCCGGATTCATAAATGCTGATAAATAGCCTAGGTGAAATTTTTGAATGAACCAGCGGATCGTTGTTATAGGCATCCACAATTTTTTGGTCATGTGAAAGCGCGGCGGTCTCCATGGGGGCCTTCTGAGTAAATCCCGGAGCAATGTTATTCATGACTTTGACCAACGTGATCTGCAAGGGAGGTGGATCGAAAGCCAACTTGAGCCACGGGCCCGTAGCGATCACGCCGCCCACATCCGGTTTGCGGCGGAGGCAAAAGTTGAGCACCTGATTTCCACCCATGCAGTGCCCATATAAAAAGCGCGGCAGACCGGGATAGCGCATCTCGATCAACTTCATGAAATCAGCAATATCATCCATCAATGCATCGTAGGAAGAAGTATGCCCGCGTGCCCCGCTGGATTTCCCGTGGCCGCGCAAATCGAATCCGATCAAGGCATATCCCGCTTGATTGAAAGCTTCGCCTACGTGAGCATAACGACCTGTATGTTCTCCAAAACCATGGATCAGCGCGATCACCGCTTTTGGCTTTTTTTCTGGCTCCCAGCCTTGAACGTAAAAATTCAATCCATTTTTGTTTTGCCAATTCAATTCAAAGTGCTTCATAGTTTGCCTCCATAAATATACAAAAGCGGCCTCCCGTCGCTTTCGTCTGCTCAAGTATTCATCTGCGCTAAAGCAAGCGCTTGCTGCATGAGCGCGTTGACAATGACTGTATCATCCCGTGGCGTCATGACCTTTCACTCGATAAATATAAACAGGATATTGTTCACCTGTACGCCGAAAACCTATTTTTTCATATAAAGCCAAAGAGGTGCTATTGTCTGACTGTGTATTCACGGTGATCCTCGACAAGCTTTCATCAAGACAAACATGAGCCATGAGATCACTGATCAACGCCGATGCAATCCCGCGTCCCTGCACTTCCGGTCGGACCGCAAGGCGGGCGAGGTGAACCCCAAATGAATTCCCCGTGGAAAGCTGATACCCTACAAACCCCGATTCGTTTTCTGCAACCGAGGCGTAGATTGCTTGCGAAAAAGCCTTGCTCAAAGCTGGTAAAGAATTCTGCCAAAGCGGTTCGAAAGCCGAAGCATCGACTTCCACCACGCGCGGCAAATCGTCAAGTTTCATCGGACGCAATGTAATTCCGGCTGGAGCAGGATAATATTTGGAAGTCTGTCGATTCCATTCAAGCATCACAATATTTTGTGTGGAAGCAAATCTGCTTTCGATCAGGATGGTCTCAAACCAGTGCTGCGTGGTGATGGCGGCAACTAATGCGCCGGTGAAGGAATTTAATTCGCGCCGCGCCGCATCCCATAACGGCAACCACGCTGAAGATACCGAAAGATTCGAATCAAAAGCAAAGAGGCGAATCCAAAATATGGAAGCCGGGTCAGGCGGACACGCAAGTGCGGCTACGACGCGTCCCTCTTTTTCCAACAAAAAATACGGCTGATACCCGAGCCATTCCAACGGGCCGCGCCAATCCAAATGTCGATGAATTCGTTGTTCGAATAAAATAAGGTCGGCAATCTGCTGCTGGTCCGCAGGGACCGCCGGGCGGAGCCGCAGATTGACTTCGATCATCGTTGCACAAAATGAACCAGGGCTCGGAGGATGCGGTCAAAGATAGACGGATTCTGTTTTGCATCCAGTGAGCCAACCATTTTGAATACCGATTCGGTGACCTTGCCTTTTTTTAACTTTAATCCCGCTGCGGATTTGAGCACCATGGCACGCAGATCTCCTTCACCTGCATCCGCAAAAACAGAAGCGGAATGTTCATAGGCCGCGAGTGCTTCATCAATTCTTTTCAACGCTTCGAGCGCAGCGGCTTGATTTCCAATTGCCATTCCCTGGCGTTTCAAATCACCGACCTTGGCGAAAATATCATCTGTTCCAAGTGCGGCTTCGAAAGCCTCTTGGGCTTTGTTTGACTGCAAAAGAGCAACACTCAAATTGTTTTTTGATTCAGCGGCGTTTAGATCATCGTGGGCGGAGGCATAAGCCTCTGCAGCCGCGCGGAACGAATCGACCGCTGCATCCAATTGGCCTGATTGAAAAGCCTGTTTGCCTTGCTCATTCAAAATTTGAGGATCAGTATTTGATGGCATAAGGCCTCTATAATGTAATGTCCAATAAACCTTCCGCGACGGAGCGCAGTTTGTCGGTGGGCATGGAACTGAGCTTTAGAGCCAGTTCCAAATAAGGACGATTGACCGGCTGGCAGACAAAGTTTTGTAATTCTTTGGGAAGCTCGAGAAATTGTTGAATGCCTTTTTGATTGCTCATCCATTGACCGATAGGACCGCTCTCGTCAAAAAAAGTTTCGACGCGGCTTCCCAACGCGGTCGCCAAAACTTCCAGCTCTGGCAATGGAATCGGACGCTCACCCAATTCATAGGATTTGATACGTCCCCCCGGAATGCTCGTTTCCTGAACCAGCGACCTAATCGAAAGGCTGGTGTTGTTACGTTGTTGCCGCAATAGTGCGCCGATCATGCGCTGACGTACTTCCACAAGACGTGGTAAATCAAGCGGTTCCGTTGAAGGAGCATCATCGGAAATGGAGGCTTGGCCCCAGAAATGATTGATGGGCAGTTTGAGATAATAGACCAGAATTTCAAGTTCAGGCAGCGATGGGGCGCGCTTTCCTTCTTCGTAGGCGCGGAAAATGCCCTTTGTTACGCCGATGGCTTTGGCACATTCATCTACATCCCGCCGGGATGCCAGGCGCGCATCGCGAATCAAAACGCCTAATTTTTTTGTACGGAGAGTGATTTGAGAACGAGTATCCATGCAATCCTCAATTGACTCTAATTATAGCAGAGAACATCCCATGGATATTGTTGCCATATCCTCCAGGAGGTCAACCGCTCCGCAGACGCCGGGCGAGATCGGCCATTTCCTGCGCCGTCTCTCTGAATACAATCGCCGCGGTATCTTTTGAAAATTTTTGCGAGAAGGGCAGATGCTGATTATTCGCCAGGGCAAAATTACTTCCCAGATACGGCATGGATGTTTTGATTTCCAACCCTATGATCTTTTCCGCTTCAGATTTGGTCACTCCCTCCAAACCGACTGCCCGGTTAAGGATGGCATAGACACGGGCCGCCTCCACGCCCTTGGATTGGAGATATTCCCAAACGGTTTTAGTAAGTGAAATGGTGCTCTGGTCGGTGTTGACGATCAGAGCGATCAAGTCAGCGTTCTCGATGAGAGGCATACTGATACGTGAGAGGGAACGCCCCAGATCAATGAACACGTAATCGTATGAAGCTTTCAATGCAGTGACGAAATCGCCGATCAGTCCGACTTTGAGCTGGTTCCCGTGTTCGGGGTCGGGTGACCCAGCTAGTAAGTGGAAATCCCAATTAGCTATTCTAGTCAGGTTGTCGCGAAAGTATTCTGGATTGACATCGGCGGCCGGCATTTCCGCTGCCGTAACCAGATTTTGATCACCTTGATAGCCAACGATATCAGCGATAGAACCAATCGGCAGAACCAAATCCGCTACACAGCGACCTGCGCCTCGGGTTTATATTGCGCTACACTCGTAGCAAAATTGGCGCATAGGGAAGATGTACCTGTTCCGCCCTTTGCACTCAGAAAAACGATAAGCAGGCCGCCAGTTTTTTTTGCCGCGCCACCTAGCAGGCGATTTATTGTATCGATCAAGGTGGGCATGACCTGGGCGGTCTTGGTCAAGTGTTCGTTGAAGCCTGATTTTATCAACAATAGATGTAGTGGAGCTGATTGTGGATCATTGCTCAGCGCAACAAGCGGTGTATGCGCAGTACGCGCATCCTGTCGTAAACGAATTGCCAAATCCTCCCCTTTTAGGTCAGCTAAAGTGGGATCGACAATGATTAGATCGGGACGGTCACGCCAGGCAAAAATCAATCCTTCTTTTCCCGATGCTGCCTGCAGTATCTGAAATTCTTCCTTTTGCAACGCCGCGCCGATGAAGTTGCGGCTGGCGGCGTCAGAATCAACGATGAGAATCTTATTGCCGGCCATTTTAATTCCTTTCGGTTATGACTCCGTCGGCGGCATCAAGTAACCAAGTCCTGAACGTGTAACGATATGTCGGGGGGAATGCGAATCGGTTTCGAGCTTTTGCCGCAGGCGTGCAATGCTGACCCACAGAATTTCCTTGTCCGTTTTATATTCGGGCCCCAGACGCTGGTTAGAAGATCTTCGGCAGTAAGGATCTTGCCGATGTTATGGGCGAATTGCAGGAGTAGGCGATATTCGGTGGCGGAAAGAGAAACCGCCTGGTCATCGCGCCATACTTCAGCGCGTGCAAAATCGATTCTGAAGATTCTCGTGTGTGAAGAAACGCGAGCCACCGTTCTCGACAGGTGGTTGGGCGCGTCGCAACACGGCGCGTACACGCGCCAGTAATTCGGTTGCAGAGAAAGGCTTCACGAGATAGTCATCCGCTCCAAGGTCCAAACCCTTGACGCGATCCTGTTCCTCGCCTTTGGCAGTCAACATTATGATGGGCACACTTGAAAATTGGCGGATACGCTGGCAGGTGGCGAAACCGTCGAGACGCGGCATCATGATATCCAATAAAACCAGGTCGGCGGGATGAGCCGAAAACGATTCAACCGCCTGCACACCATCTGCCGCAGTCACGACGGTATATCCCTCTGTTTTTAGATTGGCTTCCAGCAGGCGAAGATAACGAGGTTCGTCATCCACAATGAGAATACGTTTGGACATAACGTTCTCCTTTCAATGAAAGCGAATTAATGCACTTAATCAATGGGCAGTTCTATAAAAAAGGTGGTTCCTTGGTCCATGATGGACTCTGCCCAAATCTTACCATGATGTGCCAAAATTATTTGCTTGCAGATATAAAGGCCCAGGCCGGTACCGGTGATGCTTTGACCGGGTACGCGATAAAAACGTTCAAAAATAAACGGGAGATAGCCTTCAGGGATACCTGGACCGCTATCGGCAAACGCGACGCGGACAGTGTTTTTGCCTCGCTCTATGTGAATGATCAAAGGGGAGCCTGGCGCGTACTTGATTGCGTTGACAAATAAATTCTCAAAAACCTGGGAAAGACGCACGCTATCGCCGTGAATGGGCGGCATATCTTCGAAATCCAATTTTATCTCGAGATTTGGTTGGTGAACGCGGACGCGCAAAGCCACATCCCGAATCAATGCGTCCAGCCGTAAAGGTTGGAACTTGAATTGGATGGTCTTGCTCTGCAGGCGGGCTGACTCGAGCATATTCTCGATGAGCTGCGCCAGGCGATCGGTCTCTTCATCAATAATGGTTAAGAACTCATGCTGTGTCTTCTCATCCCAGGTTGTATCCTGACGAAGCAAGCTGGTGCTATATCCTTTGATAAAGCCAAGCGGCGTGCGAAGTTCATGCGAGATCGTCGAAACAAAATCGTCCTGCAGGCGCATTTGGCGCTGGACGGACTCGAGTTCCACACGCGCCTCCTGCAATGCTTTGCGTTCCAGCAGAGAAGTCATCCATAGCGAAATCAACGAGGCGAGGCGAACGTGTTCTGTGGTATAAGCTGGGCCAGCAAAACGGACGAAGACCAATGCTCCGCCCAATCGCCCACCAATTTGCAAAGGCAAACCGATCAAGTGTGGTAAGTCAATGCGCGGAGTATCGCCATGCGATTGTGGGGTTTCAATGATGATCTCTTTTTTTTCTAGAACATGACCCGCGATTCCTTCGCCCCAGCTGGCATCAGCCTCTGCATGTTTGCCGCGGCCCACAGCCCGTGCATAGATCACATCGAGGCCGTTTCCCTGCGCGTCAAGCATGTAAATCGCGACGTTATCATAAACAAATTCATCACGCAACGCTGCAAGAAGAGTATCCAACCCTTCTTTCCAATCCAATTTGCGAACAACGGATTGCAAAGTGGAATGGATCTGCGAAAGCGTATATGTGTCGAGCGGAGCGTTGTCGTTCATTTTATTTTGCTTCCGTAATTGCCAGCAGTGGAAATTTGAATGTGGTGCCTTTGCCTTCTGCCGATTGAACATCGAGTAACGAGCCATGGGCTTCCACAATTTGGCGGACCAACGAAAGGCCCAGTCCCGTTCCGCCCACTTTGCGTGTCGATGAATTGTCGAGTTGATGGAACGGTTCGAAGATTTCCTGCAAACGACTTGCGGGAATACCGATGCCGGTATCGGTCACTGAAACCATCACCAGGTTTGCGCCCTCTTCCTTTAGACTTAGAACGACATGTCCTCCAGAGGGCGTGAACTTAACGGCATTATCCAGAAGCTGATTTAGTACCCAGCTAACCTTTTCCGGGTCGCCTTGGACAAGAGGCAGGCTTTGATCCACAACCGCGTGTACTTCCACTCCGCGCGCCTCGCCCTTTTGCGCGGCCGTAATGGCCGATAGATTGCCAATGCGCTCAATATCAATCAATTCCTGCTTCATGCTCATTTCCCCGCGCGAGGCCAGCGAGAACATGATTAGATCCTCGATCATGCTTTCCAGCCGGCCCGCCGACTTCTGACTGACGGCCAGCGCGTGGCGCTGTTCTTCGGTCAACGAGCCGAGAGAGCCGGTGATCATTAGTTCGAGATAGCCTTTGACGTGGGTTAGGGGAGTCCGCAATTCATGTGAAACATTGGCCACGAAATTTGCCTTCATCTGGCTCAATTCACTCAGGCGTTGCAATGCTTCCCGCAATTCTGCTGTCCGTTCCTCAACGTGTAATTCCAGATTTCGATTGGCGGCCTGCAATGCCGAGCGTAGTTGAATGATTTGCTCAGTTACTGCGCTGTCGAGTGTAGCGCGGTCAATCAATTTCAAGTCAATGAGGGCTTGACCAAGCAGATACGTCTTGTGTTGGGCAATCTGTTCCTGCTGGTAGGCCAACGCTTTCTGCAAATCTTTTTCCGAAATGTGGCCTCCGCGCAGAAGGGCATCCCCTATTTTCGGAACGAGCATTTCAGGCGTCAGCTGTGATTTCTGTTGTACCATGAATAACTCCTAAGACCGCCAAACCCAATCACCGCCTATCATTGTAGCCGATAATTGCAAATCTTTCGCTTCTTCAGGATCGCAAGTAAAAGGATCTTTCTCCAGAATGATCAAATCCGCCAGAAAGCCTTTGGCCAGTTTGCCCATGCGGTTTTCGGCGTATGCCGCGTAGGCTGCGCCGGTTGTAAAACCTTCGATGGCTTCCTGCATGGTCAACCGTTGTTCGGGATGCCAGCCATCGGGGTTAGGTGAGCCGTCTGCGCGTCGGCGTGTGACCGCAGCATGGATTCCCCAAAACGGATTCGGCGACTCAACGGGTGCATCCGAGCCGAACGCAAGGTGCGCTCCTGCATCCAGTTGAGTGCGCCACGCGTAAGCCAACGCGGATCGTTCGCCCCAATATTTATCCGCCATCCACATATCCGAGGTAGCATGAATTGGTTGCATCGAGGCGACCACATTTAATTTGGCAAGACGCGTGGCATCATCGGGATGAAGAACCTGAACGTGTTCGATGCGATGACGCAGAGCAGGCAATCCCTTTTTCTTTTCATAGGCGCGCAATTGCTCATATGCGTTCAACACTTCGTGGTTGGCACGGTCGCCTATGGCATGTACGGTCATTCCGAGGCCTACATCGGCGGCATGACGACCCAATTCAAAGAGTTCCTCGCCATCCATATTTAAGATACCGCGATTCTCGGACTCATTCAAGTAAGGTTGGAACATCGCCGCCGTGTGCGGACCCAGCGCGCCATCCATGAAAACCTTGACCGAACCAATGCGAAGCCAGTCGTCGCCAAAACCAGTGCGAAGTCCAAGTTCATAAGCCTGATCGAGGAGTTCAACGGGAATATTCTTAGTGACGCGCAATTTCAATTTTCCATCCGCATGCAGATGTTGTAAAGCCATAAAACATTCGCGGCGGTCAAAATCGTGAACACCTGTAAGCCCCATTTTCCATAAAATAGATTGTGCCTTTTGAATTGTGCGAGCCAATCCTTCAGTGTTTGGTGTAGGTACAATATCGCCAATTAACTGCATGGCGTTCTCAAACAAAATACCAGTTGGTTCGCCTTTGATGTTGTGTTGGATCTGTCCATCTTTGGGATCAGGTGTAGATGCAGTGATATTCGCTATTTGCATTCCAGCGCTGTTTGCCCATGCGGCATGCAATGATTTCGCTGTCAAATAAACAGGGTGGTTCGGGGCGATTTGATCAAGCTCAGCAGCCGAGGGCCAATTACTCCAAACGTTTTGATTCCAACCATGACCCAGAATCCATTCTCCGGGTTTGGCGTTGTGAACACGCTCTGCCACACGCCGTAGACATTCTTTGACCGTATCCGTTTCACAATCAATCTTCTCTAGTGCCAAAGAATAATGTTGAAGATGCAAGTGCGCGTCGGTAAGTCCCGGCAAAATGACGCGGTCCTCCATATTTTGTTTTTCGGCGAGATCAAACTCCGAAAGCAATTCATCGCCACCCACTGCGATAATCTCACCGTGATCAATCGCGATTACAGAGGCAATGGGCTTTGATTTATCAAGCGTATAAATCCGAGCATGGTGCAAAAGCTTCATAATATCTTTTCCAATAATGCGTCCAATTCTTCATCAGAATAATAATAGATGGTAAGTGCGCCGCCTTTCTTGCCATGTTTGAGCGCGACTTTGGTTCCAAGGCTGGCGCGCAGGCGCCGCTCGATATCGCTCACATTCGGATTTCGACCGACCTTCTTTTTCGATGCTGGTTTCTGCCCGCCAAGTTTACGCGCCAACTGCTCCGCCTGACGAACGCTTAAATCCAAATTGATGATCGAATGCAATGCCGCTTCTTGGGCTTTGGCAGAATGCAATGCGAGTAACGCGCGCGCATGTCCTTCTGAAATCTTCCCGTCTACGAGCGCCTGCTTGACTACAGATGATGCCTCCAGCAGACGAAGTATATTGGTCACCGCCACACGGCTCTTGCCAACACGCGCGGCGACGGATTCCTGTGAAAGGCCAAACTCTTTGATCAGATGATGAAACGCATCGGCTTCTTCGATCGGATTCAGATCGGCGCGCTGAACGTTCTCGATCAAAGCCAGTTCGAGCAATTGCTGATCGGTGGCATTGCGAATCACGACAGGTACATTTCGTAAACCGGCGCGACGTGCAGCTTGTAAACGCCGTTCGCCAGCGATCAGGGTAAATGTTCCATTTACAGCGGGAGCCACAATCAGCGGCTGAATGACACCATGCTCGCGGATGGACATCGCCAGCTCTTCAAGTTCATCCTCCTTGAAAGACTGGCGTGGTTGACGAGGATTACGCTGGATCGAATCCACTGTAACCTGTGCAACCCCGCCATCGCTGGAAACAGTTCCAGCGCCGGGGATAAGAGCGTCAAGTCCTTTACCGAGACCGCTACGTTGAGGCATGATTTTCCTTTTCTAAACACAACGGACACAAAGAAAACGACTTGGTGTATTTGTGTACTTCGTGTTTAAGTTATTAAGCCTTTACTTTATCGCCTTTCAACAATTCTTTTGCCAGCGCTTCATAAGCCTGTGCTCCGACCGAAGAAGGTGCGTAGGCGGAGATGGGTAACCCATACGAAGGCGCTTCCGCAAGACGAATGGAACGCGGTACAACCGATTTGAAAACCTGATCCGGAAAATGTTTATTGACTTCCTTGACAACATCAGTCGCGAGATTGGTGCGAGGATCGAACATGGTCAATATCACGCCGCGCACTTTCAGGTCTGGGAAAAGAGCCGAGCGGACGCGCTGAATGGTCTGGGTCAATTGTCCAAGACCTTCGAGCGCGAGATATTCGCATTGAACCGGAACGAGTACACCATCCTTTGCCGCAACCAACCCATTGACCGTGAGAAGACCAAGTGAAGGTGGACAATCAATCAAAATGTAATCGTATTTTTCAGCAAGAGGAGCGATGGCTTTTTTGAGATGCATCTCACGCGCCAGTTCTTCGACCAATTCCACTTCCGCACCAGCCAGGGCAGGCGATGAAGGCAAAAGAGAAAGTTTAAGTTGTTCATTTAAAAGCACAAACGGCATAGCCGCGCTTCCAAGCAAAGCCTCATATGTGCCACCGCTGACTGTGGATTTGTCCACGCCGAGGCAGGAAGTGGCGTTGGCTTGCGGATCGAGATCGACTACCAGCACGCGCTGATCCAATTGCGCAAGATATGCTGCGAGATTAATCGCAGTGGTTGTCTTGCCGACCCCGCCTTTTTGATTGACAAGCGTATAAATGCGAGCCACTAAAATACCTCCATCAAGCATTCATCAATTTCTTGTTGAGTTGGAATCCCCTCAAGACCAACTCGCATTACAGACCGTGCCGAAAGCTGAGTGGCAAAGCGCGCCGCTTCCCATGGATCGCGCGTCTCCTGTAGCCGGATGAAAAATGCAGTTGCAAAGATATCTCCCGCACCAGTCGCGTCCACTTCCTTGACTTCGGGCGCGCGGAAGCGACGGCGATCACCGTTCCAATAAAGCACCGCCCCGGCCTCGGCTTCTGTGACTGCCAATACTTGGGTTTGATGCGCCATGGCTTCGATCAATTCTTCGTCACCGCCCACGTCTTCGCGGCTGATCACGACCGCGCCTGCTTGAGGCAATATCGAGTCAGCGTTTTGCCATTTGCATGGAACGATAAATCCATCTTCGTTCCATGCCCGCATCCAGCCTTGAGGCGTGACTCCAAGTAAGGAGGGCGAAAGGTTCTTGGGCAATTCAGAATCCAGTTCCTGGGCAACCGGCCCCAGATGAATGATCGGCGTGCTTCGCCAAACTTCAGGCACAAGATCAAAGGAAATACGCTGCGGCTTGATGATGAAGGATTTGTGTTCGTCCATCTTTGCTATCGTAGATATTTTCAAAAGTTGTCGAATATTCGGAAGGAATGGAGATGATCGGAATCCCATCCAAGGCTTTCATAGAAGTCTCTTTGTTTGCAGAAGTCACAACTCCAACTCGTGAGCTAAGCGCTACGTGCGGTCAACGCTGAGAATGCCGCCGTGCCGCCCAACCGTGGGCCATTCCGGGTGAGGTCCTGTGTGACGTGGCCCATCACGAGATAATCTATGGGTTGAAGCGGAACAAGATCAAACATGAATGAATTATACCGTGAGAAAAGTATGGAAAAGTAAAAAGTAACGCTCACCTTCAAGGTGAGCGTTACTTCACACAACTATTCTTTTGGCAAGATCGTGATCTTGCGATGCGGCTCCTCGCCTGTACTTTGTGTGGTCACTGCAGGATGATCGCGCAATTCCATGTGGATCACACGCCGTTCCGCAGCGGGCATCGGTTCGAGCGTGAGCTTGCGTCCGGTCTTGATGACTTGTTCAGCCATGCGCCGCGCCAATTGTCGCAGTTGCCGTTCGCGGCGGTCACGATGTCCTTCGACATCCACGATCAGCTGGATGAATTGTTGGGTTTCCTTGCCCACCATCAACGAAGCAACATATTGAAACGCGTTCAGGGTTTCGCCGCGATGGCCAATCAACACGCCGAGGTCCTGACCGCGAATATCAACCATGATCGGATGTCGATCTTCACGCGCCTCGCCGTAGTGAGCGGATACCTGTGCCTGCATTCCCATTTGGTAGAGTAGTTTCGAAATGACAGACTCGGTTTTATCAAGAATAGGATCGTGTCCATCAGGTATCGATTCAGCCTTCTTAACCGTACCTGCTCCTTCGATCTTGCTCACTTGTACTTGCGAAGTAACTGCGCCTTTCAGTTGCGGCACCGGCGCAGGCAGGATCGGCCCTTTATCCGGGACCGAAGCCGGCTTTTCAGCTTTGGGCTCACGCTTCTTTTCGGGCTTTTCCGCTGTCTTTGTTATGGCAGGCTCGGATCCGGCTGGCGGATTGATCATCAACCTAACGCGTACTTGACGTCCGCCCAATCCGAATAGTCCCTTGTTGCCTGAATCCAATACTTCCACACTGACGGCCTCAGCAGGCAGTCCGAGTTGGGCTAATCCCTGCGCGAGCGCTTCTTCAACGGTTGGAGCAATGATCTCTAGCGTGGTTCGCTCATTCATCTTTAAACTCCCTGAAGTTTATTTGCTTTTTTTAGCATTCGATGGAGCGGGTTGATTTCCGCCCGGCAAAAGGTTGCGCCAATTGACGCGTCCCATCATTGAATATTGGAAAATTCCCAGCAGATTACTGGTGACGAAATAGACTGCCAGCCCCGAGGCATAATTGAGTACCAGCCAGCCAAGGAACAATGGCATATAAATGCTCATCATGCTATTCATCGCCGCGGTCTGATCGTTGGGATTAGTTGAAGGTGGAAGGGTTAGTTTTGTTTGCAAGTAAGTGGTCAGCGCGACAATGATCGCCAGTGTGGGAAAACCATAGGGCAGGAAGGAAAGTGCAAATCCACCTGGGAAAGGGAGTCCTTCCGGGCGACCAAGGTCCATCCAAAGGAAATGGCTGTTGAGCGGAATGATGCCAGCGGCATTCATGAACGGGTAGATGCTGCGCGCCAGTTGCAGCAATGTAAGCGGTGTAGCTGCCAAGGCGCGCGTCACGCTTTGATACAAGCCAATAATGATCGGGAACTGAATCAGCGTTGGCAAACAGGAAGCAAACGGATTAACGCCGCGTTCTTTATAGATACGCATTTGTTCCGATGCAAGTTTCTCGCGATCCTTGGCATACTTCTTTTGAATGTCCAGCCATTCTTTATCGCTTTGCAAATCTTGCATCACTTTCGCGCCTTTTAATTGCTGACCGGTCAGCGGCCAGGTGATGGCGCGAATAAGAATGGTGAAGAGAATGACCGCCAGACCAAAGTTATGACCGATGAGGTTATAGATTAATAACAGCACATTGGTAAACGGATTAAGAATAAAGAAACCCCAGGGATCCGAAAACATAGCAACTCCTTTTATTTGCCGTCAAAGTGCCACGGTAACATGCTGCCATCTTTTTCATTGACAGCATACAATAGATACTGAGCGCCAAGCGGAGCAATGATAACGAGATTGCCAGACGCCACAGGAGCGGTGTAGATTTTCCCGCCGATGGAAGTGGACCAAGTTACTTTCCCATTATGATCGAGTGAATAAACAAAACCCAATTCAGTAGTCACGATCACACCATCCGTAGTCAAGAGCGGACTGCCGGTAATCGGTCCATCGGGTACAATGTCGGGCCATGAGTTCTTTCCACTTGATGCGTCCAGCGAATACACCTGTCCATTAATATCGGTAACGTAAATGGTCGAACCATTCACAACCGGATCGCTCCAAACCCAGGCATTTGTGTTCGCCGTCCAGCGAGTTGAACCGTCCGCGGCGTTGATCGCAAAAACCTTGGAACCGAATGAACCGACATAAAGCGTTGTGTTATCGGCGCTCAGCGCGGGAGAGCCAGCGGCGGACCCACCCAGATCAGTTTTCCAAATGATCTTTTGTGATTGAGGATCAATTGCATAGAGGAAATGATCCAACGAAGTGAGAAAAATCAACTTGCCATCTGTGACTGGCGTACCCCACAACGGCTGGCCGATAGACAACGACCAAAGCAATCCGCCGGTTGCAAGTTTGAGCGCATATAGCGAACCGTCATTATTGGGCGCATAAAGCGTATCGTTGATTGCCAACGGCGCCGCGATCCAACGATCCTTCGCACCAGTAAACGGGACCGACCATTTTGTTGCGCCAGTTGCCGGATCTAGGCTATATAAACCCTGATCCGTGCCGGCGCTTCCAACGATCAATTGACCGTCAGGTGTAAGAAGCGGTGCGGCAAAAAATTGTTGCGAACCCGCTTTATCGGGATATTGCCAAAGCTTTGAGCCGTCACTTAAGCGAGCGGCATAAATGTATTGACCATTGGCAAGATACGCGTTATTTGCGTCGGCGGCCAAACCCGGCCAGCTTGTTCCGCGGCTAGCGGCGCTGGAGCATGCACTCAGCAAGATCGCACCGAGCAAAACAAAAGAGAACAACGTCGAACGTTTCATTGGAAAGAAATCAAACTCCTTAGAGAACGGGGTCGTATCCCCCGGGATTGAATGGGTTGCAGCGAATCACGCGCCAAACGGCCATCACGGAACCTTTCAGCGCACCATGTTTGTAAATGGCTTGATAGCCATAATGCGAACACGACGGATAAAATCGACAGGTCCCTTCGGGCAAGCCATGGGAGATAGTCATTTGATATAAACGAATCAACGACAGGAGAACAATCCGCGCCCAATTGCGCGGTATGCGCGGCAGATCGCGCAAGCGCGGTTCATTGGGATAATCATGCGGTAGATAAAATTCAGATTGCATCAGAATTGGAAATCAATTGAGCGCGTTGTAAAACATTGAGCACGGCTTGGCGGGTATCCGTTAAGGTTGAGGAGGCAAGCGCGGGGCGGGCAATCAGGATCAAGTCCCAGCCGGAGGCGAGTGATGGAATTAAAGGCCGCATCGCTTCGCGCAAGAGACGTTTGGCTCGATTCCGTTTAACCGCATTTCCTACGGTCCGACCTGCCGCAACGCCCACACGAATTTTCATTTCATCATTTGCCTGTGTGATTAGCACAATAAGCGGGTGGGCATAAGACTTGCCAGATTGCCGCACCCGCCGGAAGTCTTGTGACCGGGTCAAGCGGAATGTTCGCTGCACCCGTACCTCGAGCATCCTTGCACGTTTTGTATTTTACCAACGCGTGCGTTTCACATGCTCGTTGGACTTAACGGTCAACTTATAGCGTCCGCGCAGGCGACGGCGTTTCAGCACTGCGCGCCCATCGGCGGTCGACATGCGTTGGCGAAAGCCATGCACGCGCACGCGCCTGCGTATTTTAGGTTGATAAGTTCGCTTCGGCATTCGTTACTTCCTCATTCCATTTCAAAAGATAATTGCGAGTCCTGTTTTATAGGCAATTCCCATATAGCTAGGAACCGACAGTCAGTTAACTGGCACGGTATTATACCGTAAGGCTTTGGATTCGGTCAAAGGTCAATTCGTATCTTTTTTCTTTGGCTCACGCACCGGATAAACAGGATGGGCCAGCAATTCGGCCAACTTTTTCGCTCCTTCCGAGCTGGCAACGGCGATGATTTCATCGTTTGCCTGAAAAATGCTATCGCCGCGCGGCAAGGTCATCTTGCCATCTCGAATGATGGCGGCGATCACGCAATACTCTGCCAAATCCGAATCCTTAAGCGCCAAACCAATCGCTTTTGCCCCCGGGGGAACTTTTTCTTCCACCACCGAATAATTGCCCCGTCGGATTTTGAAGAGGGTCATCATGTCGCCCACCGACATTTCTTCCAGCACGAGTCGCGCTAAAATGTCTGCTTGATTTAGGGAAATGTCCACGCCCATTTCCGGAGTGAACAGCCAGGCGTTCTTTGGATTATTGATTTTTGCGATCACGCGTGGCACATTGAATTCGAAGCGCGCTAGCGAGGTCACTACCAAATTGGTATCATCTGCCCCTGTGACCGCGGCCAAAACGTGAGCCGTGGAAATTTCCGCCTGCTCGAGAGTGAGCGGCGAACTCCCATCTCCAACCATGATTGCCTCAGGCGGAACCTCCTTCTTGAGCTTTTCCAAAAGCGCAGGACGTTCTTCGATGATTTTTACACGATGCCCCGCGCCCATTAACAGGTGCGCCAAATACGATCCCGTGTTTCCGCCGCCGACAATGATTACATACATGATTTACCTCCTTTCCAATCCCAGCATCTCTTCAAGTCGATCCATGGCTGAAGATAATACTGACAAGTGAATGAGGTCGCCTTCCTTGAATTCTGTTCCAAGAACAGGAATAAAGGCTTGATCATTGCGCGTGATGGACGCCACCCCAATCTCGCCTGGGACCGATAATTGCGCAACATTTTTTCCTATCCATTGCGGTGGTGCCTCTACCACAACTAGCGAAACCTCGCTTCGACCGAAGGTGTACAGCACATCCAGATCAGTGTGTGAAATCATCTGATAAATTCGCTCGGCACCCCAGTTCGTTGAAGAGATCGTGGTAAGGCCAAGCCGCTGATAAACCTCAGCCCGACGCGGATCATAAAGCCGCGCCACCACCCGCGGCACACGGAAAATATTCCGGGCAATACGCGCTGCCACGATGTTGGCATTATCCGAAGAACTGGCGGTCACGAACGCATCAGCCCGTTCGATACCTGCTTCGATCAAGACGTTGCGGTCGAATCCCAAACCATGAACAATGCGGCCCTTGAAATTCGGCCCGAGGCGATCAACTGCATTGGAATCATGGTCAATGACCGTTACATCGTGTCCTTGGGCGCACATCAACTCACTGACCTGTGAGCCAATCCGTCCACAACCCATGATAATCACTTTCATGGTAACTACCTCCTCTCTTGAAATCAAGACGAGCGAGCATGTTGCATTGTACCAAATCGGCGGACGAAAGTTTTACGCATCCATTCCAAAACATATAACACGGGAGCAAAAAGAAGTAAAGCGGGCCAGAGTAACAAGGGCAGGGCAGTGTGATCAAATGCAGTGGCTAGCGGCGGGACATAAATCAGCGCAATAATAACCACCAATTCAAGCACCACGCCTAATAACAGTGTCGGATTGCTAAACCAGCCTTGTTGTCTGTTGTGAGCTTTGAATGTACGGCAAGCAAAAACATTTCCAACTTGCGACATCACTACACCAACATGAAATACGGTTTGAGCTGCGCGATCGACAATGCCGGTGTCACCAAATGTAAGCAAATGCGGCCATACGATGGTTTCCAGGAAAGGGATACCGAGACGATGTGCATGTCCTGATAAAACGTAGACCGCGAAGAATCCCACATAACAAAGAATCGCCTCGATCATTCCCAGCCACAAGAAAGCGTGTATCAATAATGGACGATCCAATAGCGGTTGAAAACGCGGCCGTGGCGGTTGACTCATGATACCGGCTTCGGGCTTTTCGATACCAAGCGCCAGAGCGGGGAGGATGTCGGTGCCCATGTCGATGGCTAGGATCTGCCGCACATTTAACGCGAGGGGAATGCCAAAAGCTGCTGTGGCAAGGAATGGTATTACCTCTGCCACATTGCTCGAAAAAATATACGTGATGAACTTACGGATGTTATCGTAGATGGCGCGGCCTTCTTCAATCGCCGAAACGATTGCATCGAAATTGTCGTTGGTCAAAATTACGTCGGCGGCTTCTTTTGCCACATCGGTGCCAACTATGCCCATCGCAATTCCAACATCCGCTTTGCGAAGCGCGGGCGCATCGTTGACACCATCGCCGGTGACAGCTACCACATCTCCGCGCGCTTGGAAAGCCGATACCAGGCGGAGTTTGTGATCTGGCGCCATGCGCGCAAAGATCACTTCCTTATCCAAGGCTTGCTTAAGCGCGACATCACCCATCGCATCCAACTCAGCGCCGGTAATGATGGATGGATTCAATGAAGTGATTATCCCGACGCGTCTTGCGAGCGACTCCGCAGTCAGACCATAATCACCGGTGATCATCACGATGCGTATGCCTGCCTGATGACAAACTGCTACCGCGCGTTCCACTTCCGGACGCGGCGGATCCATCATTGCCATCAAACCAAGAAACGTTAGCTCGCGCTCAATGCTTTCAGCGGTATATGCACCTGTGCGCGGCGGCAAAGTGCGACGCGCCAGAGCCAGCACGCGCAAGGCGCGACGGGCATATTCATCATTTGCAGACATGATTCCTGCGCGTACATTCTCAGTCAAAGGCAGGGTTTCGCCGTTTATCAAAATATGCGTGCATAACTGCAAGACTTCACGCGGCGCGCCTTTGACAAAAGCCAGGTCGCCCGCGCGCGAACTATGAATGGTGGTCATCCTTTTTCGCCGCGCATCGAAAGGAAGTTCATGCGTGCGCGGATATAACGCATTGACCGAATCTTCTTTGATATCAGCTTTCATGGCCGCGACTTTGAGCGCGGCTTCCGTTTGATCGCCAAGACTTGTCCAGGTGGGATGTTCCGGTGAGGGTGGATTGATGCGGGCGTTATTGCAACTCATCGCGGCTTCAAGCAAAGCATCCAAATCTTGTTCAAATGGTGTGCCCGAAGGATTTGGTTGGTATTGACCTATTGGGTCATATCCTGCACCGCTGACTTGTAATTTTTGTGCCGCTACCCATACTTCACGCACGGTCATTTGGTTTTGAGTTAGCGTCCCGCTTTTATCGGTGCAAATCACAGAGACATTGCCCAGCGTTTCGACAATGCTAAGGCGCTTTGATAGCACGCCGCGTGTTGTCAGACGCTGAACAGCTCTTGCCAGCGAAAGTGTCAACGTAACTGGCAGCCCTTCAGGGGTGATAGCGACGATGATTCCTAACGCTAATAGTATCGGATTGACGTTGATATGTTGCTTTACTGTCGGTTCGTAAAAACTGATCAATAAGACAAACATACCAATACCGATGGCAACAAAGGAAAGGCTGCGACTGAGGCGATGGAGTTCCTGTTGAAATGGGGAAGGTGCTTCTTGGACGGTTTGTGTTAGTTGAGCGATGCGCCCAAATTGAGTCAACATGCCGGTAGCGTAAACGACCGCTTTACCGGTCCCAGATGCAACCGAAGTTCCAGCGAAGATCAAGTTGGGACGTTCGAGTTCGCTGACGCCGGTCACTAGTGAAGCGTCGGCTGTTTTGCGCGCGGCCAATGATTCTCCAGTGAGAGACGAGTTATTCACGCGCAAGCCATATTCTTCAACCACGCGTGCATCAGCCGGGATGTTATCGCCTTCGGCTAGAATCAAAACGTCACCGGGAACAATCTCAGCGGCCGGAAGATGAATATCCTTTCCATCTCGAATTACATGTGCGTATGTGGGGAGCAAATGTTTGAGTTTTTCAACAGCCCGCTCGGCTTGATATTCCCGCCAAAAAGAAAAACCTGCGTTGACTACTGCGACCAGCAAGATGACCACGGAGAGCGCAAATTCTCTTTGCCAGAGCGTGATCAACCCCGCAATGATCATCACCACCACAAAAGGATGTGTCGTTTGAGCTGCATACTTGCGCCACATCGGCGGACGCGCTTGCTCGGACAAAATGTTCTCGCGGTATAAGGCGCGGCGCGACTCGCCCTCAGCAGTGGACAAACCCTGCATAGAGGTCTCCAGAGATTGAAGGACCTCGTTCACGCGCAAGCTATAGATCGGTGTGGAACTCATAAGCGTACAAACGCGGGAAGCACATTTCTCCTGCGTTAGATTATTCTACTTTTCCCTCTTCATCGCCGGGGGCTGTTTGCTTGGGAGTGCCACCCAGTTTCGGCTCGCTGGGTTTGTTATCCAGATATTGTTCCAATAGCGATGGCGCATCGGGATGATCCACATGCAGAGCCTCATTGTAGTCACCCGCATTCACGGGCGCATCGTAGCGTACTGGTCGATTGATTCCGAAGAATTGCCAAAATCGAGCAATGGCTACCAATAGACTATAGCGATATTCTTGCATTTTAAGCGACTGCCATTCGACAATCGATGCCATTGCACCTTGAATACGAGCTTTGTCGCGTACAATGCGGTGGATTTGTTTCGGATCCCGATATCCGAGAGGCGACAGGATAACCAAGTGAGCGGACAAGAATAGAATGGTAAAGGAAATCAGACGAACCCACCCACCTTCTTCCCACTTGCCTATGATTTGGAATACCCAAACGGAGGCGGCGAGGATGGCCGTAAAGAGAGCCGCGCGCGCTCCCCACCGTTTTACCCAACCCGTTAAAGTCCGCAGAATGTGCTGCCGCATAGCCAGACCCATAATTGTGATCGGTATGAATACTCCCACGCCGTAGAAAGGCGCGGCGACATCCGTATTGCCCTTGACCAATAGCATGATGATAACGGCCAAGCCGAAGGTGATGGTCACTGAGCGTGTAAAAGTTCCACGTTTGTCGCGGTAAATAATCGCTTCGGGAATTTCCCCAATGGCAACGTCGCGCCATTCAGTGGCTTGCGCATCCTGGAAGGCAGTCATTGAGGCAAATGCCAATAAAATCACAGCCAAACCTTGATAAACCCAGTAAAGGAGTATTCCGCCAGGAATCTGTCCAAAGCCAATCGAAGCAAGATTCCCCACCAGGGTTTTGCCACCCGTGCCATCAAAAACGTTGAAATGGATGGCAAATGCTGTGAGGATGATCGTTGTTACGCCGCCATAGAATAGAAATGCCGTTTGCACAAAACGTCCCACACCAGTCTTGCCGCTATAGAAATTCCACACCTTGTTCCACTTCGGAAGCTTTTTCTTGCCCCACTTGACCAGAGGGACATCCTCGTTAATAACAAACTGAATACCATTGGACATAGCTTCCAGACCAGTGAGGGCGACCATACCCTTCATGGAACCTGTGAGTATGTGATAAAGGCCATCAGCTAATGTCGCAGATTGTGTGGCAGCAATGGCAGGCGCAGGCGGAACCCCATTGTGGACTGCCATGATCAATCCAACCCAATTGACAAGGGTGAGCATCAAGAAGACGGCTAGGAACCCAAAGCTGACGAAGGAAAATTCGCCTCGCCCGCGTATTGTCAGATACCAAGTAACCGTTGCCAAGATTGCCCCGATAGCAAAGTGCCAAAACCAGGGCGCGCTATAGGAGTTTGTAATTGAAAGTAATTGATCCGAACCCGATAAGGCGGATACAACGATGGTTAAAACGTAGTCTTCAATCAGGGTGACCGCAACCATCAAACTTAGTGTCGGCTTTAGATAACGCATGGAAGCGGTATAAGAACCACCTCCCTCGTTGAACGGAGCCAACGAATACATATAGAGGATGCCAAAACATATATTGGCAAAGGCGATTAAACCCGCCCCAATGAAGCCAAAACGCTGCAACCCATAAGGCCAGAGAACGCTCATGAGTTCGCCGGTACCATAAAAATACGATGTAAAGAAATCTATTCCGAAGAGGGCTAGCGCGGCTAACATCGCAATCTGTCCCGCGCCATGGATATGAGCATGTTCTTTGTTCTCTCGCGGCGCGATCCGGAAGGCGATGTAAACAATCGCGATTAACAATAAACCAGAAAAAAATATCGGATTCATAATTTGAATTTACTTATACTTTCTTGGGCATAAAAGCGTCTTCCAGCAACTGGAGTTCGTTCAATAAATGTTTACGCGTTGAGGAATTGAAGCGAGTATCCTGATCCACCTTGGCATCCTCTTCGCGGGCAGCGCGCACCACAAATGATGGAACAAACATAATTCGTCCAGCCGGGATCACGACAAAGTGGTAGGTGTCCATCTTCAGTTCTTGATCATTGAAATAGGGCAGGCTCAAACTCAAGCCGCGATTCAAACTTTGCGCGGCCGCGCGTTCCTTGATGGCATGGATAATCTCGCGCGTTTGATAACGTGCCAAGGCCCGGCCCTGATTGATCAACTGCCCCAACATGCCGTAGCGTTTCTTCTGATACTCCTCATCTGCAACCATATAAGGGGCCAGTGAACGCGCCGCGAAGATCACAGTCAGGAATCTTTGCATCGAAGCAATGTGCGCTTCTGCCTCGCCCACAGAATTGACCAACAGTTTATCGTTATCATCGAAAGCCACCCATTGCGGAAGATAGAATCGACGCGCGGCCGGGACATATGGCACCAGCAAACTACCGCGTCCATCCTCGGTTTTGCCTTCTTCTGCAATTGCATCCGTTGTGGCGGTAATGGCTGAGGCTGGTTCGAACGCATCGCCGGTCGGAATCGTCGGCACATCTTCATCCTCTTCCGACCTATAAGTCACTGACCGACCAGACGGCAACATGTTATATATCATATGCATGACCGTCGAATGGCGGATCAACTGCGCGCTGATGACTACCGCGCGCTCTGAAGATTGTTCCAGTTGGGAAAGGCGTTGGCGTAATGTGAAATGTACATCGTTCCGCGTGATGCGGTCGCGTAAACTACCCGCGGATTGCTCCCGCAAATTTTGTGGCACGGTCAATGTGGATGAGACGCTGTTCGTCTCTACAACGACGCGGTCAGGCAATGAAAAATGTACACGCGAGCCGCGCTGAACAAATACCTCTGCCACTTGCCGCGCCTGCGCTTCCAAAAAGCGCTGGACAATGGGCGGCTGGGCTTTAAAGAGAGCCTCTTGCTCTTTGTATTCTTTTTCAAAAGACTCAGTGGGAGCCAAATGCGACATGCTTCCTGCTTTCCAAACGACTACAAAAATATAAGCCCTCCACCAGCGAGGGCAAGGCGCTATTATACCTCATCAAGTGGGGCGCTTTGCTTTCGGTTGTGTAAGGGGAATTTGTAGAAAGAATTTGCTGCCCTTGCCCAATTGACTTCTCAACCCAAACGCGACCGCTGTGTTGTTCGGCAATGGATCGAACGATGGCGAGTCCCAACCCGGATCCATGTTGAGCGCGCGCTTCCCGTTGTTTGCCTCTATAAAACTTTTCAAATAGGTGCGGCAGATCGTCGGGTGCAATACCTATGCCGGTATCTTCCACTTCGAAGATGAGATCATGCGGCACAGTCTTGACTCGAACCGTAACCGAGCCATTTTCCGGCGTATATTTGATGGCGTTTTCGATCAGGTTATATACTGCCTGATGCAAAAGAGCCTGATCGGCTTCGAGAGTAGATGGTAGATTTTTTAGGATTTCCAAATTCAAAGCGATCTTTTTCTCGCCTGCCTGCAATTGCAATAGGCTTGTGGCGCGTTCGAGTATATCTAGCACGGAAACATTGTCCACTTGCAATCCCACGCCCACTTCGATCCTTCCGAGATCCAACAGATTACTCACCAACCGGGACATGTTGTCAACGCCGGTGATCATCTTTTTTATGTACCCGCGTTGTTGATCGTTAAGCTCTCCGACCATATCAAGCATGGTGGCATAACCGCGCATCAAAGTCAGCGGCGAACGAAGATCGTGGCTGACGGTCGCAACAAACTCCGACTTCATCGTGTCTATCTCTTTGAAGGAAGTGACATCACGCAAAATGCAAACGCGCCCCATCGGACGGCCTTCGGCAACCACGGATGAAGCCGTGGCTAAGTAGGTGCGCTTATCTGACATGAGAACCTCAGTAGATTGTTTCTCACTGGAAGCTAGCAAAAGATCAACTAGCGGTTTTTGCATGATGACTTTCTCGAGGTATTGACTAATGGCTTTATTTACGTGGATATCAAACAATTGCCCGGCGGCGCGATTGGCCAGCAGTAAACGATTACGTTGATCGGTCACCAGTACTGGATCGGGCGTCGAGTTGATGATCGCTTCGAGTTGACGCCGCGCCACTTCCACGTTCAGGAAAAGATACGCGTTCGCAACCGCAAGTGAGGCTTGACCGGCAAGCGTAGCAATAAAACGAATATCGGCTTCCGAGAAATTGCGCGACTGTTCATACGAAGCCCACATCACGCCATAATAACGGTTCTCATGGCGTAATGGAACGGCTAACAAGGCCCCCGGATTGAGTCGCTTTGGATCGAGAGTCAACTCGCGCGTCCGAGAAAGATTCGGAAATACGATGCGTTCCTGTTTTTCCGCCATCGTTAGGATTTGTTCATCGAGGTATACATAAAAATCTTTGGCGGCTCCCACCGCAAAGCGCGAGGGAAGTTCGGCAGGAGTTTCAGGAAGAATGGATGGCAAAAGCACCACATGCACCGCATTAGCACCGGTTGATGCGACCGCATCCAGCACCGGCTTGACCACGTTGCGCATCTCGAGGCTCGACGCGACACCCTGACTTACAATCAGTAGACGGTTGAGTTCATCAAGGCGCGCCGCTAAACTCACACGCATCTGTTCGAAGGCGCCGCGTAATTGACCAACTTCATCCACGCCTATGGTTTGCAGTGGATGATCGAGTTTGCCCTGTGCGATTCGATTCGCTTCGAAAGCCAAACCCTGCAATGAACCGGTAATCACACGCAATCCGATGCGCAGCAAGATGAGCGCCAAAACCGCCACCAGGATAATCATCACAAACATGGGCAGGGCAATGTTGAGTGCCAGTTGTTGAACTTGACTCGCAGGAATCGTTAAGACGATTGCCCATGGTCCGCCTTCGACCGGTTGATAATAAACCAATTGCCGCGTACCATCCGGCGCGGTACCATTGGAAAAAGAAGGCTGTTCACCGCGCGATCCGCTATATTTCGCGAGTGCACTGCCGCCGGTTTGATAAATTACATCGCCATTCTCGTCAAGTAGAAAGCCATCACCATTCAACTCCGATTTCGATAGGTTATCTAGGCTGTTGATCAGCGGTTGGATCAATGGATTGGTGGATAAGGTTGTGCGGCCGATCAAGATTTGTTGCACTTGATGTGAACTATCTGCAACCGCGACCAAAAACGAAACGCGCGCCGACTCGCCCGAGGAGACAGACGGGATTGTATAAATCTGAGTCAACACCCCCTTGTCTGCCAATGGAATGCCAGAGGCTTCTTGAGCATACAAAGAAAAATTCTGGCGCGCCGAAGGGGGATAGGCACTCAATAAATTCTTTCCACTTGAATCAAGCACGAAGAATTGATCGAAGTACGGAACTGCCTGCATTCTCTGTGCGAGAAGCGCGCTCAAATCTGGATCGTTCAATGAGAGTAGACGCGGGTCGGACGATAATTGCACTGCGAGATTTTGTCCGGTTTCGAGAAAGAACGGAACATTCTGTGCCGCGGCTTGCGCGCTGCTTGCCAAGCGATCCTTTAACAACCCGTTGGCGGCTTGCCCTGCCACCACCCAGTCGCCGATCAATAAAGTCAACAACAATGCGATGATGAATGTACCCGTGGCATACACAAAACGCGTTTCGAGACTTCGTTCCGCAGGCGACGGTTGCAGAGGTTTCTTCTCCCCCCATGCCGAGGGGAAGGTAACGGCTGCCAATTGAGCGATCACTCCGGCGATCAACATTTCACCGCCAAAGGCTAGTGCCGCGGTGCCCGCGTTACTCAACGCAAAATCAAGCCGCGCTGCCACCGGCACGATCGATGGAATGCTAAAGAATGCGCCGGTGATAAATAACACAATGTGTAAGGGGATCATCAACATCCCACTGATCAACGGTTGACGCGCTAGTCGATAAATTCGCGTGCGATAACGCTGACGCACGCTTCCTGAAAATAAGATAGCTAATAATGAAAATTCAAGCGCGCTGAATAAACTGTAAGTGTCCCACGCACCGCGTAAGACGCCGGCAAAGAGTCCAAGCAGAGCCGCGCCGAGTGGCCCGAGGAATCCGCCAGCTAGTGTCCAAGAAACTGCGGAGAAGAGCATCATCGAAGAACCGGGCGAAGTATCGGCTGGAAAGTTCGGCAAGGGCAAGGCGGAACCAGCGGGCAACCGGACGCCGATGAATAAATTGGTAATCGGAACGAGGATTAATAATCCGATAAATAATCCCCATGAACGGATTGTCCACGAAGGTTGAATTCCCTTCCAGTGTATCAAAAGGAAAATGGTCAATCCCAATAAGCCCAGCCACACGACCCAACCAAACAGAGTGGGGAGGAGCAGATTCGGAAAGCCTGAAAGCAGTGTGAAGATAAAACTCATAAAAGGAACGACAAGATGATTCTGACCTGCAAACCATTATGGTTCTGAAGTCTGAACCATTATGGTTCTGAACTCTGAACCATTATATCCGTAAATACTTCTTGCCTTCTGCTTTAGTCTTTATTTCCCTTGAAATATTCGATGGTTGCCCGCCCCGGCTGATTGATGCCTTGGCGCTGGATCACTTTCCAAAAGGTCATGAATAATATTTTCAGGTCCAATCCAAAAGACCAATGATCCACATACCAAACATCCAATGCAAAATGAGTTGGCCAGTCAATCGCATTGCGTCCGTTGACCTGTGCCCAGCCGGTCACACCAGGATGAACATCATGTCGCCGCATTTGTTCCGGTGAATATAGCGGAAGATATTCCATAAGTAGAGGCCGCGGACCCACGAGGCTCATTTCGCCGCGTAGAATGTTAAAGAGTTCAGGAAGCTCATCGAGGCTAGAGGAGCGCAGAAAATTTCCAAAGCGCGTCAGGCGAATGTCATCGGATAAAAGATTCCCTTGTCCGTCGCGTGCCTCGGTCATTGTGCGAAATTTGTAAACTGTGAAAGGTTTCCCTTTGGAGCCCGGCCGTATTTGACGGAACAGGATTGGCGCCCCGAGAAAGATGCGAACCAGAATCGCAATCACAACGAGAAACGGGGAAAGGATAACGAGTCCCAATGAGGCGCCGATCAAATCGAAAATCCGCTTGCTGATGGGCATGCGGACATTCTACCAAATGTGGTATTATTTTGTTTGGAGAGTGAGCCATGAACGAACGAATATTGATCATTGAAGACGATCAAGCGATTTTGAAGTTGCTTCAGCGCGGACTGGCCTATGAAGGCTATGTGGTGGATACCGCCACCGATGGCCGAACCGGTTTGATTTTGGCGCGCGATCATACTCCCGATATCGTGATCTTGGACTGGATGCTTCCGGGTATTGACGGCTTGGAAGTTTGTAATCGTTTAAGAAGCGGCGGCTCGATTCCGATCCTGATGTTGACCGCCAAAGATACAGTGCAAGATCGCATTCAGGGGTTGGATGCTGGCGCGGATGATTACATGGTCAAGCCGTTCAATCTCGATGAATTGTTGGCGCGCGTACGGGCGCTTCTGCGCCGCACTCAACCCGAACGTGTGCCTGTGTTGAAGTTCGCAGATTTGTCCCTCGACACCGGCTCGCGTCAAGCATCACGCGGTAACCGCCTGGTTGCATTGACTGCCAAGGAGTATGAATTGCTTGAGTTGTTCCTACGTCATCCAAAACAGGTCCTGACGCGCGAAGTCATCTTTGACCGCGTCTGGGGTTATGACTTTGGCGGTGAAAGCAATGTACTCGAAGTTTACATCCGTTATTTGCGGCAGAAACTTGAAGCGGAGGATGAGCCGCGTTTGATTCACACCGTGCGCGGCGTTGGTTACGTTCTACGGGAAAATCCGTAGCTCTTTGTGTTTGCGAGGCAATCTCCTCTAATCAATCATAAACGCGGGGACTGCTCCGAGGAAGAATTCCTCTCGCAGTGAAATTTTATTTATGTCCCTCCGTCTTCGCCTGACCCTTCTTTATTCCACGCTGATGGGGGGGATTCTTTTAACATTCGGCGCGGCAGTTTATATTATTATCAGTGTTCTTCTGCTCAATCAAGCCGATACAACCTTAGCAAGCACGGCGCGCGATATAATGGCGGTGACGCGGGTTAACTCAGTAGCGGAGATTGATGTGATTACTTTGCCGCCGCTTGATATGACGTCGAATGTGTATGTCCAATTGTGGGGCGAGGATAACAAGATCAGGAACGAATCGCCAAGCATTGCAAACCTGACTTCTCCCCTCGATCCAATTGGGTTAAAAGCCGGCGAACCGATTTATAGGGAGAATGCGATTTAAAATGTTCACTTGCGCGTCTTAAGTGTTCCCCTACGGTCCGGCATTCACAGCGTCGGTATTTTACAAGTGGCGACCAATTTGAATGTGGTGGATGCTGCACGTCGGGATCTGCTTGATATCCTTTTGATCTCAACCATTATTTCCGCACTCGTTGCCGGGGTTGGTTCTTGGTTCGTGCTTGGAAGCGTTCTTTCTCCGCTGGATGCGGCTACCGAAACCGCACTAGCCATTAACCGAGCTGACGATCTTTCACGCCGTATTCCTTATGATGTTGCTTCGGATGATGAGATCGGCAATTTGATCGAGGCGTTCAACCAAACACTTGAACGCCTCGAAAATCTTTTTACCTCACAACAGCGCTTCCTTGCTGATGTCAGCCACGAGTTGCGCACTCCCTTGACAGTGATCAAAGGCAATGTGGATTTGATGCGGCATATGAAACAACTCGATGAAGAGTCGCTTTCCAGTATTGATCAGGAAGCTGGTCGTCTGACTCGTTTGGTCGGCGGATTATTACTCCTCACCCAAGCCGACTCTGGCAAGCTTACGTTGAACAAGCAACCAGTCGAACTTGATACGCTTTTGCTTGAAGTTTTTCAGGAGATGCATATCCTTGCTGGTAATAAAGTGCGTCTCAAGATCGCTGATATTGATCAAATTCAAATTAAAGGCGACCGCGACCGGCTGAAACAAGTTTTGCTGAATCTAGTGGCGAATGCGATTCAATATACACCGCAAGGCGGCGACGTGATGGTAGGGCTTGCGCGGATTGGCGATCAGGCACGCATTATCGTGCGGGACACCGGGCCGGGGATTTCAAGCGAGGACCTGCCCTATATTTTTGACCGGTTCTATCGCGCCGAGAAATCGCGGACTCGTTCATCGTCGCCGGGTTTTGGTTTGGGACTTTCCATCGCAAAATGGATTGTAGAGAATCATGGAGGAACGATCAACGTCGAGTCCAAAGAGGGAAAAGGCACAACGTTTGCGATTTGGCTTCCATTGGAAAATGACATGCCTAAATAGCTAATGACAAGTGATTACGGCAAACCTAATTGTCGATGAGCTTGCCGGCACAGACTGGCGCCACTGACTGCAAGCCACTCCGTAAGACGCTGACTCGATGATCTCATTTGCATGGCGTCGGCGTAAATGCCGCTTCCCCAATAAACATAACGAATTGTTTCCGCGGGCCACATCCGTTCATTCAACCCGATCAGACTCGGCCCACCGTTATAAGCCGCGAGCGACCATGAAACATTATGATTGGCAGAATCGAACACGTGTTGCAAATACATCAATCCACGCAAGGCATTAGTGTCGGGATCGAATGGATTGTCAGTGGGCGCAAAATGAAATGGCATAACTTGAAAAAGGCCAATGGCCCCGGCGGAGGAACGCGCGAATTCATCACCGCAGGATTCAATTTGCATGATCGAGGCTACCAGATTCGGGTCGAGGTTTGATGCACCGCTCCAGCGCAGGATAGACACCCCCCAATACTGCACCTCGGGTGTAAATAAAGGAGCCAGTCTATTGGATACGGAGAAAGCACTTATTTGAAAAGGAACTTCCTGAACCGGAACATTAAGAACAATAATGGCGATTATGACTCCAAAGAATAAAACCGATAGAGGCGGGAGTAAATAGAAAGACAAACAGCCGCCGCCTTCTTGATTGTAGGCCGCGGCTGTTCGCCGATTGCTTTGGTATTGACGAACGCGGGACATAGGTTTCCTTTTATGCCGGGTTAAAAACCCGCGTCGAGCTAAATTGTTATGGTTCTGTAGTGCGAAACCATTATGGAGCTATACAAAAATTTAAATCAGGTTATGGTTTTGTAGTACGAAACCATTATTGTTTGCGTGCTTCAACGGCATCGTAAGGTGATTGTGAGTCAAAGGACATGTTTTGGTAGGTCGGTTCGGGGCGATCAAAGTTTGTCGGCGACGCGGGCTTGGTCGCAGGATGATAACTTTGAACTGGCCGCGGCAGAGAGGATGCGGGACGCAGAGTGGTTCCAATCGGGCTGGCCGTTACGGGTCGAGATGGCGGCGAGTACGATCTTTGAGATGGATAGCTGCGTGTGTCCGCCGTGGAAAACAGATTGTCGCCTGCAATGGAGAACGTTCCAATGATCAGCACGCGGATCAACCAAACCATCACGGCTACAAAGATCGGCACGACTTTGATCAATGTACTATTACTGATAACCGCCCCAGCCGTGGCGCTGGTGTGATTAACGATCGCAACCGAGACTCCCCACCAGGTAAGTGTGGCATTGAATCCGGCGGCCAACAGCCATGCACCGAAAAGGTACCAGACCTCGGCGGGTTCATCGCGGCCTTGTTGTGGTGTAAAGATGCGGGCGATTCCAGCGAAGTCAATACCGCAAAAAGCTATTGCCAGAATCGTCGCCCACCGCAGACCGGCAAATTTGAGATCCCCAAGCACATCCGCAAGAGCAAATTGAGTGGTGCTGTAATTGAAGATCTCAAAGGCAAGTAGGGCGGTGACAATAATTAAGCCCCAAGCCGCGCCACGGTTGAGGCGTCGACCGTGGGTGAGATTACGGAACATGTTAGCTAAGCCATCCCCTACACTGTGTGAGTTACGGACTGTATTCATGTCTACCTCCTTATCATAGGATAGATGTTGGCATTATAGAACTAATGTTCTATAATTGTCAAGAGGTGGAGTGTAACAGTTTCACGGTTTTCGTTGTCCAGCAGTGTAACCCTATCGGCCTAGCCCACCCGTTATTTCTTGATCGGTCTCGCCATTTCATCTTTCACGGCGTGATACAAATTCTCAGCTTTCAATTCGCTCAAGGCGTAGCATGGCGCTTTTAAATGCTCGGCCAGACTTTGCGCCAGGCCTTGATCGAAGGCAGCATGTTCCATGTTGATGACTACGCTCTTGACTTGTTCGATCGCGATCAACTCCGCGAAGCGATACGATTCTTCCTGAGGCGGGAGCGTGCCAATCGAAACGTTGCCCGCTCCATCGGTTAGGACGATAAGAAGCGGTTCGATATCCGGATGAGTGTATTTCTCGTGCTGTAGCACGTCAGCGGCCATGAGCAAACCCGCCGAGAGCGGAGTCTTGCCACCAACTGGAATATCAACCAGCGCGCGCTGAGCGAGCTGAATGGAATTCGTTGGAGGCAGAATAAGCGTGGCGCGATCTTTTTGAAAGACGATGAGTCCGACGCGATCGCGGCGTTGATACGCATCGGTCAGCAACGAAAGGATGGCGCCTTTGGTGGCGTTCATGCGTTCCGCCACTGCCATGGACCAAGAAGCGTCCACCAAAAATAAAACTAGATTCGCCACACGCTTGACGCGCACCTTGCGCTGTAAATCGGATTTCTCGATGGCAAAGGCCAGCCGCTTGCGCTTCTCGACGCGTCGCTTTTGGAACGGCGCAGCCGCACGAAAAGTGGCATCGAAAGCGATGTCATCTGTTTTGTTTCCAGCCGGACGCGCCTTGATGTAACGTCCATGTTTACGTTCGGTCTTGGTGAGCGAACGGCGCCCGGCGCGTTTGCGTGTTAACTTATCGAGTGGGGTATTTAATTTGCGCGGCTGGAATGTTTCGCCCGCTTTGATTTTTTGTCCGCCCTCCCACCATTTGGCATCAGTGTGGGCGAAGACATCATCCTGTGGCATTGGCTCAGGCTGGCCTTGTTGCGGGCTCTCCTGCGCCTCATCTTCGAGCTTTAAGTTTTTTTTTCCGCAGACTTGCTTTCCTGCGATTCAGATTTTTCTTCCGATTCACTCGGCACCGATTGACCTGCCAATTGCTCGATGCGTTCCTGCAATTGTTCGGAAGTAATCTCCGCTTGCTGGAATGGCGTCCGTTTGATGCGATGAGGCAAAGCTAGTTCCGCGGCAAGTGCGATATCGTGGTCGGTGATCTTCGTGCGGCCTTCGAACGCGGCTTGTGCCCGCGCGGCTTTGAGGATGACCAGATCGGCACGATGACCATCTACATTCAACGAAGCTGTCAGCGCGGCGATGGATAACAAGTCGCGGCTGGTGTAGGTAACTTCATCCACGAGTTCACGCGCGCGTTCGATTTGTTTGGAAACTTCCTGTTCCTTTGGCATCCATTCTTTGCGGAATGCTTCTGGGTCTTTCTCGAACGAGAGATTGCGTTCCATAATCATGACGCGCTCGCGCGCATCGCGGATGCCGACGATATCCACCGATAACGCAAAGCGATCCAGCAGTTGAGGACGCAATTCGCCTTCTTCTGGATTCATCGTTCCAACGAGGATGAAACGGGCAGGATGCGAAAACGAAATTCCTTCGCGCTCGACCACGTTGACGCCCATTGCCGCTGAGTCCAGTAGAACATCCACGACATGATCGTCGAGCAGGTTGACTTCATCAATATACAATAGTCCGCGGTTGGCATTCGCAAGCACACCGGGTTCAAAGTGCCGTTCACCTTTTTGAATGGCCTGCTCGATATCCAATGTTCCAACAACGCGGTCCTCCGTTGCGGAAACAGGCAAATTGACAAACGGAGTCGTCTTGTTATGAAAGGGCAATTTCTGTTTGCCAATGGCGCGCTCTTTACATTCCGTGCACCAGGTGCCGGGCTTATCGGGATCACACCCGAAGCGGCAATCTTCAACAACTTTGACTTGCGGTAATAAGGCAGCGAGTGCACGCGAAGCAGTAGATTTGGCTGTGCCGCGTTCGCCGCGGATCAATACGCCGCCGATGCGGGTATCTACCGCATTGAGAATCAAAGCGCGGCGCATACGGTCTTGTCCAACAACAGCGGTGAAGGGATAAATGGCAGGCATGTTAACTCCAGCGTTCATTATATCAAAAATGATTAGGCTCGATTTCAATTTGTCATGTTTTCGGCGCAGACCGCTATTAAAACGTCATTTAGGGTTGTCAACTTCTGCAATCACCTGTATAATTCCGCTTACCTTTTTTAGTCGGAGTCAACAAGTGACGGATCAGAACCAGTCCCTGCCAGCGCAAGGGAGCGATGCTAACATGCAGGGAGATCATAGCAACAATAATCAGAGCATGGAATCATTGCTCCAAACCGAGAACGTGAATGTGGATATGCCTCAGCAAGGTGAGATCCGCACCGGCACGATTGCGGGTGTGAGTCCCAGCCAGATTCTCGTGAGCGTCGGAGCAAAGTCAGAGGGCGTGATCTCTGGCAAGGAATTGGAACAGTTGTCGGCAGAGGAACGCGAGGCGCTTAAAGTTGGCGCGGAGATTCCGGTTTATGTCATCAATCCTGAAGATGATAATGGGAATGTGGTTTTATCCTTCCGCCGTGCGCAAGAGCAGATTTCCTGGGAGAACGTTGAAAAGATGCTCGAAGAAGACCGCGCCTACGATAGCAATATTGTTGGTTTCAACAAAGGCGGCTTGATCGTTCTAGTCGGCGGCTTGCGTGGTTTTGTTCCTTCATCGCAGATCAGTGCAATGCGCCGTGCTCAATCCACTGGCGAGACGCCTGAACAACGCTGGCAAAAAATGATCGGACAGCCCATCTCTGTTCGCATCATCGAAGTGGACCGCGAACGTCGGCGCCTAATTCTTTCTGAGCGCGCCGCCAGCACCGAGTTCGCGTCAATCCGTCAAAGAGCGCGTCATTGATGAGCTCGAAGTTGGAAAAGTTTATACTGGCCGCGTCACCAGCTTGGCCGGCTTCGGCGCATTTGTCAATGTCAACGGCGCAGATGGACTCGTTCATCTCTCTGAAATCTCGTGGGATCGTGTTCAACATCCCAAGGAAGTCTTGGAAGTTGGTCAGGAAGTTAAAGTCAAAGTCATCAATGTGGATCGCGAGAAGAAGCGCATCGGTTTATCCATTCGTGCACTGGCCGATGATCCCTGGATGTCGCGAGTTCGAAAAATTTAGCGTTGGACAATTGGTGGAAGGCGTCATTACTCGTTTGACCAAGTTCGGAGCCTTTGCCCGACTCGAAGGCGACATCGAAGGTTTGATTTATATTTCCGAAGTCGCTGATCATCGCATTGATCACCCGAAGGAAATATTGAAGGAAGGCGAAGTGCATACCTTGCGCATCATTCGCATCGACTCTGACCAACATCGTATTGGTCTTAGCCTTCGCAAGGTAAACTCCGGCGCGTATGCGGATAGGGATTACAAGAAGCTCATCGAAGAATATGGGCATACGGAGTCAGACACGGGGGAAACCCCTGCTAAATAGAAACAAGAGCGCACCCAAAGGTGCGCTCTTTCCAATCATGGAAAAACCATTCATCATCGATTTACATTGCGATCTAGCTTTTAATATGCAGGCTTATGGGCGCGACTACACGCGTTCCGCGGCAGAAACTCGCCAACTTGAAAAAGGCACGAGCGTTCCCAAAAACAACGGTGATAGTTTAATCGGCTGGCCCGATTATCAACGCGGCCGCGTGGCTATTGTTTTTTCAACTTTATTTGCATCACCTCTGAGTGGTAAGCTCGGCGATGGAGATAAAACGGTTTATGCTGATTATGAAGAGGCCCACCGCGTCTATCTGGACCAACTGCGGCTCTATCATCAATTGACCGATTCCAAGCCTGATTATTTTCGCCTCGTTCTCACCACGAAAGATTTGCGCAAGCACATGGAGGAATGGGGGACACCTGAAAAAAAGAATCTCCCTGTTGGTTTGATTCCGTTGATGGAGGGCGCAGACGGCATCCGCTCGATCGATGAGTTGGATGAATGGTATGAATTGGGATTGCGTCTGATTGGTCTCGCCTGGGCAGGAACACGTTATTCCGGCGGCACGCGCGAACCTGGCCCATTGACCGAGGATGGCCGCCGTTTGCTCAAGGCAATGGCCGATTTCAATTTCACACTCGATCTGACTCACATGGATGAGCAATCCGTGCTCGAGGCATTGGATTTATATGAGGGACCGATAGTCGCTTCCCATGCCAATTGCCTTGCACTTCTGCCAAATTTCCCCACCAACCGTCATTTATCGGATCGAGTAATCCGAGGCCTACTCGAACACGGTGGAATAGTTGGCATTGTTCCGAATAATTCATTTTTAAAAACCGGTTGGTCGCGCGCCAAGGGAAGTCCACGTGAAGAAGTGCCTTTGGATGTAGTCGCTGCACATATGGATCATATCTGCCAATTGGCCGGTGATGCGCGTCACGTTGGCATCGGCACTGATTTCGATGGCGGATTTGGAGTACAGTCTGTTCCTCCGGAAATTGATACTATTGCTGATTTGCAAAAACTGGTTCCGCTATTGACCGCGCGCGGCTATTCAGAATTAGACGCGGCAAATATCTTGGGCGGCAACTGGCTTAGTTTTTTAGAGAAAAATCTACCGTCATGAACGAGCCGATGGAAAAATCCACTCCCACTTCTTCTGATGCTTCGCCGCGTTCTATGCGGCCTTCGCGCCTACGCGTACGGGTAGGTTTGATTACCACCTTATTTGGGCTATTCGTTTTTCTGGTTGGCACCAAGCCGGATTGGTTTGGCCTCCAGCGTACTTCTACGGTTGGGTTCGTAAAGATTTCGGTCTTTCTGGTGGGACTGGCGATTATCTGTCTCGGTGGATATACCGGTTTGTGGGGTTTGTGGAAGGGAGTTGAGCGTTCCATTGCGGCGGACATTGGCTTGCGCATGGTTGCGACAGGCTATGTGATTGCAGTCTTTTCCGGCATGGCGGATGTGTTTGGACTGGGATCGCAGTCACCTCCGCAGATTCCGTATTTTGGGCCAATCCAGGCGTTGGGGGTTTTACTGGGAGAGATTGTTATTGCGTTCGGATTCTTATTACTCATTCCATATCGTTCGTACCTAAAATAATCACTTCGCCGTGAGCCGCAAAAGCAGGTGCATAGAGAAATGAACTCCGAGAATTCAGTCTCGGAGTTCTTTTTTATTCAAACGGACACAAGTCCTGCTCACTACCTGACAGCTATTGTGTGTGTCAAGCCGGATTTCAGCCGGCGGGTGCTAAGCAAAGACCAGGAGGCGCATCATGAAAGGTTTAGAGCCACCGCAGCCTATGCCCAGCAGGCATCTCTCAGACAGCCGATCTATGCAAAATTGGCGACAGGGACGGTGAAGAATGCCTACAACCTGGCACTCGGAGACTGGTTCCATCCGCCGGTGATCCTCCGCATCGAGAAGGGGGGCTGGAAAAATACTCGTCCAAGCCAGCTACGATGTGTACGTGGCAAGTCTGCGCGTGATGATCCTGGGTGAGGCGGGGAACATACTGGACTAGGGCGAGGCAGTTCGGTTGGAAAGTGATTTATGGGAACACCAACTAGCTACAGAGGGAAAGGTGATGGCCGAGGCGCTTGACTTGCCGGGTAATGTGGCAAGGATAGAGTTGGGCGAAAGCGTATAGCCAAAATAATATCTAACAATGGAATGCCAACATTTCGTGCTTTGAGCATCCAAGCTGGCTCACCTTACTTGATCACCACCAACCCGGTTTGCCTGACGAGTGCGGTCAATAAGGCGATTTCCATGGCATTATGGCTAGGTATGGGGAAAAGGCAGCGTTGGCATTGGCTGGCCTGGCAAAGGCAAGTTGACAGGCAGCCAGTCTAAGTTTATATTGAAGTCCAGTGATTATGATGGGTAAATAGTGCCAGGAAAAAAACACGGCAGGTTCTGGTCGTTCGCTTTTTATTTTCTGTACTTTGCCGGGTCGGTGACGGTCAATAATTATTTTGCTCTTTACTTCCAGCAACAGGGCGTGCCGGGCAGTCAAATCGGCGTGTTGTTGGGATTGGCATCATTGGGCAGCATGATCGCCGGACCAGCGCTGAGCGGACTGGCGGATGCCAGCCAGCGCCATCGTTTGATTCTCTCCATTGGGCTGCTGGGCAACCTAGTCGCCATTTTCCTGTTCCCATTTTCCAATTCGTTCTGGTGGTTTTTGCTCCTGATGGCGATTCAATCCATTTTCGGCGGGCCGGTTACTTCCCTGGCGGATAATGCCACACTGACCGTGCTGGGAGATGAGAGAGAGCAGTATGGCCGTCTGCGGAGCGGTGGGACGATCGGCTGGGGAATCTTTGCGCCCATCGCGGCACTGATGGTGGCGCACTACGGAATGCGTTACAACTTTTCAACCTACGCAATCGGGCTGTTCCTGGCATTGATCGCCAGCCAGCAAATGCACTTCCACGCACGTAAAGCCGAAGGTTCGTTTTGGGGCAGCCTGCGCCAACTCCTGACGAACCCGAAGTGGATGGTATTCCTGTTTGTCGTTTTCATCGGGGGCAGCGGCAATGCGATCATCTCGAATTATCTGTTTGTGTACTTGCAAAAGATCGGGACCAACCCAGCCTGGATGGGCTGGGCCATCACCATCTCCACTGCGATGGAGGCGCCGGCACTGATTTTGGGAAGCCGGTTGTTGAGGAAGTTCGGCACATACCGATTGCTCCTGCTGGGGCTGGCGTGCATGGGAATCCGCTGCGCGCTTTATGCCGCGGTCAGTGTGCCGTGGGAAGCGCTGACTATCCAGCTTTTGCAGTTCGTCACATTCCCATTTATTTTGGTGGCCGGCGTTTCGTATGCGGACAGGAACGCACCAACCGGAATGGGTGCTACGGCTCAGAGCATTTTTAGAAGTGCGTTCTCAGGGGTTGGGTACGTGGCGGGAGGTTTCATTGGTGGAGTCCTGATTCAATACATCGGCGTGCAGAAGATGTTCCTGACGTTTGGCGTAGTGATTTTCGTTATGGCAGTGATGTATGGGTTGCTGCAACGAGAACAGCTTGCGAGCCAGCCTTGAATTCGGCATGTTAATACGTAGTATGGTTGAGCAGTAATTGCCGAGGTGCGCGACCTGGCTGGAAATGTAGTGAGAAAAACGATGGAGGCGGGAAAATAGAGAATGGAGAGCCGGGTGAATTAAAGTAGTAGTCTGTATGCTAAGTTTTGCAACGAAATAAGCCGGGTGTGTTGTTGAGCCAGTATGGGAAGTTGCGATATGACCAATTCTAATCGAATGGCTTGTCTTCCGTTCCCTGTTTTTTCTTGATCAGCATCGTTCCATTTACTGCCCGCGTGAGAGCATCAGCGGTACACTTTCAAAGACTGCTGTAGTATAGTCTGGAAATTTGCCAGTTGGGAAACTGCTGAAATAAATTCGCGGCGTCGTTCCTCCCATGGTTGGATCCCCAGTTTCGCCGATGAGCGTTGGGTAGAAAAGCTCATGATCGGGTTCGAAGAATCCGGCGTTGATGGGCTTGGACCAATGAAGCATGTCACTCGACGCGCGCACCTTAAAGCCATCGCCAAAGAGATAGACCGCGAGATATACATCGAAACTTTTATCGTAGATGACAACCGGGTCGTACGCGCCTTCATCAGTCCATAGTGGTGAAAATTTTCCAGTCGTTCCGGTTAGATCTGGCGTGTCGCTCGTCGCGGGTTGTATCCAAGGATCGGGCGGTGTAGCATCATACTTGCGGAAAACTTCCGCGACGCGGTGTGGGTCGCCAGAGAATGCCGCCGCGATCACATCGATATAAGATGCGCGCGCCACCGCCAAGCAATCTGTCGCGGCGCATGCGCCCGGCAAGCTAGGCGCACGATCCTCGAAGAAAAGATAGAAGTAAGCAGCGCGCGGATCCGCTGGCGGATTATCAAGGTGCTTGCCATTGACATCCGCAACCACCAAAGAGCCATCACCTACATCCATATACTCTGCGCCAGTCTCAAACGTGGATAAAGGTTGGCTGGGTTCGGCGATCTCCCCCACAACCTTAAATGTCTTTCCGTTGTCGGTGGATACCGCCAGCCCAACTGTAGAATAAAAGCACGGTACCTGGGAATTGGTATTCCCAACTTTGCACAAATAACTTGGCGGGTTAGCCTGGTTCTTCCACTGATATTCGCTGTGGAATGACATCAGCCAGCCACTCTTGCCATTCGCGGCAAAGCGCACCACTTGACCCCCGCCAGCATAATCGCGATCAAAAACCCAGCCTGATGGGGCGTCGCCGAAGCCGAACACCCGCCCGCATCCGTTGCCGTACGTAACATGATCAAGTGTGCCGAAGAAAGTAAACACGCCTTCCGCATCGTGAGTTTTTGGCGCGTCAGGGCATGATGATTTGGAACCACCGCTACCATAAAAAACATAATCGCTGTTGCCAACCGGAATTGCGCCTAAGTCTCCATCCGATGGACCCCATTGAAAACCATACCCATCGAACTCGGCGTGAGTGGCAAATGTGACTGGGGCACCAAACGTTCCATGAAGATCTGGTACGTTTGTCAAAGCTTTCGTGATAGGCGTTGATGGGGGGAAATTGGTCAGTGGGGATGGCGGCGTGTGCGTCTGGCTAAGTCGCGGTGCACTGCTCGCGACCGGACTCATCGTTTGCGGTACCGACGTCGGCGTTCCACATGCGGCAAGCAAGGCCAGCAAGACTATCGCGACGGTTGATCGATACGAAGCCCTCGCCCCGGACACTACCGAGGAGCCCAAGTGCAGTGGTTTTTGTTCTAGCCTTCTGATTTGCTCTTTCGCCTGAAAAGCCTGATTGCTAGATGGCGCGCCGCTCGCATGCTGCGGCTGCCTCTCCTCGCACAGCCAATCATACGGGCTCCGAACCGCTCCATCTTTTTTTGCTATGAACTTTCCTACCGACTTTCCTTCTTGCAATATCTCGAACGCTTTTAGACGTCGGCAATCAGGCTGTCTGTCTGCTCCATGGGTTCTCATCTCCCAATTATGCCACAAGCTACATCCTGATCACATTAGTTCGTCAAATCTCATTCACCCTACCATGTCCGGCTCGCGCTGGCAAGCAATTTTGTGCAGAATTTAGGATACAGACCACTAGAAACGCAAGTGCTTGACTGTCACGCCATTGTTGATCAGCTCTTTAAGTGAATCAATCCCGATGCGCAGGTGCATCTCCGCAAATTTCTGCGTGACCTCCTTGTCGCTGCGGGCGGTCTTGATACCGCTGTCGATCATCGGCTGGTCGGAGACTAGGAGCAGGGCGCCAACTGAAATCCCGTTGTGGAAACCTGTGGTGAACAGGGTGGCTGTTTCCATGTCGATGGCCATGACGCGGATACGGCGCAGGTAAGCCTTGAACGCCTCGTCATATTCCCAGACGCGGCGATTGGTGGTGTAAACCGTACCTGTCCAATAGTCTCGATCATGGTTGCGGATGGTGGTCGAGATGGCTTTTTGCAAATTGAAGGCGGGCAGGGCGGGGACTTCGGACGGAAAATAATCATTGGAGGTGCCCTCGCCGCGGATGGCCGCGATGGGCAGGATCAGATCGCCGACTTTGTTCTTTCTCTTGAGACCCCCGCATTTTCCCAAAAAGAGACATGCCTTCGGTTTGATGGCGCTCAACAGGTCCATGATCGTGGCGGCATTGGCACTGCCCATGCCGAAGTTGATGAGGGTGATGCCTTGCGCGGTGGCGTTTGGCATGGGCATGCCCGCCCCATGAATTGGAGCTGCGTTCCAATCGGAGAACATGTGCAGATAGTCGTCGAAGTTGGTTAGCAGAATGTACCTACCAAATTCGGCGAGTGGGGTATCGGTGTAGCGCGGCAACCAGTTGTTGACAATCTCTTCTTTGGTTTTCATGGTGACTCCAAATCTCTGAAAGAGCGTACGGTTAATCTTACTTGAAATGGCGTGTAAACAACGTAGCTAATTGTGGATTGATAAGCTGGGGTGATCTATAACAAGTTCGACAGGACTCCGTGATGGCTTCCCCACCCAACAACCCTTCATCCAAATCCAAACTGATTTGGATGAAGGGTTGTGGTTTTACCTTTACCATATGCCTGGGATCAGCGCTTTGCGTTCGAGCGGGTAGTCACTGAATTGTTCATGGTACCAGCGGTGATGAGACCAGGCACGCGGTGCCAGGTTGGCAAAGGTCCATACTGCAAAAGCCAGACCCGGCAGGGACCAGGACGCGAGCGCCCAGCCAAACCATTCCACGATCTCACCCAAGTAGTTGGGACAGGAGATGTAGCGATACAGCCCGCCGTGCGGGATCTTATAACCGGCCTCTCCGGGCTGGCGTAAGCTGCGCAGGGTAATGTCGGCCCAGCGATTGAGGCTGAACCCGACCACGAACAGGACCGCGCCTGCGATAAAGCGCGGGTTTAGCAGCCAGCTTGTGCTGTAGCGGCCGTCTGCAAAATGGAACAGGTAGCGGCCGTTCAGGTAAGCGTTGCCGAGGTTAAAGATCACCGCCATGAAGGTGACCAGGATCGGCATTTTCTTTTTGCCACCACGCAAAAGGAAGGGGTAGATGAAGGCGCGGTGTATATAATGTGCTTCCCACATCAATAAAAAGATAACGGTGGCAGCGGTGCGCGGCGCATCACCAGTTATGAACATCACCAACATGCCAATGGCCGAGACAGATTCCATCAAGAACCAGCCCAACCAGTTTGGCATGCCCGGACCCCAGCCGCGGCGGGTGTGTCGCCCATAAGGGGCAGAGACAAAGAACAGCGCCACGAACGTCCCAGCTGCAACGAGAAAGCTAATGAGCAGAATAGTACGGAAGAATGCGGATTCGGTCATAAATGGCCTGCCTGTGCATCTACGAACCAGTTCAGAGTCTCTTTCAAGGTCAGAACAAAGGGACGCGGCTCATAGCTCAATTCATGCGTGGCGTGAGCGTGGCTGACCTGCCGGTTGGAACGCAAGGCCTTGAGCATAGCACGCGTGTACAACGGTTGAGAGCCGTTGAGTTCGGCCAGTTTCCCCATGGCAGGCTGGGCAAGTTCTGCCAGCCACGCCGGAACAGTGAAATGGTGAGCAGGGCGTCCGCTGATCTCAGCCGTGAGGCGGGCTACATCCTGCAAGGTATGCCAATGGCCAGATAGAATGTAGCGCGCACCGCTCGGAGCCAAACGTTCGGCCTGCATCGCACCAGCGACCACATCGCGCACATCCACCCAATCATAGCCTCCGGGCACCAGAGCCGGGATACGCCGATTCACTAGCATTTGTAAAGCCTGTCCGAGGTAGGAGGGGCGGAAGTCGCAAGGCCCGAGGATGGCAGTGGGAACAATGATGACGGTGTCCAGCCCACGTTCCGGTGCCTGACGCGCAATCCATTCGGCGGCGGCTTTGGAACGCTCGTAGGGCGGGACATGACTATCGGTCAGGAGAGGTCGTCCTTCATCCAAAGGTTGATCGAAAGGTTCCTGCTGGTAGGCGTGGATGGAACTGAAGTACACCAACCGCCGCACACCGCAGCGCAGACAGGCCTCCACCACATTACGCGTGCCATTGACATTGACATGCTCAAGCTCGTCCCAGTTGTCCATGCGGATGGAGATGGCGCTGGCTAGGTGATAGACAACCCGTGCACCGCGGAAAACCTGTTCGAGCGAATCGGGGTCGTTGAGGTCAGCGGAGGCGGTTTCCACATCTAGCCCAGCCAATGCGCGATGGTCGTGATGCACCAGCGCGCGCACCGGTCGTCCCTGTGACAGCAATGCACGCACGAGGTTGCCGCCCACCAGTCCGGATGCTCCTATCACGACGATCATGCGATGAATACCTCCTAGTTGATAGACGCACCTATTGTACTCTGCCTGTTTTGTAGAATATTAACCTTTGCGTCGCTCTTCCATCAATGCCTTCAACGCTCCTGATCCTTTCAATGAGCCTCTCAATTTTTTAAGCAGGTCTTCCGTCGAAGGTTGCGATTTGGTTAACTTGTAAGACTTAGAATTGCTCTCGAACTTCTCAAACCACTTACGGAAACGAGCCAAATCATCAGGGGGATAATTTTGTAATTGCAAGTTTAATCTCTTGGATATTCATCACTAATAAGATTTTCTAGCGAAGACGGCTTCATACCGTGTCGGATGGTTTGGTGGTGTAAATCACTGAACACAGAAAGGCGGATACCATGGTGGACGACCAAGCGTATCGCCGATCAGAAAAGAAAATCAAAGAAGCACAACGCTTGGGGGTAAGAACATTGAGTCTCGATTCAATAAATCTCACTGAATTGCCGGTGTCGGTTGGCGAACTTATATATTTGGAGGGGCTTGATCTTTCGCAGAATCAATTGAGATCACTGCCAGAATCGATGAGTCAACTCACACAGCTATAGTGGCTGAATCTCTCCAGCAACCAAATGACAGCATTGCCAGAGTCGCTGGAACAACTCGAACAGTTGAAACATTTGAGTCTCGTTCACAACCAACTGACGACCATGCCAAAGTTACTGAACCATCTCACTCAGTTACAATCACTTCATCTCTGCCGCAATCAATTGACGGGATTACCAGAATCACTTGAAAAACTCATATTTTTGGAATCACTAAGTCTCTCTCTAAACCAATTGAGGTCACTGCCGGATTGGAGATATTGGATATCTCTAAAAATCGTCTTACCGACCTCCCGTTTTTTACCCGCGTTGAGCATTTGAAAGAACTCAACCTGGACGGCAATCCCCTAAACCACAAACTCGTCGAAGCATACGAACAAGGGCCCGATGCTGTCAAAGCGTATCTGTGCGCCAAAGTCACAGGAAAAGAACTTGCTCTCATCGAAGCCTATCTAATTCTCGTCAGCGAAGGTGCAGTGGTAAGACTTGTTTAATGGATGCGTTGCTGAGTGAACCGTCCCAAGAACACGCGACTGCAAATCAATAATTGAAGACTTTATTGGCTACATCGGGCAGGGCCTCAAAGGCCGGCTTGGCAAAATAAAAACCTTGGAAGATGCTGATGCCTGCCTCATTCAGCCAGTGAAACTCATCGGCAGTCTCCACGCCTTCGGCCACAATTTCAATGGACAGGTCATTACAGATCTGCCTCACGCCCGAAAAAATACTCTGTTTGACATGATCGTGCTGGATGTTGCTAATGATATTCCGATCCAGCTTGATGTAATTTGGCTGATACTGCACTAGCAGGTTAAGCCCGGAATAGCCCGCACCGAAATCGTCAATGGCGGTTCTAAAGCCGAAACCCTGCAGGATCTGCAGGTATTTGAGTAGATTCCTTTGGTCGGTCAGGTTTTCCGTTTCAAGCACCTCAAAAACAATTTTTCCCACGGGAAAACCACTATGAATGGAAGCCTGGAAAGTGGCCGTGATATTCAGATCGACCTCGTAGATGCTTTGCGGGGAAATGTTCAAATTCAATTGGCTTGGAATCTTAAGTTGACTTGCCAGATAGATGGCCTTCATACGGCACATCTCATCGAATCTCGGGAAATGATGTTTGGGCACCTGGGCGAACACTGAAGCCGAAGGTTCGCCATGCGGACCGCGCACTAGCGCTTCAAAGGAAACGATCTCCCGATTGCGGACATCTACAATGGGCTGGAATGCAAAACTGAACTCAAAGCCGATTTCGCCGCTGGTATTAAAAGGCACACTTTGTCTGATGTCTCTGTGCAAATATGGCATGATGCTCTTCCTGGATTCGATGAGGTTGTGACCATCCCACTTATATCGGTAGGAAGTCACTAGAGAATATCCGTTGCAAGGGTATGACCAATTGCTTCCATCTGCTACATGATAGTCGTCTCCGAGACAGTGCGAAACCGTATTGTGCGGGTGTTTGTTATCCTATTTTTGACCAATTCACCATTGGCTGGCCCCTTGGATTTAGTTAAGTGATTTCCAACCTATTGTAATGAGCCGAGCCATGTCGGTTAAACAACTGGTAAAATTCCTATCCATGCCAGCTGATACGCTCGTTATCTATTCCATGAACAAAGTGGGACGCATCGTCCCACCCAACAAACAAATCCTGCGCGACATCTCGCTCGGCTTCTATTATGGCGCCAAGATCGGTGTGTTGGGTCTCAATGGCGCAGGCAAGTCCACGTTGCTGCGCATCATGGCGGGCGTGGACCAGGATTATGTCGGTGAGATTTCCATGAGCAAAGGTTACACTGTCGGTTTGCTGGAACAGGAGCCAAAACTCGATGAAATCGAAAACCGTGATCGAGGTGGTGAAAGAGTCAGTGCAGCCCATTGTCGAAATGTTAATGCGCTTCGATGAAGTCAATGCCAAATTTGCCGAACCGGATGCGGACTTCGATGCGCTTGTCGCAGAGCAGTCGAAATTGCAGGAGCAACTGGATAAGGTGGATGCGTGGAATCTTGATTCGCATCTTGATCTAGCGATGGACGCTTTGCGTTGTCCGCCAGCGGATACGTCCATCAAAGTTTGTTCCGGCGGAGAACGGCGCCGCGTCGCACTGACCCGCTTACTGCTCACCGAACCTGATATTCTTCTGCTCGATGAGCCGACCAACCATCTCGATGCCGAGTCGGTAGCGTGGCTCGAACATCATCTGCGCGAATATAAAGGCACAGTCATTGCTGTGACGCATGACCGCTACTTCCTCGATAATGTGGCAGGTTGGATCCTTGAATTGGATCGCGGCTACGGGATTCCATGGAAGGGCAATTACTCTTTATGGCTGGCACAAAAGAAGGAAGTGCTGGCGCAGGAAGAGAAGTCCGAATTGAAGCGGCAGAAGACGCTCGAACGCGAATTGGAATGGATCAGTATGTCGCCCAAAGCGCGTCAGGCCAAAGGTAAAGCGCGCATCACGGCCTATGAAAAATTATTGAGCCAGGAATTTGAACAATATCGCGGCGAACAGGAAATCTATATTCCACCTGGTCCGCGACTTGGGGATATCGTCTTCAATTTGGAACACGTCAACAAAGCATATGGTGATCATTTATTGATTGATGATTTGAGCGTGCAAATTCCACCCGGTTCCATTCTTGGAATCATTGGCCCGAACGGCGCGGGCAAAACGACTTTGCTTAAGATGATTACCGGCGCTGAAAAGCCGGACGGCGGTTCGATCAAAATCGGCGAGACGGTGAAGATGGCTTATGCCGATCAACTGCGTCCGCTCGATGGCGAGAAAACGGTTTGGGAAGAAATCTCCGGCGGCGAAGATACGATCACGCTCGGGGCACGCAAGATGAACTCACGCGCTTATGTCGCTTCGTTCAATTTTCTCGGAACCGATCAGCAAAAGCAGATCAAAGTGTTATCCGGTGGTGAACGCAACCGCGTTCATTTAGCCAAGACATTGACCAGTGGCGCAAATGTCATCTTGCTCGATGAGCCGACCAATGATCTGGATGTGAACACGCTGCGGGCCTTGGAAGAAGCGCTTGAAAATTTCGCGGGTTGTGCGATCGTCGTGAGTCACGACCGCTGGTTCCTGGATCGTATCGCTACGCACATCCTGGCTTTTGAAGATGATGGCAGTGTTAATTACTTTTATGGTAATTGGTCTGAATATGATGAAGACCGCCGCAAGCGATTGGGCAAGGATGCCGAGACTCCGCATCGCTTGAAATATCGAACGCTGAAAAGATAATAATTACCGGCCACTATAAATAAATAAGGCGACCCAGAAAGTCGCCTTATTTTTCGAGTGATTGTTGTTTTTTATCCGGTTCTTCGAGCACGGCCTGCTCTGACGGGCGCGTCAGCATCTGTTGTTGCAACAGCGTTGGATGCTTGCTGTGCCAGAAGCGCGGAAGCAATGCCTGCATTCCTTCCCAATTGGTAAAAGACGAAGGCTACTGCGGTGAGTGCGGCCAGTAAAACGATCAAGCCGAACAACCCAAAGAACATGAGGCCCAACATTGCAAACGAACCAAATGACCTGGATCTGCTAAGTTGGCTATTGCGGTGTCCCATCATCATTGGGCCATATCCATAACCACCGCGCCCCATCATCATTGGACCGCGCCCGTAGCCAAATCCGCCTCCCATCATGGGGCGGTTTGGAACACTGGGGTTGGAGGGAGCATTTTGGCCATTGGGATTACTTTGTCCGTTTGGCGCTTTCGGAGCAGTGGTTCCATTAGGTACCTGCTGGCTAAACTGCCGGTATCTCTGAGCAAAAGTCGTCATGCGATAGTTTCGCATCATCATGAAGCCGCCGACGAGGGCCGCCACGACGATCAGTACAATCACGATTTCAAGAATCCATTTCCAAACTGTTTTCATTGGATAATACCTTACCTTTCTTATATGAGCGTATTATAGTTTAGGGGAATGAATTTTTGATGAACGTTTTGTGTTTATTTATTGAAAGCGTACTGGCACGCGTCCTCGGTTTTTCCCCATCTGATACAATTTAGTTGTGTTGAATTACCACCACAAGGCCCGGGTGAATATCAAAACGAAACCAATTACGTTCAGGGAGTCAGTTGAGCTTTGCTCATGAATCTAAAGACACGCATTCAGCTTATCGTTGTGACGTTCCTGCGGTTCGTCCTGAACACTCTGCACCGGATGGCTTATCCCTTTCTATCCATTTTTGCGCGCAGCCTCGGCGTGGATGTGACTGCCATCTCTTTTGTGTTAACCGGAAGGAATTTGGCGGGTGCGCTCAGCCCGTTTCTCGCCCCCCTCGCGGATCAACGTGGGCGCAGGTTTGCAATGCTGGCCGGAGCAGCAACTTTTACAGTGGGTGTAAGCGCAGTGGCAATCCATCCAAGTCTGCTGACGTTATCCATTGCACTGATACTGGGTATTCTCAGCAAGGATTTATTTGATCCCGCGACCCAGGCTTATTTTGGCGACCGCGTCGCGTACGAACAACGAGGTACGGCGCTCGCTATTACCGAAATGTCGTGGTCGCTGGCTTTTATCGCCGGTGTACCATTGGCAGGATTATTGATCGCGCACTATGGATGGTCGGCGCCGTTTCCGGTTTTAGCAATATTGGGCGTTGGAATGTTTGCCGTTATCTGGTGGATGATCCCGCACGCAGACACGCATTTTCAGCCGAATAATAAATCACGTGCGCATTGGCAGATGTTGCTTGCATCCATTCCCGCCCTGGCTTGCGCATCCATTGCATTATGGTCGAGCGTGGCGAATGAAATGGTCAACCTGATCTTTGGCGTGTGGTTGGGAGATTCATTTGGCTTGCAGATCTCGGCTTTGGCTGGTGCATCCGCCGTGATTGGCTTGGCCGAACTGAGTGGCGAAGGACTCGTCGCGCTGGTCACCGATCGCATCGGAAAACCGCGAGCCGTCGCGTTCGGCTTGATAGGCAATATTGTAGCCTCCATTCTTTTGCCTTTCATTGGTCATACTGAAATTGGCGCGCTGGTTGGTTTGTTTCTTTTTTACATCTCGTTCGAATATATGATCGTCAGTCAACTACCAATGATGACGGAGGCCGTTCCGCAAGCACGCGCGACGGCCATGGCTTTGAACCTGATCGGCTTTTCCGTCGGACGCGCTCTCGGCGATCTATTATCGACCTTTATTTATCAACGCTTCGGCTTTCTGACCGTTACGTTGGTTGCGGCGATGTTCAATATTTTTGCGGTGCTGGCGCTCGCCGAAATGCAAAAGAAGATCATCATTCTGCCGCGCATCGCGGCATGGTTTGCGCGCTTTGCTTCGCACGCGAATTGAAATCCCGTATAATCAGAGAAACTTGAATGGGAAAGATTTTGCAATGACACAGACCAACTATACGCGTGGGAAAGGCTTGCTCGAACCGACCCTTGCCGATTTGCGCACACACCGCGCTAACCGCCTCATTCCAGCGGAGCTTCGAGCAGGCCGCATCCTCGATATTGGTTGTGGCTCATTCCCTTATTTTCTTTCGCATACTTCGTTCGAGGAAAAATTCGCAGTGGATCAATTGCCGATGGCGAAGGAGACTGCGACTCAAAATCGTATCGAGTTCTTTACGCTCGATTTAAATAAAGAACCCAAACTTCCCTTTGAAGAGAATTTTTTCAGCGTGGTGAGTTTTTTGGCTGTGGTTGAACATTTGAATCCCGATAGCATGGCAATTCTTTTCAAGGAAAGTCATCGCGTCCTAAAGCCGGGAGGCACGGTCATCATGACTACGCCTGCTGCGTGGTCGGATGGGTTGCTTAAGTTCATGGCGCGTGTCAATCTGGTCAGCGCGGAAGAGATCCACGAACATGCCTTCGCCTATACTCTTCCACTGATCGGCTGGCACTTCGGGCAGGCAGGCTTTGAAATGAAAAAAGTTAGGTTTGGTTATTTTGAATTTATGCTCAACATGTGGGCGACGGCGACAAAGTAAATCTTAGTTCTATGCAGTATTCTTCTAATTATGCCGTGATTCTTTGCAGGATAAAGTTGTTTAGCTTGTACTTTTAGCCGTTCTCAATGCCCCAAAAACATTGACGCAATTTTTGAATTTGGTATAATTCGCCTGCTTAATTGCCGACGTAGCTCAATCGGCAGAGCACCCGCCTTGTAAGCGGGCGGTTATGGGTTCGATTCCCATCGTCGGCTCTGCGAGCTAGTCGCAGGATCTTTGAGTTGGTTGGTTCCCGCTTCGGGCTGGGTCTAAGCGGCAGGCGGATCCTTGATAATGGAATACCTCGGGCGGTTACCCAAGCGGCCAAAGGGGACTGACTGTAAATCAGTTGTCAGATGACTTCGGAGGTTCGAATCCTTCACCGCCCACAAACCGGGATATCCCGGCAGCAAGTCAAGCCCTCATAGCTCAGTCGGTAGAGCACGTTCTTGGTAAGAACGGGGTCATGGGTTCAAATCCCATTGAGGGCTCACTGCTGACATAATGGACATCTGTCAGAAAAGGAGAGTAGGAAATGTCGAAGGCGAAATTTGATAGGACGAAGCCGCATCTGAACGTGGGGACGATGGGGCACATCGATCATGGGAAGACGACGCTGACGGCGGCGATCACGAAGTACAGCCAGTTTTTGGGGAAGGCGCAGTATCGGGCGTATGATACGATCGACAATGCGCCGGAGGAGAAAGCGCGCGGGATCACGATCAACATAGCGCATGTGGAATACGAAACGGACAAACGGCACTATGCGCACGTGGACATGCCGGGGCACCGGGACTACATCAAGAACATGATCACTGGGGCGGCGCAGGTGGATGGAGCGATCTTGGTGGTGGCGGCGCCGGACGGGCCGATGCCGCAGACGCGGGAGCATGTGTTGCTGGCGCGGCAGGTGGAAGTGCCGAGCATCGTGGTGTATCTGAACAAAGTGGATCAGATGGATGATCCGGAGTTGTTGGAGCTGGTGGAATTGGAACTGCGGGAGTTATTGAGCAGTTATGGATTTCCAGGAGACACGACGCCGATTGTGCGGGGGAGTGCCTTGAAGGCGTTGGAGAGTACGAGCACGGACCCGAATGCGCCGGAGTATGCGAGCATCAAGGAATTGCTGCGGGTGATAGATGAATACATACCGGAGCCGAAGCGCGAGGTGGAAAAGCCGTTCATGATGTCGATCGAGGATGTGTTCTCGATCAAAGGACGGGGGACGGTGGTGACGGGCAGAGTGGACCGAGGCAGGGCGAAGAAGGGAGACGAAGTGGAGATCATCGGGTTGCGCGAGACGCGCAAATCGGTGATCACGGGGACGGAGATGTTCCACAAGGAGTTGGACGAAGTGGTGGCGGGGGATAATGCGGGGATCCTGCTGAGAGGCATCGAACGGGAGGATGTGGAGCGCGGGCAGGTGCTGGCGAAGCCGGGATCGATCACGCCGCACAAGAAATTCACTGCGCAGGTCTATGTGCTGAAGAAAGAGGAGGGGGGACGGCACAAGGCGTTCTTCACGGGTTACCGGCCGCAGTTCTACATCCGGACGATGGATGTGACGGGGAACATCGCGTTGCCGGAGGGAGTAGAGATGGTGATGCCAGGGGACAACGTCAATTTGACGGTGGAGTTGATCGTGCCGGTGGCGTTGGAGCAGGGTTCGAAGTTTGCGATCCGCGAAGGTGGCTTGACTGTCGGTTCCGGCGTCGTCACCAAAATATTGGAATAAAATTATTTAGGAAGTCAGGTAGAAAGAGATGCCTTCTAAAAAGAAAGATGTCCGCCCGGTGATCACGCTTCAATGCAGTGATTGCAAGGAACGGAACTATACGACAGAGAAGAATCGCCGCAACGATCCGAACAGATTGGAATTCAAAAAATACTGTCCACGTTGCCGGAAGCATACGCTTCATCGCGAAACGAAATGATCAGTCTGATAGTCTGTGCGTCCAAGTAAAAGAAGAAGACTGACTATGAAAGCCAGATGACCAACAGACTATCAGAAAAAATTCGTAGGCCAGTAGCTCAATTGGTAGAGCACTCGTCTCCAAAACGAGCGGTTGTGGGTTCGATTCCTGCCTGGCCTGTCTAAAAACGCCTTTCATGATAGCGGCGTTTTGGCTGTAGAATAAAGGAGATTGAACTTGGCTGAGAAAGCAAAGAAACAAAACGCCATCCAGCGCTATTTTAACGAGACCACGGGCGAATTACGCAAAGTCTCCTGGCCAACGCGGCAGGAAGCTGTTCAATTGACGATCATCGTGTTGGTGGTCATGGTTTTCATGGGCGCTTTTCTTGGATTGGTGGATCTCATCGCTGGTCATGCATTGAATTTAGCGCTGGGCATTTAACTAATCTGGGATTGAGGTATTGATGGATGTGCAGGAACCTCTAGAGCAGTTTGAATCAGAACCGCAGGAACCAGTGACTCCTCAAGCAGAGGAATCACAAGCTCCTTTGGAAGATTCAGCGCGGCAGGAAGAAGCTGCTCAGGAAACGGAAGTCGTCCAATCGGTCGAGGAAGAAGTGGCGATGGATTTATCAACGATTGAATTTGAAATCGAAGTCGCATCAACTCCTCGCCTGGAGGTTGATTCGGCATCACGCGGCGAAGCGCCCACCCAAACCTCCAACGAACCGGCCTGGTATGTGATTCATTGTTATTCTGGATACGAAAATAAGGTTCGTCACAATCTCGAACAACGTATCGAAACGATGGGAATGAAGGACAAGATTTTCGATGTTGTCATTCCAACGCAAGATGAGATCGAAGTTCGGGATGGTAAACGCCGTACGGTGGAGCGCCACATTTTTCCGGGGTATGTTCTCGTGAATTTAATTCTCTCAGAAGAATCGTGGTACGTGGTTAGGAATACTCCAGGCGTAACGGGTTTCGTCGGCATGGGCAATCAGCCTACGCCTTTGCGTCCCGAGGAAGTTTCGCAGATCGTCAAGCGTATGGAAGCCGATGCACCTACTGTCAAAGTTTCCTTTAAGGTTGGCGAACGCGTACGGATTATTGACGGGCCGTTCAATGATTTCCGCGGCACGGTTTCGGAAATTGATATGGAGCGCACGAAGGTGCGCGTGATGGTGTCGTTCTTTGGACGTGAGACACCGGTCGAGCTAGACTTCCTGCAAGTTGAGAAGTCATAATTTGTAAATCACATTGAGCTGCAAGGTTCGATGTCGAGTGGGAGGGCGTCCCTTAATCGCCCGCTAAAACCACAAGGAGTATAAAAAGAATGGCAAAGAAACTAAAGGCAATCGTTCGTCTCCAACTTGAAGCTGGAAAGGCTAACCCGGCACCGCCTGTCGGTCCTGCGTTGGCTGGTCATGGGATCAACATCATGGCCTTTTGCAAGGAATATAATGCTCGCACGGCAAATCGCCCGGGCGAGACTCTTCCTGCAGAAATCACCGTTTATACAGACGGTTCATTCACATTTATATTGAAAACGCCACCCGCCGCGGTGCTGCTGCGAAAAGCTGCAGGTGTGGCGAAAGGTTCGGGCGTGCCGAACAAAGAGAAAGTTGGCAAGGTGACGCGTAAGCAGGTTCGTGAGATTGCCGAACTGAAGATGAAAGACTTGAACGCGATCAATATCGAAGGCGCCATGCTCCAAGTGGAAGGCACTGCGCGCTCGATGGGAATCAACGTTGTAGATTAATTTGTGGGAGGGCTGATCGCCCGTTTGCACCACGGAGGATAAAATGCCGAAACAAGGAAAGAAGTATAGGGCCGCTTTGGCCAAGGTTGACCTGAATAAACAGTATACGCCTCAAGAGGCTGTGGCGCTGGCGAAGGATACTGCCTACACTAAATTTGACGCGAGCGTGGAAGTTCACATGCGCACCGCGCTTGATCCGCGCCAAGCTGACCAGCAAGTACGTGATGTAGTTGTTCTGCCGAATGGCTTGGGTAAATCTGTGCGGGTGCTAGTGTTTGCATCTGGTGAAGGTGCGGTAGCCGCTCGCGCTTCCGGCGCCGATCTCGTTGCAGATGACGATGAAACCTTAAAGAAAATCGAAGGCGGTATGACCGATTTTGATGTCGCGATTGCCACACCCGATATGATGGGCAAAGTCGGTCGTTTAGGGCGAGTGCTTGGTCCGCGCGGTTTGATGCCGAATCCGAAAGCTGGAACCGTTGTCCCGCCGCAAGATATGGCGCGTGCCATCAAAGAAGCCAAAGCCGGTCGTGTTGAGTTCCGTCTCGATAAGACGGCTAATATTCACGTTATAATTGGCAAAGCCTCTTTTAATGCTAATCAACTATATGAAAATTTCTCGGCTTTGATGGATGCGATCAATAAAGCGCGTCCATCTGGCGCAAAAGGCTTATATATCAAGCGTATCGTTGTCAATGCAACGATGGGGCCTGGAATCAAAATCGATCCAAGCCTTGCCCTCTCTGTGGAGGCTACCAAGTAGAAATACTTATATCCTAAATAAGCCACTGCCAATGACGGCGGGTGTTCTTCGTGTGAAGGACTTAATATCCTGCTTAGGCAGAGACCCATGCAATCTTAACCCAACCGGGTTGTGTCCATTTATAGAGGTTGCAAAAAGTCTTTGCCAGCAAGTGGCAAAGACTTTTTAATTGAAAGGAGGTGATACTCGTTGGCTATTACTAAACAGCGCAAAGAAGAAGTTCTCGAGACTTATCGAGACTGGATGAAGCGCAGTCAGGCTGTGATTCTTGTAGAGTACACAGGCGCAAAGATGAAGAACATGGATGCGATTCGATCCAAGATACGAGAGGTGGGCGGAGAATTTCATGTGGTCAAGAATACGCTGGTTCGCCGCGTCCTCTCTGACAACGGCTGGATTCTGCCCGAAAGTTATTTCACGCAATCGACGGCTGTTTCATTTGCATTCACGGATCCCGCTGCGACTGCCAAAGCGCTTTCCGATGCGACCAAAGGCATGGAATTTGTTAAGGTTAAAGGCGGTTTCATGGCTGGTCAGGCCTTGAGTCCTGCTCAAGTCAAAGCATTATCCGAACTGCCGCCCCTGCCTATCATGCGCGCACAATTGCTCGGCGTTTTGCAGGCTCCGGCTGGCAAGCTGGTCCGCACGATTGCCGAACCCGCACGCTCATTGGCTTCGGTCTTCCGCGCATATTCGGAAAAGGCACAGGCCGCCGCGTAAGTTCATTGCCAGTACATGCTTCGGCCAGATGGCTGATGAAGTACATCAAATAAAAATTATCTTTCTAAAAGAAAGCAAGGAGTTTCTATACAATGGCTGCAAATCTCGAAAATTTGGTTGAGGAACTGAGCAAGCTCTCGGTTCTTGAAGCCGCTGACTTGGTCAAGGCTCTCGAAGCGAAGTGGGGCGTTTCCGCCGCCGCTCCGGTCGCGGTCGCCGCTGCCGCTGGTGCCGCCGCATCTGCTGAACCCGTCGAAGAGAAAACCGAATTCGATGTGATCATCAAGGATGCCGGTGCAAAGAAGATTGACGTCATCAAGGTCATTCGCCAGTTGACCAGCCTTGGTCTGGGTGAAGCCAAGACGATGGCTGAAACCGCCGGAGGCAAGGTTCTCTCCGCGGTCGGCAAGGATGCCGCGATGGATGCCAAGAAGAAGTTGGAAGAAGCTGGCGCTTCCATCGAAGTCAAGTAATTCAAAAATCCAATAGAAAAAGACGACTCGCAAGGGTCGTCTTTTTTATATGGGCTTTTGCTGGCTCATCAAAGCCTTCGCATAGCATAGAGTGAGGGTGATTGCTCTACTGTTTGCGAATGTGGGGTCTTAAAACGGGACATTCTGGTTTGAAAACGCAATACCTGAGACTTTGAATCATGATGCGTGGTGTTTCAAAACATAACATGTGAGGTTTAAGAATGTCACGTGAGAGGTTCCGAAAGACCTCATGTGATGGGGCGAAGGGTGAAAGGGCAAGTTGAGACGGCCCTTTTTTGATTCCCGGTTAAAGGAGCAGGTTCATAAGGCAATTGTAGGGTGAAAATAGAGAAAATAGTACTTTCTTCCTATTCTCGCCTCTTGACTTTAGGACCAAAAAGCACATATACTGTTTGCTTATTGGTCTGACTACCATACCACAGAAAGCCGCTAATGTTCCATGAAAATTCAGCCGATTGCCCATAACTCTCTCTCGGAAATCACCGCCGGAAAGCTGGTCGCCTCCATCTTGGATGGAAGTTTGGCGCCTGGAACCCAGCTTCCACCGGAGCGCGAGCTGATGAATCAACTTAAGATCAGCCGCTCGACGCTGCGAGAGGCGCTCAAAACCCTCGAAAAGAATAACCTGATCGAGTCACGTCCGCATGTGGGATGGTTTGCCAAAGCGGTGAATGAGTTGAATATGGCTCAAGCGAGGGAAATGGCTGGAGCGGCGCAACGCACTTCGCGTCCGGCCGCGAACGAACCGCCGACCGGTCCGTTGCGCATCCCAATTGCGCCCGATAAACCGATCCATATCCCCAATCTTAAGAAAGACCGCCTTGGAACTTTTGAATTCATTTCGTGGTGGGAGCGTGAGAAAGTCAAAAACGCCAAAGTAATGGTGATTGGCGCAGGTGCGCTGGGTAATGAAGTTATCAAGAACTTGGCGCTGATGGGTATTGGTAATTTGTTCATCGTGGATTTCGATAAAGTGGAAGCAGCCAATTTGAGCCGTTCGGTATTGTTCCGCGAAACTGATAATAATCGTAGTAAGGCCGAGATCGCTGCGGCACGCGCCAAGTCCATCAATCCTGACATTCATGTTCAGTACTTGAACGGCGATGTCACCACGCAACTGGGACTCGGAATCTTCCGTCGAATGGATGTAATTATTGGTTGCCTCGATAACCGCGAGGCCCGCTTGGCGGTCAATCGGTTTTGTTATTGGGTTAACAAACCCTGGGTCGATGGAGCAATCCAGGAATTGCTTGGGCTTGTACGAGTCTTCGTGCCGGGTCAGGGTGCATGTTATGAATGCACTTTGACGGAGCAGGCTTTGCGCGATCTGTCCATGCGGTATTCCTGTCCGTTGCTGGCGCGACAAAATATTTTGCTCGGCAAAGTTCCAACTACGCCGACCATTGCTTCCATCATCGGCGGGATGCAGTCGCAGGAAGCCCTCAAGCTGATTAATGGAATGCCGGTCGAAGCTGGTAAAGTTATTCACTACAATGGCATGGTCAATGAGATGCATACCACGGCCTATTCACCGCGCGAGGATTGTGAAAGCCATTGGACTTACGGTGATATCACAGAACTTCCGGCTCGTGCTGAGCGCACCACTTTGGCTGATTTGTTGCGTATCGCCCGCGCGGACCTCGGACCGGATGCCATGATCGAGCTTGATCAGGAACTGATCACGTCGCTCGAATGTCCGAGTTGCCATACGATTGAACATATCCTCAGGCCTTTGAGCGAGGTCACGTTTGAAGCCGGACATTGTCCAACTTGTGGCGTGTTACGCGAATCCACATTGACACATGTCGTCTCTGGTGAAGAAGATTTTCTGCATCGCACATTGGCAAGTGTGGGAATACCAGCTTTACACATTGTACGTGCCCATAATGGCGTTCAATATCGCTTCTACGAATTAACCGGCGATCTGCCGGAGGCGCTTCACTTCCGACATTTTGAACAGACGCACATTACGATGAGCTCGCAACCGCAGAGCCACGTTCGCATCAAAGAAGAATTAAAGATTTTGGATGATAAAAACGTGGTGAAGATCAAGCAACCTGCGCCGAGTCCCGCACGCGGCCGCGTCAAAATGCGCGGATAAATTTGAGTTTAAGATGGCTGCACGAACAATGAGTTTTGACTCTGACTCAACTCCTGAACGATGGCATCTGGGCCGAAAGTTGACCTTGTTGTTCCTACTGGTCATCGCACTGGCTCTGGGTTTGGTGATTCTATTTCACCAAAGAACAACCTTGCCATTATTGGTTTTTAATCTGTTTGCAGATATCAGCATCGGGTTGGTTGTTGGGCTTGCAACTCGCTTTGTATTGCACCAACGGAATTGGTTTATTCGAGGTCTTGCCTCTGCTGCGCTAGCTGTAATTGGATTACTGATATCAGGCTATTGCACGGACGGGAAAATCGGTATGACACTGCCACCGATTGGATTCGTACAAGTCGATTGGCTGAGTCAATGGCATATCTCATTAGAGATGCCGCTGCAAATTATAAACAGTCAAATGAATTGGGCCGCCTTGGTCTACATGGTCATTGCGATTGACACGTCCTGGATTGCACTGAGGGCCTGGAAACGATCTGCGCCTCGCACAACGGAATCTTCTTCTCTTCCGGCACGAAGAGTGCGCAGATCAGCAGGTTCTTCGAGCACTCATGCCTTGCCGCATTTATCTTTCCCGAAGATACAACTTCGGAATTCGAGTGCAAAGTCAAAGGTTCGAAGAAAAAGAACTGAACACACACGGGTTTCCACCTCGGTCGCATCTGCTTCAGTCAAGGCAACGCGGTCAAGACAATGGAATCCTTTACACCGAAGGCCTCAGATTCAACTGGCTGTTCACGAGGATCATCGCTGTCCGTATTGCCTCGAAGAAGTAAAACGAAACGATCCACGCGGCGTGGTGGAGTGTGAGGTCTGCCATACATTGCACCATAAAGACTGCTGGGATATCACCGGCGCCTGTCAGGTGCCGCATCTCAATACATGATTTGGAGGAAATGCCATGCCTGATTTGAACGTGACGATTGTTTTGCCAAGCGGAGGCGCACGCGCTGCCGAAGTTCCTGATGATGTTCCTGTTCATGAGTTGATGATGGAGTTTACATCTCTCTTACAGCTCCCGACCGTCGGACCGGACGGACGACCAATGGCTTATCGCCTCGATAGCAAGGCTTTGGGCCGCGAGCTGAAGGAAGACGAGACGCTGTCTGCGGCTGGAATCCCTGAGAACGACCGTTTAATGTTGACCGCGGATATTACTGCTGGTGCCGGTTCAAACATTGTTGCAGAAAGCCCGCGTATGCGTCGTCTGCGCGGCGACTATGAGCTGATGCAGGAACTCGCTTCTCGCACCGACTTCATTTCCTTTGTGGCTCAGTCGCCGCGTCCCAACCTGCCGCCCGAACGTTACATTGTGACATTCAAATGCAAAAGTATTGCCACAGTTGATCGGCAAGGTAATCCGCAATTTAGTGATCATCACCAGGTTGAAATCTACCTTCACAATCAATATCCTCAGCGCTGGCCGGGAATGAAATGGATGACTCCGATCTGGCATCCAAATATTAATCATATCAATGGAACAGTTTGTATTGATGCTGCCTGGTGGACAGCCAGCCGTTCGTTGGATCGTCTTGTCATTATGTTAGGCGAGATGTTGCAATATAAAAATTTCCACGATGACCCGACCAAACCTCCGTTCCCTTGGGACCCTGAAGCGGCGCGCTGGTCCAGGGAATATCGCAAGACTTCACCCCAACGCTTTTCCGGTTGATACCCGGGAGTTGATGCGACCTGAACGCGTCAAGCTGGGCGGTGGAAAACAAGACAGTAAACAAGATCATAAAAAGCCGAGTATAAAGTTTTCGAACCCGGTGTCTACGAATAAGGCACCAACTTCATCAAAGGTTGTGAAGCCAAAATCGAAGATCCGAATCAAATAGCCATACTTCCGCGTTGTGCACAGAGAAGCAAGCAAACCGGTTCCGCATGTGTAAGTTCGTCCAAATTCAGAAAGGAGATTAACTATGTCAGATGTTCCTGTCACTATCGTTCTCCCCTCAGGAGGTACCCGCAATGCCGAGGTTCCGAATGATGTTCCGGTAAAGGAATTGATCCCGGAGTTAACCACGTCATTGGAGCTGCCCGTTACAGGTCCGGATGGACGCGCTATGTCATATCGTCTGGATAGCAAAGCGCTCGGCCGCGAATTGAAAGAGGAAGAAACGCTTTCAGCGGCTGGCATCCCGCAAAACGATCGGCTGATGATGACTGCCGATGTAACCGCTGGATAAATTTAGCCGTCCCTCGCCCGCCTTGTTATGAGCAGGGCGGGTTGAGGGCCAGATATAAATTTATGGCATTCATACCTCGAATACGTGTTTTGACATCCGATATGACTCAACCGATCACTACACCGCTTCCACTAAAAAGAGCCAGCCGCTGGAATTCGCTCTACGATGGAAACAATCTGCAACCGCTCGTGTCAGTGTTTATAACGCAGCAGGCTTATAGCCGTATTTGTGTCCACTCCGTAAGCGACATGAAAAATGAGGTAGGCGGTTTCCTGATTGGGCAATGGTGCTTAAGTGAAAACCATGAGCAATTTGTAGAGGTTGAATATGCTCTGCCTGCGCGTTATACACGTCAGGGCAGTGTATATCTGACCTTCACACAAGAAAGTCTGGTTGATATCCATGACCAGATTGACACCAATTACAAGGGTCAGAAAATCGTGGGATGGTACCATACGCACCCCAGCATGGGTGTTTTTCTTTCTCATTACGATACGTGGTTGCACAATAACTTCTTTCCAGAACCTTGGCAGGTTGCCCTTGTAGTGGAACCTGTCTCGGCAATCGGTGGTTTTTTCATTCGCCAAACGGGCGGAATTTTGGACCCAATCCGCTATTTTGGTTTTTATGAATTGGATGGCAATTATGGCCGTAGTATGGTTTATTGGAAGAACTTGAATCAATTGGAATCAGAGAAAGGAGAAACTAAAAATGAGTAGAAGAATGCGAACGTATTTCTATGCAGTGCTGGGTGCGATTGGCGGACTCATTGGTTGGCAGGTGAGTGATATGCTTGGCCTTTCATTCACATCCAACTTATATATGAGCGAAGCTGTGGTCGGCGCGCTAGTCGGCTTATGCATCGGTGTCTTTATCGGAATTACCGAAGGCTTGATGACGCGCAATATTGTCCAAGCCATAAAGGCTGGCGGATTTAGTGGCTTGCTGGGTTTGGTGGCCGGAGCCATTGGTCTTCCGCTCAGCGAATTTCTATTTCAGTCCGCCGGCGCGGGTTATTTTGGGCGCGCGCTGGGCTGGGGTGTATTTGGCTTGTTGATCGGTTTGGCTGAAGGTGTGGTTGGCAAGAGTCAGGTTTGGAAAGGGATGCTGGGCGGATTGATCGGCGGCGCGCTTGGCGGAGTTTTGCTCGAAGCGGTCCATAACTTGCTCAAAGATCCGTTGATCGGCAAAGCCTCGGGCTTGGTCTTGCTTGGTGCATCTGTTGGAGCGTTCATTTCCTTGATCGTTGTACTGTTATCACGCGCCTGGCTTGAAGTGACCTCCGGCAAACTCAAAGGCACTGAGTTCATTCTCGACAAGTTCCTGCACGCCGGTGGGCCAGCCATCGCCATCGGCAGTTCGGCCTTGAAGTCGGAGATTGTTTTGCCTGATCCAGATATTGCTCCGCAACATGCCATGCTGACGGGAGATGGAAAACAGTTCAGTGTCAAAGATATGAGCCTTTCCGGAACCTTTATTAATAACAAGAAAATCGAACTTGCCCGGCTGGTCAATGGACAAAGGATTCGCATGGGCAATACTGAAATGGTCTATCACGAAAAGAGGTAACCATGCGAAAAATGTCCCGCTTCATTCTAACCCTTAGCCTGTTACTCGTTCTGACGTTTTGGTTCACGCCCGGAGTTCTTGCCCAAACGCCGACGCCTGCGCCGCAAATCCGCATCACCCAAGTTGATAATTCCAAGTTTCCTCAGGTTACAGTGTACGTTTCTGTGACAGATGCCAATGGCCAGCCGGTGGGTGTTGATCCCAGCGCCATTCAGATTTCTGAAAACGGCCAAGTGATGAAAACAAGTGCTAGCGCGACGAGTGTCAATGGTCAAACAACAAAAGGACCCGGTCAGTTGACGACTTTGTTGGTGATTGATGTATCCGGCAGTATGGCAACTGCGAATAAATTGACTCAAGCGAAGGCCGCGGCTGATGCCTATATAAATCAAATGCGTCCTGGCGATCAGGCCGGAGTGGTTGCCTTCGATACGCATGTAAGCGTCGTGCAGGCGATCACAACAGATCACCAGGCTTTGACCAGGGCAATTGACTCGCTTCAATCGGGTACAGATACTGCAATCTTCGATGCGCTAATGAGTGCTGAAGAATTGATGGCAAATGTCAGCGGTCGTAAAGCAATTCTCCTTTTGACCGATGGCATGGATAATCGCAGTAAAAATAATGAAGACGCTGTTGTTAAGGCCATTGGGCCAAGTGGGTTGACTATTTCCACAATTGGCCTGGGTAATCCTCAAGATGTCAAGAGTTTACAAGGAATCGACGAGACTAGTTTAAAGTCCCTTGCGCAGCAGGCTGGAGGAATCTATACCTATGAGCCAAATCCATCTCAGCTTGCATCTATATTTCAACAATATGGAACCGCTTTGCAGAGTGAATATGCTTTGACTTATACTTCGCCGTCCACTTTGCGGGATGGAGTGAATCGCAATCTGTCCGTTAGTTTGAATGGTAGCAGCTTTATGGGTCAGTCACAATATAATCCCGGCGGCGTTTTGCCTGAAGTGGCGGGCCAGAATTGGATGTTGTTTGGAGTCGTCCTGGTCGTTTTGCTGATTTTGCTAGCAGTGCCCATGCTTATCAATTTGGGATTGCGCTCAGTAAATCGTGGGAACAAGAAAGGCCGCGTAAAATTCGCGGGCCAATCCAACAATACCTCCCAAAGAGGACACGTGAAGCTCAAATGAATAAAAAATCAGACCCCAAACGGGGTCTGATTTTTTTGTGCTTGGGAAGTATCAAGAAACCATCTCAACTTTTCGTATCACCATGATCACCTTGCCTTTGATTTCCAAAGGTTCATCCTTGTTGATGTAAATAGGTTTCATCGTTGGGTTGGCAGGCTGGAGGCGATAACGATCTTTTTCTCTGAAGAAATATTTCAAAGTCGCTTCGTTGTCACGCGGCAACCATACAGCTACCATTTCGCCATTGCGGGCCTCGTCGGCACGTTTCATTACAACAATATCGCCGTCGTTGATCATAGCGTCAATCATGGATTCCCCTTTGACCTCTAGGGCATAAAGATCTGCGCCTTTTTCCTTGAGAGGCAGGAGGTTGCGGGCCACATCAACGGCATTGGCTTCGTTATCGGTTAGATAATTAACTCCGGGTTGGAGTTCGGGTAAGGGGAGACCTGCCGCGATTGGTCCAAGAATGGGGATATGCAAAGTGTCAACTGATGCGTTAGCGCCAGTTACACGCAAGCCGCGAGAAATCTTTCGATCCCGTTCTATGTAGCCATTCTTCTCAAGTTGATCAAGATAATAATTTACCACCGAAGTAGAAGAAATGTCGCAATTCTCACCGATCTCTCGAATGGAAGGTGGGTGCTTGTACTTGCGTTGATATTCCTGGATAAAATCCAAGATTTTTTGGTGGCGTTCGCCTATTCCTTTGCTTTTTCGAACCATCATCATTTGTGCCTCCTGAGCCAAAGTGATTCGATAGTAAGAACCATAAGTCGCTCATTTGTGCTATGAATAATACCTGAACATGCGTTCGATGTCAAGACTTTTATAGATTCTTGTTGATAATATTGCTACCTTTAGTTTTGAAAATTTGGTAGATTTAGATGCAAAGTAATCAATAAAATAATAATTAATTTCATAAAATTAAATAAATGATTGATTATATTAATAATATCACTTGACAAAATAAATATTATGAATATAATACTCGTAAAGTTAACAAAAGTTAGGAGCAAAGGAGACCATTATGTTTTATCGTGACCAACTCATTGACGAATGTGAAACCCATCAACGCACTCACACCTATCTACAGGACGAGCTGTGTATTCTAGTGGCTTATGTAAAGGTGAGGAGACAAAGGTGGCTAAAATCGTTTTGGCGCGTATCTGAGACGGATTAATCTCCTTTGGAAATTCGATCAAGTTTCGCGAGGACAATTTATCTCCATTAGTGAGGCAAAAAAATGAAACCATCTTTGAACAAATGTCCTGTATGTGGAGATAACCTGTTGGTAGCCCGTTATCATTGCGATACGTGCGATACGGTTATCGAAGGCCGTTTTGAAAATAGTGCCTTTCCAGGTTTGACTGCCGAACAAATTGAATTTGTCAAAACTTTTGTACGATGCGAAGGAAAGATCAATCGTATGGAAGGGGAATTAAATCTATCATATCCAACCATTCGCAATCGCTTGCATGAGACTATCCGTGCCATGGGATATGAACTCGGTAAAGATGAATCGCCGGATGTCAGTGAAGAGAAGCGGCATTCCATTCTTGAAGATTTGGATGCCGGCAAGATTTCAGCTGAAGATGCTATGCGTATGTTACGCGGTGAGGAGTAAATCATGACCACTCAAACTTTATCTTTGGGGTCCAAACCTGAAATTGAAATTACAAGTGTCAGCGGTGACTTGACTGTCGAAGGCTGGGAACGCGCCGACCTCGAAGTTCGCAGTGATGATACGCCCCGCATTGAGCAGGATAATGATCAAGTGACCCTATCCTGTGGAGGTGAATTAAATGTTTCCGTGCCGCGCGGCGCAAACCTGACCGTCAGTTACGTCGGCGGCGATTTGAAAGTGGAAAATTTGGACGGCGACGTTGAAGTTTCTTTCGTCGGTGGTGATGTGGTGCTGCGAAATATAACCGGCGAAGTTTCATTGGAGGGCGTGATCGGCGGCGAGGCGCAAACCGAAAATGTTCGCAAGATTGCGATGAGCGCGCGAGGCGGAAAAGTTGGTGTGGATATTTCGGCAAAGGTTCAACACAAAGTTGATGAAGCAATGCGCCGAGCCGACCGTAAAGTTCGAGAGGTCGAAAGAAAGATGCGCCAGGCTCATTCTGCCCATTTGGAATCGAGAATGCAAAATATTGAACAACTAAGAATGCATCATGCTGGACAGCCTATTCCGCCGCGCAATTCATCTTCACGACCCTTCAATTTTGGTTTGAATACTTCTGAAACCGAAGAGGCAAACCAGCCAGTGTCTGATGAAGAACGCATGGTAATTTTAAAGATGTTGCAGGAAAAGAAAATCACATCCGAAGAAGCGGATAAGTTGCTAGCAGCGCTGGAGGGTGGTGAGTGATGTCTTCTGAAGAACGGCAACAAATTCTCAAAATGGTTGAAGAAGGAAAGATCAGCGCGGATGAAGCCATGCAGCTGATGAAGGCATTGGACGAATCGTCAGTGGAGCTGGAAATTATCGAAGCCGAGCCCGCCTCTTCATCCGGACCGGAAGCAGAATCAGATTCAAAGAAGCCTAACGCACCTGAATTTGAAGAAGTCGCCCGCCGGGCTCGTCGACTCTGGCAAATCCCATTGTGGATCGGTGTGTTGATCACCATCTTTTCTGCTTATTGGATGTATACATTGGTCAACACATCGAATTATGGATTCTGGTTTTACTCCGCGTGGCTTCCACTTTTATTGGGAATCTTGATGATCGCATTGTTTGCAAGCTCCCGAACCTCTCGATGGTTGTATGTGAATGTGGAACAAGCGAAAGGCGAATGGCCGCATAACATCACACTTGGATTTCCGCTTCCCCTTGGACTCGCAAGCTGGTTTCTCCGCAACTTTGGAAACAACATTGAAGGCTTGAGACAAGCCAATGTGGACGAGATCATTGAAATAATGTCGAATGGAATATCAGCGAAAGAACCGTTGATTGTAAATGTAGATGAAGCCGAGCACGGTGAACGTGTGCAGGTTTACATTGGGTAGGAGGAACAAATGGCAAACTCAGAAGAACGTCTGAAAATCTTGAAAATGATCGAGGAAGGAAAAATCAATGCGGAGGATGGTGCGAAATTGCTGGCGGCATTGAGCGACGGGCGTCGTTCAGGAATGGCGAATTCATCACGGTCGGCGGCGGCAGGACATTGGCTTCGCATTCGCGTGACAGATATCGCAACGGGTCGCTCGAAAGCCGCGGTTCAGATTCCGCTGGGACTTATCGACGCCGGCTTGAAGATCGGCGCGCATTTCGCACCGGAAGTGGAAGGCGTGGATATGTCATCTGTGATGGATGCGTTGCGCTCCGGCGTGACCGGCAAGATCATTGATGTCACCGACGATGAAGACGGCGAACATGTGGAGATTTACGTGGAATAACCGAATTGATAAATTGATGCGGAAGGAAATTGTAATGAAGCAAGGAGAAAGCCTAAGCGAAACAAAAATTGATAAGATTGATAAGATTGAAAGTCTCACCTTTGGCGGCGTTACTCAATGGATATCATTGAGATCGGACAATATCAACAACCCGATCCTGCTTTTCTTGCATGGTGGACCAGGAACCGCACAAATTTTTTGGTCGAGGAAATCACAAAAAGAATTAGAAAGCAGTTTTCTTGTGGTGAATTGGGACCAAAGAGGAGCTGGCAGATCATACTCACGTTCACTTCGAAAAGAAGATATGAAAATCGAACGTTTTGTTGCAGATGCCGAGGAATTAATTGAGTACCTATTAAAGCGATTTGGACAAAATAAAGTTTTTCTTGTAGGGCATTCTTGGGGAAGTATTGTCGGAGTGTATTTGGTCGCCAAAAGACCCGATCTGATCCGCGCATATATCGGGATAGGTCAAGTAGTTGATATGGAGCGAGGTGAGTTGATCTCCTATCAATTCACCTTGGACGAAGCCAAACGGCTTAACAACAAAAAGGCAATCCAACAACTTGAAAAAATCGGACCACCGCCTTATGCGAAATTAATTGACGGCGGCGTCCAAAGAGATTGGTTGTCGAAATTCCATGGAGTGACTTACAAAGGGAGCCTTTGGAACATACTCTTTCGTAATATATCACTCAAAGACACACGCCCCTTCGACATCATCCGATTCGTTGCAGGGGCAATGTTTTCTCTCTCAACCCTTGAAGATGAACAAAACAGGGTGAAGATAATACAGGATGTTCCGGAAATGAAAGTGCCTGTTTATTTTTGCACTGGTCGAAGAGACTATAACGTGCCTTTTGAGTTAGTCGTTGAGTATGCCGGAAAATTGAAAGCGCCTCAAAAAAGAATCGTATGGTTCGAGCATTCGGCGCATGTGCCCAATTTCGAAGAACCCGAACTATTCTGTGGCTTTTCTAAATCCTTACTTAGTGCGACCCAATCGTCTGCTCTCTAGGTAGCAAATCTCTGGAGATAACCATGTTTGAAAAACCGAAAGAAGAATTGACCGACTTTCATCTTGAACTGTTATGTGATCCGATTACACATGATCAGCTCGAAGTAGAAACTACTTTTGATTCGCGCGGACACAAACAAGAATCTCTCGTTAATCGAAAAACCGGAAGGCGCTTTCCAATTCGCGAAGGCATTCCGGTGTTCCTCGAGAGTGAAGTCATATCGGGATCGAATAAAAAATATCAGTCCATGTATGACCGTTTCGCTCCGCTCTATGATTTCTCAACCTCGGCTTACTCGCATTGGAAGGGGATGAATGTTGAAACCCGCCTGCGAGAATATCTCGATGAACTTGAAGTGAAGGAGGGCGACCGGGTGCTGGAAGTCTCAGTGGGAACGGGACGCAATTTGCAATTCCTGCCGCGCACTGCCCAATACTTTGGATTGGATATTTCGTGGGGAATGTTGAAGCAATGCCAGCGTAATATGAGAAAGTGGAATCTCGAGATTGCGCTCTTTCTGGGAAACGCTGAATGCCTGCCGTTCAAAAAAGAATCCTTCGACGTGGTATTTCACTTCGGTGGAATTAACTTTTTCAACGATCGGGCTGCGGCGATTCGTGAAATGATCCGCGTGGCGAAGCCGGGAACCAAGTTTGTCATTGGCGATGAAAACGAAGAGCTGGCGCAACGATATCAAGGCATTCCGGTCATGGATGGGTGGTATGGTAGCCGCGCGCAAGCCATCACGGCACCGATTGATCTCCTGCCACCGAAAATGCAGGAAGTGCACGTAAAAGACATCTCAGGCGGCGACTTGTATTGTTTGTCTTTTAGAAAACCAAGAGAATAGATCGATTCTTTTGGAGATCTATGGCTGAATCAATTGCTCAACCTGTTGCTGCCGCCAACCCAATGAAGCGCGTATTCGTAATTCGCGATTTCTTCCTTCTTTGGATTGGACAAAGCACATCCTTGCTCGGCGATCAATTCCATTTTATTGCCCTGTCATGGCTCGTGTTGAAAATGACCGGCGATCCGTTGGCACTCGGTATCGTTCTGGCGGTGGGTGGGATACCGCGCGCGGTCTTTACTTTGATTGGCGGTGCGATCACCGATCGGATTTCGCCGCGTCGAGTGATGTTGATTTCTGATGTCATTCGGCTATTCATTTCGGCTTTGCTTGCAGTGCAAGTTCTGACTGGAACTTTGCCAATATGGATGATTTACATTTACGGTTTCATAGTGGGAGTTGTTTCGGGTGCATTCGAACCGGCTGCGATGTCCATGACGCCGCATCTGGTTCCATCGGAAGATCTCCAAGCTGGGAACTCAGTGATGCAGGGGAGTATGTCGCTCATCAGTTTTGTTGGACCCGCCGTAGCCGGCGTCATGATCGCTGCGTTCCGCGATGTGAAAATCGGCGTGGCGTTGGCGATGGCATTCGACGCGTTCACCTTCTTGGTCTCAGTGGTCACATTGTGGATGATGAAAACCGGAGGAGAATTGATGGCCTCGAATCAAGAGGCTGGAGCGGTCGGAATGCTCGAATCTATCCGTGAAGGAATCGTTTTCATGTTCAAGGATCCGGCCTTGCGTGCGATGTTTATTTTGATTGCAGTGGCCAACTTTGCATTTGGCGGACCGATCCTTGTGGGCGTGCCGTACCTGGCAAATACGCGCTTCCCTGAGGGCGCCGCGGCGTATGGCTTGATCATTTCCGGTTATGCTGGCGGCAACCTGCTGGGCATCATTCTGTCTGGTGTGTTGCCGAAATTATCACAGAGGCTGTTTAAGGTCTTGAGCGTGGCAATGTTTGCCTTTTTTGGCCTGGGACTTGGCGCTATGGCATGGATCAATATCACCGCGGTTGCGACTGTTGACATGTTCATCTTGGGAGTGCTTAATGGGTATCTCGGTATTTTATTGATTACCGGTTTACAGCGCAGTACGCCAAAAGAAATGCTCGGACGACTGATGAGTATGATCGTGCTCGCCAACCTTGGATTGATGCCACTCTCGCAGGCGATTGCGGGTGTGATGTTGCATTGGAGTGTTGCGCCCATGTTCCTGCTGGCAGGCGCGATGCTGTTGGCTTGTGCCGTTTATATTGGAATTCCAAGCGTCGCTTCATTATTGACCGTTCGATTTTTAGGTGAAGTTCCTGATAATACATAGGCCAAATGGAAGTAAAATAAAACGAGTCCGAAGTCGATAACTTCGGACTCGTTTATGTTATGAGGCGAGAATGCAAATACAAGAAAAGCCCCGCTTGAGTGGATTATTTGGATTCACCATCGTCTGGCTTGGACAAATTATCTCTGTCCTTGCCAGTGGTATGACCGCTTTTGCGTTTACCATTTATATGTATCAACAGACCAAATCTGCGACCGCGATGGGATTCGTGCAGGTGGCTTATATCACTCCGTTACTGATCATATCTCCGATCGCGGGAGTCATGGTGGATCGTTACAATCGCAAGACGATGATGATGATTAGCGATATCGTCGGTGGGCTGGCTTCTTTGATCGCGCTTATTCTTTATGCCAGTGGTCATTTGCAATTTTGGCATGTTTATATTATTACCGCTATCAAAGGCGCGGGCGCTGCCTTCCAATGGCCTGCGTATTCCGCGGCGATCAGTACGATGATTCCCAAAGAACAATACACACGTGCCAACGGTATGATGTCATTGGTGGAGGCAGGACCTGGTGTGGTCTCACCTTTGCTGGCTGGCGCGTTAATGCCTTTTATTGGCGTGAGCGGTATCCTGATAGTGGACGTGCTCACGTTTGCGATTGCGATTCTGGCTTTGATTATTGTGTTCATTCCTCAACCGCCGCGCACGGCTGAAGGGCAGAAGGCAGAAGGAAACATTCTGAAACAAGCCGCTTTTGGATTCAAATATATTTTTGCGCGTCCCAGCTTGCTGGGTTTGCAGTTGATCTTCTTCTTTGGCAATATATTTTCAGGCATCGCTTTCACGGTCTTAGCCCCCATGGTCTTGGCACGCACTTCACAGAATAGCCTAATGCTTGGTTCTGTTGAGTCGGCGGGCGCAATTGGAATGGTGATTGGTGGAATTGCGATAAGTGCTTGGGGTGGATTTAAAAAGCGTGTCCACGGAGTATTGATGGGTTGGTTTATATTCAGCCTTTTTGATTGCGTTTTATTCGCGCTTGGGCGCAGCTTGCCGATTTGGATTCCGATGATGTTTTTGGGAGGACTCGTCGAACCACTCCTCAATGGATCAAATCAGTCCATATGGCAAGCCAAGGTCGCGCCCGATTTGCAGGGACGCGTTTTTACTGCACGGCGTTTGATTGCATGGTTTGCCGAGCCTATCTCGCCGATTATTGGCGGGACATTATCGGACTTTTTGCTCGAGCCTGCGATGAAGAATCAAGCGAGTGGATTTTCTCGCTTCTTCGCACCCGCTTTCGGTTCCGGACCCGGAAGCGGCATGTCGCTCTTGATTTTTATTTGCGGACTCTGCATGATGTTAGTTGGCCTATCGGGATATTTTGTGCCAGCCATCCGCGATGCAGAAAGTATCTTGCCGGATCATGATGCATTGCCCGCCGCGCAAGTTGCATCCACTGATTAATTTTCAACAAAGGATTTAATATAAAAGTCTCCTGAGTTTTTTTTCAGGAGACCTTTTTATTTATGGTTTGTTGGCTGTGATCTTTGCGCTGAAGACCGTCTTAGAAATTTTGTCGCGCGAAAAATATTTTAGATCAAGGGATGGGTCGATGTCGGCTATCGCTTCATCAATGATGGCATCATCAAAGTAAGTGGGTGTTACGGAAATATTGATGAGCCCGGCAGATTCCATTGCGGCTTGATAATCCTTCACATCCAATGCGCCCGCGATGCAACCAGCCCAGGCACTCATACTTTTCTTGATCGACTCTGGCAGCGGGCCATCGGTGACGATATCCGATACTGCCAGTTTGCCGCCTGGCTTGAGCACGCGGAAGGCTTCGCTAAAAACTTTGGCTTTATCGGGTGAAAGGTTGATGACACAATTCGAGAGGATGACATCCACGCTGTTTGCATCCACCGGCAAATCTTCGAGATAACCCTGACGGAATTCCACGTTGGTGATGTTCAAGCGCTTCGCGCTGGCGCGTGCACGCTCGATCATCTCGGGCGTCATATCCACGCCGATGGCTTTGCCCATTGCGCCGACTTTTTTGGCGGCCAAGAAACAATCGAGACCCGCACCGGAGCCGAGATCGAGCACGATCTGACCGGGCTGCAAGCTTGCGAGCGTGACCGGATCGCCACAACCATAGCTGGTGGATGAAATATCGGAGGGCAGCGTGGTAAGCAAATCAGCCGGATATAGCCTACTCTGAGGATTGCAGCATGCGTCGGAGCTGCAGCAGGAAGCGGAGTTCTTGATTCGTCCTGCATAATGTTCGCGGACACTCTCGTGAATGGTATCGGGATTTTGGGTCATGAGCTTCTCCTTATATAGATGGTTGTCTATGTATTTGGGCAAAAAGAATGGACGCGTTTTGGCGTCCGCTCTTCTTAGCTTGAAATGGTTTCGACGAGTTTCTCAGTGGTCTTGGTTTCAGGTGCGAACTTGATCATCAAATGTCCGCAGCAAGCTACGATGCGATCCTGATTCAATGAATAAAAAGTTTGCTTGCCATCTTCGCGCACATTGACCAGTCCCGCCTCGCGTAAAATGGCGAGATGATGCGAGACGGTGGGCTGCGTGACGTGCGTCTTCTCGACGATCTCGTTGACCGAGAGCGATGTGCAGCAACACAAACTCATGATCTTCTGACGGGTCTCGTCGGCGATGGCTTTGGCGAACAGCACGGCATCTACAGCAGTCATATCGATAACCTTCGATGTGAATTATATAGATAATTGTCTATTTGTCAAGAGGCGGTATGCGAAAAGTTGGATGACTACATCAAACCATCCATCACTTCCAGAGGCACAACCGCTGCGCCGACGACACTCGGTCCGGTATGGACTCCGAGGACAGGTGAGATGCGCATCACTTCAAGTTTGGCAATGTTCAATTTTTCTTTGAGTTCATTCGATAGCTCTTCAGCCTTATCTGCAAAGCGTCCATGTAAAACCGTCACCCATAACGGCGCATTGGCATATTTATTTAAGAGATGTTCTGTGATTGCTGACATGCCTCTGCCAATCGTGCGCGCATTGGTGACGGTGCTGTATTTGCCATCCGTATCGACTCGGATCACCGGCTTGAGATGCAACAACGTACCAGCCATCGCTTTAACGCGTCCGATGCGTCCGCCGCGTGCCAGATAATCCAGTGTATCGAGCGTATAAATCACTTCGGTCTTCTCGCGGATTTTTGCCAGCCGTTCTTGAATCGCCTGCATCGTCCAATTGGCTTTTGCGGCCAGTGCAGCGCTGATGACTTGAAACCGTTCGCCGCCGGATAAGGTAAGTGTGTCCCATAACGCGACATTCGCTTCGCGCTTGACTTCTTCGATGCCGGCGCGCGCAGCATTGATCGTTCCGCTCAAGCCGGATGAAATGTGAAGCGAAAAAATATTTTTATCGAGCTTTGCAACCTTGCGATAGATTTCGGCGAAGATTCCGCTGGACGCCATGGCCGTAGTGGGAATGTTCGGTTGCATCGCTTCGAGCCGATCATAAAACGCGTCCGCCGAAATATCCATCGAACTGACTTCACCCTCTGGAAATTGAATGTAAAGCGGCGCTTGCTCAATACCAAATTCTTTCAATTCTTCTGCCGACAAGTCCGCGGCACAATCGGTAACGATTTTCATTGGTCTCTCCTTTAGCTGTTTGTTAGCAAATGACGATTTTCAAAAAACCATTTCACGGTATCCGCAATGGTTTCATACACAACGCGCGGGTGATAACCCAGTTCGCGCGTCGCCTTGTCATGGCTGATGTTGCAATTGCTTTGCAGCACTTCCAATGAATACGGCGTGAAGCGTGGCGTGGATTTTGACTTTCGGTAATACCACGGCGTAAAGCGTGCCGCGAACTCCGCCAGATCAAATGGCACTTTCATTTGGAAGAAATGTTTCCCCGTGATCTCACGCACGGTTTCGAGCAGATATCGCACCGAAATTTTTTGTCCGGATAAGATATAACTTTCGCCGCGCCTGCCTTTATCGAACGCCGCGATCATTCCATTGACCACATCGCGCACATCCACAAAGTTATAGGCACCGTCCACATAAAGAGTTGGTTTGGCGAAAGCCGCATCGTGGATGACCGAGCCCATCATCGAGCCGCGGAAATCATACGGGCCGATGACCCCGGTTGGGCAAACGATGACCGCCTCCAGTCCCGCCTGAGCCGCCTGTTGAACTTCGAGTGTTGCTTCCGCCTTTGAACGATCATATTCGCCGTACGCATTATCTGGATCATATGGCAGGCGTTCATCAATCAAGCCACCTTCCACGCGCTGGATGGCATGGATCGAACTCGTGTACACGATCTTCTTTACGTGAGCTTCTTTTGCGACTTGCATCACGTTGCGTGTGCCTTCGACATTGACTTTGCGTACGAAAGGATTTTCTCCAGGCATGATCGAAATGATTCCGGCGAGATGAAAGACTCCGCGCACGCCTTGGAACGCTTTGAAAAGGGAAGTGGTATCGAGCACATCGCCTTCCATCGCTTCAACATTCAGACCTTGAAGCGGGGCGCGGCTTTCTCCGGCAGAATCAACACCCGGACTTTTTCACCGCGTTCGAGCAACTTGCGGACGAGGACATTTCCAATATGTCCGGTCGCGCCGGTAACTAAAATCATTCTACTTGCCTCATTTCTTTATCAAACTATCTAATAACATGGTCGTGCTTTCGCGCGCTACCTTTTCCCATTTTGCACCTTTGGGATCGAGCAGACTTTGCAATAACAATCCCATCGCCGTGGAAACGATCAAGCGTGATGCGATTTGCGGATCCACATCTACGAATGAACCTTCATCCACGCCTTTCTTGATCAGCGATGTGAAATACTTATGGTAGCGGCGATACGGCGCAATGCTGGCTTGCCAGATCTTTTCGTCACGGCTGGCTTGCAGCCAAAATTCCATGAACATCGGTAAATGATTGCCTGCCGTTTCAAAAATATATGGGAAGGCTTCCGTCATTTGCATGAACGTTTCAGGGGCGGTTTTGTCTTTGGACGCTTGGATGGCGGTATCGATTGTTTTCAGCCAGCCATTAAGCAATGCCAGGAAGAGTGCATGTTTACTTTCAAAATGATGATAAAACGCGCCTTTGCTGATTCCAGCATCTTCGCAAATATCATCTACGCTGGCGGCGTTGAAGCCGCGATCGGAAAATAACTTGACCGCTGATTCTATGATTCGAGCGCGTGTCTCTTCGCTGCGTTGCTGCATAATTCCTTTCGATTCCCGTCTCCTATTTAGAGAGGGTGAGTTGTGATTAAAACCGACCAGTCGGTATCTTTTTACACCGCTTTATTTGTGCTGTCAATGGATAGGAACTGACAATCTTATTAGAAAAAGATGGACGGGCCACCTATTCTGTAAACACAACGGTCGCTGCTGTAATTCGTCACCTATTTGCCGTGGTGGAATTTACAATTTGTTTGTTGCATGCTACACTCCCATCGACGGATTGCAGAATTGCGCCTTTCGCGAAATCGTCGCGTGTCAAAAAAGTGGAGAACCATGACTAAAATATGTCGCACCCTGATCGTACTCATATCATGCCTTCTAATTGGTGGCTGTTCTTCGTTTCCAGCTCTACTTCAAAGCGGAACATCACTACAGGGGATTCATAAGATTCAGCATATTGTCATCATCATGCAGGAAAATCGTTCATTCGATTCATATTTCGGAACTTATCCGGGCGCAGATGGTCTGCCGCGTGCCAATGGACAATTCACTGTCTGTTTGAACGATCCAAAAACTGGAAAGTGTGTTTATCCGTTCCATGATTCTGCTGATAAGAATTTTGGTGGTCCACATGATGCCAACAACTTCACCGCTGACGTTGACGGCGGCAAGATGGATGGTTTTATAGCACAGGCAGAGGGTAGTCCGACGGGTTGTAAGAATGCGGATGATCCCTCCTGTGGCGGCGTTACGGACATCATGGGCTGGCACGATGCGCGTGAGATTCCCAATTATTGGGAGTATGCGCAGAACTTTGTTTTGCAGGACCATTTGTTTGAGCCGAATGCCTCATGGAGTTTGCCGGCGCATCTTTTCATGGTTTCGGAATGGTCGGCGAAATGCAGTAAGGTGGGTGATCCGATGAGCTGTGTCAATGCTTTGCAGGACCCTGATTTCCCACCAGACTTCAGTTTGGGAGGAAAACCTCCGAGCGGCAAATCGCCTGACTATGCCTGGACCGATTTGACGTATTTACTTTTCAAGCAGCACGTCACCTGGAAATACTATATCGCAACCGGTAACCAACCCGATTGCGCAAATGATGCCGCGGATTGTCCTCCGGTGCACCAAGATGCAAATACTCCCGGCATCTGGAATCCGTTGCCCTTTTTTGATACGGTCAAGGAAGATAATCAACTTACGAATATCACAAGTACGCAGAATTTTTTCCAAGATGCCAAAGCGGGAACTTTACCGAATGTCAGCTGGATCACACCGAACGATGCTGAAAGCGAACATCCACCGGCGTTGATTAGCGTTGGACAGAACTATGTCACGCGTCTCATCGATGCGGTGATGCAAAGCCCCGATTGGGACAGCACGGCCATCTTCCTCTCATGGGACGATTGGGGCGGGTTCTATGATCACGTTGTCCCCCCGACAGTCGATGAGAATGGTTACGGTTTGCGCGTGCCAGGCATCGTCATCAGCCCGTATGCCAAACAGGGTTATATTGACCATCAAGTCTTGAGCCACGATGCGTATGTCAAGTTTATCGAGGACGACTTCCTGGATAGTCAGCGCATCGATCCGACGACGGATGGTCGTCCTGACCCGCGTCCCGATGTACGCGAGAATGCATCAATTCTTGGCAACTTGAGTCTCGACTTTGATTTCAATCAATCTCCGCGTCCACCATTGATTTTAGATAACCATCCTCAGCCGGGCCCTGCATCGATTCCGGGGTCATAGGAAATTTTTCTTCCACCTAATCCGCAATCGGGGCAGTAGCGCCGCGTCCCTCGCCGAGGCGGAGTAGGATCACGCTGGCAATCACCAGCCCGCTTCCGATAAGTTGGATGAGCGTTAGTTGCTCGTGAAGAAGGAAATAGGCCCAGATTGCAGTAAGAGCCGGCTCTAGGGCTGCGATTAAATTCGTCACAGTGGCAGGCAGATAGTTAAGAGTCACCAAATAAAGCCCGAAGCCGCCAATCGTTGGACCGATGCCGAGGAAGAATAGAATTCCCCATCCGCCAAGAGATGTTCCAAGCCATAAGAAATTCGAGAAGAGGCTTTGTCCACCGAGGGTATTCATGATGAGATTGAACAGAAAAAGAAAGATAATCGCATTGCTGAAACTGTATAGCATGGTCGACCAAGGGTCAATGGACTTATTCGCCGCGGCCTTGCCTACCAAACTATAACAGGCGTAAAGAAATCCAGTGAGCAGGCCGAATAAAATTCCCAGCGAGTTAACTTTCCATGCGGAAGGATCCGCCGCGCCTGAGACCAGTGTCGTGCCGACCAGGCTTAAAACAATCGAAATTAGTTTAGCCTGATTGATCTCTTCTTTAAAAAACAAGTGTGACAGGATGGCTGTTATGGCAGGCGAGCTGTATGCCAATACCGTCGCGACCGCCGCACCGTTAAATTGAACCGAGAACGTCCACATCGAATTGAATAGTGCAAGCGTAAGGCCATATAAAATAAAAAACTTCCAATGCGATCCACTCAATTGAAATCGTGCGCGGCTGAACAATGCAAATGCCACGATCAAACCGAACACGACGAAACAATCTCGCCAAAAAGCCAGCACCAGCGATGGCAGGTGATAAGTTGTGCTTAGATAGCTAATGAGGATACCGGTGGTCGATAATAGTACCGTCGCGCTGACGCCGATAAAATATCCCCGCGATGAATTCTTCGATGATGCCTGCATTGCTCCTCCAAAAGGAGATTCGCTTGCTGAACTGAAAAACTGTCGTTGCCCGACCGTTGATTTATACTACCGTTTATTTAAACGGAAAAGTTGGAGGGGATGATGCAAGGTGACAACATACACAGCCCATATTATGGAACCGTATAGCTTGCCGTCACTTGATCGAGGATGTTGAAGTATTGGCTTTTATATTTATTTTTCCATTCCACTGTAAAAATCAGGAAAGAGGTTTGGTTCCTGACTTCGATAAACGAAATACCCGAAGCATCTGTGGAAGCCGATGCCCAATTCAAACGTTCGCTGCCATCGTTCATCATGCTGGTATCACTGACGCTGATCGAGCTTGTTTGACCCGTTGCGCTAAAATACTTATCAAGCAAGTTCAACGCATATTGCGCGTTGGTCGTACCGGTAATCGGCGTGCCATCGTCATAGGTAATATTTTGAATCACAGCATTGCCATCCGGCGATGTAAATGTATCCATATAATAATGGTTGCCCGAAGATTGCTCATGTTTCCAATCTTTCGGTAGTTGGATTTGATAATACTTGTTCTGATCTGTGAACGTGGTCAGGTTGCTGGCAGAGATTGCTGGGGTCGGCGTAATGCTGGTGCAGCCCACGGCAAGGAGTAAGATCAGCCAAGAAAAAAATCGGAAGTTATTTATTTTCATTTTCACTCAAAACTATTTCTGTCGCGCGAAATGCCAACGGCGGCAGGTTGGACCGTTCAAACCATCCGACTTGATCTGCATCATCGCAAGCCCGAGGAATGCCAGAAATAAATTGCGCAACGTAAACAATAATGAAATCTGCGCCGCGCGGATGTTCGCGTCCGGCGATCACATTCAGCACCCGCGTCACGCGGACCGTGAGGCTGGTCTCTTCCAAGCATTCTCTTTCCGCGGCGCGTGCTGGATCTTCACCTGCGTCCACGAAACCGGCGGGCAAAGTCCACAGCCCGCGAAACGGTTCATTGACTCGGCGGGCCAATAACACGCGTCCATCTTGTTCCACTAGAACTGCCGCGGCAACTTTCGGATCAGCAAAATGAATCCAGCCACAATTCGAACAAACTGCACGCGGCTTACCAAACTTTTCCTGCAAGCTGACTGTTGATCCGCAACGCGGACAAAAGTTTATTTCTTGTTCCATTTTTTATGAAAGTTACTTTCATTATTGCGCGGCAATATCCAAGCTGTGATACCAAACCCAAGAGCCAGAATCCCAAATAATATTTCAACATCAAACGGTACTGTTGCTCTTCTCTGAACACGAATTGGTTGGCTATTCTCAGGTTGAGAGGGTACGGATTTCAAAGTAATCTCAGGCGTGGAAGCTGCTGTTGTCATTGGCGCGGGGCCAGCACCTGCCGAAACAGGAGCTGCCATTGTCATTGGCGGAAGAGCCATCATGCGAGATGCGGGAGTTTCTGTTATCGTGTCCGCTGGGAGCGGCAGTGCCGGTGCTTGAGCTGCTGGAGCAGATTCCTGTTGAGCAGATAACGGAGCCGCGGCGCCAACTGCTGATGGAACTCGAGCCGCAGCAAGACTCGGAGCCGATAATGAAATCAATCCATTGATTACAAAAGTAATGACAAATAGGAAAGTTGCTATCGCGGTTGCAAAACGGAAAACAGGGACAATGCGCGGCGTGGGTGGTTTGATGCCTGCCATTTGCGAAGTCAAAGTAAAGTTGCGCGGCGCGCGTCGAGATGGGAGTTGACGGAGCAAGCTTCGAGTGGAACGTAAATTATCTAAAGCGGTACGCAGATTTTCGTCCGAGGCGAGGCGGGATTCGAGTCGCGCGGAATCCGATGAATTGAGTTGTCCATCCAAATATACAGAGAGGAGTTCGAGATCGCGGGGATTTATGATCGCTCCTCATTCAGACGAAACAGGGCAGGCAGAAGTTCCGCAAAGCCTTGCAGACATTCCTGCAAGCGGAGGCGAGCGCGGGCCAGACGTGATTTGATGGTGCCAAGCGGAGCGCGGATTGCCGCGGCGACTTCGGCGTAATCGAGACCTTGAAGATCGGCGAGCACAACCACGGCGCGAAATTCAACCGGAAGTTGATCGAGACAATGCTGGATGGCGTGTTCGAGTTCATCGGCTTCGGTTTGCCCTTCGGGCGTGAGATGCGGATCAGCCAGCCAGCGCGGCGAATCCATTTCATCGCCGTCATCGCCATCGGGTTCGAGCGCCGTGGTGGGACGGCGTTTCTTGCGACGCAGTTCATCGTAGCAGACGTTCGTCACGGTGCGATGAAGCCAGGCTTTGAATGATCCGCCGCGATAGGAATTGAGATGTTGGAAGGCGGAAAGAAACGCGTCCTGCGTTGCGTCGGCGGCGAGATCGTCATCGCCGAGGATGCGCAAGGCGGTGTTGAAGAGCGCATCTTGATAATGCAAGACGAGTGTATTATAGGCATCGAGGTCGCCGCGTTGCGCGGATTGGATGAGGGCGGGTTCGTCCATTGTAATTTATTGGCCGATTTGCTATACTGAGTTCAATTCTAACCGATTGCAGACTAACTATTAATCAATTTGGTGATTAGATTGCACAGCATAATATGATCACACGTTAGGCGACTAAATCAATAAACGGAATAAGCAATTGAAACCCAAAATATCATACATAATCTGGTTCAGCCAACGAACAGGAAGCACTTTACTTTTTAAAGCCCTTGAATCCACGGGTATTGCAGGAAAGCCCAGTGAATGGCTTGATATAACTGATGAAAAAAACTTCCTTGGCTATTACAATCTAAAAAATTATGATGAACTTAAAAACCACTTATGGAAATTAGGAAGCACACCGAATGGCGTCTTTGGAATAAAATTTAGTTTTTACCAGCCTCATTTCAGTAAATTATTGGATGTCTTTAGCAATTTACCTGATTGCTCTAAAGTAAATAGTTCATCAGCTACCGTTTGGAATTGTGCTTTCCCAAACGGCCGCCATATTTTTATGACTTGCAGAAACAAAGTCCGTCTCGCTGTATCTTGGTGGAAAGCAATTAAAACCCAAGAATGGCATAGGGAAAGAAACCAAAAACCGAAATCTGTAGACTTGATTAACGAATACTCCTTTGACGCTATCAATCACTTGTTTTGTGAGTGTTCAATGAGAGAAGCGGGAATTCAAGAATTTTTCTCAGAAGCAGGCATAATTCCATTGACGATAGTCTATGAAGATTTTATCCATGAATATGAACAAACCGTTAGAAATGTCTTGAAGTTTTTGGAATTGGATTCGTCGAAAGTAGATATTAGCCCTCCTTACTTTGCTCGTCTTTCTGATGAAATATCAGAACAATGGTCAGAACGATTCCGAAATGATTTACAAGAAGGTTGGCAAAATAAAGGTTGGTAATAAATACGCCTAACTCAGCTTGCAGTCTTAGTGAGTTCTGCGATTCGAAAGTAAATACACCGTTCGCCAAATCATCATTCCCAATGCTGATGTCGCGCTGAGCACAACGGCGAAGATCGGAATGATCGGCGTGTTGAGGATTAGTCCGCGTAGGACAACTGCCAGCGGACCGGCGAAGAGCATGGTCAGCGCAGGACGCCAGAGTTGTTTGGGATTTGAATTTATTTCAGAATTAAATAACTGAAACCACGGAGCAAGTAGGAACCAACCGATAATGAGCGGAATGAACGTGGTCAACATGCGCGGCAAAAAAGAAATCCCGTTCTCGCCGTGAGTTGCAAAACCAATCAGCGTGACGATGAACAGAGTAAGGCTGTCTCCAAGGATGAGAATTTTATTATTCTTCATTCCGCAAGGCTGGGAACAACAACACTTCGCGGATGGAATGTTTATCCGTCAATAACATCGTCAAACGATCCACGCCCATGCCAAAGCCACCACAAGGCGGCATTCCGTAGCGCATGGCGCGCAGATAATCTTCGTCCATTGGATGCTTCTCTTCATCATCGGCGGCATAATCGCGTCCCATCTCGAGAAAACGTTGTTCCTGATCGAGCGGATCATTCAACTCGGTGAACGCATTGCATAACTCAAAGCCTGCAACATAACCTTCAAAGCGTTCGACGGTCAGCGGATCGCCCGGCTTGGATTTCGCAAGCGGAGAAATGTCGCGCGGATAATCGTAAATGAATGTCGGTTGAATCAACGTCGGCTCAAGGAACTCGCTTAAGATAAAGTCAATCAATTTGCCGCGCGTCGCTTTGGGATCGGGAGTTTTATCTTTGTGCTTCGAGACAATCGCTTTAAATAACGCCTCTGCAGTTTTATGTTCGGCAATATCGATGCCAGAGGCTTCGATCAATCCCTGACGCATTTCCAGTCTGCGCCAGGGCGGTTTGAACTCAAGATCGTAATTGCCATGTCTGATCTTTGTTCCGCCCGTAACTTTTTCCGCGGCATAGGCCACCATCTGCTCGGTCAATTCCATGACCTTGAGGTAATCCGCATAGGCCCAATAGAATTCCAATTGAGTGAACTCCGGGTTGTGTTTATAGGAGACGCCTTCATTGCGGAAGTCGCGTCCGATTTCATAGACACGTTCAAGATTGCCGACCAATAATCGTTTGAGATACAACTCAAACGAGATGCGTAAATACATATCCTGATTTAACTCGTTGTGATGCGTGGTAAACGGCCGCGCCGCCGCGCCGCCATAGATCGGTTGCAGGATCGGCGTTTCGACTTCGAGAAAGCCTTTGTCATCGAGAAATCCGCGCAAGGCTTTGATGATTACCGCGCGTTGACGGAAGGTCTCACGCACTTCGGGATTGACTGCAAGGTCCGCATAGCGTTGACGAGCACGGAGTTCCGCGTCTTCTAGCGCTGCATAACGGACAACGGTACCATCGTCCTGCGTCACGTCTTTGTCAGCGGGCAAGGGACTCACGGCTTTGGCAAGTAGTTTGAAGTTGTGGACATGTAGCGTGACTTCGCCGGTCTTGGTGCGGAACATCACTCCCGATGCCTGGATGAAGTCGCCGATGTCAAACATCTTATTGAAAAAGTCGACTCGCTCTTGCGTCAACTCGTTGATGCGAAGAAAAAGCTGAATTTTTCCGGCGCCGTCTTCGATGTGAGCGAATGAAATCTTGCCCATGGCGCGCGTGGCGCGAATGCGTCCCGCGAGGGCCGCTTTGACTTCACGCCCATCTTTTTCAGCGGCTTCAAATTCGGCAATGGCTTCTGCGCTGGTATGTGTTCGTTCGGCCCGTGTTGGATAAGGCTCCACTCCCTGGACGCGCAGCTCATTGATTTTTTGCAAACGGATTTTTTCAAGCGCAGTGTATTCTGGCATACTTTGTCCTTAAACAAAAAGCCCCGCGCGGCCTAATTGTAGACGCGCGGGGCCGCAAAGTTATTCCTCGGTTTACCAAACCGCACCGTAAAGCCCTCGCATTTATGCGTAGGGATATAAGGTGCGCTTCCGCGAAGCGGTAGGATTATGGAACAAATGTGCTATAATATTGAATGTGGTGGAAATATCATTTGCGCTAGGGCTATATCGCATAGGTTCTAATCCTTAGAAGCTCCCGGCTTTAGCCGTGGGGAGTAGTCACTTGACCTTGATGATCTTGACTTTGTACGTTCCATCCGGCGTTTCGACGTGCACGGCATCGCCGACTTCATGATTCAGAATAGCTTTGCCGATAGGTGACTCGTTTGAGATTTTGCCTTCGCGTGGGTTGGCTTCCGCTGCGCCGACAATTGTGTACGTCTCGGCATCATAACCTTGTTCCTGAATGGTTACAGTGGAGCCAATTTCCACAATGTCCGCCTGATGATGATTCTTTTCCTTTTCTTCCTCAATCACGCGCGCCGAAGCTAGGAGCGTTTCCAATTCCTGAATGCGACCTTCGACAAAGGCCTGTTCATTCTTGGCCGCTTCGTATTCTGCGTTCTCGATGAGCTCTCCGCCCTCCATCGCCTCATGTAGGCGGTCCGCCACTTCCTGGCGCTTGACGGTGCGCAGGTGATCGAGCTCATCCTGAAGTTTTTGATAGCCTTCCTTGGTCAGGAACTTAGTCGCCATAATACTTTCCTTACTAAAGAATATGCATCCTGTACAGGATGCAATTGGTTGCCATTTCCAACGGCGCGCTTAATATATCACGATTCAAAGGGCGATGCAAGCGCGGCTTTAAGTTGTCTGGGCAGGCTGCCAAAAACAGATGCCCTTTCCTTGAGACCAGTATTCGCTGATCTTTTGGTGCATGATTTCCGGAGAATCGAAGAGAGTCGAGAATTGGGAGGCGTATACTTCAATCGCCTCCTGCCAGACCTTGAGCCCGGCTTCTGAAACCGGCTGAACGGAATCCTTCATCCTCGCCGTTTTCGGCGCGAGATCATCTGGATAATTCATCAGATATGGAATATCGGCAATCCATGTCGTCGAACGTTTAAGCAATTCGACAGCGCTTCGCACGATGATGTGGTCAACGTGTCCTCCAATTGCCAATTGAGCGATAACGAAATCGTCCGGTTTCAACCAGGCGACCATCGTTTGTGCGATCTGTGCTGGCAGATCCGCCTCGGCCGGGTTGGGAGAGATGATCGCATCGTTGTATAAGAACTCGCCATTCCTGCCACGGCGGTAGATGCAATCCAAAAAGTCAAAATGGACAGCTTTTGCGCCCACCGTGGCCGCGGCTCTTCGATCTTCTGCGCGTCGAACGCGGATAGTTTCTTCAGCGGATGTGGTTCCCCACAAGGTGTGGAGGTGTTTGGCAAAATTGGTTAAATCCGTCCCATCAGGATAGCCGCACATGAACGTCCAAATCTCAACCGAGTGTCCTGCTTGAGCCTGATCGTAGATCAGCCCTCCGGCGGAGAGAACGGCATCGTCCAAGTGTGGAGAAAAGTAGATATAGCGCATGGGTGCTATTTTAGCATGAGAGTTGAGGTGAGTGGGGAAAGCAAACTACTTCTTTTTCTCTTCCTTATCCTTCTTGTGATTTTGGAATGAAAGCACAAAACCTAGAACTACAAGCCCAAGCACCAGACCTAATGCGCAACAAGTGAAAGCCAGCATCAAGGTTAACGAAAGCGGAGGATATTGCATCATGTTCTCCTAAAAAGCGATCGGACTATAACATACATTTGTAATTCTTCCTCACAAGAATGTTAATTCGATTAATTGACGCCTCCATTTCTTGCAGTATAATCTCCTCCATGTGCTCCCAACGCGGGGGCTTTGAAGAGGCAATATGGCTTTACGCGGCAATCTGCGTGACTTCACGATAACTCAACTGCTTAACCTGATCAACCTGGCGCAAAAGACTGGCACGCTCGTGGTGGATGGTTCGAGCGAACAAGCTCAAGTCTCGTTCCGGGAAGGCAAACTGGCTTATGCCCGCATCGGTTCGGAAGATAACGGCTTGGCATTCGTGTTGCATAAAGCCAATAAGTTGAACGCCAACCAGTATCGTGCGATTGCCGAACGCTCCGGCCAGATGACGGATAAAGAACTCGGACTTTTGCTGATCAACGCCGGTTACGTTTCGCAGGAAGATATTCTGCTCAATTTGCAAGGTTATTTCACCGATGTGATCCGCCGCCTCTTTTCCTGGGTCGAAGGTTTCTTCCGTTTCGAGAATGATATGCTTCCGCCCGATGACCGCATCAATGTGCGGCTTGATCTTGAAAATCTAATTATCGAAGGCTCGCGTCAATTACGCGAATGGGAAGAATTACAGGATGAGATTCCCAGCCTCGATATGGCGCTCAAATTCACCGACCGTCCGATGACGAATCTCAATCTCAGCGTCGAAGAATGGCGCGTGGTAAAGTATATTAATCCGAAGAACACCATGAAGCAGATTGCTTCGGCGGCGAAGCTAAGCGATATGGAAATCCGCCGCATTGTTTATGGTTTGATTCAAGCGGGCCTGGTTGAGATGATCCGGCCGCTGGGCGCTCAAGCGGTACCGCACGTGAATCCCAAGATGTTCCCGACGCAGGATAAAGAAGAACAAAAGACGCTCATCAACAAACTGATCGGGCGCATCCAGAAGTTGTAATTTATTTTGGAAGGAACGGAATTATGAAAACAGTCAAAATGGTGGTCACAGGTCCCTTCAGCGCCGGTAAAACTCAGTTCATCCAATCGGTGAGCGAGATTGATGTAGTTGCAACGGAGCGAAAAGTTTCCAGCGCCGCGGAACGATCCGTCAAAGATGCGACCACGGTCGCGATGGACTTTGGCCGCATCACTGTGGATGAAGATTTGGTTTTGTATCTATTCGGTACTCCCGGCCAGAAACGATTCGACTTCATGTGGGAGATTCTCTCGGAGGGCATGTTAGGCTTTATTGTTATGGTTGATTCGACTCGTCCTGAGACTTTCCGCGAAGCCCGTTCCATTCTCGAGACTTTCCGCGCCTATGCGCCTACGCCTTTTGTCGTTGCCGCCAATAAGCAGGATAAAAAAGATGCATGGGAATTGGAGGACATGCGGCATGCACTGCGGCTGGATGCCAAGACCAAGTTGTTGCCTTGCGTGGCTACCAATAAAACGCAAGTCAAACAGGTTTTGTTGGAATTGCTTTATAGTATTCTGGCAGAAATGGAATCTGGTAAATAAAATTGGTTTGTTTGGTAAAATATCACCGCTAGGGCAGCGTCCTCGGCGGTGATATTTTTAGAAAGCATAATCTCCTGCATCCATGAGAGAATCGCGTGTCTTCAATAACGACTGATCAGGGAATTGTTCACTACGAAGTTTATGGGAGAGGCAGACCTGTCATTCTCCTGCACGGCTATCAAGGCTCATGGGGATTGTGGCAGGAAACGATGGCTTACCTTGGCGCGTTCTATCGCACCTATGCTTTAGATTTTTGGGGGTTTGGCGAATCGGGCACCAAACGCGATACGTATGCCGTACAGGACTTTGTCGGCCTCGTTAATCAATTTATGGAACAACTTGGAATTGCCCGCGCACCATTAGTGGGACATAGCATGGGCGGGACGGTCAGCTTAGCCGTTGCGATAAAATATCCCGAGCGAGTCAGCAAGGTTGTAATCATTGGCTCTCCGATTGTCGGCTCGTCATTGTTCTTTTTTCCCAAGGTGTTTGGTTATCGTGCATTTGGATGGCTCACCTATCATAATATTTGGGTCTATAAATCTTTTTATCATTTATTGGCTCCCGCTTATTCAAAAGATCGCAATTGGGCCACAATGATGGATCGCGATGTTTCCCGCACAACCATGCAGGCTTTCTTCGCCAGCATCGGCTCACTACGCAAGACAGATTTGCGTCCCAGCCTCAACCAAATCCATACACCGGTCCTAGGCATGTTTGGTGACAAGGATATTATCGTCGATCCTAAACAATGGAAGCCTTTGCAAGCCGGTGTGCCGCAGGCCCGCGTGGAATGTTTCCACAACGCGGGCCATTTCATTATGTTGGATGAACCTACCGAATTTAGCCAGAAGCTTAAAGCTTTTCTCGATGAGCCGGATCCGATCAATTTAACTTTATGACTGAATATTTTTATCCTGAGCAGATGGGACGCATCATTCTGCTTGCGATGGAGGAAGTGGTCGGAAGGGAGGATAGCTGTTCCGTTCTCAATCTATCTTCACTGGCCTCTTACTCGGACGCATATCCGGAGGTAAGTCCCGAAAAAACTTTTCCATTCAAGGCCGTGACACAGATTCAAGAAACGCTGGAGCAGGTTTACGGTCCCCAGGGCGGACGCGGGACAGCTTTACGTATCGGACGCGCCTGCTTCCAATATGGTTTGCGTGAATATGGCTCCACTCTCGGGATCACGGCAATGTCGTTCCGCCTGCTTCCACTCTCCACAAAAATCTATACCGGCGCGAAATTGTTTGCCGATCTTTTCAATAAACAAACTGATCAGGTTGTTCGAATTGAAGAAAAGGATGATAAGTTGTTCTGGCACATTGAGCGTTGCCCGTTATGCTGGGAACGCAAGACGAGCGAGCCGGTTTGCCAGCTAGCAGTGGGACTATTGCAGGAGGCACTTTACTGGCTGAGTGGTGGTAAGATAATCAATGTTGAGGAGATTGCCTGCATTGCGCGTGGTGACCCTGCCTGTACGATTGTCATTGATCCAACGCCTCTATCATAGAGGTCGGATTCTTTAACAAAATTGTAGGGACGGGATATTCCCGCCCCTGCTATATTAAAATTAAGAGACCATGCTCAAAATCATTCTTCATGCACCGAATGTGATTATGCCGTTTTGCGAACCGGCACGCGAACTGCGTTTGCAGAATGCGCCGCTTTGGCTGTGGCAGCGCAACCTGCTCGCCCCTTATGTGACGCGTGAATTGGAATTAAAAAAGGGGATGCCTATGCCGCCCGTTCGCGAACCAACTTTGGTATATCGCGACAATCTGTTCTTCGATGAGCCGTACATTCGAACTTTTATGACCGAGGCCAAAAAGCGCAAGCGGGCCGTGCGGGCCGCCTTCTCGGCGGATGATCCGGCATTTAAAGAACATGCCCTACCGCTTTCAACCTCCTACACGCCAGCCGGAAGCATCTATCTTGCCGATTTATGGTATTACCCCAATGGACCGGTGGCGGACGTGGACCCTCTGGTGATTGATTTGCAATCGCGTGAGATCGGCTATTATCATGTTCCAACTTATATGGCGGATCAAAGCGGCGATTTGCTTTTCCATGTGCCATTGCGTTCTTTGCTTGCGATTGATTCTTGGGTGCATATCTTCATTGCCGACGTTGTATTTGGTTTGTTTGGACGCGGGGCGCGCTTTGAAAAACGCCTCAATGAAGATCTGGCATTCAAGTTGGGAGTCCTCAGCAAGGCAATCTATGAAGGAAGGCAACTGCTTGAGTGTTCGGACCTCGTCCAGGTCGGCAAGAACTGCGTGATTGATCCGCGTGCTGTCATTCATGGGCCGACTACTATCGGCGATAATGTCATGGTCAATGCCGGAGCTGTGATTGAGAACTGCATCATCGGAAACAATGTCAATGTTTCCCAGGATGTGCAATTGATGCTTTCTGTAGTCGGGGATGGCACCTTCCTGCCGTTCCGCGCAGCTTTGTTCATGACCACCGTCATGGATAACAGCATGATCGCGCAGAATACTTGTTTGCAGATGTGCGTAGTGGGGCGCAATACTTTCATCGGTGCAGGTTCCACATTCACCGATTACAATCTTATTCCAGCGCCTTTGAAGGCTTTGGACGGGAATGGAAGGTTGAGCGTTTCAAACCGACCCGTGATGGGCGGCGCAGTGGGACATAACTGCCGCCTTGGTGCGGGCATGATCGTTTATCCATCGCGCATCATTGAATCGGATGTAGTCTTAGCTGCCTCGAAGGAGCGCCGCGTGATTGACCGCGATGTTCGTTATGAAGATAGTGATCATCATCATTTCAAGTCGGGGAATTTACACCAGGCTTTGTATCATCGCCAGAAGGATAAGGAATTAGAGTCATGGTGATGGATAGTTTTGCTTTTATTATCCATCCCATTGACCCGAAACGTGATGTCAGCCGTAAATATCCATTGCTTGGAAAAATCCTAACGGAAGGCCAGATCAATTTCTTTTCCACATTTTTCCCGCCGGTTTATCTTTCCGAAATTGAAGGCATCACATCTGCTGCAACGGGCAAGCAGATCAAAGGCTGGTTTATAGCTTGCCCTTATACGCCGAAACGCATGATGGAATTACCGGAACAAACGGTCTACCGTAAGATCATCCAAACCGGACGAATGGCCGAACAGCTAGGTGCACAGATTCTGGGTTTGGGCGCGTTCACATCGGTGATCGGCGACTCAGGTGTCACCATCGCGAAACATCTTGACATTCCGGTAACTACCGGCGACTCATATACGGTTTCGCTAGCGGTTCAAGCGATACGCGATGCGGCGACGGTGATGGGTATTTCGTTGAACGGGGCAACGGCGGCAGTTGTCGGCGCGACCGGCGCGATTGGTCGCGTCTGTGCGGAACTGTTAGCGGGTGACGTGGAACGCCTGATCCTGATCGCTAGGAATGAGAAAAAGCTCAAAGATCTGCGTGATCGGCTTGGTGTCGAAGCACGGGCCGAATTAATCGTCAGCACGAATATGAGTCGGCTTGCCGAAGCACAGTTGATTCTCACAGTGACGAGTGCTATTCATGATATTATTCATCCTGAGCATTTGCAACCAGGAAGCGTTATTTGCGACGTAGCCCGGCCCCGCGATGTTTCTGCAATGGTGGCGGCGGCTAGAGATGATATATTAGTGATTGACGGCGGAATGGTAGATATACCAGGCCCCGTGAATTTTCATTTCGATTTTGGCTTTCCTGAAGGCAAGGCGTATGCTTGCATGGCTGAGACCATGGCTTTGGCATTGGAAGGTCGCTTCGAGGATTACACGATTGGCAAGGAAATTACTTTGGAACGTGTGAATGAGATCACGGCAATTGCAGAGAAACACGGATTTCGCCTGAGCGGATTCCGCTCGTTTGAGCGTGAAGTGACGGAAGAACAAATTGAATCTGTGCGCCGCAATGCCCTCCGGGTCAGATCGACTCGCCAGGCACATTCTGTAGAATTACGGCGTGTTTGAGGAGGCTCTATGGGAAAGCCACGACTGTTGGTTGTTGAAGACGATGTAGATATTGCCAACATGCTCAAGATTTATTTCTCCGGCATGGACTTCGAGGTGGATCTTGCTCACCGCGGTGCCGATGCGTTAGAGAAAACAAAGCACGTGCTTCCGCATTTGATCGTGCTGGATATCATGTTGCCGGATATTGACGGGTATGAAGTCTGCCGCCATTTGCGGACAAGTACGCGCACCAGCCACATCCCGGTTATCTTCCTGACTCAGAAAGACGAACGCAGTGATAGATTGCAGGGGCTAGAACTCGGTGCAGACGACTACATTACTAAACCGTTTGACATCGAGGAATTGAAGCTGCGCGTACAGGGCGCCATCCGGCGGTCGGAACGCGAAAGTCTCACAGATCCGCGTTCGGGATTACCTGCCGGGCGATTGATTGAAGAACAATTGCGCCATATTATTCGGGAAAAGGATTGGGCTTTGCTGGATATGCGGGTCAATCACTTTGATCCGTTCAAGGATGTATATGGCTTTGTGGCCGGCGACGATGTGATGCGGTTTGCCGCGATGGTCATTGGCGAGGTGGTAGACGAGCTCGGGACGAGAAACGATTTCATCGGTCACGCCGGCGGTGATAACTTTATTGTGATTACCACTGATGCCGCTGCGTCGGGCATCAAACAACGAGTTAAAGAACGTTTCGCGGCTGAGGTTCAAACCCACTATAATTTCATTGATCGACAACAAGGCTTCATGCAAGCTCCCAAAGCCGATGGCGGCATGGAAAAAATGCCTTTCATGACCATGTCTGTTGGTATAGTATCGCCCAATCAGCAATCGTTTGCAGATATTCGTGAGATCACTGAACTGGCGGCGGATGCCCGTCGTCAAGATTCTCTAACTACCGCTTAAGAGGTTTCTTCCAATGTCCGCTGGTATGGATTTGGGAATCGGGTTGGTCATCGCCGGACTAGTATTTGGCACACTGGTCTGGGCTTTGGTGCGTCTGTTTCCCAATCGTGTATCCACCACCGGACAAATTGGAAATTTTTCCCTGGTTCTTCCTGATTTCAATCAATCGAGTGAAGCAGTCCTCGTGGTACAAACTGGCGGGCGAGTGGAGTTTATTAACCCTCGCGCCCGCAACTGGTTTGGTCTGCAGGATAATGATGTGGCGGATATAGAACGCTTGGCGCGCCGTGTTCGTCCGCCGGAGGACTTTTTGGATGTATGCGCATCGCCCAGCCAGAAGCGCGTAAACGTTAATGGCAAATTGGCAGAACTTACTTCTTATCAAGTGCCGGGTCCGGATCCGAAGATGCTGGTTTCATTGCGCGGTGTGGAATTGACACCTGCACTTACCACTCAAAGTGCAGATGCATCTTCTTCGATATTAAAAGTTGTTTCTGATTTTGGTCAGGCTATTGCTTCAAGCCTCGATCTGGAAACGGTTCTCCGCTCCATTCTTGAAAATCTCAACCGACTCATTCCCGCCGATCTATTGGAGATCAAAGCCTGGGATCAAGACGCACAGGCCTTTATTTCTTATCAATTTCAAAGCGAGAATCCGTTGAAGCAAAAACTGGTTCGCGTATCGCAAAGCCAGTTTAGAAAGTTTTCCGAGAAAGTCATTAAGGATAGGGAACTGCTTTTCATAGCGGATGTCCGCTCGTTCACTGCGCAGGAGGCGCAAGATAGTTTTAGCGCAATTCAATCTTATCTAGGTGCGCCACTAATCGCTGGTGGGGAAACAGTGGGTTTAATCGAAGCGGGGCAGATGTCCGGCGCGGCATTTACTCAGCAAGATGGAAATCTATTGCGGTTGGTTTCGGGGCAGGCATCGGTCGCTCTGCGTAATTCAATATTATATGAAGAGGAACAACGGCGCTCCGCCGAATTGGCTGGGCTTGCGAATCTGGCGCGAGCGGCTGGTTCCATACAGGATCCGAAGGATTTATTTGCACAGCTGGTGGATAGCGTGGCACCACTTTTCGATGCGGACATTGTTGGCTTTTTGATCTATGATCAGAACAAACATACATTGGAAGGTCAAGTGCCGTTCCATGGCTTGCCGGTTCATATTGTAGAAATTTATCGAGCGTCGATTGCACCCGGAAGTCCCGCCGAATCGTTCTTACGCGGGCGACAGCCCATCTTAACCATGGATGCGTCGCAAGATGAAAATTGGCGCTTGCTTGGGTTAACGGATATTGCTGTTGCGGTTAGTCTGCGCGACTCTGCTCTTGTGCCTTTGCAGGTGGGCGGAAATATGGTGGGTTATTTTCAGGTCTCGCATCATCGCCGCGGTCCGATCGCATTCTCGGATTCTGAATTGCGCCTGATGAATATTGTCGGCAATCAAGCCGCGGCCATTATCGAGAATGCCCTGTTGATTCAACAAAATCATATTCGAACTCAGCGCTCGGACGTTTTGCAACGCATGGTCAGCCTCACCATTTCGGCCAGCACACTGGATGAGGTACTTAAGTATTTTGTCCGGGAATTGACCAACCTGTTTCAAGCGGATGTGGGTGCGGTCTTTTTGACAGATGAAATGCGCGGTCAACTGAAATTGCATCGCGAACTCGGTAATGGGCAGGGGAATGGAAGTTCGGAAAGCTCTTGAGCAATTCGAGTTTGAAAATGATGATTATCATTCCGTTGCGGGTGGCCAATTTTTTAGTACCGGTCGTTTGAGTTTGGATCCGCGTGCGTTGTCAACATATAAGTCATTATCGGAAAACCTTCGGATTGAATCGGTAATGGTTGTACCGCTTTCCATGCGTGGAAAATTGAACGGAGAATTGATTCTTGGCAGTCGAAAAACCGATTTCTTTACTGATTATGATTTGCAAGTTGCGACAACCGCCGCTGGGCAGTTGTCATCCACGATCGAAAATCTCAGAGCCGGTTCACAATCAGACCAGGCACTGCATGAGCAATTGGAACAGTTGATTACGATTGCGCGCATTAGTCGTGAATTGACTAGCTCGCTTGATTTCACTCAACTGCTCGAAGTTTTCCGCAATGAATGTGTTCGTTCGATGAAGGCAGATTGTGGCTCGGTTCTTCTTCTGGACCCTGAAGCGGCCGCAGACGACCCGCGCGTGATCAAATCAACCGGTTGCTCATCGGATCTGGATTTATCTCCATTTGAGCGAAGCGCAATTGAAAGAGGAAAGTCCTTTGTGGTTGTAGATTTTGGCCAGGAAAGTTTCTTTCCACCACATGCAGGGATACATTCCGCATTGGTTGTTCCGCTTATCGATCAAAAGCGTTTAATTGGACTGCTCCAACTCCATTCTGAAAGTCCCGCGCATTTCAAACCGAAGGATTTGGATTTTGTCGAGGCTCTCGCATTCCAAACTGCCATTGCTTTGAAAAATGCTTGGACAATTCAAGGTGAATTGCAACGCTCAGAAATTTTGCGCCGGCGGGCAGACACACTGGTGAAATTGTCAAGCGCGAGTTATTCCATCAATTCCGAGGATTCACTTGACGAATCTTTGAGAGTCATTGCGCAAGGCATCCGCGATTCGACCCCATTTCAAGTTGTATTGGTCAGTGTCTATGAGCCTGACGGCGGATTGTTGAGGCGCATCGTGGGCCTCGGTATTCCTCAAGAAACCTTAAATGAATTAATGGCGCGTAAACAACCTTATTCCGGTCTTCTCCAATTGATGAAGCCTGAGTTCAAGATCAGCCGTTCCTATTACATCCCAGCAAATCAAACGCCTGTTTTGCCAACGGAGGTTCATTACGTTTATGCGTCGGAATATGCGCATGGGGATCAATCCAAGCAGAACAATTGGGATCCAGATGATTTCCTGCTTATCCCGTTGGAAGATGCAGAGGGCCATCCACTTGGGTTGATCAGTTTGGACGAGCCGAGCAATGGTTTACGCCCTGACCTGGCAACCATTGATTCTGCAGAAGTCTTTGCCGCGCAGGCCGCGTGGATCATCAGTAATGCGATGCGATACAACGATCTTAAAAATCGAATCGACTCGCTTTCTGCCGGTTTCCAGCGCCAGCAACGATTACTTAAGGTTACACAAAAAGATCTGCCGATTCTGCTCCACAAGGATTTGGAACAGACGATTTCACTCCATAACCTGGATCGCCGTGCTCAACGCGTGCGTGCTGGCTTGGCGATCACTGAATCTGTAAGCCGACAATTAGATTCATCGTCGGCACTGATGGCGTTGGGGCGCGAGACTTTGACTCAATTAGCCATGGCGGTTGCAGTGGTGGCAGAAAATGCTCCGGAAGGGCCGCGTCTGCTTCATGTTCTGGGTAGTGTTCCAAGATCGACCAATCCTGAGGCGTTGTTCGGCCAACGGAATCCATTGCGCACGGTTTTGCAAACTGGTGAACCTATTCTGATATCAAACTTGGATGAAAGCAATGAATGGCGCGATGTTCCATTGCTTTCCCAATTGCACGCCAAAAGCGCAATTTGTCTGCCAGTCATCGTAGAGAATAAGCCGATTGCGGCAATGCTGGCTCTTGGCCTTGAGCCGATGCAGGATTTTACGGAAGAAGACCGGCAGGTCTATTATCAGATTTCCAGACAGACCTCGGTTATCCTTCAAAACATTTCCCTGCTTAATGAGACGCGTCGCCGATTACAGGAAGTTAATCTCTTGCTCGATTTTAGCCGCCGCCTGAGCGGGTTGGATCCCGAAAGTGTCATCCGGGCCTTGCTCGATAGCAGCCGCCGCGTATTGCCCGCGGCGCATGCCGGTGCTGTTTTGATGTTCAATGAACAAAGTAATCTGCTTACGCCTCATGCCGTTTCCGGTTATGCGGACAACAATAGTATGGTGCAGATTTCATATCGCGTTGGCGAAGCTTTGCCAGGAATAGTCTTTGCCGGCAAGAAACCGCGGTGTGTAGATGAAATTGATTTTGCCCGCGATTACGCATTGCCAGCCGAAAAGCTTGGATTGTACCGTCAGGCAACCGGCGGACGTTTGCCCGTATCCAGTTTGTTCGTGCCGATTCTGGTAGCTAATCAAGCGCTTGGCATCCTTGTTTTGGATAATTTCAACACGCCGTCTGCATTCAATTCCGAAGATGAAAACTTAATGCTCTCGCTTTCTCAACAGGTGGCGCTCTCGCTTGAAAACGTTCGTTTGGTACATGCCATGACCGAACGGGCAGGTCAATTGCAGGCTCTCAACGATGTTGCGACTGTTATGACCGCCAACTTGCGCTCGGATGAACTCATTGTATCTCTTCTCGAACAACTTGTTCCAGTCCTGCCTTTCGACACGGCCACACTTTGGCTGCGCGATAAAGAACGCCTGGCTGTTGCTGCCGTGCGCGGTTTTCCGGATGCTGAACGACGTCTTGGCTTGAGTGTTGCAGTGGCGGACAGTGCCCTGTTCAAGGAAATGACCAAGAGTAGCCAACCTATTTCGGTGCCTGACGTGCGCGAAGATCCGCGCTTTCCCCCCGTTGAAGCTCCGCATCTTTCCTGGCTGGGTATCCCACTGATTTCCAAAGGTGAATTGATCGGTGTGATAGCATTGGAAAAATGGCAGTCGTATTTCTATTCGCATGAGCAAATCCAACTGGCTTCCACGTTTGCGAGTCAGGCCGCAGCTGCGTTGGAAAACGCCAAACTATTTGAAGAAAGCCTCAGCCGCGCCGCAGATTTGGATCAGCGCTCGCAACGCCTGGCATTGCTCAATCGCTTCTCTTCCGCCCTCAGCGGTTTACTGGATGCCGATCAAATTCTGCGCCTGACAGCGGAAGAATTGCGCCGGGCATTGAACGCGACTCGTACCTCGGCAGTGTCGTTTGAGCGCGGCAACGCAATTTGGAAATTGGCCCTCCCTGAGGCGAAATATGAACTGCCACAAGTTCTGCTTGATGCGCCGCTATTTGACCGCCTGACGCGAATCGCAGGGAATCTTTAACACGGAAAATGTCACGGCTGAACCTGATCTTCGACCAATCATGAATCTGGTCGGTTACGATACAAATGCTTTGCTTGTCCTGCCTTTGTCCAGCGGACAGAATCTGCGCGCTTTGCTTTTTGCCCACATTGTAGGCGATGGACGCTTTTCTTTGACAGAAATAGAGCTGGCTCGCACAATTACAAACCAAGCCGCGATCGCGCTTGAAAACGCCCGCCTGTATCAGTCGACAGTGAGAACTGCGGAACGATTCTCGATCCTCAACCAAGCCAGCTCCCTGATCGGTGCCAGCCTTGACCCAGAGGCAATCTATGCGGCAATCCATGAGGCCGTTGGCCGTCTCATGCCGGTGGATGCATTTGTCATCAGCCTGCTGGATGAAGAGAAGAGAGAAGTGGAAGGCGTTTATTTGGTAGATAAGGGTGTTCGCATACCGAACACACACACGCCTGTAGGCGAAGGGTTGAGTGGTCGTGTGATTTTGGGCGGCCAACCGCTTAATTTGGTCAATGCAGATCAGACCGATAAAATGGGTGCTTTCATGGTTGGCGATAAGCGCGAAAAACCTGCATCCGTTTTGGCGGTTCCGTTAACGCTCGGCAGTAAAACCATCGGTACGCTTTCTGCACAAAGCTATCAGAGTAATGCGTATGCAGATGAAGATCTTCAACTCTTGAGTACGCTTGCAAATCAGGCAGTTGTTGCAATTCAGAATGGTCGTCTCTTTGGCGAAACGCAACGCCTGGCCCAAGAGCTTGAACAACGTGTCATCGAGCGTACTGCGCAGTTGAAACGCGAACAACAGAATACCGAAACTCTTCTGCGCATCCTTACGGAAGTTTCATCTAGTCTTGATCTTGACCGTGCCCTCAATCGTACATTATCTCTACTAAACGATGCCATTGGGGCGGAGCAAGGCACGATCATGCTTTTGCATCCCGATGATAACCAGTTGCATTATCGTGCCGGTTATGGCTATCTTTCCGATAGGGCAGAACAAAGTGGGCGCGGCTTCACCTTGAAAGTGGGTGAAGGGTTGGCAGGATGGGTCGTCCAGAATCGTGAAGCGGCCATGATTGAGGATTTGCGCCTTGATCAGCGCTGGGTGCGATCCGGGTCTACTTCACGGGAACATCGAAGCACCATTGTCGCACCATTACTTGTGGCTGAGGATGTAATTGGTGTGTTGATGGTCTTTCATCGCGATGTGCGTTATTTCACACCTGATGCTTTGAACCTTGTTAAGGCAATCGCCAGTCAGGTAGCGGTTGCGATAAACAATGCACATTTGTATGAACTTATCCGTGATCAAGCTGAACGTCTCGGTTTGATGTTACGCAAGGAACAGGAGGAAGCCAGTCGTTCGCAAGCTATCTTGGAAGCAGTAGCAGATGGCGTTTTGGTTACCGGTTCCAACAATCGTATAACCTTCCTGAATACGTCCATTCAAAAGATCCTTGATATCAAAGCGGACCGCGTGATCGATCAACCGCTTGAAGACTTTGGAGGTCTATTCGGTAAGGCCTCCTCTTCATGGATGGAAACGATCCGCAGCTGGTCGCAATCACCCAGTTCTTATCAACCCGGAGATACGTACGCCGAACAATTGGAATTGGGCGATGGTCGCATTGCTCTGATCCACCTCGCGCCGGTCATTTTGCAAAATGATTTCCTGGGCACGGTATCCATCTTCCGTGATATTACCCACGAGGTCGAAGTGGACCGCTTGAAATCGGAGTTTGTCGCGACGGTAAGCCACGAACTGCGCACTCCCATGACTGCCATCAAAGGGTACGTGGATGTGCTCTTAATGGGCGCGGCCGGCGCCGTGAATGAAAACCAATCGCACTTCCTGAACATAGTCAAGGGCAATATTGACCGGTTGAATATCTTGGTTAACGATTTACTTGACATCTCGCGTATCGAGGCTGGACGCGTCATCTTAACTCCCCAGCCTCTTGACCTGCGAGAAATTGCCGAGGATGTAATCGCTGATGCATTACGGCGCTCACAGGAGGAGGGCAAACCCATGGGACTTTCTCTCGAGGCTCCCAAAGTTTTGCCGCGTGTGGTGGGAGACCCAGAACGCGTGCGTCAGGTGATTGATAATTTAGTGGACAATGCCTATCACTACACACCAGAGAATGGAACTATTAAAGTCGGCATTCATGCCTTAGATGGAACCGAAATTCAAGTGGATGTGGAAGATAACGGGGTAGGCATTGCACCGGCCGATCAGGAGCGTGTCTTTGAGCGCTTCTATCGTGGCGAGCATCCGCTGGTATTGGCAACGCCGGGCACTGGCCTGGGTTTGCCTATTGTGCGCCAGTTGGTGGAGATGCACAATGGAAAAATTTGGATGAAGAGCGAAGGGCTTCCGGGAAAGGGAAGCATCTTCTCATTCACTTTACCTATTCAGAAGGATAAATGAGAGTCACATGCCAAAAATCTTAATTGCTGAAGATGAACCTGATATCCGCGACCTTGTTGCGTTCACTTTGCGGTTCGCGGGTTATGAGGTCGTGGCCGCTAACAATGGGGAGGAAGCTGTGCAGATGGCCTCACGCGTATTCCCCGATTTTAATTCTTATGGATGTCCGCATGCCACGTATGACCGGCTATGATGCCTGCCGCGTGATGAAAGCCAATCCTGAACTAAAGGATATCCCGGTTGTTTTTCTTTCCGCAAAAGGACAGGAATCCGAAATCCAAACCGGCCTGGACGCAGGAGCTGAAGAATATTTGCTCAAGCCATTTGCGCCCGATCAATTGACCGATCGAGTAAGGGCAATACTTTCGAAGTTTGGGAAATGATTTTTACTCCCTATAACTTCTCTCCAATTTTGATGGAGATAGATATAGGGCTGATTAACAATAACCATGAGTGCCATTCTTCTTGATCAAGCCATTGTGCATTACGAAGCTTTGGGACGCGGTCGTCCCATCGTCTTTCTGCATGGCTGGATCGGCTCATGGCGATACTGGATTGCTTCGATGCAAGTGGCATCCACCTCCTTCCGCGCCTATGCGCTTGACCTCTTTGGATATGGTGATACCGCGCACGATGACAGCCGGTATTCGCTTGAGCAACAGGCCGCGCTGGTCAGTCGATTTCTTGGATGAAATGGGCATCGGCAAAATCGCAATCGTCGGGCATGGTCTCGGTGCGCTGGTGGGTTTTTATTTTGCAGCGCAACAACCTGGCAGTGTAGATCGCATCATGGCGGTCAATTCTCCGCTTGACTTTAATTCGGTCAATGCCAAACTTCGCACTTCGACCGCGGTCGAATTGGTGGATTGGCTTTCGAGTAGGACGCCTGAAGCGGTGACGGCTCTTTCCGACGCGTCCAAATCGGACACGCGAGCAATCACGGCCTCGATGAATAATTTTCAAGCGGATAGTTTGTTCACACAATTCCGCAACACAGATGTTCCTTGTCTGCTGGTCTATGGGCAGAACGATCCTTCCATCTCGGTTCCCGCAGCAGGGAATAGCAACTCTTTATCGAATCACATGCATCAAATCAACTTGGAAGGTTCGGGTCACTTCCCGATGATTGATGAAACCGCCAAATTCAATCGTTTGCTGATTGATTTTCTGGCGCTTGATTCAGGTCTCAGCCCGAGTGAATTGGAATTGAAGGAGGAGTGGAAACGTCGTGTGCGTTGACAAAGGGGATTGCCGACAGAACATTGGATATCTCGTTTTATTTGACTGTCGGTGCAAATAATGTGTAGCTAGAAGCTAAATTAGCTAATGTAGGTGGCAACTTATGAGCAAATTCAAGCTTATATCAAAATCATCATGGCTTTTCTCCTAAATCCTGTTGCATTGCCCTCTGAAAACTGGGAGTGGAATATCAGCGGTTCAATGATATAATCAGGATATATTCCGGGATCGACGAGCTCAGGGCGCCAGTCCTTTTGTAGGGCTGACGTTTTTTATTGTTGATTAGATCGTGAAGGAGGTAGTCATGAATTTCCACGAAGGTGATACGGTAATGCACTGGACGTATGGACTTGGGAAGGTTGTCCGGTTGGAGGAGAGGGTATTATCTGGCAAAAAAGAACTGTACTATGCCGTCCAAATCGGCGATATGACGGTTTGGGTTCCAGCAGACGAAAAGCTGGAGAACCGTCTACGGCCACCGACTTCAAAGGCTGGATTCAAGAAACTGATGGACGTTCTGTCCAGTCCGGGTGAACCGCTGCCGGATGATCGTCATGAACGAAAGACTCTGCTGACGGAATTATTGAAGAATGGCCGCGCGGAATCTCTCTGCAAAGTGATTCGCAACCTGTCTACTTACCGGCATGTTCGTTCGTTGAATGACAATGATCAGGCGCTCTTAAAGACGGACAGAGGAATCACTGATCGGGGAGTGGGGTTTCGCTCTATCCGTTACGCCAGCTGAAGCTGAACTTCAATTACACCGTCTATTGACATCCGCTGGAGATTGATGTGAGTTCATCTTTGCAATAGAATTAAAGGTTGACATTCTAAAACTTTAGAGTATATTTGTCCTTAACAATCTATAGAACGGGGAGCCTGTCGTAGGAACAGGCTGAGAGGAGCGTCAAACGCTCGACCCGCATCACCTGATCTGGTTAATACCAGCGGAGGGAACTCGATTAAATTACAACCATCCTCTGCTGAGGATGGTTTTTTGTTTGATATGACTCGCATTCTTATCTTTGCCAATGGCGAATTACCCAATGCAGAAAAGGCCCGCACGCTCGTAAAAGCCGATGACTATGTCATTTGTGCGGATGGCGGCACGCATCACGCGCTCGCGCTGGGAATTATGCCGCACCTTGTGATTGGAGATATGGATTCCGCGACAAAAGATGAAGTGCAACGACTCAAAGAAGCGGATGTCCTCATCGAGTTATATCCACGTAATAAAAACGAAACCGATCTCGAACTGGCTTTAAACCGTGCACTCGAGAAAAGTCCATCGTCCATTTTGATGATTGGCACATTGGGCGGACGCCTCGACCAAACTCTCGGCAATATTTCCCTGCTTTCTGATTCTCGACTTGCGACTCTCGATGTTCGTCTTGACGATGGGGTGGAGGAAGCTTTCTTTTGCCGCGGCCAGATCAAAGTCGAAGGAAGACGCGGCGATATCGTTTCACTGATTCCGTGGCATGGTGCGGTCAAAGGAATTCGTACGAATGGACTTCGCTGGCCGCTAAGTAATGAAACTCTTTATCCCGAAAAGACACGCGGCATCAGCAATGAAATGCTGGACGCTGTTGCCGATGTCAGTATTGAAGCTGGATTGCTTCTCACCATACATTGTCGTTTGTAGAAAGGAAAACCATGAAACGCTTTTTGCTCGTCTTATTCGTCTTACTGTTCTTAGTGGTCTCTTGCGCGCCGAAACCATCCGGCCCACAATCGCTCACCGTAATGACCCACGACTCATTTGCCGTGAGTGATAATGTGATCCAAGCCTTTGAGCAGGCCAATAATGTAAAAGTTACTTTTGTCAAAGGCGGCGACGCAGGCGAGATGCTTAACAAGGCCATTCTCTCCAAAGATGCGCCGCTGGCGGACGTGCTTTATGGGGTGGATAACACCTTGCTTTCCGAGGCTATTTCAGCAGATATTTACGAGCCTTATGCTTCGCCTGCGCTGAAAAATATTCCTGCCGAGTTTCAACTTGACTCATCGAACCGCGCTTTACCCGTGGATCACGGTTATGTATGCGTGGTTTATGACAAAGCCTATTTCAGCGCGCACAATCTTTCCGCACCGCAAAGCCTCGAAGACCTAATCAAACCCGAATATAAAGGGCTGCTCGTGATGGAGAATCCGGCCACCTCATCTCCAGGTCTCGACTTTTTGTTTGCCACAATTAAACATTTTGGCGACTCGAACTATCTCGATTATTGGAAACAATTGCGTGCCAACGGCCTGGTCGTTGTAGACGGATGGGAAACGGCTTACTATACCAACTTTAGCGGTTCTTCCGGCCAAGGCGCGCAGGCGCTGGTGGTTTCTTATGCGACCGATCCGGCTTATGATGTGATGTCGGCTTCGACACCGATTCCAGATGCGCCCGTCGCGGCAGTGGTTGGACCTGATACCTGCTTCCATCAAATTGAATTTGTCGGCATCCTCAAAGGGACGAAGCAACTCGCCCTTGCCCAAAAGTTTGTTGATTTCATGTTAAGTGCTTTGTTCCAGGCCGATGTCCCTGGACAGATGGCAGTTTATCCGGTGGCACTCAATATTCCTCTGCCGGATGCGTTTACGAAATATGCTCCAATTCCTTCCCAGCCTGCCATCCTGAGTGCAGACGATATTTCCAAGAACCGCGATGCCTGGATCCAAGCCTGGACAAGCGCGGTATTGCATTAAATAAATCATGTAGTAGGGGCGACTGGCCAGTCGCTCCTACAAAAAAATGAAATTAATTTTTCCCCGCCGAATCTTGCTTTGGCTCGCGCCGCTAACTTTTCTCAGCGTTTTATTTTTTTATCCATTTCTTCGCATCCTTGCTTTTGGTTTGAGCTTTGAGACCCTCAAAGCGAATAATCTTCAACTTGCTTTTCACGTTTTACTTTTTACTTTTTATCAGGCTTCTTTATCAACCCTGCTCACATTGCTGATCGGCCTGCCATCGGCGTATCTCTTTGCCCACTTTGACTTTCATGGCAAATCTCTTCTACGCGCATTAACCACTGTTCCGTTTATGCTGCCAACGGTTGTGGTCGCGGCGGGATTCAATGCATTGCTCGGTCCGCGCGGCTGGATCAATCTCACGTTCATGCACCTGTTTTCGTTGAGCAATCCGCCGATCCAATTTGTCGGTACGTTGGGCGCGATCCTGCTGGCCCATGTTTTTTACAATACCACGATTGTGATTCGCATTGTCAGCAATGCGCTCTCAGGACTTGATCCTAAATTGGGACAAGCCGCCCGTTCTCTCGGCGCGAATGAACGCCGCGTATGGTGGAATGTGACATTGCCTTTGCTGCGTCCTTCGATCTTGGCCGCATCACTGCTCGTCTTTTTATTTGACTTCACCAGCTTTGGCGTCATCCTTTTGCTTGGCGGTCCTACCTTTGCGACGCTCGAAGTGGAGATTTACGTTCAAGCATTGCAAATGTTAAATCTTCCGGTGGCTGCCTTGCTTGCGTTCATTCAATTGCTTTGCACATTGGCTTTCTCGATTCTTTACACGCGCCTCTCGACTCGCGTCACGGTTCAATCTGCACCGCGCACGACGAGTAAACCCAAAGCGAATACTCTCAAAGAAAAGGTTTTTGTCTTCACGTTTTGCGTTTTGCTCTTTACATTTTTTATTCTTCCGATGCTTGCTCTTCCGCTTCGTTCCGTTTCTCGTCTCGAAGCTGACCGTGCCCAGCAAACCCCAGTTCATTATGGCTTGACCACGGATTATTATACGGAGCTATTCATCAATCGCCGCAACACGCTATTCTACGTTCCGCCGATAAAAGCCGCGCTAAATTCACTGGGTTATGCGTGCGCAACAGTGATCCTTTCCTTGTTGCTTGGCTTTCCCGCTGCGTCTGCGCTTGCAAAGCCAGGACGCCTTGAAAAGATTCTCGATCCGATTTTGATTCTTCCGCTCGGCGCATCCGCGGTGACATTGGCATTGGGATTCATTATAGCTTTTGGCCGTTTGTTGATTTCACCGTGGCTCGTTCCATTGGCGCATACATTGGTCGCTTTGCCGTTTGTGATTCGCACACTACAGCCTGCCATCGCATCCATCCCTGACCGATTGCGTCAGGCCGCAACTACTTTAGGCGCATCGTCGTTCCGCGTCTGGCAAAATGTGGATTGGCCAATTCTCAGCCGCGCCACATTGAGCGCGGCTACCTTCGCATTCACCATTTCACTCGGTGAGTTCGGCGCGACTCTGCTGTTGGCGCGCCCCGATTATCCAACCATTCCCATTGCGATTTATAATTTTTTGTCTCAACCAGGTGATTTGAATTATGGTCAAGCCATGGCAATGGCAACTCTACTAATGGCGCTTACAACGGCTGGCATACTGTTCATTGAAAAACAACGTCTGCCCGGCATGGGAGAATTTTAATGCTCGAAATACGCGGTATTGATAAATCGTATGAAACTCAGCTGCTTCTCCAAAGTATTTCATTTCTTGTAGAAACTGGCGAAACGATTTGCCTACTCGGTCCATCTGGCAGCGGGAAATCAACTTTACTGCGGATGATTGCCGGACTCGAATCTTTCGATGCCGGACAAATTCTGTGGGACGGATATAACCTTGCTTCCACGCCGCCTCATCTTCGAGACTTTGGGCTGGTCTTTCAAGACTACGCACTTTTTCCACACCTGGATGTTTTCAATAACGTTGCCTTCGGTTTGAAGATGAAGAATTGGAAGAGCGATGAGATTAAAACGCGCCTCGTGGAAGTTTTGGAATTGGTAAATCTACGCGGTTTTGATCACCGCAAAGTCACAGACTTATCCGGTGGCGAACAGCAACGCGTGGCGTTGGCGCGTGCGCTTGCGCCTCGTCCGCGCTTGCTGATGTTCGATGAGCCGCTCGGCGCGTTGGATCGTGCTTTGCGCGAAGATTTGCTAAACGAATTGCGCGGCATCCTTCATCGGACTCAAATACCGGCCATTTATGTGACTCATGATCAGGATGAAGCCTTTACCATTGCTGACCGCGTTTTGCTTTTGCATGACGGACAAATTGTTCAGGAAGGAACTCCTGCGGATGTTTGGTCGAGGCCAAACTCGGTTTGGGTCGCGCAATTTCTTGGATTGGGAAATATAATTGACGGGAAAATAATTAGTGGAAAGAAAGTTGAAACGAAGGTTGGTGTGTTTTCAGCGAAGTGTGGGCATCCGCAGCAGGCAGGAGAAAAGATTCGTTTGTTGGTACGCCCGCTTGAAGCGTTGAATGAGGCGAATCAAATTCGTGGATGCGTTGTGGACGTACTTTTTCAGCAAGACAAATTCAAAGTTACGCTGGATAATGGTCTGTATTTTTATTTGAAGGACGAACCGAAAATTGGGCAAACGCTTGAAATCAAAGTTAAGTTGGAATGTTTGCAATGAGTGAATCTATTAAGGTATTAAAGAAAAACCTCAAGAACGAAATAACGTGGCAATATGACGGGCAGATATTGCGCCGCGAGCCGAATGCAGTCGTGTTGGAAGCGTTCTTCAATCGCCCCGATATGCCGTTTGTGAATGTGACGTTGAAAGAGAACGATCGTTTTGTTGAGACGTTTTACACCGACCGTTGGTATAACATCTTTGAGATTTACGACCGCGATGATGGCGAGCGCAAGGGCTGGTATTGTAACGTGGGCAAGCCCGCGATATTGACCGATGGCGTTGTATCGTATGTTGATCTTGCACTGGACTTGTGGGTGTCAGCCGACGGAATACAAACTGTGCTCGACGAAGATGAGTTTGAGGAATTGTCGCTTAATGAGTCTGAACGAGGGAAAGCGTTGAATGCCCTTGCTGAACTTCAACAACTATTTAGATAACAAAAGCCTCCGCTTATCACGGAGGCCAATGTTTTATAGCATTTGCAAGATGGTGCTGTTGCTTTGATGCAGAAGTTTATCTCCATTATTCCAAAGCCACCATGCGCCTGCCCCGCCAACACAACAGCAACATAAAACAACAATCACAACGATAGCGATAATCAAGGCTGTGTTGTTCTTCTTCGTTGGCGTCGGCGTAGGACCTGGATTGAAATCCATAGGTTGATTTTGATCGTTCATTTTATACCTCCAGAGAAATTAATTTCCGCACTCAGGCGGTTTCCTTTTTGCTTTTTCGACGTGCCCACCACCACAATAGAAACACAATCGCAATCATAATCAAAACGGCAATGGCAATCGGAGCGATGATGGACAAAAGAGATACAACAGTTGAAGTAACGTCTTCCGCGATGCTGACCGGCACATTTCCCGCACCGGCGGTCGTAGCCGTGACCATGGGGCGGATGGCCGCGGATTTAACCACATGCACGCTTCCGGCAATCAGCAACCCGCAAGCGAGTGCAAGGATCGGGTTGATGTTAACCACCTTCGTGCTTGCTGCAAACACAATCGCTCCCGCCACGGGCCGCACAAAGGTCTGGATCAGATCATTGATGTGATTCGCAACCGGAACCTTATCCGCCAGCATTTCGATGATGAGCAGGATTCCGATCAGAATCAAAATATATGGATTGGCGAGCGCATCGTAGGGCGGATTGAGTTTGATGAGATTGGTATAGTGAGCGATTACGCCGACAACCAAAAGCGGAATGTATGCGTTCAAGCCTGCACTGGCTGAAAGCCCAAAGGCTGAGAAGATTCCAAGTAATGCTTCCATTACGACCTCTTATCCTGTCAATCCGGGGAATCCGGTCCAAGTGTGAGTGAGATTGAATCGGAACAGGTCGATGCTGATGATGAGAATGAAAGCCAAAGTCAAGCCAGCGACGGCGGGCAGCCATAATTGGTGGAGATGATCGAAGGCATTATCTTGTTTCATGATCATGACCCAGACAATGCTGAAGACCATCGCTAATAAGGCGAGTACGCCCAGTGTGCTCAGGGTCGCAATAAAATATAAAATTGGGTCAAGATTGCTCAAGGCGCCGAAGTCGAACAGAAGCACGATGCCCACTAACAGTCCGAATTGAAGCCATTCGAGGGCGGGTTTATCTTCGGGTACACGCCAGATCGTCTGGTTATACATCGGAAAAAGAACCGATGCCATTGCAATTCCCATGCCACTTCCCGTAAAGACTCTGGTTACGTTATTGGTCACGTAAAGATTGGGAATCTTCATGAACGGAGTACCGTAACTTTGCTTAAGTAATGCGAGGTAGGAATTGCTTCCGTCTATCGCAAAAGCGAGGAAGAAAAAAATCAGCACGGCGATAATGCCGCGATTGGGAAGTTTGCTTTTCTTTCGGCTAATGAATCCTTGAAGGATCAACGCGATCGCCGCGGCGTTGAATTCGCCGGTGCAGCGCGCACACAAAGGAAATTGGATTCCATCTACAAAGAGCGAGTGCGATGAAAGCCGGTGACAAACCGCGTAACCGATCGCGTCCAGTTTGCCCATCAGGCCGGGTGGCGCAATATAAATCCATCCGCCTAATGCAATAATGGCCGCGATAGGAACAAGCCATTTCGTCAAAGTTTGGTATCGGGTTGCAGGCTTTTGTTCTGGCATAAGATGATTATATGGGGATTGTCTGCGAAAAGCAAGAAAGATTGTGGATTGGAGTATGATAGGAACGAATAGTCTATTTGTTAGGAGAAACTGGCAATGAAACGGATTGGGATCTTAACGGGCGGTGGCGATGCACCCGGCTTGAATGCTGTCATTCGTGCGGCAGTAAAAACGGCCATTCTGCGCTATGGATGTGAAATCTATGGTGTGGTGGATGGATATGATGGCTTCTTGAAAGATGGCGGGGTCATCCCTTTGGGATTGAAGGAGATTAGCGGAATTTTGCCGCGCGGTGGAACTATCCTCGGCGCGGCGAATCGCGGGAATCCTTTTGCTCGCAAGATCATGCAAGATGGCAAAGAGGTCATCGTGGATAAGTCAAATGAGCTGATCAATTCGATGAAGCAATCTCGAATGGACGCTTTGCTTGTTCTGGGCGGAGATGGCACGCTGCGAATTGCACATGAGTTATATCAAAAAGGAATACCTGTGATTGGTGTTCCCAAGACGATTGACAACGACATTGGCGGAACGGAAGTGACCTTCGGTTTCGATACCGCCGTCGATACTGCCACGGAAGCGATTGACCGTCTGCATACTACTGGTGAAGCCCATCATCGTGTAATGGTACTCGAGTTGATGGGGCGCGAGGCTGGTTTTATCACCTTGCAGGCTGGAATATCAGGCGGCGCGGATGTAATCTTGATTCCTGAAATCCCATTTAGGTTCGAAGCCGTTCTTTCAAAAATTCGCCAGCGTGTTGGACAAGGAAGTTTGTTCAGTATTGTCGCGGTTTCAGAAGGAGCCGAGCCGCTGGGTGGGGCAGAGGTCTTCTCGCGCAGTGGGGATGAAATCTATGTGCCGCGCTTAGGCGGCATTGGTCACATAGTAGGTGATTATATTGAAAAGCAAGGCTTTGAGACACGCGTGACAGTGCTCGGTCATTTGCAGCGAGGCGGTACGCCCACCGCATTTGACCGTTGGTTGGCGACTCGTTATGGCGCCGCGGCTGTCAGGCTTGCAGCGCGCGGCGGTTATGATCGAATGGTCGCTTTGCGATCTGGTCAAATCACTGATGTGCCTCTTGAAGAAGCTTTGGCTATTCCGCGCAGGGTCGATCTCAACGAGGATGCGGTCATCACAGCACGCGACATGGGAATTTCATTTGGAGATGAATAAACCAGAAGGCCATCTGATTGGATGGCCTTCTGACATTTACAAATTTAGTTTACCCAAAAACGAGACTCTAATCACGTTTTAGAACCTCAATGGTTTCACCTTTCGCATCGCGGATGGTCACTTCGAGCGGCATCTGCCCGGGCAGGGAATGGGTGGCACAACCGAAACAAGGATCGTAGGCGCGGAAAGCCATCTCGACCTTGTTCAACATGCCTTCGGTCACAATGGTGCCTTTTTGGATCAGACTGCGGGCAGCTTTGTTGATGGACATGCTCATGGGCGCGTAATTGTTGGTAGTGCCCACGACCAGATTCACCTTGGTCACGACGCCGCGCTCATCGGTCCAGTAATGATGCGTCAGGGTGCCGCGCGGCGCCTCGACACATCCCACGCCTTCGGTCGGCTTCTCGGTGGGAATCGTGTGAAAGTTTGACGAAGTGATCTCGGGATCAGTTGCAAGCTCCACCCAGCGTTCCGCCGCGTAAAGTAGTTCGACCAGACGCGCCCAATGGATGGCGAGCCTCTGATGAACAGGCTTTCCGCCCAAGGTCGAATAAAAGCGTTCGTATTCTTCCTGAGCGCGTGGTGTTGCCATTCCATCTGATGCGTTGAGTCGTGAAAGCGGCGTTGCCATATAAACGCCCGAATCTTTTCCGTCTACAAATCCCTTCCAGCCCACCTTCTTGAGATAGGGAAATTTGAGATAGGTCCACGGCTCGACATGTTCGGCGATATGCTCAGCATAATCCTTCGGTGCATATTTCACGAATTCCTTTCCGTCCGGGTCCACCACACGCACCATGCCGTTGTAGAAGTTGATCTTGTTGTTTTCGTCCACTGTGCCCATGTAGTACGTGTGATGAGTGTAGAAGTCGCCGAGGATCATGTCGACATATTGTTTGTTGCCTAAAACAATGTCATTGAAAAGTTTCAAGCTGAATTGGGCGAACTCAATCGCCCAGCGTCCCATCTCTTCGATTTGCTTGCGCTCGTCTTCCGTGATACCTTTGGTTAGCCCACCGGGGATGGAAGTGCATGGATGAACTTTGCGTCCACCGATGATTTCGACTACGTTATGTCCAAACTTGCGCGCCTGAATGACTTTGCCACCGGTCTCGAGACCGACTTTGTGAATCACACCCAAGATGTTTCGTTCGGCCACTGGTGCATCGGGACCCATCACAAAATCGGGTCCGCCGAGAGCATAAAAATGCGTGGTGTGATCGGTGAAGTAGAAGGCGGAATAAAGTAATTCACGCAGCATCTTGGCGGTGTGCGGCGGATCGATGTGATAGACCGCGTCGGCAGCTTTGGCGGCGGCCATATGATGCGCTTCGGGACACACACCACAAATGCGGTTAGTGAGCAGCGGCATTTCCTCCACTGGACGACCCACGCAGAAGCGTTCAAAGCCGCGCAGTTCCGGAATCTGGAAATAGGTGTTGGCAACATCGCCTTCGTCGTTCAGGAAGATTTCGATCTTGCCGTGACCTTCGAGACGGGTGATGGGATCAATGGTGATACGTTGTGTCATTTAGGCCTGCTCTTTCTTCCAGGCCGGGACTGCGGCTTTCAATAAGGAACCGGCCAGACTGAACCGATAAAACTGGCCGGTCGGGTCCACCAGCCCATCCAGGATATGATCGATCTCCTGGGGATCATTCGAGTCCAGGACCGATGCAAAGGCAGAGATCAGCCGCGCACCATAGTCCACCACGCCCTCGGCGGGACCATAACAGCCAATGCACTGCGCACCCGCTTTCGGACAACGCGCCTTGCATCCGCTTCTTGTCGCCGGACCATTGCAGGGAATGCCCTGTTCGAGCAGGCACAATGCTGGATCGGAGGCAATGCCCCAAATTCGGTTGAAGGCTTTGATCGTCTTCATATTGCGCATCCGCTTGCATTCATCACAGACAGTGGAATTCCCCGCACCGATCACCGAGCCTTTGGGCGGTAATTTAGCCTTGCCTTGCACCACTTGCACGAGCAGATCGATCACTTCCGCGATCTGGGTTGACTCAGGCGGACAACCTGGCATGTAATAGTCTACATCCACCACTTGGTCGAGAGTCTTCAAGACTGGTAAAAGCGTTGGGATATGAATTTCACCTTCGGGCATTTCATAGGAAGTCGTCGGGTAAATTCCATTCGGATTATCCGTGGTAATGGTATTGAAGGCTGTTTGAACAATCTCATCCGTACTACTCAAATTGGCTAATCCAGGAATACAGCCTTCAGTGGCACATGAGCCAAAGGCAACTAATATCTTTGACTTCTGCCTGAGCAATTTGGCCATGTGCTCATTCTCGTCGTTGCGAATGCCACCGTTGAAGAGCGTGAGCAGGATCGAGCCATCTTCCATTGCTTCGACATCTTTGTATTTGGCATCCATCGCCACCGGCCAGAAGACGACATCGAAGTTGGCATCCAGATCGAGAATCTTTTCATTCGTGTTGAGCACAGCGATTTCACATCCGCCGCAGGAGGCTGCCCAGTACATTGCGAATTTCGGTTTTGCGGTCATGCAGGCACCTCCTCTTTTTGTGGGACGGTCGCTTCAATGAATACTGGGATATTGTCATTCTTTCCCCAATGAAGCGGACCGAGGGCGCGCACTTCTTCGATAAATGATGCGACTTCGCTGGCGAACCTGGCTCCCTCCGCGGCGGAAGCCCAAACCAGACGAATGCGCGCCGGTTCAATTCCAAAGCCCTGAAGCGTGCGCCTCATCAACTGGAAGCGGCGCAGAGCCTTATAGTTTTGTTCGATATAGTGACATTCCCCCGGATGACATCCGGTGATCATCACGCCATCTGCACCGTTGGCGAGCGCCTTGAAGACGAAAGTCGGATCGAGGCGTCCCGAGCACATCAGGCGGATCAAACGGACGTTGGGCGGATATTTGATGCGAGCGGTCCCGGCCAGATCCGCAGCGCGATACGAACACCAATTGCAGGTGAAGCCGATGATGGTGGGTTCAAATTGATTGGTCATGGTTGAATCTCCTAAACGGCTGCCGGTTCTGGTTCGACGTTCAACATTAGCAGGCCTTCGATCTGGGCCATGATCTGATCGTTGCTGAAGCCAGTACCGGTGATCGCACCGGCGGGGCAGGCGGCCACACACGTTCCGCAGCCCTGGCACAGCGCGGGATTGATCTCGGTGACCATACGGTCTTCATGGAAGGTGATGGCGTTGAAAGGACACAGGCCATTGCAGATACGGCAACCGGAGCATTTCTCTTCGATGACGCTGGCGCGCACGGGTTCGAGCGCGACTGCCTTTTGCTCGATCTTGCCCAGCACTCGGGCCGCGGCGGCCGCACCTTGTGCAACGCTTGCCGGAATATCTTTCGGCCCTTGTGCACAGCCCGCGATGTAGATGCCTTCGGTCATCGTTGCAATTGGATCGAGTTTCGGATGTTTTTCGATGTACCAGCCGTTCACCGAGCAGGAGATGCCAAACGTCTTGGCAACCTCTTTAGAGTCCTTGCGCGGCTCGAGACCCGCTGAAAGCACAACCATATCCACTGGGATGCGGCGTTGTTTGCCAACCAATGTATCTTCCACTTGGATGATCAGCTTTCCTTTTTCGCTTTCGGTACGCGGCACATCCGATACTTCGGCGACCTTGCCGCGCACGAAGAGTGTGCCTTCTTCCAGCACGCGCTGATAGAACTCATCGTAATCCTTGAAGGCCGCACGGATGTCAATATAGAAGTTGTAGATCGTCGCACCGGTCCGTTCGTGGATAAGATGTGCGAATTTCAAACTCTGCATACAGCAAATCACAGAGCAATAGTTATTGAAGTTGCGGTCGCGCGAGCCCACGCAGTGAATGATGCCCACGGATTGCGGCGCCGTTTTTCCATCCCTCAATACCACATTGCCATTCGTTGGTCCAGCCGCGTTGGTGAGGCGTTCAATTTCCAATGACGTGAAAACATTCGGCAACCTGCCGTAACCGTAGTTGGTCACGCGGCGTGCATCGAATAGTTCATATCCCGTGGCCAGGATGATGTTGCCGACTTCCAAAGTCAGGATTTGATCCTGTTGATCAAATCGAATGGCTTTGGGCGCGCAGAAAATCTCGCACGCTTTGCAGGTTCCCTTTTCATAGTAAGTGCAGTTGGGGACATCGATTACCGGGAAATTCGGCACAGCTTGCGGGAAGGGTGTGTACACGGCTTTGCGATATCCCAGCCCAGCCTCATACACATTATCGATGACTTTCTTTGGGCATTTCTCTTGGCAAATCCCGCAGCCGGTGCACAGTTCTTCATCGATCTTGCGCGCCCGCTTCCGGACGGTTACCGTGAAGTTGCCGACAAATCCCTCCACTTTCTCGACTTCGCTCCAGGTCAATAATGTAATGTTGGGATGCGAGCCGACGTCCACCATTTTCGGTGTCAGGATGCAGGCGGAACAATCCAGCGTCGGGAAGGTTTTATCGAATTGAGCCATGTGACCGCCGAGGGAAGGCTCTCGTTCCACCAGATAAACGTGGAAACCCGCGTCCGCGATCTCCAACGCACTTTGAATCCCTGCGATACCTCCGCCCACGACCAAAGTGGCCGGATGGATTGGTACAGTGATTGGCTGAAGCGGCGTATTATGCCGGACGCGTTCCACACCGCCCGAGATCATGGCTTTGGCCTTGGCGGTCGCAGCAACCTTATCGGTGTGTACCCACGAAACCTGTTCGCGGATCGAAACCATTTCACATAGGAACGGGTTGAGTCCCGCATTGGCACAGGCATTTCGGAAAGTTTTTTCATGCAGATGCGGCGAGCATGCTGCAACGACTACACGATTCAAACCCAGCTCTTTGATATCCTTCTCTATTAATTCCTGCCCGAGGCTGGAACACATGAATTTGTATTCACGCGCAATAATTACGCCGCGATGTTTTAGTTTCGCGGCAGCCCATTCGGCTACCTGCACCACATCCACCACGCCTGCGATGTTCGTGCCGCAATGGCAGACGTACACGCCAATTCTTTCCTGACCTTCGGCTGGTGTTTCGTTTTCGATCAGGTTCTCAGTCATTTAGTCAGCTCCTTTTGCAGCGCATCAACTTTGGAACCTTTGGAGAGCGGTTCAGGCATGGGAAGTCCCTGCGGCTTCCGTGGTTTCTTGGGCGGTGCAGGCGGTGTCTCCGGCGGTGCTTTGACGCCGATGGCTTCCAGAACGTTCCTGGCACTCACAAGTTCAACTCCGAACCCTAATTCCTTGGGATCGATTCCAAAAGCCAGTCCCATGAGTTGCGTGAAGAACAGGATCGGCATGTGGTAGCCGGTGCCAAAGAAATGGTTGGTCTCTTCCTGGTACGCATCAAGATTCATCTGGCACATCGGGCAAACTGTTACCATCGCGTCCGCATCATGCTCATCGGCGGAGGCTATCAACCGCCGGATCATTTCAAAGGCGGTGGCGGGTCCGATCTGCGTCATATGACCGCCACAGCATTCCGTCTTGAGCGGATAATCGATTACTTGAGCGCCTAGCGCTTTGAGTAATAAATCCAACTCCACCGGCTGTTCATGGTCCGAGAAGCGATGGCCATAATCGGGTCGCGGCACCATGCAGCCCAGATAGGGTGCAATCCGCAGGTTGGTCAAGGGCTGGATTACGTTCTTCTCCACCGTATCCAAACCAATGTCATACACAATGACATCCAATAAATGCCGAATGTCGAGCGAGCCGGGTTGATAAGAAAACCCACCAGCTGCCAGTGCTTCGTTAACGCGCTTGCCCAGCTGGGGTTGTTCTTTCATATAATGATCGGCTTTGGCTAGGTTGAGATAACAGGCCGAGCACGGAGCTACCAATGTCCGGCTGCTTTGGGTCTCTTTCGCGGCAATCGCCAGGTTGCGCGCGATCAGGGCATAAGCGGGCGTCTGGCTGATGCCCAAATATTCCGTCGCTCCGCAACAGTTCCAGTCTTCGATTTCCTGCAGGTTCATTCCGAGCGGTTTGCAGACCGCCTTGAGCGAATCATAATAGGCTCTCGCACTGCTCTCCATCGAACAACCCGGGTAAAGGAGATAGTCCGTCATGGCTTCGCCTCCAATTCTTTAGCGCGCGCTAAAACCGCTTTAAGTTGATCCATGTGTTTAATGTGCTTCGGAATAAGGCTCATTCGCTTTTTGCTCAGCATACCCCAGCCCATCGGCATCATGCTCGGTAGCCGTAAGGCAAAATGTTTGAGATAATGTTGGGAAGCCAGACCCAGCTCGAAGCTGCGCCCAAACTCTTCCACCATTCCAATAAAGGTTTGCGAGAAATCAGGGGCGGTGGAGTCCTGATACAGCTTGGCCTCAATGGCCATGCTCTTAAGGGCATACATCACATCCGTGATATGAATTTCCTGCGGACAGCGCACCACACAGTGATAGCACGACACGCAAATCCACGGCGTGTTGCTCTTGAGAGCATCTTCGCGCATCCCCGCCCTCAGCATGGCGAATAACATGCGCGGGGTATGATCCATTGCTTGAGCCGAGGGACACGAGCCGCCGCAGGTGCCACACTGGATGCACATCTCAAGACGCGAGACGCCTGCCGTACGCGAGGCAACTTCATGAAGTAATCCAAGATCCTCAACTGCTTGAGAACCTGGACCAGGTGCCAACAAATTTTCTTGAGCTTCGGTCATACAACCTCTCCTCAGTGGAATGAACGCCGTCCTTCCCCTAGCCAATTTAGAGGCTTTAACGGATCGTCGCTCTTAGTATGTGACCTTTCTCACAACACTACTAGATATAAATATCCTCCTTTGATCATGATGATTGTCCTTCTTGTGGTATATGACCAGGGCCTCAAAATAACATGTGTGGCGCAGTGCGAATGACAAAAGTAGGATGATTGTGGTTGGGCCGATACCTGGGTTGGATCGAATTAGTCTAGCCGTAGGATGAAGCATTCTTTGTGCTCTGACGTGATTCGGTAAAGCCTAACAGGCTAAAAGCTATGACCGTGATTAGAGTAGGCCGATTTTAAATGTGCTTTCCAATGAATTTAGTGTGTTTGCAAAACTGGCGAAATGTTGATAGGGGATTTGTACGCTGACAACTCATCACCGAAGGCAGAATGATGTCTGTCATCCATTGGATAGAGACAAAAGACACTAGTAATCCGCTGGCGCGCGCCTAAAATAAGAATATAGACCAACAGGTGCGTTTGAAGAATATTCCATTTAAAATGAAAGATTTCGATCTGTAGGACACTGGATAACCTTCGGTCTGAACGAGAGCAAAATCATATTGGATAATGTTCGATGGAATTGATATTTGACGAATTACCGCAGAGTTCTGGGCGTCCAATATGGAAAGTTAGTGCAAATTCTCATAACTGACGCCTAAAAGGAGTCGACTGATGCCTGGATTTACACCTGGTCGCCGTTGGCAACCACCCTATCTACCTTTCAAGCGTGAACCGTTTAATCGCCGTGCCTTGGCAACACTTGAAAAGGTCATCAAAGGTCCGTCGTTTGGATGTCGTATGTGTGGCAATTGTTTGCTCCAAGAGACAGCTTTCATTTGTCCGATGGAATGTCCCAAGGGTTTACGCAACGGCCCATGCGGCGGATCAACATCTGAATACTGCTATGTAGATAAAACGCGTCCATGTATTTGGTTCAAGATTTATGAGCGTTCGTTTGCGATGGGACGCGAAGATCGCCTGCTCGAAATTCTACCTCCGCTGGATTGGGAAAAGGTTGGCACAGAAACGTGGGGCGATGTATTTGCACGTATTCACGAGATTGGTATAGGAAAAGTCATTAACAGTTTGCTGTTCAAGCCAGCTAGTATTCGCAATGAAATGTGGGAGAGCATCTTCAAACCGGTTCGTCAACCTAATTGGTGGCAGGGCGATAGTCAATATCATGCGCCGAAATACACCGAGCCTGTATCAAACCTGGAGAAACACCTCAAAGCTGGAGAGTTTGTTGTGGCTTGCGAGATTACGCCTCCATTGAGCATGTCCACCAAAAAGTTGATTGATAACATCAATCTCGTTAAACCTTACGTAACTGCGATCAATTTTACCGACAACGCTTCCGCTACTCCACGAATGACATCGTGGGCTTGTAGTAAGTTTGCCATCGAAAACGGTGGAGAGCCTGTCCTGCAAATCGCGGCGCGTGATCGTACACGTGCCAGCTTGCAAGGGGAAATTCTTGGTGCGACAGCCATGGGCGTGCGCAATGTTTTATGCGTCACTGGTGATAGTCCCGTGCTTGCGCCTCAACCGCGCGGCCGCATGGATATAAACGACATGGACGCCATCCAAATGATCTGGATTCTGCGTCGTATGCGTGACGAAGGTCATTACCTGGATGGCCGTGAGATCAAGTTTCCGCCCAAGTTCTTTCTTGGTGCTGCGGCTTCTCCATTTGCATCGGAACCGAAATTCCAAGCGTTGCGCGAACAAAAGAAGGTCAATGCTGGCGCACAGTTTTTCCAAACCAATCTCGTCTACGATCCGGATCGAATGGAGATCTGGCTGAACGAGATTGCCAAGCGGAACATCCTTGATAAAGTTTATATTCTGATTGGCATCACACCGCTCAAGAGCGCCAAAATGACTCATTACATGACTCAAGTGCCCGGCGTGTATGTGGCCGGTCCAATAATTAAACGTATGGAAGAAGCGGAAGACAAAGGCGGGCCGCACGGGGCTCAAGAAGAAGGTGTGAAAATCGCGTTGGAAATTATCGAGAAGATCAAAGGCAAGCAGGGCATCCACGGCCTGCATATTATGCCGGTCGGATGGGAAGATATCATTCCACGTATTGTCGTCGAAGCAGGAATTCTTCCTAAAAATTTCATCGCGCCACAATCGCTTAACGAAAAAGTCCCAGCCTAACGGGAATCGGGTTTCGTGAATCATGGATCGGATTCTATGTCCGCCGAATCAAAACATAGGATAGGCCGATCAGTTTTTATGCGAAGCGTTGCGTACACGGAAACACTCTCGCAAGAAAGGAAACCATGAACGTTGACGAACTGCTGGCAAAAGCCAAAAAGCCCTCGGCAGATGCGATGAAACTTCATCCCTTCTATCGCGGCAAGATTGAAACGACGCTCAAATGCACGGTGCACAGTTTCAATGATTTCGCTATTTGGTACACACCCGGTGTGGCCGCGCCTTGCAAGGCGATTGAGGCAAATCCCGATCTGGTGTACGATTACACCAATAAATGGAATACCGTCATTGTTGTCAGCGACGGCACGCGCGTATTGGGGTTGGGGGACATCGGTCCGAAAGCGGGACTGCCCGTGATGGAGGGCAAGGCCTTGCTTTATAAATATCTGGGCGGCGTGGATGGAGTCCCAATCATGCTTGATACCAAAGATCCGGATGCCATCATCAATACCGTGTTGATGTTGCAACCCGGTTTTGGCGGCGTGAATTTAGAAGATATTGCCAACCCCAAATGCTTTTACATCCTTGACACTTTGCGTGAAAAAGCTGATATTCCAATCTGGCATGACGATCAACAGGGTACAGCCACTGTCACCTTAGCCGGACTAATCAACGCATTGAAAGTCGTTGGCAAGAAGATGAGCGAAGTTAAGATCACCTTCATAGGTACCGGTGCCTCGAACATAGCTTGCTCACGCCTCATCTTCGGATGGGGAGCGGATCCAGCTAAATGCTTTATGGTGGACACCAAAGGCATTCTCGGCAAACATCGCAGGGACCTCGAGATGCGCAAGGCTGAGTACAAAGATAAATGGAAATTGTGTAACATCACCAATGCCGAAGCGCGCCAAGGCGACATTCCCGATGCAATGAAAGGTGCGGATGTAGTGATCGCGCTTTCCAAGTCGGGGCCCGGAGTACTTCAACCAGAATGGGTCAGGACCATGGCAAAAGGTGGCATCCTATTCGCATGTGCTAATCCGGTTCCGGAGATCTGGCCATGGGAAGCGAAGGAGGCGGGCGTTGCAGTAGTCGCGACGGGGCGTTCGGATTTTCCGAATCAAGTAAATAACTCGTTGGGCTTTCCCGGCATTTTCCGCGGCACACTGGATGTCCGCGCCAAAACAATCACGGACGAGATGTGCTTTTCCGCCGCACAGGCTCTAGCAGATCATGTCGGCAAAAAGCTAGATGCGGATCATATCCTGCCCAACATGGATGATTGGGAAGTATTTCCTCGTGAAGCCGCGGCAGTGGCGATGAAGGCGGTTGAACAGAATTTAGCATCTCGTCCGACTACTTACGAGGCCGAATTCGAGAATGCCACGCAGATCATCAAGCGTTCGCGCGATCTGACACAGATGATGATGGAAAAGAATTTCATTCTCGAACCGCCGACTGACGAAGGCACGAACGATGTTGACATTGAAACGATCAAGTCCGCTTATTGAGATGGAAGGAAGAATTTAATGTACGACCTAATAATTATCGGTGGTGGGCCTGCTGGATTGACCGCCGCGGTTTATGCCATCCGCAAACGGCTTAACGTTCTACTCCTGACCAAAGACTTGGGCGGTAAAACTAATTTTCATTTGGCTTTGCCTTGGATCCAGGATTATCAAATCATTCGCGGACTCGAGATTGTCAATAAGTTCCGCAGCGAATTGGAATACCTCGACTTCGCCCGTCACATGGAAGAAGTGGAAGAGGTAAGTCAGAAGAATGGTGGTTTTGCTGTCGTTACAAAAAGCGAGACGGAATTAGATGCGAAGGCGGTTATTCTCGCGACCGGTGCACGTCAAGTCTGCATGGGTGTGTCCGGCGAAAAGGAATTCATGATGAAGGGGCTGGGCTATTCTGCTCTCAGTTATGCACAGTTGTTCATTGATCGGAGCGCCATTGTGATCGGCGATGACGACCTGGCACTTCGTTCAACCGGAGAGCTTTCCATTGTCGCGAAGCATGTTTACATGGTGTGCAATAACGATAAGGTATTTGGTACACCGCTTGGCCGCAAGCTGAAGGCGGCGGAGAATGTTACGGTGCTGCAGGGTTATGAAGTGCTTGAAGTGAGGGGTGATGAATATGCACGTGCACTGCGGCTTAAAGATCCATCAGGTAAGACGGTCGAATATGAGGCTGACGCGATGTTTGTCGAAAAAGCCCTGACACCCAATTCTGGTATGGTTAAGGATTTGGTTAAGCTAGACGAACGCGGTCGCATTATTGTGGATGACTTCAACCGCACGAGCATACCCGGTATGTTCGCGGCTGGCGATGTGACCAATAGTTTTTCCGAGCAGGTGCTGATTTCGGTCGGCGAAGGAGCAAAGGCCGCTTTGAGTGCATATGAATATTTACTGCCAATGCTTTAGCGATCCAATCTATTAATCCAAAAAGCCGTCCCACGGGATGGCTTTTTGGATTTCTTCATCTAAGGGATAGAAAAAGTGGGTTGTGCCTATAAAGGCACACTGGAGGAACGCATAATAATCGGGTTCTTTATATTTTTACCTAGTTATTATACCCAAATGGTATCATCTCATTGTTTCACGCGAAAGCCCTGATTTGAACGAAACCTTTGCAGCACTAAAACATTACAACTATCGGCTCTGGTTCATCGGCCAGATGGTTTCCCTCATGGGCACTTGGATGCAGAGTACTGCTCAAGGGTATTTGATCTACCAGATCACTAAATCCACAACTTACCTCGGTCTGGTTGGTTTCATGGGTGGCGTACCGATCTTAGTGTTTTCTCTGTACGGAGGTTGGGTCGCTGACCGTATCTCCCGCCGGACATTGTTGGTAATCACGCAAACCTCGATGATGATCCTGGCTTTCATCCTGGCGGCTTTGGATTTTGCCAGTATTGTCCAGCCTTGGCATATCCTGGTCTTGGCTTTCCTACTGGGAGTAGCCAACGCCTTTGACGCCCCCGCTCGCATCTCATTTGTGCTTGAACTTGTCGACCGCAAGGATATGAATAACGCCATCGCCCTCAACTCGACCATGTACAATATCGCCACGGTTGTTGGACCATCGGTCTCTGGCCTCACCTATGCCGCCTTCGGGGCGGCTTGGTGCTTCACAATTAATGGCCTTTCTTTTATTGCCGTGATCGTGGCTTTACTCTTGATGCACATTAAAATGGAACCCCAGCCCGTGCACAGTTCATCCGCCATGGGGGAAATTGCCGAGGGAGTGCATTACGTTATTACCACTCCTCTAGTGCTCAGTCTGACTATTGCTGTTGGGATGGTGAACTTCTTCGGGTTTGGCTTTTTGAACCTGCTGCCGGCCTGGGCAACAAATGTGTTGAACGGTGACGTGACCACCAACGGCCTGCTGATATCAGCCCGTGGCTTTGGCGCCTTAGTTAGCGCACTGATGCTGGCATCTCTGGGTGGGCAAAAGGTCCGGGGAAAACTGTGGATGCTCGGTAGCTTGATTATGCCGATCGCTCTTTTTATTTTTGCGTGGGTTGGCTGGATTCCGCTTTCTCTTGGAATCTTGGTAATTATCGGCTGGAGCATGATGCTGGTGACCAATAACAACAATTCGCTAATTCAGAGCGAAGTCCCTGACACCCTGCGTGGCAGGGTAACAGGCGTATATGCCATGATAATGAATGGCGCCTATACTATGGGAGCACTGCTGACCGGTGCCGTTGCCCAGAGCTTTGGAGCTCCGGTCACGGCAATGATTTGCGCCGTAATCATGCTCATCTTTGCAGTGATCTCCTGGATTTTCTTTCCCTACATCCGCCAGCATGGATAAAACAGCTCCCACGAGCATAAAATGGGGAAGTTTTTTTATTAATCCAAAAATGGAATATATGGTCGAAAACCGAAAGGGAGGTACGCTAGTTTTGATTTTCAAATTCTCCCATTCTAGAGAACAAACCTGATGGGTAACCTGATACTCCAAAGCGTCCCTGGAGAGGCTCAAACTCTTGCTTTCGGCTCCGGATAATAAAGCTCTGTTCTAGGTTTTTGATTTATCCGAACGGATTCTTGAGAAAAGAACAGAGTGCTACAGCTTCACCCCCTGTTTTCTCATTGGAGGGCGGGATTCTAAATTGTTTTAGGGTAAAAGCGGTAAAAACGAATGGATACTTCGTGTAGCGTATCTTGGTGTTTCAAAGATGTCCTTCACAAGTAGCAAACTTGCGATGTTGTGAAGCTAGCAAAGCTCCAATTCTTCCTCGATAATTGTTTTCAATTCTGCTTTGCCTGTGAGGACAGAGGAGATGGAAAAGAAGTGGCTTTTGGTTGTATTTGCGATGACTTGCGCCAGGCGGTCCCCACAAAATGGTGGAAGAGAAAAGCTTGTCGGCCTCGATGGCGCGCCTCAGGAGTTTTCCCTGGCCGACAATATGCTCCTGACCGATGTATTTGTCCGATGTGTGCGGCCGCATGCGTGCTGTGAGCGATGCTTCGGATTACATGCGTTCTTGGAGAGCGTGGTCGAAGAGAGAGATTCTATCATTACATCTACTGAAGATGCAGTGTGTCCTTGGAAATGTGACATGCTGAAAATGCCCAAACGAGAAATCGTTCGGGCTTTTTGTTTAGCCCGCTGTGTCGAACTTTTTATTTTTGGCAGATGGCACATGGCTGAGGAGGAGTTATTGGTCGTTGATCGCTAATATTATGGTACTTTAAAAGTATATATCTCTGTCTTTATCTAAAGACAAGAAAATCCAATGGCTCAATGATCACATCGCCGGGCAAAGAGACCTTACTTATTCCATGAAGTTGTTTTTTGGTTCGTAACAAGTAACGTTCAAATAGGCGCGATGAAATCGTTTGAGGGCTTTCGGAAAAATTGGCAAAAACCGTTATGCGCGTTTCCGCGTAAGTTCGAGCAAAGGCAAGAACATGCTCGTTTTCGGTAGAGATAAGTTCTAATTGACTGTCAGAGAAAGATTTGTTTTCACTTCGCAATGCAATCAATTTTTTCAGACCAAGATAAACTCTGCCCTCAATAGAATCAGGGTTATTGCGTTTTTTATATTTATTCCAATTTGCGCGCGGACGATGGACCCAGCGGCTATCGCGTGCTTTGTGAGGATCTTCGTAGTGACTATAATCATTCAACGTTCCAATCTCATCGCCTAAATAAAGTAATGGGATGCCGCCGATAGTCAAGATAATTCCGTGCAAAAGCAGAATTCGGCGAATCGCAAGTTCGACTTCGTTGGGACCCTCTTCATTCAAGGCTTTTTCCAATCCAGCTAATGATGCGCAACTTCCTGAAATGCGGCTGTCACCCGTTTTGGGATTTTCTTGAAAAGGTAAACCGCGCGCAAAGCTTCCGGGAAATCTTCCCCGATAAAACTCGTTTAGAAATCGGCGATGATCGTTGCCGTTAATTCCCAGACGAGATGCGTCTTCATCAGAAAATGTCCAGCCAATATCGTCATGACAGCGTATATAATTTACCCAAGTTGTTTGCGGATGAATTTTGAATTGGGTCGCGAGTGCTTGAGCAAGCAAGTCCACTTTGCGAGTTGCAAGTGAATTCCACAAAAGCGCCATCAAAAGTGGATTGTAGGATAGCTGACATTCAGCAGGATCAATGTATTTGACAACATCATCCGGATGAACAATCGCCTCAGATTTGAACAACAGCGTCGGGGCGGAAATCCTAGCCGCAACATTGAAGGCACGGATGAGTGTATGTGCCTGTGGCAGGTTTTCGCAATTGGTTCCCATCTGTTTCCAAATGAATGCCACCGCATCCAACCGAATGACCTCCACACCTTGATTGGCAAGAAACAACATTTCTTCTGCCATTCGGTTGAACACAGCCGGGTTAGCGTAATTTAAATCCCATTGGTATTTATGAAAAGTGGTCCAAACCCATCCGCCATTTTGAGATGGTGAAAATGCTCCGGGATGTTCGTCTGGAAAAATTTCGCGCAGAGTTTGTTCGTAGGCGTCCGGCACGCTTCGGTCGGGATAGATGTGATACATCTCCATGAAATCCGCATCACCTGCTTTGGCTTTTTGTGCCCAAAGATGTTCATCCGATGTGTGATTAAAAACTAAATCCATTACCAAACTAATTCCCGCGGCTCGCAGCTCGCGTGCAAGCGATGCAAGTTGTTTCATCGTACCGAGTGGTGGCTGAATTTCACGATAGCTACTCACGGCATAACCGCCGTCATTTTCTCCTTTAGGCATTTTGAATAAAGGCATCAGGTGAAGATACGTCAGCCCAAGTTCTTTAAAGTATGGAATTTTGGATTTGACACCCGCTAGGTTGACTGCGAACAGATCAACATAAATCACTCCGCCCAGCATGCGGTTCGATTGGAACCAAAGCGGATTCAATTCCCGGGCCGAATCTAGTTCGCGCAATTCAGCGGAGCGAGCAAACCAGGCATGCGCCAGGCTGACGATTAAATCTTCAAAATGAAAAAAGAAATCATAATGATCACTATACAGGCCATAGTACAATTTGAACAACTCAGGAAAATATATATCGAGGCGCTCAGTAAATTTTTTCCATCCCTGTGGGTCGGCATTAATTTCTTTGGCGAGGGTAAACTCGAGACGAGGTAAGATGCGTGTGAGGGAGCGAGAAATTTCTCGAGGTAGGGAAAGTGACGTATTCATCTTTTCAAATATTCAGTGAGCATCAATTGGCTTTGTCGTTGTTCAGGAGCAGCCAGCAATACTCATAAGGCTGGAGAACCAGCTTATCAAACGAGACAAGCTTATCAGTAAAGACATTAACAGCTTGGCTTACCTGAAATTCTGCAATTTGTTCTTGTCCACTAAGATTATTAAGAATCAACATCGTTTCTTCGGGATGTATTCGCTTATATGTGGCAATCGCATTATTGTCTAAGTCAATCCATTGAAAATCGCCACATCCAAAAACATGATGTTCCTTGCGAATAGTAACCATTCGGCGGATGGCATGGAATAACGAATTTGGGTTTGCCATTTGCGCTTCGACATTGATATGCTTGGGACTGTAATCTCCTTCAAGCAATGGGGCAAACGGCTGGGCTTTTGTAAAGCCCGCGGTTGGACTATCGTCCCATTGCATGGGCGTGCGAAGACCATTTCGATCATCGAGCCAGATATTATCGCCCATGCCGATTTCATCGCCATAATAAATAATGGGGGAGCCCGGCAACGTGAAGAGAAGTGAATTAGCTAATTCAATCTTACGCCGGTCGTTATCGAGTAATGGAGCCAAACGACGGCGAACGCCTTGATTGAGTTGCATACGCGGCTCGGGTGCGTATTGTTCCCACATCCATTGACGTTCTTCCGGCGTCACCATTTCAAGTGTCAATTCATCATGGTTGCGGAGAAATGTGCACCATTGGCAATTTTCCGGAATGGGCGGCGTGCGGCGCAGAATTTCAAGCATATCGTCCACGCGTTCTTTTTTGAGCGCCATATAAATGCGCGGCATGATTGGGAAATGAAAAGCCATGTGGAATTCATCGCCCTCACCAAAATATGGGCGGACTTCTTCGGGCCATTGATTCGCCTCGCACAATAAGATTCGGCCCGGATAATTTGCATCCATAAATGAGCGCAATCTTTTTAGATAAGCATGTGTTTCTGGAAGGTTCTCGCAACTCGTGTTATCGCGCTCGAATAAATACGGAACTGCATCCGCGCGAAAACCGTCAATGCCGAGCTCCAACCAGAAGCGGGCAATGTTGATCATTTCTTCCTGAACTTTTGGATTATCAAAATTCAAATCAGGCTGGCTGGCGTAAAAGCGATGCCAATAGTATTGACCCGCTTTTTCATCCCAAGTCCAGTTGGAAGATTCAGTATCCACAAAGATGATGCGTGCATCTTCGTATTTTTTGTTCGTATTGCTCCAAACATAATAATCGCGGTAAGGAGAATTTCTATCCGCGCGTGCAGACTGAAACCATGGATGCTCGTCGGAGGTGTGATTCATTACCAGGTCCATAATGACGCGAATTCCGCGTGCATGTGCAGTGTTTAATAAAAACTTGAAGTCATCCAATTCACCGAAGGCTTTGGCAACATTGTAGTAATCTGAAATGTCGTAGCCATCATCTTTCAGAGGCGACGGATAAATAGGCATTAACCAGATGCAGTCCACGCCCAGATTTTGCAGGTAATCAAGTTTTTCTGAGAGACCCCGCAAGTCTCCGCGCCCATCACCGTTGCTATCTTTGAATGCACTAACCGAGACTTCATAAAAGACCGCGTTTTTATACCAAGGTTCGCTGTTCATAAGGATCTTTTTGAAAATTTTATTTTGTTATGAATAAAAAGTGGACTGGCCAGCCAGTCCACTGGTTTATTAACCTTTGACCGAGCCTGCCAGTAGTCCGCGCACGAAGTATCGCTGAAGGGAGAAAAAGACGATAAGCGGAACGATCATCGTGAAGAACGCCGCGGCGGTGAGTAATTCCCAATTCTGACCGAACGATCCGACCAGATTGGCTAGTCTTTGAGTTAGAACTTGATTCTGCGCACCTCCGCCTATGAATACCAAAGCGACGAGGTAATCATTCCAGACCCAAAGGAATTGAAAAATTGCAAAAGATGCAAGGGCAGGAACCGAAAGAGGCAGAACTAGGCTCGTAAAGATTTTGAAATGTGAGGCGCCGTCCACATGCGCCGCTTCGAATATGTCACGCGGCAGTTCGCTAATGTAGTTAAATAATAAGTAAGTCGCGAGCGGCAATCCAAATCCGGTGTGGGCCAGCCAAACTGCAAGGAACGTTCCGTTTAGATGTAAAGCAACGAAGTTTTGTAGCAAAGGTATCAATGAGATTTGCAAGGGCACTACCAGTAATCCTACAACGAGAGCAAACAACATCTTGCGGCCAGGAAATTTTATCCAAGCGAACCCGTACGCGGCAAATGCGGCAATTGCAATTGGAATAACAGTTGCCGGTACAGTGACAGCAACACTGTTCAAAAATCCAGAAGCCATATCGGAACCTTGATTTGTATCGGTGGTCCCATTAGCAAGCTTTGCAGTATATGTTCCACTAGCAAGCACCTGCTTATAATTCTCTAGAGTATAGGTTGTATCGGCTGTCCATGTATATGATTCAACATCGAGATAGCCGATGCGTCGATTGCCGATCCAGATATATTTTTTCCCATCTTTGAGAATACCCGCTTCAAACTGCTCGAAGGTGGCTGTAATGCCTCCCAATGTCATTGGTGAATAGCGATCCACGGTGGGCGCCGGTGTAATTTTTTGTACGGAGATCCAATCCTGATGGGGAAATATATCCCACCACCCGGTATTGCTAATATCAATTCGATCCCGGAAAGAAGAAACCAACAAACCGAAAGTTGGTATTGTCCATAAAAGACAGATAACTGCCAATGAACCGTTCACGATTAGGCTGTTGAGCAATTTGGATTTCATCACAGCGCCTCCCGGCGTGCGAACTGTCGCAAGTTATATACCATTACAGGAATCACCGTTAGGAATAGAACTACAGCTATGGCTGAACCTGTTCCGTTTTCGTTGTAGGTAAAGTATTGTCGGTAGAATTCCGTTCCAATCACGCTGGTTCCAAATTGCCCGCCCGTCATAACCCAAACCACATCGAATATTTTCAAAGTAAAAATAACAATTGTTGTCGAAACTGTGATAATTGTACCTGCAATGGATGGTAGCATGATACTGAAGAACACCTGAATCTCATTCGCCCCATCAACACGCGCGGCTTCCAGGATTTCAACCGGAATGCCCTTGATTGCAGCTGAAAATAAGACCATGGCGAAGCCCGTTTGGAGCCAGACTTCAACTAAAATCAGGTAGAAATTATTCCAAGGTTCATAAAATGCCGTCCATGCTGTGGGCTGTCCATGAAACAAGCCAACATAGATTGCGTTTAGAAGGCCGATTTGCGGGGCGTCGATGGGCCGCACTGCGTATATAAAATTCCAAATAACGCCCGCACCCACGAACGAGATTGCCATTGGCAAAAAGATCATAGACTTGGCTGCGTTTTCGAATTTGCTTCGATCTGCAAGAACTGCTATTAATAACCCTGCTATTACGGTGAATGCTGTACCGAAAACCAGCCACAACAAATTATTACGGAATACGCCTTGCATCGCTGGATTCGTGAATACATAAATATAATTTTTCCAACCAACGAAGTTCTTACTGATCTGATCATAGAAACTAGCAATCAATGTTCAAATCGTTGGAATGATCAATGCCCATGTCAACATCAACAAGGCGGGTCCGACAAATAGGGCAGGCTCCAAGTATCGCGTCCACTTCACGGGAAGCTGTTCAATCACAATGTCGCCCGTGAAAAAGAGTAAAATAACTCCTCCCACCCCCCAAATTAATGCGATCACAACAGTAATAGTTTGAGGTAGAGGGTTTTTACTAGTTTGAGCGGCACGAATAAAGAACATTCCCCATACGAGTAGAAGAACCGTTAAGATTAAAGGGATAAAGCTGGCTAGTGTCCGCAGAAAAACCAATCCCTTAGATTGTTTTAAATTCGAAGTAGCCATTGATTTGCTCCTTTGTTGTCGTTCAACATTTCAAGAACTCAGAAATTATAAAGCATGGTAGTCATTTGGTACGACTATGTGGAGCGAGACATGAGAATAACGATTAATGATTATGGTCGGCTCAGGTATACTGAGCCGACCATGTTTATTGGACCAAAAAGATTATGGATTTGCAGGCCAAGAGGCGTCAATGTTGGAGAGCGCCTGCGTCATGGTTTCGGAGCCGGAAGCCCAACTGGTCATTTCTTTCCAGAATGAGCCGGCGCCAACGGAACCAGGCATTGAGTCAGAAGCGTCGAAACGGAAAGTGGTCGCGTTTTTCAATGCTTGACCAATCTGTTGATCGACAGGGTTGCCGTACCAACTTGGATCCGCATCTTTCTGAGGTGCAAATGCTCCACCTTTTGACATCCAAACCTTAAGATGCTGAGCGGATGTATAGTACTGCATAACAGCCATGACCTCGGGACGGTTGCTCGTCGCGCCCCAGATGTCACCAGCGACTTCCACCGGTGAGCCATAAGTTGGATCAATGGGCGGGAAGTAGAAAGCACTATAGTCAACGCCAGGCACTGCAGTGCTTGGGAAGAAGCTGGAAATGAAATTGCCATTCATGTTCATCATGCATTTCGGACCGGTGGGATCAAACATGGGCGCGGTCGAATCGCCAAAGCTGGTCTTGACAACATAGGGCAAGCCACCGTAAACATACTTGGGGTTGGTCCAGATCTTGGCCATAATGTTGGCAGCATTGGTAACTTGCGGTGACGAGAACTTCAATGTGCCAGCGATCCAGTTATCATAATCTGTTGGCGGGGCAGTGCGGAGCATGATGTTCTCGATCCAGTCCGTCGCGACCCAACCGGTCGCAGAACCGGATTCGATACCGATGCACCATGGTGTCGTTCCATCTTTCACCATTTGATCCATTAAGGTTTGCAGTTGATCAAAAGTGGTTGGAACCTGGTAGCCAGCCGCATCCCATGCCTTCTTTGGGTAATAAACGAAGCCTTTCACGTTAATGCGTTCCCAAATACCAGCGACAATCGGTCCGTTGGGACCGGGCATTGTGGATTGTGTAATCCAATAGGGATCATAATTCGCCTTAATGGGATCCATATTGAGATTTTGGCTTAGGTCAACAATCTTGCCTTCCTTAGCAAAAGGAGCAAGCAGACCCGGCTGGGGGAAATCCACGATATCGGGCGGTGTGCCGCCTTCAATTTCGGTTTTGATATCGGCTTCGAAATTCTTATCACCATTATATTGAATGGTAATTCCAGTCTTCTGTTCGAAGTCCGCCATTGTGGCGTTGAAGTTATCTTCATCTTGTGCCACAAATGGACCAGTGGCGGTGACCGTTTTGCCTTTGAATTCACCAGCCATAGCACGAGCTACGAAGTCATTGGATGCAACTGCGGAAGTAGCTGTTGCGGCTGGCGCTGCGGTCGCAGCAGGAGCAGTGGTGGGAGCAGGCATTGACGCAGCAGGCATCGCTGTAGGCGCTGCAGTTGCGGCACTTCCGCAGGCGGTCAGCGCGAGGGAGGCTAAAATCAATATGCTGATCAGCGACCATAGAAACGATTTTTTGTTCATTTTTTCTCCTCACGAAAATTATAAGTTTTGGGTAGCATTCATTTCACTATGCAGTTTTTATAATATTACAATAACCCACCTCCTTCCGTAGATTGCTTATGAGTGGTACATGATTTCCGGATAATAAGCTCTGTATCCAGAATCTGCCTCTTTTGATCTATATCTTTTCCTTTGAGTAAATCAATGAGTGTGAAACAAGCTTTTCGGGCTAATTCTTGGGCATCCACTCGGATGGTTGTCAGTGGCGGATCAAAATACTCTGCCCAAGGGATATCGTCGAATCCGAGAATTGAAAAATCTTCAGGGATTCGAAGCCCAGCTTCATGGATTGCTGTGCAAGCACCCATAGCAACGTTGTCGCTTGCAACAAAAATGGCTGTGAATTTTTTCTGGCTGGCAAGTAAAGATTTCATTTGATCATAGCCACTTTTCGGATCAAAATCGGCGTATCGGATGAGTTCTTCATTTGATCTAATTTCCGCTTGATCAAGTGCGTCTTTATACCCCATGACGCGGTCTGCAGCCGCGCTATAAGATGGGGGGGCATTGGTAATACATGCAATCTGCTGATGACCAAGTTCTAGCAAATATTGCACCCCTTTTTGGGCTGCGATGCGATTATCAATATCAACGGAATGAAGATTCGTGCTGGAAAGCTCTCCTAAAAGAACGGTCGGCATGTCCACTTGCTCCAATCTTCTTAACCCAACATCGTCAATTCGTGGGGTAAGCAAAATCATGCCATCAATCCGTTTAGCGCGCGCAAGCTCAAGATAAGCACGATCCTGATGTCCTTCTTCTACGTAGTCAATGAGCAGACGTAACTTATTATCCTTAACCACATCCATTAAACCTGCAATAATTCTCGGCAAAAAGGCATCCGTTGCAATGTGGTTTGGATGACGCGTCATCACTAAGCCTATAGCTTTTGTCCGGCAACTCGCAAGAGCCTGGGCGGTTGCATCCGGAATATACCCTAATCGTTCTGCCGCCTCCTGAACTTTCAGACGTGTTGGCGCCGGGATGTTAAACCCCTTCACATCATTCAGAACAAAAGAAACGGTGGTCCGAGAAACACCGGCAAGATTTGCCACATCCTGACTAGTTATCCGTTTCTTTGTCATTTTCTATTTTAGATAAATTAAAAGCACAAATAATTCTCTATTAACGCGAGTTAATAACACGTGTTAATAGTTTAGCAAGAAATTCCGAGAATGTCAAGAGAAAATCAAAAATATGTTGGTAGCCAGATGGGAATTGTACAATCAGTGTTTTTTACGGAATTTTATAGTTGTTTCGTAGGCTATGCTGTGTTGTATGTCGAGGCGCCCCTGGAGAGGCTCGAACTCTCGCTTCCGGCTCCGGAGGCCGACGCTCTATCCACTGAGCTACAGGGGCGAATGAAAAAATTTTACCACGCTTAATTTCTAAAAATCAAATTAGTTCTTTCCACTTGCGCATGTTCAATCAAAATTCCCAGAACATCCAAAACTTCCTCTGGGCGTCCGGTTGCGCCTTCACGTGCAGCGAGTTGCATAATGATTTTGTTTTTCGAAGTGAGTTCAAGCTTTTCAATCAGCGGACGCAGATCATAAGATTTACCGCGGCGTTTGCGTGGCAGAGATTGACTCGCCATCACTTCATCTATCTTCTGCTTCAACTCCAACTCGTTGGCGGCTTCCGTTAAAGTGACTTCATATTCGACTGAAATAATTAGCGTTTGCAAAGGCCTCTCGTGTTCATCTACGCTTTGCACGTTGATAATGCCAATGCCGGATGGCATTGCATTTTGCAACTGTGTGGATAATGACGTCAAGTCTACATCTTTATTGAGATGCATGTCCATCACTTCGCATCGAGACGAGAATCCAAGTGGTAGAGCGGAAGCGAAAGTCATTTTCGGCTGAGGATGGAATCCTTGCGTGTATGCTAGCGGAAGGCCGGCGCGCCGCGCCGCCCGTTCCCAAATTGTATTCAGATCGAGATGCCCAATATATCGCAATGCACCGGTCTTTGAAAAAGTAACTCTTACCCTCATCAATCTCCAACGACCGGTAACTGCACACTGCTTGCTGATTGCTTATTAAAGGCGGGCGATTTCACATCCGGACATTTCCATATTTCGCCGGGATTCTCGCGGCGTGCATTGGCAAAGGTCGGCAGGATACCGCAAGCGAAACAATTCAAACGGCAATCCACGCGGATCTTGCCTTCCAGCGATTGACGAAAATCCTGGAACAAAAAGTTTTTGCGTAATGCCGCACTGATGTGATCCCATGGGAAAACTTCATCGGTACGGCGCTGACGATGCGTATAGAATGCCGGGTCGAGTCCATGCTCCGCAAAGGCGTCTAGCCACGCTTGTGTTTTGCGGTGTTCATTCCACGCATCGAACTTCGTCCCGTTTTTCCATGCGGAATAAACGACTTCTGCCATACGGCGATCCCCGCGTGTAAGCCAGGCCTCGAGTAAAGTATCTTCCGGGTCCGTCCAACTCAATTTGATGTTGCGATCTTTCAATTCATTTTTGAGCAAATTCTGCTTTGCGACGATGCTCTCGCGAGTATCAACCGAAACCCATTGGAACGGAGTCTGCGGTTTCGGGACGAACGTGCCGACACCCGCATGCAATTTGACTTTCATGCCTGCCACTTTGCGTCCCTCGGAAATCACGCGCTTACAAAGGTCAGCGATGGCTTGCACATCTTCGAGCGTTTCCGATGGATGCCCGATCATGAAATATAACTTGATCGTTGTCCAGCCACGGCGATAGATTTCGCGCGTGGTGTTAATGATTTCTTCATCGGGAATGAACTTGTTGATGATGCGCCGCATTCGTTCGGTGGCGGCTTCCGGTGCGAGCGTGAACCCGCCCGAATAATGCTCACGCAATTTGTCCATGAGATCAATCGAAACGGATTCGATTCGTAAAGACGGGAGCGAGATGGTTAACTTGCGTCCTTTAAATCGCTCACTGACTTTGTTGACTAATTCCACAACATATGAAAAGTCGGATGAAGACAACGAAAGCAAAGCCAACTCTTCAAAACCGGTTGCATTGATGGCGGTTTCTGCTGCATTTACAATCTCATCGACGCTTCGTTCGCGGACCGGACGTGTGATCATGCCCGCCTGGCAAAATCGACAACCGCGCGTGCATCCGCGCATAATCTCCACTGACACGCGGTTGTGCACGACCTCGATATTCGGCACAATGAACTTTGTCGGCGGCGGAGGCAGTTGTGCCACGATGCGCTTGACAACTGGATTGGCGATTCCATCAATTAGAGTTTCAACATGTGAAACAGTGCCGTCATCCATATATTGGACTTGATAAAACTTCGGCACATACACGCCGCGAATCATTGCCAGTGCGCGGAGTTTGTCTTCGCGCGTCTGGTTGGCTTGGATGGCATTGATAATATCGTGGATGACTTCCTCGCCTTCGCCAATCACAAATGCGTCAATGAAGGCGTGCATCGGCTCGGGGTTGGTCGCAGCATGTCCGCCCGCAATGATGATAGGATGAGATTCGTCGCGGTCTGAGGAACGGACAGGAATTCTGGCAAGGTCAAGAATATTAAGGGTATTGGTATAGAGCGTTTCGTAGGGCAGGGAAAAGCCTATCAGGTCAAAGCCACTAAGAATGTGTTTTGACTCGAGCGAGTATAATGGAATTTCACTCTCGCGCATCATCGCTTCCATGTCGGGCCAAGGCGCGTAGGCGCGTTCCGCCAGCGCGTCCTCGCGTTGGTTGATCTGATCGTAGAGGATTTTCAATCCGACATTGGACACACCGATATCGTAAATATCCGGAAAGATCAGCGCAACCTTTGTTTGGATCTTGTTCCAATCTTTCACAACGCTGTTGATCTCGCCGCCCACATACCGTCCCGGTCTTTCAACCTGTAAAAGTATTTTTTCGAGGCGCGCCTCGATTTCTTTCGGATTCATCATGATTTCATTATAACCGATGGAGCTTTCAAAATTGCAAGGTCATCCAAATGGACTAGTGAATTAATTGTACAATCATCTGAATATCGATTAGTCTTAGTTCTATATAATGGAAAGGAGAAAGAAAATGAAAAAGATTTTGATTCTTGCACTTGCATTGGTATTAAGCGGCTGTGGCGCTTTGACACCAGTCACGCCCACCGCGGCGCCACCTCCCACCGCTCAGGTGATCATTGCAACAGTATTGGTGCCAGTGGTGGCAACACAACCTTCAACTTCGGTGCCTACGGATACACCCATTCCGCCCACACCAACTCCGCAAGTTGTCGTTGTGACTGCAACTTCTGCGAACACGCCGGCGGCTCCAACCGCGACGAGCAGCGGCCCTGCCACGGCGACAGCCACCCTGCCTTCTGACGCGGGAGGGCTCTCGAAAGCAGGAGTGGTTTTGTTTACCAACCTGACCCGTTCAGGGAGTTACTTCAACTTCCGTTGCCCACCGCAGGATATCACCTTTGGTGTCTCGACTTCCAGTGTGTATGTTACCGAGGTTGATCTTTTCTATCGCATGGAAGACTTGACGACTCAGCCACCTACGATTAGTGCATGGAAGGGTCTGGGAAAGATGACCGGCGATAAAAACGGAAATTACACGCTGGATGTCAATACTTTGCAGTTAAGCCCGGATTTGCGGACATCCGCCAAATCCTGGTTTGATTACCAATTCGTCGGTATTGCCAAAGATGGTAATTCAGTTGGGAATAGTGGCAAAATTTCACAGCAGGTCCTTTACTTAAAGGATTGCCCGTAAAGTCCAAGCTCGAATCAAAAAAGCCGAGGACAGTTATTACGTCCTCGGCTTTTTATTTTAAGACCTAATTAATTGTTCAACGAACGCGAAGTCGTTTGGTGATCCCTGATTTCAGCAAGCTGATGGCGTTGGTTCTTTTGTTTTTCATTGCGTAATCCAGCGGGGTTTTGCCTTCGTCGGATTTGATATCCACATCCGCACCATAGAAAAGTAATGTGCGGATAGTTTCCACATCGCCGTTCTGGGCCGCGGCGTGAAGTGGAGTGAAGCCACCTTCCTGAAGCGAGTTGGGATCGGCACCATGCTCGAGCAATAACTTAACAAGCTCGGTGTGGCTGCCTGCCAATGCAGAATGAAGCGGCGCGACCTTCATCTTGTTTTGCGATGGAGAGTTGACACGTGCGCCCGCATTGATTAAATATTGCGCTGTTCTGAGATGACCGAAGAAACAGGCCAGTCCAAGGGGCTGATACCCGTCAACGGAATAAGCATTGACCAATTGCGGGTCGTGGGCCAGGATGAGGATAATGTGATTTGTCTTGCCTGTTGCGGCGGCTTCAAAGATATTGAGCGCGACCGCTTTTTCGGCAAGGAAATTGGCAAGCTTCAGTTGATTGTTATACGCCGCGAGCAGAATCGGTGAATACCCATTCTCCTGTTCATGAATCAAGCCTGGCGTCGCGTGCAAGAGACGTTCGACCATTTCATGCTTGCCTTCTTTGATGTACTTAAAAACTCTTTAACGTTTGTACTCGGCATAAGTCATTCAATCACCGGCTCGCCTGCAAACCTTGTCATACGGTGACCAGGCACTGGTGATATTCCTTGCCCTTCGAACGGGTAGATGAATTATACAATCTGCTTGGAATTTCCTTGTTAACAGACACTTTACAATTTCATTCACCGATGATTTTCACCAGTACACGCTTGCGACGGCGTCCATCGAATTCACCGTAAAAGATTTGCTCCCATGGACCGAAATCAAGCTGGCCGTCCGTGATGGCGACCGTCACTTCGCGTCCCATCACCTGGCGTTTGATGTGCGCGTCGGCGTTGTCTTCGCCCGTGTCATTATGACGATACTGGCTGACCGGTTCATGCGGTGCGAGATTTTCAAGCCATCGTTCATAATCCTGATGGAGTCCATGCTCGTCATCGTTGATGAAGACCGAGGCCGTGATGTGCATGGAATTTATCAAAGCGAGCCCTTCTTTGATGCTGCTCTCGCGCAAAGCTTCTTCCACCTGCGAGGTGATGTTGATGAATCCGCGGCGGGTGGGGAGGTTGAACCAAAGTTCTTTGCGAAATGATTTCATGGCTATCCCTTGTAAGAGTTGTTGAATTGCATTTGAATGGCTATATTCTAATCTTTAATCCTATCGCTTCAGCATGCAGATTCACTTTTGCACGATAGGGAGTAATGTACTATTGCGTCCGTTGGAGTCGCTAGTAGAATGAATCGCATATCTCTTAATCAGAGAATCCTAAGAGCACTGAGGAGAATTATCATGAAAGTTTTTTTGAAGCCGCAACTTTTGGCGTCAGTTATTGTTTTGGTCGTTGCATCCTTGGCTTGCGCAAGCCTACCCTCGTTACCAAGCATTCCAAAACTTCCACCTGAACCGGGCACGAGTAATGTGCCCACCGGACCTTCAGCTATGTCCGGTGATTGGAATGCGAAAACTCCATTCGGTCATCTCGCATTCACTGTTGACCCGAATGGGAACAACGTTGTGACGGCGGTGATTGATATATCCAGCTTTACTTGCGGAGGCACGTTCCTTACTACGAACACGCAGGTCCTGAATTCATGGTCGATCAGTGACGGCGAATTTTCAGGCGACATTGATCTTGGCGATAATGGCTTTCTGAGCATGACCATTGACGGCACCTACGACCAAGCCGGGAAAACTTTTGCCGGCACATGGGAAGAAGACGCGAGCGGCACAACCTGTTCCGGTCAATGGGAGGCGATACCCAGAAAATAATTCAAGCCAGGGGACATAGGATCTCTTTTTCTTTAATGAAGAGTAACATCATCTATCTTCCATTGGTCAACCAGAATATAATCCTCCCATTATCAAAAATAGGAGAAGATAATGTGCGGCATCTTTGGATACGTTACCAACAATGAAGAAAATCTTGGTCTTATTCTGATCGAGGCTGCCAAGCGGCTCACCTATCGTGGCTACGACTCGGTGGGCGCGGCGACTCTCAGCAAGGGCGGGATTGATCTGCGTAAGGATGTCGGCAAGGTCGAGGATGTCTCGGTCAAATACAATTTTGCGGAGATGCGCGGTTCACGCGGCATCACGCAATTGCGTTGGGCAACGTTTGGCGAGCCATCCCAGGTCAATGCCCAGCCGCACATCGATTCAGATGGTGATCTGGTCGGCGCGCATAACGGCAATGTGGTCAATAATGTCGAATTGCGACAACAGTTCATGGATGAAGGCATGGTCGTCCGTTCTGAGAACGACGGTGAGACTTGTGTGCATGGCGTGGAACGATATCTCAATCGCGGCTACGAATTCATTGATGCGATTCGACTCGCTTACGGGGATCTCGCCGGTGATTATGCATTCGTGATCGGACGCGTCAACGAAGATAAGCTATATGCGTTCAAAAAAGGTTCAGGCATGGTGGTGGGAATCGGCGAGGGCTTTACTTGCGTGTCATCAGACCTGCCATCCATTTTGCCTTTGACGCGCAAAATAATTCGTCCGCAGGATGGCGAGATCGTAACGTTGTGGTGGGATCATGTTGAAGTGCGGTCCGTCAAAGATGGAAGATTGATTGAGCGTAAAGCGGAGACCGTTACCGAGTCGATGGAAGCAGTGCAAAAGGGCGGGTATCCGCATTTCATGTTGAAAGAAATCCATGAGCAGCCGCAGGTGGCGCGCGAACTTTTGCATCTGCTGGGTGGAAGTCCCGAAGTTGCGAATCTGATCGAGAAGATGAAGAAGGCGCGCCATTTGTATTTCATAGCCTGCGGCACGAGTTATCACGCCGCCATGATCGGCTCGGTTTATTTCGCCCAACTCGCGGGCCGACCCGCCTTCCCGGTGCTTGCGCCGCAGTTCATCGCCCAATACGCGCCCGCTGTTGGATATGAAGATGTCGGCGTGTTCGTCAGCCAATCGGGCGAGACGAAGGATGTGTTGAACGCCTTGGAAGCCGCCGAGGCGCGCGGCATGGCATCGTATGGACTCGCCAACGTGATCGGCTCGACGTTGACGAAAGCCACTTCGTTCTGCCTGCCTTTATGCTGCGGCTACGAAATCAGCGTGCCTGCCACGAAGACCTTTACCAATCAGGTCGTGACGTTTTTATATCTTGCCTATCGTATGGCGGGACGCGACACACGAGAATTGGAAAAGATTCCTGGATTGATGGAAGCCACGATGGATGCGATTGGTTCGCAAGCGGAATCGATTGCAAAAGACATCAATCCGTGGAACGATATGTATTGTCTCGGCTACGGTGCGACCTATCCGATTGCGCTCGAAGGCGCGTTGAAGTTGAAAGAGATCACATACGCACATTGCGAGGGTATGCTTTCGACCGAATTCAAACATGGACCGCTTTCGGCGGTGAGCAAGGGATTCCCGATCATCTTCGTGGCGGGGCCGGATGATGTTCCGCTTATCATCAGCGGAGTGAACGAAGTCAAAGTGCGTGGCGCACGTACGATTGTCATCGCCGAAGATGATCCGCGCTTGCGATCGAACGCCGGTGATGTGATCGCGCTTCCCAAATCGGATACCAATATCAGCCCGTTGCTGGGAGTCTTGCCATTGCAAATGCTCTCGTATCACATGAGCGTGATGCGCGGCTTCGACCCTGATTTTCCACGCAATTTATCGAAGACGCTCACAGTTGATTGAACAAATGATGATGATTTTTGAAAACCACCCCTTTCATCCCGCGCCGGATGTTTCTCTCTATCAAACGCTTTACACTCACCTGCGTGTAGCGATCCTTTCCGGAGAATTAAAAGGCGGGATGAAGTTGCCATCCACACGAGCATTGGCAGATGAACTGAATATCTCTCGTAACACAGCACTCAATGCATACAGGCAGCTTCTGGCAGAGGGATATCTCGAAGGCAGGGAAGGTAGCGGGACTTTTGTCGCGAGCATTTTACCGGAAACTCTGTTAACGGCTTCGCGTCACACCGCGCCGAAAACGGTCAAGCTTCGTCAAATAAAATCTCCCCGGCCGATTTTCTCCGAACGTGCAAAAGCTCAAATCGCCGTATCTCAAGGGCCAACGGGAGGAAAGTCACCGCGTCCATTCCTGGCGGAGACGCCTGCTTTGGATGCCTTCCCCTATAAACTCTGGTCACGTCTCATCGTCCGTCAGGCAAGACGGATGCCAGTAAGCAACTTCATGTATCAGGACTCGTCTGGCTATAGGCCTTTGCGTGAAGCGATCGCGGCACACGTCGCGGTCTCGCGTCAGGTGCATTGCACGCCTGAACAAGTGATGATCGTTCCCGGGTCGCAGGGAGCGCTTGATCTCGCCGCGCGGATGCTTGTCAACCCGGGCGATCCTGTTTGGATGGAGGATCCAGGCTACCCAGGCGCGCGGGGCGCATTCCTTGGGTCAGGCGCACACATTATTCCAGTTCCCGTTGACGATGAAGGGTTGATTGTAGAGGCAGGAGTTGCAAGAGTACCTCAGGCACGGTTGGTGTACATCACTCCATCGCATCAGTTTCCGTTAGGTGTAACGATGTCCATCTCAAGACGACTTGCTTTATTGAATTGGGCGAAACGTACCAACGCCTACATCCTTGAAGATGATTACGACAGCGAATTCCGTTTTGCAGAGCGCCCATTGGCTACTCTGCAGGGATTGGATCAAGCAGATCGCGTGATCTATATTGGAACTTTCAGCAAGGTGCTTTTTCCATCCATTCGGATTGGCTATTTGATTCTGCCGCCGGCGCTTGTTGATCCTTTTCTGAAAGTGCGCCGCCTCATTGATACCCATAGTCCAATGCTGGAACAGGCCGCGCTTGCGGATTTCATTGTTGATGGCCACTATTTACGTCACTTGAGACGCATGCGAACCTTGTACGCTGAGCGACGCAGTACACTGTTGGAAGCGACCGCCAATTTACCTCTGGAGATGTACGCACCTGAGGCAGGCATCCACTGTGTTGGTTGGCTTCCCAATGGGATGGATGATGTAACCCTGGTGAATAAGGCAGCAGACTTCGATCTCGAGCTTATGCCCATTTCAGCTTTCAGTATCAAGCTGCATGTGCGCAAGGGATTATTGCTTGGTTATGGCGGTTATAGCGATCAGGAGATAAAAAATGGGGCCCGTCGGCTAAAGGCTTTGTTACAATCCGCATGAATTCTTCTAAAGGGGGAAACATCAAAGCGGCACCATGATTTATTCAAGAAGTGGTTCTTGATAAAACACCATCGGCCCTGTATATTTGCTCCACTAAGCCAAAGGAGCAAATAGATGAATGCCATCAGACTGCACACAGCAAATGGACCGGTGGGATTGGTCTACGAACAAATTGAAACGCCTCAACCAAAAGATGGAGAAGTACTTGTCCGCGTTCATGCCGCGGCGATTACGCGCGACGAGCTTGACTGGCCCCTTGACCGGCTCCCTGCGATCCCGTCATACGAATTCTCAGGGGTGGTCGCCGGGATTGGGAGCAATGTTGAAGAGATCGCGGTTGGAGATGAGGTCTACGCCCTGAGCTCATTCAAGCGGGATGGCGCCGCGGCTGAGTATATCGTCGTGCAAAAAGAATTCCTGGCCCCCAAACCAAAGACGCTTGATCATATTCAAAGCGCGTCCATCCCGCTTGCCGCGCTTACTGCCTGGCAGGGACTCTTCGAGCATGGCCATTTAATCAAAGGTCAACGAGTGCTCATTCACGGAGCGACTGGCGGCGTAGGTCATTTCGCCGTCCAATTGGCGCACCAGCGTGGAGCTTATGTCATTGGAACAGTCTCAACCCCGAACCTCTCGGCCGCGCGCAAACTTGGTGTGGATAAAATCGTCGATACCACCACAACACAATTCGAGGATGTCGTCAGCGAAGTGGACCTGGTCTTCGACACAGTGGGTGGGGATTACCTGAAACGTTCACCAGCTGTTATACGCAAGGGCGGCAGGCTCATTTCGGTTGCTTCCGAGATACCACAAGACTCGGCGAATGCGTTGGGCATCCAATCCCTCTACTTTGTTGTTTCGCCAAACCGCGAACAGCTTATTAAGATCACGAAGCTGGTTGATGATGGCGTGCTCAAGCCCGTGGTAGATGAAGTATTTCCTCTATCCAAGGCGCGAGAGGCGTTTGAGCGCAGCCTGCTTCACCACGGGGTTGGCAAAATCGTTCTCCGCGTTGCGAAGGAGGAGTAGCATCATTCACTACCATATTCTGATTTTCTGGAAAGCCAATAAACGGATTGCATTTAAACAAAATAAGTACAAGTGTACAAAAAGGAGTCTTTACAATGAACAACAAACCAAAATTCGGATTCTTCCTGGAATATGTGGAAGATATTGAGGCGGCTAAACGCTTCTACGTGGAGGTCCTCCATCTCGAAGTCGAGCGGGCTGCCCCAGTATTCGTCCAATTCAACAATTTCGCCATTGCCAGTGACGAGTCGATGAGCGGCAGCCGCGCGCCTGAGGTGTATTGGGTTGTTGAGGATGCCGAGCCCGCTTTTGCTGAATTCACTCAAAAGGCCGTAGTAATTCAACCCGTCCAACAAAAACCTTTTGGAAAGGTCTTTGGCATCAAAGATCCCGCCGGCCAACCCATATATCTAGTCGAATTTGCAAAACAACGGCCAAGCCAACAGGTGACGAAGAAATCACTGAATTAAGAAAGTCCAAACAGGTAATTAAGAACCCCCGAAGTCGATATCGCTTCGGGGGCTTTGTATTTATTTCGGTTATTTATTGCGATAGTGAAGTCCGTTGCTGGGAGCCTTGCCGTTGCAAATACTCTCGTATCACATGAGCGTCGGGTGCGGCTTCGATCCCGATTTCCTACGCAATTTGTCCAATATTCCGTGTTCGAAGTGCGCTGCGTGGTGAATGACTTGGAAGCCCATAAAATTGGTCACTTCTTCCCATCCAAATTCCTTGTCCAGATGGAACATTTGTTGTATATTAGCCTTAGTTTCTAATTAGTTCTGTTTTTTTATGTTCTATCTCTGAAATAGAAGAGAGGTCGAAATGACTAAAAGAATTTTCCAATGGATGCTTGTCAGTGCGTTACTGGTGGCTTCTTTTGCCTCCACGGGCGGTGCCGCAGCATCGAGTGGTTGTGCCAGCTATGCCGTCGTCCAATGGGGTGATACCTTGAGCGGTCTTGCTTCGCTGTGCGGTACCACGGTCGGGGCCATTCAGGACGCAAACCCGGGCTTGGGCTCGTGGCTTTTGGCAGGACAGGTTATATACATCCCGACCGGCGGTGGCAGTACATACGCAACAGCTTACCAGGGACAAGTAGCGAGTAGCACTTATACCGTCCAGTGGGGAGATTCTCTGGGCAAAATCGCAGTGAAAACAGGGTTTTCCTACAGCGGGATTCTTTCCGTCAACCCACAGATTTGGAACGCCGATTTGATCTACCCGGGTGAAGTCATCAACCTGCCTGGTTCTGCCTCCGGGTACTCTTCTTATTCCGGCTCCGCTTCCTCCGCAGCGGCAGAGCTCGCGGGTGCCATGGGCATACCGGCTGGATATTCCGTTCTGAAAGTGACCAATCAAAGGGGTTTGTACATTCGCACCGGACCCGGCATCAACTATCCCACCATCGAGTCGACCGCTATCTCGGCTGTATATCGCTCCAGCTTTATTTATACCAAGAGTTCCGTCACCGTGGACCCGCTGGGATACGTGTGGGCACAGATCACTTTTGATCAAACTGTGCATGGATATTCGACCGGTTGGATCATGGTCAAGGATGGGCTTGGCAATTATTACACCAGCCCGAATATCAACTAGCCTTTAGACCAAACTATATCGACGATTTTTAGCGGGACGGTTGAGAACTCTCAACCGTCCCGCTTCTTAATAGAAGCGTATGAAAGCACGGACTTGACCTGGATGAGGATGCTGGATTTATTTAACTATGTCGAAAGACTGTGTGATTTCATGGCTTGGCCCTTCGGGTAGGGAGCCATAAACATCATTTCCACTTTCCACGGTCATACTCTTGACCGAAGTGCAGTCGGACACCTTGTTTGAGACAGTAAGGGGACTTGATGCTTTGTAGGTGATCGTTCCCCCGCCGCTCGAGAAATGCGTAAACCTTCCACCGTTCGGCCCGACTATGTTCAACTGGAAGGCAACAATCGGCGCGAGGTCGACCGTGGTGAGAGGTTTTGCTGGACCAATATTATCGAGATCGAATGATGCCAGCCGCAGGTCTAACTTGGTAGATTTGCCTTTGTCATCAATAACGAGGTAGTTTGCACCGCTGACATTCTGATTCTGGTCGTATTCCAGGCTGATTGTAAATTTGTATCCGGCTGGCAGCTTGCCTTCGCTTAGGCTCAGCATTGGCTGATTATGAGTATTGACTAGATCGCCGGGAGTTGGAAGATTGGCCACCTTCCGGAAACTGTCCGAAGGCCAGTTTTCCATCGACGCGGTGATATCGACCGGCGAACCGTTGGAAGTGGCGACCCGCATGCAATACTGCTGATAAGCGCAGTTCGCCCCCTGTGGCGAATAAGCGTTCAACTGGATGCTGAAACCGATATCCGTTACGACATCTTTTTCAAAATCGATAGTGACTGACAAGCCTGTTATCGGTTTACAGTCACCATTTATGTAGTAGTTGGAATTACCCCCCAGTCCTCCAGCCGGGGCGGGTACAGGTCCCGGTGTGCGCGTGACGCTTGGGCTTGGCGGCAAAGCCGTCGCTGTCGGCGTGCCAACTTTTGGTGTACGAGTTGGCTTAACTGTTGCGGATGGAGCTAATGTATCAATAGGTAGGTTGCACAGCATGGATACAGCTAAAGGTGTTGCGCCGGCCGCCATCAATCTGAGGAAATCGCGTCTGTTCATAGTTTGTCCTTTGTACCGCTAATAGATTTGATTTCGAAGTACCGACTTTGGGTAAACAGTATATGAGATTTTCATTAATAGATGGTGATAAAACTCTTGCCATGAGTTTCGTGAATTGGCAGCGGTTCGCTCTTGCCGGTGAAATGATTGCGTTGTCAAATTAAATCCAACCGCTAGCGATCGCAGAGGCTGCTTTTGTATGTGCGATTTGTCCAAGATGCTGACGGTGGATTGAATGATCAGCCCGCCTCAATAGGAGGCGAACTTTGGTTATTGCCTGAAAAGGGAAATTGGTATAAAGTACATCTGAATTCACAATCGGCTTTGATACTCAAATGGTGGTGGAGTGATCTATGGCCTGGATTTATTTCTCTTCAACATTTCTTGATTTGCAAGAGCACAGTGCCCAAGTCGGAATAGTAATTCGCCGACGTTCGGCGATCTAACTTCGGAAATGCTATCCGCGGACATTGCTCAAGCGGGTCCGCTGGAGAACCCGATCACGGACCTGGAGACGCAATTAACCAACCTGCGTAGCCAGCGCGATGATCTCTACCTGGGGATGTGGGACAAGCTCAAGCACGTGCGCTCCGGGATCAAGAGCAATTGCGGTGATAACTCGTCCCAGTATGAAATGGTGGGCGGCACGCGGTTGAGCGAACGCAAATCGCCCGTCCGAAGAATCACCACAACGAAAACGGCATAGTAGCACAATCTCGAAACAGGTCGCGCTTACGGTGGGACTGCGCCTTTCAGGCGAAACGTGACCTGTTTTTTGGGAGTGTGTTACAGGCCAGACATTCCGTACGCGATAAAGGATTGAAATTCGACCTAATCCTCCCGACCCCCCTCCGACCTGCCTGCGAAGAACGGCGGGCCTTCGGTGGTCACCTTCACGAAGCACACCGTTAGGCGCCCCCAAATCCAACAATGAAAACTTAGAATACAGTAGATTCAAATTATTCATGGTCGGATTTGGTGGGAAGATGGGTAGGGGTGGGGTAAGAAAAAGCATTCGGCGGCGTCGATTTATAAGCAACCAACGAAAAGAGGAAACTACATGAAGGGCAAAACAGTTTTGATCACGGGCGCAAGTGCAGGTATTGGACTGCAAAGCGCCATCGGTTTGGCAAAGTTAGGTGCAGAAGTGGTGATGGTGGGACGCGACGACAAGCGAACAGCGCAGGCGGCGGAACTGGTTAAATCCCAAACAGGGAATCAATCCGTCTCATATTTACTGGCTGATCTTTCATCGTTGAAAGAAGTTCGCAAGCTGGCAGGGGAGTTCAAGGACAAATATAAGAAGCTGGATGTATTGCTCAACAACGCGGGTGCAGTATTTTTACGCCGATTCGTGAGCGTTGATGGTTACGAAATGTCTGTGGCGTTAAACCATCTCAATTATTTTTTGTTGACCAGTCTGCTACTTGACATGATCAAAGCAGGACCTTCAGGGCGCGTTGTCAATGTGGCTTCACGCGCACATTACCGCGGTCACGTGAATTTTGATGATCTGCAAAGCCAGCACGGGTATAACGGGATGCGTGTTTACGGCATGTCCAAATTAATGAATGTGTTGTTCACCTATGAATTGGCGCGGCGTCTGCAAGGTACCAAGGTTACCGCGAATTGTTTGCACCCGGGATTCGTGGCCAGCAATTTTGCAGGGAATAATGGCTGGTTCGTGCGCTTCGCCATGAGGTTCATGGCCGGACGCATCTCGGTCGTGGATGGAGCCAAGTGTTCGATTTATCTCGCCTCCTCACCTGATGTGCAAGGCATAAGTGGAAAATATTTCAACTTCGATACGAAGGAGGCGCGCTCCTCCGACGAATCGTACGATGAGGCTGAAGCAAAGCGCCTGTGGGATGTGAGCGAACAATTGGTGGCTATTAAAAAAAATCCAAACCCTTAGCTTATTCGGCCTTTTTCACGCGCATCGAGATCCAATAGAGCGCGAGCAATCCAAGCAACGAAACGGAAAGCATCACTGGAATAGTCTCTAGCGAAACGCGTTGAGCTAGAATGCCGGCCAGCGATGGAAGCAATGCGCCTCCCAAAGCCGCCGCACTCAATTGGATGCCGATTGTGTTCGCAGCGTGATGCGCTCCGACGCGTTCACTTGTACTTGAAACCAATCCCGGAAAAATCGGTGCCATTGCAAAACCAACGAGAAACAATCCGGCAATACTGATCCATGCAGACGGGTTCCACCAAAACAAAATTGCGCCAATTAATGCCAGCGTCATCTCGCCAAGCATTAATAGATTAAGTTGGGTGCGATGCGCGTATAACCCGGCTAATACGCGTCCGATAGTAAACGTTGCCCAAAATCCGCCCGCCCAAAGCCCAGCCAACTGCGGACTCACTCCGCGGCTTTCTATAAGAAGCGTATATGTCCAATTGCCCAAAGTAAATTCCGCACCGGTATAAAGTAAGAACATCAAAATGCTGATTAACGTAAATGGCTGGACCAAGGTTTCCCATACCGATGTTTGGTAATCCATTAAGCCGCGCTCGGAGTCTTTCTGTTCTGTTGCTAAAATATTTGGTTTCTTCCATGCGGAAAGAGTCAACCAAAAACTGATGGCCATCATCGCCGTCAAAATGCCGACGAAAATATATCCGGGTCGCCACGAGACAAATTGAAATAGGCTGGCTGTCATGATGATTGGACTCAGCGTCGCGCCGATTCCGTAACAGGCATGCAGCCACTGCATTTGACCCTCGTTATACTCGGATGCCAGATATGTATTAAGTCCCGCATCCATTACGCCTGATCCGAATCCGCCGATACCGCCAATCGCGACAATCACACTCCATGCGGGGGCGAGGGTGTACCCGATCAACGATATAGCGGATGCCACGCTGGAAAATATCAACAGCGGTCCAATCCCGAAGCGGTTGATGAGGCGAGCGATAAAGAAACTTGAAATTAAAATATCCTATCGTTGAAGTGACAAATAGAAAACCCATGGCGTCGAGCGGTTGGGAAAAGTCGGTGCGCAGCGTGGGCCACGCCACTCCAAGTAAGCCGGTCGGCAATCCCAATGTGACGAATGCGATGTACGCCAGAATCAATAAGTTTATTTTTTCGCGAGACAGATTGTTATCTTTTGAATCCATGCATTGAACTTCCTTGTTATTTGAATATGTACGATTGTACTTTAATCGATGCTTTATAATTCGACTACTTAAGTCTCTTAGGAGTGACGTATGCAAAGTATAGTGATTACAGGTGTTTCAACGGGAATCGGCTGGGGCACTGCCAAGGTCCTGATTCAAAAAGGTTTCTGCGTATTTGGAAGTGTCCGCAAGCATGAGGATGCCGAGCGGCTTTCCAAAGAGTTTGGCGAAAATTTTATCCCGCTGATCTTTGATGTCACCAATGAAGCCGCGGTTCAAGTCGCCGCGCAAAAAGTCCGCGAGCAACTGAAGGGGGAAAAGTTGTTTGGGTTGGTCAACAACGCGGGCATTGCCATCCCCGCCGCGCTCATCCATCAGCCTACCGATGATTTTCGTCATCAGCTCGAAGTCAATTTGGTCAGTGTGCTGATTGTTACGAAAGCCTTTGTTCCTTTGCTCGGAAGTGATCGTTCGCTTCATGGCAGGCCCGGACGTATTGTCAATATCAGTTCGGTGGGCGGAAAGATCGGGGCTCCATTTCTCGGGGCGTATGTTGCCTCCAAACACGGATTGGAGGGATTCTCGGAGAGTTTGCGACGCGAGTTGATGCTGTATGGAATTGATGTGATCATCGTCGGTCCCGGTTCCATTGCGACCCCGATTTGGGATAAAGGTGAACAAGCCGATCTCTCTGCTTATGCTGAAACCGATTACCTTGAGGCGGCTCAACGCATGATGAAGTATATGGTTAGTGGCGGAAAGCGCGGCTATCCGCCAGAAAAAGTTGGCGAGGTGGTATTGGAAGCGTTGACAACGCCGCGTCCGCGCGTACGATATTCTGTCGTGCCGGGCAGTGCAATTAATCGCATCGTCCAAATGCTATTGCCAAAGCGTGTAGTGGATAACATCATGGCCAAGAATCTGGGATTCAAATAACGATTTGTCATTGTGAGGAGTGGCGCTAAATAGCGATACCGCCAATGGTGAGCCGGAAGTTATGGATTTTGCTAAACGATATCGAAAGATTGTTTTATGGTCTGGCTTGGTCCCGCAAATAACGTGCCATACACGCTGTTGCCGGACTCCTTTGTAAACACGCCTTGCGCGGCACAACAGCTGGGCTTCTTGCTCAAAACGGTAAGCGGACTGGATGCGGCATAGGTAATATTACCCGCGCCTGCCAAGAAATGCGTGGCCTCTCCATTGGTTGGTCCCACAAGATTAAGCTCGAAGACATTAATCGGCGCGAGATCGACCGACGTGATAGGTTTTGCTGGATTGGTATGATTAACGAATAATGATTCCAACCGGATGTCCGCCTTGGTGGTCTTCCCTTTATCATCGACGATCATGTAGGTTACACCATTGACGTTTTGATCCTTGTCATTTGTTAGACTAATTGTAAACTTGTATCCGGCGGGTAGTGTGGCGCCCGGCAGGGTGAGCATTAACGGCCCACCATGGGTATTGATCAGGTCACTGCCAGATGGAAGGCTGAGTGACTGCCTGAAGCTGTCCGAAGGCCAGTTGTCGACCCCTCCGTGTATTTTAAGTGGCGTACCATTGGATGTATCGAATTCCATAACGTACTGCTGCCAGACGCAGTTCGCATCTTGTGGGGAATAGCCGTTCAACTGAATGCTGAAACCGATGTCGCATTTGATGTCTTTTGTAACCTCAACGGTTACAGACAATCCCGTAATCGGGTCACAGTCATTGTAAATTAAATAGTTGGAATTGCTCCCGAGGCCTCTATTTGGTGCAGGCACGGGCCCATCGGTGGGAGTAGCGCTTGGCGGCAAAGCCGTCTCTGTCGGTGTGCCGACTTTTGTTATACGAGTTGGCTTAACAGTTTCGGTGCGAGCTGATGTATCCATAGGCAGGTTGCACAGCATGGACACAGCGAAAGGTGTTGCGCCTGCAGCCATCCATTTGAGAAAATTACGTCTGTTCATAGATTGTTCCTTCATCCGTATTTATAAATTATATGATCTCTAAATATTATTTCGCCGATGATTATAGGTAATTGATATTAATGGATGATTATAAAATCTGCTGCAATAATAAAGATATGAGTGCCAGAATTTAAGAAGTTTTCTCTTCATAAGTTAAAAAACTTCGGGGTGTATAATAAATCGCGAGGCGAGCAAAACGATGCCTCGCTTGAATTCCCGGATTTGTTCGCGCCTGATGCGTCTGCAGTTCAATGCAAGGAAGTTTTATCTTAAGGTGGGGATGAGTTTTGCGGCATATCGGCCGTTTACCAACTATTGAACAAAGGAAGGTCAAGCCAATAGAATATTTAAGGAGCTATACTGAATGTCAAAGATGAAAGCAATTCAAGTAAGAGCAGCGGGGGCAGAGTTTGAGTTGGTCAACAAGGAAATCCCTGAGCCCCAAGACGGCGAAGTCTTAATTAAAGTGGAAGCGTGCGGGATTTGCCATGGCGATGCGATTACCAAAGAGGGACGTTATCGCGGCATCAGCTACCCCAGAGTTCCCGGACATGAAGTGGTCGGAAGGATCAGTAAATTGGGATCGAATGTCTCGTTCTGGAAAGTTGATGAACGCGTGGGTGTGGGATGGTATGGCGGACCTTGTCTCAAATGTGAGGCATGTCAACGCGGCGACTTTGATAAGTGCACCAACATTCTGACTCCAGGCATTTCATTTGATGGCGGCTATGCAGAATATATGACCGCCTCAGCGCGCGCCTTGGCTCCGATCCCAGCCGAATTCGATTCTCTCCAAGCTGCACCCTTGCTCTGCGCGGGAAGGACAACTTTCTCAGCCTTACGCGGAAGTGGCGCGAAAGGCGGCGATCTGGTGGCGATACAAGGGCTTGGCGGTCTCGGACATATGGCGGTGCAGTTTTCCAAGAAACTTGGTTTCAGGACGGTGGTGTTATCACGTGGCAAGGATAAAGAAGAATTGGCTTATCAATTAGGCGCTCAAACCTATATTGATAGCGAAGCTTCGAATCCCGCCGATGAACTCATGAAGTTGGGCGGAGCGCGCGTGATTCTGGCGACGGCTCCCGACAGTAAATCTATTTCAGCGATCATCAATGGGCTTGGATATGACGGCGAGTTGATCATTGTCTCTGCGCCTAGCGAACCGATTCAGTTATTCCCCTGGCAGTTGTTTCAAGGTCGGCACTCGATCAAAGGCTGGGTTGCCAGCCGAAGCGAAACGGCGGATGCGCTGAACTTCAGCGTGAGTGCGAAGATCGTTCCGATGATCGAAGTCTTTCCATTGGAACAAGCCGCATTTGCTTTTGAAAAGATGATGACATCTAAAGTTCGATTCAGATCTGTTCTGAAAATGGGAAATTGATTTTTTGAAAGGAAAATATTATGTCAGATATATTAACGCTCATCAAAGATAGGCGGTCCGTACGAGCGCCCTTCGATCCTTCACATCCCGTTGCCCTGCAGGATGTGCAACAGATTTTGGATGCGGCGCGTTGGTCGCCAACCGCTCACAATATGCAGAATTTTGAGATCGTCGTTGTAGACGATAAGGAACTCTTAAAGAAATTAGGCGAGATCAAGTCTCCACCTTCGGAGGTATTCATTCGCGAGAACTTCGAGCAACTCTCCTTCTCGGAGGAAGAACTGCTCAAGAAAAAAGTGGGAATCCTTGGCACGATGTTTCCTCCTGCGTGGCGGACTCCGGGCGCCGACTTTGCCGAGGTTGCTCGCAGTAGCGAACCATCCTTTCTGAAAGACACTATGAAAGGCTGTCCTTTAGTCATGATTGTCATCTATGATACACGCAAAAGAGCGCCTGCTTCGGAAGGTGATGTGCTTGGGTTTATAAGTTTGGGATGTGCCATGGAGAACATGTGGATCATAGCACAGTCCATGGGCATCGGTCTTCAGATCATGAGCGTCTTCAGCGGTGACGGTGTTGAAAAAGAAGTAAAGCATCTTCTTGATGTACCTGAATATATGAAGATCGCTTTTGCTTCGCGTTTGGGTTACCCTGTTCCAACAGGCTTCAAATATGTGAGAGTCCGGCGCGATGTGGAAGACTTCACCTATCATAATAAATTTGGAATGAAGCTCAAATGAATGGTTCGTGACACCTCCTGCCTTGTCGTATTCATTTCTATGCGGTAAGGCAGGTAAATTCAACCTAAGACTCGATTAACTTCATAGTTTTGTAATTTACCCTGTTTATTTAATGGACAAACGGGTATAATCGATACTTGCATTTTGAAACTATTGCAATTACGAAGGAATTATGGAACAGAAACCTGATATCGCAAAAGGGCGTATCGCCTATAAATGGATTGCTCTCTCGAATACCACATTGGGAATCTTTATGGCGATGCTTGACGGAAGCATCGTTGAGATTTCCTTGCCAGCCATCTTTCATGGGATTGGATTGAATCCGCTCGCACCCGGAGAGACCGACTATCTGCTCTGGACGCTGATGGGATATTTGGTCGTCACCGCCACGTTGTTGGTCACCTTTGGCCGCATCTCCGATATGTTCGGGCGAGTAAAACTTTACAACCTCGGCTTTGCCATCTTTGCCGTTGGCTCGATCATGCTTTATCTGGTTCACGGAACAGGCAACGGCGCCGCGATGCAGATTATTATCTTCCGCTTGATTCAAGCAGTGGGAGGTGCGTTCCTGATGGCGAACTCCACTGCCATTATCACGGATGCCTTCCCACCGAATCAACGCGGGCTGGCGATGGGCATCAACATGATTGCTGGTACAAGTGGAACGTTTCTCGGACTCCTGGCTGGAGGAATCCTGGCGGCGATCAATTGGCGTTATGTATTCCTCGTCAGCGTTCCGTTTTCTGTGGGCGGAACTATCTGGGCTTATCTCGCCCTTCATGAGACTGCCACGATTCGTAAGCATCAGCATCTCGACATTCCCGGCAATATTCTTTTTGCGCTTGGCTTGACGGGTCTCCTCGTTGGAACCACTTATGGGATTGAGCCATACGGCACCGCGCCGATGGGTTGGGGGAGTCCCTTTGTTCTCACGTGCCTCATCGGCGGTGCGCTGGCACTGATTGCATTTGTCTTTGTTGAACAACGCGCAAAGGAACCGATGTTCCGGCTTGAATTATTTAAGATTCGGATGTTCAGCGCAGGCAACCTCGCCGGTTTTCTTGCGGCCTTGGCGCGCGGCGGACTCAACCTGATGATCATCATTTGGTTGCAGGGAATTTGGCTGCCTTTGCATGGTTTTTCTTTTGAAGATACGCCGTTGTGGGCTGGCATCTATATGCTTCCGCTGACGATCGGCTTCATGATTTTGGGACCCATTAGCGGCTTCCTATCCGACCGTTATGGTGCACGCATTTTTTCAACCGCCGGTATGTTGGTCACAGTGATAGGTTTCACAGGGCTGTATCTGATGCCGATTAACTTCACCTATATCTATTTTGCCCTGGCGATTTTGGTCATTGGCATGGGCATGGGCATGTTCGTTTCTCCGAACACCACCGCCATTATGAACTCGGTTCCTGCAGAACATCGCGGTGCTTCATCCGGGATGCGCGCTACATTTCAAAACACAGCCAACACGCTTAGCATCACTTGGATCTTTACGATGGTCACCATTGGATTGGCTTCGCATTTGCCCACCACCTTATATCAAGGGTTGGCCCAGGCTGGTGTTCCAAACAATGTTGCCCACCAGGTTGCGAATATGCCGCCGACCGCTGCGTTGTTCGCAGCTTTTCTTGGGTACAACCCAATGAAGGCGCTCTTGCCTGCCGCAGTGCTTCAACAACTACCGGCCGCTTCGCAGGCATTGCTACTCAGCAAGCCTTTCTTCCCAAACTTGATCTCGGCTCCATTTGACTTTGGTTTGCGGATTGCTTTTTCCATTTCAGCTGTGCTCGGGTTGATCTCTGCATTTGCTTCCCTTATGCGCGGCAAGAGAGTTATCTACGAAGCGGAGGATCAGCCGCAGCTTGAGACAACAGAAATGGAGCAAAGCCTAAAGTAAACGCGGTGATTATGGCAATGGATGCCAGAGCAAAGCAAGAACGATGGCGAGCGCGGCCAGCATTGCACCGAAAGCGGTAAAAAACACGCTGATCTCTGTCGTTTCATGTTTCATGATCAGATACGTTGGTAGGCCCTTAAAAACATTTTCAAGCTCGCCCGCGCTGGAGGCCGAGTAATATGCTCCGCCAGTCATTGCCGCGACTTGTTTTAGAGTTGCGTCGTCAATGCCGCGTTGAAATCCGCCGAAGCCGCCTCCAAAGCCTCCGCCAAAACCGCCTCCGCCGAATCCGAAACCTCCATATCCGCCGCCTCCAAATCCATATTGGCTATCACTTTGACACATCGCAAACTCTGAACCATTTGGTGTGCCAAAGCCAATCGTGTAAACTCGAACGCCGCGATCTTTTGCTTGTTGGGCTGCGTCCAATGGCAATGGGCCCGTGTTATTCACTCCGTCAGTGAGCAACACAATAATGTCAGGCACGTATGCGCCCTGGGGAACGGGAGCCGGTTCAATTCCCGGATTTGAATCGGTGATACTCGGCGCGACATTTTTATCGACTTGGGAGATTGCGTCTATCGCTGTGAGAATTCCGCTTCCAATTGCGGTTCTGCGCCCAACTAACAAACTTTTGACCGCCGCATCCAGAAGGTTCCGGTCACTCGTCGGCGGTTGGATCAGTTCCGCGAACGAAGAGAAGGCCACAAGCCCGATCTGTGTGTTGGCACTCTGCCGTTGAATAAAAGATAACGCCGCGTTCTCGGCCGCTTGGATGCGTGTGGGTTGGATATCGGTAGAGCACATGCTTCGTGAAACATCAATCGTGAGGATGATGGTGGCCTTGCCAGCCGGTACGCTGACGACGCTGACCGGGCGCGCCAATGCGATGATCAAGCCGGTTAACGCGACGAGGAAAAAAACAAACGGCAGATGTCGCCGCAACCACGATTGACGCGGAAGCGCATCGCGCACCAACACCAGACTCGAATAGCGCACAGCAAAGCGTCGACGCTGTCTCAACATCCAAATATAGGCGAGGATGAGCAGAGGGATTAATATCAGCAAGTAAAGGAAAGACGGCCAAAGCCAAGTCATATACTATCTCCAATACAACTAAAACCTTAATAAATCAAGGCAATCGGCTGAACCATAGCAACGAAAATATACCGCCGATCAACATGAGTAGGATGCTGACGCCTGCAAAAATGGAAGTGACCTCGGTCACCTCCGGCGTATCCACCAATTGTGGATTCAAGTTGTCGTAGATCTTGATCAAATCTTGCTCGCTCTGCGCGTTGTAGTAGGTTCCACCGGTGATCTGCGAAATTTCTTTCAGTGTGTCTTCATCCAATTGCGTGTGAACGATGAAACCATTGATGTGCAGATTTGTTCCAGTTGTGCTACCAATGCCGACTGTATAAATCCGTACGCCGCGGCTGGCAGCAGTTTGTGCCGCCAGTAGCGGATCAGGGTTCTCGTTATTTTCTCCATCGGTCAATAATACGATCACAGCAGGACCATAAGTTCCTTGCGGAACGGGCGTGGGCGTCATGGTCGGTACTGGCGTCAGGTTGGTGTAAATCTCCGACGGCTGACCGGCGCCGACATCAATTGCCTTGAGAGAGGCAACTATGCCGCTAGCGAGCGATGTGCCGCGTTCCGGGGCGAGACGATTGATCGCCGTAAGGATCGCATCCTGATCATTGGTAGGCGTTTGAACTGTAAGGCCGTTATCACTGAACGCCACAACTCCGATGCGGACTGTGGTTGGCTGGTGATCGACGAAATTTTTTGCGGCCGTTTTAGCGGCTTCCATGCGAGTCGGTTTGAAATCGTCTGCGGCCATGCTGCCCGAAACGTCGAATGCCAAAATGACCGTACCTTCGATATGCGGCAAACTGACTTCGGTCTGCGGGCGGGCCAATGCCACGCCGAGAATCGCGAGCGCGAGCAAAAACAAAATCGGTGGGATGTGGCGGCGCAAGCCAGGATCGTGCTTTGAAATCTCTGATGCGGTGCTAAGCGTTTGATAATTCGCGGCGATCCGTCTTCGTCGGTGCTGCAAAATGAGATACAGCGCGATGAGTATCGGAATCAATATCAATGAATAAAGCATCACGGGCCAGATGAAAGTCATACTTACTTTCGACGTTCCTGCCGCAATTTGACAAATCCAATGATTGCTTTTACCAGATCGTCTTCGGTTGAGAGTGCTAGTGCCTCGACCCCCGCGCGTTTAAATGCCAAGTTCAATTGTGCTTCACGTTGCTTGGCTGCTTCTTGAAATCGCCTGCGAAATTTTTTATCGGATGTATCTACATACAACTGCTCACCGGTTTCGGCATCTTCCATAATGATTGGACCGGCATCCGGCAATTGTGTTTCGCGCGGATCCCATAATCGGATGGCGAGGACTTCATGCCGCTTGTTGAGTAAATTCAAGGAATGTTCCCAACCTGGCTCGGTGATGAAATCCGATATGACAAAAATCAGTGAACGCCGCTTGATGGAGTTGAGACCGGCCTGCAACAATAGATTCAAATTGGTGAAAGGGGCGCGGGTTAGTGATGGCTGTTGCAGCAGATCGTGGATGAGCAAAAGCACTTGATCGCGGCTACCGCGCGCGGGGATGATTCGCTCGATGCGGCTATCATAAAAGATCGCGCCGACCCGGTTCCCGTGACGCGTTAACAACCGCGCCAGCGTCGTGACGAAATCAATCAGTATCGTGCGCTTTAGATTTTGCGCCGTGCCAAAGTCGACAGAGGGACTCAGGTCGAGCAAGAACCAGGCCGTGATCTCACGGTCTTCCAGATATTGCCGGATGTAAGGCGTGTTCATGCGCGCGGTGACGTTCCAATCCATGTAGCGAATATCATCCTCGGGCTGATATTCACGCAGATTGGCGAAGTCCACGCCGTAGCCGTAGAAGAGACTGCGGTAATCGCCTTGAAGTAAGCCATCCAATTTGCGAATGACCTGCCAATCGAGGCGCTGGAGGATTCGTTCAGGCGTTGACGCGGCTGTTGACATGTTCATGCAGGGGCACAACCGGAATCGGAATGCGATCCAGAATCTTTTTAAGAAATCATCGGCGGTTACGTTGTCGGAGAGCGCTTCGTAGGAAAGCACCATGCGATGCCGCATCACATCCGGTGCCATGTCCAAAACATCCTGCGGAAGTGCGTAATCGCGTCCGCGCACAAAAGCCAGTGCCCGCGCGGTGAGAATCAAATTGATGGAGGCGCGCGGACTGGCGCCAAACGTAATGTAATGTTCCAATTCCTTCAAACCGACGTCTTGCGGCTTGCGTGTGGCAGTGACCATGCGTACCGCGTACTCGATCAATGCTGAATCGACAAATACTTGATCCGTTTGTTTTTGTAGTTCAAGCAGTTGCTCGGTGGTCAATACTTTTTGCACCGCTTGTAATGCGCCGGTCATGCGTTCGACGATTACGAATTCTTCAGTCGCATTAGGATAACCGACCAACACCTTCAACATGAAGCGATCCACTTGGGCTTCAGGCAAGGCATACGTGCCTTCAGTCTCGATGGGGTTTTGGGTTGCTAACACAAGAAAAGGATTCGGAACCTTGAAGGTATCGTGTCCAATTGTGACCTGGTGCTCCTGCATGACTTCGAGCAACGCGCTCTGCACTTTGGCAGGAGCGCGGTTAATTTCGTCTGCGAGCAACAGATTAGTAAAGACCGGCCCCAGCGAGGTGTTGAATTCGCCCGTCTTCTGATTATAGATGCGCGTGCCGATCAAATCCGCAGGGACGAGATCAGGCGTGAATTGAATTCGTTTGAACTCGCCGCCGATTGACTCAGCCAATGTTTTGATCGCCATCGTCTTTGCCAGCCCGGGCACACCTTCGACTAAAATGTGTCCGCGTGCTAGCAACGCTACGATCATCCGTTCTAGCAAATGATCCTGACCGACGATGATCTTCTTTACTTCATATAACACGCGCTCCATCGGTGAATGATCGGTTTCTGTTTTTTGATCCATCGTATGCTCCTTCTATTAGCGATCCATTTTGATTTGTGATTAATCGGGAGGTAATCCGGCCGCACCCGCCGCGATATTGATCGGAATCGCAAATCCGATGCCTACGAAAAACTCTTGATCGGTGGGATTCACAATGCCTTCGATGATGCCGATCACCTCGCCGTCACGATTTAGCAGCGGCCCGCCGGAGTTTCCGGGATTGACCGCCGCATCGATTTGGATCAGACCCTGAAGTTTTATGTTGGTGCCCACCGGTTGAAAGGAACGGTCGAAACCAGAGATGACGCCCGCACTCATGGAACCGTATAAGCCGTAGGGATTACCAACCACAAACGCTTCGTCGCCGACGCGCATGGCGCGCGGATTCCCCAAAACGGCGGGCACAAGCAATCCGGGCAATCGATCCGGCTTCACCACCGCAATATCATTCTGCGGCTGTTTGGTTGTAATCGTTCCGATGGATTCCGTTCCATCTGCAAACGTGAGCTGAATGCTGGACGAATCAGCGACCACATGCAGGGCGGTTAAAACATCGCCGCCAGCGTCGATCACCACGCCGCTGCCCAGGCTGCCATCAGCATTTCCGCTGGTGTCTATAGACTTTGTTTGAATCAAAACGAGAGAAGGCTGTATTACTTGAAATACTTGCTCAGAATAAGCAGGCGGTGGCGTAGCAGACGCGAGGGCCTGAGCCACTGTAGTGCTTACTTCATTATTCGTTAGTGGATGGGGCGCGGGGAAAAGAATGTTGTACAGGATGACTGCCGCCAGCGCGGCCAATACACCGCCGGCAAACGGCGCCAACTTTCTTGTTCCTATGCGGATACGCTGCCAACGCTTTCGCCATACTTCCGAACGTGAAGCGGATGATTTGGCCATTTCCTCTTTCACTCACCTCTAAAAAACAGCAATTCCAATCCATTTGAAATGACTTTTCCTCAAATGATTGAAGTGCCACCCGATGAATCTCAATAATCAATGGCCATAATTATAGAACTCTTTTCTGAAACGAAAATGAGATTCTTATGTGGGAATTACGCTGAAGCCGCCTGATGTTTTTATGGTGCCTCAACTTTTTCGACGACGATCGTTGCTTCGGTCAGCAAGGCGGCAAGCGCGCCGACGGCGGCCAACTGTGGGGCGATCAACGCACCGACCACGCCGAATGTCATTGGGATTTCCATAACCGTTTTGCCTTCTTTGTTTTTGATAATGATGCGGCGGATGTTTCCCTCATGGACCAGCTTCTTGATTCTGCTCAAGAGTTCTTCCCCGTTGACCTGGAATTCTTCCGTGCGAAACTTTTCTTCAGACATTGGTTTCTCCTTTCTTAAGAGTCACAATCCATTGGATATGATCGGGAAAAAGTAATAGATATCCAAGTATTAGCATGACCAAATAAATCAAAGGAAATTTTAAATAACCCAGCCCTGCAAATCCAATCAGGGCAATCAAAGAGACGATTAGCGGAAGAGTTGACAACAAACCGGTCTTGATGATTTTCCTTGACGATAAAACACGGATGAGACAAATGATGGGAATCAGCAAAATCACCAGATCATGATAATGTGCGTAGGGAATCAGCAAAATGGAAAACAATGCCAATAGGCCAATGTGTTTTTCCAGAATTTCTTTGCTTTTATGCCAGACCATGCAAAAGACAACGATCCCGGCGAGGTAACACCCCCAGATCAGATTCCTTACAAACGTGATGTCGATCACTTTGAAGTTACGCCGGATCACGCCGGAGATGGTCGGCATGTCTAGGGTGTGGGGCTCGGTCCAAATCGTGCTTTCAATGACTTTCAGGCTATTGATAAAACTAATCATCCCTTCTGTTTTGACCAGTGCCCAACTAATGATTATAAGAATCAAGCCTCCCAGTGCAAATCCCCACAACACTTTCCTTTGTTTGAATAAAAACGGAATTGCCAAAAACAACGCCGTTTGCGGACGGACTATGGTCAGGCTTAATCCCAGACCTGCCAGGAAGGGTCTTTCAGAAAATATTCCCCACAGCCAGACCGCTAATCCAAGCAATAGTATCGCATCATCCTGACCGTTCATAAGTGCTGAAAATGCTGGGAAAAATAGAAACACTCCCGCGAACAGACGGAAGGTTTCTTCTTTTTCAAAATCCCCCTGACGTAATATTCTGACGAGAAGATAAGAGCTTGCCGCATTAAGAACCAGCAAAACTGTCGCCCAGCGAATAAAAGAATTGATGTAATTGGAATCCACGATCAAATCTGCCAGGGCGGCGATGAAAGGTACATGTGTATAGAACTCGGGAATGATCTGGAAGCCTACAACTGCTTCCTCGATATTCTCCTGGGCTTTCACGTTATATATATTTTCAAAGCCCTAAGTCTGTGCAATTCTTCCAAAGGAGTAAAAACCAATAAAATCTGATCCCGTCCGTTGCTTGGGATCATCGATCATGTTGATCCATGAGAGGATATAGATCAATGCCAGGGAGAGTAATCCTACATTGGTGAACAGGCGACGAGGATGAATGGTCCTCATAATTTGCCAGCCCTAATTTGTTTCTTGGGACGGGAATCGTGAGCCATGCTTGATCTCCGGGGGTTGATTCCTATCGGTCATCCACCAGTAGATGCTTGTACCACCACCATTGAAATACTGCCCCGGCCGCGAAAGAAATTGTGATGATCGCCCAGCTCAGCCACGTGACCTCTCCCAGCGCGAACAAAATAAAATAAAATGCCGCGGCGGTGGTTAGCGCGCCGAGCAGGGCCACTTCGAGGGCGATCAGATTCGCAATGCTATAAGGCTTGTCCGTAGGCGGGATGGTTCTGATGCGCCACTTGAAAGCAGGCTCGGTATCGGGGAATTTTTTGATGTAAAAATCCTTGATTTGATTCATCGCCTCGATGGATTCGTGCCAGGCCGCGCGCAGGCGCGCCAACTGTGCAATGGTCAATGTGCCGAGCAGGGTCAAAACAAAAAATAGAATCGAAAAGGCCACGGAGACGCTCTTCAGATTATCCTTGGCGAATTGTGTGCCGAGGATTGCCGCCACGATCGAGCCTACGGAGACGAAATAAAACGAGGCCACGCGTGAACGGTCTTCGTTCGCCTGCTTGGTGGTGTCGGCGATGTATTCATATTCGGCGATTAATATCTCATCGGGGATGATTAATTCGGGATCGGTTCTTAGTCTTGGCATCATGCCCTCCGATTTGATTTACAGAGCTTTTCAAATTTGCTGATCATAGATCATTGAATTGAGAGTCAATCAATTGTACAGCAATGGAGTCTTTTCTGTCAGGCTGCAGTCAGGACAATTGCCATTTTCCCTTGTCTCGGACCGTTATATACTTTAAATGCCCTGTTCGACGCCTTCTAGTTTTGGATCAACCTCTTGCGCCGGGTGCAAAATAAAAAATCCCCGCTCAGAAATGAGCGGGGATTTTTGTCAGGTGAGTTTAGAGCGGCACCACGTTGGCGGCTTGCGGGCCTTTTGGACCCTGCTCTACCGTGAACTCCACCTTCTGACCTTCCACGAGCTTGCGGAAACCTTCGCTCTGGATGGCTGAATAATGGACGAACACGTCTGCGCCGCCTTCGCGGGAGAGAAAGCCATAACCTTTCTCCGCATTGAACCACTTGACCGTTCCGACGATACGTTCGGACATTGCTTTGCCTCCTTTTGGCAAAAAGAAAAAATATGGTGATGTCGCACGTCCATCGAACGGTCTATTAACCAAACGACCCGCCGAAGAATCCTCGGGTCGTTCTGTTCTACTTCCCACGATAACGTACTGGCATCTTGCAAGTACTGATGATACAAGCAATCTTATAAACCGTCAAGGAAATTGAGGCGGAATGATGCTGAAGAGTACCCAACGTATTGCTCCAGGCGTCACATGGTTAGCGAAGCATTCTGTTGTTCTAAGTATAGACAGGCTCGCCACAGCGGGGCACAAGTGCGGAAAAACTCGGAGCGTGAAAATTGTCCCGCGTTGTTCTTGACAGTTCATCCTTATCGCATATAATCACGCCCATAAGATAGCGCGAGGACAAGTAATCAGCAAACTGTTCAGAGAGCCATCAGTTGTGTGAGATGGTCAGTTCAACGATGAAATCCACTTCGCCTTTTCCCCCGCAGGAACGAAATTTGTTGTAAGAGGGACGGGAATTGCCCGTTATAGCTTTCCCAAAGGCAGTAATATATTCTCTATTACTGCAAAAGCAGGTGGCACCACGAGACGCCCCCTCGTCCTGCAAACGGACCGGGGCGTATTCTATTTCGGAGGTGCATTATGTTAGACATCAATTTGATTTCGCGAACAGCCCGACGTTGTCCGCAAGGCGATGAAGGATCGGCAACTGGACGCGTCGCCCGTTGATTCTATTCTTCAACTGGATGAAAAGCGCCGCTCGCTTCTGACCGAAGTCGAGAAATTGAAGGCTGAGCGGAATGCCGTCTCGAAAGAGATCAGCCAATTGAAAGACGCGTCCGCCAAAAAGTCGAAGATCGAAGCGATGCGACTCGTCGGCGATAAGATCAACGAGCTGGATAAGGATGTCGCAGAAGTTGAAACGCAACTCAAGGCGTTGACGGCAACCATTCCTAACATTCCAGATCCACGCACGCCGTATGGCAAAGACGATAGTGAAAATGTGGTTCTTCGAACCATCGGCGAACCAAAAGAGTTCGATTTTCAACCCAAGCCGCATTGGGACCTTGGCCCCGCGCTCGGCATCATTGACTTTGAGCGTGGCACGAAGATCACCGGCTCGCGCTTCTATGTGTTGAGCGGAGCGGGCGCACGGCTTCAACGCGCTTTGATCGCCTACATGCTCGACCTTCACATTCGTCAAGGCTATACCGAAAAATATCTGCCGTTCATGGTCAGGACCGATACGGTGTTTGGCGCGGGACAATTGCCAAAGTTCGCTGATAATCTTTACAAAGACCACGAAGAAGATTTTTATTTTGTACCGACCGCGGAAGTTCCGCTGACTGGTTTGCACATGGGCGAAATTTTGGATGAGGTCAGTTTGCCGCGACTGTATACGGCTTATACGCCGTGCTTCCGACGCGAGAAGATGAGCGCCGGCCGCGATGTGCGCGGTATCAAGCGCGGACATCAATTCGATAAAGTTGAAATGTATATTTATTGCAAACCGGAAGAGTTGAATGATTGGATCGAGAAGCTGCGCGAGAACGCCGAAGAGACTTGCGTGAATCTTGGATTGACTCATCGCGTCAAACAGCTCTGCACCGGCGATATCGGCTTTGGCGCAACAATGACCTACGATATCGAAGTCTGGGCACCTGGATGTGACGAGTGGCTGGAGGTCTCATCCGTTTCCAACGACACGGATTTCCAAGGGCGACGCGCCAACATCAAATATCGCGACGATAAAGGCAAGACGCGCTTCGTTCACACGTTGAACGGTTCGGGTCTTGGACTGCCTCGCACCTTGATCGCTGTGATGGAAAACTATCAGCAGGCTGACGGTTCCATCGTTGTGCCGGACGTTCTCCGTCCGTGGATGGGCGGCGCGGACATAATCCGCTAATGCTCAATTGGCCGCTCCTCGGCGCGTTCCTGATTCAATGGCTGACTCTCACCTTCATGTTGATCGGTCTGGTGGGGTTGATTATTCCGGTGTTCCCCGGCTTGGCCGTGATCTGGCTGGCGGCGTTGATTTATGGAATCGCCGCAGGTTTCAGCATAAAAGGCTGGATCATCTTCATTCTGATCAGCATCCTGGCGCTGGCTGGCGGCATCGTAGACAATATCTTTATGGGTGCAAAGGCCCGCGAAGGCGGCGCGGCATGGATTTCGATCTGGGTGAGTTACGCAGCAGGAATTGTTTTTAGTTTGATCTTTACACCGCTTATCGGACTGCTCGCCGCGCCGGCAGGACTATTTGTCTCAGAATTGATTCACCGCGGGGATTGGCGGCCCGCACTAAAAACAGTCCGTGCCATGCTCATCGGCTGGGGCTGGTCATTCGTAGTTAGGCTTATAATAGGCATCGCAATGACGGGCTTATGGATGGTCTGGGCCTGGACATAAAATCAATCTTTCAAAGGAGAATCATATGCCACCAATTGTTTCCGATATTTCTGCTTTTCTTGGAATCTTGTTGAGAGCCCTCGGCTTTCTGGTTGTTGGAGTAGCCATTGGTCGCTTTGTTTTCGAGAATTTCAAAAATAGCGAATGGCAGTTGAAGATTGCCCTGGCTCTCGGCTTTTTCGGATTGCTGATCGGCTTGACTGACTTTGCATCTCCCGGCTCGGCCGGCGCGTTTGCACTCGGCGCTGGGGGCGCTTATTTCATGTCGATGATGCCGGTCAAATCTGGCGGTGATGCCAAATAACTATTACGATAAAAAAGGCTCCTAATTGGGAGCCTGAATTTTTTGTTTAGCAATCAATTGATTTACATCAACGGAACAACTTCACCCGCCGCGTAAAGCTGTGTTTGTTTACGAGTCATCACATGGACTTTGCTGGCGCCCATGGCTTTCCATTCACCGCCAAGTTTTCCAACCAGCGCAGTGTTCTCATCAATGCCGATCATTCTTTGGCCATCCTTCAGCTGTGTCCGCAACACACTGACTAGTGCTTTGAATGGACCGGCGTGATCGAAGTGCGGCAACACATAATCCGCAGGCGCAATACCAAAGCCATCGATGGCTCCGATTCCCATATTACGAAAATTAGGCAAGCGTTTCGCCAAAATCATCGCGCCTGCCGAACATCCCGCGTAGACCGCGCCGCGTGACCAGGCCTTTTGCGCGGCGGCCCAAGCGCGGCTTCCGTTCATCGTTTCAAAAAGATGAATTGGATTGCCGCCGGAAAAATAGATCAGGTCAGCGGATTCGAGAATCGATTGGTATTGCGGATCATCCGCTGATGCCCGGTCAATGATGCGGGGCGCTTCCACTTCCGCTCCCAGCTTGTGGAAATGTTCCAGGCCCATTCTTGACCAGCGCCCAATACTTTCGTCTCCTTCCTGGCCCGCGGCGGTCGGCAGACAAACAACGCGCGGTGTGCGTCCGTCCACTTTGACCGACTCAAGCAGATAGCGATCCACATCTTCCATCACAGGCAGATATTCGCCTGCACCTACTAAAGCGATTAAACCATTCATAAGCACCTCAATTATTAATCTATATTTTGGTATTGCAAGGATTTTTTTCTAGACGATCCGACGACGTGTGATTCAACTTGGCAATATCCATTATGGAGTGCCCACAGCAGTATTCGTTGGAAAAGCAGTCACCGTAGAAGACTGGGTCGGCGTAAAAGTTGGCGTAAAGGTGGGAGTAAAAGTCGGCATAAAGGTCGGTGTCCGAGTCGCAGTGGAAGTATAGGTCGCTGTGAAAGTAAGTGTTGGTGGGGGAAAGGGCGTAGCGGTCATGGTCGGCGTTGGGGTCGGCGTTTGAGTCGCGGTAGGCGTCGGCGTGTTGGTTGGAATAGGAGTAAATGTAAAAGTCGGCGGAAGGTACGGCGTAGGAGAAGCAGTAGCCGTAAATGTGCTAGTAGCTGTCGCAGTGGCAGTGTTAGTCAAGGTAGAGGTTGGCGTACTGGTAAGAGGTAGCGGCGTTAAGCTCAAAGTCGGGGATAGAGGCGTAAGCGTGAGATTGGGAGTTGTACTTAGCGATGGAGTAGTAGTTGGAGTTGCAGTTCCGGGCTTGATCATGACTGCGACCGCTCCGAGACAATAGCATGGCAATGTTGCAAGGATGATTAAAATCAGAATGAAGCGAAGCCGTGCTCGCGGGTCGTCAGGGTCGCGCATCGGCACGATGATAACATAAAAGAATGGAAGAAAGAGAACCACAAGGTATAATTTCAATCATGATCCCGATTCAATTACGCATCACCGGTTTTCTTTCGTATCATGATCCCGTCGAATTGGATTTCACGACCTTTGACCTGGCCTGTATCTCCGGGCAAAACGGCGCAGGAAAATCATCCCTGCTGGATGCGATGACGTGGGCGCTCTTTGGGCAGGCGCGCAAAAGAGACGATTCGCTGGTCAATCTTCAGTCGAAAGCGGCGGAGGTGGCGTTGACCTTCGGTTACGAAAATAATATTTATCGAGTTCAACGCACGTTACCGCGCGGTAGGACCACGGTTCTTGAATTTCAAATCAAGAGTGGAGATGAATGGAAGCCGCTCACCGAACGAACCTCACGCGACACGCAAGCCCGCATCGAGCAGACTTTGCGGCTGGATTACGATACCTTTATCAACGCGGCGTTCTTTTTACAAGGCAAGGCGGATCAATTCACACAACAAAATGCGAGTAAACGCAAAGAGGTTTTGAGCAATATCCTTGGACTCGAAATATGGGAAACATATAAAGTGCGCACTGTTGAAAAGCGCCGCGGAATCGAAGAAGAAGTGATCGGCATTGATCGAAGCATTGCCGATATTGATTCCGAACTTGACGAAGAGGAGCCACGCAAGCAACGGCTCAAAGAACTTGAAGCTGATTTGAAGCGATTGGGCGAAGCGCGTAAAATACAAGAGACCGCTTTGGGGAATCTTCGGAAAGTTGCCGCGTCGTTGGATCAACAACTCGTTGCTGAAAAAGCAAAGCTAGAGGAAGAACGACGCGGATTGAAAGAACAAGAACAAGCTATGAACAGTCAGCGATTAGCAATCAATGACTTAACTGCTCAAATTGAAAGTGCAAAGAAATCGCTTACTGAAGCTGAAGAGAAACTTGCAAAGCGAAATGAACTGGAAGCGAATCGAAGCGCGGCACGCGAAGAGTATGCCAAACTCAAAGCTGAGAATGAAGTTCTCAAAACGCAAATGGATGAATTGAAAGAGCATATTGATCAACTCGAAGCGGCGGAGGGTGCAACCTGTCCTTTGTGCGGACAAGCGTTGAGCGAAGAACATCGTCGCGCAACGCTGAAGTCAATTGCAAGAGGAAGGAAAAGAAAAAGGTAATCGCTTCCGCGCCAACAAATCAAGCTTTGACGATCTTGCCAAACAAATTTCGGATTATGAATCGCAAATTGCAAAAGTTGATAGCGCTGAACGGGAACGATTGAAGCAATCGAATTCAGTGACGCAATTAACCGAACGAATTAAAACGTTGGAAGATTCGATTAAGAATTGGGAAACGGTGAGCGCAAAACGATTGATGGAAGTGGAAAAAACATTATCGAATAAAAAATACTCTATTGAGTCGCAGAAACCGTCGGTCAATCTCGATGAAGCCGAGAGGGCCTTGCGCGATTTGCAGGAGCAGGCCAATCGCTTAAATCAGGAAGTCGGCGCGGCGCGGCAGAAGGTATCTGTGTTGGATGAACTGCGAAAACGCAAAGCCGACTTTTCGTCCGCGCGCGCAGCGCTGGCTTTACAGATCGCGCATCACAAGACTCTAGAACGCGCCTTTGGCAAGGATGGAGTCCCGGCATTATTGATTGAGCAGGCTTTGCCAGAAATCGAATCAAAAGCCAATGAATTGCTCGACCGTTTGAGCGATGGTCAAATGTTGGTTCACTTCGAAACGCAGTCTCCATATAAAGATGAAAAACGAAAAGATTTGAAGGAAACGCTTGACATTCAGATAAGCGACGCGGCGGGCAAACGCGATTACGAAATGTATTCAGGCGGCGAGGCGTTCCGCGTCAACTTTGCGATCAGGTTGGCGCTCTCTGAAGTGCTGGCGCAGCGCAAAGGCGCGCGCTTGCAAACGCTGGTGATTGACGAAGGCTTCGGGTCGCAGGATGTGCAGGGCAGGCAACGACTGATCGAAGCGATCAATTTGGTGCGAAACGATTTCGCAAAGATTTTGGTGATTACGCATCTCGACGAATTGAAAGATGCATTTCCAACTCGCATTGAAGTCGAAAAAACGGAGCACGGTTCAACGGTTCAAGTTATTTAACTCATGATTTATTTTATATTATCAAGCCTGCTCCTTGTCGCAGGCCTTATCATCATTTATTGGCTTCACGGCCAATATCAACTCGATTTTATTGTCGAACCAGTTGATCCGCCATCGAATGCACCGATGATTTCGGTTTGCATTCCAGCACGCAATGAAGAACGCAATATCCGCAGTTGTGTGGAAGCGGTTTTGAATCAAACCTATCCGAACTTTGAAGTCATCGTGGTTGATGATCGTTCGACGGATTCGACTTTAGAGATTCTTCGCGGTCTTGCCGCTCAGAATGACAAGCTAATAATCATCAACGGTGTGGAGTTGCCCTCGAGCTGGGCTGGCAAACCTCATGCCTTGTACCAAGCTGCAAATGCGTGCGATGAACGAAGTGAGTGGTTGTGTTTCATTGACGCCGATACTTTTCTAGCGCCGGAAGCGTTGGCTTCGTGTTATGCAAAGACTATCGAAACGCACGCCGATTTATTTACGATGATGACCTTTCAAATCACTGTAACGTTTTGGGAACGTACTGTGTTGCCGCTCGTGATGACTGCACTCTCAGTTGGATTCTCGCCGCGCAAAGTCAATGACTCGAAGCGCAAGGACGCCATTGCCAACGGACAATTCATCTTTATCAAACGCAGTGTCTATGATGCCATCGGTGGACACGCAAGCGTCAAGGATCAGATCGTGGAAGATAAAGCCATTTCAGAAAAAGTCAAATGGAGCGGATATCGTCTGGTCGTTGCGGATGGAATGAAGGTGGCGCGCACGCGCATGTATACGTCGCTGGCGGAGATGTGGGAAGGCTGGACGAAAAATATTTATCTCGGTTTGCGCGAGCAAATCGGCTTGATGATGTTGGGCGCGTTCGGAGCGTTGGTTACAGTCATCGCCGCGCTGGTTCTTCCGCTTTGGCCCCTGCTTGGATTGCTTTGGTTTTTTCATAGCGGCGGATGGCTGGCAATTGTTATTGTTCTCGAAGCTTTGATTTTATGGGGCGTGTTGATTTATGTTCGAGCTATCGTCGCGCAGGACATGAACATCCCGCGCTGGTACGCGTTGACCACGCCGCTCGGCGCGGCGATCTTCGCGGCAATGATGTTCACTTCAACATGGAAAGTGATTTCAGGTCAGGGTGTGACGTGGCGCGGAAGAAAATATAAACCAGTGAGATGATGTATTAAGATTGCATCCCGAACGGATTGAACTTGGATGTAATAATTCAATAGTATTTGAAACGTAAAGATACTGCTAGATGTCAAGTTTTTCTAATCTTTGATTGAGAAAATACAAATCCAGATATAGCACAATTATAAAGCCGCCCCAAAACAATCCATCCCTTGTGAACAAATCGCCTGTAAAAATGCCAATAACAAGCATAATCAAAATTGCCCATTGGTACAACCATACCCAGGTGTACCAAAAGTGGATAATAATACGGAAAATCAAAAAAGATACCATCTTTTCCCGGTAAGATAGGTTCTCTTCAATCTTAATATTTTTTCACCCGATTTTCGTATTGAACTTGTGGACATTTGAATCTTAACTTGGTTCCTCTTGGCCGAGGATCAGTTTATCTACGCCGCGGTCAATCTCCCACGGATATACGATGAAGGCATCCGTAACCGCCGCGTAATAATCGGGGCGGACGGAACCGAATAAATTTCGATACGGGTTGAAGTGCAATACGCAGGTTTCGGGGAATCCGCCTGCAGCCGAGACTCAATTCTTTACTGCCGTGATCGTGCGTCCCGAACCCCACACGTCATCTACGATTAAAGTCGGACGCCCGCTCAGTTTGTCATCGGCCGGGAATTGAATGAATTCGGGCCACGCCATCAGCTTGGATTTTTGGCTTTCAGATTGTGCGGGAAAATCCACCGCGGCGGTGAGAATATGCGTGATGTTCATCGCGTCCGCCAACAGGCCGCCGGGAACGATCCCGCCACGCGTAATTATAACCATCGCAGTATATTCGCGGCGGAACTGCGGGATGAGATAATCAATGAGACGATCCACCTCGTCCCATGTCACCACTTCACGTCTTCGCTCTGGTTGCATTCTCTGCCAAACCCATTCAAAAAACTTAAGCCAACACTGCGGCGAGTGGAGCAGGTGCAGCAACCTGCATGGATTGTCCTTGAGCCTGTGCCTTTTCAACATCGCGCGCCCACAGGAATAAGCAGGTATTGTATGCGGTCATCGTATACGAACTGATGACGTTTGCCATCATCACAAAGACAAAGAAAAGAATCACTCCGATGCCAATGCCAAGCACAATAGCCACTGTGCTTGAATTGAATACTGTGATGATTCCAAGGCCGAGACCAATCCCGATGACCAAACCAATTATGCCGAGCACAAAACTGATGAAGCCTGTAATCCACTTCACGCCGACAGTGCTGACGCCGATCAGCAGCAAATTATTTTTAGCAATATACGTTGCACGTTTGATGCCTGTCACCAGATTCGCATCTTCGATCATCATCGCCGGCAGGATAAGGAATGACGCTTCAGTCCAGACCGTTTCGAGGATTCCGCCGACGGCATTGCCAGCCATTCCTGCAACCACATTGCGGGACCGATTGCTTCGTCTGCGAAGAGAATTCGTAAAAACACTGACCACCGTCGAAGCCGCGGCGAGACTGAGGATATGCCAGAACTCGCGTCTGACAATTGCCCAAGCCTTATCCATTCTCCCATCGCCTTCGGCGAGATAACCATATATAAGATACACGGTCATGCCGGAGAAAATGTAACTGACAACATAATGAATGAAGATGAGAACAGCGCCGACGACCACCATCGCGATTTGTCCGATGAGGCTACTTTCTCCGCCGAAAAGAAAAGCGGTCGCGATCAACGGAACAATTCCGATGATCGTAATGACAAACCCAACGATCATGGCATAGATGGAAGGTTTGATCAAGTCGTTGTCCCTGAATGCCATCTGCCACGCTTCCTGCAAAAACGACCAGCCACGAGTAAGAGATTGCATACCGACTCTCCTTTTCTAAATTGGGCTGATTATAGCAAACTTACCGGGTCTACTTCAACCCGCCAATGGTCAGGGACGCGGCCGCGCAAAAACGAGACTGGATCCGAGCCGCGCAAAACGATTTGCCAGCGATGGTCACTGCCAAGTTTGGAAAAATAACAAGGCACAGGTCCGATCATCGAAATCGATTTCAGGTTTTCAGTTTCAATTTGTCTTTGAAGTTTTGCTGATAACTTGCGCGCTTCCTCTTCCGCTTTGACCGGATCAGCACGACGAAACTCAAGCCGCACGAGTCGGCTAAAGGGTGGATAGGCCAATCGCTTACGTTGATCCAATTCATGCTGATAAAAACCTTTTACATTGTGTTGTGCCGCGGCTTGGATCACATAATTTTCGGGCGCAAACGTTTGCAATACAACGCGTCCGCCAAGCGATGAACGACCGGCACGGCCTGCGACTTGAGTTAATATTTGGAAGACTCTTTCCGCTGCAAACGGATCGGGCAAAAAGAGTCCCACATCCGCGAGCACAATTCCCACTAAAGTTACGCGCGGCAAATCGAGTCCTTTCGCAAGCATCTGCGTACCGATTAACACATCCGCGCGGCCCGCCGCGAAATGACTCAAAATAATTTCATGCGCATCCTTTTGCCGCGTCGTTTCCCAATCCCATCGCAGGGTGTGCGCCTTTGGAAATAATGCTTGCACTTCGGCTTCCACTTTTTCGCTTCCCAATCCATAGGCGCGGATGTTTGCGCCGTTGCATTCAGGGCAGTGCTTCGGCATCTGGCGCTGATAGCCGCAACGATGACATAATAATTTTTCACCGGACGAAACATGATAGGTCAGCGGCGTGTCGCAGCGCGGACATTTGATAACGTAACCGCAGTCGCGGCAAAAGACATACGTCGCGGTGCCGCGCCGATTCAAAAACAAAATGGTCTGCTCGCCGCGCTTCAATGTTAAAGAAAGTGCATCGGTCAGTTCGTGGCTAAAGATTTCGCGGTTACCCGATTTCAATTCTGCGCGCATGTCCACGATGTGAATCGGAGGCAGATCTAAACTTTTAGCGGAGTCCGTTATCGGCTCCGATGTGATGCGTTGAGTTAATTTTAAGCGGACGCTTTCTCCGACTTCAGCTTGATACCGTTGAACGATGCTCGGCGTCGCGGATCCCAAAATGCATAAGCCTCCGCAAATCCGCGTGTAGGCTTGAGCCGCATTCACTGCATTGTAAAATGGTGGCTCGGATTGATAATACGAATCATCATTGCATTCGTCGGCAACGATCAAACCGAGATCCGGCAGAGGCGCAAAGAGCGCACTGCGCGGACCGATGATAATCTTTAACATTCCATGGCGAGCGCGGCGCCATGTGTCGTAGCGTTCCCCATCGGAAAGTTTTGAATGAAGAAGTCCAACCTGACCGGGAAAGCGTGCGATAAAACGACGAACGATTTGCGGCGTGAGCGAAATCTCAGGCACGAGGATAATGGCTTGCTTGTCGCGGCGAATCGCTTCCTGCGTGGCACGCAGATAAAGTTCAGTTTTGCCTGAACCGGTGACGCCATCCAACAAAAATGGTTTGACCGCTTTGCCTTCCGCTAATTGCGAAAAAGCTTTGTCAATTTGTTGCCAAGCATTTCCCTGTTCATCGGTCAAAGTAAATTCTTTATTTATAAATTCTTCATGCTCTACCTTCGCCAACGGATCGCGCCAAATTTCCGTTTCGCGTAAAAGGATGAATTCGCGTTCAGCCAGTTCCTGAAGATCAGAAAGATTGCATCCGCTTTCGGCATAAACCCATGAGACATTAATTGCATCTGGTTGTTTGATAAGAAAGTGTAATGCTTTTTGGCGACGTGTCCGTGTCGTATCTGTATTCCCTAAATCATTCATCGATGTTTCAGCAATCTCTGGAGCGACTGCTAATTGCGCGGTACGAACAAATTTTAGTCGCACGCTGGCGGGTGGCAATACCGATTGAGATGACAAGACCCCGCGCTTGACAAGAGCTTGCGCGGACTTGCGCCAGTCTACTCTTGAAATATGCCGATCAATCTGGCGTCCGCGCAGGGAACCTTTATCCTTTAATAACTTTAGCAAACGAGAAGCAGTAATTGATAAATCTATATTTGAAGTTTGAAAGTCAGGAGTTGATTCGCGGATTGAAAATAATATATCCGTTTGCTGATTTAGTCCCGATGGCAAAAAGAGTCCGATGATGGATGCCAATGGTGAGAGAGTTGATTCGGCTAGTGATTCAGCTAATGCGATTTGAGCTGAAGTCAAAACCGGCTCAGGATCGATAAGCTCAACGATTTCTTTTGTTTGTGCTACAGAAGGCTTCGCAATAAATCGAAGAACAATGCCTTGAACCGTTTGCTTTCCAAACGGCGCGATGACAAGATGTCCAACGCCGACTTTTCCCGCTAGATGATCGGGCACCGCATAATCAAAAACGCCCGCGATGGACGGGACGTTTATGGCAAGCTGAATAAAAGTGTTCATATCAAAAAATTTGCGGTTTAAGGTTTACTCTTTAAAATCGCCGCCGCACCATATCCCACAACGCCGCTATAATCGCCGGTCACATCGCCGGAGGTGGCGTGATGCAAAATCTTCACGTTGTCTGCGCCAAGTTCTTTGCAAGCCCACAGAACTGCTGTCAGCGCGCCGAGACCGCAGGCAAAGCCTTTGTCGGTTCGTTCCGCCTCGAAGGCACCTATGGGATCGAGGGCTTCGATCTTGGAAAGCATCATGTTATCAAAAGCTAAAGCTGATTCTTGAGTATAGTAATGAGATAAATCTGTACTGGCAACGAGAATCGCGTTTTGTCCCTGCAAGACTTTGGCGAGAGCTTTTCCCAGGGCTTGAGAGACGCGCGGCTCTACAGCACGCACCATGATGGGTAGTAACCTCCATTCCGAGGTCAGCGAACGTTGCAGAAATGGCAGTTCAATTTCAAGTGAATGTTCCGGGTCATTGGAGATGTGGGTTAGGCCAAAACCCAGAGTTGACTCTATTAACCTTTCCAAAGCCTGCATTGATGTTTGATCAATCGGAATCTGACCTAATGGCGTTTTGTACGCTTCATAAGCGGAGGTTAGTAGGGGTGCGTTATGATAATTATGAAAAGGCGAAAGCACCGCAACCAAGTCGGGAGTCCGGCCGCGCAACGCTGCAAACGCATAGCCAGCAACGGGACCTGAGTAACGGTGTCCGGCATGAGGCGCAACTACACCGATCACATCTCCGTGAAGTTCCGGCAATTTCGCATGGTCAAGATATGAGTCAACACTACGGGCAAGCGCTTTTGGCTCGCCTTCATACCACTGACCGGCAATCGGGGAAGGACGTAGATGAAGATTTGTACCCACAAAATAATTGTAGCACAAACAAGATAAAGGGATTCAGCCAAGCTGAGCTCGGGTTCTGAAAACAAAAACCGCTTATTAGGCGGTTTATGCCCCCATGGAGATTCGAACTCCAGTCTTAACCTTGAAAGGGTTGCGTCCTGGGCCTCTAGACGATGGGGGCTTGCAAATTCTGCGTCGATGACCTGAGTTCACCGGCGTAATATGCGGCGGCGGGAAGCCGCCCATATCAAAGCGGGCGGATTGTATCATCCCCTCGCATGCTGGTCAAGCAATTGAATTAGCTTTCAGGTTTGACGCGTTGGTTGAGCAGTGCAACTAGATCAATCTGTTTGCGATTGATCAACATGCCCGCGGTTTCCACGCGCAGGTTTGGCAGCAAAATGGCCGTTAGGGTGGCATTGAAGATCGGGATAAAGTCGCGCGTGCCTTCTGACATCAGCGTGGTGAAATCAAATCGTCCTGGCAATTCCATTGTGCCTTCGATTTCGAACATCTGCGTTGTGACGCGGGCTGGGTATTCTACGATGCTGGCATAACCGCCGCGCACTAAAGCCTGCGGACCAAGATCTTCGCGGCGCGCCATGCAAACGGCATATACATGATCTTTCATCATGCGCACCAATTCGAAATGATCCACCAGCTTGGTGGGCATATGCAAACGTGCCAAGCGCCCGTCGTGGACCTCCAAGGCGGAATGCGTGGTGTCGTTTAACAAGCCCATCGTGCCGGTATTGGTGACCATGATTTTACCCACCACCCGATAACCGGATGTGAAGATATCGGCAGTCAGGTAGCGATTCGTGCGCGGAGAAGTGTCCATTGCCATGATATGGATTCCTCGTCAGCTCAAGATTCAGCCGGTGGACGCGAAATCGGCCGAGCTCGGTTTCGATGCGAGATGCGCTTATTTCCAGTCGGTTTGCCTGCATCAGGATTCAAAAGCATCGTCAGCCACGAGATGGATTTTTCATCGTATTCGCGATGACCACAGACATCGCAAATCCAGGCCGGAAAATTCTGCACGGTGATGAGTTCCTCACCGAGCCAGGTGAAGTATGTAATGAATCGCAGACGCATCATGCCTGCGGAACATTCACGACACGGAACGGGTTCTGGGATCGTGGTATCGCTCATTTCAACCTCTAAGGTGCGGGGACTTCGATTTTGATATGATCCACCATGGCCCATTCGTTCGGAGGCCAGTAGATTAACAATGCTTTGCCGACTACATTTTGAATTGGCAAAAAGCCCCATGCATGGGAATCGGAACTATCGTTACGGTTATCGCCCAACACAAATAAATAGCCATTCGGCACGTTCCAGTCACCGGAATAGCTTGGAGCGGCCGCGATATAAGGCTCGGTCAAGGTTTGACCATTGATCGTAACTTTGCCGCTGTCGACCACGATATGATCGCCGGGCAAGCCAATGACGCGCTTGATCAAGTCGAGGTCTTTCTCAGTGGTGGATTGAAAGACGATGATATCGCCGCGCGTCGGCGAGCCGATGCGATATGCCAGTTTGTTGACCAAGACAAATTCGCCATCGTGAAGTGTGGGCAACATGCTAAAGCCGTCCACGCGCACGCGCGCGGATAACGTATTGATGATCAAAAACAAAATAACAGCCAGCCCAACCGTTTCAAAGAGATCGAGCAGGAAATGTTTCCAATCCGCTTTTTCTTGTGCAGGAGTTTGCAGTTCGGTCTGGTTTTCAAGTGGTGCGGTTTGCAATATGCCTCCGGGATTGCTCTATTATACCTGACCCCATGCAAAATACGTCGGTACGTTCAGCACACGTGTTCCATCGATCCGTGATTCTTCATCCAACTTTTTCAGGCGCACGATTTCCTCTTTCGAGATGGATTCTGCTAAATCGAATTTGATCACAGCCCATTCGTTTTGCCATTCTTCCGAAGAAAGCGCATCATTCTCTCGACTTTGAATGATTCCCGTTTCAATGATTTTGATTCCGGCTCGAAAGAATAAATCTGCCAGCCGCGCGCCGATACTGATATCCGCGCCTTGATGCTGGAGTGATTCGTTTTGCCACTTTCCAAGCGCAACCAATTCAGCTGGCCGATCGATGCGAGCTTTGTAATCCGGTTCAGCCAGCGCAAGAACGTAACCATTTGCTTTGGTCACGCGCTTCATTTCTCTCAATGCTTGAAGCGGATCATCCGCCCACAGCAAAAGGAAATGACAATAGCTGATGTCGAAGGATTGAGTGAAATAGGGGAGCGAATGTGCGTCGCCACACGTTAAGAAGGCGGTCGCAGCGTGAAGACGAGATTCGTTCAGCGCGGCCGCATCGAGGTCAAGGCCGTGAAGCGAAGCGGACGTTCGCAATGTGGAGAGAATCGCACCCGTGCCGCATCCCACTTCAAGTATACGGCGCGCCTGCGGCAAATTAGTTTTATCGAAGAGATAGGCGCGTAGGTCAGATGTCCAGGTGGCTTGCTGCAGATAACGCTGATGCCAGTTCATTGCATTGTGGCGCAGGTGTTTTTTAAGATTTGGTCACGCACCTGGATGAGTTCCGGATAATCATAGAAGAATAAAATCTTTTGGTCTTTGATGGTGTGGCCGGTCGGCTTGGGCGAATAGACGAAATAGGCAAAAGTTTCAGCCATATCTTCGGAGGGATCCGTAGTGGCGTAATCATCTACAAATTGATCGGAATGTTTTTGATAGAAGGCATACAGCATGTTATAGTATTCTCTGGGATCCGAATCGTTGGAGTGCTGGTCGATCTTCTCCCACTCGCTGGCAATGGGTGCCCAGAAGCGGCTATAGAATGTATTGATATAAGAATTTGGTTTGCTGCAACCTTCATCGGTAAAATACGTGGGACACGCAGCCGCCTCCTGACTGTAAAGCTCGTCATTGTTTGGATCGTTGAACACTTTTATATCCGCAGGCACCTGTTGTGAATTCAGGGTCAGCAAATGGCCGTCTTCATGGACGAGGGTAAATGCTAGTTCGTTTTTATCCTGCAAGTCCTCCACATCAATTTCGATCATCCATTTGTCTGGGTCGTTATCCGATTGCTCCACTGCGGCGAGGACATTGCCGGGGCCATCGGTAAAGACTTCGTATTCTGAAACCATCTGACGATCCTGTAATGGAATCAGCCTTGTAAAAAATTGCCAGGCTTGGTCCTGCGATGCGGTATCCTGCTGATCCTTTTTTAGACTTTTGGAAACCTGTTCATAAGATGGATCGCTGATCTGATTACCATTCACTTGATAGGTAACCAGCGTAGTCATGTCTTGATTACTGTCTGAACTACTGCTTCCGCTGCCTGAATTGTCGGGACCGTAGGTGCTTCCTTGGTTGTCTTGAATGATGGCCGCCATTTTTTCGGGGCAATACGCAGGGGTCGGCGTTGGAAGAATCAAGGTCGGCGGAATGTTAAATACAAAGGGTGTGCTGGTTGAGACATTCGCCATTGAAGAATATACTTTGTTTGTGTTAAGTGCAATATAGAAAGAATATCCAAGTCCCACCATACAACATACAAACAAGACACAAACAAATAAGATTCCTGTGCCAATCAACACATTTCGGGTTTTCATTCTTCTCCAAAATTTTGGCAAGCATACCATGAAATTTTGGATGTCTTGAAACGAGCGGCTTGGATAAATCTGTTATTTTATTGTTTCTAATTTAAATACTGGATACTCTGATGCTATTTTTTCAAACTCGGAGACGGGCGCATCTTTGTTGACCGCGATGTGCGGACGTGCGCCGGGCGCAATTTGTAAATATGCTTTCAAGATCGGCGCTCTCTGTTCAACCGCAACATCTTTCAAGAGCACTTGTTCATTTGTTCCATATCGAAGAACTGCCTTGCCATCTGCGGCTTTTACGTTGAGCACCCAATTTGCTTTTTTACCCAGCATGGATACCAAATATCTCTCGCCATTCATCACTACCATCACCAAAGGAAAACTTATCTTTTTTCCTGATTGTCTTCCCATCACTTCCAAGGTAACAGAATAGTCGGGTAATATTCCTAGCAAATTAAATATGGCGAAGCCCTTATTAAGTATCTTAGCCAATCTATTTGGATGACCGCCGCGATACATCCATCTCTTAAAATCATTAGGAAGATTTGATATATTCATGTCATTTCTTGTTTGAATAAATCTTTTCCCACGGATCGCGTAAAAGGTTGCCGAGAATTTGATCAGCCATGCCTTGAGATGGAAGAACATCGCCATCCGGTTCGACATATAGCCAGGTTTTCCCAGCTCCCATCGGAATTTCATCTTCGATGGTTTGATGAGCCACCGGATTCTCGGCGGAATATGGAACCGGCAAATCCCAGCGCAAGGTGAGGCCTAATGAGGCGGCAGTGTTACGCAGATTGTGTATGGCTTCATGCAAGGACTCGTCAGAAGCACTTAGTGACAAACTTTTGACGCCGATTGTAGATAATCTATCGAGAGTCTCTTTTGCCTTTTGCACGTTTTGAGACGTCAACGTGAAATGCGCTGTGGTGAATACACCTTCAGCCAGAATGCCTTCAAGGGCTTTCCATGAATTGTTGTTCTCGGGTTGAAGCAGAAAGAGAATATGATCCAGTCCGGTCTTGAGCAACAACTCAAGATAACTTTTATCGACAAGCTTTAAGCCATCGGTCAGCAACCCGCATACCTGACCATTCTTCTCAGCGCGTCCAATGAGTTCAACCAAATCGTCGCGCAGAGTTGCTTCGCCGCCGGTGAAGGTAACGTGAGGGATTCCAAATTGCCAAGCTTTATCGAGAATGGAGAACCACTCGTCAGTGGTTAGTTCGCGGTCAACGCGTTTGACCGGTGCGTAATCGGCTTGAGTTTTATCAGGCAGACGATAGGTCAGCGCGCAGTCGAGGCGAAGCGGGGCGCTGAGAACGACAGAGTGAGGCGAGACACGTTCAAAGTCGAGGTAGGATTCGGGATCGAGATCGGTAGCGGTCATCAGCCTTTGAATCCGCGCCGCAAAATCATTGTAATCCTGCAAGGCCGTCTTTTTGTTGATTCTGTAGCGTGAAGCGATCTCTTTGGCAGCGGCATCCGGCGCAGTGCCCTTGATGAAATGATACGCACATTCCGCCGCCGTGGGATTGAGATGTAGAATAGTCGCGGCATTGACGACAAGCACGCCGGAACCATCCGGCTGAAGCCGCAAATGAATTCGATACGGCGTTTGCTCTTCCGGCGCGGATTGCTTGGTATACATGCCGGATTGAACCGGCTGGACTTTTGTAAAGAATTTTTTCATGGCGCTCTCCATTACATAATTTTACGAGCGAATAAAATGTGGCATCTCAAATGGAATCTCAAGCGACAGTTCAACGAAGCCGGAATATTTTCCATCTTTGAACCAAGGCGATTGGAAGATCAATTTTTTGATGCCGTTCTTTTCGATGGTGTAAACGTTTTTCTCTTTGGCCGCCAGCAATCTTTCCGTTTTGGTGTGCGCTGGCTCGGGATGGCAATCGAGCATATTCTTTCCGATTAAAGCATAACCGCCATCTTTCTCGAACGTCTTGGCAGCCTTATCATTCATTTCGAGGATGACGCCTTTCGCATCGCATACAGTTACTGATCCGGGAAATTCTTTGATCCAAATGTGTTCATTCATGCCAGCACCTCCTGTTTGATTAATTCTTGACGATGATTTTCAAATTGCAACGGGCAACCGCCGCCGCATTCGGTGACGACCGGACAGGTCTCGCATTTGGCTGGAAGACTTTTCCGCTCACGCAATTGCACCGATAATGGATGTTTCCAAATCGAGTCCCATGAATCGGTTAGCATGTTACCAAGCGGATGATAATAGGATTGGCACGGCAAGACGTTTCCATTCGATTCAATGCACATGCTGTACAGCGCGGCGGTGCATCCTTTGACCCCTAGGTTGTTCGCCGTTGGATCGAATTCACAATATTGCGTTGGCGTATACCAAATCAGCTTTTGTCCGCGCTTAGACGTTTTACGCGTGGCCATATCGAGAATGGGTTGCAGTTCATTTTCCTTGAGACCCGTTCCGACCGTCAAGGCGTGACCGGAATAGATCAATGCATTCAGTCCAATCGTTGGCACGCCGAGTTCCGCGAGAAAATCCAATGTGTCGGGAATCTTGTGAAAGTTGGTCTTCAACATCGTGGTGTTGGTCATCACATACAGCGGACTGGCGAGAGCATTCTTGAGTCCGTGAATCGTTTGCTTGAAGGCGCCTTTGGCGCGCATCATTTGATCGTGGATTTGCTCGTCGCAAGATTCAACGGTGATTTGCACATGGTCGAGGCCGGCGTCAATCAGTTGTCGTAAGTATTCTTCATCGGCCAAACGGCGGGCATTCGTATTGAGACCGGTGATCTGTCCATTGGATTCAGCATGACGAATCAATTCCGGCAGGTCATTTCGAAGCGTGGCCTCGCCGCCCGTGAAGATGATGTGCGGCACACCCAGTTCCCAGAGCTGATCAAGAATCATGAACCATTGTTCTGTAGTTAGTTCGGGGAAGTCCCGTTCACGCGCGTTATAGCAATGAGCACAATCATTATTGCAGCGATACGTGACCGCCAAATCCATTCGGTATGGTGCGGATGGCCGCGCACTGAACGGCATATTGACTTCCAATTCAAGGTCATGGATTGGGCAGGCACCATCGGGGCGAATTAATTCAGAAAGCTGATGCCGAAACGTTAAGAGATCATCACAAGCCTGTGACGCATTCACACGATATTTCTTTTGTATGGTTTTGACGGCATTTTTCTCTTCGACTTTTTCAAGCGCTAAGTAAGCCATCAAAGCCGCTGTTGGGTTTAAGTGCATAATCTGATTGGCGTTGACGATCAATGTGCCTGTGCCATCATCATCGAGACGCAGATGAACGCGGCTCTTTTCATTTTCTGCATCGAAGCGATAATGATAGAGTCCCGGGTGGGGAACTAAAAATGAGCTAGGCTTGAACATATCCGTAAGCTTCATACCGATAATCCTTTGGCGTATTGATTATCTTCCGCCACCGGCACATGCACAAGCACAACCGGCACACGCGCAAGCGCAGGCGCAATGACCGCCGCCGCCGTGATAACTTGTGGTTGAGGGCGGAGGCGGTGGATTGGTTACGTTGCTAACGCCGCTGGTGAACGAGTTCAAGTTGCCGATCACCTTCGAGGAAAAAGTCTGCACGCCGCCCACCACTGAAGCTGCAAATGTTGCGCCGGGCAATGATGTAGAACGACCGCCTCCAACTGGAAGTGATGCGGGCGCGGCGCCGGTCGTCATAGGTGCAGAACGATACATCGGGTCGTAGCCTCCCCACCAGATTGGAAGGAAGATCGGGCCAGTAAAGACGCGCTGTGAGCGATTATTGTAATCGTGATCAAGCATCGTCCACTCCAGGTTTTGATCAATGGCTTGGCCTTTGATTTCTGGTGTCTTTGCAGCTTCCACTTGCGCCCAGGCTTGTTCCATGATGTTCTTGTAATAATCCTGGGTTTCTTTGCGACTGAAGCCTTTCATTTTTTCCGAAACGGATTTGACCAGCGCCACCGTCATATCCTGCAAGGCGCGCCGGCGTAAACCTAAATCTTTTTGACCAAAAGCCTTCAAGAAATCAATTTCATATTGATTCAAATTAGCAGGCTGAGTTTGTGCAAAAGCCAATTCCAGTGGATCACGCGTAGTAACTTCGGCTGCGCCTTTCTTGATCACGCCAAACAGAATCATCGTCATAACTTTATCGAGCGGTTCATCCATCAAGATGCCGGCCTCCACCGCGGTCAGGCCGCGTTTGATGCCATGACCTTCAATGCCAATGCGCGGCGGAATGTATTGCAGCTTGCGTCGTTGTCCTTGGATCGCAGAAAGGATGGGCAATCCGATAAACAGCAGCGCAAAAAAGCATATACATGATATACCGGAGAGGTTGCTGATTAGACTGGAGAAATCAATATTGAAAGCAGGCGCTACAACAATTGCATCGGACGGCACATAGCTTTTCGGAAAAGATGCGCCGAAGGTGTATTGGGTGGAAGCGTTAGCGGTTAGAGATTCCCATGTATAAGTGACGCGACTCTGGCTATCCAATGTGGCCTGCGGCTGGGATGGGAAACCGGAGGGCGCATCATGCCAGCGTCCTTCCGTGGTTTTGACGCCGGGTGGCAGGTGAAAGGCCACGGTCATATCCGTATTGCCGGTTACATATTGCGAATCGAAATAAGTCGGGGCAAAATCGCCGCTGGCATACGTGTTATCGCTGGTATCGGGATAAAGCACGTTGGTGATACTGCCGACGTAAACATGAACCGATCCGCTCGCACCGGGTTGGATAGTTTGCGATCCCATCACGACTGAAAAGCCTGAACCACTTCCTTGATAGTCGCTTTGCGAAACATCCACGCTTTGTCCATCAACGTCTGCGGTGACGGTGCTCATGTCGAAGTTGCTGTTGGGCATGCCCATGTCAACGAAATCAATCGGATGCGCGCCGGGTTGGTTAACAAAGTTGAATACGTAATCAAGAGACTCTGTTCCATCGGCGTTCCAAGACACATTTACAGATTCTTTGGGTACGCTGAAGAAATAGGATGAAGAAGATTGTGCCGCCGCATTGGTCGCGCGTGCGATGAGCAGTAGGAAAGCGAGCAGGAGAGCCAGACGCCGTTTCATAACGCCTCCAACGTTCTAATAATTTACCACTTTGGTTCTTCGGTCATTTGATAGATAGTGTGACAGTACGGACAGTTGACCATCGGTGCGCCATTCACAAGTGTTATATCCTTGGCGCTCAGGGTTCCCCCGCATTCTTTGCATTTGACTTCTTCAATCTTGGTCTGACCGGGCAAATCCACTTGCATTGTTACGTTTTGTGCTGTATCCTGTTTGGTTTTATTGACTGCCAGGACGATCAATAGAATCCCGCCAACCAGTGCAATCGCGCCTATGACCATTCCCGCACTTCCAATCCCGGTTACGCCTTGTGCACCGCCAGAAGCGCCAAGAAGAATAAAGCCTCCTACGCAAATGCCGCCAGCCGCGAGGAGAATAAGAATGACTGCGCCAATATACATCCAGGTAACAGGTTTCATAAGAATACTCCTGAGTTGGTATACGAAGAGTTTAGCATTTTCTCTCAGACTCTACAAATGACTTTTGTCCTGATTTCGCCCTTGTTTGTCCAATTGTGTGGGTGGGAATTGGCTGTATACTTGGAAAAGAAATTAAGCACGAAGGACTCACATGTGCCTGCGGCCCAATGCAGGCAAAGGGCGTAAAGGTTTTAAGGCTCTTCCTTCGTGTGCTTTGTACCCTTCGTGTTAAAAAAGGATTTTAATATGACACTCCAAGATCAATACAAAAAATGGCAAGAGAACACGCTCAAGAAGTCGCTGGATAAATTCGCGGAGCGGAAAAATAAATTCGAGACGACAGCCGAAATTGAGGTCCCGCGTGTGGCGCTGCCGGGTCTCGAGACGCCCAACGAACACGGGCTAGTCGACCATCGGGAGTCTGAATATATTGAGAAATTAAACTTCCCCGGAGAATTTCCGTTCACACGTGGAGTCCAGCCGACGATGTATCGTTCGCGGTTTTGGACGATGCGCCAGTACGCCGGGTTCTCGACCGCGGAGGAGTCCAACAAAAGATATCGCTATCTATTACAGCAAGGCCAAACGGGATTGAGCGTGGCTTTCGACTTGCCGACGCAAATCGGCTACGATGCGGACGACGCGATGGCGCTCGGTGAAGTGGGCAAAGTGGGTGTTTCGATTTCGTCAGTGGAAGACATGGGGCGGCTCTTCGATCAAATCCCGCTCGACAAAGTTTCGACCTCGATGACCATCAACGCGCCTGCAGGCGTTTTGTTGGCGATGTATATCGCAGTGGCGAAGCGGCAGGGCGTGGAGATGAAGTCTTTGCGCGGTACGATTCAAAATGACATCTTAAAAGAATACGTAGCGCGCGGCACGTATATCTTTCCACCCGCACCCTCGATGCGAACTCATCACGGATATCTTTTCGTTCTGCATGCGCGAAGTTCCGAATTGGAACACGATCTCGGTTTCGGGCTATCACATTCGCGAAGCCGGTTCGACGGCGGTGCAGGAAGTTGCGTTCACGCTTGCGAATGGAATCGCTTACGTGGATGCCGCACTCAGGTCCGGGCTGAGCGTGGACGAGTTCGCTCCGCAGATTTCATTTTTCTTCAATGCACATAATAACCTATTGGAAGAAGTCGCCAAGTTCCGCGCCGCGCGCCGATTGTGGGCGAAGATCATGCGCGACCGCTTCAAGGCACAGAAGCCGGCGTCATTGCAATTGCGCTTCCACACGCAGACGGCAGGTTCGACGCTTACCGCGCAGCAGCCGGAGAATAACGTTGTGCGCGTGACGTTGCAAGCGCTATCGGCTGTGCTGGGCGGGACGCAATCGCTGCATACGAATTCGATGGACGAAGCGCTTTGGCTCCCGACAGAAAAATCAGTTCGTGTGGCGTTGCGGACGCAACAGATCATCGCGTATGAATTGGGCGTGGCTGATTCGGTAGATCCGCTGGCGGGTTCGTATTTGATCGAATATTTGACGGATCAAATTGAGCAAGGTGCGACCGAATACATCTTCAAGATTGATGAGATGGGCGGCGCATTGAACGCCATCGAGCGCGGCTACATGCAGAACGAAATCCAGAACGCCGCATACGAAGCGCAACAGGCGATTGAGAAGAAGGAACAGATCGTGGTCGGCGTCAATCAATTCCAAAGCGAGGAAAAAATCACGCTCGAAAAATTGAGAATCGATCCCGCCATTGAGAAGGCGGCGTTTGACCGCCTAACATTATTTCGATCCAAGCGTGACCAAGGCAAAGTCGCTGAGTTGCGGACGCGGTTGGAGAATGCGGCCAAGACAAATGAAAACATGATGCCGTTATTTATTGAATGTGTGGAGAATAACCTGACGCTCGGTGAAATTTGTAATACCCTGCGCGGCATGTGGGGTGAGTATGTAGCGGAAGGCTTTTAGTAGTGGTGAGTGCCAATTTTTATAGCTTACATCAACGTGTTTGACCTAATCAACCATAATAGTTAAACGACAAAATGAAAAACATTAGCCTTTACACTCTTTTCAAATATCTCGCCATCACCGGAATGTGCTCTTCAATCTCTGGGTCACGTATAACGGAATTGATGAAGGATTCAGCGGCACGCCGGTTGAGAAAGCATTGTATGTCGGCTTGATTGTGTTGCTAGTGCTCAATACGGTTTTGATTTTGAGAAAAGGGAAGTGAATCAATGCCCAGCCGCGATAAATCCTTCAAGGGCGCTATAGATCAAAAGCAGTCCCAGTGAAATATTGATGACCTTACTGTATTTCGAAAAGAACTTACGGAAGGCAACGCCAAAGGTCGCCCAACTAGATGTAGCAATAAATCCCACGATGGCCAGAATAAAGGAATAAAGAGACAGAGTCAAGAAGTCCTGGTGAAAGGGGATGATGAAGTTGGAAAATACCGTGATCCCGTATAAGATCAATTTTAGATTTAAGAATTGCATCAGCGCCCCAGCCTTGAAGGTGTTGAGGCGATGCTCGATTTCACCCTGCTCCGCCGATTTGGTCAACGCGATGTGAACACCCAAATAAATCATGTAGCCCGTGCCGAGCAGATTCAACCAAAATCTGGCTTTGGGCAAAAAGCTGACGAGGGCGAAATTCAAATAGGCGCAAAGGCCGATAACCAATAAGAACCCTGCAAAGACTCCTGCAAGAAACCGCAGGGTCTTTCTAAAGCCATCCTGCAGTCCATTCGACATGGCCATCATATTGTTCGGCCCAGGCGTAAAGGTAGTTACAAGTACGTAGGTAATAAACGCAAAGAAATTCATATGTCCTCATGAGATTTGAGCCTAGGATTATTGATGTCGGTCTAATCTTGACGTGAGACGTAGCATTATATTCTTTGACGGACAAAGTCCTATTTCAGCTTGATGCTTTTGCTGGTGCTCAATTTAGTTTTGATCTTGAGAAATGAATAATAAGCCAAGTATTCTTTGTAATGCTGGCTCCAGAAGTCTAATCTCATAAGATAAAAAGCGTCCGGAAATCGGGTTATTATATGTATTCATTGAAAGCAGGATTACAGATATCTCTGCGGGGTAATTATTCATCCATCATTCGTACATCATAAGCACTTCATTAGCACATGATAAACACATCCCTTGTGGTCATAGTTCGTGTAGATTATAAATTAGTGTAAAGCTATGATCTGCCATAGCTAGGAATTTGCTTTTCGTTCTATGGGCCGCGTATAGCGGAATTGATGAAGCGTTTTGCAGTACAATGGTTTAAGTCTAGTCGTGTATCGGTCTAATAATTGAGATGTGAAAATAGAGGTGAATAATGTCTCTTGCTCCCAAATCACAAATACTAAAATTGGCGGATATGGTTTCTTATCAGGAAGGCTCGGTGGTCAGCCGCCAGATCGCTAAAGCGGACGCAGGAAATGTCACGCTGTTCGCATTCGATGAGGGGCAGGAATTAAGTGAACACACTGCACCTTACGATGCATTGCTCCATTTGCTCGAAGGGCAGGCGGAGATTCACATATCGGGTCAACCTTATGATTTGAGCGCGGGCGAGGCCATCATCCTGCCTGTGAATGCGCCTCACGCTGTAAAAGCCAAAACGAAATTCAAGATGCTCTTGACGATGATCCGTTCGTAAGATCAAAGGCGGAAAATGAAAATCATTAGTTTTTACAAGCCATTCAAATATCTTGCCATCGCTGGGAATGTGCTCTTCATTCTGTGGGTCACGTATAACGGAATTGATGAAGGATTTAGTGGAACACTAGTGCAGAAAATGTCGTATGTCGGTTTGATGCTGTTGCTGGCGCTCAATACGGTTTTGATTTTAAGAAAAGGGAAGTGAGCTTGCGTGTCCCGCCCGTCCTCTGGACACCCTCCCAAATTCGCAGAGTTTGAGGAGGGTTGGGATGGGTTTTGCGTTTGGGAACAGAGGTATGACTTGTGGTGTTCCTGCTCTATTCCTCTACTTCCTATGCTTGTTTGATAGCATTCCGTCATTCTCGGATTGCCTTCGGTCATAGAATCAAGGTGTTTTAGGAAGAAATAACCGCAGGAGGAAAAGATGTTCTGGCCCTGTCTCACTGACATTTTGAATAAAATGAAAGCTGCTGTTGGTTTGGTTCTTTTGCGTGCGCTTAATATGGTTCCGAAGTTGAGGAATGGAAATAAAGCGGAATTACCAAACCCGCCGTAAAGCCCCGAGCTTCAGCTCTGGGGATACACCGCACCTGCGGTGGGTGCAGGTGTAAGGCGGCGGTGAGAAGCGCCGAAATTGGTTGACTAACCAACACAAAATTGTATAATATAGCACATGTGTTCTGCTAAAGCATTTGTTGTATATCGGAGTACTCGCAATGTTGTGTATTCGTGCAAATATCATATTGTTTGGTCCCCCAAGTACCGCAGGAAAGTGTTGAACGACCAGATCGCCGCACGGTTGAAATCCATCCTTCGTGAAGTGGCTGCGGAACATCAGGCAGTGGTTTTGGAATTGGAGGTCATGCTCGATCCTGTGCATCTTCTTTGTGAAGTGGATCCGCAATATGGAATTCATCGACTCGTTCGGCAAATGAATGCTGCTCGTCGCGTCTTCTGCGTCAGGAATTTTCAACACTACGATCCCGCCTGCCCACGCTTTGGACCAATTCCTATTTTGTGTCTTCCTGCGGAGGTGCACCTCTGGAGGTAATAAAGCAGTACATTGAGAATCAGAAAAATGTCTAAGGCCGATCCGGAACCTACCTGCTCTTGCCGGGTGATGCGCGTCCGGTTTCATCGCACACCCGCCATCAGGCGCACCTGCGACCGGATGCGACGCTCGATGGCCACGCTGTGGAACGACATGGTGCGGCTGCATCAGCGCATCCGCAAATCCCGCTGGAAGTGGCCCTCGCAAAAGGCATTCGACGCACACTTCGTCCGGCGCAAGGACCGCTACATAGGATTGCCTTCGGCTTGTGTTCAACAAGCGGTGCGGAAGTTCTTCGGGAACATTCGGACCACCCGTGCGAACCGCAAATTGGGTCTTCCGGCCCGCTATCCTTGGCGCGCTCAAAAGCATTTCCAAACCGTTGTCTTCCGCGGCGACCTGGTGTCGTGGTCGAGCGGCCGGCTCAGACTGGGAGGCGGGAACGGTTCCCCGGCTCTTTCGATCCCGCTGCGCGAGGATCCCGGAACAATTCTCAAAGCCGAGCTTCTGTTCGACGAAGTTCTCCTGACCGCCGAGTATCCGGCTCCCGCACGGGTATCCGACACTTCGTTGGAAGCTGCGACTGCAGCCGGAGATCCTGGCCAGCGCTGGGCTTGGGCGTTTCTCTCGACCAACGGTGCCAGCCTGATGATCAACGGACGGGCTATCGTGGCGGAGAAGATCCGACGGGAGAAGAAGCGTGCCTATCAGAAGGCGTACCAGGCCCATCGGAAACCCGGTTCCCGGCGTCAGAAGAAGACCAACTGGACGATGGCCCGGCAGAAGGCGAAGTCGGTCCGCAGGATCCGGGACGTCAATCATAAGGTCTCGCGCCAAGTGGTGGATTGGGGCGTCGCGACTGGCCAGACCAGGATGATCCTGAGCCAACCGAGGGGCATTGCCAAAGCCAAAGGTCGGAAATCCCAAAAACAACGCAATGGGTATTGGGAATACGGTGAACAATCCCGCATGATCGAGTACAAGGCCGAAGGCTGGATCGAGATCGAACGGGACGAGGAACGCGGGACGAGTTCTACCTGTCCCAAATGCAATAATCGCTATCACCCTTCGGGCAGGACCTTTCACTGCCCGAACTGCGGCTGGAGCGGACACCGCGATCTGGTGGGGTCCGGCAACCAGCTTGGCCGACATGAACCCCATGCCGACGTCGCAGCGCTGATTGAACAGGCGCATCCAAAGTATCTCCGTCCCTGGCAATGGGGTAGGAGTATCGTCGATGAAACCGACCGTCCGACAGGCAGACCACCGACTTGCCCGGAGAAAGTGGCGCACCACCAAGCCGTCGGAAGTGGCTCGCCGGGCGCTACGGCGGGAGGGCAGCACCGGGAAACCGGAGCCGAGAGGCTGCCGCTCAACCGTTTGTGGTGCGAGGAAAACTCTTGGAACAAAGCTGGACCTGAGCATGTTTCTCCAGGAACCCCTGGGCTTCAGCCCTAGGGAGTTTCAGTTACCGAAAAAGCGTCGTAAAGCCCCGCGCTTCAGCGGTGGGGATACACCGCACCTGCGGTGGGTGCAGGTGTAAGGCATGATGGTGTGATAGGATTGCCTTAGTCCATTAAAAAGTATGCGGTTCGGCAGAGGAATCGGTCTGCCGACAAAACTTGAACCGTGGAGTGCCTCCCGATGGCCCCTGATGGGGCGCGGTGCGGACAACGCTCCTGGCGGACGCGCGGGAGGCAAGAACTCAAGCTACGCTGGACCTTCGGGTCAACGTCGAAAGACGTCAGAGCGGCTCGTCTGTAAATCTGGTGATAAATCACGTAGGGCCTCCATGGGATACGTTTGATGGTGGAGAGCACGATGGTTCTCCAGAACTCCCCACGGGCTAATAAAGCCTGGGGGAGTTGTCATCATAAGGATGCTTTCATATGTTTCAGCGGGAATTCAGTTTTAAGATCGTTACTTCAATCTCAAACGTTATCAGCCATCATTTAACCTGGTGGCGTCGATGTGGGTGTTGCTGTAGGTGTCGTCGCTGGGGTTACTGCTCCAGGGGTGGCTGTGCTGGTTGAGAAACTTCCCCCAAAACCAATGCTGCAAACGCCGATCTCACCCTGCAGCACACACTTTGAAAGATCATCATTACTCAAGTTTGACATGAGCGATGTGAGATCGGATTGCGTATCTGCCAACAGAACCAGGGTGTTGCCGTTGTCTCCGGAACTAAACAACAGAACGGAATTGCCAGTCTTGCCCAGTTGGCCAAAGCCGGGGAGTTCGATGTAATCATTGTCATCGTTCAGGGTGACATTAAACGGTTTCACGTACTTATTTAGGTCATCAGCTTGGGCAAAAGTACCCAGCACGATCAGGTTCTGGGCTGATGTTGAATCTTGCACAATATTAATCTCTGTGTTGATCGCATTATAGCTAGCTTGTAATTTTGAAATCGCTCCGATCAGATTGGCTGTCATCTGGATGTTTGACGTTGGCAGGATATCCACAGACGACCCGGTAAAGAGATAGGGAAAATCCGAGAGATTATATTTGAGTGTTCCACCCAACAGGAAATCTGCAATGTTGCTGATAAAGACGGCATTGTCTCCAACCGTGTTATACGGTGGCGTCAGGAAAGTGAAATCGCCAACAGCCAGGACGTTACCGGTTTTGTCAAGCGCGGCCCCAGCCCAGCCATGATTGGAATCGTTATTAGGCGTCGCATCTGTCTCGGATGAGAAGGTTTTATCGCTGCCTGACATAAGGGTCAATCCCGAATCGGTTTCGACGGAGTGTGTCCCATATAGGACGACTTTATTCAAGCCCCATGTCAGGTCAGACTTGCCAAACGACTCAAAGTAAACGTTGCGAAAATTGCCTTCATTTTCATCCAGGTCATAAAGATAATCACTGTTGATGGTGATGCCAAATGGTTCCAGTAATGGGTCGACCTCAGTAGTATCCGGGATATTGTCGATCGGATTACCAGCAGGATCATAAATCACCAGGCCACGAGTTGGGTCCGTGAAAACAGCCATCCGGCCGCCTCGCCCGATAAAGTCCTGAATGATCTGCACTTCGCCGGGAGTGTATTTATAGTAAGGCGAAAATATCAGGTATGCGCTGGCATATTTCAATTGAGATTCCAGCTTCGACGAATCGGTATTCAATTCGACGCGCGCACCGCGTTGTCCCAAAGCATCCATCAGTGTTTGGATTTCGTCAGGCTGGAACTGGTTGCTGTGTGCGTTATCCAATATTACGACGCCGCCCAATTGTTTGATCTGATTCGACTCGGGCGTGGAGACCGGTGCCTCAGGTAATCTCAGGTTAACATAATCAGGTGTTGCAATATTGTGGGGAGGGTAGAAACCCGGGAAGAACCAAATCAGCCGAAGGAGAAGAGGCAGGACAAACATGGCGAGGGCAATCAAAGTGATCTTGCGATTCATAGCTGCCTCCTACTTTTCTGGGCTGGCCAGGGCTGGAATATACAGCATGTAAATCCCAGCCTGGGATGGATACGGTGACTTGGAACCATCATTGGTCTGTTGGAAAAAACCCATTGAGCTCGTGCTTTGACTTAAACCGGATGCTACATATAGATCGGTCATCTTATAGTGCCACAAGTGTGCCAGACTGGCGGCTTCGTCGTACGCTTCTGTTTCGGAGCCTAGCTGGTCCACTAGACCATATTGGTATGCTGTGCTGGCCGGCCAGATCTGGCCGCGTAACAAAACATCGGGTCCAATCTTCAAGCGGCTGCCGCGTCCCAATGTTACGGCTTGAAAGAATCCCTGTTTGATCATTTCAACTTCGCGCATGGAAGTGTCACGTGGAGAACCCCATAGTTTATAGGGTCCGGTTGAAATGAGATCTTCGAAGATCATCGGCGCGGAAGGGAGATAAGCAATCACTCCGACGTTGCCCACCTCGGAAGATGGCACGGCCACGATGTAATCCGTCCCCGAGGAGAGATAATAGGCGCCACTGGCATCCAATCCACTGACCCAGGTCACGACCGGTTTGGTCGCGCGAAGTCGAGCCAATTCTATATAGATGGCTTCTGAGTCCACTACTGTCCCGCCTGGACTGTTGATAATTAACACCACCGCGTGGATGTTCGGATCCTGGCGCGCGTAGGTGATCTGAGTAATCAAAGCCTCGGCCGTGGTGGAATCGATCGCGTCGCTTAGTTGGATGACACCGATCTCAGGACGCGGGATCAACAACGAAAGAAGGATGCCAACGATCAGGGCAGGGATAACCCACCACGCGGCATGGCGCATTTCATCTCCAGTTATTTTGAAGCGGCTCATTTCAACTCCTTCTGATGAGTTATGTATTCAGCATGAAGGTTTGGGAGAATTTTGCGAATCGTCTCGCGGCCAATGTTGCTGGCAATGAATTTGTTTGGTTTTCTCTTGTTCATAGCTCACCATTAAGCTTAGCTACCTATAAAAGTAATTGTATTTGGACTAAAGCGTCGAAGATGGCTAATTATACGATTTAATGCGCCGACATTGTCGAGATCAGCTACTTTATTCAGACAATGGTCGATTTTGCTATGAATTAGCCTGCCTTATCATTCTCCCCATAAATTGAGACATGGATTTGCTGTGTATGCTTTGAAAAACGCTCAAGATGTTTGAGCTTCACCCGAAAAAGTGGGGCAAGCTCAATACAGCAAAAAATTGTATTGGGCTAAGCATAAGTTCGTGTTGATCCTGTTTGAATAATACTCCATTCGAAACTGATTTTCTTTCACTATCGAGCTATAATCAAGCGTATTCAGGCTCAAATCCAGTTTGGCTAAACTTACTTTGCATTACTGTACTTGTCATCATTTGGAGTAATGTCGCTCCCAACTTACTCAATCTTATCGCTCTTCGCGAGATTGTGGCGGGCACAAAGCAACTGAACATTATCTGCTTCAAGCGAAGTTCCGCCTTTAGAGAATGGAATGATGTGGTCAAAGTGTAGCTCATCCGTCGCACCACACTTTACGCATTTTCCACCATCGCGTTTCCACACTTCAAGTTTCACCGGGGTAGGAATTATTCGTCTTCGTTCTTCGCCAAACGCATTGCTTGAAGCAAGTTGTTTTGGAGAATCTTCCACGGCAATTAGTTTGAACTTAAAAACTTGTCGTCGACCATCGCTTTCTTGCCACGAATCGATGAGGTGAAATATGCCGTCATATGACCAAATTCCGTCATGTATCTTCTCATAGACTTTGACTCTTTCATGAGGTCGCTGTCCTTGTTTATATTCCTTTGCTGCCTTATGAAACTTCCCGTTTTCGGTAAGAGAGCCACTTGGGGTTCTTTCTGGCTGGTCTACTGATTTGGGGTCAACGCCGGAGCTGCCTTTGGCAACATCATGTCCCTCATAAATCAGCGTAGATCCATCGTTTTCAAATTTATCATTATATGGGGCGTTCTTGCGAACTGACATTAGGATAATGGAATATGTGTTTCCCGCTTGGAAATTCATACCACGTTGAAGACTTAACTGTTCGCGCTGGCACATCTCAAGATATGGAATGATTTCGTTGGTCATGGTTTCTGGAGCGGTCCACTTTGACTTCGATTTTATCTGAATCCATTGGCGACTCAGAACCAAGCGTATTCTAGCTCAATTATAATTGGGCTACAAAGATGTGTCCTAATCAAAATGAAACGCAGCCTTAGCGCGTTGAATCTCAGCAATTAAATTGTTCACTGCTGGAAGATTGTTGTCATCCACATGATAATAATTACCGGCGATAAATAACTCATGTTTTCCGTGCTTGTCTGTCAAGAGTTCACATTTTTCAATAAAACTGATGTGCCATCGGTGACCTTGTCCATCTGAATTCAATTCTTCAAGAACGTTCCCATCGAAGGTCACAACAAAAGGAGAGCCTAAACTTGAAAATTGTAACGTGATCATCTCAAACTCCTTAAAAAGAATTTAGTTCAATATTCTAGCACTTATACCGATTCTGTCTGTTTTTCGTCCATCGGCCGTCAGCGCGTGGCGGATATGTTGGGAGGAAAAATAATACCAAGGATTTGCTAAGGCAGCTAATAATCAAGCGTATTTTGGCTCAAATCCAGTTAGGCAATGATTTTGCCACTATTGGATTGAAGTTCTTCATCTAGCTACCCTAGCTTCAAGACCAGTTGGTATATTTGACGAACATGGATTCTTGATTGTCGCGAAGTTGGGCCAGGGCAGGGGTAAGGATATCCAAGGTAGGAACTGATGGATCTATTACAATCTACTAGATGTATGCTCTCATTCCGTTTTCCAATGTAAACACGTCCACCCCAATCAGTCGGGCCAGCAACTCGATATTGGGAATCTCGGGGACACGTATCTCATCGCGCTTGCCGTTGTTCAGCGTCAACTTTAATCGGCCATCCTTCAGCGCAATATTCTGGACATCCGCCCAGGCATAGCGGTGGCCACCCAACTGGATGCCGTCTTTCTGTTGCACGGTCACGGGACCGAACTTGAGCGCCTCGCCCGCCTCGTAGCGCTGAACAGCTAGCGGCGTTAGCAGCTTGAACACTGCGAGTTTGATTTGATCAGCCGCGGCTTCCAAAGCTTCCACGAGTTTGACCCAATCATCTTTGGATACCCCACCATACATGCGCTCATCCAGAACTAGCGACTTGCCAGTGGTCCGCGTCAGCTTATACTCGCGCTTCCCGCCCATTTTATGAGTTTCCAGCGTAGTCTGAATCCCAGCCACTTCATCAAAACGCCAGGGTTGCGCCTGCTTGCCGTCGGCCCGATGGGCAAAGCCGTCACGATAGACAACCAGAGCGTTGTCATGCGGCTTCGCTTGCTTAGCGCATACCATGATCACCGGTCCCAGCATCATCACCTGCTCAAACCCAGCTGGTACCGGCGCACTTTCATCGGCCTGCGGCTTGCCCCATGCGCGCTGCTGATTCCCGCCTTCAAACTTCAGGAGCTTAGGATTCAGGAACTGGCGATTCACGCACTGAGGATTCGAATGGTACAGCGTCATGAGCGATTGTGATGCCTGCAATTCCAGCATTTCCATAAACTCGTCTTCCTTACCCCCTTCATCCCCTTCTTCTTCATCGTTCTCTCTGTCTAGATCCTTCCCTTTCGCCTTAGCCACGTTCATCTTGGTTTTCAGGTCTTCCGGACCGTGGTCTTCAAATTGATTCGTCATCGGTGATCTCCTTGTATAAGTAAGTAGTAGAGCCAGAACGAACTCTGGCATACAATATCTCGTAGGAGCTGAGGTCAACGTTGTTCTCCTTGAGGATCAAGCCTCGTTAGAAAGACTGTTGCCTCCCCACAGAACAGGGGACGATGTCAGCGCTACGAGAGGTCTCGAATAAGCAGGTTGCCGTTGAGCGGCGTATCACCAACAAGGCTGAGGGTCTCGTAGCAGTCTGAGGTTGCCTCGCTTCTATTCAAGTCAAGCTGGAGGTGGCTCATGTTCTACTACTGTGGGATCGATGTTGCCAAACATAAACATGCGGTGGCGTTGCTGGACGAGCAAGGTGCTCCCAGAAAGCCTGGGTTTGCCGTGGAGAACACGCGAGCCGGACTGGACAAGCTGGGACAGGAACTAGCGGCCCTAAACGGAACGGTGATGGTCGGCTTAGAAGCCACCGGACACTACTGGCTGTCGTTGTATGATGTGTTGACGCGCCAGGGATATGCGGTGGTGGTGATCAATCCGCTGCAGGTGGCCGCCTATCGTAAGAGCGGCGTGCGCAAGCTGAAGACCGACAAAACGGATGCGGTCTGGATCGCAGACTTCCTGCGCATTGCCCATCTGCCTGCCACTAGCCGGGATATTCCCGTCCTGCTCCAATTGCGCGAACTCAGTCGATTCCGCTACTGGCTTTCCGATCAGATTGGGGACTGCAAGCGGAAGCTGCTGACCATCCTGGATCGGGTCTTTCCAGAGTACGAAAGCCTGTTTTCAAGTGTTTTCATTCAGTCTTCGCGGGCTTTATTGCAAGAAGCAGTCTCGGCGCAGGATTTTGCCAATTTCGATCTGAGCGAATTGACCCAACTGCTCCACCGTTCTAGCCGCGGCCGCTTCGGCGCGGACAAGGCCGAACAACTTCAACAGCAGGCGAAAGAGTTCGATCGGTGTGGGCTTCCTGGCCAATGCCGCCCGCATGGAACTGCATTGTCTGCTAGCCCAGATCGAGCTGCTCGAAGAACAGCAGGAGCAGATCGAAAACACGCTGGCCGAGTTGATGGAACAGATCCCGCAGTTCATCACCACCTTGCCCGGCATCGGCCTCGCCACGGGTGCCGCCATTCTGGCTGAGATCGGCGACATCTCTCGCTTCGCCAGCGAAGAAAAACTGATCGCTTATGCGGGCATTGATGCGACTGTCTACCAGACGGGCCAGTTCCAAGCTTCCGAAGCTCACATGAGCAAACGCGGCTCGCCTTACTTGCGCCAAGCCCTCTGGCAGGCAGCCTCGATGGCCATCCGGTATGATGAGGACTTGAAGGCATATTACACCCGCAAACGCAGCGAGGGCAAAGCATATGGCACTGCAATGGGCGCGGTCTGCCGGAAGCTCCTGGTTCGTATCTATGTCATCTTGAAGGAGCAGCGTCCCTACGTTATTCGATAATTTTTAAGGTTCTGACCTCTTGACTCCTAATAGCAGGTCTTTCTAGTAGGGGTTGTTGACGGGTTATAACGATGTGGAAACGTGAAACGATTTGTTCGCTTTTGGACGGTGTATATATGTTATCAATGCTCCCAAGAAACTACAATAGGATAATGGTCTCAATTGGAGCGAGTTGGGTTGATTATTTTCTTCGTATCCAAAATGGAAACCAACAATTCCCCAAAATAAATTTCCAAAAATCAGCACATTATTATTTGACTGGTTGCTAAGACAATAATTTGAGAATTGGAATATCAATAAACTTTCCCGAAATGATGATTGCTCGTTAAAAGCTGCTCAAAAGTGGGCCCGGCTGGATTCGAACCAGCGACCAAGCGATTATGAGTTGCCTGCGCTAACCACTGCGCCACGGGCCCATGCTGACAAGGCTTCCATAATAGTCTACTTCATGCAGTTTCTTTCACGGAACAATTTAAAATATGGGTCTACAGAAACCTTTGAACCATTCAGCTGTCCAATAATAACATAGGTTCCATAACATTTGCAGGAAATTTGGAGTCGCGTAGATGGTCTGTGGTCGAGGCAACGTTCGCCATCATCACTGGGCTTAGAAATAGTTGTTGTCTGGAATAACCGCTAAAACTATAGCTAGTTTCAATCAACTAGATAATTGATCTTCCAAACCGACTGCAATTAGAGATCGAGCAAGCTGTTTAAGATTTGATCCTTCACATCCTGCGGTTCAATAAAGAACAACACATCATCAGGGGCAGTACGGATAGGGAGCCTTCCAATCCTTTTTAGGAGCAAAGAAGGTAGTGGGATCGAAATCCATATACCGATTTTTCTCGTTACTGTTAATATATAGAAATCCTGAGACCTTGGTCAGATAGCGGACTGAGCTCATGGAGAGAATGATGACTCGTTCTGGAGACCGGGCTTCACCATTGTTCAAGGATCTAAGCTCCTGCCGTTGATTCTCAAACTGGCCTCGAAGGGTCATTGCTACCACTCGCCGATTATCCGGGTTAATGATCACCTGCTGTACCGTACCGGAAATCCCATCAAGAAAAAATATCTCCTCGCCTATGCTAGGCTGCAGAAATGGTTCTTCCCGTAAATCCAAACCACTCCCTGGAGTGCGAATGCTATTAATGACACCGCGGACATTTGGGTTAGTGGATGCACCCTTCTCTGCCAACAACTTTATATTTGCATTTTCAACATTCCCACTCAAAAACACCACTCCGTGCGAAACGCCCGTAAAAAATTTGCAGTCATAAGCACTTTCGAGCGAACCCAACGCCGTGGACACTTCGGCTAAAAGTTGATCGTCTGGAATCAAATGATTACTTACACCTAAGAGGCCGGGAATAATTTGAAGTGATTTTTCAGCTTGATGCAGGTTCGTCAAACTACTGACATAGCCATTCAGGGAAACAATCCCGCCCCTTACACGTACATCGATGTTGTCATAGTTTGTGGCTCTGAAAGCGGCATCTCTCCATAACGTGTGATCAACTTCATGTGCTAGGGATGTATTTGCCTTAGTATTTTCGTTTTGACTCTTGTGCCCTCAGCCAGTGATTGACTTGAATCTTTGCACCTTAATAATTCATCGGTATCGGTTTGTTGTATTTGTGCCGGGAACATATGTACTCCTCGTCTAATATCCAATAATATTTTTAGTAAGGTTCTAATAATGTTTTTTCAATGAGGACAAACTACCCAGCTAGATCCAACCAGGTGGCATTTAATCTAACGGCCCAACACAATCAAGATGCCGGCTGCTATGGCCAGGATCGCCAATATCACACCCAAACCAGCGAGCAATGGGATGAAGGTAGCCAGGCCTGTGAGAATGAGCTATGCGCCTAATAACAAGAGGCCTATGTTCTTGGTGAATTTCGTAAGAGTTTCTTATCTTTTTTGGATAAGAGTGTCAAGGATCGATTAGTCAAGGGTGTAGATTCTTCTTTTCTAACACCGAAATCCATCTGCTCAGAAGCTTTAGGAACTTTGAACTGCCTTTTCCAGACAAATATTTAATCGTTATGTTTATCGCCAAGATAGATGCCAGCCTCATTTTCTTCTTCGTCGGTCAAGTGGAGGAGATTGACTAACCATTTCACTAACCGATCAACAATTCGCAGACCATTGAAGGAGCCTCGGGGATGCTGCGTGTCAGAATCTTGCTCGTATGTCGAATTGTCCATTCATACCTCTCGCGATTATGAAGCCTGAAGATTAAGTTCTATTTCTTTGGCTTCAATCTCCTTTATATGTTTATCAATCTCGTCTTTGGCATGTTGCTTGGTGTAACCGAATTTCATATGCAGGATAACAACGTATCTATCGAGCTTGACAACCGCTTTATCGACCTTGCTCAAGTCCAGTTCGTTGATTAGGGTCCACCATTCCTCAGATTTTCCATGAATTTGCTTCCACTTGCCCTCGAAGATAGTCTTGTTCATGGTTGTCTCCTTTGGACCATTTGAAAAACTTTGCTTTTTTGGCTGATGCTTTGTTCCGCTACCGTCTCTTGGATTGGTAATCATTGACTTCTGCTCTCAGTTTTTCCAGCCGGCTGAAATAATCCGGGAATTCTTGCATATGGGAAAGAAGAATTTTCCCGCAAAGGAGCACTCCGTCGTCTATCAATCCAGTTTCAGAGTCGATGGCCGCCCGCTTTTGATTTCCCATTAGGCCCTGCCGAAATTGCTCGAGATCAACTTGATCCCAATCAATATACAGGGAATCTCCGATGCGCTTAGCTTCATCTGAACTTATCTGCTTTTGCTTTTTCATACGATAGTTTCTCCATGTTCTTTCAAACCAAGGCGATTGGCATGTACGTAACCAACCTGTGGAAAAGTTATCTCAGTTTGCGCCGGTTTTCCAGTCCTTCTGATCAGCCAACTGGCATCATCAAATAGGAATGCTTGCGGCGACGATTTGTAAGCGTTCGGCCACCCGCTCAGGCATCTCGCCTTTACTGATAAACGCATCGGCGCCGGCGGAGAGTGCGGCTTGCTGACGTGCGTCCAGATGGCTGATCAGGACAATGACCAGCGCTTCCGGACAAGCCTTGCGGAGTTTGCTCAGCGCCGCCGTTGGTTCGACGCTGGGGAGTAAATCCCAATCCACCAATAACATATCTGTTCTGCTGATGGGTGCCTGGGCCAACGTGGTCGGCCAGTCGGCGGCTTCACCGGCGATTACCATATTCAGATCCAACAGCATAAGTCGCAGAGATGAACGTTCTTCCTGAATACCATCGGCAAGAAATACGCGGGTCATACACTCATACTACAATAGAAACTCCCCGGGCGCATCCTGCGTCCGGGGAGTTTTGTTCTCCGCCACTTGGGGGAGGGAAAGTGGTGATATTAAGTCTTTTCTGGAACGACTGTGTCTGCCTTGAGAAGTTCATCGAATAAAGAACGGTAATAAATCAGTGCGTGTCTTAAATCTTCCGTATCTGCTTTGTGTTCCTTGTTCTTGATCGCGATCTCGCGCGCCGCGCGGTAATTCGTGACCAAAGCAGGGTAATTGACGGAGATATCGGCTGCCCGCTGATCAAAATCAGATACTGGATAGTCACGCAATGCCATGACTTCCATGATCAGATGATCCGCCTCTTGAGTCGCCTCCGCTGGTTGGTCTACAAATTTTCCTTGGACTGTGGTCCAATCCACCTGATAACGCTCGCGCTCTTTGACCGAAAGCGGACGAATATTCAAAGTCTCGACATGCTTCTGCCGTTCAGCGAGCTCTTTTTGTGCTTTCTTCTCGCTACCCGTTGTCCCGACGGTGCGATCATACTCCTCGGCTCCAAATTTATCATGGAACCGATCTGAACGTTTACGACGGGCAAATCTCGGCCCCATTATGGCACCGATGATCACCACGATCACAACTGCAGCGATGAGAATATATGTAGGACTCATTGGAAATCTCCTTTTTTTATTTATTGTATGAAAGTGCTATTGGACAAACTATTTAAGCGTTTACAGACTTAATATGCTTTCGATAAGGTTCTTGATCATGGCTGGATATGTCCCGTTCGGAGCCAGCCTCTCTTCTGCCATGCATCGACATATTTAGGGTCCGGCCAACTTTCACGAGGATCGAAATCCGAACACTCAACCGACAAAATGAGACCGCGACGATCCGGCCTGGACCATCCGAATTCAATCTCGCGATCGCAATTCCCGCAATTTATAAAAAACTCATCGCTTTCCCGTTCGGTCTCGGTTTCATTGATTTCATATTCTTCCGGTTCAGAATTAGAGTCGTCCTCCTCGAACTCACCGAAGTCGCCTCGCTGAACTTCGTCGTCGGCATTTTCTTCAATCTTTTCCTTGAACTCATATTGCCAATGGTAGTTATCCTTGAGCGGTCCTCATTCCCGCCAGCGTTCGCTTTCAGTCCCGGCCTCGACGGTCCAAACGTGAGTAACGATCAATTCATGACCACCGCATTTGTTGCAGGTGAACTTCTTTCCATCATCATTGTTCACAGTCTTTCTCTTTCTCTAAATCAGAATCGACCAATATTTCCAAATAAAACTAAGTTTGCTACAACGACGCAGCCGCGTCCTTCAAGCTTGGCGCAATAAATCTCATTGTGCCATCGACAAAAAAAGTTTTCTTCTAACCATAATCTAGTTCAAAAGTTTATGGCGTAGGTGTTTCAGTGGGTGCTGGCGTAGCTGTTGAAGGTATCGCCGACGGCGTTGCGGAAGGTGCTAACGAGGGATTCGTTTTTTCAAGGAATTTAATTATGAGGCTTACTAAGGCTGCGTTGGCAACGCTAGTAGAGGCTCTTGCCCTCAATGTTGCAATCGCTTGCGGATTGGGAGTCACGCCACCACTACCGATGCCGCCACCGCCGCCTCCACCACTCGTGACGCTGGGAATTCCTCCGCCACCGCCACCAAATCCTCCGCCCGCACCTGTGACGCGGGACGTACCTGATCCTCCTCTAGCACCTGAGGTTAATCCTTGTTGCTTCAATATCGTTGCCATATCTTGACTAGTAAGTTTCATGGTCACAATGTTCTGAACCTGATCAGGCGTCATGGCTTGTTCAACACCCATCAACGTGGCTTGTAATTCCAGTGGAGAGGCCGTACTACTTATAATCAGCGTTTGATACATTTCCCAAAATGGGAGGAGCTGAGCAGCCTCATTAAGGGTGATTACCAAATTGCCCTGTAAATTCATGGTGCCAAGGATCAATTGTTGGGCAGGTGTAATGGCATTGGAATAATTTGAATTGATCGGCCCAACGGGTGTACTAGGCAGCGTGGACGAATTGCCACTTCCCGGAATCAGGCCGCAACCCGCGGTGAATATCAGTACAAACATTAGACTGGAGGTTGCCACGATTTTTGCTTTCATCAGAAAACTCCTTTTTCAAGCTCTCATTGTCAGGTGTTGTTATCAGGACGAAGCAAGTGGTCATGAGCGCGATGAACTGGCCGGCAGGGTGAAGAAAAAGAGACTGCCCTTGCCCAACTCGCTTTCGACGCCTACCTCGCCACCTAGCTTTTCAACGATCTGATACACGATCGACAAGCCCAAGCCGTGTCCCAAGCTGCGTAGGCTGTCGATCCGATTGAACGGTTTGAACAAACGCACCTGTTCTTTGAGAGGGATTCCTTGGCCGTTGTCACGCGTCCAAAAACGGATCATGCTATCCGGCAGGGCCGAGGCACCCAGTTCTACATATGGAGGCTGACCTCCATGCTTGAGGGCATTGCTGATGTAGTTGGCCCACACTTCTTCGAGCCAAGGGCCGTAACCGAAGGCGCCTGGCCAGACTCTTGGAAGGTTGATCTTGGCCCGGTTTTCCATGATCATGGTACTCAACCGATTGCGAACGTTTGTCACCACCTTGGCCATATCCACAGGTTCCACCGGCACTTCTGCCTTGCTCACTTCGGCGAATAGCAATAAATTGTTGATGATGCTGTTCATTTCGTATGCAGTGGATCTGATTTGCTGCATACACTCCTTCAACTCTTGGCTCGTCAGGTCTGGTACATCGGTAATCAAATCTGCAGCCGCGATCATGATAGTCAATGGATCCTTGAGGTCGTGGGCGAGCATGTGATCATACGCTTCCAATTCCTTGTTTCGAGCCCTCAGGTCTGATAAGAGCTTGCGCAACTGTTCGTGCGAGTATTGGAGATCGCGGAGAGAATCTCGCCTCGTGCCTTCGGACATCATCTGGTTTTCAACTAAGTCTAGCAAATTCACATCAGGCTTTCTGGGTTGAAAATCCGGGATCGATTGAGGTCGTTTGTCGGATTTCATAATAGCAGTCCCTTGTAATATTTGAGGATATTTCCAAATTCAAACACCTATATATTAAAGCAAACACTCCCCGGCCGCATCGTGCGACTGGGGAGTGTTTTTCTCCGCCACTTGGGGGAGGACTAGGCGATGAGTTTATGACGTAAGGCTAAGGTCACGGCTTCGGTGCAGCTTGTAACTCCCAAGTTGGCAAGAATGTTGCTAACGTGAGATTTAATGGTGGATGGACTTTTTGGCAAACTCATTGCTCCCTCCGTTGAAAAGATAAGAAGGCAGCCTCGGGCCGATCAGATGGAGCTTGATCGTGAGACTTAATCCAGTTTCCATTGATCCAGGCTTCCTGCATGCTACACCCCAATCCCGTCATTCAGGCTTGATCCCCGGCCTTGAGTGAATGTTGTCTTTTATTGCTCATGATATCCTCGCAGTTCCTTCTTTTCACCTTCTCTCTTTGCGTCTCTTTCTTTCTCGTTGGTATTATTTGATCGTGTTTTTTCTGACACATTTTTGGTCGAAAAATGTTCACGCACTTTTGCCGAAATCTGATGATCGGTCATCTTGTCGATGGTTTCGATGGCAAGGATGTGTGCTTTGAGTCCTTCCTGCTGAATACGTTTTTCCAGCTCGCCTTTGGCTTCACCGGGGCCAAATATCTCGATGGAGTCTGCCTCTCGAATACTCGCGATAATCTCATCATAAAATTTATTGAGATCATTTCCAAATTTTCTGTCCCTCTGGTCTTCCGAGGTTACCTCTTTAATCCTTCTGGAGTTTTAGAATGCGAACTGCCAGAATATCGTATGTGTTTTCCATTGTTTGAGCTGAGATGCTTGATTTCCTCAGCTCCGTCCGTCAGGATGATGATGATCGCTTCACGATGATCGATCCACAAACCGATTTCCTTTTTCATAAGACTCTCCTTATCCACGTTTGGATGAACCGACTCTTTTAAAATCTATATAGCCCTGCTGAACATCCACCGATATTAACTGCACGCGCAGCCGGTGACCGACATCGATGCCTTCAAATCCTTGTACAAGCTTGCCTTCAATGGGGAGGGTGAGTAACCGCACCCACGTGCCTTTCTCTGAAGCGCCTGTGACAATCGAATCAAACTGCTCTCCGATCCTTGTTTCGAGCAGGAGTGCGGCGGCAGATTTGCCGACCCTTCGTTCGACTTTGTTAGCCGCATCTTCTGCGTCTGTACAATGAGTCGCCAAGATATCCAATTCATCTTTACGATAAGGCACGGGCTTCCCTTCCAGGACTGCTTTTAACAAACGCTGGGTAAGCAAGTCGGGATAGCGGCGGTTCGGTGCTGTCGAGTGGGCGTAGTCCTTGACTGCCAGACCAAAATGACCGGGAACATTTCCCTCCGGAAGCTCTGCCACATATTCGCCGGCGCCCAAGAGCTTGATCACTGCCAAAGATAAGTCGGGGAAGCGCAGCGGGTCTGCTTCTTTTTGCTTGATGAGAAACTCTTCCAATGCTTTTAAATCTGGGAGTTCTGGAAGTTTGAACTTATGATCCGCAGCAATTTCGACAATCCGCTCCCATCGTTTTGGCGTGCGTACCACGCGACGGATCGATAGGGAATTATTGGCTGAAAGGAATCGCGCGGTCACGCCGTTCGCCGCGATCATAAAATCCTCGATGAGCTCTTTCGCGCGGTTCTTTTCTTCTATTTCGAGTGCGCGGATTTGATCGCCGTCGAATACCGGTTTGGCTTGAATAGTTTCGAGGCTCAGCGCCCCGTGAACATGGCGAAACTTCTTCATTCTTTGGGCGGCTTGATCTTGAATGTGTAGGTTTTCATCAAGCCCAAGGACAGCAGAGACAGCCGCAGGCGCGGTTGCATTTCCCTCCAACCAGGCGGCAACACTGTCATAGGCTAGTTTGGCGTGACTGCGGACACGCGCCCTGTAAATTTCAGAATTCAGGACAGATCCGTCTACGTCAATTCCTATTTCAACCACAAAAGCCAAGCGGTCCTCATTGAGATTGAGAGAGGTTAGGTTTGTGGAAAGTTTTTCAGGAAGCATTGGAAATGTCCGGGCGGCGGTATATACCGATGTGGTATTGTGGTGAGCGTGATCGTCAATCGCCGAGCCTTCTTTGACAATTGAGTCCACATCGGCGACGGCAACCATAATCTTGACTTTGCCTCCGGGCATATTCTCGGCTACCGTCAACTGATCTAGGTCAAGTAAATCATCGTTATCAATGGAAGCCCAAAGCAAGTCCCTCTGATCGCGGATCATCTCACTATCCGCACCTGCCGGTTTCTGAATCGTGGCAAGTTGAGCGAGTGCCTCAGTAGAAAAGTCGGGGAGCAGGTCGCGCTCGAGCATCGCTCTGTGAGCTATACTTTGTAAAATCGCACGATGATGTTTTTCATCTGTATTCACGGAATATCCCTTTCACCCATAAATCGTGTTTGCGAGAATTATCTTCATCCAGCCTGACAATTTCGGTCATGATAGCTCTGGCCGCGTCGGAACCAAACAGGCTGCCAAACAAGCAAGATTTGGCAACCTGCTTGGTTGAACTTACTCTTTGATTACTACCGGTGTGCGTCCCCTCTTTTTTATGGGATTGTCAGGGATACTAGTTCTGCGAGCTTCCTGTTTCATCCGGCGCACATGCTTGCGCTGTCCTCTGGACGTTTGTTTGTGTTCTGTCTTGCTTACCATTATCTCAGCTCCTTATACCTTCGATTTTGATGATCGGAATTTTCTTCTTATATATTTTCAATATGCCTCTTTTGCATTTTTCTTCAGAAGAATCAGTTGACATGCAGTGCTGCTACCTGGCGAAAATGAAAGCCATAGATAGCGAATGTGATCGCTAGAGGGAATAGACGCGGACGCCGGAACAGGGTCCAGAAAAAGAGCCGCCAGTAATGGACGCGTTCGACGCCCCGTATACCCAGCTGGTAAATGGACCGTCCCAAGGCTAGAATATATTGCAACTCGAATTGAACTCTGATTTTGGGCGGCTGGTACTCACGCAGGAATGTCAAAACGCGCTCATAATAAAAATTGGGCGCATAGATATGTTCAAGAATTTTGCGGTAACCTTCCCTTAATGGTTCCAAACCCATGATTGGGATGATGTTAGTCGAGCCATCCACGTTGTCGCCCGAAAATTCATTGACCAGGCGGCCTTCTTTTTGCATGCGCTCATAGAGATGCGTTCCTAAAGGAGCTTGCAACAACCCGACCATAGCTGTCACAATGCCGCTCTTCTGAATAAAATCAATCTGCTGCTGGAAGATCGAAGGGGAGTCGTTGTCGAACCCAACGATGAACCCGCCCTGTACCTGGAGACCTGCGCGTTGGAGTCGTTTGACGCTTTCCACCAGATCACGGCCTTTGTTTTGATTCTTACTGCATTCGATTAGACTATCTTCGTTAGGCGTTTCAATCCCGACAAAAACGGTGTCGAAACCGGCTTGAGTCATAAGACGCATCAGTTCTGGATCATCGGCCAGATTGATGGAAGCCTCTGTGTTGAATGGCATACCGGTTTTACCCTTACGCCATTCTATTAAAGCTGGCAGTACCTCAGACTTGATCTGCTTCTTGTTTCCGATAAAGTTATCATCCACAAAAAAGATGCTTTTGCGCCAACCTACTGCGTAGAGACTATCCAACTCGGCAATGATCTGTGCAGCCGTTTTGGTGCGCGGATAATGGCCTAACAACGTGGTTACATTACAAAAGTCGCAATTGAAAGGACAGCCGCGCGAAAACTGGATGCTGACTGTGTCGTAATGTTTGAGATTTGCAAGTTGCCAAAGTGGGGCAGGCGTTTGGTGGATATCGGGGAATTCCGTTGAAGAGTAAACGCGTCGAGCCTGACCCGCTAACAGATCCCGCAAGAACGGTGCAAGAGTCTCCTCAGCCTCATTCAACACAAAATAATCTACATCCGGGAACTTTTCATGTTCCATGGTGAAGAGTGGGCCACCTGCCACCACTTTCACACCGGCTAATTTACAGCGGTGGATGATGGCGCACGCTGATTCGCGCTGAATGATCATAGCGCTGACGAAGATGTAATCAGCCCATGCCAAGTCTTCATCGGTAAGATTGGTCACATTGAGATCGACCAGTCGTTTATTCCATCCAGAAGGCAACATGGCCGCTACGGTGAGCAAACCCAGCGGAGGCGCGCCGGCCTTCTTCTGGACAAATTTAAGCGCGTGTTTGAAGCTCCAAAATGTATCTGGAAACTCCGGGTAGACAAGCAGGATTCTTAATGTCTCGTTCATTCATACTCCTTCTGGAAACAACTTAAACCCTTCTGCCGCTTATCAAGCGCAATATGATAATTAATATCACTGCTCCGACAAACGCAACCACAATGGATTCGATGTTAATGCCTGACATCGGATCGCCCATGTGGAAGAAATGAGAAGCCAGCCAGCCGCCTAACAATCCACCAACCACGCCGACGATGATGTCACCAACGCAACCGAACCCGCCGCCTTTGACGACCAATCCCGCCAACCAGCCAGCGATCAAACCAACGACAATCCAGGAAAGTATTCCCATTCTGAACTCCATTTCTTATTATGATTTAGACATGCGAAAGATGTAGATATTTCGCATGTTCGTAATTTTCTGGTTCGTCATCGGCCTGCTAAGACTGAACCAGTAATTAGTAAATTCGCCAGAGCCATATTTTCTTTTGACCTTGAAAGCTAGTGTATTTTGCCGTGCACGAATAAGATCGGATAAGTCAGTAAGTCCATAATGATGAAAAGCATATTTCGTTTCATGGTTTTTCACCTCAACCATGCATAACTCCATTGCATCATCAAGTTGCTTATTGTCCTTTCCTGCCCTTATTATTTGATCCAGCTGAGGGATTCATGCTACCTCGGTTGAAAGAGTTTCCGTTGTTTTTCACAAGAGATTGCACCGATGGCTGTTCGCTCGAACGCGTATTCGCAGAACCACCGATATCGGCACTGGAAAACGGTCTTGATTTCTTAGGCTTGCGCTTGCTAACACCTTTGTGTCCCATTCTTTTCTCCTTATTTTTGAAATTATCACAACTGATCTTCCAAACCAACTTCAATTGAAGATTAAGGAAACTTTCTTAATATTTAAGACGACAGATATTTAATCGTTGTGCTTATCACCAAGACAGATGCCAGCATCCTTTTGCTCTTCTTCTTTCAATTTGAAGGAGATCAGCTAGCCAATTTATGATGCGATCAACAATCTGTAGGTCGATGAAAGAGCCTTGGGGATGTTGCATATCGGACTCTGGTTCGTATGTCGAATTGTCCATTCTTACCTCTTGCGATAATCAAGCCATAATCTTGCTTTCTTCGGCATCATGTTGAACTATGCGCCTATTGATCTCCTCTTTGGCGTGTTGCTTGGTGTAACCGTATTTCACCTGAAGCAAGACAACATATTTATCAAGCTTGACCGCCGCTTTATCCACCCTGCTTAAGTCAAGGTCGTTGATCAAACTCCACCATTCCTTGGATTTTCCGCGGATTTGTTTCCACTTGCCTTCAAAGATAGTCTTGTTCATTTTGTGAATCTCCTCATCTTTCTAAATAGCATCATTTCAAAGGAACACTTGCGGCGACGGTTCGCAAGCGCTCGGCCACACGTTCAGGCGTCTCGCCTTTACTGATAAACGCATCGGCACCAGCGGAGAGCGCGGCCTGCTGACGGGCATCGAGATGGCTGATAAGGACAATGACTAGCGCTTCCGGGCAAGCCCTTCGAAGTTCTTCAAGGGCTGCAACTGGCGCGCTGGGTAGTAAATCCCAATCAACTAACAACATATCGGTACGGCTGATGGGCGCTTGGGCTAATGTGGTGGACCAGTCGGCGGATTCACCAGCAATTTTCATATTCAAATCCAAGAGCATCAATCGCAAAGCTGCACGTTCTTCGGATAGTGCATCGGCTAGAAATACGCGGGTCATGTTCGCATATTACAATAGAAACTCCCTGGGCGCATCCTGCGACTGGGGAGTTTTGTCCTCCGCCACTTGGGGGAGAGGAAAAGGATCAGGAAATGATTCGGTTCCGCAAAGCCAGGGTCACAGCTTCGGTACGACTTACGACGCCTAATTTCGAAAGGATGTTGCTAACGTGGGATTTAATGGTAGATGGGCTGACGGTCAGCTTTCCAGCAATCTGAGTGTTATTCCAGCCTTCGACCATCAGGGTCAAGACTTCACGCTCGCGTTCGGTAAGATCATTGCCTGGTGCAGGTGGCTGGCTGGCGGCGTTGACCAGTGCTTGAGCGGCCTCTGGCGATAGAGTAGCACGTCCGGCATGTGCAGAGCGAATGGCCCTGACCAGTTCATCAGCTGAAACATCCTTGAGCAAGTATCCGATAGCCCCCGCTTCCAGTGCGCTCTTAACCAACTCCTCTTCTTTGAAACTGGTTAATGCGATCACTTGAATGTTTGGAAATCGTTGGCGGATGGTACGCGTCGCGGTTGCCCCATTCATTTCAGGCATCACCATATCCATCAGGACAACATCGGGCTGTAGCTTGGCACATAGTTGGATGGCGGCTTGACCGTTCTCGGCTTCGCCTGCCAGTTCCAGATCATCGAAGGCTTTTAAGAAAGTCGCTAATCCTCGACGAACCATGGTGTGATCGTCAACTAACATGACGCGAATGGGTTTAGATGGGAGCGTTGTCATAATAAGGCCTCCTTTTTTTCTGTTTCTTTCCAGTGGATGATGAGTTCGGTACCATGACCTACCTGGCTCGTAATGAATAAGTGCGCTCCCACCTCTTCGGCGCGTTCCTGCATCATGCTCAAGCCATAATGACCGGAGCTGGCGGGTTGTTTAGGATCAAAACCCTGACCGTTATCTTGAATACTCAATTCAATGGCCGTTCCATCGTGCTTGAGATTTATTTCCACTTTGCTGGCTCCGGCATGTTTCGCGATGTTATTGAGCGTTTCCTGACATATGCGATAGATTGCGACCTGCACGTCGGCAGGCAAAACGCCTTCTCCTGCCACGGCGACCATTACGGGAATATTTGTGCGGCCAGTGAATGCATTACCTAGCAGACGCAACAGATCGCCCAAGTCGGCATCGGTCAAGGTCGAGGGTCGAAGCTCAGCCAGTAGAGCACGCATTTCGGCCATGGCACCCCGTGTCAAGCGCCGCAAGTCTTCCAGTGATTGTCGCGCCTGAGCCTGATCCCGATCCCAAAGACGCGGCAGGACTTCGGCGATCAATCCCGCGGAAAAGAGCGATTGGTTGACGGCATCGTGCAGATTTTGTGCGAGACGCTGGCGTTCCTGCAATGCAGCGAGTGCCTGTGCTTGTTGATATAGTTCAGCATTGACCATTGTGATCGCGGCCTGATTCGCCACGGTCAAAGCCAAGTCGGCGTGATGACTCGTAAAGTAATTCCGTTCCGTGTGCGCCACGCCCACACCGCCAATGATGCGACCTTTGATTGCCAGAGGCACCCACATCCATGCTCGTACTCCGTCTAACAATATCGCTGCCTCATCACTCAGTAATGAGCGAAGGAACTGTGCTCCTTTATCAGCGCTCGACACATCCGCGATTTGGAGGGGACGATGTTCATTGAACAGCCGTGCCAGAATTTCCGGTCCATCCAAATGGATGCGGAACGGATCAGCACCTTCCGGCCGTTGCACTCCACGCAGGGCAATGGATACCAGTGTTGAGTCTTCCAACACAAAAAGCGCGGCATGGCTGTATTCCACAATGCCTCGCAACTGGTCAAGGATCAAATCCGGTTTGAGTTCCAATGTGGAGGCTAAGGTATGGGAGATATCCAGCAAGGTAGACTGCTCGCGTTGGCGGATTTCCTCTTGCTGGAGAAGAAGCTGTTCTGTATGGAGTTGTCTGCTGACATCGCGAACGACGCTTATCACGCACGGACGACCTTGATAAGTAAATGCTGTCCTGCGCACCTCGACATGAAAGGATGAGCCATCACGGTGCAGGTGAATGGCGGGCGATTCGAATATCTCGCCCGATTGGATTGTCAGGATAGACTCGGTGAAAAGGGGCTGGCTGTCAGGATGGATGTACTCCGTTAGATGCAAGCCGACGAATTCTTCGCGGCTATATCCGTGCATCGCAGCGGCTGTGGAGTTGGCCTCGACGACGCGCTGGGTCTCTGCATCGTGCACGATCAAGCCATAGCCAATGGCTTCGAAGATCTCCCAATACAATTGATCGTTTTCTTCGGGCTGAGATACTTGATCTCGTTCTACACCCATAAGTTTTCCTTCTAGCGAACTTGGCTACCTAGAGACTCTCGATCTCCACATAGCCATCTTCCGATTCGATTTTCATTTATAGATCCATTAGTACGTCGTCTTCATCTAATTATCATATCGTGTTCTTCGAAAAGTATCAATATCAGGTTTTTCTCAAATTTGGGTGCGTTGAAAAAAAATTCTCTTTGACCCTCGGATATTCTGTCTGCCACGGTAATATCCAACGATTCGCGGACCAAGATAAGGCAAGCCAGGTTATCTTTAACCATGTTTGTTAAGCCATTCAAGCATTTCCTTAATGCTGGCTGTCCCCATCGCAATACTCGTATCTGCAGCACCATAATAAATATGAAGTGTGTCACCATCAGCTGCAAGAGTATAACCACATGGAAAGATGACGTTATCCACATCGCCGTGCCGCTCATATGGTTCTTCGGGACTGAAGACCCACTCGTCACCGCGTTTCAGGCAATGGTCGGGAGCGTTCAAATCAAATAGAGCCAAACCCAATCGGTAAATGGCACCTGCCGAATTCAACTTCACGCCGTGATATAGCACCAGCCAACCTTGGGGGGTTTCGATTGGCGGAGCGGAGAGGCCGATCTTATTTGCGTCCCACCATCCGCCAAGCCGCGCTTCCAGCATAATTTTATGATTTCCCCAATTTCGCAAATCATCAGAATAAGAGATCCACAAATTTGCGAAGGTCGCGCTAACCGGGCGATGGATCAAGGCCCAGCGTCCATTAATCCGACTCGGTAGAAGACATGCATCCTTATCTTCCGGCTGCATAATGACACCATAGCGCTCAAAGTGAATGAAATCCCTGGTTAGCGCCAGGGCAACCCCGGCGCCGCCATGTCCATACGCAGTATAAACGACAGCGTATTGCTTCAATTCGGTCACATAAGTGATGCGCGGATCTTCAATACCCCAGACTTCTTCCGGGAAATGTTCCGGATCAGCCATCAGAGTCGGCTGACAATCTATCTTCCAGCCGTCGATGCCGTTCGCAGAGCGAGCGGCGCACAAGTGAGAAAGTCCGCGCCGATCCTCGACGCGGCATAGCAGAAGAGTGGTTCCATCGACCAGCAGGGTAGCACCGGGGTTGAAAACGCTATTGATCTGATACGGCCAGTTTGCGGCGGTCAGAATGGGGTTGAGTTTGTTGCGATGAATGAGTTCCGGAAGTTGATTATTCATTATGATTTTGTTCATCAGTCCTTATAAGATTTTCTGCCAGCCGTAATTCCAATAAACTCTGGAGAAAGGCTAGAGTAGACTCGGCACCCTGATTCTCGTTTGGCCGGTCGGGATGCAGACCATCGCGACAGCCGCCCGTGGTTGGGTCGTACACCGGACGGTTCAAATCGTTGCGCCCAAGGAACCATTCAAAAGCGCGCCGCGCTTCGTTGCGCCAATCCTTTTCCCCCGTAAGCCGGTAGGCCTCGAGGCAAGCGGAGACCATGGCTTGGGCTTCCACAGGCTGTTGATCGAAGCGGGCACGCTCGCCGCCGCGCGGATAAAAACCGTTCGAACCGATGGGGACAAAATGGCCCCCATCCGTATCCGCGCGCTGAAGGTCAGCCAGCCAGTGCAGCGACTCCAATCCAGCTTCAGTCATTTCGGTATTCGGGATCGACTCACCGCACAGCAGCATGGCATGCGACAAAGCCGCATTGCAATACGTCAGGCTTTGCTCAAACCAGCGCCATTCGTCCGAGCGATTATTCTGGTAAAGCGCGAGCAGACGCCCAGCCAATTCCTCGCGCACCTGGCTGGCGCGGCGATCACCGGCAAAACGTCCCAGATACTCGTGAATTCCGATCAGCGCAAAAGCCCAAGCACGTGGGCTGGTGGTCTTAAGGATACCCAGCAATGACTGTTCAAAGATGCGACCGGCCATGTCATGCAGGGTTGGCTTATTAGAGCGACCTAGGACCGTACCCAGCGCCCACAAAGCGCGGCCATGACTGTCGTCCGAGCCGCTATCCTCGAGCCACTGGCGCTGATAATCCATAAAGTTGCGAAAGCGGGTTGTCTCGTTATTGAAGGCATACCACAGGAATGCAAGATAACGGGTTGCAAATTGAGTGGCTTCCCTGACGCCGAGCTCCTCCAGCAGAGCACTGACCATCAAGGCGCGCGCATTATCGTCGGTGGTATAGCCCTCACGATAATTGGGAACGGTGAAGGTGGCATGTTGCAGGATGCCGGTTTGATCCGTCAGGTCACGCAGGTGATCCAGTTTGAGTGGAGGCAGTTCTTGCGGACGTTTATCCAGCGGTTTGACTACGAACTCAGCCTGCGCGAAATGTCGGCGCTCAGCGCGGGCGCGTTCAAAACTCTGCATGTAACGGCGGGCCACTTGCGGCCAAATCATGTCCCGGCCAAACATATAGGCACGTTTGCGCATGGCGTGACGTTTGGACTCATTATCCAACAAATCAATCACCTGTTCGGCCAATGCCTGCGGATCGCGAAATGGCACCAGCGCGCCGCGATCATCGGCGAGCATTTCTTCTGCATACCAATATGGCGTGGAGATGACTGCCTTGCCCGCTCCCACAGTATAAGCCAATGTGCCGGAGGTGATCTGTGCCTCATCGAGATACGGTGTAATGTAAATATCTGAGGCGCTGATGAACTGAACGAGTTCATCCAAAGCCACAAAGCGGTTATAGAATATGACGTTGCTTTCGACACCTTTTTGCTGGGCTAGCCATTGCAGGGACAAACGATAGGTCTCACCTTCGTTACGCAAGACCTGCGGATGAGTGGCACCGAGCACGATATACACCACATTCGGGTGCTTTGCTAAAATGGCCGGCAGGGCTGAGATGACATTCTCGATGCCTTTGTTGGCTGAGAGCAAACCAAAGCTCAACAAAACGGTCTTGCCTTCGACGCCGAACAAATCTTTATGAAAGCTCGGATCTTCAAAAGGCACATCGGGAATGCCATGCGGAATCAGATCGATCTTCTCGGCAGGTACTTGATAGATCTCCCGCAGGAATTCCGCACCGCGTTCACTCATCACCACTAAACGGGCGGAGAGGGACGCGATCTCTTCCAGTACCCGTCGCTGACCCGGATCGGGTTCGCGCAAGATCGTGTGCAGGGTGGTGACGATCGGCATGCGCAATTCACGCAGGAGGACCAGGATGTAACTACCCGCACGGCCGCCGTAGATGCCATATTCATGCTGCAGGGATACGATGTCCACGTTGTTGATGTTGAGGAAATCGGCGGCGCGGCGATACGAATTCGATATCTTTCTCGGTCAGCTCAAAGCGGACTCGAGCTGGATAATCATATCCCAGTTCAATATCGTTGACCGGCAAGGCAATACAGGATGTGCCTTTGTACTCTTCCGCGATTGATTCGCATAGATCGGTGGTAAAAGTGGCGATGCCGCACTGACGCGGCAGGTAATTGCCGATAAAGGCAACCCGCTTGATGATCGAGAGTGAATTCTGTTGCATATCGAACTGCTCCTATTCCAAATAACCCCTCTTATTTGGTTTGGTCAAATACCGGTAAATAAAACACAAAGAGACCGCCAAGATGGGGCCTTAATTGACTCAGAAAGATAGGATGGATATATTTTTCTGTGGAAAATCGTTTTAGCTAAGAAGTCGCATTGATTACGACCGTAATGATTATATCCCACTTTGAATAAAATAGTGCTTCAGGATGACTCAAATCAGTTTTAAAAAGTCTTTCACCCCCTCACCAGCTTGAAGATCGAATCATACAAGTGGTGGTGCGAGACTTATTTGGCTGACTACTGCTACTTTCTAAGTGTTCACGAGTGAACGCCTGAGAAATTCTCGCTTCATCCGGGATTGCCGCGGTAGCTTAACGGCGATTTTCGGTAACGTTGATGGATCACTACACTAAAGACTGACCGTGAAAGAGAGCGGGAGACGGGATTCGAACCCGCGAATATCAGCTTGGAAGGCTGACGCCTTACCACTTGGCGACTCCCGCAATGAGATGATTTTACCGTGAGGCACGCCGTCGGTCAAGCATGATAAGATTGCATGATGTCAGATGATTTTAAAGGCAAAGTAGTTTTGATCACTGGTGCGGGCAAGGGACATGGACGCTTGCTGGCGGAAGCGTTTGCAGCGAATGGGGCATGCGTTGCGGCCAACGACATTTCACCGGTCAACCTCGACTCGTTGGTTGCCCAGAGCAACGGGCTGATCAAAGCCTATGTGGAGGATGTTGCCAAGAAAGTCGGAGCGCAAGCTTTCGTCAAACAAGCCGAAGACGATTTTGGGAAGATCGATATTCTTATCAATCACGCGGCCGTCGAGCCAAACGTGCCTCTGCTTGACATGGATGAATGGGATTGGCATCGTGTGTTGGATGTCAATTTATCCGGCGCGTTTTTGATGATGCAATCGGTGGGGCGCGTGATGCGAGACCAAGGTTCGGGCGTGATCGTCAATTTGATTATGGCGAGCCCGCTTCAGGTTCGAAATGAAGCGGCTTATCTAGCTAGTATGAATGGATTGGTCGCGTTAACGCGCAGCGCGGCGGACGAACTCTCGCCACTTGGCATTCGCGTTCATGCGGTGGGCACAGGGTTGAAAGAGTTTCAGCATTTCGATGCAGCTGTTCCACGCGAGTTTGTGCAAGCCGTGTTATATTTGTGTCGCAATGAATAGTCGAACCGACAGATCGTCAATGCGGAGGAACCATGGAAGAGCTGATTGAGCATCGAAAGCAATTAATGGATCGGTTGGCCGCCGCGGCAAAAGAATTCCGCGCGGCGTGTCTCGCAGTGAAGGATCCATTTGTGCCGATTGAAGCGGGATGGAATGTGCATCAACTGGCTGTACATACGCGCGATGTGGATAAGATGATCTACGGCGTGCGTGCCCGCCGCACGATCCAGGAAGATAATCCTGAATTTCAAAACTTCGATGGCGACGCGTATATGGCCGCGCATTACGATACAAAGGAACCGCTTCGAACCATATTGAATGACTTGGTTTCAAGCATAGATGAATTAACGAAAATGTTGCGCGGCCTATCCGGCGATGCCTGGATGCGCGAGTCTCGTCATGAAACGCAGGGCGGCGGTTTTACGCTTCAGGTATGGATCGAGCGTAGCCTTAAACATATCGAAGAACATCTGGCGACCGTGAAACAGGCGAAGTAAAAAGCAATAATTACCAAAGCGGGAAATGAATTAATCCTGCAAGCCACATTAGAAACGGCTGATAAAGTTGCAGAGCGATCGATCCCATCAACACGCCGACAACAAACCCCGCCACGATATCGGACACATAATGGACTCCCATTGCGACGCGCGCCAAGGCAACCAGCGGGGCCCAAATCCATAAGATCACTGCAATCCAACTTGGACCTAAACCAGCTGCCATGACTGCGATCATAAACGCGCGCGCGGCGTGGCCGGACGGGAACGAATGTGGATCGGTGTTGCGATAAATGCTGCCCCATTCGCCTTCGGGTCGACGTCTGCGAATGATGAATTTGAGCGACATCACCAGTGCGGCTAGCACAGAAATGCCGACAAGTTCAATGATTGCCCATTGCTTCCAAAATGAATTACCAAACCACCATAAAACAACCAACGCCGCGCCCCAAAACCAAGAATCGCCGGAATGTGCAAAGAATATTGCGACGTCTCGCAGCGCACCGGGCTTTTCGGCCACCCGCAATCGATCTGAAAGACGCACATCGAGTTTAAGAAGGGAGGTGAGATTCATAATATATGCAGTAATCCAATCAATGCTCCACCTGCAATCAACCAGGTTGAGTTCGTTTGAAATCGAATCAGGATTATAAGACAAATCACAGCGATGCCGATGGTGATGGGATCGATCAGCGCGGTGGAAGCCAATTGAATTGAAACCGCTAACATGAGTCCAAGAGAAGCGGTGTTGACTCCATCCAAAAAGCTGGAAGCCCAAGGCGAATTCCGAACCCGCTTGATGAATAAACTACTGATGCCAACAAAAATAAACGATGGTAGAAAAATTCCAAGTGTGGCAATCAGCGCGCCGGGAATGCCGCCGAGCAAATAGCCGATGAACGTGGCAGTAGTAAATACCGGACCCGGCGTAATCTGACCGATGGCAATTGCGTCGATTAATTGTTTATTAGTCAGCCAGCCGAGGTGAAGAACGAAATCGGCGCGCAGATAAGCCAACAAAACATAACCGCTTCCGTATAACGTTGCGCCGATCTTGAGAAAGTTAAGAAATAAAAGAGTCAAATTGAATGGGGTGGAAGCGGCGAGAAAACTTAATCCAACGAAAGGCAATAAGATTCCGGCAACGGGAACATCTTTTATTCTCGAAAGATTCTCGCCGATCATTACGATCAATCCGGCGAATAGAAGAATGATCAAGATATTTACACCGAGCATATAAAGAACAACTGCACACAGACCGATGACGCCGGTCAGCCAATTCTTCACCGCCTTTGTTCCCAATCCCCATAAGGCCTGAGCGATAATTGCCATCACCACCGGCATGATGCCGTACAAGATGCCACTTGCCCAAGGCGTTGTTCCATAATGGATATAGGCCCAACTTAATATCATGACGATCAACATGGCTGGCAGAATGAAACAGACGCCAGCCAAAACGAGCCCAAACCAGCCGACACGGCGATAGCCCAGATATATTGCGGTTTCAGTTGAGGTGGGACCGGGAATCATATTTGCCGCGCCGAAAAGATCAAGGAACTCCTGCTCGGTGATCCACTTGCGTTTCTTGACGACTTCATCGCGCATGATGGCAATATGCGCGGCGGGACCGCCGAAAGCGGTCACTCCCAGCCGTAGAAAAAGCGTGGCGACTTCGATCAATCGGCTTCGACGCGAAATTTCTGAAGGTTGGGTTTGCATTCAGCTAAAATAATCGTCCTGAGAAAATCAATAATCCAATCGCAACAAGATGGAAGGTTATCAAGATAGATGCGGCTTGCCAAATGAAAGCCTTGCTATTGAGCAGTCTATTCCCTTTGAAGCGGCGGTCCAGCCAGGTTGTGAGCGCCAACAAAATGCCATGGTAAAAACCATACACAATGTAATGCCAGGCTGTGCCATGCCACAATCCCATCAACCCCATCGTGATAACGTATCCCACGTACGACGCAGTATAACGATCCTTGAACCATTTATTCTTCAGGGCGGTGAAGACAAAGCGATTGTAAATGTGATCGCGGAACCAGAACGACAAACTCATGTGCCAGCGATTCCAGAAATCGCGGATGTCTCGTGAAAGAAATGGACGATTGAAATTTTCCGGCGTGTGGATGCCGAACAAATAACTAAATCCCACGGCGAAGGCGCTGTAACCAGCAAAGTCAAAGAACAGATAAAAGGTGTAAGCGTACATGTACGAGCCGATGTGCAAAAGATTGCCGCCCTTCGACATCGGGTCGAGCCAGTATTGTTGGATCAGCGAGGCCAGAATGAATTTATAAAGGAAGCCGGTAAAGACGCGGTGAACGAATCCATCGAGGTCAGATAAAAATTCGGTGCGGGTACGTTCGTGCTTCCAATCTTCGTTGAAGCGATTGTAGCGGTCAATCGGCCCGGATGAAATAGTGGGGAAGAATAATAAGAAAGTCAGATATTGAATGGGCGGGAGCGAGGCGATCATCCCGTCGTGAATGCCGATGATCACATCCAGACTTCGGAAGGTGATGTACGATAATCCCAAAAAGAAAATCTGATAATCGGCTTGGAACAGCGGAACGAATTTTGCAGCAAGTAAAGGCAATAAACTCAACAACACTGCCACATAAAACGCAAATTGATTCTTTCCGCGCTTGCGTATCAGCAAAAAGAGAATCGCGATCAACCATTGCAGGATCGCATAAATCGCGACGAGTTCTAGTTCATTGATTGATATGGATTTTGTGATTTGCTGTGGAAAATAGTACTGAATGACCAGCATCAAGAGAGTCGCCAGCACCAGCCAGATTTTTGAAATCCGTTTGAAGAAGCCGACGATGATGGCCGGAATCACGATATAGATCAGCAAAACGCCGAAGTAAAGAAAGCTGGTATAAGGAATCATTTGAGTCCCTCCGATAGTTTTCGACGGTCTGCTTTGCCATTGTTCGTCATTGGTAATTGCTCCACGAAAATAAATTTACGCGGGATCATATAATCGGGAAGCCGTCTGTTCAATTCGCGTTTCAACATGCGCGTGACTTCATAATCTGATTTATTCATCCGCTCTTTGAGGACGACGAACGCTGCTAAATAATCCGCTTTATTATTTTTCATCACTGGGATGACCACTGCATCCCGTACATCTGTAAGCGCGTGCAAGTTATTTTCAATATCGCCGATCTCGATGCGATAACCGTGAAGCTTGATTTGAAAATCAATCCGTCCATCGAAGAATAAATATCCATCTTGATAATGACCCAAATCGCCGGTGCGATAAGCACGCATCTTATTGATTTGATAAAACGCGCGCGAAGTTAAATCGGGACGATGGATATACCCCGCGCTGACGTTCGGTCCCGCGATAACAATCTCGCCTCGTTCTCCGACTTGAGCCTCGACTCCGTTATTGAGAATATGAATTTCGCAATCAGGCTTGGGCTTGCCAACTGGCAACGGACTGTATCGCTCGATAACATCTTGATCAACGTGGATGGAGCTGGTTGCGACCGTTGCCTCTGTTGGCCCATAGGTATTCCAGACTTCGGCGTTGGGAAAACGCGTCAGCAAACTGCTAGCTACTTCCGGCGTAAGAGTCTCGCCGCAGAACCAGAATTTTTTTACCTGAGGCAGCATCGATTCTTTGAAGGTTGGTTCTATCAAACAGAATTGCGCAAATGATGGGGTCGAAACCCAAACGCTGATTTCCGAATGATCTAAAACTTGAAACAACTTGTTCGGTTCGGCGATCACATCTTTAGTCAGGCTGAAGAGCGTTCCGCCGCTGACTAGACTCGAATATAAATCCATCACCGATAGGTCAAACGAGAAAGGGGCTTGATTGAGAAATACTTCTTTGCTTTCAACAAATTGTTGTTCCGATAATATCCAGTTGACAAAACTTTCAAGACAGCCACATGTGATGACTACGCCTTTGGGTTCGCCCGTGCTTCCCGAAGTAAAAATGATATACCATGCAGCATCGAGCGCAGGATGATGAATTTGAAAATCGGATGTATTTTTTTTCGATTCTTTCACCAACTCCTTCACTTTATCTGGCGTGAGGAACAGGGACGTTTTTGCAGTTTCCAAAATCGTTTCCACGCGTTGTGAGGGAAGTGAGCTGTCCAATGGAATATAAGGATGTCCGGATTTCACCGCGCCGAGAAACGCGATGAGCATCTCCAGCTCTTTATGACCTTGAATTGCAATCGGAGAATGATCGTCGGGCAATTTCTTCGATAACGATTCTGCAAGCACGTCGGAGCAGCGCGTCAGTTCGGCGTATGTCAGAGTCTGCGTACCGCTAATGTGTGCGATTCGATTTGGAAGTCTCGCGACTCCATCGGTCAATCCGGCCGATCAAGTCCATCAGAATCCCTGATAAACAAACTTGGGCGTAGTGAAATTACCTCGGCCATACATGACGATCAATCCTATGATGATGGCGAGGTAGTACAACGTCAACAGAACGACGCGGGCGGTCGGATTAGTGTATATTGCCGTGAAAAAATTTGTCAAGCGTTTGGTCCACATAAACCCATCCTTCTGGACTGGTGTGTGAGTTCGTGTCAATGCTGAAATATTTGTCACCATCATGATTCTCAAAGTCCACGAATGGGAATCCATACGGTGCAATTGTTTTTTGAAGTTTATCATAATAAGCCCTGCGCGCCAACAAGGAGACTCCCATTGCGCTCCATAGTCGGCCGTCAAGCGGCCTGCTCAAGATGAGCGGTTTTGCCCCGAACTCTTTTAGGGCCTGCAGGACCAACCCAAAATCGGTCCACTCTGTCGAATGATTCAAATCCCAGAGAAACTTGGCATCACCGGTTCCGGGCATTTTCGGTGGAGTTAAGATTTTAGAGTAGGTATTCGTCCAGATTATATTTGGAACCCCATAAGGATTGTTGCCAGCATATAATTTTTGGATTCGGACAGCTTGGGCAATTTCATTGGACCAGTCAATCCGCTTCGACTGGTGAGGCATGAGGGGATTCAGCTGCGGCTGGCTCCAGATATAATTCAATACTGCCCAATGATCCTGGAGGCGAATTATCCAAATGTTAATTTCTCCCAAGGGTTCGGCGAGATCATACAAGATGGATCCGTAGTTGCAGAAACAGGTCAATTGCTGGATTCCGAATTGGAGAATGGAATCACTCTGAAGGGTATCTGGATATTCATTCATCCGTTGAGCCGCTCGTTGTTTGAAGTCATAGCTGAGGAAAGGATTGAAAACCAGGGCATTGGCATGCAACAGGGAAAAGTCTCCAGCGTAGTAGGGTTGATGGACTTGACTCGTGTTGAACATTGTGGGTGTGAAGGAAAAGACTACTTTCTTTCCGCGCAATTCGGGCCCGATTGCGGCCAGGTCCTCGGCAATATCTAATGAAGCAGCGCCGTTCTTTGCCACTACATAGACATCGAAACCAGTCGGATAATTCTGGAAAAATTGGGAAGCGAGGAAAGGAGGCTTTCCAACATTCATTTCCGAACTGCCATATACCACCAGCAAGTCAGGCTGTTCAAATGCAACTTGCTGCAGAGCGCTTCCAATTTTGGACTGCGGGATCGTCAAGGGCGCTAGGGCGTAAATGTATTTTTGTTCCATCGAATGGGCATAATAAGTTCCGTAAACCAGCAAGCCTGACGATATTAGGATTGCCAGCAAGAAGGAAAACATGTGTGGATATTTTGACTTCAAATCTTTGTTCATCATTCCATTCAAAATATAAGCAATGATCTTTTAGGTTAATCTCGTGAGCCTTCGCAACGATTTTATAGGATCCTTGTAACAAGAAGATTAAGACCTGATAAGAACTATCTAATCCAAATAAAAAACCGGTGATTGGTTATTTCAGAACCGGCATATTCTTGGGGAAGAACAGAACTTTCTTATCCGTATATACCGCCCATCATTATATTGAATTTGCCAATCAAAATCTTTTTTACTTTCGGCAGGCTCCGTATGTATTTTGCGCCTAGTCGGATTAGCGTATGTTGTCGTGAAAAAATTCGTCAAGCGTTTGGTCTACGTAAACCCACCCATAGCCGCTAGTGTGCGCTCCTTGATCAATACTGAAATAAATGTCCGTGCCATATTGTTGATAATCAACTAATGGCATGTGATATTGATCAGTGATGGCATGGAGTTGAGTGTAGTAAGTATTCTGTGCGTTTTCAGAAACACCTAACGCCTCCCAAAGATGAACATTCATTGGGCGGCCCAAGAGCAAAGGTTTTGCACCCAATTCCTGCAAAACGTTCAATAGGATTTGAAAATCTGACCAAGCTTCCATGTTCTGTACATGTGTAGAAAAATCCTTATCTATCGAGCCCGGCTTGAGAGGACGAGGAAGGTCCAATTTATGTTGATAAAGCCGCCACATCGAATTATCTATGCCATATGGATTGCTAGATGTATTCAATTTTTGCTCTGCCAGCGCGGCTGAGAGATCGTTGGACCAGTCAATGCTTTGAGGAATTTTTTTTACATTGGGGTCAATATGGTTGGATTGAAGAAAAATAACGACCTCGGCGTGATCCTGAAGGCGCATGATCTGTATTTGAAGTTCGCCTAGCGGCCAACCTAGATAGTAGAGGCCGCGTTCCAGCTTTGATGGGCTTTTCATGTCAACCAGAGTTGACTCGAGAAACGGATCATCTTGCAACGTGCTTGGGAATTCCAACATGCGTTTGGCTGCGGAAATTTTGAGAGGCATGCTAAGATATAGGTTGAAGATCATCTCATACGCATGCATTCGTGAATAGTTTCCTGCATAATAGCTCACTGGAAGTGAGCCCATGGTAAAGTCTGCGGTCGAGAAAGAGATAACAAATTTTTTTCCGCGCAGATCGGGACCAAGTGCGGCTAGATTTTGAGCGATGGAAATGGAGGATGCTCCCAAATTGGCGATATCGAAGACCATGAAACCGGTGGGGTATGTTTCAAAAACATGGTTGGCTTGGTAGGGAGTGTCGATTTCAGTTATTTCCGAACTGCCATAGACGGGCAGGAGATCAGGTTGTTGAAACGCGGCTTGTTGTAGAGCTATGCCATTCCGAGCCTGTGCCAGATTTAGCGGTGCGAGAGCATTGACGTATTGACGCTCAAGATGTTGGGCATAAAAATCAAATCCGACAAGCGCAATCACAAGTACAAGAACGGATGTGATGCTCGCGCTGAGATGAGGCGTTTGCTTCATGGTTGAGGTTGTCCGTGATAAAAACTATCCAGAATTTGATCTATGTAGACCCATCCTTCGCGGCTGGTGTGCGAGCCTTGATCGATGCTGAAATACTTATCATGATCGTATTGTCGAAGATCGATTAGTGGCATTTTGAACGGATCGGCAACGGAATGCAGTTTTTTGTAGAAGATATCCTGTGTGTCTTCGGTGACACCCATTACCTCCCAAAGCGGGACATTTAACGGGCGGCTAAGAATCAACGGCTTTGCACCAAGTTGCTGTAGGACGATCAACAGGATTTTGAAGTCCGTCCATTCTTGAGAATTGAGTAAATTCTTTGTGTATAAATCATTATTCGATCCAACTGGTTCGGGCAGCGTAATTCTATCGAAATACCACCACATGAAATTTTCCACGCCGTATGGATTGGTACTGGTGTTCTTTATCTGTTCAGCCAATGCGTTTTCACGAGTCGTATTCCAATCAACCGACTGAGGAATTTTCTGCACATTGGGGTTAATAGGATGCTTCCAGATGTAGAGAACAACCTCAAAGTGATCCTGCAATCGCAGGATTTCTGTTTGAAGTTCGCCGAGAGGCCAGATGATGTAATACAACATGCGATTTCTTATCGAAGTGTGGGCTGTGACAGTGATGGCGAAGGTGAGCAGTGGATCCTTTCGAATCGTATCTCGATATATCAGGAGGGATTGAGAAATTTCGTTCTTGATTCCAAAACTGAGATATGGACTGAAAACCGCTTCATAGGAACGCAGAGGAGAGAAGTTCATTGCAAAGTCATGGTCAGGATTGTTCTCGATAAAATATTTCTTGTTGAGGAAGAATGAACCGGGCATAATCGAAAGCACGATCTTCTTGCCGCGTAAATCGGGGCCTAGTGCGGCGAATTCCTGCGCAAGTGTGACCGATAAAACGCCGAGGCTGGCGACATCCACAACCGTAAACCCGGTTGGATATTTTGAGAAGAAATGGTTAGCCTGATACGGGGTTGGCACCAGCGTCAATTCCGAACTGCCATATACCATTAGGATATCCGGCTTTTGGAGCGCGGCACGTTGCAGTGCATCTCCATTTTCCATTTGCGTCAAATTCAACGGAATCAACGCGTTGACATCACGCGCTTCGAGCGATTGAGCATAAACGTTGAATCCAACCAGCGATGCGATCAATGTAACGAGCGAAATGATCGCCGCAGTCAGATGCGGCGCGGGCTTGCGACTCATTTGTTTCTTTCTTCAAAGTAGGTGATGATTTTTTGGGGCGTTGCCCAAAGTTCGCGATCAATCTCGCCAGGTGAAACTTCTGTGCCCAATGAATTGGAAAGTGCAACGATCAGCTCCACTGTCCCGAATGAATTGAGAATCTTTTCCCCGAATAAATCCAGATTTAAATCCTTGCGGACCTGATCGGTGCCGGTAACTTTTTCCAGCTCATTCAAAACTACTTCAGAAACAGACATTTGCGTCCTTAAGAATTAATTATAACTTGCAAAAAAATTATTCTTGCCATTCCAATTCGTAATCGCCAATTGCAACGGTATCGCCTTCTTTGACGCCGGCCTTGCGGAGTGCCTCGTCCACGCCGAGCGCCTCCATGATTTTTTGAAATCTGCGCACTGAACCATCATGTTCCCAATAAGTCATGGACGCAGCGCGCTCAATGCCCGCGCCGGATAATCTCCATTCATGCGTGCCCTCGCGCGTGACGTGAAAATCTTTCGCATCTTCTTTGGGACGATAAACGGGAAGCGATGCCTTGACTTCTTCCAACGCTGGCGCCTCAGCCAGCATCTCCGCAGCCTTGAGCAACAACTCGCGCGTGTTTGTGCGTGTCAGTGCAGAGATGGTAACGATTTCGATCTTCTTCTTTTTCATCGCCTTCTTGATTTCGGCAAGTCGTTCTTGGACTTCCGGCTGGTCGATCTTATTCAAGGCCACAACCTGCGGCTTCTTTGCAAGGTTTGGATCAAATAACGATAACTCACTGTTGATCTGGCTATAATCCGCTACAGGATCTTTTGACATACCATCCAGCACATGAATCAATACGCGCGTTCTTTGAATGTGACGCAGAAAATCATGACCCAATCCCACGCCTTGTGATGCGCCTTCAATCAAGCCGGGAATGTCCGCAAGAACAACACTTGTATTGTCGTCAACATCAGCCACACCGAGATTCGGTTCAAGCGTTGTGAACGGATAGGGTGCGATCTTGGGTGTTGCATTGGTTAACACCGACAATAGTGTTGACTTGCCAGCATTTGGGATGCCGATCAAGCCAATATCGGCGATGAGTTTCAATTCCAGTTTGAGGCGCTTCTCTTCACCAGGCTCGCCTTTTTCCGCCGTGCGCGGAGCTTGATTGCGTGACGTCGCGAAATGTTGGCTGCCGCGTCCTCCGCGCCCACCTTTGCAAAGGCTCAGACGTTCGTTGGCTTTGGTTAAATCGCCGATGAGTTCACCGGTGTCTGCATCATAAACAACCGTGCCAGGTGCAACCGCTACAATCAAATCATCCGCTGACTTTCCGGACATATTATTGGGACCGCCATTCTTTCCATTCTTAGCAATGTAGCGCGTGATATGCCGAAAGGCCTGCAATGTGTTAAGACTCGGTTTGACTTCGAGAATCACATCACCGCCTTTGCCGCCATCGCCACCATCAGGCCCGCCGCGCGGAACAAACTTCTCGCGATGAAAGTGCATCATGCCATCGCCGCCTTTACCGGAACGTACTAGGATTTCTGCTTCATCGATAAACATGCCCCCATTATAACGGAAGGATTTAGGTAAACTGTTCGAGATTCACAGCAACCAGCGGAAACGCATCATCCACAAATTTGTCGAGGGAGGGGCGCTTTTTGCTGTGGCTGTAAAGAGATGCCAGCCCATAGACTGCCCAAGTGGCAACTGTGGCGGGAATTTCGGTGGAAATTTTTGTTTTGGTTTGTTTTAGCCAATGACTCAACAAATCAAATATTTGTTTCTTGATCGTTCCTTCAACGAGCGATTCGAATTGTTCATGGGGTTGCCCACAAGCAGTGTGTAATTGAGATAGAAACTCACAAACCGCAAAAATCATATTTCGTAAATTGTCGTGAGTGTAATGACAGGCGTTCAACGTCCGCTTTTCGATTTCCTGCATGAACTTCTGGCTGATGGAATAATCAAGCAAGGCATATTTATCCGCGAAGTGCGCGTAAAACGTGGCGCGGTTGATCTGGGCCCTGTTGGTCACATCCTGCACAGAGATTGACTTGAATCCCTTTTCAGCGAGGAGACCTTCAAAAGCTCCCAGAATCAGGCTCCTGGTTCGCTTGACGCGCGGATCAAGTTTTTCTTCTTCTTTTAAGTTAGACAACATTTTGTCTCCAGTGTTGTTTATCCAACAAATTCAAATTTTTGATGGTTGACCTGATAGGGTAAGAATAGTAAATTATGCAACATCTGTTGTTTAGGATACAACTGTATAATATCAAAGTTTTCAAGGAGAGTCAAGATGGAAATAACAATCATTGGTGCAGGAAATATGGGACGAGGTATTGGAACGCGTCTTGTGGCGGGCGGGCATTCCGTCACGTTTGTGGACGTCAATCCCGAAGCGGCTGAGAAGACTGCCGCGGTTGTGAAGGCTTCTGCAAAGAAAGATGCGAAAGTTTCCACAAACAGCCTCGAAAGTGCAAAGCTGGGCGATGTGGTCGTGCTTGCGGTAGCGTATGGCACGAACGTTCAACTCGTAAAGCAATTGGGTGCCAAGCTAGCGGGCAAGGTCGTGATTGACATTGCCAATCCGCTCAATAAAACTTTTGATGGACTTGCCACCGCTGCTGATTTATCCTCGGCGGAAGAAGTTGCCAGGGCGGTTGCTTCCGGTGCAAAAGTGGTCAAAGCCTTCAACACGACGTTCGCTGGCACGCTTCTTACGGGACAGGTGGTGGGTCAGCCGCTTGATGTCTTTATCGCCGGTGACGACACCGATGCGAAGAACAAAGTGGCACAGTTGGTGAAGGATGGCGGTATGCGCGCAATTGATACGGGTCCATTGCAGCGTGCTCGCCAGATTGAAGCGATGCAATTCCTGCACATTATTTTGCAGGGAACCCTTGGCACGAATTGGGGCAGTACCGTGAAAATTTTAAGTTAACCAGAGTAGAAAATAATCTAGGAGATATTATGGTAGCAGTACATACTGATTTGACTTTAATTCCCAACAAGGAATTTACAAAGTTAGCCAGCAATGCGCAGATTGAACGTGTGGTCAAAGCATTGGAAGCAAATGGAATGCACACTTTGATCGGCGAGAATGCTGCGGCGGCGAAGAAGATTGTTCTCGGCTTGGTTCCAGAGAACGCCGAAGTTTATACCAATCAATCGAAAACGCTTGAGACACTTGGTTTGTTCGATGAGTTCGACAAATCGGATCGTTATAACGCAGTGCGTCCGAAAGTAATGTCGCTTGACCGAAAGACTTAGTCGAACGAGATTCGCAAATTGCGTACCATCCCAGATTACATTGTGGGAAGTGTTCATGCCATCACCGAAGATGGAAAAGTATTGATTTCATCCTTCGGCGGCAGTCAGTTAGGTCCGTATGCCTCAGGCGCCGCGAAAGTGATTTGGGTCGTCGGCACGCAAAAGCTGGTCAAGGATTTGAACGAAGGCTTTCGTCGCATTGAAGAATACAGTTATCCTTTGGAAGATGCACGTCTGCTTGCGGCGATGGGAATCCATACCGCCATCGGAAAAACATTAATCGTCAATCGCGAAGTCGTGCCCGGCCGCATCACGATTGTGCTTGTCAAAGAAGAGTTGGGCTATTAAGTGGAACAGAATCAAGAATGAGATCAGGAGATGTACTATGTCAAGTTTGACTATGAAAGCAATTCGAGCCCACGATTATGGCAGTCCAGAGGTGCTCGTGTTGGAGCAGGCGCCTCGTCCCGAACCAAAAGCAGATGAAGTGCTAATCCGTATAAAAGCCGCGGGTGTGAACCCCGCCGATTGGAAATATCTCTCTGGCGCCTATAAACAATTCATGCCGCTCCAATTTCCATTAACTCCGGGTATGGAAGGTTCAGGCACGATTGAAGCCGTCGGGGCAAACGTCACTTCTTTCAAGAAGGATGTTGCGGTCTATGGCATCGTCACCGGCGGATATGCCGAATATGCATTGGCGAAGGCGATTGATATACAACCCAAGTCTGCAAATCTGACTTTTGAAGCGGCTGCATCTCTTCCCGTAGGCGCTCTTACTGCGTGGGGAGCTATCGAAACCGCGAAAGTTAAAAATGGACAGCGCGTGTTGGTTCATGGTGCCGCAGGCGGCGTCGGTGCATATGTTGTGCAGCTGGCGCGTTGGAAAGGTGCATACGTAACTGGCACCGCCTCAACTGGCAACATTGAATTTGTTCGTTCCTTGGGCGCAGAGAATGTCGTTGATTATTCGGTTGTGCGTTTTGAAACGGTTGTCCATGATATGGATGTGGTCATTGATACCGTGGGAGGGGAAATATCTGAACGTTCGTTTAAGGTGCTTCGCCCCGGCGGTGTCTTTGTGACAGTTGCCGGGCGGCCCGCAGAGGATGCTGGAAAAGCACAGAAAATTACTGCGCTGAGTGCAGGACGTGCTTCCCCAGAAAACTTGAAGCAAATTTCAGACTTGATCGAAGCGAAGCAACTCAAGCCGGTGACAGGTGCGGTTTTCCCATTGGCAGATGCCCGTCAGGCACTTGAAATGAGCCAAACCGGACATGGCCGCGGGCGGATTATCCTGCACGTAGCTGATTAACCTAAACCATTAAATCATTCAGGAGACATGATGTTGAAATCTGCAAACTCACTTGAACTTCGTAAACTTTGGTGGGTCGGTCCATTAACAGTCATCGCCGCGATTGTCGGTGTGTTGATCGTGCGCGTGATCGCCCGTCTGATTTTACAACCGCCTTATGCTCCAGGCCTCGCAATGATCATGATCCCAATTGTTTTGACGTTGGTTCTTTGTACGGCTGCGGTGTTGGTGTTCGCATTGGTTGGACGGTTTGCGAAAAATCCGGTGCGTACCTTTATAATCATTTCATTTGTATTTCTCATCATCAGCTTTTTACCGGATATCGCGGCCGCCTCCATGCGCATGCCCGGCGCAGGCTGGCCCTATTCCATAACCTTGATGATCATGCATGTCGTGGCAGGTGTGATTACAGTTCTGATGTTGACGAGATTCACCCTCGCTGAAAAAGCATAAGCAATAACCATAACAAAACAAACCTAGTATAGGAAAATAAGAGTGAGGTACCCTCCGTGTACATGAACCAATTTGGGTCAATCCGTACTAAGGAGGCTACCTTATGATGTCAAACTCGAGCACATTCAAGAAGTTATTGCGAGTTCAACCAGGATGCTTCAAGGGAAGGTTCGTTTTGTTTTATCGCTTTGATGGATGAAGTCTTACTGATCGCTTGCAGCTTCGACCAGGGCCGCGACCAATTCGCGGCAAAAGTCTGGAATGTCCGCAACGATCCGCCCCCAAACCTGATTGCTGTCATGGAATGAAGGTTCGTCTACCCAGGTTGCCCCGGCATTGACCAGATCGTCCTTGATGCCGAGCGAGCCCGTCGCACACCGACCGCGCACAATGCCCGCTGAGATCGCCACCAGCCCGCCATGACAAATGATGCCGATGGGTTTCTTCGCATCATTCATCTCTTTGACAAGCTTCGTCACCACGGAATGTCGGCGCAATTTATCGGGGGCCCAGCCGCCGGGGATGACCAGAGCGAACAAATCCTGACTGTTAAGTGAATCAATTTTGGCGGTTGGAGTAATTTCCAGCCCATTTTTGCCATGCACGGACCTGAGATCCAAGCCCGCCGCGATGACTTCCGCGCCTTCTTCCTGAAGCCGCATGAACGGAACGAAGAACTCCAAATCTTCAACATCTTCTGCGACGAGAATTGCAATTCGTTTACCAGTTAGACGCATGGGGACCTCTTTTCATGAATCGGGACTTCTTCTTAACCGATGAGCACAGATAGATTATAAACTACTTATCTATTCATCTTCTATCCACGCATAGAGATGTCGGATTTGACCTATCACCTGTGTGTAAACAGCGTGATATACTTTGGCGGGCAAAAAATGTGAAAAGAAAAGTCCAATTCAAACGCTTTCGATCCTTTGTGATTTTGTGTAGTCCAGGACGGCACTGATGAGAATTATAAACATTATGACCGAAGATCGGGATCTTGCTACCAGCTTTCTGGCAGTTTTGGGCCGTGGATTGGCCATTGCTGGACAGGGCAAATCTGCCAGGCCGGGATTCTTTATCTTCTCCTGCAGCTTTATTCATGAGTATCTTGAAGCAATCTATTTCAAGAAGGAGAAAGTTCTTCTGAATGCTCTTGAAAATTGCGGCTTTCCGCCTGACGATGGACCGGTCGGAGCCATGAATCGTGATCTGCAAAAAAGCGTTGAGATAAGCAATTCTTTATTCGATGCTGCCAAACGCTGGCAAGCTGGGGATGAAGCTGGCCGCGCCGATGTGATTTGGGCCACGAGTGAATACAGTAGTATGTTGCATCGTCATTTCGACATGCTCAAGAGTCTGATCCATCCCTTGCTCGAACAATCGCTCTCGCCGGATGACGAAGAAAAAGCCGCCGAGGCCCTCACCCGTCTTGCTTTTGAAGGCTACATTCCGGCGACACTGGATAAATACCTTGATATGGTAGAGACCTTGGAAGAGGAAGTTAGGAACTGGAAGGGGTAAGTTATATCTGTTCGTTTGTTACGATGCAACCAATGTAAATAGCTTACTTAATCCAAATGGGATAAAGCCCGCCGTCAACGATTTTTTGTTCTACGCCACTGTTCACATTAACCTTATAAATACTAAAATTGGAAATGTCCTGACAGTCTTCATTATTGCATTTATGGTAAACAAGGGTAGTTCCATCTGATGACCAAAAAGGATTTGGGGTTTCAACGCTATTAGCGTATCTATCAGCGGATTCCGAAATTATTAAGACGATTTCAATAACCTTTTTGATATTTCCTCCAAACAAAAAGAGTCAGATGAATTCTATCAGCCGACTCCGTAGCCGAGGCGGCCTCATACCGCCGTCGGCTGCTTCGGAGCCGCGCGGCTCCGAAGCAGTAATGAATAACTGTTCCCTATTCCTTTTATTTCTTCTTCCCAAATTTCTTCATCAGCAAATCCTGTAACGTCGGCTGACCGATCTCCTGCAGTTCATATCGCACCCGCTGATAAGGTTTCTTGATCTTCATCACGCGTGACAGGTCAATCGGCGTGCCGATGATGACTAGGTCCACATCCGACTTGTTGATGGTCGCTTCCAGATCTTTGGTCTGCGCTTCGCCGTATCCCATTGCCGGCAGGATCGGTCCGGTCTTCGGATACTTCTTATAAGTCGCGGCGATGGACTTCACTGCAAACGGACGCGGGTCAACGATCTCTTTCGCACCGAATCGCCGCGCCGCGATATAACCAGCGCCGTACGCCATCTCACCGTGAGTCAATGTGGGGCCGTCTTCGATAACCAGCACGCGTTTGCCGCGAATCGCTTCGGGATCGTCCACAAACAACGGGGAGGCGGCTTCGATTTGAATTGCTTTCGGATTCAATTGTCGCAAAGCCTCGTGCACCTTGATGACGTTCTCAGGCTCGGCGGTATCCACCTTGTTGATTACAAACACATCCGCCATGCGCACGTTGGTTTCGCCGGGATAATATTTTGTTTCATGTCCGGCGCGATGCGGGTCAGCCACAACGATTTGAAAATCGGAAACATAAAACGAAAAGTCGTTGTTACCGCCGTCCCACAAAACAATGTCCACTTCTTTTTCGGCGGCGCGCAATATCTTTTCGTAGTCCACGCCGGCATAAACAATCACGCCGTTATCGATGTGCGGCTCGTATTCCTCGCGCTCCTCGATGGTGCATTCGTGCTCATCGAGATCACCGTAATCCGCGAAGCGCTGCACTTCCTGTCGCACTAAATTTCCATACGGCATCGGATGACGAATTGCCGCGACTTTATATCCCATCTCGCGCAGGATCAAAGACACCCGCCTCGTGGTCTGACTTTTGCCGGATCCCGTCCGAACTGCACAAACCGACACAACCGGCTTGGTGGACTTAACCTGAGTGTACTTTGTGCCCATCAAGCGGAAATCCGCGCCGAGAGAATTCACGAGCGAGGCTTTGTGCATCACGTATTCATACGGCACATCCGAATAAGCGAAGATGACTTGTTCCACGCCGTGCTTCTTGATCAGCTCAGATAGTTCCTCTTCGGCTCGGATCGGGATACCCTTTGGATAAAGGTTACCCGCCAGCTCTTTGGGATAGAGGCGTCCTTCGATATCAGGGATTTGAGTCGCGGTGAATGCCACGACTTCATAATCCTTGTTGCCGCGGAAGAACGTATTGAAATTATGGAAGTCACGTCCGGCCGCACCCATGATGATGGTTTTGATTGACATTGTTCCTCCAATTTTGCCATTCTGAGGACAGTGTCCGAAGCGTCTCGGATTGGGTTTTGAGTCTCTTCGTTTTTACTCAGAACGGCATGATGAAAAGGTTCTCTAAATTTAAAATAAAACAGGCTAAACGTAAAGAGTACGTTTAGCCTGTTTCTTACATGACCTCTGGCGCTTGAATATCTAGCAAACGCAAGGCGTTGGCGATGGTTTGCCTCGCCGCCGCGACCAATCTCAAGCGCGCCTCACGAATTTTCTTGTCTTCAGTTTGAATCACTGGCACCGCATGATAAAACGAGTGAAAGGCGTTCGCCAGATCATAGACATAACTCGCCATGATGAGCGGACGATATTCATCTGCCGCTTGTTGAACCTTGTTGGGAAAGCGCGAGATCAATTCGATCAATTCGATTTCGTGCGGATTCAGTTCATAGTCAAATCTGCTCTCTATTGGCAAGCCATCTGATTTCTTCAGGATGCTGTTGGCACGCACATACGCATTTTGAATGTAAGGTCCAGTATGGCCATCGAAGTTCAACGCTTCGTTGATATCGAAGATAATATCTTTATTGTTGTCCACCGACAGCATCGAATATGCCAACGCCCCCAGACCAATTTGTGCTGCGATCTTCAACCGTTGCTCGTCAGACATATCGGGAGTCTTTTCGGACTCAACCGCCAGCACGCGCTTGATGGCTTCATCCATCACATCTTTGAACAACACCACGCGTCCGCGCCGTGCCGACATTGCCCCTTCGGGCAGACTTCACAAAGCCATAGCCCAGATGATAACATTTCTCCGCTTGTTTAAAGCCCCACAACTTCAAGATTGCGAATGCCTGTTGCAAGTGCATGGATTGGCGCACATCCACCACATAGATGGAGCGATCCACGTGATATTGCTCGAACTTCACTTTCGCAAGCGCCAAATCTTTTGTGAGATAAAGCGTCGTTCCATCCGAGCGCATAATAATATTGGTATGATATTTTTCTTTGGTGAGCCCAAGCTTCTCATCAATCTTGACGATCACGGCGCCACCTTGCGGGCGTTCATCGTCAGCGATACCCTTCGCAATCAATTCCTCAACGATAGCCTTGGCTGGTTCATCCACTTCGGATTCAAAAAACCACACATCCATCTTAACATCAAGAATTCGAAGAATGTCATACAGTTCCTCCAAGCTCCACTCGCGCGTCTTTAGCCACAACTCGCGCACATACTTGTCATTCGTATCCCACTTGTGATACATCTCATGACGCTCGGCATCGTAGGCTTCTCGCTTGGCCTTTTCTTCGGGTGTCTCGTTCTCTTTGGGTTCGAGCATCGCGGTTGCTTCGGCGTAGATTTTCAACAGCCATTGCCCGCGCTCGTGAATGCCCTGTGGTTCTTGTCCTTTATAAAATCTATCATAAGCCCATAATATCGTAATCACACCGAGGCCGATGTCGCCGGGATATGAAGCGCGGATCGTGTCGAAGCCCCCAAACTCAACGATGCGCGCCAGCGCTTCGCCAAGGATCGTGTTTCGGTGATGACCGATATGAAATGAATGATGCGTGTTCGGCTGTGCGTACTCAACCATGATACGCTCACTCTTTGGCTCGCCTCGTCCAAAGTCCGCGCCCGAGGCGAGCACCTCGTCCACAACGCGGCGTGCATATTCGGATGTCGAAAAATAAAGGTTGAGATAACCCTTGACCGCATCGACGCGACTGATGCCTTGCATTCTTCCAATTTCGACTTTGATCTGTTCTGCAATTTCCTGGGCGCGTTGTGGCACCTGAATCTTTTTTCCAGCGCGGGCCTCGAGTGCAGCTGTAGCAAAAAAGGAGGTAGAGATTCCCCATTCACCGCTGAAAGGAATCGGCGACCACTTGAGTTCTGCAATTGGAATTTCGTTTTGTTTGCAGAACTCGCTGATCTTGGTTTCGATGATTTGTTGTTCGCCTTCAAACATAATGGGATTATATCAAACACCATACTCGGTCTAGCGGCCTTTTCTCCGTTTTCAAAGAGAATGGGATGAGATGGGTAGATAAAAAATCGAGAGCGTTCTGCTCTCGATTTTTTGAAATTACCGAATTACTTCTTTTCTGCCGTCTTTTTCGCTGCAGATTTAGCGGCCGTTTTCTTTTCAGCTGTTTTCTTTTCCGCTGACTTGGCGGCTGGTCTCTTCGGCTCAGCCTTTGTTTTTTCTTCCTTGGCAGGCTTTGGTTCCTTTTCAGCCCTCACGGGTTTCTTTTCTACTTCTTTCTTTTCAACGACGGGCGCGGCCGTTTCGGCCACTGGGCTCTTTGCCTGTAAACCGAGTGCCGCGAGATGTTTCATCAAGCGTCCTTTGCGGCGGGCCGCGTTGCGTGGATGAATGGCGCCTTTCTGTGCGGCTTGATCCAGCGCACTCATCGCAGCCACTACGGACGCCGCTGTATCCTTTCCGCTTTCTAGGGAAGTGCGCGCATCTTTTACGGCAGTGCGGGCCGCGCCGCGATAATCACGGTTGCGCAAACGACGCTTCTCGTTCTGCCGGTTGCGTTTGATTTGAGACTTGATATTAGCCAAAGTGTTTCCTCCAACAAAATTAACTTACCGAGTGAAGCGGTATTGTACATGATAGAGTTGGTTTTGTCTAGAAAGAGAAGCTGGGTTTCGACAAGGAACCCAGCTCCTGACCTTACTGTGTTGGTGTGGTGGACGGTGTTGTGACAGATGGAGGACGTGGTGTACTTGTTACGCGCGTGGGAGTTGGCGTAACGAGATTGACGGGAATCTTCAATTGTTGTCCAACCTGGATGGAGTTGGGATCCGTTATACTATTCTCTGTAGCAATGGCGTCTGTCGTGCTATTGAATTTCGATGCAATGCCTGCCAGTGTATCCCCCGTTTCTACAGTATAGGGAACCTGTGATCCGGAGCGCAAGTTAGCAGGGATCGGTGTGGAAGTAAATAGCTGCATGCCCGGATTTGGTACCGTGATTTGATCCCCTACGTGAATAATCTGAGTGCTTGGATCGATGCTGGGATTTAATTGCAAAATGAGCAGAATGCCATCATCGCCCAGGTTGAATTGCTTCGAGATACTATCTAGTGTATCTCCCTCTTGAACCGTGTACGAGAATGGGGATGAATGAGTGGGCACCAAAGTTGCGGTGTCCGTTGGTGTGATGGTCGGCGTATCCGTCGGCACTGGGGTTAGTGTGGGAGTGGATGTCACGGTTGGGGTCGGAGTCTTAGTGGCAAATAATGAGCTAAGAGGCCGGCTTGGGCTTGCAAGCCAGACAATCACCAGGATTAAACCCGCTAAAACAAGCAGCCCCGCCGCACCGTACACAAATATGATATTGGTTCGCTGGCGACGCTTGCGATAGGCTGAGATTACACTGCTGGTAGGCGGTTTGTTTTCCATATATTATCCTCTTCACACGCCGTTGACCATCAGCGCGTTTGGATAATTCTACCTGAACTTTAGTGATTTAGGGAAATACGATTACCGAGGGACAACATCGCTGGGCCTCTATGTTTTGAATTTATTTTGCGAAATGTTGTAGATGTTCTTTTAGATATTGACCGGTGTATGAACTCTTGATCTTCATGACTTGTTCGGGGGTGCCTTCTGCAACGAGCTCTCCGCCGCGGTCGCCGCCTTCGGGACCGAGATCAATGATCCAATCAGCAACCTTGATAATATCGAGGTTATGTTCAATGATCAACACCGAATTGCCGGCATCGACTAACCTTTGCAAAACCTCGATTAGCTTGTGCACGTCCGCAGCGTGGAGTCCGACGGAGGGTTCATCGAGCACATACAAGGTCCGACCGGTGGCGCGGCGTGAAAGTTCCTTCGCCAGTTTGACGCGTTGGGCTTCACCTCCGCTCAAAGTGGTGCCGGGTTGTCCGATCTTTACATAGCCCAATCCGACTTCATTCAACAAAGTCAATTTTGACATCATGGAGGGAAAGGCGGAAAATTCTTTAAGTCCATGTTCCACTGTCATATCTAATACATCGGCGATGTTGTAATCTCGAAAGCGCACTTGCAGTGTCTCGCGATTGAAACGCTTGCCATGACACACATCGCATGGCACATACACATCGGGCAGGAACTGCATTTCGATTCGCAGTTCACCCTGTCCCTGACATGCTTCGCATCGTCCACCATGCACATTAAATGAAAAACGTCCAGGCTTATAGCCGCGCACTTTGCTTTCCGGGAGTTCGGCAAACAACTTTCGGATTTCATCGAACATGCCGGTATAGGTTCCAGGATTGGAGCGCGGCGTGCGTCCAATCGGAGATTGATCGATGTCAATTACCTTATCAAGGAGTTCGATTCCCTCGATGGTTTGATGTTCACCAGCTTGTGTACGGGCACCCATCAGTTTGGATGCCAGCGCGTTGTAAAGCACATCTGTCATCAATGTCGACTTCCCGCTTCCTGAAACGCCTGTGATGCACACAAGTTTTCCAAGCGGGATTTGAACAGTGAGATCTTTAAGATTATTTGCGCGCGCTCCGACGATCTTGAGATGCTTGCCGTTACCTTCACGCCTCTTCTTCGGGATTTCGATCTGCTTGCGCCCCGATAAATATGCGCCTGTCAATGAGTGTGGATGTGCCATGATCTCGTCGGGCGTTCCTTCGGCGATGATACGGCCTCCGTGTTCCCCTGCCGCCGGTCCGAGATCAATGACCCAGTCTGCTTCGCGAATCGTTTCATCATCATGTTCAACGACCAGCACGGTGTTTCCAAGATCGCGCAGACCTTTGAGCGTGTTCAACAAGCGCGTGTTATCGCGCGGATGTAAACCGATGGATGGTTCGTCGAGAACATACAACACACCGACCAAGCGTGAACCGACTTGGGTCGCAAGTCGAATGCGTTGCGCTTCGCCGCCGGAAAGTGATCCAGCTGAGCGATTCAAAGTCAAATAATCCAACCCAACATCCACGAGAAATCCAAGGCGCGATTTGATTTCTTTGATCACGCGTTCGGCAATCGCTTTTTGACGATTGGTCAGCGGCGATTTCTTGCTGTTGATCTCGCTAATCCAATCCAATGTTTTGATCACCGGCCACGCCGTCACTTCGATAATGTTGACTCCGCCAACTGTCACTGCAATGGCTTCGGGCCGCAGGCGCTGACCTTTGCAAGTGGGGCAGGGCTTATCGGACATATATTCCGAGATGCGCTCGCGGATATATTCCGAGTTGGTCTCGCGATAACGCCGCTCTAGGTTGCCGACCACACCTTCGAAGTCGCGCGCAAACGTGAACTCATGTCCCTTTGCGCTTTTGTATTTGATGGGAATCTCTTTGCCGCGCGTGCCGTAGAGAACAATTTCCAATTGTTCTTTGGATAATTCTTTAACAGGTTTATCAAGGTCAATATCAAAGAAGCGCGCCGCGGCTTCCAATGATTGCCAGTAATAACCGCCCTCTTCTTTTGGTCCCCCCCATTCCATGGCGACAATTGCACCTTCGTTGAATGAAACGTCTTTATCAGGAATCAATAAATCGGGATCAATCTCCAATTTGTTTCCCAAGCCCTGACAATCCGGGCAAGCACCATGCGGCGTATTGAAGGAGAAAGTACGCGGTTCGATCTCCGGTATGCTGATGCCATGAATGGGACATGATAAATTTTCGGAGAAGTGCAAATCGTTATCCTTGCTATCAACTTTTGAAACGATGAGAAACCCCTCGCCGAATTTCAAAGCCGTTTCGACCGAATCGGTCAATCGCGTGCGTGCGGCTTTTTTATCTTCTTCACTGCCATCGTGTGAAATCACAAGACGATCTACAACTGCATCGATGTTATGTTGTTTATAACGGTCGAGGTTGATTTCATCGTCCAAAGAGTAAACTGTTCCATCCACGCGGGCGCGCACAAAACCGGACTTGCGGATTTCCTCGAAGACCGCCTGATAAGTTCCTTTGCGTCCGCGCACGACCGGCGCGAGAATTCAGAATCCGGCTTGCATCGGTAAGCGATTCGATGGCATCCACAATTTCTTGCGCGGATTGCTTGACGACTTCTCTTCCGCAAATGGGGCAGTGTGGAATTCCGGCGCGGGCGTAAAGCAAGCGGAGGTAATCATAAATTTCGGTAACGGTTCCCACCGTCGAGCGCGGATTGTGAGACGTTCCTTTTTGGTCAATCGAAACGGCGGGCGATAAGCCGTCGATGTAATCCACATCGGGTTTATTCATCTGTCCGAGGAATTGACGCGCATAAGCCGAAAGCGATTCGACGTAACGCCGCTGACCTTCGGCAAAGATGGTGTCGAATGCCAGCGAGGATTTGCCGGAGCCAGATAAGCCGGTAATGATGACCAGCTTGTCACGTGGAATCTCAACTGTGATATTTTTTAGATTGTGGACGCGCGCGCCCACGACGCGTATGACATTAGGGGACATAGGAACCTTTGGAAATTCGATTATAGCACATTTGTTTCAATTATCAATACTGAGCAAATGTGCAAACTTATATTATATCAATGTGGATTCTTAACGCAAGAACTGCAGCCAATTTCTGCTCTAGTTTTATCTGCACATCAGGGGGTGGGAGTAGAAGTAGTGGGTGCCACTGTATCGGTTGGCGTGTTCGTGTTTGTAACTGCGTTTGTGGATGTAGGCGTGAATGTAGCTATCAGTGAAGATGTGGGCATAATGGAGGTTGCGGTGGACGGCACGACATTGATTACAACCGTTAGTAAGGTGCCGAAGTACTGTCCCTGTGCATTTTGCAGCTTCCAGCTTCCGGTGTAATTGCCCAAACCGGAGGGAGCGACCAAGTTGACCGAGATTTGTGTTTGGCCACCCGGCACAACAGATTGAGTAATGGCAGTGGAAGTTCCATTCATTGCAGTGCCAAACGAAAATACGATTCTATAGTTTGTGTTCCAGGTGCAGGTGCCTGTGTTTTGCACGGCCCAGGTTTTCGTGAATGACTGGCCGGGAGTCGTCACTGTGCCATCTGGAATCGTGACATCTCTGATGTAAATAGAATTATCACATCCTTGTGCAACCCCGGATGTTGAGCTGGCTAAGACCGAAGTGTTTACGGGTAGTTGTAAAGCCACAAGTGGCGTTGGGGATGGACCCAGCACCGGCGTTGTCGTTGGAGGAACGGAGGCTTGTTGCACGGTCTGTTCAACAGCGATGGTTTGATAAGCAGAAGTGTAGAGCGACGCCACATTGAACGTGGGTGTAGCTCGGTTATTTATCGATGATCTCTGTACCAACGAAATCGTTATTCCAGCCATGATTACTAGGACCACAACACCCATAAGAATGTACGCGGTTCTATTGTTGTTAGATTGCATGCTCGGATCTCCTTTTGGATCCTTATGATTATAGACGAATGTATAGCCTTTATGTTTCGCATCTTCTTGAGACAATTGCCCATGATATACTTTGACTTGAAGACCATTTTATGCAACTTTTCAAATCCGGCAGGGTTATGTTTATCAAACCACGCCGGTAAGGTTGGTTCGTGCCGGAAATAGAGTTCAACGAAGAAGAAGTTTTATTGCGCGCTTCGCAGGGTGACCGCGAAGCTTTCGGTTTGCTTTACGAGCGATATATTGATCGCATCTTCAACTACGTTTATTACCGGACGGGAAATCTTCACGACGCGGAGGATCTCACTGCACGCGTCTTTCAGCGTGCGATGAATCACATTCGAAGTTATACGGATCGCGGCATTCCATTCTCAGCCTGGCTATATCGCATCGCCCATAACCTGGTAGCCAACTGGCATAGGGACCGCAGCCGCAAACAGGAAATTCCTCTGGATGATTTGCCAGTTGCATCCGCCAAAGTGGATCGTCCTGAAATCGAGTTTGGTGCGTTCGCAGGAACAGGATGCGCTTCTAAAACTCATCCGGCAATTGCCAGCAGAGCGACAGACTTTGCTGATCCTGAAATTTGTTGAGAATCTGTCGAACGCGGAGATTGGTCAGATCATGGGGCGCAGTGAAGGCGCCGTCAAGAGTCTTTATCATCGGACACTTCTGGCTTTGCGTGACGAGATCGGTGATCAAAATATCAATCTCGAAGGAGAGTGAGTTATGTTGAGAATTGTGACCGATGGCGCCGCGGACATGCCGCCGGAATGGGAAAAGGAATTCGATATTCAAATCATTCCCATTAATATTCAATTCGGCGATAAAACCTATTTGCAAAATGTGGATATTAATACTGCACGCTTTTACGAGATGGTGAACGAAACGAAAACGATCCCCAAAACTTCTCAACCATCTCCGCATCAGTTCGTGGAGTTCTATCGCAAGGTGGCCCAAAAAGGTGATGCAATTATTTCTATTCATGTCACCAGCAAATTATCGGGCACATATGCCTCAGCGGTCTCGGCGGTGGACGAAGTCAAGGATGAATTTAAGGTTTATCCGATCGAACTCGATGACCGGTTCGGTTGGGATTGGCTTGATGTGCCGCGAAGCCCGCAAGATGGGACGCGCCGGTAAAACTCCTGAGGAGATCGTAAAGACATTGTATGGTATTCGCGAGCGGGTGCGTGCCTTCTTTACATTGGACAATCTCGAATTTGCCAGGATGAGTGGACGCGTGGGCACGTTGCAAGCAGCGCTGGCCTCGGCCTTGAACGTCAAGCCGATTGCTGTGATGAGGGATGGCGTTCTCAACATGACGGAGCGAGTCCGAACACGCAAAGCCTCCATTGCGCGCGTAATTGAAATGGCTGAACAGGAGTTTGGTAAAACGCCAATTTATCTTGGCGTACTGCAAGCCAATGATAGACCATCAGGCGAAGCTTTGCTTGAGGAAGCGAGAAAGCATTTCAATGTGCAAGGCGAACCCGCATTGACTGAACTTTCGATTTCTGTCGCCGCCAATCTCGGACCCGGAACGGTGGGATTGGTGTTGTATCCTGTTGAATAATGAATGAAAGAACGACGAACGATGAGCAAAACAACTTCTTCCGAACCAAAATTGGATGAGATCGAAACGCATCTGGCTGGGACTTTGAAACGAGTCGCGCCGCGCCGCGATTTTGTCCTGCGCCTGCGCGGCTACATTCACTTTCCGCCGCGCGAGGAGATCGCGACCCAACTCCAAGATTGGAGAAGATTGTTCATCATCTTCGCCAGTGTCGTTTCAGGGATGTTGATCATTATCACCGTTGCCCGTGCCTTGTATCATTTGTTTGGAAGAAGAAATGGATAGAGAAACTTCCGAAGCTGCAAGGCTTCGGAAGTTTTTATTTATCTAATTATCAATTCTTTACACAGCATCCTTGCCTCTGCAATTAAATCCACATCCATTGGCAATTTGAATTCTTCATCCACGCGCAAAGTCAAATGCACCGCGATTTGACGCAGATCATCGGGGAGCGATGCCTCTTCAATAAACATATTTAACAAGTCGTATGAGCTTGGAGTGCAAATCGTCTTGCCGCGCCGCACAAAATATTCACGGATCGCAATCCCAGCGGCACGCCGAGCGCAGACGCGTGCCTGTCCCTCGTTTCCGCCCGCGCGAGCTTGTTCTGCGCGTTCAAATTCTGCGTTGATTTGCGCTAGTGGATTCACATTTTCCATTATACCTTCGGCGGTATAATGGCGGGAATCTAAAGGAGCAGAGATGAAATCCAAACTTTTCAGAATAATATCAATCCTGATCGCGTTGAGTATCGTGCAGGCGGCCTGCAGTAGTTTTAATTTACCGCAGGTGATGTCAACTCAGGCCCCTGTCGTTCAAATTCCAGCCTCGGGCAACCAACCCTATGAGATCACGGGAACTTTTACTTATACCAACGATATCATCACCACGTATTATGTTGAAAACGCCGTTGCATTGGTGGATATGTATGGCTTTGTCAAGCGCGATGAAAATTGGACCATACCGGTTTCGTCGCAAACTCTTGGTTTCCTTTCCATAAACTCTAAATCGAAAACTGGTAAATATACTTTGCAGCTCCCGGAGCGACCGACTGCAACGATGGTCAATGTCTCAAACGATGGCAAGAATGATGCGGGTGTGCAAGTCTTTGCAGTATCTTATTGGCCGAATTTGGCTGGGGGTCCGTATTCGGAGGGTGATGATCCATCTCAAGGTTGGCCGAATTACCTTGCTTCGGTTATCACAGACAGCGATAACAATGATGAGGTCGTCGGCGGGAATCTGGTGGTCTGGGCGCCGGATGCCAACCAAAAATTTCCAACAGGATTCGGCGTGGATCATAAATTGTTCACTGCGGATGATCCGGTTGGTCCCATCCCCGCTGGCTATTCCATTGTTAATCTGGATAAGGAGCCGTTCACCATTACGCAAGTGCCGACTCCTAACCTGACGTTATACGAGCCGAAATCAGCGGCGATCAAAGATTTCTCGAATGAGTCGTATACCAAAGCCTTTGATGATATGTTCAACTTAGTCAAACAGGATTATGCGTTCAACGGCATTCAAGGCAAACAGCCGAATTGGGATCAGTTGTACACGCAGATCCAGCCACGCGTGGCCGATGCGGAAAACAAACACGATCCGAACGAGTTTTATATTGCCTTGCGCGATTTCACGTGGGCATTTAAAGATGCACACGTTGGCTTGGACGGCGGCCAATATACCCAGCAGGATTTCACTAACGCGACCGCTGGCGGTTATGGTTTTTCCATCCGCCAACTGGACGATGGAAGTTACGTGGTAATTTATTTGACGAGCGGTGGCCCGGCAGAGAAAGCTGGCATAAAGGTCGGCGCGACGGTGACTATGTTCAACGGTCAGCCCATCAAAGACGCGGTCGCTGGCGCACATAATTATTCCAACCAATCATCCGACTTTGCCATTCAGCTCCAGCAAGCGCGTTATCTCCTGCGTGCCCAGCCTGGTACACAAGCGCAGGTAACGTTCACGAATCCCGGCGGGCAGTCTCAGACCGCGACACTAACTGCCATTCAAGAACGCGACAGCTTCGCACGCACTTCACTTTACTACGGGGTTGACACCAATCCGCTTTTGCCGCTTGATTATAAAATCGTGACCGCGAGCAATTCGCAAATTGGCTACATCGCCATAAACAGCAACGATGATGATTTGAATCTCATTGTGCGCTTGTTTCAGCGCGCTCTGCAGCAATTCCAGGACAACCAGGTGAATAGTTTGATTATTGACATGCGCTATAACAGCGGCGGCGCGCCTCTCGGTTTGGAAGGCTTTTTGAATACGAAGGACGTTGTCCTCGGCCAGCTTGAATACTATAGTGCCGAGTCCGGAAAATTCCAGCCGGAGGGCGTGCCGGAGAAATTCACAGCTGACGTCGAACAATATCATTTCAACAATATGGCGTTGTTGGTTGGGCCGGCCTGCTTTAGCGCTTGCGAATTGGAATCGTATGGCTTCAGTCAGGTGCCAGGCATGATGGTTGTTGGCCAATATCCGACGGCAGGTGCGGAAGCCGAAGTTTCACGCGGACAATTCCAGTTACCTGAAGGCATATCGTTGCAGATTCCATTTGGCCGCTTCGTCCTGCCCGATGGCAGTCTCTTCCTCGAGGGGCAGGGTGTTCAACCGACAATCAAAGTCCCGATTGATGCGAGTAATGCCGCGTCCACCGATGATGTCGTGTTGAACGCGGCGGTCGCGGCAGTGCTTGGACAGTCCAGCTCATCAACTCAAAGCTTGTCGTCAACTGCACCAACTCCTTCAGTAACCTTGCAGCCAGCCGCCAGTGCGCCCACGGTTGACACGATCAGCCAGTCGCAGGCGGCAGCTTCTTCCAGTGCGCCGCAGCTCGAGGACAAAGCTACTGAACAATACCAGCCATCCGATTTTGCCAAGCCGGGCACGCTGACCTATACGGTTACATTATCATCGACGGATCAGGTTCTTTGGGAGTATGGTTGGTGTGCGACGACAACAGATATTCTCAACACAGATCTTAAGAGCATCCAGTTGAAATTTAATTTGGACGGTCAGGATGTTCCTGTCAGTGAATTCGCGACCACTGATAGCCCTCAAAATGGACAGCAATGCCACACAATATACGTGGCTTTGAGCAATTGGCCGGTGGGACAACACCATATCACCACCACGGCAACGTTTACCAGCAAGATCAATGATGGCACATCCGATTACGCACCCGGTGATTATGTGTTGGATTACACTGTGAACGTTCAGCCGTAATCACTTGATCTGAAAAATAGAAACTGGCGGAGAGCATATGCTCTCCGCCAGTTGAATTAATCCACGAACCTGTATTTCAACAACGTCCAAACGGCGTCGAAGGCATCGTGAAACTTGATCTTTTTTCCCTCCGAATAATCGCGCGGATTAAATGATATCGGGACTTCATAAATGCGATAGTGGCGCTTTAAAACCTTGGCGGTAAACTCGGGTTCAAAGTTAAAGCGGTTGGCGCGAAGCTTCATACCATCTACAACTTCCCGCCGGAACACTTTATAGCCGGTTTCCATATCACTCAGGATGGTGTCGAAAAGGATATTGGTCATAAATGTCAGCAGATAATTGGCAATCATGTGCCAAAACATCGTTGCCCGCCGCGGGCCGCCAAGGAAACGCGAGCCGTAGACCACATCCGCAATACCTTCCTCCAGGGGTCGGAGTAGAACCGGATAGTCGTGCGGGCTGTATTCCAAATCGGCATCCTGGATCAATAATATGTCGCCGCGAGCTGCTTGAAGTCCGGTGCGAACCGCCGCACCTTTGCCTTGATTCCGATCATGGAGAATGACGCGTAAACCGTCTTTGCCATCCAGATTCTGGAGCAGATCGCGCGTTCCATCTTGGGAGTCGTCATCCACGACGACAATTTCCCATGCAAGGGCTGTATCCTTGACGCGCTTTAAGATTTCCTCGATATTTTGCACTTCATTATAGACGGGAATGATCACGGAAAGTTTCATTGGCACGATTATAAACGAAATGTATTTGTCAGGAGGAGAATCTGTTTGACGTGCTATAATCCAATTATTCGAACAAATATCTTTGAGTTCCCTGCATTTTTTGGAGAGGTGGCATGACCGATCTTTCACAATCAACTCCATCCAATGTTTCTTTTGTTCCGCCGCAGGTCAACAGCCTGGATGATACCGGGCTTTCGCCGCTTTGGCTTCAGGATCTGATATTGAAAGTTTTATACTTTCGCGGCTATATGACGGGTTTCAAAGTTGCCGAGGAAATTGCACTTCCCATGGCTGGCGTGACGGACCAGCTTCTAACCGCTCTTAAACAGGAAAAGTTCATCGAAGTTAAATCATCGCAGGGTGGACTCGGTGAGGGCGCGTACACTTATGGAATTACAGGCGCAGGGGTTCAACGCGCGCGTGAAGCGCTGGACCGCAGCCAATATTCAGGTCAGGCACCAGTACCATTTGAGGTCTATAACGAAGCGATTCGTCGCCAAAAAAGTGGGCGTCTGACAGTCACCTCGCGAACTATGCGCCAAATCCTTTCGCAACTGGTGATTTCTGAATCTACTTTTCAGCGGCTGGGGCCTGCGCTCAATTCCGGTACTTCCATATTTTTGTATGGCCCACCTGGCAACGGCAAGACCAGCGTGGCGCGCGCCTTCGGTAATCTCGTTCTCAGCCAGACGATGTACATTCCCTTTGCGTTGTATCTGGACGGGCAGGTTATCAAAGTATATGATGCGACCAGCCACAGGCTTGCTACCGAATCCGATGGAGGCGGTGTGGCATCGACCACCGGTAATCTTCGCACTGGCGGACGACACGATCCTCGCTGGGTGAAGATTCGGCGGCCTTTCATTGTGGTTGGTGGCGAGTTGACTCTCGAAGGCCTTGATCTTGTCTTTGATGATACGCATAAATATTATGAAGCGCCATTTCAGGTGAAGGCCAACGGTGGCATATTGTTGATTGATGACTTTGGAAGACAACAGGTGCGCCCACGCGATCTGTTAAATCGCTGGATCGTTCCGCTCGAAAACCGAGTAGACTTTTTGCGCCTCCATACCGGACGAAAAGTCGAGGTGCCGTTCGATGTGTTGATCGTTTTCTCGACCAACCTTCCCCCAAGAGACCTGGTGGATGAAGCATTTTTACGGCGTCTTCGCCATAAGATCGAGATTGGCGATCCATCATACGAAGAGTATCGCGAGATCTTCCGCCGTGTTGCGGGTGATAGAAAGATTGAATATAGCGATCAGGGATTGGCGTATCTTTTGCAGGAATGGTACATCAAGCGCAATCGCAAACTGCGCGCTTCTCATCCTCGTGATCTGTGTGATCAAATTCTTGATATTTCGCACTACCTGGCAGTTCCGCCAACCATGTCGCGCGAGATGCTTGATCGCGCCGCGCAGGCGTACTTCGTGGAAATCTGACACTTTCGTTTTTGTTTCGATTTAAAACGAAAAACCTAATCATGTTCGAAAACCTTTCTCATCCTATTATTTTTGCTCACCGCGGCGCATCGACCTATGCGCCTGAGAATACGCTCGCGTCTTTTCAGCTGGCTTTGTCTCAAGGCGCTGATGCGGTTGAACTCGACGCTCAACTCAGTGCTGATGGTCAGGTTGTTGTAATCCATGATCCAACAGTGGATCGCACTACGAATGGTCATGGACGCGTGGCACAGATTAACTTTGACGGAATTGCGTTCTTTGGATTCGGGTAGCTTTTTCTCGGAAAAATATCGTGGCGAAAAAATTCCATTGCTCGAAGAAGTCTTTCAAGCAGTCGGCAGAAAGATGTTTATCAATGTCGAGTTGAAGAACTCTGCCGCGACATGCGATCAACTGATTGAAAAGGTTTGTGTGTTGGTTAAAAAACATGGTCTGGAAAAGAGAGTCATCTTTTCATCCTTCCTAGTGTCCAATCTTAAAAAAGCAAAACGATTATTGCCCGAGGTTCCTCGCGGTTTACTTGTCGCCAGCGGATGGAAGGGGGCATGGACTCGTTCCTTTGGATTTAGCTTTGGAGATTACGCCGCGCTGCATCCATATCTTGCGGATGTGACAAAGCAACAGATCGTCCGGGTACACCAACTCAGAAGGCGTGTCCATGTTTGGACAGTGAATAAAGCCGAGGATATTTTGCGATTGAATAACTGGGGCGTGGACGGCATTCTCACGGATGATCCGCAGCTGGCTTTGCGGGCACTAGGTAGATTATTGTGATTTTCTGCAAGCGAGTAGTCACGGTGAACAGAATAGCTGAACGATGAGATTGAGACGCATTTTTCTAGCGGTTACGCTCTTGGCGTTGATTCTGACGTCGGTCGGCGTGCCGTTTTCAGTTCGCGCGCAGACAGCTGCACCGCCGCCTGACGTTCGTCAATTGTTCGACACGATGTCTCCCGAAGAACGCGTCGGTCAATTATTTCTGGTCACATTCACTGGCACAGATACAAGCCAACAATCCCAGATTTATGATTTGATTGCCAACCATTACATTGGCGGCGTGGTTTTATCCGCAGGAAATGATAATTTTGTTGCCGCGCCGAATACAGTGGCAACTGCTTATCAATTGATCCAAAGCCTGCAAGATGTCGAGTGGAATACAGCACAAAATCCTTTGGGTACTCCGTCTGCTACACCGATTAATCAACACGCTTATGTGCCGCTGTTTATTGCTATGGCACAGGACGGCGATGGCTCGCCCGGAGATCAAATCCTAAATGGATTGACGCCGCTTCCATCGGAGATGGCAATTGGCGCCACTTGGCAACCAGACCTTGCCAATAAGGTTGGGTCAGTGATGGGGCAGGAACTTTCCGCGCTAGGCGTGAATATGTATTTTGGTCCATCGCTCGATGTGGTTGATTCGCCCAATCCATCAGCCAACGGGGATTTGGGGTCGAGTGTCTTTGGCGGCGACCCGTATTGGGTCAGCCAAATGGGAAGCGCTTATGTCAGCGGCCTACACGTCGGCAGCCAAAATAAGATGCTAGTGATTGCCAAACATTTCCCCGGCGAGGGAAGTTCGGACCGTCCCAATACGGAAGAGATTGCGACTGTCCGAAAATCGCTTGACCAACTGAAACAGATTGATCTGAGCCCATTCTTTGCAGTGACGGGCGGCGCTTCTTCACCTGATGCGACTGTCGATGGGCTTCTGGTTTCCCATATTCGCTATCAGGGTTTTCAGGGAAATATTCGTGCGACCACCCGCCCGGTGAGTTTTGATCCGCAAGCGCTTGCAACTATACTCAGCTTGCCTGCATTTAGTTCCTGGCATGATAATGGCGGATTGATCATCAGCGATGATCTGGGCACAAATGCCGTGCGGCAATTCTACACTTCAGGTACTAGTTTTCCCGCTCAAACGGTGGCACGCGATGCGTTTGTTGCTGGAAATGACCTGTTGTACTTAGGAAATATCGTATCCAGCGATGAGCCAGATTCGTATTCCACCGTTTTGGAAATTCTTAGCTTCTTTGCGCAGAAATATCGCCAAGATCCTACCTTTGCCCAGAGCGTCGACTCTTCCGTGCTTCGCATTCTGAGTCAGAAATATCGTCTCTATGGCAGTTTCGATGTTGCGAATGTGCTGGTCTCAAAATCAAATTTGGATATCATCGGTCAACCGCAGAGCGTAACATTGGATGTTGCGCTTCACTCAGCTACGTTGGTCAGTCCTGGACCGCAAGATTTAACCACATTGATTTCCTCGCCGCCTCAATCTCTTGACCGCATGGTATTCATCACGGATGGGGCTCAGGTCAAACAATGCAGTACTTGTCCGCCCCAACCCAATCTGGATGTCAATGCGCTTCAAAGCGCAGTTGCCCAACTTTTCAGTCCGCAGGGTGTCAATCAAAGCTCTTTCCTGCGTTTATCATCTTATTCGCTCAATGACATTTCCGCGTTTTTGGCAGGCAACAATCCGCCAGCTAACCTCGAATCTGATCTAGGTCATGCTGCCTGGATCGTTATCTCATTGGCCGATGCAAATAATGGTCAACCGCAATTGATCAGCCGTTTTCTCTCTGAACATCAGGATCTATTAAGCAATAAGCATGTTATTCTTTTTTCGTTCGGTGCGCCCTATTATTTCGACGCCACTGATATTTCGCACCTCACGGCGTATTATGCGTTATACAGCAAACAGGCGCCTTTTCTTGATGTGGCCGCACGTTTGCTTTTTCAAGAGCTGACTCCAGCTGGGGCTTCACCGGTTTCGATTTCTGCGTTAGGTTATGATTTGATTTCCGTCACCACACCCGATCCCAACCAGATCATTTCGCTTATGCTGGACCTGCCGGCGGTTCCTGTTTCGACAAGTGCTTCTACGCCGGTTTCGACACTTGTTCCAACCGCTGTGCCGCTCTTTCGGATCGGCGATACGATCGCGATCCGCACAGGTGTGATCAACGATCATAATGGAAACTCAGTGCCCGATGGAACAGTGGTGCATTTTTCCATGACTCTCACTGGAGAAGGCGGTAATATTCTTCAGGAAGCGGACACGAATACAACCAATGGAATCGCACGTGTCTCGTTTGGCTTGGATAAACCCGGCCTGCTTGAAATCCGCGCCACAAGCGACCCCGCAACTCTTTCTGAAGTATTGCAACTCGACGTCAGCGCGGGCCAGGCTGCGGCTGTGACCGTAATCGTTCCAGTGCAAACAACGCAAACAGCTGTCGTAATGACCGCCACACCTCAGCCTGAACAAAGTCCATTTGTGACTCGTCAGGGCGCGCCTCTTTTCAATGCCTGGCTGTTGACTATGATCTTGCTGTTGATTGGTGGGCTGTTGGCATTTTTCGCAGGGAATCGACTGGAGTCAAGAAAATGGGGAATCCGTTGGGGACTCTGCACGTTATCCTGCGGCTTGCTGGCTTATAACTATTTTGCGTTTGGATTGCCCGGAAGCCAGGACTTTACCCTTTCCAATGGCATGAGCGGCATTTTGGGCGTTACATTTTGTGGATTGTTACTTGGATGGGGGATTGGCTGGCTATGGTCGCAAATTAAATAGTCGATAGCCGATGATGATTAATGGATCAAGGAGGCGATCAAACTTAAGAGTAACAGCCCAACCGTGACCCAAATCAGGACTATGTCGGCAGAGTTGCCAAAGATATTCATTTGAGGGATTTCAAACGCGGTTGTAGGTGAATGAATCTGTGACGACATTTTCCCTGAGCCGAATAAAAATTCATTGAATACGCTGATGGAATTAGGGCGGTCATCTGGATGTAGCGCCATCGCCCATAGAATGGCTTGTTCGGTTCGTTCGCTCAGCGATGGATTGAGCTCTCGAGGCGGTCTCAAGCTCGAGGGCTGAAGGAATTGTTTACGCGCATCCACAGGAGGTTCGTTCGTGAGCAGATGATAAAGAGTCGCACCAAAGGCATAAATGTCGGCGCGAGCATCGGTGTGCGCTTCATCTGCACCGTATTGTTCAATAGGTGTGTAAAGTGCCGTGCCTTGTCCCTGAATGACCGTGATGGTAACTTCCTCTGGAGCCATAATCTTGACGAGTCCAAAATCCACCAGTTTCAGTAAACCAGATGGCGTAATCTTGAGATTGCTCGGTTTGATATCGCGATGAACGATGGCTGGCTGCTGCGTATGAAGATAATTGAGTGCGTCGGCAAGTTGATTTGCCCAGCCCAGCACTTCCCGTTCTGGGAGAAATCTTTTTTCACGACGTGCATCCAAAACCATGATCCGCAGGTCTTTGCCGGGAACGTAGTCCATGACGAGATAATCACGAGGCCCATTGGAAAAGAAATCTGAAACTTTTGGCAGGTTGGGATGATCGAGACGCGCGAGAATAGTGGCCTCGCGCAAAAACTGCTGGCGGGCTTCTTCCAAAAGATTCTCCGAGAGGGAGCGGTCATACTCGACTTCCTTTAGTGCGCACTGGCGTCCCTCCAGCCGCAAGTCGTCGGCCAGATAAATGGAACCAGCGCCGCCTTGCCCGATTCTTTCCCGGACTTTGTAGCGGTCGCGCAGCACCTCTCCATCATTTAACAAAAGGGGCACAATCCTCCTCTGTTGTACCTGTGCAATTTATATCGGCGTGGATTATGCACAGAAACAAAATTTATGCTATATTATAAACGTCTTTGTTTCCAAATTTGATTTGAAATAAGTTGAGGGCGTCTATGAAACGCACAGAAGAATTTCCCATGCTGGTTGCGGAAGAGGGACCACTCAAAGGCCAACGCTGGCCATTGAGCCGTGCGATCGTGCTTGGACGTGAATCTACGTGTGACGTGGTCATCGCGGACCGGCAAGTTTCACGTTTCCACGTCCGGCTGACGCCGACGGATGAAGGGATTATCGTCGAGGACTTGGGTAGCAAGAACGGCACTCACTTGAACGGAACCGCTTTGACCTCGCCCATGATGTTGCAAGACGGGGATAAATTGCAGGTTAGTTTCGTTCAGGAATTCCTTTTCTTCACTTCCGACGCAACCATGCCCTTGACGGAAGGCACCGGTCATCCCGGCCGTTTGATGATGGAACATAAATCCCGCAGTGTGTGGGTGAACCAGAAACAGCTTGTCCCGCCGCTCTCAGCGCAGCAATTTAAGCTGTTATGGTTGCTCTACGAAAATCAAGGACAAGTGATCTCTCGTCCTGATTTGGTCGAGACTGTGTGGGGTGAAGAGCAAGCGGCAGGCGTTTCCGATCAGGCGCTTGACGCACTCATCCGCCGATTACGTGACCGGATTGCAGAGTTGGATTCAAAGCATCAATACATTGACACGGTGCGGGGTCACGGGGTGCGGCTGGATAATCCGCCGGTGTAAATTTACTTGTTTATAAAAGGCAAAACTTATGGCGAAAATTGAATTGCCCCTCAATCAAATTCTTCAAGGGGATTGTGTTGAGGAGTTGAATAGCTTGCCCAAGAAATCGATAGATGTGATCTTTGCTGACCCTCCATATAACCTTCAGCTTTCGCAGGAATTATGGCGTCCGAATATGACGAAGGTTGATGCAGTAGATGATTTGTGGGATAAGTTCGGTAGCTTTGGCGACTACGATATTTTCACGCGCAATTGGCTGTCTGCTTGCAGACGCGTCTTGAAAGACGATGGAACGATTTGGGTGATCGGGGCTTATCATAATATTTATAGGCTCGGGACCATATTGCAGGATTTAGGCTATTGGATTCTTAACGATGTGGTTTGGATCAAAACCAATCCCATGCCTAATTTTCGCGGAACACGATTCACGAATGCGCATGAAACGTTGATTTGGGCGCAGAAAATCAAAGGCAATCGTTATACATTTAATCACCATACGATGAAGGCTTTGAATGACGACCTTCAAATGCGTAGTGATTGGGAATTGCCGATTTGTTCGGGAAGTGAGCGCATAAAAGTAAAGGGCCATAAAGTTCACTCAACTCAAAAACCGGAAGCGCTATTGTATTTGGTTTTACAAGCGAGCACGAATCCGGGAGATGTCGTGTTAGATCCATTTTTTGGTACTGGCACCACAGGCGCAGTAGCCAAACAGTTGAAGCGGCATTGGATAGGAATTGAGCAGAATAGAGACTATATCCGCGCAGCCAATAAACGAATTGATCACCTGGCTCCTTTGCTTCTTGATGATACTGTGTTATCGACTACACCGCGAAATAAAGGCTTTAAAATACCTTTTGGCAATCTCTTGACGTTAGGCTTATTAAAACCGGGAGACAAACTCTACTTGACCAAACAAGGGAATGCCGCTACTGTGTTGGCAGATGGACATATCCTATCTGGGGAATATCGGGGCTCTATTCATGCGGTGGGAAGTTCCTTATTAGGTGTGCGTTGTAATGGCTGGACCTCTTGGGAGTTCGCGGATGAAGATGGAAAACGCGAAAAGATAGACGTGCTTAGGCAAGAAGCTTTAAAGATCATATCCGCTCGCCCTTCATGAATCTCATATAATTTTCAGGGGGATTGAATTTACTTTTCATTTCAAGTACCATTGGCAAAATTTATTGGATGAGGAGAATCTATTGAAATCGCTTCGCGCTTCTTGGACTTGGTTGCTCGGACTTTACACTGTCGCCAGCTTTCTTGAAACCGTTTTCTGGGGACAGATGACTGCCTTCACGCCGATCTTCCTGCGCGATCTTGGCATGGCTCAATCGCAAATCCCATCGATGGTTGGGATTACCGCGGCCATTGTCGGCGCGGCTGGGATTCCGTTTCTCCCGTTTTGGGGCGCGCTGGCCGACCGTTATTCGCGTCAACCGATGGTGGTGCGCTCCTTCGTGGTTTATCTTTTTGCGGGCATGATCTCGGTGCTGGCGGGCAACGTTTGGATATTCGTGCTGGGTCGTTCGTTGATGAGTTTTTCACTGGGCAACAGCGGCCTAATGCTGACTACTCTGGCGGAGCGAACGCCGGCCAATCGTCACGGCTTGGCATTCGCCATTATGAACAGCGCCGGGCCGGTCGGAGCGTTCATCGGTCCGTTGATCGGCGGCCCGATCGTGGATCATTATGGCTTTCGCACGCTGATGTGGATCAACGTCGTAGTGATGATCGGCGTTGTCCTTGCTCTTTCGTTTGGATATTTTGATTCTTATCGCGGCAAGAGTTAGGATTCAGTTTGGCACATGGCCGGACGATTCAATCCGCGTGTCTTTTCAAGCCGGACGTTTGCGCACGCTTTTCATTGCCTTCTTTTTGCTTTACGCTGGTTGGATGATTGTTTATTCTTATATGCCGGTTGTCATCACATCGTTATATAAAGGGGACAATCCCGGCTTCGATGATTGGATACATTCTCGGCGCGGGCGGATTGCTTGCGATGATACTCGCACCCATCTTTGGATCCTTGGCGGATCGTTTTGGCTATTGGCGGATATTGATGATCGGCGCGGCGCTTGAGACAGTTCTGTGGCTCGTTCCTTTTTGGACCCGCAGCCTGATTCCGTTTGCGATCATTGCCTGCGTCATCAGCGGAATCGCCGCAGCGGTCTTTTCGATCTCGTTCAATGTTTTGTCCTCTTCCGCCTCTGCCAATATTCGTGGACGCGTCATGTCTTTTGCTTATCTGCCAGTCAATGTTGGATTCTCTTTCGGCCCTTTGCTTGCCAGTCAATTGGTTAAGTTGGATCTCTTCTATATTTTCCCAACTGCATTTTTGTTTACCGGCCTCGGCCTTTTTGTTTTGAATGTTGCGCGCCGCCAACCCGCGCCTGTAGGTGCGTAATAAAAAATCCCGCCATTGATGGCGGGATTTGCTTTACTTCATCTTTTGCTTCATCGAAAACTTGAGTGCCGTCTTATAAACCTTTTGCAATTTATCGGCCACGGCTTTGGCTTCCGCGTTGCCCTGACCGGCTTGCGAGTCGATCTGCGCCACCAAACCATTCAGCGCTTCGATGAATGCATCATTTACCACCGCTGCATTATCGCTTAACATCTTTTCGATGGCGGCTTCATCGGGTGCATCCAGCAATTGCTCGATGAACGCCACTTCGGGCGGGGGTGCGGACGCTTCTTCGAGAACCTCCATCATCTTTTGCAGTTTGCCCATGCGCGCATAGTCGTTCTTCTCGGAAGCCTGTCTCAACATCGTTTGAACAATTTCCGCCGCATCCTGTGTGAACGACTGAATATTATCCTTGGTGGCCTTTGCCACATCGTCCTGCGCCAAAAGCTTTTCTACAAATTCCTGAGATTGCTTGTAACGCGCTTCGAGTTGTTTATCCATCTCGTTCGTGAGATCCAAAAGCTTTGCCCGCAAATCTTCCAGCTTCTTCATTTGGTCACCGGAAGTTTTATCAATCATCTCTGTCAAATTCTGGAAGAAGGTGTAATCCATGCCATTGCGCGCCAATGAGACGTACGCTTTGAGACGCGCATCGCTCGGGGCTTGGATCATCAGATCGAGTAGTTTTTCGCGCGGTTAAATTCTTTCCCGCTTCCTGCAATGACTTTGCGGCGGCTTCCAATTCTCCGACCTGTTCCTGCAAATGACGGCCGTATTCGGTCTCCGTCAGCAATTGCTTTTGAAGGTCTGACATTTGTTGTGCTAATTGTTCTTGTCCACTTTGGGCTCCGGCTTGCAACAATCGGCTGAACAACGCAAAGAATTGTTCGTCGAACAACTTTGCATTTTGCTTGATCAATTCACTTCGCGTATCCGCGGACGTGACTTGCAACAGCCGATCAATCAAACTCAATCGATCCTGCTGGGCTTTGATCATTTCCGGCGTAATGCCATCTTTGCCAAGAATGGTTTCCATCATTGACTCATATGTTAAGTTGGCAATTGGCTTGAACAAATACGCTTTGCGTTTTTCAGACGGCAGACGGTTCGTGATCTGCGTGATCATCGGACCAATCAGTCTCTCTTGTTCATTGATTGGCAATCCCAATTCCGGCGGAAAATAGGTGAGCAGGAGTTCTTTATCTGAATCGTGATAAACAATCGGCGTGGCGAGTTTGCCCTCGTAGCCGCAATGCGGACAACGCGCCATGTTTGAGACTCCACCTAGGAGCCGTTGCTTGGCTCCAGGGTCAGAGGTTACGTCGAAGAGTTGTTCGACGTTGGCAGTGATCATTTGTTTACAGCGCGGACATGCGATTTGTGTTTGAGGCATTTAATGGTTTCCAATTTATAGCAGGATATTTAACTTACAAGTTCTTCCAATCGATCAATATAACTTTCCATCACGGCAAATGTTTCTTCGACGGGCTTGGGCGTGGTCAGGTCAACGCCCGCTTTCTTTAACACGTCCAGCGGATATAGCGAGCCACCTGATTTGAGAAAGCCGAGATAATCATCCACTGCGCCGTGTTCGCCGCGCAAAATGCGTCCCGAAAGCGCGTGAGCGCCAGAAATGCCGGTGGCATATTGATAAACATAATAATCCGTGAAGAGATGCCCGAAGGTGGACCAAACCATCCCGACGCGAGGCCGATCCACTTTCACTTTTGGACCAAAGCCTTCGGTGAACAAGTCCGCCATCAGGTCGATCATTGAATTGGCGGTCAGTGATTCGCTTCTTTTCGATTTGTTCGTGCGTCTCCAATTCAAAGCGTGCCAGCGTCGGCATCTGGAAGAAATAGCGGAAGAAATTCCCGCCGACGGCTTCCTCGATCAAAGCGATCAAGAAATTTTTATCCGTGACGGTCTTAAGCAGATGGCCGCGCATCATGGCTTGATGGAAGTTTGAGGCGACCTCTGCCACGAAGAGTGAGTAGTCAGCATAAACCAACGGCTGATTTTTCCACGTGAGATAGGAATGCATCGAATGACCGAGTTCATGTGCCAGTGTGCTCAAACTTCCGACTTCATCTGTAAAGCTCATCATGATGAATGGATGTGTACCGGGCGCGCCATAAGAGAACGCGCCATTCTGTTTGCCTTTGTTCGGTGCCCAATCCACCCAGCGTTCTTCGAGACAGCCTCGGCGAAGCACATCGACATAATCTTTGCCCATCGGCGCCAGGCTTTCGCTGATTATGTCCACAGCCTGCTCGAACGAAACCTGAGGTCTTTTCTTTGTCAGCGGAGCCCACATATCGTAATAGGCAATATCGCGTTGGCCTAATGCCTTGCGCTTAATCTCGAAGTAGCGATGCCAAACCGGTAAATGTTTCTTGAACGTATCGATTAGGTTATGGAAAACTTCGATAGGCACATTTTGTTCAAAGAGCGATGCAGCCAGTGACGACTTATGATTTCTGGCACGCGCATAAAATACGTTCGCCTTGATGGATGTGGTGAGATTGCTCGCCAACGTGTTTTTGAATTCTACATGGCGATCCATGTAATTATTCCACGCCGTTTGCCGCGCTTTGCGATCTGGCTGATTTAGGATCTCATGAATGGAACTCTGCGTCACAACCAGCTTCTTGTCTTTACTGTTTATCGCGGGTGCGAAATTGAAATCTGCATTGGTGATCAAACTTGATGTGCTGGCTGGTCCAGTGAACGGATCGGCCAACATGCCGAGCAGTTCTTCCACTTCGCCGGAACGAACATGATCTTGTTTTCGGAACAAATCACCAAAGAAATGGGCATAGATCGCAAGCTTTGAATCCTGTTTCATCCATTCATCGAGCTTGGCCCTGCCAATCGAAAGCAGTTCAGGACGGATGAAAGCCGCGGCAGATGCCACCTGTCCGAACATACTGCCGGCCTGACTTTGCATTCCCGCTGCGACTTGGTCGGTCGTATCTACGGCCGCGGCAAAACCCGCGTACATGAAGACGCGCTGGGCGCGCACCAGAAGTTTTTCGAGTGTTGCCATCGCTTCAAGCAGGACCGCTGGATTTTCTCCCAATCGTCCTTTGAATTTTTTCAAAGGTTCGATTTCAGCCAGAATATTTTTGACTTCTTCATCCCAGGCTTTGTGATTCTTGAAAACGCTTTCAGCGCTCCATGTTTGTCTTTTTTCAACTTTATTACGAGGAGGATAAGAAACAGCCATGTTGCCCTTCAGAATTTGATTTTTATGGGTTGGTATTTGGCGCTCACAAAACGTCGTGCAATTTTACCATTGGTTATATGGAAACACGGTGAAACTATGTCCCTAATATTAACGCGGCAGAGAAAAGCAAATGCGTGCGCCGGAGTCAGGTTTCGGATCGGCCCAGATGCGTCCACCGTGCGCTTCAATGATAGCGCGTGCCAGATACAATCCCAAACCTGCACCCTTGGTCTGCTTGACGGCATTGGTTGAACGATAGAAACGATCGAAGATGTGAGGCAGGTCTTGCGCGTCAATGCCGGGACCTTCGTCGCTGACGCAAACGATCACCTGCCCAGGCCTGACAGAGCCGCCAATCTTGATCTCGCCTTTCGGCGCGTATTTCAATGCGTTGGAAACCAGATTGGCAATCACCTGCTCGATGCGCGTTTCGTCCGCAAGGATAACGGGGAATTTGTCGGGGAAGTCTGTCGTAATGGTGTGCTTCTTGGACTGAGTGGCAAATCGTTCAGCAACGCGTCTGGCCAAGGCGGGGAGTGAAACGTCAGCTCGATTGAGGCTAAGTCCGCCCGCTTGCAAGCGCGAGGCATCCAACAAATCGTCGATCATTTTCGACAATCGGTCAGCTTCTTCTTCGATGACGGTCAAACTTTCGCTGACAACTTTTCGATCCCACTTTGCATCGTCGCGGCGGAGTGTGGATGCATATCCCTTGATGAGAGTAACCGGCGTCCGTAATTCATGGCTGACAATGGAAATGAAAGTAGATTTGATTTCTTCGGCGGTACGGAAATGTGTGATGTCGCGAACCGTAACGATGATGTTACGGAGTTTGCCTTCGTCAGAAAGAAGCGGGGCATACGTCACGCCTACCGGTAGCGGGGGAAGGAGCGGACGCTTCAGATCGCCTTCCACATAAAGCGTGGCATTCGGCGTCAAAGGCCATCCGCCTTGCTCGGCTTCTTCAAGTGTTGTGCCTTGCGGCTCGCTGGCCCATTGGATGATCTCAAAATGATGTTTGCCCACCAAATTTTCGCGGGCTTCACCAAAAAGTTTTTCGAAGGCAGGGTTGCATCTTTCAACCGTATGGTCGGCATGAAGGATCAAGATGCCGTCTGCCGCGGAGTCGAGAAGCGCATCGAGACGTTGTTTCTCGTAACTGACCTGCCCGTAGAGTTGGGCATTGAAGACTGCAATCGCGGCCTGGTTTGCAAAGGATTGAAGCAACACGCGGTCATTGGGCGTGAAGAGATCGGGATAATTGCGGAAGATGAAGATCACGCCGATGACTTGGCCGTGTGCGGCGAGGGGCAATCCGGTGCCGTTGAGTAATCCGAGGCTGGCGGTGTATGTTAAATCCTTTAACATGCGATTGAGTTCGCTAACATCGAGTTCGCGGACGTTTTCTTCTCCAAGGAGCGGTTCGAGATAACTGAGGAAGGCCGGTTGGATTCTGTGCGCCGCTGCGACTCGCCAGCCCTCGGATTCCTTGAGCGCGATGAGACCGGCTTGTCCCGCCAACATCTCGACCGAGACGCGCAAAATGCGCGCCAATAGTTTCTCGAGGTCGAGTTCTTCGGTCAGGAGGCGAACGATTTCGAGAAGGTAGTCGCGCTGATGAATGCGGAAATCCGGAAGCATGATGGAATTTTATCACCCCCGATTTTTTGTTGGCATATGAGTTGTGTTAACAAAATTTCAATAGAATACGCTACCCCCCCGTTAATATCCAAAAATTTTACTATAACGAGTAATCATGGCTGGGGCATTATGGATGAATACCAAAATCATAAGGAAAAGAATCAGGTTGTAAGCGAGTTGACTCCTCTTTCGGATGACTTCCATGAAACCGGCGAATAAAAATAGCAAAGCAATGAAGAACTGGATAATATATGTAGCTTTAACTACTAAATCAGTTTGATCAAAATATTTGTAGACGAACCAAAGATATCCCAGGATAGTTGATAACGCCAGAAAGGCAATGAAGACCAGCGCAGATGTTTCCAATGTCGGCGATTTGCGGAATCGAAAGATCTGGATTAATCCAAATACAAAGCTTCCGAGGAGCAGCAAGCTTGGAAAAATGGAAACCAGATTCACTTGCCCTAGATAAGGTCCAATGGATGCCTGATTTCCCTGTCCAACTGAAGCAACTCCTGGTTTGACAAATGTGAAGTAACCCCAATAGTCGCCCCATGTTTCCGAGTACATGATCGCAAAGAAGGATTGATGATCGAACACCGGTCTGAGCGGTGCTCTGTAAAGAACCGAGCTTCTGATATCGGTTTGGCCAAAGAATGCACGTGCCTGGCTTAACGTGGGCGGATAGTAGACTTTTTTGTCGAATGCTGTAAAAGTCCCTTCCAGAAAATACAGATGAACATAAAACCATCCGCCGACGAGTGCGCTTAGGAGGGTGATGAGGAAGAATTGTCTCGCCCGCAGCCAGCCAATTTGACGGTCTCGAAGAAAGCTCCAGAGGATTAGAAGAAAGATAGCGGGGAAGATAAAGAAACCCCATTGCCTGCTCAATACTAAGAATCCCAATGAAATACCAGTCGCGATGATCAGTTTGTAATTGAACGATGTGCTTTTTAGAATTTCAAGGATAAGGAAGATGGATAGAGCGATGAAGAAAACGAGATAGGGTTCGCTGCGCACCTGAGAAAAGGTTTTGTAATAAACGGTGAGAAGCGCGAGCATCATCAAGGTTGATATTTTGAAGAAGCGATTGCCGGGTTTGATCTGTTCGGCGATCATCAACAAGAGAAGGGTTGTGCCGATGGAAAGCAGAACATTGAGACCCTGTGCAAACTTGCCATCCTGAATACGGCAGGTTGGGCTGGAGATAACATCATTTTTATTTTTGAAAGTGTCAGAAACGTACTTCTCGCAAATTATATCGAAGCGGGATGGCAGAAAGTAGGGAAGTGGGGGTGAAAAAAACTCATATGTATCTTGGCGAGACGGTAATCGATCAGGAAGGATTTGAATGTAGTTCAGGTTCTCAACAGCATCGTAGCCGATTTTGGGATAATGCAGAATCGAATTAGCTAAAACAATAAAGTTGATGACGAGACATAAGGTAAGGACAATTGGATCGATCTTACCGTTATACCGAAATAAATTCAGGAACTTTTGAGTTAAGGATTCTTTATTCATGCATGAACAGTTGGAGTAAAAGCCAAAAATGAGATGTTTACAATCATGAGCTTGCCTCGCTGGCGGTTATTCTACCATGCAGTTAGTGAGTTGCTTGGATGATATTAAAAACTAAAAATCGTGTTGTAGCGAGTAATCATGGCTGGGGCATTATGGATGAAAACCAAAATCATAAGGAAAAGAATCAGATTGTAGGCGAATTGACTCCTCTTTCGGATTACTTCCATGAAACCGGCGAATAAAAATAAAAGAGCCACAAAAAACTGAATTATGTATGTAGCCTTGATAACCAGATTGGTTTGAATGAAGTATCTATAAACAAACCAAAGATAGCCAAGAATGCTTGACAATGCCAGCAAAGTGATAAAAACAAAAGATGCTCTTTCCAATGTGATGGATTTACGAAATTGAAATATGTGGATGACGCCAAATAAGAATCCTATAAGGAGTAATACGCTTGGTAAAACGGATGCCAGATTGACTTGCCCAAGATAAGGCGCGATCTCAGTCTGATTCCCTTTGTTGTCCGGAGCGGATCCCGGTTTGATAAACGTAAAATATCCCCAATAATCTCCCCATGTTTCGGAATACATGATAGCAAAGAAGGAGTGATGATCAAACACAGGTCTCACAGGATTTTGAAAAAGCTTTAAACCCTGCAGTTCAGTCTGTCGGAAGAATAAAGAGGCTTCTTCGGTGGAAGGGTATTTTGGCTGTTTAATATTGAATGCGGAGAACGTTCCATAGTCAAGATAGAGATGAATATAGAACCAGCCTCCGACGATTGCACTGAGGATTCCGATCAGGAAGAATTGCCGCGTGCGAAGCCAGCCCATTTGACGGTCTTGAATAAAAATCCAGATGATGAGAAGAAAGATAGCAGGGAAGATAAAGAAACCCCATTGCCTGCTCAATACTAAGAATCCCAATGAAATACCGGTCGCACTGATCAGTTTGTAATTGAACGATGTGCTTTTTAGAATTTCAAGGATAAGGAAGATGGATAGAGCGATGAAGAAAACGAGATAGGGCTCGCTGCGCACCTGAGAAAAGGTTTTGTAATAAACGGTGAGAAGCGCGAGCATCATCAAGGTTGATATTTTGAAGAAGCGATTGCCGGGTTTGATCTGTTCGGCGATCATCAGCAAGAGAAGGGTTGTGCCGATGGAAAGCAGAACATTGAGACCCTGAGCAAACTTACCGTCGTAAGTACGGCAGGTATTACTGTAAATCAGTCCGTTATATGTTTGGAGAGCATTCGGGGTGTGCTGTTCGCAAATGGAATCGAAAACAGATGGCAGGAAAAAGGGAAGTGGCGGCGAAAAAAACTCACTCGTATCGTGATAGGAGGGCAATCGATCAGGAAGGACCTGAATATAGTTCAGGTTTTGCCCTACATCATAGCCAATTTTAGGATGCTGCAAGATTGCATTGACTAACACGATAAGGTTGATGACAAGACATAATGTAAGGACAATTGGATCTATCTTACCGTTATGACGAAATAAGCCAAAGAACTTTTGAATGAAAGAGTCTTTTTTCATGATGGATTTTGAGTATAAAGCAGAGACGCGACCCTTACAGCACAACATTGAGTTGCGTCTCTGCATTCGGGATTATCTGAAATTAAATTCTTTTTCCGCCAAAGTGATTGCTTCTTCAAAGATTGTCAAACTCTCGTCAACTTCGATTTTGGTAATGCTCAAAGCCGGCGCAACGCGGATAACGCTTTTGCCACAGCCAAGTGTGAGCAAGCCCCGTTCAAAGGCTAATTCTACAACGCGGTCGGTCAGCTCTTTGGCTGGTTCTTTCGATTTGCGGTCGTTGACAAATTCCACACCGATCATCAAACCGATGCCACGCACATCCCCGATGCTCGGATGGCGCGCTTGGATTTCCTCGAGCGCATCAATCGTATATTGACCAACCTCCGCCGCGTTGGCGAGATATTCTTCTTTAATCAAATCAATAGTGGCAAGAGCCGCTGCACAAGCCAGTGGATTTCCGCCATAGGTGTTGCCGTGTGAACCGCGTTCCCAATCCATCACCGATTGACGCGCAATGCACGCGCCAAGCGGTACACCGGATGCGATTCCTTTGGCGGCCGTGACAATATCCGGTTCGATTCCGAAATGTTCAATGGCCCACCACTTGCCGGTGCGGCCCATGCCAGATTGCACCTCATCTACCATCAACAAGATGCCATATTTATCACATAACTTTCTCAGCGCCGGATAAAATCCGGGCGGCGGGACAATGTATCCGCCTTCGCCCTGAATCGTTTCGACGAGAATGCCGGCCACTTCGTCCGGCGGCAGGATGTGCCCGAGGATTTGATCCTCAATGTAACGGACAACGGTTTCACCGTAATCTTCGCCACTCTTTCGATCCAACACGGGGCGATAGGGATTCGGAAAGGGTGCATGAACGACGCCATTCATCAATGGATAAAAGCCGCCGTGATACGAGGGCTTGCTAGCAGTGAAGGTGACGGCGCCCATCGTTCGCCCATGGAATGCGCCGGTGAAACCAATGAAGTTGGATCGGGCGGTATGATAACGCGCTAACTTGATGGCGGTCTCAACTGCTTCGGTCCCGGAGTTGGTCATGAATGAAACAGCCGCTTCATTAAATGGCGCAATCTCATCCAGCTTTTCTGCCAACTCAATCCACTTCACATGATAAAAGTCAGATGAAATATGGAGGAATTGTTCCGCCTGCTCTTGAATCGCTTTGACCACTTTCGGATGCGCGTGACCGGTGGATGTCACGGCAATGCCCGCCATAAAATCGAGGAAGCGATTCCCGTCCACATCCCAAACCTCCGAGCCTTTGGCGTGATCCACCACAAGCGGGTAACTGCGCGGGTATGATGGTGAGATCACAGATGAATCGCGCTTGATCAATGCGCGGGCTTTGGGCCCGGGTAATTTCATAGGTTCCATGGCAAACTCCTTATTGACTTGCATGCAAAGAAACTTCTGCCAATACGCGCGCGCCGAGCAATCCGGCATCATCGCCGAGCGCCGCCATCTCGATCTTTAAATTTTCAAGATAGCGCGGATGAAAAACTCTTTTCTGTAAACTGGTCTGGAATGAATCAAACAATAGCGGACCGACTTGAGAAACTCCTCCGCCAAAAATAATAATGGATGGATCGAAGGCATGTAAAAATGATGCGACGGCGATACCGAGATACTCGCCCGCGCGTTGATATGCTGATATGGCTAATGCGTCGCCGCGTGAAGCCGCGTCGGCAATTTGCCTGGCGTTGAGGTTTGGATCATGCTTCAAACTTGAGCTTGTACCAGCTTCTATTTCTTTGAGAACATGCTTAACGATTGCGGGCCCTGATGAAAAAGATTCGAGATGGCCGTTGAATCCGCAGGAGCAGGGTGGACCATCAGGATCAACAATCGTATGTCCGAGTTCAGCAGCCAGGCCATGGTAACCTTGCAGAAGCCGGTCATTGGCAATGACTCCACCGCCTATACCGGTGCTGATCGTTAAGTAAAGCACATCGTGATGTCCCTTCGCCGCTCCGTATTTCCATTCGCCGAGGCAAGCAAGATTCGCGTCGTTATCCAGAAATGCTGGCACGCCGAAATGATCGGAAAGCTTGGGGGCGAGCGGAAAATTATCGAACTGCCTGATGTTCGGCGTTGCAAGCAAATAACCGGTATGCGGATCGAGCGGTCCAGGTGAAGCCACGCCAATTGCATCCACTTGTTGATGGTGTGGCCAGACCTCTTCGATGGCTTTTACCATACGGTCGAAAACACCGGGCACATTTGCGAGGGTTTTAACGCGTTGATGTGCGCTTGGCTTGAATTGTTCCGATTGGTAAGCGGCGGCGCGCAGATGCGTTCCGCCAATGTCTACCGCGATGATTGTTCCCATAGGCACAATTATACCGTAGGTAAGCAACCAACCCCATTAAAGCAGACACCACGAACTGGGCTTTCGCAAATTCGGGGATTTTTCACCGCGAATTATACTAAGAGCAAGTGACGCAACAGCAACCATGAAAACAATAACTAGGACTCCCGCGTTGACAAAGCTCATCGCTGATGCTAGACTTATTTTTCGATCAGATGACATCCTTTTTGAAAACAACCTGGCGCGATGTATGCGCTTTCCCATCTAATTTCATACGGGACCGCGAGGTACTTGTAATCACAAGCCTGACCCTATTGCCATGGCTGATTCTGCTTATTCGTGACCGGGATTTAAGTTCGCTTCAGCCATTAACTTGGATCTTTGCCTTCATCGCTTTTTATTGGCTGATCGCTCATCAACAATCTATGCCACCCTTGGAGTTCCACAAGCCTCGTCTCGAACTTTTCATCGCACTGGCTCTTGCCGCGCTTTGGATCATCTATCGCATCGGTGAATACTGGCATTGGTATACCATTCCGACGTTTGGATTGAACAACAGTTGCGGTCCTATCTCAGAGACGCCTGTGCCAAAGATGATCGAGATGTTTCTTCTGCCAGTAATCTTTTTATTTATTTTGGGATACTCTTTATTCCAAATGGGATTCAACTTGGATAAGTTTTCGTGGTGGGCGTCACTTCTACCTATTCTGACTCTGGTTAGTTTAGGTTTTGTGGATCATAAGCAGCAAATTTTTGCGGTCTCTTCGGCATGTTATTTCTTTGGTGCAGGATTACCTGAAGAGTTTTTATTTCGTGCGTTTCTCCAAACGCGGCTGGAAGCACTATTGCGACGTCCGCTTTGGGCGGTGTGGCTCGCTTCGTTCATCTTTGGATTGTCTCACATTCCGATTGATCTCGGCGGCTCCTTCCTTCACTGGCAGGATGCGTTGCTCACCGCGTTCACATATCAAATGACCATCGGCGTTGTGCTCGGCTATGCTTACATGCGCACGCACAATGTACTGCCGTTAACGCTCATTCACACGTTGATTGATTTTGTTTTCTAACTCTTAAGAACGGGGATGATTTCGTTTTTCAACGCGTCGGTCACACGCTCTTTATGGCGTCCGTGCATTGGCATCGACTCGATTTCATCCAACCCAAAATAGCCAAAAGCTGTTGTTTCGTCGCTCAAGCCAAGTTTCCCTCCAATGATCTCTGCTTCAAAACTCAAGACGACGATTTGGACTTTGTTCCCATCACGATAGATGACCACTTGATCGCGATTGCTGTAGACCCCGATCAAACGCTTCGTTCGGACCTCGAGGCCGGTCTCCTCCAATGTTTCACGCTGACAGCACTCTTCAATCGATTCACCCAATTCCATTTTGCCACCGGGCAGACACCACAAACCGTTATCAGCGCGTTTGGTAAGTAAAACCTTCTGACGCGCTTCATCGAAGATCACGGCGCAGGAGCCAACGCGAAGTTCTGTGCCTTTGCTGATGCGATCACCGTACAGAATTTGTGTCATCATAACCAAACCCCAAGGTCTTTAGGACCTCGGAGTTTTTATCTCCTATGATTTGATGAATGTTCCGTTACGCAACTCTACCAATGTTTGTTGAATCTCTTCCATCGTGTTCATCACGAACGGGCCATAAGGAGCAATCGGTTCTTTGAAGGGCTGACCCGCTATCAACATGAATCGAATGGATTTGTTTTCGGTTTTGACGCGGATCGAATCGCCATCCTCAAACTTGACGAGATGAACTGCTTCAATCGTCTGGTCAGCAAAAACTCCTTCGCCTTCGAAGACGTAAGCAATTGCGGTGCGACCGTTGGGGACGGGTTGAATGAAATCAGTATCGGGAGCCAGTTCAACGTCGAGGTAAAGAGGCGAGGCTGCAATCTCCGTCACGGGACCGACCACTCCGTTTACTTTTCCAGCGACAACGCGAATTTTGATTCCATCCTTTTCGTAAGTTGGGATCGTCGCGGCATTGACCTCCTGATAGCGAGGCGCAATCATCTTAAGCTTGGACGGCAGGTTGACCCATAGTTGAAAGCCATATATGTTTCCACTCGCGCCGCGGCGCGGCATCTCTTCATGCAGAATGCCGCGGCCGGAGGTCATCCATTGCACGTCGCCGGCGTTGATGGTGCCTTCGTTGCCTAGGCTATCGCGATGATGCGTCGCGCCTTCCAGCATGTAGGTAACGGTTTCGATGCCGCGATGCGGATGCATGGGAAAGCCGCGGATGGGACCTTCGACAGGATCGTTGAAAGCGAAATGATCGAAGAGCAGGAAGGGATCAAACTCATTTGACTTTTTGGGCGCGATGGAACGACGAAGCAATACATCCGCACCTTCGATGACGAATTGCGGTTCGATGATTTGTGAGATGGTTCGGGAGTTGGTCATGAAAAATAGATGATACGAATGAACAAAGTATTACTTTGTTGAAAGACAGGTTCCAATCAGATGACTGTGCGCTGTTCACATGCATTTTTATATTATAGCGACATCGCCTGTCCACCGCCTACATAAAGCAACTGTCCTGTAACCCAGCTCGCTTGCTTTGATACAAAGAAGATAATTGCATTGGCTACATCTTCTGGCTGACCTACTCGCTGCATTGGAATGTGCTTTATATATTCTTTTTCTAACTCTGAAGAAATCCAACCAGTTTGCACTGGTCCCAATGACAGAATATTTACCGTGATGCCATATCTACCTAATTCACTTGCAGCAGCGCGGCTATAAGATTCAAGGGCATGCTTGCTTGCGCCATAAGAGACTGAACCATAGAAGCCTGATGCTCCGTCTGTGCTGATATTGATAATTCGTCCGTAATTTGCATTTCGGTGGATATGGCGTCGAGCATATTCGGCTATCATAAGTGCAACGGCGCGGCTGTTTACCTCAAAATGGCGATCATGCCCTTCTGCTGTGATTGTATTTAATGGAAAATTATCTACAGCGCGGCTATCTGAATTCAGTTGACTTTGAGGCATGAAGGTGTCAGCGTCATAATATGCTGCGTTGTTGATGAGTATATCCACGGGACCAAATGCCTTTTCTGCATGGTCGAACAATAAGGGGATAACATTAGAGTTAGAGAGATCAGCTTCCCAAGATTCAATTCTCCCACCGTGCTCACGAATTTCGCTGATGACTTCATCAGGAGTCTTTGAATTTTGAGCACGAAAGAATTCTTCGCCAGCAATGTCAGTTGTGCTTGCTTTAGCTGGAAGGCGCAAATAGGTAATGAAAGTCGCTGCCTCTTCTAATGCCAAGGCTCTGGCAATGGCCGCACCGATACCATACGGATTATTGACCCCAGTTATCAAAACGACCTTGTTCTTTAATCCGGTGTCAATCATTGTTTAGCCACCTCCAGCAAACAACACTTCGCTGCTTACAATGGAATATATTCAATTATAGGCCTACAAGAGTTCTTCGAAAGTATCAGTTTATTGCACTGTCGGGCAATTTATATTATCGGTAGAAATGATTTGTGAGCGAGCCATCTCCTTGCCGTTCGCGTCCATGGCCGCGACTTGGAAGTAGCATTCGCCCGTCGGCAAGTTGCTAAATTGCGATTGAGTCTCAAAGTCGGTTTTTGGCTCTACGTCAACCAAGCTGAGCGATTGTTGGGAATTTCCGCCGTAGACTTGATACGATGCGACCTCGGTCGCGCCATTCCATGAATAACCCAACGTGAGCGTGCCGTTGTTCTCTTTGTAAGCCAATGTGGGCGGCGTGGATGGAGTTCCCTGCCATGGGAAGCGAAAGGCGCGGTAACTAACGTAAGGTTGGTCAAACACCAGCTCAAAAAGAGTTTGGTTGTCGGGATTCACTTCCGTCATGGTGACAAATGAATATCCCGTTGCCTGGGAGGGCGCGCCCCAGCCGAGCACCATATTTCCATCGGTCAGTGTTTGAACATCACCTAGGAATGTGGCAAATACAGGCGGCGTGTGTGTAAATCCCCATACTTGCGTCACGGTCTTGTTGATCTCATCAATCTTATATTCCATCCCTTCCGAAGGAGCGGGAACCTGTTGGGTGCCTTGATTATCGAATACGGTAATATCTCCGTTTGGAAGCTCCCTAACGTCATGCTGGTAGGCAAAGCTCTGACTGTTGACAAAGGTAAACATATTCTCTTTGCCACCCAGACGCCACATCACGTTGCCGGTCTGGAGATTGATCTTGGTTATCTCGTTGAGGTCCCGACTCGAAAGCAATAGGTTCCCATCGTTGGATAAGGCAAGCGAGTTTCCGTGTACCAAATCTATGTTTTGATCCGTCAGACTGGAAGTCGAATCAAAAAAAGAAAAATGATCCCAGCTTCGCCATTCGAAGATTACATTCTTGGACGGATCGAGTTCCTGAATGATAAGGCCGGTCACCGTCGCATTCGTTTTTCCACCTTCGACGATCTTGCTCATATCGATTGTTTCCGCGTCGTACGACATCAGGAGCGCATTGCCGTTGGGTAAAATCTGAAGATCATGTAAATCAGCAAAATAGCCATCTCCCGCTTGATAAGTATCTGCGACCTGATAATGGGAGTTCATCAGATAGAAGGTTGAACTCTTTTGGTCATAATAAGATAACAGGCCATTCGGTTGTTCTTTAAAATCCCAGGCGTCTAGCGCATCTGCAACGGATTGGTAGTACACAAGCTGGCCCTGATCGTTCAAAATTAGAAGATAGGATCCGATCTTTGCCCTGGTCCAGTAAAAAGGCGCCACAAAGATATATCCTTCCTCGGGGTTGGGTGCAGTAGTTGTTACTGTGAAATGAGGAATATCCTGTGGCACAGTCAGAAAGTTGGGGAAGGCGCTACGAGGAGGGTATGGTGGGACTGGAGGCGCAGATAGTTCACCACTTCCCGGCGTTCCTGGCTGTTGATTGATTGCGACCGTGAACATATATGAGAAGGGCGGATAAATGGTCCGTGAATCTAAATGCATACTGTTAATATTAACCGTGACTTGCTCACCCGGTGTAAATGGATTAACAGGTTTAAAAATAACTGTTTTGTGATCGTCTGCCAGAATGGTCTGACCTGCGTGGAGTCCGCTTTCTGATCCCTGTATAATGAACTTCAACTCATCGAGGTTTTGGTTATTCAATATGGGGCCATAGCGGACCACAATCGTGGCGGCCTTCGAAACATATTTGGCGTTTTGTAAAGGAGAGTAATATTGAGGGGCCAGAGATTGGGGTGAAAAAGACTGGGACAAGGCAGATTGTGATGAAATAGATTCAAAAAAAGGAAATGGGAAAATAACAGGTGTGCACGATGAAAGCAAGACCAGTGATAATAAGCCGCCGGCAGCTAACAAGACCTTTATGGGCTTCATGATATGCAATAGTCTCCTAAACCATCCATAAGAAATATGATCGCAGGAAAACACCACGATGATAACTGAATATTATGATTAGATTATTAACTTTTTATGCAGAAAATATGCTGATTAAGAACTGCCTGCAATACCTCTCTTCATATGTTATTAGCATTTATAGTTGCTCAGGAATTCTTGGCAAACTTTGAGTAAACCCCAGATTTTCGTTCCATATATTAGCTGGCAGAAAATCTCAGACGGGAATGTTTGTGAGTCTATATGCTCAAGAATAGATTGGCATTGCAGCGTCCGACCTCGACTTATCCATATTCGTCAAACTCGGCAAGGAACAACTCCACCGCATAAGGATCAAAGTAAGTTCCAGAGAGTGAGCGGATATGCTCCATTACTTTTTCTTTTGGCCAACTCTTCCGATAAGGACGATCTGATCGGAGCGCGTCCCACACATCCACAATCGCAAACAGCCGCGCCGCCCGTGGTATCTGCTCACCCTTCAATCCGCGCGGGTAGCCTGTGCCATCCCATTTTTCATGATGATAATAGGGGATATCGAGCGCAGGCCGCAAATAATCGATTCGCGAGAGCATTTCGTATGCAAAGGCAGGATGCCGACGCATAATTTTCCATTCTTCCTCGTTCAATTGATCAGCTTTGAATAGGATCGAGTCAGGAATGCCCATCTTGCCAATGTCATGCAGGAGCGCACCGCGCCGCACGTGCACTAATTCTTCCTCAGTCATGCCTGCCGCGTCCGCCAGCTTTAGCGTCATTTCCACAACTCGCTGCGTATGGCCTTCGGTTTCTTTGTCGCGCAGGTCAAGTGCATGTGACCAGCCTTCGATAGTAGTATCGTATGCCAGCCGAAGTTCGACATTGGACCTCTGTATTTCATCGAGCAACTGGTAGTTATCAATGGATAGGCCAGCCTGTCCAGCCAGCATGTTCAGGAAATCCAGCCATTCCTGATTCGGCTCTAGTGGCGTGCGGTGAAAGACTTCCAATACGCCTTTGATTTTTCCTTTGGCGATCAAAGGCAGGCCGAAGTATGCGACGAACGATTCAGCCTCCGACGATTTGGCGCGCGAAAACGCTGGATCGGCCTCGGATAGATTCGGGATGGCGATCATCTGCCTGTTAAGGGCCACGCGGCCAGCGTCCTCCTCCCCTAGATCCACTTTAGCTCTTTCAAAATCGGGAGTGCGAAAGCCCCGCCCAGTGAAATACTCAAGCACATTCAATTTTGGGTTGAACACTAACACGTCCATGGCGTCCACCTTCAATTGTTGGACGGCGTGGAAAAGTAAAATGGAAAGACTTATACGCAAGTCAAAACTGGAACTGATGGTTTGATTGATTGCATTCAAAGCTGTCAGCCGTTCCACCTGTTGGCGACCCTTTGCCTCAGCCTGCTCGCGGGCGGCTTCCGCCGCTAATCGATCCAAGGCAAACGAAATATCTTTGCTGATTTCCGTTAACAGGTTTTCATCATCCGCTGTGAATGAGTTGGCTTCGCCTGAATAGACCGAAAGCACTCCAATCATCTTTCCGTGTTGCTGAAATGGCACAGAAGCAACTGAATGATATCCTCGTTGTAACCCTTCTTCACGCCACGGTTTCATTCGGGGATCGGTGGCAATATCTTGGATAGTCACACAGCAGTTCTCACGAACTGAGGTTCCAACTGGGCCGCGCCCGGTCTCTTCATCCGGATTAAATGTAATTTGGATTTTTGTCAGATACTCTTGTTCATAGCCGGCGAATGCAAATGGTTTGATTGCTTGGCTTGTTTCATCGCATAATCCAATCCAGGCCATTCGATAACCGCCCTGATCAACCGCCGCATGGCAAATTTCACGGAACAACGCTCCTTGATCTGACGTTCGCACGATGACTTGGTTGATCTGACTGAGCATCGCATACAAGTGGTTGAGTTGCAAAATCCGTTCTTTTGCCTGTTTCTGTGCTGTGAGATCCTCATATGTTCCAAGTAAGCCCACGATCTTGCCTTCGCTATTCAATAACGGGACCTTGCTAGTCCTCAACCATATGCGGTCTCCATTTGGAGTAGTTTGAGGCTCTTCGTAACCAATTTTTGCCGTTCCGGTTTCCATGATCAGGCGGTCATCGGAACGATACAAATCTGCTTGTTCCCGCCAACCCATCTGAAAATCATCCCTACCCAAGAGTTCATCCGGCGAGTGCAGTCCTGAGTCTAGGGCAAATGGACGGTTACAACCAAGAAAATTTGAATTTCGATCTTTCCAAAACACCCGCACTGGAATTGTATCCAACACGGTTTGGAGCATCTGTTGCGAGTCACGCACTGCAGACTCCGCTTGCTTGCGTTCGGTAATATTTCGAGAAATGCCAACCAACCCTATAATCTGGCCTCTGCTATCTTTCAATGGGACCTTGGTGGTTAGAACCCAAACCGGGTTGCCTTGAGCATCCCGGTTGGATTCTTCACGATTGTAAATTGGCGTTCCCGTGTCCATAACCATCTTGTCATCAGCCCAAAATTTCGCAGCCAGGTTAGCTGGGTAAGTTTGAAAATCTGATTTGCCCAGAACATCTTCCATCGTTTTCCCGCCAGATGCCTGCCAGTCTGCTTTGTTGGCAACGATCTTGAAACCCTGCTTATCCTTCACGAAGATTTGGTCCGGTGTTGCATCGATTAAAGTTCTGAGGAGGTTTCGTTCTGCCTTCAGGGCTTCTTCAATACGTTTGCGCTCGGTGATGTCCCGGAAAGTTACCTGAATAACAGGCTTCCCATTCCAAAGCAATGGCATTGCCGCGATCTCAACGTCAACTGCGCTTCCATCCACTCGTAATAGCTTCTCCTCGATCGGTGGCGTCTTCTTCCACCCTTTTATCATGTTTCTCACGAGCTTGGTCAATCGGGGACGCGAGTCCGGATGAATGAGGTCCATTATCGGCATACCTATTGCCTTGTCGGGGACCTCTATGCCCTCTATCTGCGCAGCGGCAGGATTCATAAATAGCACTTTCTCACCATCAAGAACGGCTACCGCGTCAGGCGATAACTCAACTAGACCGCGGTATCTCTCTTCACTCTCGCGTAGTGCGTTCTCTGCTTTCTTGCGATCGGTGATGTCGCGGGCAACCCAGACAGAATTGTTTTTATCCATTGGAGTGATGAAAGCCGAGAACCAGAGATTTCTACCTTGAATCGGTAACTCGTATTCAACTTGTTCAGTTTGATTCGCCTCCAGCACGCGCCGCGTGATGGCCATAAATTGCTGTGCCTGTTCGCGCGGGAAAACATCATAAAGGGATTTGCCAAGCAATTCTTCAGCTGGACGGTATAACAAGTCCGGATTGGTGGGCGCAATATCACGATAGATTCCGGCCCGGTCAATTACCAATACAATATCCTGCATGGCAGCAAAGACCGCGCGCAGTTTGGCCTCGGATGTTGCTAGTCTATCTTCCGCGCTTTTGCGTTCGGTGATATCGACTATGAATCCTTCAATGTAAGGCTTCTTCTTCCCACTCTTAACCAGCCGTGCGTTGGTTCGAATCCAAATGATGGAGCCATCCTTGCGATAATTTTGGGTCTCCCAGTTCTCAACCTTCCCATTTTCTTTCATGCGATGCATAAACTCATCTCGTTCCTGCATCCTGACATAGATCTGGCTTCTAATATCCGTTATCTGTCCGATCACTTCCTCCGGCGAATCATATCCGTAGATACGCGCCATGGCCGGGTTGACGTTCAGATAACGGCCTTCCATTGAGGATTGATAGACGCCTTCGAGTGCGTTATCGAAAATAGACTCCCACTTAAATTCCGCCCTCCGTCGGCCACTTCCTGTTTTTTTTGTTTTTGATTTGCCTGCATTGGCTTCTTGTTTTTTGCGCAAAGTCTCCCCTTTGCCTAATAGCGTTCTGGAGTTTAAGGATCTAGTTTTCAACACTTCGTCCTCCGCCTATATAAGTATAAGCCAATTCCAGTTTAATAAGAAAATGAAAAAATATGATTATGGTTTGAGTCTTTCGAAGATTAATACAGTGCTTGACCTGAAATCTTGTCTCTCCGCAGAGACATCCAGGCGCAATAATCTTTCAGCGGGAATGGTCTCAAGCCATTCATCGAGGAACTGATTGAACAGCGCCGTGTCTTCCGCCGATGCAATATTGATCCGCTGGCGCGAAGCCAGCCGCGCGCGAATGATTTCTTTATTGGCTGTCAGGTGGACGATGAGATCGGGAAGAGGAAGCAAAGTGCGAGTCAATTCATAGAAGCGGCGGCAAAGATCGAATTCAGAATCACTGAGTGCGCCGCGGGCGCGGAATAGACGCGTGAAGCCATGGTAATCGAGATCGAGTCCGCCATCCATCAGCCCGATCAGAGGCGAGGCGCGCAATTTCTTTTCCTGCTCGGCACGTAAAAGTAAATAATCCATTTGATTGGCGAGGCCGTATTGTTGATCCCGTTTGAACAACGCTTGAAATGGACGTTCAGCATGTTCCTCATAAGCCGTTGCAAATTGAGACTTGCGGCTTAACAGGTTGACCAGAGTTGTTTTTCCCACTCCGCTCGGCCCAACGACCTCTACCAGCTTTCCCATCTTACAACCACAAGTTGACCAGCGAGGCACCGGTCATGGTTTTATCTTTCAGCACTTCTCCGTTTTTGACAATCGTGGTTCTTCCGCCGCCGCCAGCCATATCGAGTAATTGACCGCGTATAAAAATGTTCGAACCATAGCGCGCCTTTGTCATGCCGATGCGTCCAGCCAGCGCGTACTTGCGCCACGCATCGCCCTCAGTTAATCTTTTAACATCGCTCGCATCCACATCGGATGGCGTGGGCCAGCCGCTATAGCCCCCCCATGGCTGATCCCACACAACCGGATCGCCGCCGTTCGAAGGAATGGCAATCAATTCCACGCTCATTGCATCAAGCCGCTGATAACAATCGGGGAACCATGAATCGGCGCAAATCAAAATTCCAAGTTTTCCTGCGGGTGTATCGAATGAAGGTAATTGTTTTGATGATGCTGGTGTCATGAATGGCAATTCGTCGGTCGTTGGATATGCTTTGAGAACGAGATCAGGATAAGCACGGCCATCCAGACCATAAACCGGTGTCACGCCGTAAAGTGGACCTTGGCCCGCAACTAATCTTCCATCACGAACTTGCGGTGCAGGCAGAACCGTCGAGCCGCCAATGACCGTGACGAGATAATTTTTTGCGATGTTTGATAAGACGGAGTTATATGTTTCTGCCATCACATCTGCTTTTAGACGAAAGACTGCAGCTTCTAATTTCCCTTTTTCTTTCGCAGTGAGGAGTTGCCACAAGAATCCAAAGATATGGCGAAGCACAAGTCGTTGTTCAGCGACGGCCAGCTTGTCCGTTTGAAAAACGGATTCGGATTCATTCGCCAAGACGAGCCACGTGCCAAAGTATTCAGGCAGCAGGATGATCGTCTTTTCATTAAGCCAGCCTCGGCGTTTGGCTTCGGACATATATCCGTCCAATTTGGATTGCAATGCTTGTGCCGATGCATAATCTGCGGCGGCGATGTAGGGCTCGATGCCCAACAAATTTCCGCGGCCTGAATCTTTACCAAGATCGAAAAACTCTTCCAAATGCAAATCGTTCATCTTAATGTTCTCCAATGATTTCATTTGGGTTTTTCAGCCACGCCGCCAAATGATCAGTATGTTCCTTGTCATGTTCCACAAAGATATCAATGAAATCTTTTATTGTCCCGCTTTCACCCCACGGGAATACTAACGGCTGACCGAATTTTTCATCAGCCAGGTTTCGCAAAGTTTCCATTACCCTCTCGTGGCCTGCATGGAATTCGCTCCGACTGCGCGCAAGATCGAGAGTTTTGCGTGTCGAAACGGTCTGTTCGTTATAAGCGTCAATGCCATGCGCCGCGCTTTGAGGCACGGGTTCATTTTTCGCATGAGCCTTCAATGCTTCGACCATGGCATCATCCCAGCCTGAGATATGATCGAGATATTGTTTGATCGTCCAATTGGGATAGATTTGTTTGTCCGTAGGTGCTTGATCCACCAGCGTAGTAAGATGTCGGCGTGCATCCTCAAGTTGCTTAATAAAAAGCTCACGTTGATTGGACATGGTTTTAGTATAGCATAACGCAAATGGATCGCGCTTAATCTATCAACATACCTGCCAGCAATGCGGTTCGAGGTGCGAGGCTCGGGATGTGAATATATTCCAAATCCTTTTGATGTGCGTTCGCACCGAACGCGCCAAAACCATCCAGCGTCGGCGCAAGTTTGGCCGTAAAGTTTCCATCCGAGCCACCGCCGACGCGCGCCGCGCCCACTTTAAATCCAAGCTCGGATGCGATGCGCTGCGCTTTCTCCAAAAGTTGATACGATCCTTCGGACGGTTCCATCGGCGGACGATTGAGTCCGCCGGAGATTACATAACGTGTTCCATCCAAAGGTTGAATCGCCTTCAGCGCGGCGTCGACGCGTGCCGCTTCATCCTGCGACCAGAACTCGGAGATCCACTGCCAGGTCAACGTGATCCGCTACAACGTTCGATACTGTTCCGCCTTTGATCACATTCGGCCCGAGCGTTGTCCCTTTTTCTAAATCCTGCAACTTGATAAGCTCCGCGATCAAATGCGCCGCGCTGACAATTGCATTCTTTCCTTTTTCCGGTTCGACGCCTTGATGCGCAGCTTTGCCATGAACTTGAACGGTAAAATCGCCGACGCCTTTGCGCGCAATTTTCAAATCGCCATTCATGAAAGGGGCTTCGAGCACTAGCACGGCTTTTGCGTTGCGCGCCAAATTTTGAATGAGTGGCAAGCCAGCCTCTGAACCGACTTCTTCATCTGGCGTGAGAAGCAGGTCAACTGTCAATGCCGGTTTTTTGTTTTGTGCTTTCAATGCACGCAATGCCCACAGCGCTTGTACGAATCCGGCTTTCATATCATAAGTTCCCGGCCCATAAGCGCGATCCTCTTTCACTGACCAGAGATTATTCCATGCGCCGACTGGATACACCGTATCAACATGCGCCAAAAGCAAAATTCGTTCATCGCTTTGACCGACAACGCGTACATGAACCGTGTCGCCGATTTGGTTCGGGTGCCGCGTAACTTGTCCCAATTCACCGAGCCAGCTTTGAGTCACATCCTGCAAACGATCGATGCTCTTCGCATCATTCGATGGCGTCTCGATACGGACCAACGTTTCTATATCGGCAAGAATATCCATCGTATGATCTTGGAGAAACGAAAGTGTATTGTTCATGTATGTCATCCATCTTTGATATGTTGTTAAGTCCGATTGTAGCATATGGGATGGAAAAGAAAGCTCCCGCAGAATATTCTGCGGGAGTTCGTCGGTGCTAACAAACGTTTATTCGCCTTCTTCGCGTCGGATCGTCCACATATCAGCGGCAAGCTTTGGATTTGTGATGTAATTGTAGGGCATCGTGAAATATCCAGCCTGACCCCAAGACGGTCCCCACGAGTTACGGGCAATGACTCTTTGGGCCGCGTCATCATATCCGACCGCCACTACAGCGTGACCGCCAGCGACTTTCTCGTGCGGAGCAGGCATTGGCACAACGCCGGTTTTGGCTACTTCCGGGGACTCGAAAAACTCGTAGACGGTAAATCCAAACACAAACGGATAACCCGCCGCGAGGCAAGTCTTCATATCGCTCAAAGTCTGAATGCGTTGATATGAAAGGATGACATGTTGAGCCGCGTCCGTGTAGCAAATCTTCGTCGGCTTATTCTCGAAATGCGAGATAATGTAGGGCCACATCTTTTCGGGACAAACACCCTGCTTCGCCAGCGTTTTGATTCCATCGCGCAGCTGTGCTCCAGAATTGGACTTAACCGTATTTTCGATGACGCGCTCGTTGTAATAGACGAAGAGTCGGCTCAAGGTCACGAATGGATCGCCATCCTTGACTTCGAGAAACTCCAAGGCGCCGACCAAAGCATTGGCGGTGCATGAACCGAGTTGTTTCTGGTCCTCAATCGGCGGACACTTCGGCCGCAAATCAACGGCGGGCGGCAGTTGCGCGGCGGTTCCATAAACCACCGAGAACAGATAATCCCGCTGGTCGGGCAAATCGGGATGCCAGCCATAATGTTGTATTTTCATACATCTCTCCTTTGTCTGAAAATACTATACGATATTCCTAATTGAATTTCAATAGCTCAAAGGTCTACTATTAGATGGCGATAACGATTTTAAATGGAAGTGCGTAGGGACTGGACCAAATAGGTGTCGAGCCACTCGCTGTAGCTTTATTTTTTGGACAAGTGACCGCCCGCCTCGGCTTGCTCCAGCGCGGACATGATCGTCCGCACCAAATCACGGGCGGCAGATTCGCTCAATTCAACGGCGACCCGCGCCGATGGCCCAAGCGACTCGTTCACGAAGTCAATGTTGAGTGCATATTCATAGGGCGCGTTGAATGGATGGTCATACGAAACATTGGCCTGATTCAAAGTAAACCAGCCACTCGTGCCTTTACCACTGCCTTCCACCTTTACTTTTTCCGCAATCATTGTGCACATAATGTTCTCCTTAGGGTAAATACTTTTCAAGGAAGGCAAAGACTTTTTCCCAGCCATCCACGGCCTGCGCCTGGCGATACATAGGACGGTGATAATAAAAGAAGCCGTGACCTGCACCGTCGTAACGGTGGAACTCATAATTCTTTCCGTATTTCTTGAGTTCTGCTTCATGGAGATTGACCTGCTCCGGCGAAGGAGTTGTATCATCATTGCCAAACAACCCAAGAATAGGGCAGGATAAATCTTTGGTGTAATCCAGGGGCGCGACCGGCGTTTTCGGCGAAAGCTGATCAGGCCGCATCACCACGTTGCCGCCCCAGCAATCCACCAGCGCGTCGAAGCCCGGAGCGCGGCAGGAGGCGAGAAAAGCATGTCGTCCGCCGGAACAGGTTCCGAAGATTCCAACTTTGCCATTGACATCCTTCAAAGCACGCACATGTTTCAGCGCGCCCGCCAAATCACCGACGACTTGATCATCGGGCACGCCGCCACCGGCGCGGGCTTTTGCGGCGATATCTTCCGGTGTGCCATGCCCCAGGCGAAAGAATAAATTGGGGCTGATGGTCACATAGCCATGAAGTGCAAACTTGAAGGTGATCTCGCGATACCAGGCATCCCAGCCGGGCATGTGATGCGCCAGCACCATGGACGGGAAGGGACCCTTCCCAAGCGGACGCGCCAGATAGGCGTTAATCGAATCGCCGTTTGCGCCGGTCATCGTGACGGTTTCAGCGTGAACGCCTTCATACATATCGGTTGTGTACATAAAGTCTCCTGTTGAGGTATTACTGAATATAATCACTTCGGATAGGGCAGGACATAAAACAACATGACCAAAAACATAAATATGTTGCCTGCCAAAACACAGACATGCCAAATCTCATGGTTGCCAAAATGCGGTGGAAATGGATTTGGCTTTCCATTCCCAAGGATCAAAGCGCCGACGGTATAAAAAAGTCCGCCAGCAATGAGAAGGGAGATGGCCCCCATGCCAAGTTGTTTATAAATGGGACCGAGTAGGAAAATGATAACCCAGCCCATCAGCAAGTAGCTGATGTTCGACATCAGGACGGAAATCTTCGTAAAGAAAATGGACTTGAGTGTGATGAAGAAAACCGCCAGGCTCCAAATGATGCCAAATAGAACCCAACCTGTTGCCCCGTTCAAGATGACCAAACAAAATGGAGTGTAGGTGCCTGCGATGAGCAGGTAAATGGCATTATGGTCGAGAACACCGAGGACGCGCAAATATTTTTTGAAGAGCAGGAAGAAGTGTAATAGGGAACTGAACAGAAAGGACAGGAACAGGCTCGTGCCATAGATTGCGAAGCTGATGACATGTACAGGCTTATGGTCCATGGCCGCCAGAGTGACCAGAACCGCCAGCGCTGAGATGGACAAAATCGCGCCCATCAGGTGGCTGATGGAGTTGAAGTATTCATTGCTATCGGACGAAGAAATCAATGGATCGGGAGAGGGTTTTTGCAGGTTCATAAGTAAAGTATAACTTATCATTTCACCTTCTCACCGCTATGCGTCTCCTACCAACCTCCCCCTACGGGGGGAGAAACACGGACCCCTTCCCACTTAGAAAGGGGTTGGGGATTCGGTCCAATGAAACCAACTATATAACCTATAAAAATTCGCATTACCATTTCTCGTGATGAACATATTCCTGATCCGGTCTGCGCCCACGCTTCAAAGACGGTGACGGAATGTCCTGAGCGCGGTAGCCCACAGCGATGACTCCGACCGGGGTGACCTCCGCCGGTATGGATAGGAGCGAGCGAAGCGCATCCAAATCTTTTGATCCCGCAAAGGCTGTGACCAGTCCTTCGTCTATCGCGGCTAGCAAGGCAATCATGACAGCACAGCCAATATCCATAAACCAATACGGGACGGGCCAGACGATCTCCGTTCCATTCTCGTTGACCTTGTCGGTTTCCTGATATCGGCGATGATAAGCCGCCTCGCTTGTGCAGGGAATCAAGAGTACAGGTGCTTTTGAGATGAAGGCGTCAAACCCATCCTTGACGTATTCCTCTTCCTCACATGTATTCGCAATTGCCTTTTTCAACTCCGGACGAGTGACGATGATAAACGATTGTCCCTGCGTAAAACCCGCACTAGGTGCATGACGCGTGAGTTCAACGATGCGCTCAATGATCTTCGGCGGAATGGATTTGTCCGCAAAATTTCGCACCATCCTTCTTCTGACAACGATATCATGGAATTCCATCAGTGCCTCCTGTTTCTGTCATGATTGTAGCGCAAAAAGAATTGCGCGGCACGTAGTTCAAGAATTACATTCTCGGTATACTTCTATCACTTCAACATTTGAATCTTTTATAAAGAAACTCGCTGGTGCGGAAATCTGCTAAACCTACAAGATAACAGTCCCTTTTGGCCGCACTTTTTCCTCAGACAGGAATTCAGCCGACAAGCCCAAAAGTTAAGCCGCTAAACTTGAAAGTTAAGCGGCTTAATTTGGTAATCGGACAGGGATGGAAAGGTTAGTCGGTGGGGATGGGATCGTTCGAGTGCTTGCTATTCCACAAGGCAATCAGTTCCGCCTCGCTGTCGCTGACGTTCTCCGCATTCACCCATTTGCCCCGGAAACCGTCGTTGACCTTCTTGTCGAGATCCGGGTTGACGTGCACCCCAATGTCAGTGGAACCGTCGTTCTTACCGATGGGTTCAAAGTGCATGCCGTTTGGCTGGTACAGGATGCGGCCTGATTTCAGGCCCGCTTCCAACTGTACCTCCGATTCAGCCAAAACTGCCAGCACCGATCATTGGTATAATTCCCCCACTTCAAATACCTGGAGATCAAATGAGCCCCAAGAAATTATCTGGTGCGGAAATCCGCCAAACTTTCATTGACTTCTTCGTCGAGCATGGGCATACTGCCGTGCCTTCGATGTCCGTCGTCCCCGGCGGCGACTCGACTTTGCTGTTCACCAACTCAGGTATGGTGCAATTCAAGGATGTGTTCCTCGGCACCGACAAGCGTCCGTATAAACGCGCCGTCAACTCGCAGAAGTGTATGCGCGTGGCGGGCAAGCACAACGACCTCGACGATGTGGGCCGCGACGATACGCATCACACCTTCTTTGAAATGCTCGGCAACTGGTCGTTCGGCGATTACTACAAAAAGGAAGCCATCGCATGGGCCTGGCAATTGCTCACCGAAGTTTGGGGTCTCGATAAAAATCGCCTCTACGCCACGGTCTTCAAGGATGATAAAGGCGATATTCCCACCGATGAAGAGGCAGCGGCCAACTGGCTTAAACAACCCGGCTTCGTTTCCGATCACCTTTTTTATATGGGACGCAAAGATAACTTCTGGGAAATGGCGGAGACTGGTCCATGCGGTCCGTGCTCGGAGATGCATTTTGATCTGCGTCCGGACGAAAGCAAGGTCACTGCAGAAACGCTGGATACCGACCGGTTTGTCGAGCTTTGGAATTTGGTGTTCATTCAATACAACCGCCTCAGCGCCACCCAGCTCGATCCGCTTCCCGCCAAACACGTCGATACCGGCATGGGCTTCGAGCGATTGGTCTCGATCTTGCAAGGCGTCGACTCCAATTACAAGACCGACCTCTTCACCAAATCGCTCGACGTTCTGCGCTCGCTCACGGGTCACACCGCAAAGGAAATGCTTGCCGATTTCACGCCTTATCGCGTCGTCTGCGATCATGTCCGCACGGCGTCGTTCCTCATTGCCGATGGCGTTGTGCCGGGCAACGTGGGCCGCAATTATGTGACGCGCATGATCATCCGACGCGGGGCGCGCTTCGGCACCAAAATTGGATTGCATGAACCTTTCCTAGCCAAAGTGGCGGAGGCAGTGATTGAAACATATGGAGCGTTCTATCCTGAATTGGAAAAAAGCCGCGGCGCGATTCTCGATAATTTGACAAGAGAAGAAATCCGCTTTGCACGCACGGTTGAGACGGGCACCGCTCATTTGGAGAATCTGCTCTCAGAGCTTGGCAAGCAGAAAAAGACTGTGCTTGATGGCCGCCGCGCTTTCGATCTTTATGCAACCTATGGTTTGCCCTATGAAATTTCGCGTGACATTGCGCGTGAACAAGGTCTCGAAGTCGATCAAGCTGGCTTCAATGCCGCGAAAGATGAACACAGCAAAGCTTCGGGCGGCGGCAAAGCCATCGGCAAGATGGGTGGCGAAGATGCGGAGTTCTTCTCTGGCATCTTGAAAGATTTGCAAAAGAAAAAGAAGCTCGGCGAGCATGGCGTGGAATACGATCCATACACCAGCCCGCGCGTGGATGGCGAAGTTCTCGCATTAATCGCCAGCGGACAATCTGTTGACTCTGTTTCCTTTGGCGATCAAGTTGAAGTGATTCTTCCCAAGACGGGCTTCTACATCGAGTCTGGCGGTCAGGTAAGTGATACGGGCTACATAAAAAATCTCTCCCTAAATTCGAAGAATTTGAGGAGAGCAGGAGAGGGGCCGAGCTGGGAAATCGAAGTCACTTCTATGCGCCGTGCTGCGGCAGGCGTCATAGTCCATATCGGCGAAGTCATCTCCGGCCAGCCAAAGGTCGGCGATAAAGTCATCGCTGAAGTGGATCCCGCGCGCCGCCACGATATCATGCGCAACCATACTGCGACCCATCTCATGCACGCCGCGTTGCATCAAGTACTTGGCCCACATGCAGTGCAGGCCGGTTCGCTGGTCGCACCTGATCGCCTGCGATTCGACTTCAATCATCCCGAGGCCATGACGCCCGAACAAATCGAGCGCGTCGAGAAAATTGTCAACGATGCAGTTGCAGCGGATATGGAAGTCACATCGCGCCTCAAAGCGCGGGCAGACGCGATTGCCGAAGGCGCCATGGCGCTCTTTGGCGAAAAATATGGCGATACCGTCCGCACGATCACCATCATGCCTGTTGGCGCAGAAACCTACGATGAAACTGCGATTGAACATCCAACTGCACTGGTCGAGCAACTGCCGAAATATTCCTATGAACTATGCGGCGGCACGCACCTCGAACGCACATCGGATGTCGGCGCGTTCATCATCGTTAGCGAAGGGTCAGCCGCGGCGGGCGTGCGCCGCATCGAAGCAGTCACTGGCCGAGGGTCATACGACTTGATTGCCAGGAGATTCAAGATGTTGAAGCAAACTGCCTCGACATTGAAATCCGGTATTGATGAAGTCCCGCAAAAAGTACAAACACTTGAAGAAGAATTAAGCGAAGCAAAGAAAGAGGTTGCGTCTCTTAGAACACAACAGGCTCTTGCAACATTCGCTTCGCAGATATCCAATGTTCAAATGGTCAAGGATGTACATGTGCTTGCAGTAGAGATTGCGAATGTCGATGCCGATACATTGCGCTCTCTGGCTGATAAATTCCGTGAGAAATATCCTAACAACGGCATTGCAGTCTTGGCAACGGGAACAACTGTCATCGCGGTTTTAACCGAGGATCTCGTCAAACGCGGACTGAAAGCGGGCGATCTCATCACTGCCATCGGTGGGCGTGGCGGCGGACGTCCAAACATGGCGCAAGGCAGTTTGCCTGACGCATCGAAATTCACTGAAGCATTGAGTAAAGTTGCGAAAGCAGTGGAAGATAAATTGAAATAACTGACGAAAGGGCAACCTCATGGTTGCCCTTTTTGTTTACCGAAAAAGCGCCGTAAAGCCCGCGCTTCAGCGGTGGGGATATACCGCACCTGCGGTGGGTGCAGGTGTAAGGCGTGATGGTGTGATAGGATTGCCTCAGCCCATTAACAAGTATGCGGTTCGGCAGAGGAATCTGTCTGCCGATAAAACTTGAACAGTGGAGTGCTTCCTGATGGCCCCTATTTGGGCGCGGTGCGGACAACGCTCCTGGCGGATGCGCAGGAGGCAAGACTCAAACTACGATAGACCTGCGGGTCAACGTCGAAAGACGTCAGAGCGGCTCGTCTGTAAAATCTGGTGATAAATCATGTAAGGCCTCCATGGGATACGTTTGATGGTGGAGAGCATGAGGGTTCTCCAGAACCCCCTGGCTAAAGGCCGTGGGGAGTTGTCAGGATTTCAAAATCATCCCACCGTATCCAGATAGATTTATTTCACCGCTTTTCAACTCGTCCCGCTTCGATAGCTTGAAAATACAACTTCCAGCCTTGAGCGGGAATTGCTTTTCTGGTTCGCCAAAATTCAAAACTACGATAATTTCCTCAGCACCTGATTTTCTGCGATAGCCAAGTACGTTGTCTGGCAAGCCAGCGATTAATTCCAGCGAGCCTTGTTGAAGCGCGTTGTGCTCATTTCGGATTTTCAAAATTGCACGAATAGTATTGAGCAAAGAGCTTTCATCTTTATTTTCACTCTCCACATTGACCACATCGTAATTCGGATGTACCGGCAGCCAGGTCTTTTTCGCTGACGAAAAACCACCATTCTTTGATTTATTCCATTGCATCGGCGTGCGGACTTCGTCGCGGTTGAGGGTCATGCCGAGCATGTCAAAAACGAAACGAGGAATGGATTGGAATTTATGCGGAATGGGATCAAGCGCCTGCGCAAAAGCGATCTTTGCATTCGTCATCCCGATTTCTTCACCATAATACATACATGGCACGCCGCGCACGGTGAGTTCAAGCAAATGCAGGGACTTTGCTTTTCGAATGTCATTTCTCAAGCGCGAGATGCTTCTGGCTCGGTCATGGTTGCTGAAAACATAAACCGGCATAAACGGATCGGGAAATTGCCTTTCGATGTCTTCAATCAAATCATGAAAATATCGGGCATTGAATTTGAAATCCATCATTCCGAAATCGAAGACCAACGTCAGGCCATCGTTTATTTTGCCGCCCATAAATTTACGAAGCGCATCACGCCTTCCGCTGACTTCACCCAATAGAAGTCTATCTCCAAACTTATCGCACACACTTCTCAATTCTTTTGCGAATTCATAATTCTCTGGCTGGTTGAGTGTATATTTTGCTTTCTGAAAGAATCCGGATGGATTGGTTTCCGTCGGGATGAGTTCAAAAGTAAACGGATTGTTTCGGAACTCGACATCCTTATATATCACATTGAAGATATCCATTCGAAAACCATCTACGCCCTTGCTAAGCCAGAAGCGGACGATATCCAACATGGTCTTCTTGAGTTCGGGGTTTCGGAAATTCAAATCGGGCTGAAAAGGAAGGAAGCTGGCCCAATAATATTGATCCCGTTCGCTCGCGTAATGCCAGCCGCTCCCGCCCGTCATGCTTTGCCAATTATTGGGTTTGTCGCGCCAAAGATACCAATCCGCTTTTGGATTATCTCGCGATGAACGCGATTCCTTGAACCACGGATGTTCGCTGGAAGTATGGTTCATCACCATATCGAAAATGATTTTCATACCGCGCCGATGAGTCTCTTTGATCAATTGCAACGCGTCGCTCATCGTTCCGTATTCGGGAGCGATGTCGGTGTAGTTGGAAATATCGTAGCCAAAGTCCGCTTGAGGCGAGGCAAAGAACGGCGAGCACCAAATCGATTCAAATCCCAGCTCTTTGATGTAATCCAATTTTTGAATGATTCCCTGAATATCGCCAATACCATCGTTGTGGCTGTCATAAAATGAGCGCGGATATATTTGGTAGATGGTGGTTTTGTGATACCAAGGCAAAGTGGTCATAGAGACCTCCAAAGATTTGAAACTCATAGTATTTTATCAGCAAGGAAATAAAATAGTACAATCGGCCCATTTTTCAAATTAGCAATGCACTTATAATTATCTACAAAAAGGAGAGAGTTATGTCGCGCATCTTTAGATTTATCCTACTATCCATACTGATTCTATTTTCCTTCGCCTGTGGGCTGATCACCAATCCGATCAACCAAGCCAAAGGACTTGCATCTACTGCAGAAGCGATTGCAACATCCAATCCGGTTTCTATATCCACACTGGAGGCATTGCCCTCATCAATGCCGCTATCCACACTGGAGGCCTTGCCTTCCTCGATGCCAGAGGTCAGTAAATACCTGAATCCAACCGGAAAGCCTGTTAGCAATTGGAACAATATTCCGATCATGACTCAAGCCACAGCGGGCCAGGAATTCAATAAGACCACCTATAGCTTCAAAGCGACCGCGAGTGCCACCGACGTTCAAACCTTTTATACGGATCAACTCAAAACTCTCGGCTGGTCGTCTTCTTTCAGTGCTCAAGGCGGCGGACAGGGAGGCGTGATGCTTTTTACAAATGATAGCAAAATTCTTACGGTCACTATAACCTCGAGCAACAACAGTGCTGTGGTTATCCTAATCCTTCAATAATTGTCAATGTTAATCAATTCATTGAACAACAATTTGAATATAGATTGTGTCGCCAAACGCTTCTCCACCTGGAGCGAAAGCCTGCCATGTGCTGATATACGTTCCCGTGTCTGACGGTGCCGTAAAGATGATGCGAAGTGTTGCCTGTGCCCCCGCGCGTGCCGGATAAAGAGCTTGTTCTGTTGCCGCGCCCATCGCTGGTCCATTAATTAACTTCAAGCGATAATTTGAATCCCATTTGCAGGTTCCGCTGTTCGTGACCAACCATTGCTTATCAATGGATTGGCCTGGACCGAAAGCTGTATTATCTGGAACCGTAATGTCTTTAACGAAAGTCAGACCGTTCGCACAGGGTGTGGGAGTGGAAATAACCGTGGGTGTGGGGACAATGGTTGAAGTTGGGACGCGGACAATGATTTGAGTTGGAGTAATTTCGATGAACTGTGTTGGAGGAATAAAATATGTCGGCGTGGATTGGGACGCACACGCTGCCAGTGTAAAGATGAATAATAGAACGGTGACTCGTTTGAAGGTCAAAAAGGGAGGCGTGTTTTGCACCAAACTTAAATGTCTAGCCGATATCCAACACCGCGAACGGTTTTTAAGAATTTTGGTTTTAACGGATCAACCTCAATCGCGCGTCGAAGCCAGGAAACGTGAACATCCAACGTGCGCGTGTCGCCTGTGTAATTGGTTTCCCATACTTTTTTGAAGAGGACATCACGCTCGACTACTTCCCCCGGTTTTTCCATTAACATTTTAAGCAGAGTGATCAGGCGCGGTGTTAACTTCGTGCTTTTCCCGAGACATCGGACGCGGCGACGTTCCACATCGAGTCGGATTGGCCCAACATGGATCATGTTTTTACCATCGCCCGGTAAAAGCGGCTTAATGCGATTAACCAATTTCTGTGCGGTGAACGGCAGGATTAATACAGCATCGGCAATATCTTTGTCGACCTTCGCTTCTTTTGCAAGAATAAGAACGATTGGATACTTTGGATTCTTTTCACGAATGGATTGGCAAATGCGAAGCCCTGTGCTTCTTAAGGAAGCGGCATTGACCACCACAATAGTCGGGCTGATTTTTTCAAGACGCGATACTGCGACACTGCCACTGGTGACATTATGAACTTCAAAACCCTTCTTTTGCAATTCGGTTGCAAATGAAGGAATATCTGCGTATCTGCCTTCGACAACAAGTAGAGAAGAAATGGACATTGGCTGAGAATGGTTGCAACTAGGAGGAAAACAATAATTACCCGATTGTTAAGGTGTCGCCTATTATACACCAATCTTAACAAAAGTTGTCAACCCGAAAGTACTATGCCTTTTAAGGTTCTTATCGGGCATGATCCAATCTCATAAATTATTTTTTTCGATGATATTGCATTATACTTTATATAAACTCTAATAAATATTTGGATGGTCATATGGAGCTTTCATCATCAGCTCAAAAAGTGCAGGACCTCTTAAGCTCGCAGGGTTTCGATTGCAAAGTGATCGAGTTCACGGAAAGCACGCGTACTGCACAGGAAGCTGCGGATCGCGCGGGTTGTTTACTCGGACAAATCATCAAATCATTGATCTTCAAAGGCAAGACGAGCAACAAGCCAATTCTTGTTTTAACCAGTGGTGCAAATCGTGTCGATGAGAAACGCATCAGCGAATATGCGTGCGAATCCATCGTTCGTCCCGATGCAGATTTTGTTCGCACGGTGACCGGCTTTGCGATTGGAGGGGTGCCTCCGCTCGGGCACACGCAAAAAATGGAAACTTATCTCGACGAAGATTTACTTCAATATCAAACCATCTGGGGCGCGGCGGGAACGCCGAACGCTATCTTCGAATTAATACCCGATGATTTGATAAAAATGACTAATGGAAAAGTAGTGAGAGTGAAATAATGTTAAAAGATATTTATAACTTCCTGCCGCTTACGGATCAACTACTCAGCAGTGGAATGCCGACCGCTGAGCAAATGAAATCCATTGCAGAGGCGGGAGTTAAAGAGGTGATCAATCTGGCGCCATTCGATCCCGCAAAAGATTTGAGGGACGAAGGTGCACTGGTCGAGTCGCTGGGAATGAAATACATCAACATTCCCGTGCAGTGGGAATCGCCTACAGAGCAAAATCTCGAGGCCTTCATGAAAGCAATGGAGGAACATAGAGATGACAAGCTGCTTGTTCATTGTCGCGCCAACTTCCGTGCATCAGGCTTCATCATGTTGTACCGTGTTCGGCGTCTCGGATGGAAACTGGAAGATGCTTCGAAAGATTTGCGTCGCATTTGGAATCCGGATGAGTATCCGGTCTGGAAAAAATTTATCGAGGACAATTTATCGAAATCATGAAACGAATTGGATTTGCGATTCTTATACTGACCTTGAGCTTGCTGGCTTGTGCTCGAACTTTTAATTCAACTTCAATCTTATCGAATGACACAACGCACACATTGACTTTCGGCGGACTTCAACGCAGGTATGTTTTGCATATCCCGTCATCCTATACCAGCGATCAGCCTGTGCCGCTTGTCTTTGATTTTCATGGCGGTCTCGGAAATGCATCCACCCAAATGCTCACATCAAATTTTGAACCACTGGCAGATGAAAAAGACTTCATTGTCGTTTATCCGGACGGCACTGGGTTGCTCGGAGATAAACTTTTGACTTGGAACGGCGGAACTTGTTGCGGCTATGCTATGAAGAATAATATTGATGACGTCGGTTTTGTGCGAACTATCGTGGCTGATATCGAGTCTAAATACAAGATTGATACCAAGCGTATCTATGCAACCGGACTCTCAAATGGCGGCATAATGGCTCAACGTCTGGCTTGTGACGCATCAAATATTTTCGCCGCCATCGGTCCTGTATCTGGCACGTTAAATTATCCTGAATGCCATCCGATACAACCGGTATCCATCATTGAATTTCACGGCACATCTGATCAACATATTCCTTATAATGGCGGCGTCGGCGACAAATCCCTGGCGGATGTGGCATTTGTTTCGGTCAAAGACACAATTGATTCATGGTTAAAGTTCGATCAGTGTCCAACCACGTCACTGACCAACGCTTTCGCGGATATTCAACACGATACCCATTCCAATTGTGCTAATGGAACGGCCATCGAACTTTACACCATCGTTGGCGGCGGACATGCTTGGCCTGGAGGAAATGGTCCAGCCTGGCCGGGCGGTGATCAGCCAACACATACGATTTCTGCAACAGACCTCATGTGGGATTTCTTCACTGCACATCCCAAGCCATAGAAGGATAGCTTTATAACGGTGGTATAATTTTTACAGTAATCAATTGGGCACGCTGGTGATGAGGCTCGTCAGCGAAAAGCCTGTGCCAAATCCACTACTGATAGCCTCTACCGCGATCCTGCTGGTAGAGGCTTTTTACTGCGAGCAAGTAATATCGGGTAATGCCCGTCAGTTGGGCTGATTTGCAAGGTAGCCGCCCACATAAGCTGGGATGGCATGGCAAGGTTCATCTAGAACTTTCCAGTGCGCTGGATTCTCAAGTTCAACATTTAGCCGGGATCGCCTAAAACATATCTGCGATTTTCGGTGAATATAAAAAGGAGAAATAAAAATGTCTAAGATTGTATCTGTACACGCCCGCGAAATTCTTAATTCGCGCGGCAACCCCACTGTCGAAGTGGATGTTGTTTTGGAAGACGGCTCGCAAGGTCGGGCTGCCGTTCCTTCAGGAGCTTCCACAGGCGTTCACGAAGCGCTCGAATTGCGCGACGACGATAAGAAGCGATACGGAGGCAAAGGCACTCTCAAGGCGGTGGCGAATGTCAATGGACCGATTGCCAAAGCTCTGCCGGGGAAAGAGGCGGGAAAACAATCCGCGATTGACCAAACCATGCTCGATTTGGATGGAACGCCGAACAAATCCAAACTCGGTGCGAACGCCATTTTGGGCGTTAGTCTGGCCGTGGCGCGTGCCGCATCCAATTCGGACCGTAAGCCGCTCTACCGTTATCTGGGTGGAGACTCCGCTCGAACATTGCCCGTGCCAATGTTCAATATCTTGAACGGCGGCGTACACGCCAACTGGCAAGGCACCGACTTTCAGGAATTTATGATCGCTCCCGTCGGAGCGCCTAATTTCCACGAGGCGCTGCGTTGGGGAAGTGAAGTCTATCAATCGCTCAAAGGCGTTTTGAAATCCGATGGATATTCCGTAGGTGTGGGAGATGAAGGCGGTTTTGCTCCCGCGCTCAAGAAAAATTCGGATGCAGTTGAATTGATAATCAAAGCTATTGAGAAAGCCGGTTACAAACCCGGCGAGCAGATCGCTATTGCGCTCGACCCAGCCTCCAGCGGTTTTTACGAAGATGGCAAATACAACCTGCGTACTGAGAATCGCAAAGTGACGTCTGCCGAAATGGTCGCGTTATATTCTGAATGGGCAAATAAATATCCCATTGTGGTGCTCGAAGATGGACTCGCTGAGGATGACTGGGACGGCTGGAAATTGCTCAATCAAAAATTAGGTCAGAAAATCGAACTCGTGGGTGATGATTTGTTTGTTACGAACGTCGAGCGCATTGCACGCGGTATTAAAGAAAATGTTGCCAATGCAGTCTTGATCAAACTCAATCAGATTGGTTCGCTCACTGAAACCATTGCCGCGATTGAAATGGCGCGCAAGGCAGGTTGGGGCTCAATGGTCTCCCATCGTTCCGGCGAGACGGTGGATTCATTTATCGCTGATTTCACTGTAGCAATGGGTACCGGGCATCTCAAGACCGGCGCACCGGCCCGCGGAGAGCGCGTCGAGAAATATAACCAGTTGATGCGTATCGAAGAAGAACTGGGCAAAAACGCTGTCTATGCCGGCCGCAAGGCATTTGTGCGTTAATCCTTACAAACTATAATCCAAATAAAAAAACTGCGACGGATTATTATTTCTGTCGCAGTTTTTTTATTTGCAATCGACTAACCTTTGTACTAGAATCATCTCTACCAACCAAAGGAGAGAGTTATGATAAAGATCGCATCCAAACATGTCTTCGGCAGTCCCAGCTTCAGCGATTGGTCCGCACACAAGGTGCAACACGCAGAACTGAAAGTTGGAAAACGATTATGACTCTCGAAGATAAACCTGTTATTACAGTGCGGCCCAAGGGCACACATCTGACTAAACAAAGCTTGCCGAACTTCGAGGGAATTTCTTCAAATACGGCTGGGTCAACTCATTTGTGCATGCATCTTGTCGTCATCCCACCGGGAGGAAAGGCAACACCGCATTATCATAACGGATACGAGACAGCGATTTACATTATTCAAGGTCGTGCCGAGACGAAATATGGTCCAAGCCTTGAACATTCCAGTATCAACGAAGCCGGTGATTTTTTGTTCATTCCGCCTAATGTTCCTCATCAGCCGGTAAACCTAAGCGATAAAGAACAAGTCATCGCAGTCGTGGCACGCAACGATCCGAATGAACAGGAAAGCGTGGTTGTCATCGAAGAGCCGGTATCTAAATCAAGAAAATAGAATGAACTCAAAGGGCATACTCAGACTCATCATTACCTTCATTTCTATCCCGATTATCCTCGCATGCAGTTTGGATAATATGTCCGCACCTACACCGTCGCCGACGCTTTCAGTGGCTGTAGTGACACAAAGCGGGATTCCGTTTATTGCTTCGCCTATAAGACTGATCATTCCAAACAACTTGGCAATCAGCGCCCGCGCCGACCTGATTGATGAGGTGACTGACCAAACTGGCATGTCTTTAGATGTGGCACCTGCTCATGTACAAATCACTCTGCAAAGCTACTCACTTGAAAGTAGTTTCCAGGTTCCCCAGATTTTTGTTTATCCGGCTCCGGGTTATGCTGCAGTGAATCAAAAAGCGGCTGAGAGCATTAAACGATTGCAGGTTATTCTGGCAAATCCAAATACACAATACTTTAATGATGTTTTGCCCGTCATTCCTTTTCTCAACGCAGGACAAGTATTTTCGGCGCAGGAAAAAATTATTCCCTTCAACGGGGGCTCCGGCATCCGCATCGTGACGCAATATTCATCGGATGTCTCGCCAATCAACAATGACGGACTGTTCTATCACTTCGAAGGCTTGACCAGTGATGACAAATATTATATTGTTGCGATCCTGCCTGTCAACCTCTCGTTCTTGCCCGCCGACAATAATCCGGACTCGCCTCTGCCATCCGGCGGCGTTGCTTTTCCACAAAATAACGCATCCGGTTCGGATTTTGAAAATTATTTCAAACAGGTTACATCCCGGATCGATGCGACTACGCCAGATCAATTCACTCCATCGTTGAATACGCTGGATGCGTTGATCCAATCCATTTCCTTTCAAACCCTATAGGAAAAAATGAACAAAGCTTGGAAAATTTTTTTGACTTTTGCAACTCTGGTCATAATCGTGGCTTGCAACTTGCCTTCGACGGCTCCCACGGCAACCCCTCAACTCAATGTTGCCACTGTCGTAGCAAGCACGTTTCAGGCTGTCACAGTCGCTGCACAAACCAGCGCGGCGCAGGCTTCATCGACTCCCACTGCTAGTCCCACAACTACTCCTACTGCAACGGCAAGCCCTACTCCGCAAGCCTTGGCTGTGAATTATGCAAATGTCAACTTGAACATTCCTTCGATTTTGGCTAACGGAACCACGAACTCAAGCTCAACTGACGTGGAATTTCCATACGTCAATCCTTCTTTGGGAAATATGCCGCAACACACAAAGGTCATATTAAACGGATACCCTATACAAGGTACACTTTTGAATCCGCAAATTCTCGTATTTAAGTCTGACGAATACTCCAAATATGGCGATGGCAACCAACAAATAATTTCAGGTCTTCGAACCATGCACTACCAACATGGACAGCGACTGCCAGAGGGCTTGCCTGCCGGACAGTTTAACGCCGACGTGCAATCCATTAACTTTGCAAACGGAATTGGAATTCGTTATCTCACTCAAATCGATGAGAGTCCGCTTCCGATCAATAACCGCGAATTAATCTATTATTTCCACGGCATCACCAATGATGGACAGTATTACGTGCAGGTTATTCTCCCGATCCAAGTGCCATTCCTTGCTCCTGATAACAATCCCAATTCGCCTCTTCCTGGGAACGGCATTCCCTTTCACAACGATCAATCCTATTTCAACGCGATTGCACAGCAACTCAACGCAACGCCGCCCAATCAATTTTCCCCATCACTTGCCGTGCTGGATGCGCTGGTTCAATCAATTACTGTTAACCCTTAGCTACATTCGCAATTTAGCAATGGAGTATGATAGACCATCTAATCACCCCAGAAATTAAAGGAGTTCAAAATGGAGAAACGGCGTCAACTTGCAAGTGATACCGGTTTGTACACCTACGAGACATTTGAAATTCTATTGAACCATGAGATCGCACGCGTTAAGCGGTATCCTGGACCATTGACTTTGATGCATCTTGCACTTGCTACAGAGAATCTCGCACCCGAATTTATAAAGCAGGCTCACGAAGCCATGACGAATTTGCTTGACCGCACTTTGCGTATCTCGGATGTGCCCGCACATTATAGGGATGATTTCTTGATCCTGCTTCCATCGGCTGGTAGCGATGGCGCACGCGCCGTGGCAGAACGAATCCTTGGGCAATTTCGTACGACCCAGAGCATCGCCACCGGAAAGTTATCTGCCCGGCGGAATGCCTACCTTGGTGTCACTACCCAAAGCGGCAGCGACATCGCCTCGGACAAACAAATCCTAGCCGAAGCCGCAATCGCCATGAATGAAGCCCGCTCGCGTCAGTCTTATACTTTTATTGCCTTTGCGGATATTTCAAGCGGCCTGCGCAAACCTTAAAGCAGATCATTGTGCCTTTAATAGACCTCGTGGTTTGGAAGCAATGGAAAATGTAAGACTAAAATGAAATCACATGAAGTCGCATAATCTCATTCTGATTCTTGCAAGCGCGCCGATCTTGTTTTGCTCTGCTTGTGGGACAACTGCCCAAACTCCTGAGCCGCTAACTGTAAACGAAGCTGCCTCCACGCTCGTCGCATTGACCGATCAAGCGGCTACACAATCTGCACATCTCAAAGCGCCGACGATTTCGCCGCCAACCTCCACGCCGACATTTGCTAAGCCGTTTTTATACATCAACGATAATACACAATGCAGAACCGGCACGAGTGCCAACTTCAAAGCCGTAGCCCCATTGAGCAGAGGTGTCACGGTCGAACTGATCGGCAAAGATACGTTGCAGAGCGCTTGGTTGATCCAAGCACCGAACAACGTGGGTACCTGTTGGGTCTTGGCGGGCGATGGTTCTCCAAGCGGAGATTATGAAAGCTTGCCGGAAGTCACGCCTCAACCCAGCACTCAAAGTGCGCCAGTGCCGCTCAACAAAGGTGACATAATTATTAATTTCTCGTGTTCATATCCTGGGAGTAGTGGCGAAAGTGTTACAACCAGCCTCAGCTGGTTTGCCCCAAAAGATGCAAATGGTTATCGCGTTTTCCGTGGCAACACTCAAATTGCCGACTTGCCTGCTGGCACAACAACATATCAAGATACCGCAATCATTGTTCCAGCTGGCAGTGTGAGCTATGGCATATCAGTCTATAATGATGCAGGAGAGTCTGCAGAAACAAACATCACCATCGTTTGCAGTAAATAAACTACCCAACGTGAAGAAGAGCCATGAAATCAAAAACAATATTTTTAGCAGCCTTTGGTTTTCTAATCCTCGCCATAATAGCTTGCAACATCAATGCAGAGTTGACGCCTTCATCACAATCGCAATCTGCTATTGCTACCGTTGTGGCACAGACGATGCAAGCTATTCAAAGCGCAACCGGCACATCGCCGGCGATGCCTCTTTCCACGCCAGTCTTAACATCTCCCTCACCCTCTGCAACACCAATGGCTGTTATCAAAGCCAACACGCAATGCCGAAGTGGACCAGGTGAAAATTATCAAAGCATCACCGATGTAAGTCTGAATCAAAATGCAGTTGTGCTTGGAAAAGATTTGTCGGACAACTATTGGTTAATTCAAACTTCATCAGGAGAATGCTGGGTCGCAACGCAGGATATCACGATCGTGGGTAACACGCAGAATATTCCAGAAGTGACTCCGCCGCCACTTACACCAGCGGGAGTTCCTGCGCGCCCCGGAAAGTTAACTGCTGTTGCAAGCTGCAATGCTACTTCAACGACCAACGTCCTTAATTGGATCGATAATGCTAATAATGAAAATGGGTATTATGTCTTTCGTAATGGCAATCGGATAGCCGATCTTCCAGCCAATTCCACTACTTATACCGACATCGTAAATATTTCTCCTGGTGAGCAAATTACTTATAGCGTACAAGCCTACAACGATGTTGGAGCATCATCGCAATTAACAATAACCTCCCTTTGTGGATAGATACAAAGGAGTTGAGAAAATTAAATGGAAAACATCCGGATTGAAGATTAGCTATCTGAGCGAAAGATGAAACTCAATCGTCTACCTTTGACGATAATCCTATGATTTAATACTATAATGGGCTAAGTATTACACTATCCCTGGAGAGGTGAAAATGAAATTCAACCTGCGTTTGTTATCCATATGTTTTGCCCTAGCTATTCTTTTTCTGTCTGGCTGTGGTCCGACTATGACTCCAAATTCAAATTCTTTGACAGTTGATCTTGTTTCGCCTCGGACATCTACGGTCGTATGGCCTCAGTCGCTCTATGATTTGGCTGCACAAGCGGATATCCAGGGCGCTGGTAATCAGCCAGTTCATATCACATTCTATGCGAATGACCAAATGATTGGGGCCGTGGATTCGTCTACGGGTTCTCAAGCCGTTCTGAAGTGGACACCTCCTGCAGTAGGGGTATACAAAATCCAAGCCAAAGCACAAGAGAATAGCGAAAGTGCATCATCGAAGGTAATCCAGATGTGCATTCTCAACATAGATACTAGTCAAGGTTTCCGTCTTTGGGGATATGGGTATAGTGGTCCTTGTGTTCTTCCACCTGCAAGTTCTTCTCAAGCTGCGGTTACCCTCACTCCTACGGCGAAGCCTGCCAGTCTGAGTTATAGTTATAATTGCCCATCCAGCGTTGGTCCAGCCATCATTAATTTTCAAATAAAAGTGAGGGACCCGGGAAATCGTGTTGCATTTGTAGACGTAAAATATTCGGGTCAAAATTACAATTTGAAAACCCCGCTTGTCTTTGATGGTGCAAGTCAAAACGATGTTTATGATTTGGTGGTGCTTAACGAAACCTCGGTCGCTTCTGATGGAACCAAGATATATACCGGCTCCACCGAAGATCTGGGTCCAATCTCATCTACTACATTATCGGGTGCTACCGCAGGGATCGAATGGTCAGTGCGGGCAATGAAAAGCACTGGCGTAAGCAGGGACCAATTACTTGTCGAGGATGGTCCTTATACAATTCCAATCGGACCTTGCACTCCTCCAGCGGTGACCCCAGTCCAGTGATAATGATCCGGTTTTAGGTTTTTTCAGGAAAAATCAAGAGGCCTGTTTTGCCGACCATCGCTTCGTATATTGCCACAACCAGCTACGAAAAGGTTGGCAGTGATGTTTGTGGCGCAGGTGAAATCGAAAGCCTTGCGAAGCGAAAAGGAGCGTGAGATGAATTCTCAACGAGTTGCAGTGGTTCAAGCTGGGGCAACCATGTTCAATACTTCCAAAACTTTGTAGCGTATGCAAACGCACTGTGAGGAGCTTCGACATCTGGAAGTCCAGTTGGCCGTATTTCCAGAAGCATATATCGGAGGGTATCCCAAAGGGTTGGATTTTGGTACGCGCGTGGGAAGTCGTTCACCGGCGGGCCGTGAAGGTTTTCAGCGTTACTGGTCGGCGGCGATTGATGTGCCAGGCCCGGAGGTCAAGCAAATTGGCGATATGGCAAAAAATGCTGGCGCTTATTTGGTTGTCGGCGTCATTGAACGCGATGGCTCGACCCTTTATTGATCTGCGCTTTTCTTTGATCCCCAAGGTGTCTTTTTAGGTAAACACCGCAAGCTGGTACCAACGGCCAGTGAAAGGTTGATCTGGGGTATGGGAGATGGCTCAACTATTCCTATATTAGATACACGGCTTGGAAAAACCGGATCTGCCATCTGCTGAGAAAACTATATGTCCGCTCTGCGTCTGACGAGGTATTCAAAAGGAATCCAACTCTGGTGTGCTCCAACCGTTGATGAGCGCGAAATTTGGCAGTCTTCCATGGGCCATATTGCGTATGAAGGACGCTGTTTCGTTTTGAGCGCCTGTCCATATCTTAGCGCTTTAATTGTCCAGATGATTATTTTGGCATTCAAGGCAACGCGCCAGAAACCGAATTGATCCGCAGCGGTAGTGTGATTGCCAACCCGCTTGGCGACGTTCTGGCCGGACCGGTTTACGGTTGCGTGGTCATTTTGACCTGATTTATGAATTGAAAAAGAATAGGTCGGGCACAAAGAAATAATTTCTGCGCTAAAATCATTAGGCACCATTTATATCGGGCAAATTCTCCGAGAAGCAAGAATAGAGAGCTGTTCATGTACGTTCTTCATGCATTCTATCAACCTGAAAGGCCAAGCGGCATTTTATTTTGGGCAGAAACATCCGAAGTGCCCACGCCCAAACAATCACGCGCAGCGAAAAAACCCAAGTCCCGCCTGCATCCATTTTGTGCGGATACAGCCATCCTCAAAAACATTTTTGATCTCGTTGGTGCATCAAAAACCACCATCCTTCGCCTGCCTGCCGTGCGTGGCGTGCCTCTGCCCTCGCCTCGACTCATCCACAACTGGGATTTGGATCTTCAAAAACCAATGCTCGATTCATTCCTCATTAATGGGGTTTGGATGAACGTTGTTGATGCTCTGCCTGTTTTGTTGACCCACAGCTCGACGACGGACACACCCTTTCCACTCGCGGCTGATCTTCGTTACTGGAGCATGATCAGCGCCTTGGTATTGGAGACCCTAGCCGCGCATAAGATGATCCCCGCGCTTATGTCCGCGGATGATGGAAAAACATATCAAGCGCGCTGGCTTCCTGTGTTGGACACGGCCAAAGACGCTGCCCGGCTGGCACAATTAGAAGTTGCGATGCCTGCCATTTGCCGAGCCGCTGTAACTAATGAAGATATGCCCTTATCGCCGCGCATGTTGCTCAATAATTTTCTCAACGACTTCTGCGATTTACTGGCGCGGACTTGGGGAAAATCTTCCATGCCGCGTTTTTATGTTGGCGCGGATACTCCTGCTGCTCACTGGGTTGAAGCGTTATTCCGCGCGGACCCAACCATCAAAGCTTCGCTTGGGCAACTGCAAAGTCTCACCGCTAGTTACAAGGCATGGATGCGTAATCTGCATGTTGCAGGCGATGCCGCGTTCCGCATTGCCTTCCGCTTGCAGGCGCCTGCCCTGCCAAAAGAAGCCTGGCAATTACATTATTTTATTCAAGCCAAAGACGACCCCAGCCTGTTAATCTCCGCCGATGAAGTCTGGAAGAAAACCAAAGGTGCTCTTACTCATCTCGGCCATCGCTTTGAACAGCCGCAGGAAAAACTATTAACAGGTCTTGGATACGCGTCGCGGTTATTCCCGCCCATCGCCGACAGCCTGAAAAGGAAATGCCCTACTGAACTTTCAGTAGACACCAATGGTGCGTACACATTCCTAAGAGAGACTGCGCCATTGCTGGAAGGCGCGGGCTTTGGTGTGCTTGTCCCACCGTGGTGGAATAAGAAAGGCGCACGGCTAGGGGTGAAAGTCAAGATGAAGTCCAAACAGGAAGCGGGAGCGCCAGGCATTATGACAATGGAGAACCTGGTCAATTATCAATGGCAGTTGTCGCTCGGGGAGACTGAGTTGACTGAAAAAGAATTTAAGACGCTGGCAAGGTTGAAGTCTCCCCTGGTGCAAATCCGTGGTCAATGGGTAACACTGGATGCGGAACAAATCGAAGCGGCAATCAAGTTTTGGGAAGAGGGTCCTACCCGGGGCGAGATGACTCTACTTGAAGCGATGAGGATGGGCTTGGGCGGTGAAACATCCGCGGGTGGCTTGCCTGTGGATGATGTGGTCACTGACGGCTGGTTTGGGGAATGGATGGAGCAATTCAAGCAATCAGATAAGTTGGAGCCGTTGGATCAACCCATCGGATTGCTCGGTCAATTACGCCCGTATCAACTATATGGATATTCGTGGCTTGCTTTCCTGCGCAAGTGGGGCTTAGGCGCGTGTCTCGCAGATGATATGGGACTTGGCAAAACTATTCAAACGATTTCACTATTGCTGCGTGAAAAAGAAAAAACAGGAAAACTTTCCGCCCCCGTTTTGTTGATCGCGCCCACGTCGGTGGTCACCAATTGGGAGCGCGAGATTGAAAGGTTCGCCCCAAGGCTGCAAACCTATGTTCATCGGGGCAGTGACAGACTGAGGGGAGAAGAGATGCGGAATGTAGTCAAAGGTAAAGATGCAATGCTCACCAGTTATCCCATCGCGCGTTTGGATGCAGAATCCATCCAATCCATTAACTGGTTGGCAGTGATTTTGGACGAAGCGCAGAATATCAAAAACCCAGCCGCCAAGCAAACGCAGGCAATTCGAAAATTCAATGCTGAGTTTCGCATTGCACTGACAGGTACGCCTGTGGAAAATAGACTCTCTGAATTATGGTCCATCATGCACTTTTTGAATCCAGGCTATCTCGGCGGCCGCACGCAGTTTCGCGCAAACTTTGCATTGCCGATTGAACGTTATCACGATGAATCTGCTTTGAAACAACTGAAGCAGTTGACCGCGCCTTTCATTTTGCGCCGCGTCAAAACAGACCCGCGCGTGATCTCAGACCTGCCCGAAAAAATGGAAACCAAAGTCTATTGCAATCTGACCGAAGAGCAGGCCACTTTGTACGAAGCAGTTGTGCAGGATGCAATGAAGCGAATTGAGGAGGAAGAGGGAATTCAGCGGCGCGGTCTGGTATTGAGCATGTTGATGCAATTGAAGCAGATTTGCAATCATCCCGTGCAGTACCTTCATCAAACGCGCAAGAGTAAGAAAGGCGAATCATCCCTATTGACTGACTTGACAGGTCGCAGCGGCAAACTAGAGCGTCTCGGCGAATTGCTCGAGGAAGTATTGGCGGAAAGCGACCGCGCCTTGATCTTCACGCAGTTTTCGGAAATGGGCGAGATGCTGGCAAATTATTTGCCTGGCGCGTTCGGCGCAGCAACCCAGTTTTTGCATGGTGGCACATCCGCGAAAGTGCGCGATCAAATGGTTAAACGTTTTCAGGAGGATGAACGAGCCCCGTCCATTTTCATTCTATCGTTGAAGGCAGGCGGCACAGGATTGAACCTGACGCGCGCCAACCATGTTTTTCATTTTGACCGTTGGTGGAATCCCGCAGTGGAAGATCAGGCTACAGACCGCGCATTCCGCATCGGACAGAAGCGCAATGTGCAGGTGCATAAATTCGTCACAACGGGAACGCTGGAAGAAATGATTGACGACATGATCGAATCCAAAAAAGGGTTGGCACGGGCAGTGGTCGGAAGCGGCGAAAATTGGATCACCGAGATGAGCACGGATGAATTGCGCAAGGTTGTCGCGTTGAGGAGGTCATGACATGCCGTACGACTATTGGTTCAAGCCGACAAAGGCCATTCAAGCTAAAGACGGGATCAAGGCGCAGAGTCGAGCGCGGAGCATTTGGAAAGAACTGGTGGTCGCAGAGATGGATCGCCGCGCTGGAGCAACTGGTGGATTCGGGTCGCCTCGCTCGCGGGCGAAGTTATGCACGCAAGGGGCAGGTGCTTGCAATTGAAGAAACCAAAGATGGCATTACCGCACGCGTGCAGGGATCGCAGCGCGCGCCATATAAAATCAAAATCCAGATCACGCCCCTGACCAATGCCCAATGGAACAAGGTTATTGATGCGCTTGCCGAGCAGGCGATTTTCAGCGCACAATTGCTGGCGGGAGAAATGCCGCGGGAGATCGAGCAGGCTTTTGAAGCTGCAAAGGTGAGCCTGTTCCCTTCGCAACGCAATGACTTAAAGACGGATTGTTCCTGTCCGGATTACGCCAACCCATGCAAACACGTCGCGGCGGCGCATTATATTCTGGGCGAACGATTTGACGAAGATCCGTTTTTGATCTTTCGTTTACGAGGACGCACGCAGGAACAGGTGATGCAGGAACTTCGCAAACGACGCACGGGCGCGGATGAGATTGTTGAAGATGAAACAGAAGAAGCCGAAGCAGTCATTCCGCTAGAAGATTGCATGCCAAATTATTGGGGGTTGGAAACGCCATTAGAAGGATTCTCGATTTCGATCCATCCGCCTGCGATTGAGATGCCGTTGCTCAAAAGACTTGGCTCTGCTTCGTTCATTCCCGACCCTGGGATTGAAGCGCTGTTGCACGACGCGTATCAAATAATCGGGCGCAAGGCGCTCCAAGTCGCATTTCAGGAACACAAAGAAGAGAACGATTCAACTTGACCTGAAACGCTGTCCCATTAACCCCAAACACCCGTGCTGGCTACCTGGCTCGTCCGTCCGTTTTTTTAGCAATCTTGTACCCTACGCGACCTGATCTTCCAATTTCAACGTCTGGCCAACACATCCATGTGATGTTTCATTCAACGTTTAAACGATTCAATTGAATATCTTTCATCAATCACGGCTCATGTGGTATTTTCATATGACGCGAAGCATTCCGAATTGAAGATTCGGAATGCTTGATCTATTCTATTTTTATAAGCTCATTCAAATAATTGCGCGGAAATAGCTACGATGCGGTCCATTCAGGATCGCCTTTAATCGAATTGTTTCTTCAGGTCTGTACTGATGACTGAGTGGCCAGCACAAGGCTTTGGGAGAAGTGTTGCGAATTTCTCTATTTTCATAACAGGCTATTAAAAGGAAATCGCTCCTAATAAGGAGCGATTGTTACGATCTGCGGTCTCGACGAGATACGAACCGTCGGAGCGTAACAGGGAAAATTCGATATTCGATGAGCTAGAAGTGAAATATCTTGGGAGATATTTCAGATTGATTGACGTTCCAGATTGTATGTCGATGTATGGGGGCCGTCAAGGACTTTGCGATAAAAACATTAAAGTCGAGACGTATGTTCACTAATGTCTACAATGGAGCGTTTGCTTACTTCTAAAACCCGAAAGATAAGTCAGCTAGCAAAACGCAGCACAGGGAATTGCTTAGACTGTTTGCATTCGAATATTTATTTCTACTAACGGAATTCCATATTCGCTATTGGTTATTCCAAATTGGGAAGTGGTAAAATCAAAACATGGATGAAAAAATACCTTTCATAACAGAAGTCAAACCGCTGGAAAAGTATCGCCTGAACATCAAATTTTCAGATGGTGTGCAAGGCGTGGTTGATCTATCCGAGTTTGCAGGTGTAGGCGTATTTACATTATGGAACGATTACAGCCAGTTTGAGAAGGTTAAAATTGGCAGAAGCGGCGAATTGATTTGGAACGAAGAAGTGGATATGGATGGATTGGCAATCTATCTGAAACTCACTCGTAAGAAACCTGAAGATGTGCTCCCAAAACTGCGACAATTGAATCATGCCTGAGATCAGCCGTTTCTTCGGCATCAGTATCAAAATGTTTTTCGGAGATCATCTCCCCCCACATTTTCATGCCGAGTACGGAGAGTTCAAAGCGCAAATAGATATTCGAGCATTTGTGATTATTCAGGGAGAGTTGCCACCGCGCGCATTGGGCATGGTGATTGAGTGGACATCCCAACACCAAAATGAATTGCTTGAATTGTGGGAATTAGCACCAAAGAATCAATCTCTATATCAAATTGAACCTTTGAAATAATCTTATGCAATGCTTGATTTCTTTTCTAGCAATTATCATGGTTCTCACTTCTACTGCCTACTCGGTTCATTGGTTGCAATTGCGGTGTTGTGAGAGTCTGTTTCTTCTTCAAAACCCGAGTGAATGAATGAAATAGCCAGCACAAGGCTTTTGGAGAAGTGTCGCGAATTTCTCTATTTTCATAACAGGCAATTAAAAGGAAATCGCTCCTTATAAGGAGCGATTGTTACGATCTGCGGTCTCGACGGGATTCGAACCCGCGATCTCGGCCTTGACAGGGCCGCATGTTTGGCCGCTACACCACGAGACCATTAGCGGGCAGTAGTTTATCACAGGGATCGGTGAGCGTCAAGCAATAGCGGTTTTAAGCATTATTAGCAGTTTGATGTAATAATTCACCGGGGCTTACTTTTTTGTAAATATTGCAAGTGCATTCGTTCAACTTGACAGCGTCTTGTCGTGTGCTAAAATAGTCTAACTATTTCTCAAGATGACACCCGTGAGCAAACGGGGTGTTTTCATAAAAGTGGAGGGTTGTTTTGACTAAGAACCGTACACAACAAATGGTGGATCGTCTGCGTGAGCTCCAAGCGTCCTCACCGGATATTGAAGCCTCAGCCATCGTTAGCGTGGACGGATTGAGCATCGCGTCCGCTTTGCCGCAAGGCGTGGAGGAAGATCGCGTCTCAGCCATGTCCGCGGCGATGTTATCTTTGGGTGAACGCATTGCTTCGGAGTTGGGCCGCGGATCTCTTGAACAAGTATATATCAAAGGCGAAAAAGGATATGTAGTACTGATGTCCGTTGGGCAGGAGGCTGTGTTGACTGCGTTAGCGCGTGAGCAGGCCAAGCTCGGTTTGATTTTCCTCGACATGCGCCGTGCCGTTGAAGATCTGACAAAAATGATATAGTGGAGACCGTATGAGCCCTGTTCAAAAAAGTGGTCTATATTATCCAAACAAGTTCGGCTTAATTACCCTCAAGTCTCTAGAAGAAGTAATGGGCAAAAACGGTCTAAACGCCATTTTGAATCTGGCGGGATTGAGCAATTACATTGAAACTTATCCCCCGGATAATCTGGATAAAGGTTTTGATTTTTCCGAGCTTTCTGCAATCGGCACTGCGCTGGAGGAAATGTATGGTCCACGCGGCGGGCGCGGTTTAGCGTTGCGCGCGGGACGTGCCACCTTCTCCGATGCTTTGAAGAATTTCGGTGCTCTGGCTGGTGTGGCCGACTTGGCTTTTGTCGTTCTTCCGCTTCATGCCAAACTTCGCATCGGTGTGCCTGCCATGGCAAAGATTTTCAGCCAACTCAGCGATCAACTCAGCACTGTGGAAGAAAAAGATAACGAATATCTTTATACGATTCATAAATGTCCGTGCTGCTGGGGACGCCATAATGCAGATAAACCGGTTTGTTTCATTGCAACCGGTCTTTTGCAAGAAGGTCTTAAATGGGTTTCAGGCGGGAATGAATTTCGCGTCAATGAATCTAAATGCATAGCAGTTGGTGACGATGTTTGTGAATTTGTCGTCCAGAAGGAACCGATTGCGTAACCGGCAGCTTCCGTGACAGAAGTCAAATCTAAAATCCTTGTAGTTGAAGATGATCTTGATGTAGCGGAAATGTTGAACGCCTATTTCCGCGTTCAGGATTATGAAGTCTATACGGTCAATTGGGGTGAAGACGGCGTGCGCTCGTGCCAAACCGTTCATCCTGATCTTGTCATCCTCGATATCCGCCTTCCGGATATAGACGGTTACGAAGTTGCCAAGCGTTTGCGCAGTGATCGCCGCACGCAGGAGATTCCGATCATTTTCCTGACCGAAAAGCGTGAGCGTGCCGACCGTTTGCAAGGTCTTGAACTTGGCGCTGACGATTACATTACCAAGCCTTTTGATGTGCAGGAGTTGCGTTTGCGCGTGCGCAACGCACTTCAGCGCGTCAGCCAGGGCTCGCTGAATAATCCGGTCAGTGGCTTGCCGGACGGCGCCTTGGTGGACGAGCATCTCAATAAGTGCATGAAGAAAGGCGACCTTGCACTTTTGTTGATATCTCTTGAACATCTTGATGCTTTTCGTGAAGCGTACGGCTTCGTCGCCTCGGACGATGTTTTGCGCGCATTCAGCCTGATGATCGTCAATACCATGCGCGAACTGAATAGTGGTGATGATTTCCTCGGCCACATCGGCCCGACGGATTTTGTCTTGACAGTCGCTCCGGCTAATTTGTCGGCTTTATATGAGCGTTTGCAATCGCGGCTTGATCAGTCGCTGGATTACTTTTACCCTATCAAAGATCGGGAGCAGGCCGCGAAACGCAAGGACCGCTTGGCGGTCAGAATGTCAGACATGCCTTTGGCGTCGGGTGGACGAATCTCGAATGCGGAACAATTGAAGGTTGAGTTGTTGCGCAGAAAAAAATAGGCATTCCATTGCGTATCACGATCGTCATTCCAACTTATAACGAAGCGGAGAACCTGTCTAAGCTGGTCTCCGCTTTATTTACGCTTCCGTTGGACTTGCGGATTCTGGTTGTGGACGATAACAGCCCTGATGGCACGGGTGCGATTGCGGATAACCTTGCTAAAAAGGATTCCCGTGTGCGCGTGATTCATCGCACAATCAAAGAAGGATTGCGTTCCGCATACTTGACCGGCTTTCGCATTGCACTGGACGATAGGGCGGATGCCGTTGCCCAGATGGACGCGGACTTTTCGCATGATCCCGCTAAACTCATGGAGATGGCTTCGCGTTTGGAGAATTGCGATCTGGTTATTGGTTCACGTTATATTCAAGGTGGGGCAGTGGATGAGAACTGGCCGCGATGGCGGAAACGTCTTTCAGCCTTCGGTAATTTTTATTCGCGCGCAATTCTTCGTTTGCCCCAGCATGATGTGACCGCTGGTTTTCGGCTTTGGAGGCACGAAACGCTGGAAGGAATGCCTTTGCAGCGTGTGCATTCCAATGGATATGTCTTTCAAGTCGAGATGACTTACTTAGCGCATTGTCTCGATTACAAGATAGAAGAAGTTCCTGTTTATTTTTCTGATCGGCAAAAAGGGGAATCGAAGATGTCGTTTGCGATTTAAGCAGAAGCAGCTCTGCGCGTTTGGGTTGTGTGGTGGGGTTATCGTGATTTGCGTAAAGCAGGGAAAATTGCACGGCTAAATATCAGCAAGAAATAGACACGTCTTTTCATTGCTTTCCGGTTTCTGAATAGATCCGGTTTAACTTGCCCCATTCATCCAAACTTAATGTTTCGGCTCTGCGTTTTGAATCAACCTTTGTTTTGGCAAGAAGCGACTCAACTTCCGTTGTAGAAATTTTCAATCCAGAAGAAAGCGAATTGCGCAGTGTCTTGCGTTTCTGTCCGAAGCCCGCTTTGATGAGTTTGAAGAAAATTGGTAATAGGGAATAGGGGATAAGCGGTTCTGAATAAATTTCAATTTTGACTACAGCCGAGTCAACTTTCGGTGCAGGATAAAATGCTCCGGCTGGAATATGTGCCATGATATGCGGCGATCCATAAACTTGAACACTCAATGCCAGCAGATTCATGTCCGGCGGCGTGGCGCAAATCCGTTCCGCAACTTCTTTTTGAACCGTGAGAACAATCCGCTGTGGCAATGGTTCTGATTCGAGTAGGTGCCGAATAATTGCGGAAGTAATATTATAGGGAATGTTGGCCGCGACGAGATAATTATCAGGGAGCCCCAATTCCTTTGGCGAAAGATCGAGAATATCGCCATGAATTAAACGGACATTAGCATGCGGCTTGAGAATAGTTTGTAAAACGGAAACCAGCTTCAGGTCCAACTCGACCGCAACGACTTGATGCGCGGAGAGCGATAGATAGCGCGTCAAACTTCCGAGGCCAGAACCAATCTCTAGCACGGTATCTGTTTTTTGAATTTCAGCAACCTCGACAATTTTTTCAAGCGCACTCGGATCTTGCAAATAATTTTGTCCAAGACGTTTGTCGGCATGCAAGCCGTATTGTTTTAAAAGCTGTACTACGGTGAGCGGAGTACTATTGTTCATTGACAGACTGACTTGGTTGTACTTGAATTAGATTGGCCCGACGAGTCATCAGGCCATGATCCGGCTTGGAAGTCAGCAACATACTCCTGAAGTATATTGAAGTCCACGTCCCAAATGAAAACGTCTTTCTTGAACACGGGATCATAAGTTCGTGTGCCCGTAAAGAGATTCTCGGGAAAATTATAAAGAGCGATATTTTGGTGCGGAATTTGGGTTCCGAGGCATGCCAACTGCGCCATGACTTGTGGACTAAGGTCTGTTTGTACGGAATCTTGAAATGCATTGATCAAAGCGGGAATTTGTGTGACAACTTGCGGACTGGTGAGTTTTTTGCGCAAAGCGCATAAGATGATGTTCTGATAGTCGCCGCGTGAAAAAACGCCGTCCACGCGGTTTCGTGAGACCTCTAATGCTTCAGTTCCATTGAGGTGGTGCGTGCCCGCTTGAAGGTTTGGATCATGGCTTAATACGACTGGTTCTTGGAAGGTCACATCAATTCCGCCTACCGCGTCCACCATCTTAACAAAGGTCTTCATGTTGACCGCAATGTAATGATCCACGTGCACACCGAAATTGATATTGAGTGTTAGTGCTAACAATCCGGGCCCCGCGCTGGGATCATCCCAATAATGGAAGCCATCGCCGGGGTTTCCATAAAGATAAGCTTGATTGAGTTTTTCGTGATCCTGTCCGTCAAGATGACTGGCGATATAGGGAATCTTAACCCAAAGGTCCCGAGGAAAATCAAGCATGGTGACACTTGGCGCGACAAAGTCCACGCGCACCTCACGCGTAACGTCCGATAATCCGTAGGTATAACCTGTTCCGCGCGTATCGGAACCGATCAATAAAATATTCATCACTCTGGGCCCACCGCATAGTGGTACTCCTTGCGGCGTTCCCGGCGCTATCAATGTTCCGCTTCCAGGGGTAGTAGATGGCAACCAATAGGGTAGCGCTGTCCATGTTGGATGCAAAATGATGGGTGTGTATGGCGAGGTCGGTATCGAAGCGCCGAGTGGACGGCTTACCCACGATTGATAGGTCTGGTTAATTTCATAGCCAATGCTGATCAATAAACCCAAAGCGAAAACGGCAAGAACAGCAACAATAATCTTTTGAGTTTTTGTCATGGGTTAGTTCAGTGAAGGAATGTTGGCCGGCACCGGCGCTAGGAAATAAACAGTTACCCATTGTCCCCAAGCTTGATAATCCGAATTGGTGTAACCAAGGTCCACCCATGGTTTACCAATACATCCATTGCAAACATCTTCTATGGTGGCAGGTCCGTAACCCGGAATATACAATTGCTGTCCCTCCATGGCCAAGTACCAGCTATATTTAACGGCCACCTCACCTTTTTGAACCGGCTGGCCGCTTGATGTGCCTGAATAGCATGTATTTCCTCCGGAACGACACGGCGAATATGAAGTTGCATACATCGGTACTGCACGCCAATATTGAATTTGAACTCCATCTACTGTCGTCGTGTGAAGCACAACTTTTGTTCCGTAGCCGACAATTTGATCTTGCGGGGCGCGGACAACAGTCTCAGATTCGTTTTGACGTGAAACTTCCTGTCCATCTTGATAGAAAACCCGAATGCGGCTCACTGATAAACCGAGTTGACCGGCTTGTAAGACTTGCTGCTGATCGAGTTCTACATTTGCCGACTCTTGATAATCCGTTTTAAACGGAATGGATTTTTCCGATAATACTATCGATTCGCTGAAGTGTGTAACTTGGATTTGTCGGTTCGATGGAAGCGCCTCATCCTCGGATGGTTGGCTGGAGTCCAGCCCAAGGAGAGGAATCCCGGCCTCGGCTAGTGCTCCACCCACTGTCGCCGCTGAGGAGCGGATTTGGAATGGCTGGCCATCTATCATCACCGTCAGCGCACGTGACGGAACATATTTCACAGTCATCGGTCCTGTGATGGAAGTTTGAATTGGTGGATTAATCTGGTCGCTTGAATAGGTTTGTGCTCCTGCTTGTGATAATGCCTCTCCGACGGTCTCCGCTGTGGTTTGAATTGTTTTCCCATTGACTGTCAACGTCACGGCGCGTCGCACTTGAAGTGTATAAGTTTTTGCTGTCGGCATTGCTTGATTTAAGGCGATTGGGCTGCCATTCAATAAAACAATATCATTTGCTGTGAGATGAATTCCTGCTTGAGTCAAAAGGGAAGCAGGAAGGCGCTCAGTTGCAACTATCTGGTGACTTTGATCGCCATCAATAATTGTGATCGTTTGAGCGGATTGCGGCTGGCATGCGAATAGAAAAAAAAGAATTGGTAAAACAAAGCTATACGTGCGTCGCATGATTTATTCTAACATACCGATAATAGCGGAGTATGAACTGATTGTAGAATATTTTAATATACTGTAGATGGAAGTGATGCAGGCTGACTCTTTTTACGCAAAAGGAATAGGCACATTCCAAGGACCAGAATCGTGTTGACGATACTTAATAAATCCTTCTGCGTATTGGCCTGCACTAGTAGAGAATAAATGGACAATACATCCAGAACGACCAAAAAGATAAAAACGTGTATATAAGATTTTGTGCGTTCAACGAGTGTTCCCACAATCCAAACTATGGGGATGATGTAAAGCAGTTGGTCGTATGACCAGAGATAAATCGTCGAAACGAATCCAAGCGGGATGATGATGTTGAACGCTTCCCACGCATTCAGCTGGTCGTGATTTCGCCAGAGATAATATCCGCCGATGGCGACAACAAGAAGCGAACCCAATGTTCCAGCGATCCACATACAAGGTACGTTTTGCTTACATGCCAGATAGGCAAAGCTATAAATATTGGAATCAAATCCCATCGTCCGGTCAAGGACAACTGCACTGGCGCCGCGAAATTTGATCACCCACAATGGGTCACGGACAATTCCTGCAATTAACAAAATGATTCCTCCTAGAGCTACGCCGATGATTGATTTCCAGTTGTGACGGGCAAGAAACCAGATGCCGGCCAGAATTAATATGGTGAGTCCTTGCGGCGGCTTCAACATGGTAAGCGAGAGAATCATGCCTGCCCAGATGGCTTGATCATGTTCCAGAAGGAGAAGTGTTAATAAGATCGCGGCCAAAGCCAGAGGACCGACCGAACCGATTTGTAATGTCAAATAGACCGGCCCGAAGAATAACAGGGAGATCGTAAGCGGCAGGAAAAGAAGTCGCTGTGCTTGGCCTCGCCAATGGCGGAGCAACCAAAAGAGTGTCAGCGCAAGGAGGATCTGTGAAACGATTTGCCACACAATGTAAGCCTGACCGAGGGAAAGCAATCCCAGCGGCGCCATCAAGAACGCCAACGGCAGGGGATAGGGAAAGATTTTATTGGGCCTCCATGTTGCGCCGAAAGCATCGTGACCTGCCAGCCATTGAGTTTGGTTGTATGGATTTTGGCCGGTCCACATCATGTGGCCAGAGAGCCAGAAGAAAAAGAAATTCGAGTTGGTATAATCCTGATGGGTATAATTCTGCATGGCTTTCAGGTAAAATATCACAGCGAGCACGATGACTGTGAGAATAATGCCTGCGATCCTGGGTAATGATGTGTAATGATGTTTCATGATGTAATTTTGCGACAGATAGGAAATTGTTTCATTGAATCAATAGCCGGACTTCATTTTGTCCAAGTGTACAACATTTTCTAGATAACGTGCCATAAAGCTGGTTTAGCAAAAAATTGAGAATGAACCGACCCCTGATTACAAGCCCTGCCAATCCCTTGATTAAGAAGGTGCGCGCTTTGCGTCAACGCAAAGCGCGGGCAGAAACGGGTTTGTTTATGGCCGAGGGTCTGCATCATGTCGGTGAAGCGCTGGAGGCCGGTTGGGAAATCGATTCGATTCTTTATTCGCCGGAGGTCCTAACAAGCGATTTTGGGCGCGATTTGATCTCTCGCGCCGTGCAGACGGCGCAGCTTGTTTCCGCGCAAGTGATGGAGTCGTTGGCTGATAAAGATAATCCGCAGGGTATACTAGCAGTCGTTCATCAAAGGTTGACGCGGCTTGATGATCTGAGAATCAGTGCGGATTGGAGCGGCGGTGGTATCGCCGCAAGACCCCGGCAACATTGGGACGATCCTTCGCACGCTTGATGCCGTCGGCGCGGATGCGTTATTCCTGCTTGATGGCGGCGTGGACCCATATCATCCAACCTCCGTTCGTGCCAGCATGGGATCGATCTTTTGGAAGCCGATCGTTCAAACTTCGTTCGATGAATTTATCGAGTGGTCGCGGCGCGGCAGTTATCAACGGATCGCTACATCGGCGCACGCAAAACAAAACTATCAAGAATTGAAACCCAACGCACCATGGATTCTTGTTCTGGGCAGTGAACAAAAGGGACTTTCGATGGAACAAATCAAAGCCTGCGATGTGAGTGTTTCCCTGCCCATGCGCGGACGCGCCAGTTCACTTAATCTTGCCGTCGCAACCGGGATTCTGTTGTATCAATTTACAGTCGCATAAATAAAAATACGGATGGCGCTTAGCCATCCGTATTGAATATCAATATGTAAATTTATATTTCATCTTCGTCTTCGTCCCAAGTTTCTTCCTCTTCGTCTTCCAAGTCCTCTTCATCCCACTCTTCTTCCACTTCTTCCTCTTCGTCCCATTCACCTTCGCCTGCATCTTCAGATTCAGTAAAGGTGGCGCAGCCCGTGTCGGGATCAATTTCCACTGCGGCCGCGGTGCAGTATCCTTCATCGAGGAAAACGCAGTTGACGTAGTGACAGCGAATGCGAGCCATAAGACTCCTCCTAGTTGATTGGCTGGCGAGCCAGCCGAATGATGGAAAGTATAAAAAGTATGGTCATGGTGGTCTGTGACGTAACGCAGAATGGGCAAAGTGCATGGATCAGTGCCAGCTCCACATAGATCAGATAAAGCGTGAAAAGGAATCCGATCAGCGTAAACCCAAAGACCAGCATCGTGCCGTTTTGCTTCAAAAACTTATTCTGGTTTTCCATAAATAGAAGTGCGGCGATTACTGCATACCCGCCAACGCCGAACACGGCTACAGGGATTCCATATACTTCAGCATAGACGCTTGAATTAACTTTTGAACAGCCTCCATTGCCAATGCACATCTTCTCATTGTCTGTGAGTTTGAATATCGTCATGTAAATCGAAACGGCCAAACCGAGCAAAGCCAGCGCAACTGAAATTCTATACAGCCACTTATTCATGATCTCCTCAAAACATCCAAGCTTCAGCCTGGTCGCCAATGGCAAGCGATTTTACACCAGCGGGCACGATAAGTAAAGCGTTCGCTTGAACCAGCGACAACAAATTTCCTGAGCCTTGATGTCCCGTTAATTTTGCGGATAAAATCCCGTCGCGCTCCTCGACCATCGCTCGTAGATAACTTTCGCGTCCATCTGACTCGATGGCCTCGGCGAGTCTTACCTTGACCTTGGGCCGGGTCGCTGTTTTTGAACCTGCCAGCCGTCCGATCGCAGGACGAGCGAATACTTCAAAGCCCATGAAAGCAGAAACGGGATTTCCCGGTAAGCCCATGAATGGAACGCCGCGATATTCACCAAATGCTAACGGCTTACCAGGACGCATATTAACTTGCCAGAAATCCAGCTTTCCATTTGATTCGACGACTTCTTTTACATAATCCAGCGCACCCACGCTGACGCCTGCCGACGAGATAATCAAATCGGCATTCATGTCAATGGCTTGGTCGAACAGGAATTGAATCGCGTCTCTTTGGTCAGGTGCAATCCCGAGCGATAAAACTTCGCAACCTGACTCTGCGATCAACACCGACAATGTGTATGAATTTGAATCGTGAATCTGCCCCGGCGCAAGCCGAAGCTCAACCGGTGTCAATTCATCACCACTGGATAGCAAAGCTACGCGCGGTTTGCGATACACGGAGAGATTCGCCACGCCAAGCATTGCCAGTAAACCCACCTCTTGCGCACGCAAGCGGGTGCCTGCAAATAATATTTTGCGGCCAATCTTGATGTCCATGCCGCGCGTGCGGACATTTTCTCCGGGATGGATGTTCTTAAATACTTTGACCGTTTTCGGCGCGGGCGTGCCCGCATTTCGATTGTTGAAATCCGTATCTTCGACCATGACGACCGCATCCGCTCCGTTGGGAATCGGCGCACCGGTCATGATGCGCGCGGCTTGTCCGCGTGCGAGAGTGATGTCAGAGAATGATCCGGCTGGGATATCGGCGACCACGCTCAAAGTCAGAGGCGATGCAGAGATTGCGTTAGCAACATCGTTTGCAATGACGGCGAAACCATCCACAGATGAATTGTCGAAAGGGGGCAGGTCGGACGAGATGATGTCAGCCGCCAGTACGCGTCCCGCGCAGGCATTGAGAGAGGACATTTCCGTCTCGACCGGCTTGAAGTGGGAAAGGATGCGCTGTTGCGCTTCATGCACGCTAAGCAGACTCATGGCTAAAGCGGGCGCATTATACCACGCAGTTTATGGTTTACGATCTTTGTAAATGTTATTTAGCTATTTCTTAGAATACCATGCTAATTGCCATATAGCTATTGGCCCAAATCTTATGATTTGATGGCCAAATTTATAGATCGTATAATTTTTATTTAGTCTGGGTGTCTAGCAATACAATATATTGAGGATCTTCTATTCCACCACTCACAAGAGAAACCACACCATTTTCATCGTTGGTAGTATATTCTCATTAACTGAGATCGATTGTAATTTGCCAGAATATATATCCAATTTTCAAAAAGGCAGTTAGAGTATTGTTTTTGTAAAACTCCGGATATTACACTTTGTCCGTCTGGGTCCCACGTCACTAAATTAAGACTTTCATTGGAGGGTGCAATATAAATTATTTCCATTTCCATGATATCTAAATATATTATTCCTATTCCCGCTCTTTCAGCATTCGGATCACTCTCTATGTTGCTAGTAGAATATGCAAATGCGATTTTCTTTCCGTCTGGTGACCAAGCCATGCGATATGGATACAGGTTGTTGGTAGGCAAACGGCGCCAAAATCGAGACCAAGGGTAAAAGAGCCATATCCCTTCATCTGTGGTGGAATTTCCTCTGATCGCTAGTTTTCCCTTGCTAAGTTCATGAAATCGAATCTACCAGAGCGCATCTGTAATGATCAGCCCGATGATTACTAAAACAATTATTATTTTGTGCCGCAGTTTCATGGAGATTATTATCCGCTCACACGATGCGCTTCCATCACGTTCGGAACATTTTCAAGTTTGGTCAGCACTTTGCTAAGCTGGGAAATATCCTGCACTTCCACGATCAATCGCAATTCCGCAAGGCTGCGATTGACGGTGACTTTTACATCTGCAATGTTAACATTTTCATCGCTTAATAAATTGGTCACGTCGCTCATCAAGCCTTGGCGATCATACGCTTTAATTCGAATCGGCACCGGGAAGGTGTGCACTTGTTGGCCCCAATCCACGCGGACGATGCGCTCACGATCTTTTATTCGCAAGCGCAAAATGTTTGGACAGTCCTGCCGATGAATGGTCGCGCCACGTCCGCGTGTAATATATCCGATGATCTGATCGCCCGGCGCGGGATTACAACACCTGCCCATCGTAGTGAGCAAACCTTTCAGCCCCACGATGTTCACCGCGTCGGTGATCGTGGTATCTGGCTTCGGAACATTGGTGGTTAGGAGATTTGCGTTTTCTTCGGTCTCCGAAATTTCCTTGATGACTTTGCTTACCGATAAATCACCGGTGCCCAAATCAACGAACATTTCATCCGGTGACTTGATGCCAAGATCGCGCGCCATCTTTTCAAAGTTGACCTCAGGGATGCCAAGCCGTTGCAGTTCATGTTCCAACAGCAATCGTCCTTGAGACAGATTTTGCTGGTGATTTTCCTCTTTGAACCATTGGCGGATTTTGGATTTGGCGCGCTGGGTTTTGATTAGACCCAAATTGGAATTCAGCCAGTCACGGCTGGGTCCACCTCGCTTCGCGGTCAGGATTTCAATCTGATCGCCAGTTTTCAATTCGTGATATAGCGGCACCAGTTTCCCGTTAACTTTCGCGCCGCGGCAGCGATGCCCAATGTCGGTATGAACGTGATACGCAAAGTCGATGGGAGTCGAACCGGCTGGCAGGTCAATGATATCGCCGCGCGGCGTGAAGACATAGACGCGATCCTGAAACACATCCGTGCGCATCGACTCGACAAACTCGGTGGCATCATTCACATCTGAGCGCCATTCCATCATGTTCCGAAGCCAATTGATGCGTTGTTCGTAGGATTTGTCCCGCTTTGTTCCTTCTTTATAACGCCAGTGCGCTGCGATTCCGAATTCCGCGTTCTCATGCATTTCCAATGTTCGGATCTGCACCTCCAGCGGTTTGCCGTCTTCCCAGATCACGGCCGTATGAAGCGATTGATAGAAGTTATCCTTTGGCGCGGCGATGTAATCGTCAAATTCGCCGGGGATGGGTCGCCAATGAGTGTGGATGATGCCGAGGGTGGTGTAGCAGGAAGCGATGTCCGGCACGATGAGGCGCACCGCGCGCACATCACGGACCGCTTCAAATGCCTTTCCTTTATCCTGCATCTTTTTGTAGATGGAGTAAATATGTTTTGGCCGTCCGCTGATTTCAACCTTGATGCTATTTTTCTCAAAGAGCGTTCGCAATTCCTCCATAATCGATTCTATCTGGGCTTCGCGATCGGGGCGCCGCTCCGCGAGTTGCTCGGCGATCTCTTTATATTTTTGCGGATTGACATAACGAAAAGCCAGGTCTTCCAGTTCCCACTTGATTTGCCAAATGCCGAGCCGATTTGCCAGTGGCGCGAAGATATCGAGTGTTTGCTGCGCAATGCGGATGCGCTTTTCTTCCGGCATGTGACTGAGCGTCCGCATGTTGTGCAGGCGATCCGCCAGTTTGATGAGGACAACGCGCACATCATCGCCCATGGCGAGAAATGTTTTTCGTAGTGTTTCGGAAGCCATATCGGCTTTGCGGCCCAATGCAGCGGGCGCAGCGGCTTTAGCTTCTCCATTCCCTCTGACAACTCTTTCGGCGTGTTGATCGTCGCGAGAAACGCGTGGCAGGTTCGTTAAACTTGGTAACTCCATCGACCAAAGCGGCAACAACATCGCCAAAGTCATTACGAATATCGTCCAGAGTTACAGTTGTATCTTCAACAGTATCATGCAAAAGGCCAGCGGCCATCACTTCGGGCGGAACTCGTAATTCCGCCAAAATCTGTGCGACCGCCAGACAGTGATTAATATAGGGTTCGCCTGAATTTCGTTTCTGCCCGCGATGTGCCTCTTCCGCCACTCGATAGGCACGTTGAACTAATTCCTTATCCGCTAATGTGTAAGTGTCTGGAAGCTGCTCAAGGAGTTTTTCTAACGGAATAGCATTTGTGGCTGATTTCATTATCCTCTTATTTTACTGCGTCTAAGGATATTCGGTTTTTGAATATAGAGCCAAAAAACCGCTTGCCTTAAGCCCATATCGTAACCTTGCTTCTAGATAGGAGAAACTAAATTCATCCCTCACGCACGATTTCCGGGCATGACCGCAGCGTTTTTTTAGGTTTAACAAATCCCGCTAGAGCCAGGCTTCATCAATGCTTGTCCTGTCCCACTTATTCTTCAGACCTGTTTATTATCCAAAGTAACCCAACCAATTGTATTGGCAGGTTATCCGTTTTCGGAAGCCAAGCGAGCAATCTGAAGGAGACAACAGCGAATCACATCTTGCTTTGCTGGAGGAAGTGCGCTTTCTTCAATTTGGGCAATACGTTCGACATCATTCACAGCGCGGATGATGCTGACTGGCACTTCGATGTTCTCCTCGGCAAATGAGTTCAAGTATTCGATGGCACCGAGCAGAAAGCTCCGCATCTCATCATCAGCGCGGGCAGTGCGGAAAAAGTCGGTCAGGGTGGGAGGTGGTTTGATTCCACGACCGATAGCGGACGACGAACCAAATGAACGCGTGGAGGAGAAAGCATACAATGCAGTTGCCAGTTCAGTAAAACTTTGCACGCGTTGGTAAATTGATTCGCCCATCACATCCCAGATGATCGAGCGCCAATGGCGAATCTGCTCGGGCAGCTGGAGCAATTCAGTGACCTCGGCTCGCCAGTCGTCGGCGATTCGTCCAGAGATGCCTTCCAGCAAAACATCAGGGTCGGTGTTAAAAAGATTTTTCTGCAATAACACTGCCAGGTCAGGACGAAGCGTTGGGAGCAGATTCGGAACAAAGACTCCTTCAACGAAGAAGTCACCGACATTTACGCCATGACGCCGGAGAAGTTCCTGCTGGAATAAAGGCAAATAACGCTGCATGGCGTCGCTATCTTCGCGCAGAGCCACAAAAGCTGAAATTCCTGCTGGGATTGCGGTTTCGACACGCTCGAGAAATTCACTTTTCCAGTCTTGATAGATTCGCAGGGTGCTGAGAATTTCATAAACTGGCAGGTTCGGTAAAAGGCGCTCCGCGATCATTCGATCACGCTCGGCCTCTGCGAAGACTTTTTGCGCAAAGCGTTCCAAAGCGCGGAATAAGCCTGTCGTGAGTTGGTTGATGCCAAGCACAACCGTTTGTGCCTGATTATGTGAAATGGCTCGTAATAGGCTTCCTTGTTTAGCCAGAGGGATAATCTCAGCGATGCTGGCTAGTATCCGTTGTCCGCGCTCAGTGCCTGTGCCCCGTGTCCGTCGTGAGGTGGGGCGGTCTCGCAACTGAGGAATGGACCTTCCGATAAAATAGGAGATGATGTGAATGCCAACCACATCCTCTTCGCGTCCATAGAGGATGTGACGAAAATTATCGGTTAACTCTTTCAGAAACTCCTCATAAAGCTCATCGTTTGACCCGACTGTTAAACGTTCCAGTTCCTGCATACTCCATCGTTGCGTGCTCGAGCGGCTTTCGGTAATGGACTCGGCAGCTCGAATCAAGTCCTTACGATGTTGTTGTTGTGATTCGCGCACATGATAGTGCAAGCTGACAAATTCTCGTAGGGATAACGAGCGAAGTTGTTCTGCCAGGTTGCTCTGGAAGGTTCTTAAAATCTCCGCCTAGGAAAACTCCTTGTAACGGCGTGACGGCATAAGCCGTGCTCTTGCGCGCGGCCTCGGGCAGGTTGCTGGAAAACCGACGCTGGCTATCATCGGAATTCGAGAAAGCAGTCTGTCCAGCGACGCGGGAATAATACCCTCCCTGACGTTGCATTGGCTCGCCACTACCCAATTTGATGCGGATAACTTCTGCCACATGGTGTTCAGCCAGCCACGATTCAATTTCGTACTTGGCTCTGACATACAAAAAAGCCGCAGTTGCCTGACTGACTTGCTGGCTCAAATCGGAGCCGGCAATAAAAACCTCCGGGATGATTTCAGCAAACCGGCTTTGCGGCGCCTGGGATGTCTGGCGGCTTTGGGTGGCATAATCCCATACCCGGTCGAGATAAGCTGGGATGTTCTTGACCGAGTTAATATCCTCGAACAGAGGAATCAACCAAATCGGCGGAAGCTCAATCCAATGAATTCTCCCTGCGAGTCTGTTCCTTCTGAATGTGCATCTTTCGATCAAGTGAAATCAACGCCTCCGGTTTCGAGGAAAGGCTGATCTGTATTGCTAATGCCAGACCTGGGTTGCCGTATTTTTCCGCGATGGCATTGATCTCGTACATGTTAAATACAGTGGTGTCAATTGCAAAAGATCTCTTGCGGTGATTAATCCTTCATGGATGCGTGGAGTGATTACAGTGCGTTGTAAAATATCTCGGTAACCCACCACTTCGCGGACCAGAGCTTCTGAAGTCCGATTTGCTTGAATAGCGGGAATCAAGGCATGTAACTGTTTTCTAAGTTTTTTGTTTAGTGCAAAGTAATACTCCAACATCGTGTGGCGCTCTTGACGGAGTTCGAGCATTCTTTGTTCATAGCGATCATTATGTCGCAATAGAATTTGCACCGGATTACGGCGAAGGTGCCACCGCGTCGCCAATCGTTGCAAGGATGTATCGTTTGCCGCGAATGGCAGGATTCCTCGATAGCGTTGTTCCAGCTGATGAGTTAAGAGTGTGATGTTATTGAGAAGTTGAGTGAACCGTTGATTCTGCAGAGGAAGCGCACGGAGTTCGGACAATAATTCCGGATCTACATCTACATGCGAGTCGGCTTGTCTTAGCAACCCGAGGATGCGACTCAGGCTTCGAACATTTTCAATCACAACCGCGGCGATTAAGCGATGTCCCTGGCCTGAAGGCCGGTTACTTCCATCCCAATCACTCCAAAAAGATAAGAACGGCGATAAGGTTGTGTCTGTAAACAATTCGGCATGTTTCTCACCCGCAATTTGCGTAGTAAGGTCCAGCAGGATTTCATCTGCCTCATCCTGCGAGTTGATCGCCACATTGCGGCCCAGGTATTCCTGCCAAAGTTCCCCAGAGACTTTTCCAACTAAAGGTGGCGCAATTCGTTCTTTGGCGATCAGAGAGTTTATGATCAATTCGAGAGTTAATTCCGTCCGGAGTGAATACATCTGTGTAGGATGAACAGTGCGATCATAGGAGCGCAATCGAAACAGCTCCTGTCGCCGTGAAAGGGAATCTTTCATGAACTCCCGATCCAACCGTTCAGCGAGCCACTCGTTATCATCATTTGATGCCCGTCGCATTAATTCATTATTGACAAGCGCCCGATCAATCAAGCGGGTGCGAAATACGCCCAACCGTTCCGGAACGTAGCAATTTAAGAATTCCTGAAGCAGGAGCTGGCTATTGAGGGGTGGCGGGGGTGTTGAATTGCGGATATAACGATTCTCCTTGCAGTAATTTAGAATCTGTTTTACGACCGCGTCCCAAGATTGCAAGAGTTCGCTGGATTGGCTATTCCTGCTTCCCTCGTTATAAAGACGGCAATTGCTTGCGGTTATAGCGGAACTCTTCTTCAGCGATAAGGCGGTTCAGAGTAATTAGTAAACGGCGAGTTTTAGCTAGCAGGATCTCTGCATTATCCACACCACCCAAGGTCAGTCGGAACATTTTCCTGCCTGTTTCGTACCCCTTTTCAGTACGAGCAAAAGTTGCCAGCGGGAGTAGACCTATTCCGCGTCTTGCGAGTGAGGACGCTAGCCAATCCAAGGATAAACCGGCTGGCAAGTTTCCAATTTGCAGCAATGGATACATACTGCCCGTCGGAGGAATAATAGTCAAGCTAAAGGGGTTGCGATCTGATGGTAGATTTTCGGCCGCTGTCAATAAAGCTTGTGTCCGTTCGCCAAAAATTTTGTTTCGCAGGTGCCAATAGGCCTGGGCAAACTCAGTCGTGTTGCGATAAAACAAATAACAAATAAAGATCGCCGCAAGATTTGGCTGAATGTTGGAATTCAACGCTTCGAAGTGTTGCGATAGTTGCGAGTTGCGAATTTCAACGACTGCCATTCTGGCCCCGGCCAAGCAATCGGTCTTTGACATGGAATGAACTGTGATTACCCGATCTGCCTGTATCTCATCAACGATACTGAGCCGAACCAGGTCGGATGCGATCTGACGAACGGTTTTAATTTCTGGCAGGCCGTCGACGGGCGCCATATTTTGGTAAGCCAGGTCGTCAATGACATAGATATTATGTTGCAGACAGTACGCGATCAATTTAGCGACAGCTTCTTCATTGAAAACCCGGCCTGTACCATTGTGGGGATTATTGACCGCAAGCGCGCCTCGCTCGGGCCAAGAAGAATCGCGGCGGCAAAGTTCCTCTATTTTTTCGATGATGGCCTCCACGTCAAGTTCCAAAGATGCAGTTAATGGCACCGCATGAACTTTAGGAAAGCATTGTTCGTAGGACCAACTTAAATCTGGAATCACCACTTCGCTGATACCACAATAAAAGCCAAGAATTCCTAACGCTGTGCGGGATGAGCCACTGGTGACATAGCAGGCTTCTGGCCGGTATTGTGGCTGATGTTTTCCAAACGCACTGAGGAAACTGCGTTGCAGCCTTCGACACCAATCGGGACTGTGGAGATTTTGAATCAATAGATCAAGAAGTTCCCTCGTTTCAATGGCTGAGAATTCATCCGAGATGCCATCCTTCTGCCAGGCGTTCTGAACACGATGGGTAAGAGCGTTGGTTTTCTCTTCCAAGTTTGTCAGGGAAGATTCGAGCATCTTAGCATGGTCGTTTAGCAAGTGGTCGAGATGTTGTTCCACACGTTCAGCCAATTGCGGCAGAACGGCCTCTGTAGCAATACCCAACGCGAGTCCATCGAACGAGGGTTTGACCTGAGGTACTTCTGCAGATGCGTTGGTCTGAAGGCGGGTGAGTTTTTGTTCTAAAAGAAAAGACAACAGTTCGGCTTCAGATGCAGAGGGAGTACCTTTGAGGTTGAAATGAACGTTCTCAATCACGTTTAAAAAATCAGCGTTGCCGGCGATGAACACAGTGGAGAGCGAGTGCAATCGTTGTTCAAAGATCGCCGGGCTTAATAGTCGGATGACGCGCTGAACCAATTTCGCTTCGCGGGCAAGGGAGAGATGATTTGGAGCGTTATTGGCTTCGATGAAGAAGAGGGGACGGTCAATGCTCAGGAGGCGCAGTTTGCGTCGTGTCTCTTCTCCCAATGGGCCGCCAATCAGCAAAAAGCTGGGCTGATTGGGTTGATGAATTAAGAATTGTTCGATCTGTTCGCGCGCGACTCGTTCGTCGTCGTCGAGTTCTTCGAACAGGAGATTCGGGACGATCTTCAACTGCGGCAAGAGTTCGAACTGGTAGCACAGGACGTGGGCCGGTGTAATCTCCAAATAGGAAGATAGAGCAAGCAGTATAACCCGCAACGCTTCTTGAATCCCGCCTGAAGCAAGAATTATCTCTCTCCTCCCAGACTGTTCGCCGGTATCGTAATGCAATGGTTCTTGCTGGTGATCCAGCCAGACGCAAAACGCCTTGATGATTGCATGAGGGGATGTCCGCAAATATCCGCCGCGCGGCATATAAGGAGAACTTTTTTGTGTCGCCCGGATGAGAAACTCAAGCTTTGGCTTATCTGAGGGTTCCCATTGCAGATGTTCCAGAATCGCATCGGGTTCCGTGTCACGCAGGTTTTCCTGATAAATATCTATACCAAGTGCAATGCGCAAGAAAGCAGATGAGAAGTCTTGAATCCTGCAATGGGTTACCGATATGAAAATCAATACGCTCCTCCTTTGGAACCGACGAGGACGCGGTCGTTTCACTAACCTCCGAGACTCGCGCAATCCGGATGGGTTTCAGCCGAAAGAAGTCCAGCGGATCAGACTGAGACGTCATGCACACACTTTCAAATCATTCATCTCAACTAGGACTCTTTCTTGGCTTCCAAGGCCTTTTGCAATAAGCTTTGGAATAACCCTAGAATCTCAGAGCCATGCTCAAGGTCTTGAGGGGATAAAGAAATCACAGTGCGAGCGTTCTTAAGATTCTGGCTTGCTTCTGCTAGACGAGCTGCTTGTGGTGTCAGCATTAATAGTTCAGGGCTGCTTCGGAGAACCTCCAACCCTTCTTTCTCAAATGCAAGACGCATGCGACTACGTACCAGTTCATCCTCCAAACGCTGACGAGCAAGGGCTGATTCTTTTTCGAGCAGGATTTGTTTCAGCTCGGCTTTTTTTAATTCCAAGGCATGTTCTCGTACGACAATTTCTTCATCAGCCTGATATTTGGCCTTCGCCGCGGCTACCCGTGCTTCATGGTTCTTGCGTTCGGTTTCTTCAAGCAGACTCGCTTGTTGTTGTTGGCGAAGCGCATCAGCAATTTGCGAATCGGTTGGCTCTAGCGACTGGATGGTGAGAGAAACTAACTCGACACCAAATTTTTCTTCAACCAGAGTTGAATGTTCGTTCAGATAAGTCAGAATGCCAGTTGTGGAAAGGGCATGAATTCCGACATGCTCAGTGTATTCTTTGACCAATCCTTCTATTAATACTTGGGCTTCATTGGCAGTGTGGGCCAGTGCTTCATGGTTCCACCCACCGACACGAATCAAGCACTGGATATATTTGACTGACGGCGCAATAGATCCGACAAGTTTGACGCGCACACCCAAATCTCCCTCTGAAGTCGCCTCGATAGTTAACTGGATTGGATAAGTGGTTCGTTGGAGGGGAAGGCTGAAGTGACGCGGATAGATAGGACCCTTTCGGATGCTGATTTGACCTTTGGATTCGTACAGCACTAAAACATCTGGATGGCGAATACGATATTCCCAAAAGAACACTAATACACACCCTACAATGACGATGCCAATGACAAAACTCAAAGTGATTTGCACAGTCTCTACCTCCTCCAAATTGCTTTACATAATATTTAGCAAATTAACCGGCTCAGGAAATTATTGGGACAAGATTATAGCACAGACCTTATAAGCGACGAAACGAAATTGACATCCATGCTTATTTCATATAAACTTCTTTCATGGATATGGCCTTCGATTCCAGAAGTTTTTGATCGAAAACCGCGTCACGGCCTTAGATTTGCGTGGTCATGGCTTGTCTGATGAACGGACGCGCGGCTATCTGATGGATCACCTCTTGGCTGATCTCGAATCTGCCCTGGACGCGTTCAAGGCGAAGGGAAAAATTGTGCTAATCGTAATTCTTTCGGCGGCGCAATTGCGACGGAATATACCCTCAAACATCCCGAGCAAGTTGAGCGCTTATAACGCTTGCAACTCCCGGCAAATTCAAAAGATGGTGATAAGGAATCCTAAGTCCCTATGAGACAGTTTCGTATTTCAAGCTGCCAATGTCTTTACAAGCCGGTATCAAATTTCTGAAACTCATACGCATTTACATGAAGGGCTAACAAAGTATTGACTGCTATCGAAATCACAATCAAGCTTATACCCGCGATCCGATATATCCTTCTTCTGGTAGATTGGGAGGTTAGAGCTTGGTCGCCTTGCCAAAAGCCCAATATACTCAGTAAGAGCAGGGATGGTATAAAATCTCCAAGATAACGTGTCTCCACCCAAAAGTATGCGGCGATGGGTGCAAAGCCAAAAAAGAATGAACCTACCAAGCTCAGACTAGTCCATTTATGAATCAAGGCTGTACGAGCTGAATGTGACGAATCTTTTTGGTGTTTTTGATGTATCATCATCGAAAGGATCGGAATGCCTGCAAATACTAGAAATGGTGCGATGAATAAAAATCCCGTCACGTTGCCCTGGTTGCGAATTGGGGGTATTCCTAAATATGAAAAGACCGCAAGGCCGTGGTCGCGAGGAGGAATTACGTAGGGAAATTCTGCCACAATCCTTGGTTTAGTAAGCAGATAATCATAAAGGTTTGGCAATACGTATCGGATGGAAAAGACATACTGATAATATTTTTGCATGAAAAAACCAGTTAATTGATAGTAAAGACCGGTTTCAAAGGGCGAACGAAATCGTGCCCAGTTGTACCACCCCAAAATGCCTAATCCCAATGTTAGTGGCCACGCCACGGATAGGAAGGCACGGAATACCTTAGAGTTCACTTTGTTTTTACTTTGTTCCCGAAAAACAAAAAAAATCACAATAAGTACAATCCAACTCACCGGCAGGATTTGTGTAATTCTTGATCCGATGGAAAGGGCAAATAAAATCCCGGCCGCAGAAAGCCATCCGTATCTTATAGAGTCGTGATTGAATATATTAAGGATGATTGATAATCCGGCTAGAAAAAAGAACTGACCGCTGGCAATTGCCAAAGTATATGCGCTGGCCTCGCTCAGCATCCATGTCGACGGAGACGCCAATCCGACAAAGAATATGCAAATCGGTATAAGCCAAATAGGCGCGTCTGGATAAAAACGTTGCCCGAATCTTATCAGGAGTAGTGACTGAAGTATTAATATCCCAATAACAAATATAAATGTTGGGTATTGGTCACCAATTGCATTGATAGTCAAGAGCTTAAATGCTAAATCAACAATAACAGGAGCAGGCCCGAAGTATAGATAATATTTGCCTTGGTAAAGTGAGAGGTCACCAATATAGTTGTTGTAACCTAGTGGCTTCCTTTCAACTGGATCATATGGATCATGCAATGCCAGTAGAGCAGGGCTTGGAGTTACTTGGAGCGATAACTGACCATGCTCAAATGAGATTGCTAATTGATCGTACCATGTAGTATTTGTTTTCCAATGGGTCCACTGTCCGTAGCTAACAAACCAAACATAAACGATGATCACAAGAAAAACGCTGAAAATTGATAGAAGAACCGCCAGTTTATTTTTGGAGGACTTCCCTGAAGCAATCGATTGCATGATTTGCATTATACACGAGGGGAAGTGTTGGCGAATAACTTGATCTTTCTGCAACCCTGCTAGGCTCAGAAAGTTGGATAGCGCTGCTGGCTGTGCGGAACTAATTATGTGCCTGTCTCAGGGAAACAAATGGCAAATGATGACTAATTGGCGCTCGAATTTCTAAAGAGCTTATAGAATTATAAAACGCCTTCCATACGCTCGTCTTAAAAAATATGATTTTTTAAGGCAATCACCCTTATGGCCTCTTGAAGCCATTGGGTATGTGTGTTAAAATCCTGTTAAATTAGCCATATGTACGGGCTGGACAAATATATACCCCTACATATGGCTGTATCATCTGTTCTATAAAACGGAACGCCTCTCACAATGCGATGCCCATATTGCAACTACCAGGACTCCAAAGTTCTCGATACCTCCCATGATAGCCACGGTGGAATCCGCCGCCGCCGCGAATGCTTCAAGTGCAAGCAACGCTTTAGCACGTATGAACGCCCGGTTTTGGCCACACCGCTCATCGTCAAGCAGGATGGGACGCGTGAAGAATTCGACCGCGAGAAGCTGTTCCGCGGCATTCGTATTTCATGCGCCAAGCGTCCGGTCTCTGCCGAGGACATCGAACACTTGGTTGGACATATCGAAGCAGAACTGCAGAAGATGGGCAAGGCCGAAGTGTCATCCCGTGTTATCGGCGATATGGTCATTGCTGGCCTGAAGGAAATTGATCAGATTGCGTACATCCGCTACGCGATTGTTTATTTGCGACTCGATGATCTCGGCGCGCTGCGCAAGGAAATAGATAACCTTCTCAAAGGCTAATTGAACGACAGCCACTCTCGCTTTAAGCGAGAAGTGTCGCTGTTGTTTTTTTTTATTGTTGATAGAAAATCTTGTTTACGAGGAGAGTTGTATGGTTGCCAAAAATGTTGTTCCATCCAAGCAGGGATTGCTTCCCACGCCTTCCATGCCCAAAGGGCTGTCCAAAGCCCAATTGACGGATAATGCGCGGCAGGTGTTGGAGCGTCGCTATGTCCGCCGCGGGGACGATGGCAAGCCAGCTGAAAGCGTGGAAGAAATGTTCTGGCGGGTGGCGTATCACGTCGCGAAAGTTGAAAAAGACTGGGGCGGCGATGTGATTGCGCGTTCGACCGAATATTATCATTTACTGATCGGCAAAAAATTCTTTCCCAACTCTCCGACATTTACCGGCGCAGGCACGCCGCTTGGACAACTCGCCGCCTGCTTCGTCCTTCCAATCACGGATGATATGGGACGTGATAGCGCGGGTATTTTCCAGACTTTGCGGGATGCTGCATTGATCCAACAAACGGGCGGTGGCAATGGATTCTCTTTCTCGCGGCTGCGACCGAAAGGTACGCTGGTCAAATCGTCGGCGGGACAAGCGACCGGTCCGGTGGGCTTCTTGCGTGTGTATGATCATGCCTTCGGTGAGATCGCACAGGGCGGGACGCGCCGCGGCGCCAATATGGGCGTCCTGCGTGTGGATCATCCCGATATCGAAGAATTCATTACCTGCAAGACCGATGAGAATCAAATCACGAACTTCAATATATCTGTCGGCATGACCGACGCCTTCATGCGTGCGGTGCGCGACGACCAGGATTGGGAACTACGGTTCCCGGACGTGCATGATCCGAAGTATCGCGACGTGCGCGGCACGGTAGATCAAATGGAGACTGCTGGTGTGCATATCCATACTTACAGAAAAGTGCGCGCCCGCGAGTTATTCGATAAGATCGTCAATCAGGCACATCACAACGGAGAACCGGGCGTCTTGTTTCTTGACGCGGCTAATCGCAGCAACCCGGTGCCGCATTTGTATCCGCTCGAGACAACCAATCCGTGTATAACAGGTGAAACGCTTATTTATACAGAGCAGGGTTTACTTCGTGCAGATGAACTCGTAACAGAAGGTTCTGAAATTAACGTTACAACGGATGCACGCTTCGGTACGAATACTTTTCTGACCGCAACGAACGTTTTCCAAACCGGCGTAAAACCCATATATCGCTTGATGACGCATGAAGGCTATGAATTGCGGTTGACCGAAGACCATAAAGTAATGACTTCACGCGGCTGGATTGAAGCGTGTAACTTGAAGTCAGGGGATCGCGTCCACATTCTTAATCGTAAAGGCGGCTTTGGGGCAGGAGGTACTCTTGAAGAAGGTCGTGTACTGGGATGGCTGGTTGGCGATGGAACCGTAAACGTTGTGCGCGCAGTTCTTTCGTTCTTTGACGATGAAAAACGTGAATTGGCTCCCGCCTTTACTGAAATGGTTACCCACGTCGTAGAGAAGCCGAATCAGCGACGCATATATCCGGTTGGAATTGTTGAAGTTGAAGAACGAGATGAAGCGCGTGTCACGTCCGACCGCTTACGCGATTGGGCCGCACACTACGGGATTACTGAAGAGAAAAAACACCTTGTGCCCGCTGACGTTTTTGCCGGTAGTGAAGCCCTACAACGCGGCTTTTTGCAGGCACTGTTCACGGCCGATGGACAGGTAAATGATGGCGGCGAGAAGGGATGTTCTGCGCGGCTTTCTTCAAGTCACTTGACGTTGCTCAAAGATGTTCAACGCCTGTTATTGAATTTTGGAATTGCCAGCCGCATCTATGAAAATCGCCGTTTGGCTGGCTACAAGCCCATGCCTGATGGGAAGGGTGGGACAAAAGAATATTTCCACCAGCCGCAACATGATTTGGCAGTCAGCAAATCCAATTTGATTCGCTTTGCCAATGAAATTGGATTTCTTACCGAAGCCAAGCAAACCAAACTTGTTGATTATCTGAGCCGGAGGGTGCGCGGCCCATATGAAGAGTTGTTCCTTGCAACGGTCATGGCCGTTGAACCAGATGGCGTTGAGCCTGTCTATGATTTGCAACAGCCTGATACTCATTCGTTTGTTGCAAATGGCTTTGTGGTTCATAATTGCGGAGAACAATGGCTAGGACCTTACGAGAATTGTTGTCTCGGCTCGGTCAACCTCAATGAACATTGCGGACCTGATGGCAGCGTGGATTGGGAATCGCTTCGCAAGAGCGTGGTCACATCGACGCGCTTTCTCGATGATGTGGTCGAGGCCAATGCCTATGTGCCGGCCGTTCCGCAATTGACCGAGGCTGCACATCAAGCGCGCCGCATCGGACTCGGCATCATGGGCCTCGCCGATTTGATGTATCACGTCGGCGTGCGCTATGGATCGGAAGAAGGGCAGGAGTTCGGTGCGCAAGTGATGGAGTTTGTCCGCTATTGTGCCATGCAGACCAGCATCGAGTTGGCGCAGGAACGCGGTCCATTCCCGGCCATCGAAGGTTCGATCTATGATATGGATAATGTCACGTGGACTCCTCCTCAGTCGCTGATTTATTATCAGCATGACTGGAACCGGCCTGAAATTAAGTGGGGAGCGATCACGGATGGAATCAGAAAGCACGGCATCCGCAACGCGGCACAGACTACCGTTGCACCGACCGGAACGATTGCCACTGTCGCGGGCTGTGAAGGTTATGGTTGTGAACCGGTCTTTGCGCTGGCGTATGTTCGCCATGTCAACGATCATGGCAAGGATTTGAAGTTGACGTATGCCAGCCCGCGCTTCGATGAAGCGTTGAAAAAACTTGGTCTCGGTGAAGAGAAGCGCCAGGAGATCGTCGAGCAGGTGATGGGCGAAGGCACCTGCCAGCGCATCAATGAAATCCCGCAGCCGGTTCGTGATGTGTTCGTTGTCTCTGCCGATATCACCGCCGAAGAGCATGTGCGCATGCAGGCCGCGTTACAGGCCTTCGTGGATAACTCGCTTTCAAAGACGGTCAATTTTCACGAGACTGCAACCGTGGACGACGTTGCCAAAGCCTATGTGCTGGCGTGGGAATTGGGTTGCAAAGGTATCACAGTCTATGTGACCGGCTCGCGCGAGAAGGTTGTGTTGGAGACGAAGGCCACTGCGGACAAGAAAGAGTTGCCTTCCTCTTCAAGGACTTCGCAGCCTGCTCCAACCGCGGCTCGTATCGGGACGATCTGGCACGATGGCAAGAAGCCTCGTCCGCGTGCCTTGACCGGTAAGACCTATAACATCGAGACACCCGCTGGCAAAGCGTTCATCACGATCAACGAGAATGGCGGCACGCAGCCCTTTGAAGCATTTATCAATACTGCCAAGGCCGGTTCTGAGACAGCGGCGGTGTCCGAAGCGATTGGCCGACTCATCTCGTACATTTTACGCATGGCTTCGCCCATTGCGCCGACGGAGCGGATGCGCGAGATAGTGCGTCAGTTGATTGGCATCGGTGGCGGACGTTCGCTTGGCTTTGGTCCGAACCGTGTGCGTTCCTTGCCGGATGGCATTGGTCAGGTACTCGATCAGTATCTGCGTGAGAAGGAAGGCGCAACCGATGACGCAGTCGCTGAGATCAAACCCACAGGGCAACCTTTGACTTCGATTGACGGCACCGAAGATAACAGCGTGGCTTCGAATATCAAGATCGGCGACTTGTGCCCCGAATGCGGTGAAGCCGCCGTGGTCAATGAAGAAGGTTGCCGTAAGTGCTATGCCTGCGGATATAGTGAATGCTGACCCCTCCCGTCGCTAACCCCCAAAGGCAGCAGGCGAGGGTTGGGGTGGGGTAGACGTGGACCTAAATATCGAATGAAAATTATCATGTGATTTGGAATGAATCCTAAGAAAATAAAAACTCTGGTGACTGTCCTGCTTATTTCTCTATTCGCTCTTGCCTGTGGATCAGAGAATGCCTTCGACCAGCAGGTGGCTGTGGTCGTGGCATTGACGCAGACTGCCGCGGCCTTGCAGCAACCGTCTGCCACTTTTGCGTTGCAACTGGCCTCGCCTGAAGCGACCCTTGCGGCTACCGACACGTTTGTGCCATTGCCCACGCTGACGCCCACGGTTGCCTCGTCACCGAGCTACCAACCCCTGAGTGCGGACGAATGCAATAAGCTGCAAGTTGCGCTTGCCCAAAGCGTGGGCTTTCCCGGGAATATTCAAGACCCGGCGCCATTCACGGACTATACCAATCAGAAAAGCGGGACCGGCTGTTTGGTGAGCTTCTCGCTGACTTCCGGATTGGAAGTAAATTCGATGGATAGCGCAGTCACATCCGCCCTGCAAAGTCAGGGCTGGACGGAAAATACCTCCTATGCCGCCGCCGGTCCCGCCGATACGGTGGACGGCTATCAAAAGGCGGATGCACTCTGTTTGACCGATTCCACTTCTGCACCCGCCGAAGCGGGTTTATGTCCGAAGGATGCTAATTATTACCATTGCTTGGGGAACTTGCAGCCTAGTCAGGTGGTGCACACCGTGACCGTAAATTGTGCTAGGCCTGCGCAGTAGTAGAGGTGCGTGTAACCAGTTATTCCTCCGTATGTGAGGGTCGTCAGCAAATTGGTCTGATCTTTTCTTTGATTATTATTGCCATTGCACTTTATCTATGGTTCTATTTCTTCAAACCGAAATAATTTGATGAATCTGATTAAAGCTAGATAGATAAAAGAAGTTATCTGAGAGCGAATGTTGAAAGGGAGTATTCATGTCTCGTCTGATTCCCGCTGCTGAACGCATTATCAAAGCCAGAGAGTTTATTCAAAAGGCGCGTGACCTACCTGTCCCTGAAGATGGTGGTCGTGCTGATTTCTCTTATATTGCACAAGTCAGGGATTTGCTGCGTCAGGCGCGTGACCTGATCAAGTTCATTCCCATGCAGCCGAGCGTAACCGACGAGATGAAGGCAGAAGTCAAGAAGATTTATCAGGAAGCGGATCAGGCGAACGAAGAAATCCTGCATTGATGTTTGATGAGTGGGCAAATGGAACACAAGGGGCTGTCCAAAAAGTGGGCAGCCCCTTTTGATATTGAACCCTCCTCAAAAGTGAAAAAGTTTAATACAATAGGGGCATGAAGAATCGACATGTGGTTTTCAAGCCGTATACGACGGAACAACCCAGCCTGCTACCGCGGAGCCTGGATGAATTGATCCCGGAAGATCATCTGGTGCGGGTAGTAAACCGGGTGATCGAACAGATTGATCTCAGCTCCTTATTCGCCAAATATAAGGGAGGCGGGACAAGCAGTTATCATCCAAAGATGATGCTGAAGGTGTTGGTGTATGGGTATGCCGAGAAGATCTATTCGTCGCGCAAAATTGCCAAGGGACTGCGTGAGAACGTGAACTTCATGTGGATCAGTGGCGGGCAGCAGCCAGACTTTCGCACGATCAACAACTTTCGCTCGGTGGTGATGAAGGAGGCAGTGCGGGCCGTGTTTGGGAAGGTGATGGAGTTATTGGTGGAGGAGGGATATGTGAAACTGGAGAACTATTTTGTGGATGGGACCAAAATTGGGGCGAATGCCAATGCCCATAAGGTGGTGTGGGCCAAGAAGACTCAGCATTACAAAGAGAAACTGCAGCAACAGATCCAAGAGCTATTGGACCAGATCGAGCAGGTCAATGAGGCCGAAGAGCAAGAATATGGCGACGATGATCTGGAGGAACTCGGCCCAAGCGGAGGGCTCACGGCTGAAAAGGTTCAAAAGAAAGTGGAGGAGTTGAATCAACTGTTGAAGAATCAGGCTGGGCAGACCGAAGAGCAGAAGAAGTTGAAGAAAATCCAGAAGGAGTTGCCGCGGCTGGAGAAATACGAGCAGCAACAAAAGCTATTGGCGGGACGCAACAGCTATTCCCGGACTGATGTGACTGCCAGCAGTTTACGAATGAAAGAAGATCGAGCCGCACAAAAGCCATTGGCGCGACCGGCCTACAATGTGCAGATCGGGACCGAAAGCCAATTCATCCTGGGCTATAGCCTGCACCAATCAGCCGGGGACACGAATTGTTTCATTGAGCATATGGAGCGGCAGGAGTTTCTAAAGCAGCATCCGCCTCACAACCTATCCGCCGATGCAGGCTATGGCAGTGAAGAGAATTATGCTTATTTGGAAACACGCCAGATCGGCAATTTCATGAAGTACAACACCTTCCACCAGGAGCAGCATCCGCCGCGCAAACCGGAGCTCGTGGAGCAAGCACGCTTTCGATCAGTGAATTTTCCATACGATCCAACTCGCGATGAATTCACCTGCCCCGCTCAGCAGCCGCTCACGTACCGCGAAACGAAACCGTACAAAACTTCCACTGGCTATCTCTCCCAACGCCGTTTTTACGAAAGTGCGCATTGTGCCACCTGCGCACTCAAACCGAAATGTACACGCGCAAAAGGCAATCGCCGCATTCAAATCAGTTTTGAACTCCAGCGCTATCGAGGCCAGGCTCGAGCCAATCTATTATCCGAGCAGGGCGTGAGATTGCGCAAGCAGCGCTCCATCGAACCCGAGACAGTGTTCGGAGACATCAAACACAACCGAGGCTTTCGCAGATTTTCACTCCGAGGATTGAAAAAAGCAGAGACCGAATGGGGGATTCTCTGCATCGCTCACAACTTACGCAAACTGGCGGCCCAATGACCGCCAGTTTTTTTTGGCTATTCTTACTTTTGCCTTCTTTTGACTAACTCTTTCCCGCTTTTTAGACAGCCCCTTGTGATTTTATGGTTGCGGAACTTTTCCGCTCACGGCTTTACAAACTTATCTCATAACGAAAATGCAAGCCAGAAGAAATTAAAGTTGATGTATACTTTTGGGGTTCGGAGTGGAAACCCCCCTCTCAAATCTCGAACGCATTTACAGAGGCAACGCGAGCAGATGGAAGCAGTATTCACGACGGCACCAAACAAGATGGTTGATACCCAGGAAGCGATGTTGGAGCGTTGGGTCCGGGCATTGGACGAGCGTGACCTCGAAACCAAGGGGCATACGTACCGAGTTCGCGGGCATGGCTGTCCGTTTGGCTTCCGCCTTAGGGATAGGCGGCGAAGCGTTGCTGAATGTTCGTCGCGGCGCGTTTCTGCACGATATTGGCAAGCTAAATATTCCGGATTCGGTCTTACACAAGGAGGGACAGCTTAGTAAAGCGGATTTGACCGTCCTCCGAACACATCCGAAAATTGCTTTCGATATGCTTAAGTATCTTGGATTTCCCGAGCCGGCAATCGAGATCCCATATTGTCATCACGAGAAGTGGGATGGCACGGGTTATCCGCGTGGTTTGAAGGGGGAACAGATTCCGTTTTCTGCGCGGCTCTTCGCGATTGTGGATGTGTACGATGCAATGACCACGAACCGGTCCTATCGCGCTGCCATGCCGCGTGAGGATGTGCTTCTCTATTTGAAATACCAGAAAGGGAAGCATTTCGAGCCTAAGATCGTGGATGTGTTCCTAAGTCTCATTGAAGCAGATTGAAACGAACCGTCGCTTCAAAATGATCAAAACGAGTGGGGAAGAATTCAGAAAGATTTATGAATTTATAAAAAGAAGACGGTCGTTTTTGGCGAGCGTCTTCTTTTTATTGATTTAACAAGCTTACAATACGCCGATGCAACGGTACTAATTCTAACTGTCGAAATGGGAACTGGCCATTGGCATCCCTAGTTGATCAGAAGCTCATGATAAGTACCTCATAAACACATGGTAAATAACTCCAATTAGTGTATGGCTTTAGGAGCGAAGTGGGCTTTACCCGATGAATTTTTATCAAGTAGGTGGGTTTGGACGGTGTTGCGGGTAGCCATTGTCAGTCATCGTTCACTCTTTCTTCGCTCATCCAATACTCCTCCCTCATTGAGTTGGATCAACACTTTTTGCATCCGCTCGTAATGCGAACCCTTCCAATAGATTTGCTGGCAGTTCGGACAGATATGAAACTCATTGAAATATTTCTTTGTCAGCGGTTCAAGCCGGTCGAGAACGATATCTTTATCAATCATATCCAAGGAATGATTGCATCGCAGGCAGCGATGGAAGGGCTGAACTTTTTCTTTCAATTCGAAGCGCTGAACGACTTCCTGCAGTTGCTCAAACGGATCAAGCGAGCGCAGGCAGTAGCCATTCACGATCACTTTTCTCATGAGCAACCGGCGGTCGCGGGTGAGCAGGATACGTTCATCATGTTGTACGATCTCCGCCATGTTTGAATCGTCATAATCGTTTTGGTACAAACAATCGAAGCCCAACATGCGGACGTGCGCGGCCAGACGGCCGAGATGGCAATCCAATATAAAGCGTGGCTCGATGGGGCATCCGTTTTGGATGGGATGCACCTCGAATTCGATCTCCATCTTGTGTGATTGCGCTTGGCGCCTCCTCACGACCATTGACCTGTATCTGTCCAATCTCGGGATGCGGCACTCCGAGCGACTCCACTAAATGCTTGATGGATTGGCTTCCTCGAAAGTCAATCGCGATCTGTTCACCTTTTTGATCTCTCTGCAGGAAGTAGTTCAGCCTGCCGTTAAAAAAGAAATATGCCGTGCTCATACCGTCATATTATATTCCTTGAAAAACAAACTCCCGCTGTTTATCAACGGGAGTTTGTCAATTACCATTTTCAATCAACGTCCGCGGTCGCCGCTATGCCCCCCTGAACTTGAACGCCCTCGGCCGCCGCCACGATCACCACCGCGACTGCGATCACCGCTGCTGGATCGCGGGCCGCTCTTGCGCTGATCTTTCCCGCGCGCCTCTTCGGCGGTCCAGCCTTCCAGCACGGCTTGACGTGATAATCGAATCTTTCCTTGTGGGTCAATGTCTGTGACCATCACAGTGATTTCGTCGCCCATGTTAACGATGTCTTCCACTTTATTCACACGCTCGCTATCGAGTTGCGAGATATGTACCATGCCGTCCACACCGGGCAGGATTTCCACGAACGCACCGAAGTCGGCGATGCGTACGACCTTGCCGGTGTAAATGTTTCCAACAACTGCCGACTCGCCTAACGACTTCGACTCGCTCTTGTGCTTCCTTCGCTCCTGTGCCTTCCGTGGATGCAATGTAAACCGTGCCATCTTCTTCGATGTCGATCTTCGTCCCGGTCTCTTCCTGCAATGCGCGGATATTTTTTCCGCCCGGCCCGATCAACGCGCCGATCTTCTCCACAGGAATTTTCACGGTGATGATGCGCGGCGCATGAGGTTTCAATTCGGGGCGGGGCTTATCGATCACTTCCAACATTTTTTCCATGATGGACATGCGCGCCACATGTGCCTGTTCCAATGCTTCCTTCATCATTTGCGTGCTCAAGCCGCTGATCTTGATGTCCATTTGCAAAGCGGTGATCCCTTGAGCGGTGCCGGCCACTTTGAAATCCATGTCGCCGAGATGATCTTCTGTGCCTTGAATGTCGGTCAGGATTTTATAACGGCCGGTCTCATCAGTGATAAGCCCCATTGCAACACCTGCCACGGGAGCCTTGATCGGAACGCCTGCGTCCATCAATGCCAGTGTTGATCCGCAGACGGATGCCATCGAAGTAGAACCATTTGACGATAAAACTTCGGATACCACGCGGATGGTGTATGGGAATGATTCCCCGGCAGGGATGACCGGTTCGAGCGCGCGTTCAGCCAGCGCTCCATGCCCGATCTCGCGCCGACTCTGGCTACGAACCGCCTTGACTTCGCCAGTTGAATACGGCGGAAAATTGTAATGATGCATATAGCGTTTGGTATCAGTGGGCGTGAGCGAATCCAATTCCTGAGCTTCGCCCAGTGTTCCAAGCGTTGCCAGCGACAAGACTTGAGTCTCACCGCGTGTGAACAGGCCTGATCCATGGGCGCGCGGTGATAATCCGACCTCGCACCAGATAGGTCGGATATCTGCCGGCGTGCGGCCATCGGGACGTTTGCCCGCGCTCAAGATTCTTTCGCGCACGATTTTCTTTTCGGCTTCGTCAAATGCCTCTTGAACTGAAACCGCTGACGGATAGTCAGATGCCTTTCCTCCATCCGGTACGGTTGTCAATTCAGCCACAAGATTGTCTTTGAGGTTTGTCATGCCGCCATAGAATTCATTCTTGCTCAACGGTTTGTCGAGTAATTCATTGATGGACGCATGGACGTGTTCAAAAACTTTATTTTCGAATTCTTTAGAAGGCAAGGAAAGGGTCGGTTCGCGTTTGGGTTTGCCCACTTCGGCTTGCATCTTAAGTTGGATATCCACCAATGGCTGGAGCGATTTGTGACCGAACTCAAGCGCGGCCACCATCACGTCTTCAGGGACTTCACTCGCGCCGCATTCGACCATGAGAATGGCATCCTTGGTACCGGCGATTCGAAGGTCAAGATCGGACGCGTCCAACTCTGCAAAGGTCGGGTTGACAACGAACTCACCTTTGACGCGTCCCACGCGCACCGCGCCAACCGGGCCGCCCCACGGAATATCAGAGATCATGATCGCGGCGGAGGCCGCGTTGATGGCAAGGATATCGAGCGGATTATCCGTATCGGCGGAGAGCGAGAACATCATGACCTGCACTTCGTTTCTCATGCCGTGTTGAAATAGCGGCCGCAGTGGACGATCCGTAAGACGTGCTGTGAGAATGGCCTCGGTGGATGGACGTCCTTCGCGGCGGAAGAACGAGCCGGGAATTTTTCCACCAGCGTAAAGCCGCTCTTCATATTCCACTGAGAGCGGGAAAAAGTCAATGCCTTCACGCACGCCGCCCATGGTGGCTGCCGCAAAGATGATGGCATCATTGATGCCAACCGTGACAGCGCCTCCGGCCTGAGCGGCCAGCTTGCCAGTTTCAAAGGTAACGGTGCGCGTACCGACAACGGTCGAGTAGCGTTTGGTTTCAGGTTTCATGTGGTCTCCTTATAGTGGGACAGAAAAAAATATTTATCCCACTGTGAATGTTTTTCCGCCTGGTCAGGGACTGAAGAGCGAGGACAACTTCGTTATTCACGCTATTCAATTCCTGACAGCGGATCAATTAATAGGTAGGGGCGAGCCTCAGACTCGCCCCTACAGTTTATTTATGGCGCAGGTTCAAACTTTCGGTGATTGCCAGATAACGCGGGTACCCGGATTTTCGCAGATATGCTAACATGCGGCGGCGGTGCCCAACCAATTTGAGCAATCCACGTCGACAGGATTTATCGTGTTTGTTGGCGCGCAGATGCTCCGTCAGTTGTTGGATGCGGCCCGTGATGATTGCGATCTGCACTTCAGGTGAGCCGGTATCGGTCTCGTGGCGATGATAATCCGTGATCAGTTTGGTTTTTACTTCCTTAGTCAGTGGCATGACGTACGTATCTTCCTTTCATTGAATTGGCGGCAGAAATACCGCACTACGCAGGTCTCCATGCCCGCAGCCGCTAAGACCGCAGGACAGGACCAGTCACGGGGGCTGATTATACCAGAAAAAATCTCCATCAACCGGTCGTCACGCGGTTTCGCCCATTCTGCTTGCTTTGATACATCAATTCATCCGTTCTTCGAATGATGCTTTCGACCGTATCTTCTGGATGGCTCACGCTTGCGCCGATGGAGATCGTCACACCCAGGTTTCGGTCATCATCCTGAATCTTGGCCTGTTCAACAAGTCTTCTTATTTTTTCAGCCACAACTTTGACTCCCTCCAGGTCGATGTCGAGGATCAAAGCCAGAAATTCTTCGCCGCCCCAGCGACCGCACGAATTGGTGGCGCGCTGGTTTTGTCTCAATGTGTTGGCTATAAAACGAAGGACTTTATCACCCGCCAAGTGGCCGTACGAATCGTTGAGATTCTTAAAATGATCAATGTCAATAAACAAAACACCAAACTCAACATTCGAGGTTTTGTAGTCATCCAGTGCGAATCTAATCCGGTTCTCAATATGCCTGCGGTCGCCGATCCCAGTTAGAGGATCAAAGAAGACAGTCTCAGAGACTCGTTTGTGCTCTTGGCGCGCTGCGATCAAAGCCTTGCTATCCGTGAAGATTTGCATTGCACCGATAATGTTGTTTTTGTTATTGAAGATGGGTACCACTCGAATCAAAACTGAGATCCGATAGCCTTCCAAATGTTGGATGTAGGTGTGGTCCTCCCGAAGCTGGCCATCTCTTAGAGTCAAGAAAACCGGCAGTCTGGCTGCGGATAATATCTCACCATTTTCTGCTAATTGTTTGATGGATTGATTCTGGTATCTGGTACCTATTACGCTCTTGGCCGTATGCCCAAACATGCGCTCAGCCCCCCTGTTCCAGGCTACAATGCATCCATCCATATTCACCTGCATCATGCCATCGAAGGCATTCTCTGCAAGACTTTTGTAGAAATCTGGATGGACAATGGAAGATGCCATTTAAGAATTTTAGTCTTGTTTTTATCTCTTCAGACTTACAGTGGATTTACAAGTGAACTTTAGTGCACGAAAAATACAGCAATGAAATTGCATCAATTTGACGGTTCGATTTTGGAGTTGCTTTGTTGTAAAATAGTATGAATTACAATTTAGATCGAAGAGGTGTGCCATGAAGAAAATCGCTCTGATTTCTGTGTTAATGTTGATGCTGTCGGCCTGCTCACTTCCCGGTGCGTCTAACATTCTCGCTTCCTTGGCTACGCCGACGCAATTGCCATCCGCGACGAATACAGCTTACATGACGGCTAGCGATACGCCGACCATCACGGAGACACTTTCAACGCCAACTTTTACAGGGACTCCGACCTTAATAGGTGGAGGGTTTACCTCAACTCCGACTTTTACCGCAACTTCTGCTACAGAGACTCCAAACCTTACAGAATCACCAATGGACACACCCACCGTGGTCATCGGCACGCCACCCGGCCAGGGTTTTACAAGTGTTAAGATATCGGGAAACCTTCTGCATTGGGGAGCATGCGACCCTTCCTCCATTACGTTCACCGCGCATGTTGCGGATCCAACTAACGAAACGGAAGTCTTGCTATTTCTTGGGCTGATAAACCCATCCGCTGGCGAATTGACGAAGATGGGTGCAGGCGCGATCATGAATGGTGATGGAACAGGAACTTTTACTTACACGGTAACACCTAAGAACGTTTCCCATATTGATGAATATCCAAGTGGATTTCTCGAATACCAATTTGTCGCACTTGATGCGCATATCAGGCGGGTTGGTTATACCCAGCTGTACCTAAACAGCATCGCGGTTTCCAGGTGCCAATAAATAAGCGGGTTGTTTCTTTATAAGCATACACGGCGGACTTATGTTCGCCGTGTATGGTGATGGCATTATACTGACCTCGTAATCTACTGACATGAGCAGGTGGCAGCGTCAAATTTTTTCTTTCGTTGGGTGGCGGAGGCTGCTTTAACTCATTTCAAAATGACGCTGCTGCGCGGCGGAATATTTAATTGAATTATTTCTTTTTCGACTTCGAGATCGGCTTGCCCAAAGAGAATTCGCTTTTGCCCTTGCCCCAAATCGACTCTAGTTAAATTGACCTTATGCGCGACTTCAGCCGCGTTCATCGCAACAAGAATCGTTTCGCTTTCTGATTCTCGCTTGAAAGCGTAAACGCTATCCGCCGCGTAAAGTCTTTTATAGCTTCCATCGCCGCGCAAAGCAGGATGCGCTTTCCGTAAAGCGATAAGTTCCTTAACAAAGTCTCGCAAATTATGATCCCATTTTGATTCATCCCATGGGAAAGGTTGTCGGCATTCAGGATCGTGTCTTCCGTAGAGTCCAATTTCGTCACCATAAAAGATGCACGGAGCGCCGGCATAGGTAAAGATAAAAGTCAGGGCAAGTTTTAGGCTGTTAAGGTTGCGCCCGGCACAAGTTAGAAAACGAGGCGTATCATGGCTATCCAATAAATTGAGTTGCACGCGCGTCACATCTGGATGATACATTCCCAGAATCGAATCAATACGATTTGCGAATTCAATTGCATCGATGCGCCCAACATATCCCTGATAACCGCCTGACTTCAACGTTTCATTCAAGTCGAGATGTTTGCCTGTGAAAAAACTCAAGCATGCGGCTGTGATCATATAATTCATACTCGCATCGAATTGATCACCTTGAAGCCAGCGACGCGCATCGTGCCAAATTTCGCCGACAATATAGGCTTCAGGATTGACAGCACGTACTCGTCGGCGAAATTCCTGCCAGAACGAATCATCATCTATCTCGCCCGGCACATCGAGACGCCAGCCATCAATTCCGAACTTGATCCAATATTCCGCGACGTTGAAAATAAATTCGCGCACGGCTGGAGTTTGAATGTTGAATTTTGGCAGGGCAGGCAGATTCCACCAGCCTTGATAGCCAATGGCTTTATAACTGCCTTCGCGTTGAATCGCTTCCTGCTCTTGCGGTGAAGGATACGCACCCCAATGCTTTTTTCTTTGTAAGCGGTCTGGATCGAAATGAAACCAATCCACGTAAGGAGAAGCTGCACCGTTTTCGAGCGTTTGGTGAAATTGCCAGAAGCCGCGGCTGGCATGGTTGAATACGCCATCGAGCACGACGCGGAGGTTTTTCTTGTGCGCTTTATCGAGCAATTCGCGGAGGGCGTCATTGCCACCTAAAATCGGGTCAACGTTGTAATAATCATATGTATGATAACGATGATTTGAGGCCGATGAAAAGATCGGAGTGAAATAAATAGCGTTCGCTCCAAGGTCTTTGATGTAATCGAGATGTTCTGTTACACCGCGCAAATCGCCGCCTTTAAAGCCATAAGTCGACGGAGGAGTCTCCCAGGGCTCAAGATTTAGACCCTGTTTATTCACGCGTTCGGATTTTGCAAATCGGTCTGGGAAGATTTGATAGAAGATGGCGTCGGGAACCCAGGTGGGAGCGTCCATTTAGGAAATACCTCGTTGGATCATAGATCGATGTTATGTGATCTTATTTTGTCGGATGGAAGGATCCGGTGATGAAGAGAGCCGAGAAAGCTGTCAAAGTATTCTTGAAAGCATTGAGGGAATTCTTTTTCTCGAAGTAGGCTATCTATAGAAAGGGTTTGTTGCTGGCGTTAAAAATGGGAGAGGCTTATTAACGTCTCTCCCTTGTATGGTGCAACTCCTATGGCGTAGCTGTAGCTGCCGGGGGCGTCGCAGTGGGCTGACTTAGCGCGGCAACGCAGGCGTCCGCAGCTCTTTGAGCGGCAGCAGCAGCATCTGAAGGACCGAACCTGCCTCCCATGACACGTTCCAGGTTTTGACTCCAGGCATCCCAAACGCATTGCATTTCGGGAGCTGCCGGCGTGCCGCGTCCGTTTTCCAGAGCGGCCATGGCACCGGATAGGATCGGGTCATTGGTGATGCTTGGATCTTGCGCGTCCGCGGCATTAGATGGTAAACGTTTGAGCTGAGTAATCCATTGTTTTTGGGAATCTGCGGACGTCATGAAGGTAATGAACTTGATAACCGCATCCTTCTTGGCGGAGTCGTTCAATACAGCCTTGGAAACCATGAAGTATTTTCCGCCAGTTAATTCAGTGTAAGGCTTGCCGTTAATGGGTGGAACGGGAGCAACACCCAGATTGTTGCCGAGGGCAGTGGTGTAATCGTTTATCGACCAGTCGCCGTTTATGATCATGGCGGCTTTGCCGTTTTTCATCAAAGTATCCGCACAGTTATAATCACAACCCTTGGGAACAGCTCCCTCGCTTTCGAGTTTGGAAACGAAAGTTAAATAGTCAATAAATGCCTGATTATTGAATTGAGGCTTATCGTTTGCATCCAGAGGCCAGCCTCCAAAGGCGCCGTAGAAGCCGACGCCCCATAAAGGATCGGTCAAACTGTAAGCAAACCCCTTTACGTCCTTCGTGGTCAAAGCCTGGGCCTGAGTGATCAGATCATCAAATGTGGAGGGAGGTGTTGCAATCAATGACTTGTTATAGAACAACATCAGTTGGTTTCCGTAATTATCTGGAATACCCCATACAGTGTCGCCAATTTTTACCGCCTCGAGCGACCCAGGTAGAAACTGACCAAGGAAATTGTTATCAAACAACTGATCCATCGGGGCAATAAGACCGCTCTGGCTGAATAGGCCAACAAAGTTGTTGGGAACGCGTATAACATCGGGAGCAGAGGTGGCGTTTGATGGGTTGAGGAATTGAGAGCGAAGGGTACTGTCTGCATAATTCGTTCGCTGAATGACGATCCCCGAGTTGTTGGCATCAAAATCAGAAATCAGTTTATCCATTAAAGTATCTGCGTCTTGGCTGTCCTCGTCCCAGAGTGCAATGGTTAAAGGTACGGGGGTTGAAGTGGGAGTTGGCGTGATTGTCGAGGTGGGCTCCGCCGTGCTGGTCTGTGCGACGGAGGTGAAGGCCTGAAATGTGCTTGCTACGACAGTGGCAACATTGAGTTGAGGAGCGGCTTTAGGACTGCAAGCAGATATCAAGAATACGGCGATGAGCAGAATAGTGAATGGAGTAATTATTCTCTTGTTCATTTTTTCCTTTCCACATGAAAACAATTTGAATTCAACGCCATAACTTATGCGTATTGCCTAATCCAGATAAAAATGCGCGATACTAAAACTGGTATCGTCAGATTATAGCATTGCTATAAATGTTTAATGGGATAAAGAATTGATAAAATATGAATAAAGACGCGAAGATATTCTTTCTTCGCGTCTTTATTCATTCAGTTTTTGATTATCGAATTGCTTGTTCGGTTTCGGCGTCGAAAATGTGGAACTTGTCCATGTTGAATGCGATCTGGGCTGTATCGCCCATGCGCATCTTTGAGCGCGGGTCGACGCGCCCAACAAACGTGTTTTTGCCCGTAACGAGGTACAGGTAGATTTCGTTACCCATTAATTCGGTCACATCCACCTTGGCTTGGACTTTTTCTGCTCGGATATTTGTTGGAATGAATTCCGCATCGTGAATATTTTCAGGGCGGATGCCAAAAACGATATTTTTATTGATATGGGCATCATAAACTTTTGCGTGTTCAGATGGAATTGCAAGGGTGAAATCGCCTGCATCCACAATGAGTTTTCCATTGTCCTTGCGGAGCTTCCCCGGGAAGAAGTTCATTGCAGGGGAACCCATGAAGCCAGCCACAAATACATTGCTTGGGGCATCGTATAGATTCTGAGGCGAATCAATCTGCTGAAGAATGCCTTTATTAATCACTGCAATACGCGAGGCCATCGTCATGGCTTCTACTTGATCGTGGGTCACATAAATAAATGTAGTCTGCAACTGCTGATGTAGTTTGCTGATCTCCGCTCGCATTTGAACGCGCAGTTTTGCATCAAGGTTTGATAGTGGTTCATCGAAGAGGAAGACTTTTGGCTCGCGTACAATGGCGCGTCCAACCGCAACTCTTTGACGTTGTCCACCGGAAAGCTGACGCGGCTTGCGATTCAGCAGATCCATGATGCCGAGCGTATCCGCAGCTTTTTCTACGCGGCGCTTGATTTCATCCTTCGGCACTTTCCGGAGTTTCAAGCCAAAGGCCATGTTATCGAACACCGATAGATGCGGATACAACGCATAAGATTGGAATACCATCGCGATGTCCCGATCTTTTGGTGCAACATCATTGACGACTCGATCCGCGATCAGAATCTGGCCTTCGGTAATTTCTTCCAAGCCGGCTAAGCAGCGCAGGGCAGTGGTTTTTCCGCAGCCCGAGGGCCCAACCAAAACCAGGAATTCTTTATCGTCAACTTTGATATTCAAATCGTTGACGGCGGCTACATCCGCAAATTTCTTTGTTACGTGATCATAGGTTACACTTGCCATTTCTTCCTCCTGTCATAAAAATATAGTGGGTTAACTATACTCCAAACCGGCTTAGACTGCCAGTAGAAAACAAGCCCTTCAATTATTTTGATGGGCTTGTTTTTTATGCTTGTTCCAAGGCATTCAGTCGATGTGCCTGGCTTCTTCGCCAAGTTTGGACTCGATGCGCAGCGATTGCTCTGCCTCCTAACAGCGTCTTCATTAGCTATTTCTACTAGACCAAATCGTCCTGTGTCAAACCATCTTTTGTTAATAAACCTTCTTGCTCTAACATGTATAATCTCAAGTTGTCTGGAGAATTAATCTTGACCTTATCTGAGTCCGTTGAATTTGATCCGCGTGATCGAAAACAGTTTGTCTTCCATGAAACCTTACTCCGGCGATTCGTTCGTTGGAGTTTGGAGCAATTGTTTCATTTCATTATGAAGCTTGAGGTGCACGGAGTGGAGAACGTTCCGCTTGATGGACCGTTGATCGTGGCATCCAATCACGTCACGAATTGGGATGTGATTCCAATGCAGTTATCCTTACCGCGTGTGATCTTCTTCATGGGCAAAGCGGAGTTGTTCAAGTTTCCGCTCATTGATGTTGTGTTTCGTAATTGTGGTGCATTTCCAGTGCATCGCGGCGAGAAGGACGCTTGGGCCAGGCGGCACGCGCTCAAAGTTTTAGAGTCCGGACAAACGCTTGGAATGTTTCCTGAAGGTCATCGTTCAAAAGGGAAGGGATTGGCCTTGGCAAAAACCGGTACTGCGCGCTTGGCAATTCAAGCCAATTGTCCCATTCTGCCCATGACAATCATCGGCAGTGACGAGTTCTTCAAACCCTTTCCACATCTTACCCGAGTGATAGTGACTTTTCTTCCTCTGCTTTTACCAGAGCCTAATGAAGACCCGATAGCATTAACAGATAAACTGATGTTTACGATTGCATCTGAGCTGCCCGAAGAGATGCGCGGTGCCTATGGGGGTTGCCAGAGGAATCTGGTTAATAGGCTTCCGAAGCTTGGGAGGTTTTGAAGGTCTGATAACTACTTGTTGCCTCTCTCTTTGGCTGCCTTCATCAACCCAACAAATAGCGGATGTGGTTTCATTGGTCTCGATAAAAACTCTGGATGGAATTGGCTTCCAACCATGTAAGGATGATCGGCGAGTTCGGCGATCTCAACCAATTTTCCATCCGGTGACATTCCCGAAAAGACCATTCCGCCTTTTTCAAATTCAGTGCGATAAGCATTATTGAATTCAAAGCGATGACGATGACGCTCTTCTACCTGCGGCACGCCGTAAGCGCTTGCAGCTTTGGTGCCTTCTTTCAAAATGCACGGATACAATCCGAGCCGCATTGTCCCGCCCATGTCGGTGATGGATTTTTGATCGGTCATCAGATCAATCACCGGCGCGGAGGTGCTGCGGTCGAACTCGGTCGAATTGGCATCTTCGTGGTCGAGTACGTGACGCGCAAACTCGGCGCACATCACTTGCATTCCGAGACATAATCCGAGATATGGAATCTTTTTCTCGCGCGCATAACGCGCCGCCATGATCTTCCCCTCGATGCCGCGCGATCCGAATCCGCCGGGAACAACGATCCCGTCCGCGCCTTGAACGATATCCCAACATTTATCTTTTTCCAAGTCCACTGAATGAACCCAGCCGATCTCGACTTCCACATTGTTGGCAAGCGCGGCATGTTTCAACGCCTCGCGCACCGACATATAGGCATCTTGCAATTCGATATATTTTCCAACCAACGCAATCTTTACGGTTGGCTTTGGCTTGCGAACATTGTCTACTAGCTTTTGCCACGGTCGCATATCCGGTTCGCGCGTGGTGCTCAGCTTTAACTTCTCGACGAGATAATCGCCCACGCCAGCTTTTTCCAAAAGCAACGGCACTTCATACAGCACATCGCTCGTTACCATCGGGATGACGGCTTGCTTTTCCACGTCGCAGAACAAAGCGATCTTGTCGCAGATGCCGTCTTCGATTGGATAATCCGAACGTGCGATGATCATGTTCGGCGAGATACCTATCGAACGCAACGCCGCGACGGAATGTTGAGTGGGTTTGGTTTTGAGTTCGCCGGTCGCGCCGATGTATGGCAACCACGTGACATGGGTGAAGAACACGTTCTCACGCCCGACTTCATTGCGGAGTTGCCTCAATGCTTCAAGAAACGGCTGAGACTCGATATCACCAACGGTGCCACCGATTTCAACCAATACCATTTCTGCGCCGGTTTCTTTCGCAACCAACCCGACCCGGCGTTTGATCTCGTTTGTGATGTGTGGAATCACCTGAATCGTCCCGCCGAGAAAATCGCCGCGACGTTCCTTGCCGATGATCTCGGCATAAACCTGTCCGCTGGTGAAGTTGCTGACGCGCGCGTTAACCGGATATCAATGAATCTTTCATAGTGACCGAGATCCAAATCGGTCTCCGCACCATCATCCAGCACATAGACTTCGCCGTGTTGATACGGACTCATTGTGCCTGGGTCCACGTTGATATAGGGATCGAGCTTTTGCACAGCGACCTTGAATCCCCGCTCTTTGAGAATCAATCCGGTGGCCGCAGCGGTCACGCCTTTTCCAACGGATGATACCACGCCTCCAGTGAAGAATAGATATTTTGTAGTCATAGTTCATCTCCTAAGAATCATGTCGTTGGGAGTAGGCCGAAGGCCGAGTGGCAAGCCTGTGTTTGAACGCAATCGGAGATTGCCAACAATAACGGGTTTGTGTACAAAGACGATGGGGAGGGCAATTGAGCCCTCCCCATCGGGGATTTTTATTATGAGTTGAAGATTATTTTTCTTTCTCATCCTACCAACTTGATGATATCTTCTGCGGCGCGGCGCATTTCGAGAAAGATCAAACCCAGTTTGGCATCCTGCCGACCCAGGGCGGTCAGAACCGCTTCCGTTCCAACGGAGGTCAATACAATGGAACCCTTATTGCCTTTGATGTAAACCTGTTCCAAACCTTTGCGCCCCAACTCGGAGGAAATCCGTTCGCCGAGACTCAACATGGCCGCTGACATGGCGGAAACACGGTCCTCTTCCACGCCTTGCTGAAGAGCTGAGGCCATGATCAATCCATCAACTGATACAACAGCGGATGCTTCTATGTCGGGCGCAGCGGCTTGCATGGACCTCAAACGTTCCACCATTAATTCAGCGCGTGATTTGGTCATAAGGATTTCTCCATAACTTACCTGCCTGAGTTTACCATAAAACCACTTTACCTCCCAAGTAGAGACATCTCATGCCGAATGGTTTCTTCCCAGCCTTGCCGGAAGGAGCGCGGCTTGTATCCAAGCTCGCGCTTGGCTTTGGTGTTGTCGCCGATATAGGTTGCACCGGCGATCACACGCAGGCCCTCGGACGTGTAAGTTTCAGGTAATATCGAATCAAAAGGTTTCGCCATTATCGCCATTGCATTGAGTATTTGATAAGGAATTGAGGCGGGTGCGTGTTTGCCGGTTATTTGACTGGCGATCCTGAATGCATCTTGAAGTGTCTCATATTCCCCGGCGATGATATAGGTGTCTCCCGGCTTGCCTTTTTCCATTGCCAGAATATGTCCCTGTGCGATATCCTCAATATGTGCCCAACACATCGCTGTATGGGTAGGAAGTAAAGGAAGTTTTCCTTTCAAAAGGTCAATAATGTTTGTGCGAACTGTGCTGGTATCGCCTGGACCGTAAATCAAGCCTGGCATAACAATCACAAGCGGAAGTCCATCGGCTATGAAGCTTTTTGCCAGTTCATGGGCAACAGCTTTTGTGCGGTCATACTCACTGATGTGTTTTCCGGTGAAGCGGTAAGTTTCATCCACTAGTTTGCCGTGCGTATCGGAATTGATTGCTAGTGTGCTAGTATAAACGCCTTTGCGGATTTTTAATTCCTTCATTAACTCAAACACATTCTGTGAGCCTTGCACATTGACCTTTTTGCCTTGGTCGCGGTCCTTGTGTGCACCTATTTTGTACCAGCCGGCGATGTGATAAACGCCGTCAACTCCCTGCATTGCCGCTCGCATGGATTCTTTGTCGGTGATGTCCCCGATATATAAATCAGCACCAAGTTTTTTCAGCTCAACTGCTTTTTGGGGATATCGGATTATTGCATTGACTTGATGTCCCTGCTCCAACAATTGATGCGCTACGGCGCTTCCTACGAATCCCGTTGCACCGGTAAGAAAATATCTCATTGTTTCTCCTTATTTATGGGCAGAGTATAACATGGCAGAATCCATGAAATCCTTGACACGGTCACCGGTTGGAGGTATCTTTGAACTACCGACCGGTCGGTAGGTATATTCCATGACCCGAGATGATATTCTTGATGCTGCTGCGCAGGTGATCCGCAAAAAGGGATTTCACGCGGCTTCGATGGCGGACATTGCAAAAGCAGTGAATCTTCAGAAAGCGAGTCTCTATCATCATGTTTCCAGCAAACAGGAGATCTTGCTTGAGCTTCTCGACCGCGCCCTGGAAATGCTGACGGCTCGTATTGCTCCCATCGCAAATCAACCCATCCCTGCTGATGAAAAACTTCGCCAGATGATTCGCGTTTATCTGCAATCGCTGGCCGAGAATCCCGACCTGTCTTCGGTCCTATTATTCGAGCATCGTTCGTTGGACCGGAAATCTCATGCCCGTCATGTTCCGAATCGCGACCGATTCGAAAGCCTGTGGCAAGACGTGTTGCGCGAAGGTGTTCGTGCGAAACTATTTACTTGCCCCGATGTGGGTCTTGCGGTGCGAGGTTTAATGGGTATCTTGAATTGGACTCTGACATGGTATCGTCCCGATGGAACTTTATCCATAGCCAAGATTGCAGACCACTATGCTGATTTGTTTTTCAATGGTCTCCTGAAAAAACAAAAGGAGTGAGGAATGGTTTCGTTTGAACCTAGTGAAGAGCAACAGATGCTTATGGATGCAGTGGGGAAGTATGCCAGCAATGATTTGCGGACGGCATCCCGCGAAGCGGAAGAGAGCCGCGAACTACCGAAGAAACTTGTCGGTAAAGGCTGGGAGCTTGGCCTTCTGCAAGCATCGATTCCGGAATCGTATGGTGGCTTCGGCGAGCGTTCAGCAGTTACGGGCGCGCTGGCAGCCGAAGAACTGGCGTTTGGCGATCTGGCAGGCGCGTTGGCGCTTATGACTCCGTCGTTGTTTGCCGTGCCAATCTTGCTGGCCGGTAGTGAAGAGCAGAAGAAAGAATATTTACCGAAAGTTATTGGAGGTGCATGGCATCCTTATACGGCAGCGCTTATCGAGTACGCGTTTGATTTTGATGCGAATGATTTAAAAACCCATGCTGAATTAACCAATGGCGAATATATCTTGAACGGCGAAAAAGCTTTTGTACCATTTGCAAAAGATTCTGAAACCATTTTGATTTATGCAAAATGTGATGGAAAGACGCAAGGGTTTATTGTTCCGAAAAATGTAGCAGGATTAATCGTCAACGATGAGCGCGAAAAGTTGATGGGATTGAATGCGCTTCCGTTATATCGAGTGAAGCTGGCGAATGTAAAAGTCTCTGGGTCAAATCGGCTGGGCGGCGAGTTGGGTCACGACTTTGAACCGGTTCTCGCTTCGATGCGAATTGCTTCCGCCTCGGCCGCCATCGGCGTGGCGCGAGCCGCATTCGAATATTCGCGCGATTACGCAAAAGAACGTGAAGCATTCGGAGTGAAGATAGCACAAAAGCAAGCGGTCGCTTTTATGCTGGCTGAGATGCGGACAGAGATCGAAGCGATGCTTCTGTTAACATGGGAAGCCGCCTGGAGGTTGGATCAGGGAAAAGAAGACGCGTTCACCGAAGCGTATCTGGCGGCGACCGGCGCAGCGGACATGGTGATGATAGTCACTGACCGGGCTGTACAAATCATGGGTGGGCACGGATATATTCGTGAAAACCCCGTCGAAATGTGGATGCGTAATGGCCGCGGCTTTGCGATGTTGACAGGTCTTGCGATTGTTTAAGTGAAGAGGCAGAAATGGCTATCGAATTTGAATCACCAAAACCCATCGTTCAAATGCAAACAGTCCTAAAGACTGTTGCGCAAGAAATGATGCGCTCGAAATCGCGTTACTTTGATGAACACGAGCATGAGATACCGTGGGATTACATTGAGTTCATACATTCTGCCATGAAAGCCATGGGGGGCGCCTCGCTGACTCCAAAAGAACCCTTACCCAATGGGAATGCAGAGGCAGGTAATAAACATCCACCGATAGGTTATCAACTGTTGGCAACTCAAATTGAAATGCTGGCCTGGGGTGATGTCGGAATGTATCTCGATACGCCCGGCGGCGGACTCGGGGCGGCGGCAGTGCAGGCCGCTGGTTCGCCCGAACAGCAGGTGAAATTCCTGGCGCGCTTTGGCGGCGAGAAGCCAACCTTCGCTGCGATGTGCATGACCGAACCCGGTGCCGGCTCAGATACATCTGCTATCCGCACAAAAGCTGTATTGGATGAAAAGACCAATGAATGGGTGATCAATGGCGAAAAGATTTTTTCCACAGCGGGCGATAAATCCTTTACTCCATATGAAAAACTTGGTAAAGGATTTATTGTAGTCTGGGCTTCGATTGATTTATCGGCGGGCCGCGCAGGGATGCGTGCGTTTGTGATTGAGTCCGGGACACCGGGCGTGCGCATCGTCAAGCTGGAACATAAGATGGGAATCCGAGTTAGCGATACTGCGGCGATCTCATTAGTGGATGTGCGCGTCCCGTTTGAAAATATTCTCGGCAGCCCAACCGTTGAAAAGACGACGACCGGCTTCAAGGGTGCGATGGCAACATTCGATGCGACGCGACCGCTCGTGGCCGCGTCCGGTATCGGCGTGGCGCGAGCCGCTCTTGAATTCCTTAAAGAAAAACTCCAAGAGAACGAAGTTGAAATTCGCTATGGATTGCCGCGCCAAAAATTGACAAACCTCGAACGTGAAGTGATTGACATGGAAATCATGTTGAGGTCGGCATGGCTGATGGTAATGAAGGCCGTGTGGATGGCGGACAACAAAAAGCCGAATGCGCTTGAGGCTTCGATGAGCAAGATTAAGTCGGGCGATGTGACTACGAAGATCACGCAAAAGGTGGTTGAGATTTTAGGACCGCTTGGTTACAGCCGTGAGTTCCTGGCTGAGAAATGGTTCCGAGACGCAAAGATCACTGATATTTATGAAGGTACGGGACAGATCAATCGCCTCGTGGTGGCGCGGCAGATTTTGGGTTATAGCGGAAGTGAATTGAGGTAGCCGTGTCATATCAAATCCATAAAGCCGTTGTAATCGGTTCCGGTACAATGGGCGCGGCGATCGCAGCGCATCTCGCCAATGCGGGTGTGCCCGTCACTTTACTTGACATCGCTCCAAAAGACGCGCCAGTTGGAAATAAAGAAGCGCGTAATAAGATCGTCAATGAAGGTTGGAATCGCTGTGTCAAAGCCAAGCCTGCCAATTTGTTGTCATTGGATTTGAAGACACTGGTCAAACTGGGTAATCTCGAAGATGATTTCGGCGCTGTTGCCGAAGCTGATTGGATTTGCGAAGCAATCGTCGAGGATTTGAAGATCAAGCAATCGTTGATGGTGCGCATTGATGAAGTCCGCAAGTCCGATTCAATTGTCAGTACGAATACGTCCGGCATTCCGATCAAAGCCATCGCCGAGGGAGGCTCGAAGGACTTCAAGAAACATTTTCTTGGGATACACTTCTTCAATCCGCCGCGTTATTTGAAGCTGTTGGAAATCATTCCAACTACAGACACTGATAAGGAAGCAATCAAGTTTATGTCGTGGTTTGGTAAATATAAACTTGGCAAAGGTGTCGTGCTTTGCAAAGATACGCCGGATTTTATTGGCAACCGCGTTTTCTGTGGAACCGCTAGGTTTGGAATGAATTTTATTTTGGAAAACGGTTATACAGTTGATGAAGTGGATTTGATTACCGGCCCGTTGATGGGTCGTCCGAAAACCGCGACATTTCGTTTGGCGGATTTAGTCGGCATTGATGTGTGGGAGCAAGTCGGCAAGAATCTTGGACCGATGATTCCGTACGACAAACTCGCACAGGAATATCTCAAAGCCGCGGCGCCAACGAAACTGATTTCGACTCTCGTTGAACGCAAATGGCTTGGCAACAAAACCAAAGTTGGATTCTATAAGGAAATCCGAAAAGAAGATGGAAGCAAGGAATTCTGGTCATTGGATTTGAAGACGCTCGAGCACGTCGCGCCGACAAAGCCGCATTTTGATTCGGTTAAGAAAGCAAAGGAGAATGCGGAACTTGGTGAGCGATTGAAAGTATTGCTTGCTGAAACTGATAAAGCCGCGAAACTTGTTCAAGCGTTGACTTATCAAAGTTTCCAATATTCGGCGTCGCTTCTGCCTGAGGTCGCAGATTCGCCCAAGCCGATTGACGATGCCATCCACTGGGGCTTTGGTCACGAAGCGGGACCTTTCGAAACGTGGGATATGCTCGGCGTCAAAGAAACAGTTAAACGGATGAAGGCTGCCGGTTATCCCGCGCCTAAATGGGTGGACGATATGCTCAAGTCGGGGATTGAATCGTTCTATCAATACACGCGTCGTAGTCCTGAGGATAAGAACGGTGACAAGGTCGGCGTCTATGATGTGAAGCGAGAAAAGTATGTCCGAATCGCCAAGCCCGAAGGTGTTGTAACGCTCAAAGGTTTGAAAGTTGTGAACGAGAACGTCGGTGCAACGTTGTACGATATTGGCGATGGCGTGGCATGCGTGGATTTTCATACCAAGATGAATACACTTGATGATGACATTTTTGCAATCGTCAATGATGCGTTTGAACGCCTCGATAAAGATTTCGATGGACTGGTTGTTAGCACGCAATCAGATAATTTCAGCGCGGGGGCGAATTTGTTTATGGTGGCAGTCGCCGCGCAACAAGGCATGTGGGATAACCTCGATCAGGCGATTCGCAAATTGCAGGACTTGAACATGCGTATGCGTTCTTTACCGAAGCCGGTTGTAGTCGCGCCGATGGGACTGGCGTTGGGCGGCGGATGCGAAATCACGATGCATGCTTCGCGCGTGGTCGCTTCAGCCGAAACTTATCTTGGACTCGTTGAAGCCGGCGCGGGCGTCATCCCCGCTGGCGGCGGCATAAAAGAAATTCTGCGACGCGTTATCAATCCGCCGATGAAGACCGAGAATGCTGAAGTGTTGCCTTTCTTACAACGTGCATTCCTACAAATCGGTCAAGCGAAAGTTTCCACTTCCGCGGAAGAGGCGCGGCAGATGGCGATTCTGAATCCGCAAGATCGTATTGTGATGAACGGCGATCATTTGCTGGCGGAAGCCAAGCGCGAAGTCTTGCATATGGTCAATGCCGGTTATCAACCGCCTGTGCCGGAACTGATCTATGTTGCTGGCCGCGATATGCTCGGCGCGTTGCGTGTCGGTGCTTTCATGTTCAAAGAAGGAAAATACATCAGCGAGTACGATCATCACGTTGCCAATAAAATTGCATATGTGATGTGCGGCGGAGAATTGACTCGTCCGCAGTGGGTAAGCGAACAATATATCTTGGATTTGGAGCGCGAGACATTCCTATCTTTATGTGGTGAAGAAAAGTCGCAAGCGCGTATGTGGTCGCTGTTGCAGACCGGTAAGCCGTTGAGGAATTAGGAGATACGAATGACAAAAGATGCTGTTATTGTTATCTGCGGTTCGGACTCCGGTAGGCAAAGCCAAGCGTGGTGGATTAGCAACCGTTCGTCCCGACGAGATGGCGGCTACCATTGTCCAAGCATTATTAAAGCGGACGCCAAATCTCGATCCCGCTGAAATCGAAGATGTGGTTATTGGTTGTGCGTTTCCAGAGGGCGAGCAGGGACTCAACATGGCGCGCATGATCGTATTGCGCGCAGGCTTGCCTGACTCAGTTCCGGCTGAAACGATCAATCGTTATTGTGCCTCGGGTGTGCAAGCCATAGCTCATGCCGCGTACGCAATTCAAAGTGGGCAAATCGAAACGGCAATTGCAGGCGGTGCAGAGTTGATGACGATGGTGCCGATGGCAGGCTATAAATTTTCACCCAATCCGTATTTTGCGCAGGACCTGCCACATTATTACACGAACATGGGCTTGACTGCTGAGAACGTCGCATTGAAATATGAGATCAGCCGCGAAGACCAGGATGCCTTTGCATTGAAGAGTAATCAGAAAGCCGCGCAGGCTGTTGACTCTGGATTGTTTGATCCTGAGCTTGTACCGATTGAGGTTGAAATTACTGAACTCGAGGCGGATGAAAAGCCAATCAAGAAATCATTTACAGTGAAACGCGACGAAGGTCCGCGTGGAGATACATCGCTGGAATCGCTTGCCAAACTCAAACCAGCTTTCAGAGAAGGCGGCATGGTCACAGCTGGTAACTCATCGCAAATGTCCGATGGCGCGGCCGGTGCGGTTGTGATGTCAGCGGAGAGAGCTGCGCAACTGGGATTGAAACCGTTGGCGCGATTCGTTGCGTACGCGGTTGGCGGGGTTCCGCCTGAACTCATGGGCATCGGTCCGATTGTTGCAATCCCCAAAGCTTTGAAGGTCGCGGGCCTTTCTCTGAACGACATGGACCTGATAGAATTGAATGAAGCCTTTGCCGCGCAATCGCTAGCTGTGATCCGTGAGCTAGATATGGATGAGAGCAAGGTCAATGTCAATGGTGGAGCGATTGCGCTGGGTCATCCACTTGGATGTACAGGTGCAAAGCTCACCACACAACTCATGTATGAAATGGGACGCCGCAAGTCCAAGTATGGCATGGTGACGATGTGTATTGGCGGCGGAATGGGTGCCGCGGCGATTTTTGAAAATCTATGCAACCCCAAGTAACCATCAAATGGTTGTGTAGTAATGATTGTGTAGCTAAAAAACGAGATTACCACGGCCCTTCGGGTCTCGCAGCGATAATAGCATAATAAAAAGACCTGCTATTAGGAGTTAAGAGGTCAGAACCTTAAAAATTATCGAATAACGTAGGGACGCTGCTCCTTCAAGATGACATAGATACGAACCAGGAGCTTCCGGCAGACCGCGCCCATTGCAGTGCCATATGCTTTGCCCTCGCTGCGTTTGCGGGTGTAATATGCCTTCAAGTCCTCATCATACCGGATGGCCATCGAGGCTGCCTGCCAGAGGGCTTGGCGCAAGTAAGGCGAGCCGCGTTTGCTCATGTGAGCTTCGGAAGCTTGGAACTGGCCCGTCTGGTAGACAGTCGCATCAATGCCCGCATAAGCGATCAGTTTTTCTTCGCTGGCGAAGCGAGAGATGTCGCCGATCTCAGCCAGAATGGCGGCACCCGTGGCGAGGCCGATGCCGGGCAAGGTGGTGATGAACTGCGGGATCTGTTCCATCAACTCGGCCAGCGTGTTTTCGATCTGCTCCTGCTGTTCTTCGAGCAGCTCGATCTGGGCTAGCAGACAATGCAGTTCCATGCGGGCGGCATTGGCCAGGAAGCCCACACCGATCGACTCTTTCGCCTGCTGTTGAAGTTGTTCGGCCTTGTCCGCGCCGAAGCGGCCGCGGCTAGAACGGTGGAGCAGTTGGGTCAATTCGCTCAGATCGAAATTGGCAAAATCCTGCGCCGAGACTGCTTCTTGCAATAAAGCCCGCGAAGACTGAATGAAAACACTTGAAAACAGGCTTTCGTACTCTGGAAAGACCCGATCCAGGATGGTCAGCAGCTTCCGCTTGCAGTCCCCAATCTGATCGGAAAGCCAGTAGCGGAATTGACTGAGTTCGCGCAATTGGAGCAGGACGGGAATATCCCGGCTAGTGGCAGGCAGATGGGCAATGCGCAGGAAGTCTGCGATCCAGACCGCATCCGTTTTGTCGGTCTTCAGCTTGCGCACGCCGCTCTTACGATAGGCGGCCACCTGCAGCGGATTGATCACCACCACCGCATATCCCTGGCGCGTCAACACATCATACAACGACAGCCAGTAGTGTCCGGTGGCTTCTAAGCCGACCATCACCGTTCCGTTTAGGGCCGCTAGTTCCTGTCCCAGCTTGTCCAGTCCGGCTCGCGTGTTCTCCACGGCAAACCCAGGCTTTCTGGGAGCACCTTGCTCGTCCAGCAACGCCACCGCATGTTTATGTTTGGCAACATCGATCCCACAGTAGTAGAACATGAGCCACCTCCAGCTTGACTTGAATAGAAGCGAGGCAACCTCAGACTGCTACGAGACCCTCAGCCTTGTTGGTGATACGCCGCTCAACGGCAACCTGCTTATTCGAGACCTCTCGTAGCGCTGAGGCAACAGTCTTTCTAACGAGGCTTGATCCTCAAGGAGAACAACGTTGACCTCAGCTCCTACGAGATATTGTATGCCAGAGTTCGTTCTGGCTCTACTACTTACTTATACAAGGAGAATTAAAATGCCTCTCACAATTTCTGATCTGATGTCGAAGATGCCTGGCGCCTTTTTGCCGGAAAAGGCAGTCGGCTTGGATGCGGTGATCCAATTTAAATTCACCGGCGCTGAATCCGGAAGTTGGTTCGCAACTATCAAGGATGGTAAATGCGCTGTGGCGCAAGGCGATGCACCTTCACCGAAGATGACTTTGACTGCCGACTCTGCTGATTACGTCAGGATCTTCACCGGCGAGTTGGATGGAATGCAAGCCTTTATGCAGGGCAAACTCAAACTGGGCGGCGACTTGAACCTCGCCATGAAGTTAATGCAGATGTTCAAAATACGATAGCATAAAAAGCCATCGCGAGGTGGTCACGACGATGACATTTTCATTGATTTCTAATTTGTATATCACTTAACCCTTGACGAATCATTAATTGCGGGAGTATAAGTCGCAAGGCTTTATGAACACATATCCTAAGCAGGTTCGAAAGGAGGTGATCGTTATGGACGCCGACGGAAGTAAGTCCGGCGATGATTCTTCTATTCCGCTTATATCCTCCGAAATGCAATTTGTTCGGGGCGGCCTGACGCGCGCCCATCTTAGCGGTCACTTCCTTGTTTCCTGTTGCCGCGGATAATCAGAACGTGTCACGCATCCCTGACCAATTGCCACCTTCGGAGAATTGTCGAAGGTGGTTTTATTTTTCTGAACGTAGAAAAATAGGATCACCCACATTGCAATGAAATCTTTGGAGGTTCATCATGGGAATCTTTACAACCATCTTTGCCAATCCAACCCGCCTTTCCGTGTTCACGCGAGGGAACGGTATTAAAGTATCAAAGAAATTGGTGGAAAGCGGCCAAGTGGAGGCCTCCGCTGTCCTTGAAAAAATGAATACCACCTCAAGTGGATTAACCACCGAAGAGGCGGAAGTTCGTCTTGAACAATACGGTCCCAATGAGATCGCAAAGGAAAAGCGCCAGACCTTGCTCATGCGCCTTTGGGACAATATCAAGAACCCTTTGGTCATATTGCTCACAGTGTTGGGCATCGTCACGTATATTACAGGGGATGTTCCGGGCACCATAGTTATTTTCATGATGGTTCTGCTTGGAATTGTATTGCGTTACTTTCAGGAAAGCCGCGCTGATTCGGCGGCTGAAAAACTAAAGGCGATGGTCAGTACCACGGCAACTGTCATGCGCGATGGCAAGCGTCAGGAAATTGAATTAAAAGATTTGGTGCCCGGTGATATTGTTCTGCTTTCTGCTGGAGACATGAGTCCCGCAGATGTGCGCCTGCTCTCGGCCAGAGATTTATTTCTTAATCAGGCTGCGCTTACAGGCGAGTCGATGCCGGTTGAAAAGATTCCGGCAGTTGTCACAGTAAATGAAGATAAACAAAATCCGCTTGAGATGCAGAACGTCTGCTTCATGGGATCCAACGTTGAAAGTGGAACCGGCATGGCGGTCGTCATCCAAACCGGAAGTGAGACGTATTTTGGATCGCTGGCCGGAAGCATTGTCGGGCAGCGTCAGCTCACCAGTTTTGACAAAGGCGTCAATGGCTTTACCTGGCTCATGATCGGCTTCATGGTCGTGATGGTTCCGCTCGTGTTCCTTTTCAATGGGCTGAGTAAGGGGAACTGGGTGGAAGCCTTTTTGTTCGCGCTGGCGGTTGCGGTCGGTTTGACTCCTGAAATGTTGCCAATGATTGTTACCGTCAACTTATCCAGAGGCGCGATTTCAATGTCGAAGAAGAAGGTGATCGTCAAGCGCCTGAATTCGATCCAGAATTTTGGCGCAATGGATGTGCTTTGTACCGACAAGACTGGTACGATCACTGAGGGCAAGATCGTCCTTGAGAAATATTTGGACGTGCTAGGGAATACCAGCGAGCGGGTGCTTAATTATGGATACATGAATAGCTACTATCAGACTGGTCTGAAGAACCTGATGGACGAAGCTATTCTCAACCATATTAATTTGAATGACGATTTGCAGGTGGATGAGCTCTATCGAAAGGTTGACGAATTGCCCTTTGACTTCCAGCGCAGGCGTATGTCGGTGATTGTAGAGGATAATCAGGAGCAGCACATCCTGATCTGCAAGGGAGCGGTTGAAGAAATCATGCAACTCTCCACGCATGTCGAGGTAAAAGGCGAGGTCCTGGAAGTAACACCCGAACATGATGAGCACCGCAAAGAACGAATCAAGCAACTCAACGCTGACGGCTTCCGTGTGATTGCTGTGGCTTATCGCATCTTCCCAAACGGACCAGACGAACCGCGTTATACCGTTCAAGATGAATCGAACCTGACGCTTCTAGGATATTTGGCTTTCCTTGACCCGCCGAAGGCGACTGCCTCCGAGGCTTTGGGCAAACTTCATGCCAATAATGTCAATGTAAAGATATTAACAGGCGATAACGATATTGTCACTGGCAACATTGCTAATCAAGTTGGCTTGCCGATCGATCGAATCTTGCTTGGGAGTGAAATTGAAGGACTGGATGATGCGCAGTTAGCCGACCTTGCCGAGCACGTCTCGATCTTTGCCAAGCTTTCTCCATCGCATAAGGAACGGATTATCCGTGCTTTGCAGAGCAAGGGTCACGTAGTTGGATTTATGGGAGACGGGATCAATGATGCTCCAGCGCTGAAAGCCGCCGATGTTGGCATCTCTGTAAATAGTGCAGTGGATATTGCCAAAGAGTCTTCGGATATTATCCTTCTCGAAAACAGCTTGCTGGTTTTGGAAGAAGGCGTTATTGAAGGGCGCAAGGTGTTTGGGAATATCACCAAATATATTAAGATGGCCGCATCCTCAAACTTTGGCAATATGTTCAGCGTGATGGGAGCCAGTCTGATCTTGCCCTTCCTGCCAATGTTGCCGCTTCAGGTATTAACCAATAACCTGTTATATGATTTCTCTCAAACTGCCATCCCGACCGATACCGTGGATGCCGATTGGCTGGTGAAACCGCGTAAATGGGAGATTGGCTCACTGCGACGATACATCATCTATATTGGGCCGATCAGTTCGATCTTCGATTATATGACGTTCTTCATCATGTGGTTTGTCTTCCATTGCTCGAATAACCCCGTTCTCTTCCAAACCGGCTGGTTTGTGGAGTCAATTTTTACACAGACCTTGATCATCCATGTCATCCGCACGAACAAAATTCCCTTCCTCGAAAGCTGGGCGAGCAAATCCTTAATAACAACATCTCTGGTTATCGTGGCTATTGCAGCTTGGTTGACCATATCACCGCTTGCGAAGACTTTGGGATTCGTAGCTTTGCCTGCGTTATATTGGCCCTTGCTGGCCGGAATGCTGATCGCTTATATAGCTCTTACTCAAATGGTCAAGGTCTGGTTCATTCGGCGGTTTGGCGAATAGCGCGAAGTTCAGTATCATGTCGTCAAGTGGGACACCTTTTCGAGGGGTGCCCCACTTTTGCTTCTTGCCATTGTCTGATTTCAAGCCTATACTTTATAAAAATCCTAATGCCAAAGGAGATCAGACATGAACAATGTTCGAGATTTGATTCGCAGGAAGGGTAGTCAGGTTTTCTCGATCAAGCCCAAAGACTCCGTGTTCGCCGCCATGAAGATGATGGCAGAAAACAATACAGGTGCGCTATTGGTCATGGATGCGGATAAGGTGGAAGGGATTGTCTCTGAGCGCGATTGTGTTCGCAGAGTGGATATTCAGGGAAAATCGTCGAAGGATACAATCGTCAGCGAGATCATGACCAGCAAGGTATTATATGTCGAGGCAAGTCAGTCTTTGGAAGAATGTATGGCAGTGATGATTGATAAAAATATCAGGCATTTGCCGGTTTATGAAAACGGGAAACTCGCCGGATTGATTTCGGTGCGCGATGTTCTTAAAGAAGTTGTGGATTACCAGAAGCTCATGATTTCACAACTCGAACATTACATCTCAAACAGTCGCTAAGGCAGAGTTACTGAAAGTTTGCAAGATGTAAGTTTTGTAGAAAGCTAGGAATCAAAAAATCCGTTCCAATCTAGCTGGAACGGATTTTTTGATTTTACTGCGGTGTGAGCGTTGACGCTGATGATTCTGTTGGAACGAGATTTTGCCAAATGTTATAGGTGACGACCTTATAGTCGGTGCGGGCTTTAGTAAGCCAATCATTGAATGCTGTTTGGCGGGCCTGATCATATGTGCTTGCATCGAGCGGAACCGTCTCGTGAGCAAGCACTTGAATGATGTGGTAACCGAACTGGCTCTTGACCGGTTGGCTGATCTCACCGACCTTTAGCGAGAAAGCCGCCGTATCGAATTCTGGAACCATGACGCCGCGCGCAAACCAACCGAGGTCTCCACCTTTATCTTTAGTGGCGGTGTCAGTCGAGACTTCCGCCGCAACTTTGGCAAAGTCTTCGCCGTTGAGCAGACGCTGGCGAACCGTATTTGCAGTCGCCTGATCCGCAATCAGAATATGGCGCGCCCAAATTTCGTCTTGTGAATGAGGCGTGTTGGCGGTGATGGCATCCATCAGTTTTTGACGAAGCAGGTTCGCTTCATACATGGCGCGTAGTTGATCCGCGGTGATTCCCAACTTTCCATAATTAGCAACGCTTGTTGCGTAAGTCTGTTGAAAGCCCTGAAGCGTATACGGTGTGGAGGTTGGGAATGGTGTATCCGTCGGGCCGGGTGTTAAAGTTGCAGTTGCAGTCTGTGAACTCAATGTCGCAGCCGGGATCAACGGTGTATTCGTCGGTGCAATTGTATTCGCAGGAGTAGGGACAAGAGTTGGCGTTGGTGTAATTGTTACCAAGGCCAATGTCTGTGGGGATAGAGTCGGAAAGGTTACTGCGGTCGGTGTAATCGTCGGAGTGGGCGAGCCGTTCGGATAAAAATTATAAGCGTCTTGAATCGCCGCATCCACTTCCGCCTTGCTGACCGTAATGCCGCGTTTGGCTGCCTCCTGTCGGACCAACTCTTCATTGATCATTTGATCGAGAACCGATTCGCCGAGGCTGGTGGGATCATTGATCTGACTCTGAATTTGCTGTAACTCCTGACTATAGTCCATTCCAAACATCTGCCCATATTGTTGATATAGCGCATATTGGTTTTGCAAACTTTGGATTTGTAACCGGACACGTGCCTGCCATTCGCTGACCGTGATATTAACGTTTCCAATTTTTGCGACTGGCTGCTGGGCTTGAAGGTAATCGTTGTACAAAATTGCATAGCCAATCAGGCCCGCAACGATAACAAGTAATCCAATAAACGAATACATAATGATATTCGTTTGTCTTCGTTCTCGTTCGAGACGCGCCAGATGTTTTTTGGTGTGAAGTACGGGTTTCTCTTCCCGTGGGTTTGCCATGTTGTATCGTGCTCCTAATTATAGAAAATAAGGGCATGGAATGTTCCATGCCCCGGCGGTTTATCCTTAACGGTTATCTTCAAAGCGCGAACTAGTGAACGGCAGCAACGCAATATGACGGGCGCGTTTCACTGCCGTAGCCAAAGCGCGTTGATGGCGCGCACAGTTACCTGTTTGACGGCGAGGGCGGATCTTGCCTTCATCTGTGACGAAGCGCCTTAGCATATCTGCTTTTTTGTAATCAATGCTCAAACTTTTGTCGGCGCAGAATTGACAGGTTTTCGGGCGTGCATAATAGCGGCGTTCGCCCGGTGCGCCTTCTGCTTCCGCGTTGTTATTGGTTCTTTCATCAGCCATTTTTCACTCCATATATTTCAGAACGGAAATTCATCATCATTGGCGACTGGTTCAACATCCTCCGGATGCGGAGTTTCCTGATTTTGATTCGCATCGCGCCGTTCGCCCAACATCATCATCTCATTAGCAACAATCTCAACACTGGTATGTTTCTGTCCCTCTTTGTCGTCCCAGCGGCGGGTTTGTAATCGACCCTCAATATACACCTGCTGACCTTTGGTCAAATATTGTTTGCAGATTTCAGCCAGGTTGCCCCATGCCACAATATTAAACCATTCGGTTTCAGCATGGCGCTCTCCATCTGCGCTGTTCCATGACCGGCTGACGGCAACTGTAAAAGTAGTCACTGGCCGACCTGAAGGTGTGTAACGCATTTCAGGGTCCTTGCCAAGGTGCCCAATGATCATCACTTTATTTAAACCTCGGCTCATATTAATCTCCTTTATAAGACAAAGACCGAGCGACAAAACTTATCCGACCGATGTCAGCATATGGCGCAGGATCGTTTCCTGATAGCGGATATTTTGTTCCAAGCCAGACGCGCTTTGGGGATTTAATGTAATGTTGAAGAGCACATACTGACCATCGCGATGCTTGCGGATTTCGTATGCCATTCGGCGCTTGCCCCAAATGTCCACTTTATCCACAATGCCTCCAGATTCAGAAACCCAGCCTTTGACGCGGTCCACGACACCATTGAATGACGTTTCGTCCAAGTCGGGCTGAATCACGCACACCAATTCGTATTTATTCATGAGGGATGCCTCCTTTCCGTGGGATTGCTCAAGTTCACGCCGTGGGCGAGTCAAGAGCGGAAAGGCACGTATAAGACGTACCTTGTTAATCAAGTTGATTGTACGCTAAGTTATTGATTTTGGGGAGGGTCCATGCAATCTTGAGACGCTTCACTCATCTGACGTAAATTGGGTTGCTGAAAATCCAGCCTCGTTTGTGCCCGAGATATCTTCTGTATGCTTCAACGCGATAAACTCCAGGTTCAGTCGTGATGTGCAGTGCGATGTTTTGATTTTTCCACCTTTGAATCACTTTACCATTTTTGATTAACCTGATCTCCGAGGCAGACGGTGTTCGCGCTTGTAATGTGACACCGCCATGGGCTGGGATTTCATCTCCCATAATGGCATCCGCCTCACGTCCCTGAGCCGTGAAGCGAAAACCGCGCGTTGGGGCGGGGAGATCATATCCGATGAAGCAATGTCCAGCAGATAACGAATCATAGATCATCTTCTTATCTGTGTTTGCATCGCCGGTGAATGAATTCGGAAGAATGACATGCGTGTTGATGGCTTTGAAATGAAACTCATAGGGAAAGATCACGCGTCGAAAAGGGCCAAGATGCATTTCATGGGCATGAGCATCCGAGCCACCAATTGCAACCACTCGATTACTCGAAAGCAATTCATCCCATTTACGGAGCGTTGCGGGAATTGGATGAAGTGCGATAAATTCAGGAAAGAATGCGTAGAGTACGCCGTGCAATTTTGTCGGAACCCTAGTCTTGAGTTCACTTAACCCGTTCCAGAGTTCGATGCCGGTGAAATGCGTGACCGACCAATCCGCCCATGAAATATCTCTTTCGTGGAACGCGGGTGCAGCCGGATCGTTAGGATGAGCAAGAAAGGATAATCCGCCCGATTCGCGTACCGCGTTGATGAGCATTTGCGGATCGTCCGCGAAAGTGGCTAATTCTTTTTCCGCACCAAATACAAGCAGATGATTCTTTTGCGGATCGCGATTTTGATCGTGTATTTCTTGACCGATCAACATCAGCACTTTTCTTTTGCCATCTATGATGTAACCATCAAACCCAGGAACGAGCACATTGTGGTCAGTGACAATGACCGCATCCAAGCCGCATTTCAAGGCGGCCGCTGCGATATCTTGATGGCTTCCACCTCCATCTGAATAACGTGTGTGCATATGCAAATTGACAATGATCTCATGCATGGTTATCTCTTGCCTTTGATACGAGCGCTAAATTAATTTCCACTCATCTGACGTTGGTTGACGAGTTTCCTTTATAACAGGTATAATTTGCCCGCTGATTTTTCAGGAGGCACAATCATGATTAAGTTTCTGGACATCGCGCTGATTATAATCGCCGTCGGGCTGATCCTCAGCGTCATTATGCAAAGCAAAGGAGCCGGCCTCGGTGGCTTGACCGGATCCGATGCAAGTACGATTTTTACGGCCCGCCGTGGCGTTGAACGCGTTTTGTTTTGGGTCACGATCGTTTTGAGCATTTTGTTCTTTGGTCTGGCGATCACAGTCCTTTTCATCACACACTAAGCCTGACTTTTTGAAAGGCCGTCCATTCGCGTTTTCTTCGACGCGTCTCGGCATGCGGCCTTTCTTTTTTTGTCGAATCATTAAACCTTCATGAAACGATTACGCTGGCAGATTTTGGTGGTCGCGATCACACTGGTTGTTGTGGCAGTTCTTTTGCTCAGCCAGCAACCAATTCTCGCGCCGACTTTATCTCAGCCTTCAAGCGGCGGGATTTATAGCGAAGGTCTAATCGGCTCATTGGGCCGCCTCAATCCGCTTTTGGATTGGAACAACCCCACGGATCGTGATGTGGACAGTTTGGTATTCAGCGGCTTGATCAAATTCGATGCAAGCGGTCTGCCGCAACCGGATTTAGCTAAATCGTGGGGAGCTACGCCTGATGGCACAGTCTATAATTTCACCCTTCGTTCAAATGCGGTCTGGCAGGACGGTACGCCCGTCACAAGCGATGATGTGATTTTTACTATTGACCTCATCAAGTCCAGTTCCTTTTTTCCGCAAGACATCAAGGATTTGTGGAATCAAATCACGGTAACAAAACTGGATGACCAAAACCTTAAATTTACTTTGCCGGAACCCTTCGCTCCATTTCTCGATTATTTGACGTTTGGCATACTTCCCAAGCATCTCCTCGCCTCAACTCCGGCCAATCAACTTGCCAGTGCTAATTTCAATATCAGCCCTGTGGGCTCCGGTCCTTATAAATTCGATCACTTCGTTGTGGAAAGCGGGCATGTTGCTGGTATAGTGCTTACACTCAGTGATAATTACTATGGCACGAAGCCTTATATCCAGCAAGTGGTCTTTCGTTATTATCCGGATTCAAAGTCCGCTTATGACGCGTTCAAACAAGGTGAGGTGCTTGGTATCAGCCAGTTGACATCCGATGTGTTGCCCGAGGCACTGGCTGATCCAAATCTTATGGTGTACACCACCAGCCTGCCGCAAATGTCCATCGTGTTGTTGAATTTAAATAATAATGCAGTTTCTTTTCTTCAGGACGCGAATGTTCGCCGGGCTTTGATGCTGGGCTTGAACCGCGATTATATTATTTCTGCTTTCTTGAAAGGCGAAGGCATTGTGGCTGATGGACCAATCCTGCCAGGTTCTTGGGCGTACTATGACGGCATCGAGCATATTGAATATGATCCTGATGCGGCCGTCTCTTTACTGAAGCAAGAAAGTTATGTAATTCCATCCAGCGGTGGAACGGTTCGTTCCAAAGGCAATCAATCTTTGAGTTTTACTCTCTTATATCCACAGGATGCATTACACACCCAAATTGCCAAAGCAATTCAACAGGATTGGGCACAAATTGGTGTGCAGGCCAATATCCAAGGTATGCCATACGATCAATTGATATCCAGCTCACTGACATCGCGCAATTATGAAGCTGCTTTGGTTGATCTTAACCTCGCGCGTACACCGGACCCCGATCCGTATCCGTTCTGGCATCAGTCAGAAGCCACAGGTGGACAAAATTATTCGCAGTGGGATAATCGTGCCGCGAGTGAATATCTCGAACAAGCCCGCACCGAAACCGACTTCACAGTTCGGGCGCGACTTTATCGCAATTTTCAAGTGGTCTTCACCAAAGATTTGCCTTCACTGACGTTGTATTATCCCGTCTATAATTATGGCGTAAGTTCGCAAGTACACGGAGTTCAAATTCCCCTGCCGATGTATGATACCAGCAACCGACTTAGTTTCCTTTCCGATTGGTATCTGGTTACGCGTCGGACGATTGAACAAACAGCAGTTCCAACCGCTCCATAGTATAAAAAGGAATAGGAGATCATTATGCTTGAACAAGCTTTGCAATATGCTCATGAAAACCAAGAACGTTTCTTGATTGAGTTAAATAACTTCCTGGCTATTCCATCCATTTCAACGGATCCTGAACATAATGCGGATATGCAAAAAGCCGCGGAATGGGCGGCCGCCCAACTACGTTCCATCGGTATGAATAATGTACAGGTCATGCCGACGGGCGGACATCCGGTTGTTTATGGTGAATGGTTGAACGCGGGAAGTCAAGCGTCAACCGTGATGATTTATGGCCACTATGACGTTCAGCCACCTGATCCGCTGGAACTATGGACAACACCACCATTTGAAGCGTCAGTGCGTGGCGATAATCTTTATGCGCGCGGCTCCGCGGATATGAAGGGACAGGTGATCGCTTCGTTGAAAGCGGTCGAGGCCGTGATGAAGTCAAGCGACATGCCGATTAATCTCAAGTGGCTCATTGAAGGCGAAGAAGAAATTGGATCGGAACATCTCGATGATTTCATTAAGAATCACAAGGAGTTGCTGAAGTGTGATTTTTGCTTGAATATGGATGCCGGAATTCTCGGCGAAGACAGACCCTCCATCACAGTTGGACTGCGCGGCCTGGCATATTTTGAATTGCGCGTGGATGGCCCAAGCAAGGATTTGCATTCCGGCTTATATGGTGGCACGGTTCATAACCCTGCTCAAGCGCTGGCAGAATTGATTGCGGGAATGCATGATAAAAATGGCAAAGTCACGTTGCCGGGCTTTTACGATAAAGTTCGCAAGTTAAGTAAGAAAGAACATCAGGATTTTGCGCGCCTTCCTATTACTGGCAAGGAGATCAAACAACAATCAGGCGTTCCCGCGTTGTGGGGCGAACCAGCTTTCACGCCTGCCGAACGTCTCGGCGCGCGGCCCACGCTTGAGGTCAATGGATTGCTTTCGGGCTTCACGGGCGTCGGTTCAAAAACAGTTTTGCCTGCCTGGGCAATGGCGAAGATTTCATGCCGCCTGGTTCCCGATCAAACGCCGGAAGAAACCACCAAGCAGATGAAAAAATACCTTAAGGAAAACGCGCCTAAAGATATCAAATGGGAACTCATTTATTTACATGGTGCAGGCGCTGCTTTAACAGGCACGGATAACATCGGCGTCAAAGCACTCTCAAAAGCGTTGGAAACGATTTGGGGCAAGAAGCCTTACTTCCCGCGCGAAGGCGGCTCCATCGGCGTGGTTGTGCAGCTTCAACAACATCTCGGCGTGGAGTCAGTTCTCTCGGGCTTTGGGCTTCCCGATTGCGATGCTCATTCCCCGAACGAGAAACTTCATCTACCTACCTGGTATCGAGGCATCGACGCCTTGATTCATTTTATTTATAACTTGAAAGCATAATGGAAGATCGAATCATTGCTTACGGCGGTCAAGCCGTGATCGAGGGTGTCATGATGCGCGGACAAAAAGCTTTCGCCATTGCCATGCGCGCACCGGACGGTAAGATTGTAGTTCATAAAGAAAAGCTGGACGCGATTTATCAATCGCGCCTCACTAAGATTCCATTTGTGCGCGGCGTGATTTTGTTATGGGATGCACTTGGGCTCGGGATGCGCGCCCTGACAATTGCCGCAAATACTCAAACCGGTGAGGATGAAAAGCTGGAAGGTCCAGCTCTTTACTTGACTTTGGGCTTTGCCCTCGTTTTTGGAATCGGTCTCTTCTTTTTGCTTCCTGCGGGACTTGGCGGCTTGGCTGAAAAATATCTCGGATTGAATGTTTGGTGGAGCAATATTCTGGAAGGAATCATCCGCCTCGCTTTGCTGATCGGCTATCTGTGGGTAATCGGCTTCATGCCGGATGTCAGGCGTCTGTTTATGTATCATGGTGCGGAGCATAAAACGATTAATGCGTTTGAAGCCGGCGCGGAATTGACGCCTGAATCAGTTGCAAAATTTTCGCGCGAACATCCGCGTTGCGGTACCGCCTTCTTGTTGACTCTCGTCTTGCTTTCCATCGTTGTGTTTGCGTTGCTTGGCCCACTGCCGATCTTCTGGCGTTTAGTGACGAGAATATTATTTATTCCCATTTTGGCTGGGATTGCGCTCGAATACATTCGCTGGACGGCCAATCATTTGAACAATCCAATCGTCCGCTTGTTGATTAAGCCGAATCTAGCTTTGCAATCTTTGACCACACGCGAACCGGATTTGTCCATGCTGGAAGTGGCGATCAATTCATTCCAAACGATGCGAAAAGCCGAACAGGAAATAACGCTCTGAGTCAAAAGCCGCCGTCAGGCGGCTTTATTGTTTATTGATAGATCCATGAACTATTCCCTCTACTTTCACATCCCATTTTGTACACATCGCTGCGCCTATTGTGATTTCAATACGTACGCGGGACAGGAAGATTCTATTCCAGCTTTTGTGGACGCATTATCCACGGAAATTGAATTTGTTGGGCAGAGATTTCCTAAGGACAATAAAGTTCATACGATTTTTTTGGGCGGCGGAACGCCCTCTTTGCTTTCGACGAATCAATTTGAGTCAATCTTTCTTTCCATTGGTAGGCACTTTGGCTTAACCGAAAACACTGAAATTACTGTCGAGGCGAATCCCGGAACGGTGAACCTTGGGCACTTGCAAAAATTGAACGACATTGGAATCAACCGCCTTAGTTTCGGAGTTCAGTCTGCAAATAGCGAAGAATTGCGCATGCTCGAACGCGCTCACGATTTCTTTGATGTGATTAATTCTGTGAGCTGGGCGCGCTCGGCAGGCTTTGATAATATCAATTTGGATTTGATCTATGGTCTGCCTGAACAAACACTTGAAGCATGGCAAACCAGTGTCAGACGAATCCTTGATTTGAATCCGGATCACATCTCCGCTTATGCCTTGACGCTTGAACATGGAACGCCGTTCGGACGCTGGTCGAAACGCGGTTTGCTGCCATTACCTGATCCTGATCTCGCTGCTGAAATGTATGAGTGGGCAAGTGATGCGTTTGAATCGGCAGACTATTTTCAATACGAAATTTCTAATTGGGCTAAACCGAACCGTGAGTGCGTTCATAATCTTCAATACTGGCGTGGATTGCCTTATCTCGGCCTGGGCGCGGGCGCTCATGGATATGCCAATGGTTATCGTTATTCAAATGTTTTGAGAATTAAAACTTATATTGAACGCCTCACATCTCTCAACTCTCGATCCACCAATCTTGAATTTCCTCTTTCGGTTGCCGCGGTCAATCATCATCATCAAACTTTGACCGATGAGATGTCTGAGTATATGATGACAGGGCTAAGGTTGACGCGCGAGGGAATCGACGCGTTGACCTTCCGTCAGAGATTTGGATGCGAGTTGAATGATGTTTATCGCAAAGAGATTGACGAATTAATTCGTTTTGGCTTGCTGGAATGGCATACCGAGACTTCCGAAGCGCCCAAAAATGTCAAATCTTCGGAAGTCTTGAGACTAACTCGGCGTGGTAGATTACTGGGAAATCAGGTGTTTATGCAATTCCTGGATTGATCGTTGCTGAACCTATGTTCTTTTAACATCCTTTAGAAGCTACTTTGGAGGAACCTGTGTCGGCACACAAAGTGCCGGATCGATCAAGCATGGATTGATATGGAGGACAGGCAATGTAGGTTTTCCGGCGGGTTGTGTAGATTTCGGTGCCGCTGGGGCAGTGGTGGGGCAAAGTAATGGCTCGTAGCCAGTTGGCTTGAACCCATAAGCCGCGCGGCAGGTATTATCCACGGCATAGATTGCTTTGATAGGATAATATTGACTGCTGGCTATCGGTGAGCCAGCCTGTGCATTTGTGAAGCGATCGTTGTAATTGAACATACCTGGATTCTTCAAGCCTGCGTCCGCCCACACGCCCCACATGAATGACGGTCCGGCAAGCGCTTGCTTGAAAGCGAAATCAACCATATTTGGATTCTGCGGGTCGATCCGCACCCATGCTAGATCGGGATCGTCTCCCTGTCCTTGGTTGAAGATCACAGTTTCGTAACCGTCGCCGGGATAAGGCGCGTTGGTCGTTGCGTTGGCGTCCGATTTTTCAGGTGAGGCACCACCGGTATCATGATTGGGATCAGTGTAGACCTTGACCCCATTTGTTGACCAATCGGTCGTATAGGGAGGTTGCGCCCAGACCAAAACATCACCAAAGCCATCCCGGTCTTTATCAATTTCAACGCCGTAATCAATGTTGATGGGATCGTTGGGGTTGTTGCCAATCAGTCCGATGAAAACGTAATACCAATTGTCATCCGAGGTAATTTGAAATGTGTTGATATCCAGGCTTGGAACATAGGTCATGTCCTTTTGCGTGAAGGGACGTTCAAAAAGATTGATGTTATACGAGTTGCCATAGGGCGCGCGATGTTGAGATGCCGTTCCCGACGAATCAACATCATACATCAACGTTCCAGCGGGATTGACATTCGCCGGCATCATCGAATGGGTAATCGCTGGAGTTGAGGTAGCAGCCGGGGTAGAGGTTGAAGCTGGGGATGTTGTGGACGCTGCGGCTGTGTTCGGCGATGTCTGAGGCGAACTTTGCTGTTGAGAGGTTGCGGCAGAAGGCAAATTACATGACAGGGCAGCCGCGATCAGAACGACAATTGCAAATAGGATAGAAGACCGTTTCATATGCTCTCTCCTTGTCTTTAATATTATCCATTTTTTGCAATTAATTTACAATCACACATTATGGGGATATAGAAGTGATGATGCGTTTATAAATTCCTGTCAGATCGTTCAGCCCCGACCCGAAAGCGGCGCGGACCTCCGACGAACCGATCAATAATCCCGGAACCTTGGCGTCGGTGTGCCGCCGCGTGGATAAATCCTCCATGTTGCCATGATCGGATGTAATCAGAATCAATCCATTCTGGTCATCCCATTGATCGCATAAGCCGCCTAAGCACTTCATCAAATGTTTTGAATTGTTCGATAGCCCAATTCATATCCTGTTTGTGACCGGCATAATCGCTTGCCCAATATTCGAAAAAGGAGAAGTCATATTGATTTGCCAGTTCGGCTAGTTTGCGGCCCGCTTCATGCGGCTTCATAGATTGGCGCATCAGGGAAACCTAGCATGTCGCGCCAACCATTGCCGATAAAGTCGGCGGATAAAGCGCGTCCTGCATAATAATCATCCTTATCGAACAGACTTAATCCGGCTGAGGTAACTGCCAATGGAATCGCTGAGTAAAGCCGTTTACCTGAGTCGACACCGTCAAAATAACGCGGCGGATAAGCATTAAGCAAAGCCGCAGTTTTTCCCGCTTTAATCGTTTTCGAAAATAAATTACCATTGAGAATATATTTTGCAACGGCCGGATTGGGTTTCGGCCCATAATGTTCGCCGATTTCTTGAGGAATGTTTATGCCGGTCAATAATACCGCTTGTCCGGTTGCGGATTGTGGCAATCCATTCACGCCAAGTGCAGCATCGAGCGGAAGAAGAGTGGCGCGTTCTCCAACATATGGCGCGGAGTTTGCTAATAGTTTTTGCCCGCCGAGCAGACTTTGCAGGAACGGCATTTCAATGTGTGCGAAGGGATTGATGTTAGGATCGTCAACGCCTAGACCGACGCCATCGAGAAATATAAATAAGACGTGCATGTATACCAATAATCCTTTGTGGAATTTGTTTTATGTTTTTTGAAACAAGAACCAGGCCGATTTTCGTTCTCTTCGATCAAGGCCATCTTGTTGCAAGAGCGGATGAAAGCCCTGAGCTTGGATCAACTCAAGATCGGACGCGACCAGCCCGTGTCCAAGATGAGGCGATTTGAAGATTCCGTACATCAGCCAATAACCATTCACTGCAAGCACACGGTTTAGTTGAATCAAGTAATCTTTTCTTTTTTCGATGCCGTGAAAGCATCCCATATCGAGTGCCAAATCGAATGGGCCGTTAATCCCGTTGAGTTTGGTTACATCGCCAACGCGCAAGTCGGCTTGGATGTTTGCACTTTTGATTTTACGTTTTGCAATCTGAATGGCGCGCGGCGCGAAATCAATGCCCGCCACCTGCCATCCGTTTTGAACGAGCGTGATGACATTGGTGCCGGTGCCGCAACCCAGATCAATGGCGCGGCCTGCTGGATGTTTGGAAATGAAGTCGAGAAGCTCCGGAGGAGAAATGCCGCTATCCCAGGGCGGTCGTCTGAAATACCAAAAATTGAAGTGGACGCGGCGAAGAAAATTCATGGGGTAAAATAATGGCTGAGAATTCCAATAAAGTCATCTCAAGGTTGTGACAACTCACACTTTGACAATTCAACCTTATTCTTTTACAATCACTCGGCTGGCATCATTCCATTTTCAGGAAAGGCTGTCATGAAAGAGTATACCACTGAGTTTATCCGCAATATCGCGCTGGTTTCGCATGGCAGCGCGGGCAAGACCATGTTGGCAGAATCGTTTCTGCATTTGACGGGGGCAACTACTCGTCTCGGAAAGATCGAAGACGGGACTACGATCTCAGATTACGATGAAGAAGAGATCCGTAGAAAGATTTCCATTTATACAACTGTTCTTCCAGTTGAATATCGCGATCATAAGATCAACGTGTTAGACGCTCCGGGGTTCACCGATTTTGTGGGTGAAGTGATATCTGCCCTCAGCGTTGCGGATGGTGCCGTAGTGCTGGTCGATTCTGTGTCAGGCGTCGAAGTCGGCACGGAAGTTGCATGGCGCTACGTGGACGAATTCAAACTACCGCGTTTTGTCCTGATCAACAAACTCGACCGCGACAATGCCGACTTTGCAAAAGCTTACGCCTCAGTTGAAGAATACGCTCATGCGCGCGGCGAACGCTTGGTCAAAGTGCAATTGCCCATCGGCGAGAAGCACGACTTCAAAGGCGTGATTGATCTGATTTCCATGAAAGCTTTCATGGCAGATGGCAAAACCGTGACGGATATTCCAGCTGAAATGATGGCAGCCGCGAAAGAAGCGCATGGCGTTTTGGTTGAAGCCGCCGCGGAAGGTGAAGACACACTTCTTAGAAAAATATCTTGAAGCCGGTTCACTTTCGGACACGGAGTTGATCGTCGGCTTAAAAGATGTAGTTCGCTCTGGAGCTTTTATTCCGGTCTATTGCGCCGCAGGTGGGCACGAGATTGGTATCCTGCCTTTGCTCAACGGCTTTGTTGATCTGATGCCTTCGCCGGCGCAAGCGCCTGCGCGTGTGTCTGCTGGCAAAGCCGGTGAAGAAACATTGACTGCGTCCGATAGCGGAACGTTGGCCGCGTATGTTTGGAAGACGACCGCGGATCCATTTGTCGGCAAGATGACATATTTCCGCGTCGCCTCTGGTTCGGTCCAAGCCGATTCGCATGTGTGGAATCAAAATAAGAACGCAGAAGAACGGATGTCCGGCTTGCATATTCAGCGCGGCAAAGAATTGATCGCGGTCAAAGTAATCCATGCCGGTGATCTTGGTTCAGTGGCGAAGTTGACCGTTACGTATACGGGCGATACTTTGTGCGATAAGAATCATCCGCTGACAATTGCTCCGCCTAAATTCCCAGCCGCGCTGTATCGCGTCGCCATTTCTCCGAAGACTCAAGCTGACGCCGCAAAAATTTCTCCGACGCTGACTCGTTTATGTGAAGAAGATATGACGCTCTCCTGGTATAACGAACATGCTACTGGCGAGACCGTTTTGCAAGGCATGGGCGACCAGCATATTGATGTTGCCATGCATCGCGCTCAGACGAAATTTCAGGTGGGACTTTTGCCGCATGAGCCGAAGGTTCCATATCGTGAAGGCATCACGAAAAAAGCTTCTGCTCAATATCGGCATAAAAAACAATCGGGCGGATCGGGGCAGTTCGGTGAGGTGCATTTGCGCATCGAGCCTTTGCCCACGGCAGATTTTGAATTTGCCGATGAATTGGTTGGCATGAACCTATCGAAATCATATCTGCCTCCGATTGAAAAAGGCATTATCGCTACCATGGCACACGGCGCTTTTGCGGGTTATCCGATGAGTAATGTAAAGGTCATTGTGTATGACGGCAAAGAGCATCCGGTTGAACTCGAAGCCGGTCGCATTTGAAATTGCCGGACGGGAAGCCTTCAAGCTGGCGGTTCAGGATGCAGGTCCAGTGCTCTTCGAGCCGATCATGAATGTGCATATCATCGTTCCGGATGCAAACATGGGCGATGTGATGGGTGATCTCAATACTCGCCGCGGACGCGTGCAAGGAACGGAGTCCGAGCACGGCAACACAGTCGTTGTGGCGCATGTCCCGTTAGCGGAAATGTTACGATATACATCTCAACTTCGTTCCATCACTGGTGGACGCGGCTACTTCACGATGGAACTTGATCATTACGATATTGTCCCGTCTCACATTGCGAGCACTATCGTCGAGGCTCATAAGAAAGAGATGGAAGCCAAGAAGGAAGAGCAATAAAACGCAAGTTGCTAAACACAAAGGCCGAAGCTATAACTTCGGCCTTTTATTTTCTTGTGAAGCGGTAAAATGGGGATATGCCAGTTCTTAAAATCAGTCCGCTGATGCGCTATTACATTGATAATCAAAACGAAGTTGTTGTGCCCGGTACATCCGTTATTGAAGCACTGAATAATGCAGGGAAAAAATTTCCTGCTTTGAAAGGCCAGATCTTCGACACGAATGGCAAACTGCGCCGTCACATCAATGTCTTTGTCAACGATGAAAATATTAAGGAGCTCAAAGGCTTGAAAACCAAGCTGAAAGAAGAAGATCGAGTCACATTGCTGGCTTCAATTTCGGGAGGATAATTAATTTGAAAATAATAAAATAGGAGGAATTCGAACTTTCAACCAAATACACTGAATTACACGCGGGTTGTATAAGAGTTGAGTATTTAAAGGGGCATTTTCGTCTTGACCGATCTAAAACCCGCCGCACTGAAAGAACACAGTACAGGCAAGCTGCCGGGTTTCAACCCGTGCAGATAGGCGGGTTTATCTTGGGCTTTAGCCCGCCGAGAGGCGCCAAAGGGACTTGTAATTAAGTCGAATATAGTGTATAATAAAGATATAATATACGACAAAGGTGATTATGGAATATCAAAGAGATGAACACCGCGTGCACTTAATCGTTTATCATCTGGTCTGGACCCCCAGACGCAGAAAACCCATTTTGGTGGGAGAGATTGCCAGGGACTGCCGTAATCTGATTGCGGAGAAATGCGAGGAACGCGGTTGGAGAATCCAGGAGCTGGCCATCCAGCCCGACCATATTCATTTATTCGTTCAGGCATTTCCAGAAGATTCCCCGGCTGAGATCGTAAAAGAATGTAAGGGGATCACCTCTTTTCACTTGCGCAAGAAGTATCCCGATATTTTGAAGAAGCTGCCTTCGCTGTGGACCCGCAGTTATTTTGTGGCCACGGCCGGAAACGTATCGGCCAAAACGATCCAGAAATATATTGAAGCCCAAAAGGGGAAATAGCAGTTCATCATCATGATCCGAACTCGTGTCTTTCCCTGCAGCCTGCCCAAAGATAGAGCCGATGCCCTCAACCGGGAGTCGGGCCGTATCTATACAGGCGTCTTGGTGGAACATTACCGCATCTTGCGCCATTCGCATCACTGGCTGTCGCCCGGGTCGGGCGAAAAGTTGAGTGATTATCTTTCCGGCACGATCCTGCACGCGCATTCCAGGGATGCGGCCCAACAGGGATTTTATAAAGCCTGCAAGACTGCCCAAGCCCAAAAAGCAGCCGGGATGGGTCCAGCGCATTACCCTCATCATCTCAAGAAATTCCGCACCTCCATTTGGAAGAATACCGGGATCCGCAAGCAGGGCGATGTGCTGCTGCTGGCTATGGCCAGAGGCTACGATCCGATCCGGGTCTCTTTGCCAAGCCATCTTGCAAATCTTCCAGCGGAATCGTTCCTGGAAATGCGGCTGGTCTGGGATCGGGCTGGCAGACGGTATCACTGGCACAGCGTGGTGGAAGATGGATTGCAGCCTGCCGACCCGCCGGGAAACGTAGTCGCCGCGGTGGATTTAGGTGAAATTCATCCGGCAGCCGTGACCGATGGGGAAGAAGGCGTGGTATTTTGTGCCAGGGAATTGCGTTCTTGTTCCCAATACACCAATAAGCGCCTGGCTGAAATTCAAGCGGTGCTCTCGAAGAAAGAAAAACATTCCCGCCGCTACCAACGTCTGCTAGCCCGCAAGGTTCGTTTCCTGGCAAAACAAAAACGCAAGAGGACGGACATTGAGCATAAGGTATCCCGAGCTGTGGTCCAATATGCTGTGGAAAGAAGGGTTGGTACTCTGGCGATCGGGGATGTCCGGGATGTGGCCGATGGAGTGGATAATGGAAAGAAAGCCAACCAGAAGATCAGCAACTGGAGTCATGGAAAGCTCAGGAATTATATTGAGTACAAGGCAGCAGCGGAGGGCATTCGGACGGTGTTGAAAAATGAGGCTTATACTTCACAGACCTGCCCCAACCCAAAATGCTTGCAAAGTCCTGCGGGCTTCAGGATAAGATAAAACCCAAGGGACGCGTGTACCGCTGTCCGGTTTGTGGTTTTGTGGGTCACAGGGATATAGTCGGAGCCTCGAACATTCTCTCCCGCTGCCTATATGGGAAGTTGGGGCAGATCTACCCTGCGGAAACCAAGTATCGTCACCCGTGGATCACGGGCAAGCGTAGTCCGGTGGACACCCGGCAAGTGGCTCGGCCAAACCGAGAAGCCGCCGTACTTTAGTACGTGCGGAGTGTCACAAAGCAAGTAAGAACTGTAAAATAGCCGTCATCTTATAGGTAACCTTATGTTTACTATCTACCTTTGCTCCTGTATGAGGCGGGGTTCGTAACGCCGCCTCTTCAAAAAGTCAGCCAACGAGTTGAAGGACGGTGTGCGGCTCCCGCATTCGATGAATTGAATTGACGGCGCTTGCACGGCGTCCTTTTTGTTTTCGTTGGCTGTTTTTATTTTGGAGTTGGATGACACTTACACAAATTCGGAAAACTCAAATTAGATCATTTGATGATGGACTTGAGTTCTCATGTCGGGAACACACCGCTTCTACCGCTTCGTCGCGTGACCAGTAGCTTGCCGCGTTCAATCCAAATCTTCGCCAAAGCTGAATGGTTCAACCCAGGAGGCTCAGTCAAAGATCGTCCCGCGCTTAATATCATTCGCACTGCAATTGCAAACGGCGATCTTGTTTCTGGCAAGCGTTTGCTTGATTTAACTTCCGGCAACATGGGCATATCTTATGCAACCTTCGGCGCCGCGATGGGAATCCCAGTCACATTATGTGTGCCTGCCAATGCCAGCCCAGAGCGAATCACGATCCTGCGCGCACTCGGTGCCGAAGTGATTCTCACGGATCCATCCGAAGGCTCGGACGGTGCGATTTTGGTTGCGCGCAAAATGGCTGGTGAAAACCCTGATCTATATTGGTACGCAAATCAGTACAACAACGATGCTAATTGGCAGGCGCATTATCTGACGACCGGTCCCGAGATTTTTGCTCAAACAAATGGACAGGTCACGCATTTCGTTGCAGGGCTTGGTACATCAGGTACGTTGATGGGCACTGGTCGTTATCTGCGCGAACAATTGCCGAATGTAAAGATCATCGCTTTTCAGCCTGATGCATCGTTCCATGGACTGGAAGGACTCAAGCATATGCCAAGCGCGATCAAGCCTGGGATTTATGATCCGTTATTTGCGGACAAAACACTGGAAGTCCAGACCGAAGCGGCGCATGAAATGGTGCGACGGCTGGCCCACGAAGAAGGTCTGTTTGTCGGAATCTCGTCCGGCGCGGCAATGGTCGCTGCAATGCAAGTCGCATCCAAGCTAAAAGATGGCATCATAGCTACGCTCTTTCCCGACGCGGGCTACAAATATTTAAGCGATAAAAATTTATGGGAAGGCAAATGATGTTGCGTCTTTCAAAAGATATTCTTACTCAAATTCACGCGCATGGCGAAAGTGCTTATCCGGAAGAAGGCGCGGGCTTTTTACTCGGCGATGACGGAGCGGAGCGTATGGTAAAGAAGATCCTTCCGCTTTCAAATTCGCGTGAAGACGCGGCGCGTCACAATCGTTATTTAATAACGCCCGAAGATTATCTGAAAGCTGAATTGGAGGCAGGCCGTCTCCGGCTAAATCTGATCGGTGTGTTTCATTCGCATCCCGATCATCCGAATCGCCCATCAGAGTTTGATCGCGATTGGGCACAACCGTTTTTTTCGTATATCATCACGAGCGTGGACGCAGGCAAAGCTATTGAGTCGCGTTCGTGGAGACTGCTCGAAGATCGTTCACAGTTCGTCGAAGAAAAAATTCAAACTATTTAAAACCAAAGGAGTTTCAAATGTCTCTATATTTCGTTCGTCACCAGCATTCCGCTGAAACCTGCCCGGCAAAGAATCCTGAAATGGGGCAGATGTTGTTGCAACACTTAACGAAACAAAATGCACGCAAGTTCGGCGTTGACCTGCTGGGCGATGCGGTTCTCGATGGTCAACATACTTTAGTGCTGATTGCCGAGTTTGAAGATAAAGAATATATTCAGAATTTCATGCAGCCGTTTGCGATGGCTGGTTCAGTCGAAATTGTAAATGCTTCAACCTGTGAGGCAGTTGTCGAGCGCCAAGGCTGTGACCCCGTTCCGGCGAACTAACTGAAATCACGAAGGTTGAAAGTCAACTTGACTTTCAACCTTCAAGTTATTATTCTTGTATTGAGGTTAATTAATCATGGCAACTTTGAAGATCCCAACTCCATTGCGCAGTTATACGAATGGGCAAGCAGAGGTCGCTGTAAATGGCGACAACGTTGCGCAAGCGATGGAGCATCTCATTGAAATTTTTCCAACGTTGAAGCCGCACCTATATAACGGCGATGGTAACCTGCGTCCGTTTGTGAATCTGTTTGTCGGCGAGAACAATATCAAAGATTTACAGGGACTCGAAACTCCGCTCGATGCAAACGCACGCGTGATTCTGATTCCCTCAATTGCAGGTGGATGATGCAACCATTTCTTCCCGGTTTGACACGTGATGAAATTTTGCGTTACTCGCGCCATCTTCTGATTCCTGAAGTTGGACTTGAAGGTCAGCGCAAATTGAAAGGCTCATCCGTGCTGATTATTGGCACAGGCGGGCTTGGGTCGCCGGTCGCGCTTTATTTAGCGGCAGCCGGCATCGGTCGGATTGGACTCTGTGGATTACGATGTGGTCGATTCGTCGAATTTACAACGTCAAGTAATTCACGGCACAGCCACGATTGGAAAATTGAAAGTTGAATCGGCGCGTGATCGCATGTTGGATTTAAATCCGGATATCGAAGTCGAGATTTACAACGAACCTTATACATCCGAGAACGCGCTGCGGATTGCAAAGGATTATGATATTTTGCTGGATGGCACGGACAATTTTCCGACGCGCTATTTGACCAATGATGTGGCCGTGTTTCTTGGCAAGCCGAATGTGTACGCGTCAATTTATCGCTTCGATGGACAAGTCAGCGTTTTTTATGCAAAGGAAGGACCGTGTTATCGCTGTCTCTTCCCTGAACCGCCGCCGCCTGGACTTGTCCCTTCGTGTGCGGAAGGCGGCGTACTTGGCGTGCTGCCCGGCACGATTGGAACGATCCAGGCCACCGAAGCGTTGAAAGTTTTGCTTGGCATCGGCGAGCCTTTGATTGGAAAGTTATTACTCTATAACGCACTCGATATGTCGTTTGATTTTGTCAAGCTGAAGAAGAATCCGAATTGCCGCGTGTGCGGACCGAACGCCGACATTAAAGAATTGATTGACTATGAGGAGTTTTGCGGCGTGCCGAGTCACGACCACGACGAAGGCTCGGCGGGCACGGGCTGGGACATCACTGCACCTGAACTCGCCTCGCGGCTCAAACAGAATCATTTGAAGTTGTTGGATGTACGCGAACCGCATGAGCTAGCGATTTCTTCTATTCCAAACGCCGTGAATATTCCATTGGGCACACTCGCGGCTAAACTCTCCGAACTTGACTCGGCAGAAGATATGGTGGTGTTCTGCAAAGCCGGTACGCGTTCGACGCGCGCGTTGGAGTTGCTGGTCAGTGCCGGATTCAAGAAAGTCAAGAATCTCAAGGGCGGGATCAACGCCTGGGCGAAGGAAGTGGATACGAGTTTGCCAATTTATTAATCCCTAAGCCGCCCAAACAGGCGGCTTTGATTTTGATAAAATGTCTTGCGGTGTTTGTTGAAAGGAGCGCGAATGTCAGGCTTGCCTGTTTCCAATGAAAAACATGTCTACGATAATATCTTGGGTGCAATTGGCCAAACTCCGCTGGTGCGTTTGGGACGCGTGGCGGCGAGCGTGCAAGTTCCGATCTATGCCAAGTTAGAGAATTTGAATCCGGGTGGGAGCATTAAAGATCGCGTTGGTTTGAATATCATCGAGGGTGCGGAGCAGCGCCGCGAACTCAAACCCGGTGGCACAGTGGTCGAAGCGACGTCCGGCAATACCGGTGTGGGACTGGCGATTGCGTCTGCGCTCAAAGGCTATAAAACCATTTTTGTGATGCCCGATAAAATGAGCAACGAAAAGATTCAGCTTTTGCGCGCCTATGGTGCCAAGGTTGTCATCACGCCGACCGCGGTCGCGCCGGATGACCCGCGTTCATATTATGAAGTCGCCAAAAAATTCGCGCGTGAAACTCCGAATGCGATTTTGGCGAATCAATATCACAACCTGGATAATCCCAAGACGCATGAGTTGACCACCGCTCCCGAAATTTGGGATCAAACCAATGGCAAAGTCACGGATGTTGTCATTGGCATGGGTACTGGTGGGACGATCTCAGGCATCGGTCGCTATCTTAAATCCAAAAATCCCAATATCAAAATTATCGGTGTGGATATCGAAGGCTCGATTCTGTATGAGATTTGGCAAAATAAAGGCAAGGTTCCGGCAGGAGCATATCCAAAGACTTATAAAGTAGAAGGAATCGGTGAAGATTTTTTGCCAACAACTACCGACATTTCCGTTGTAGACGAAATTGTGCGCGTCAACGACCGTGAATCATTTTTGTGGGCGCGTCAGCTTGTGAGACAGGAGGGAATATTTGCGGGTGGCTCAACGGGTTCGGCATTGGCAGGCGCGATCAAATATGCCGCGAAGCTTTCAGCGGATCAACTCGTGGTCGTCATCTTCCCCGATAGCGGCTCGCGTTATCTGTCCAAGTTCTACGATAACAAATGGATGCGCGAAAACGGATTCCTTGAAATGGAATTCGGCGAAGTGATTCTCGGCGATCTGCTTTTTGTCAAACCGAACAAATCGCTTCTTACCGCCACCTTGGGCAACTCGATGCGAAAAGTGATTACTGTGATGCGACAGCATGCCATTTCGCAAATGCCTGTTATTGGTGCGGATGGAGCGTTGGTCGGCACGATTGCCGAAGTGGATTTGCTAAACCATGTGTTGGATAACCACCAACATAGTCAGGAGGAATCGATTGATGGTTTGGTGCAAAATGCCAAAGCGGTCTATCTGCCCGAAACATCCCTCGATGAAGCGATGCCGATGTTGACCGATGGTTTTGCTTTGATCGTTGTCGATAACAGCAAGCCCATTGGCATCATAACGAAAATCGATGTGCTGGATTATGTCGCTGGGAAAATTTAGTCTTTCAAAAAACTTGACGTCAGAACAAATGTTCTGTTATAATAAATTTAGGATTGGCTTGGTCGATCCACCACTCTTTCGCCAAAGGAGGCTGAAATGGATTTTAGTTCTATCAATTGGTTAGCTGTTGTTGTTTGTGTGGTTGTGGCTATGATCATTGGGTTTTTCTGGTTTGGTCAGAAAACGTTCTTCCCGATATGGTGGAAGGCGATTGGCAAATCAGAAAGTGCCGACCCCGGTGCTGGAATGAGTATGGCGCTGATGTGGCCGTTGGTTGTCATCGCAGCTTTTGTTGAAGCGATCTTCATGTCGCTGATGGTTCACGCGATGGGGAGCATGATGCCGGGCGGTGCAACCGTTGGCTCTGGCGCCGCGGCTGGATTCTTTCTCTGGTTAGGATTTGTCGCCACAACCAGTCTAACTAACAAATTGTTCGCGAATCAATTAACAGCCTGGATGCTTGAGATGGGCAATCATCTTATAGTCATGGTCCTTATGGGAGCGATCTTAGGCGCGTGGCATTAAGGGCTGACTCGGTTCTTTGTTCGCGCCAACTAGTGAATCTGCCTTGTGTGTTAGCGGAAGCCATGCTATAATCCGCCAGCTAAAAACGAAACTAATAAGAGTAAGGAAGAAAGCTAATGGCAGATATGATCAAGGCTGTTGAAGCCAAAAAGAATGAGAAAATCCCCGATTTATTTCCTGGCGATACGGTCAACGTGCATGTGAAGATCAAGGAAGGTGACCGCGAGCGCATTCAGGAATTCAAAGGCACCGTGATCCGACTCCGCAAAGGCGGCAATGATGCTTCTTTGACAGTGCGACGCGTGGCATCCAATGGCATTGGTGTCGAACGCACATTTTTGCTTCGCTCGCCGCGCCTGGATAAGGTTGTGGTGGAACGTCACAACAAGGTACGCCGCGCGCAGTTATATTTCATGCGCGAACGCACCGGTAAATCGGCACGCCTCAAACAAAAGTTTGATTAGTCTAAAAAGGGCGCAGTCACCTGCGCCCTTTTTGTTTATAATGAACTCATGCAACCCATCATTGGAATTACAACCAATCAATCTAGCAATGCCTATGGCCAGGGGACGGTTTTGTTGACGCAGGCTTATGTCAAAGCGATCCTGCAGGCTGGTGGTGTGCCGGTTTTGATTCCATCATTGATTGATAATGATGGATCGGATGCTCTTTATCCGCGCCTCGATGGGATTCTGTTTACTGGTGGCGGCGATATTTCGCTTGATCATTTCAAAGGCGATCCGCATCCACGCATCGACGATGTGGACCCGGCGCGGGATACGGTTGAATTGAATCTGCTTCAGGCTGCAGTCGCAGACGGCAAACCATTCCTCGGCATTTGCCGTGGCTGTCAATTGGTCAATATTGGTCTCGGCGGAACGCTTTATACACATATCCCCGATCAACTGCCGAATGCGCTCGACCATTCCTATCCCGGCAATATGAGGACGATACTGGTGCATGAAGTCAAGATCGAAGAAGGCACGCATATTGCGGATGTTTTGGGGGAGCCGATTGTCAAAGTCAACAGCCATCATCATCAGGGATTGAAAGATATTGCGCCATCCTTGCGCGTTGCCGGACAATCGCCTGATGGACTCGTCGAAGCGATTGAATTACCGAATCACCCCTTTGGTCTCGCGGTTCAATGGCACCCCGAGTGGCTGACTGATCAACAACCCACAAGGAATTTGTTTAGAAGGTTTGTGGAAGCGGCAAGCAAATAAAACCTGGGACGCAAACGTAAGACTTTACTAATTGCACTTTGCGTTTTATCATTTCCCCATGCTTATTAGAGAACAACCTATTGGTGTTTTTGACTCTGGTGTCGGCGGACTCTCCGTCTTGCGCGCCATTCGTCAGCAAATGCCTGAAGAGTCAGTCATTTATTTCGGAGATCAAGGACATATCCCATATGGTCCGCGTCCCATGGTTCAAATCCAAAACTTCGCTGAAGCGATCACACGTTTCCTGCTTAATAAAGGCTCAAAGATTATTGTCGTCGCTTGCAACGCGGCTTCAGCGGCGGCACTAGCTTATCTTCGCCAAACATTTGCAGATGTTCCCATTGTTGGTATGGAACCGGCGGTCAAGCCTGCCGCGGAACATACTGAAACGGGTGTGGTCGGCGTGCTGGCAACACCTGCCACATTTCAAGGCGCATTATATGCATCCGTTGTGGAGCGCTTTGCAACTGGAGTGGAGTTATTGCAGGATCCATGTGTTGGATTGGTTCAACAAATTGAAAGGGGAGATTTGAGCGGAACCGCGACGCGCAGAATTTTGGAAGACGCGCTTCATCCCATGCTTGATAAAAACATTGATACTGTCGTGCTGGCTTGCACTCATTATCCGTTTGTGATTCCGCTCATTCAGAAGATTGTCGGGGAAAAGGTTCGGGTGATTGACCCAGCGCCAGCGGTGGCGCGTCAGACCAAACGCCTGCTTGAAGCAAAAGGATTGAAACGCGAGGTCAGTGGTCGCGGCGAAATCCAATTCTTTACCTCGGGGAATCCGGATTCTTTACAAACTCTTCTGCCGACATTGCTCGGCGAAACAAGCCGCGTATCAGGGATTCGTTGGGATGAAAATAGGGTATCGCTCGAGGCGTGAAACATGATTGAAATTTAGGGAAAATGGGGGTACAGTGATGATAATCTTTCAAGCCAACGGAGTTGAGTTTATGAGCCATAATATTAATTGCCTGCAATGTATTGTTCCTCCTCACATGCTGCAAAATATGCTTGCCAATGGCTCTGATTTTCAAAAGCAGATCGCCTTGGCCTCCATTGCAGCTTCTGGACAATTGCGGGGACATCGTCAGGCACTCGCGGAATCCGTGAACTTTCTAACCACCCCTGGCACCCCTGGAAAACATCGTACCGTTTATACCGCAAGTAATGGAAGCACTTTGCCGGGCAAAGTTATCCGTGCTGAAGGCGCGCCCGCAACCGGCGATCCAGCGACGGATGAAGCTTACGATGGTTCTGGTGCAACCTACGATTTTTACTGGGACGTTTATCAGCGCAACTCGGTTGACGGGAATGGACTTTGGATTGACTCAACGGTTCATTATCAACAGAAATATGATAACGCATTTTGGAACGGCCAACAAATGATTTATGGTGACGGCGACGGCCAATTGTTCAACCGCTTTACCATTGCCTTGGATGTAATCGGACATGAACTGACTCACGGTGTGACTCAATATTCTTCAAATTTGAGTTATCAGAATCAATACGGCGCCTTGAACGAATCCATCTCCGATGTATTCGGTTCGTTGGTCAAACAGTATAAACTGAATCAGACTGTGGATCAGGCAGATTGGTTGATCGGACAGGGCTTATTTACGGCAAATGTTAAAGGAATTGCGCTTCGTTCGATGAAAGCGCCTGGCACCGCCTATGATGATCCTGTTCTTGGAAAGGATCCTCAACCCGGAACGATGACTGGCTATGTCAATACCACTCAGGATAACGGCGGCGTTCATATTAATTCGGGTATTCCCAACCATGCATTTTATCTGTTAGCCACAGCTTTAGGTGGGCATGCATGGGAGAAAGCTGGAAAGATTTGGTATGTTGCTGCCACCACCAAATTCAAAAGTGATACCGACTTTCAGGGCGCGGCAGATTTAACTTCCCAAACCGCAGGAGAGCTTTTTGGTCAGGGCAGTGCTGAACAGCAGGCTGTCCAAAATTCATGGACAGGAGTTGGAATCACCGTTGGCGCACAACCTCAGACGCAATCACAATCACAATCGCAATCGAGCGGATGTTTACCTGCCGTCTTGTCAATCCTCCAATCGTTGTTAGGTGGGAACACTCAGAATTAATTGGAAGAGTTCTTTATGCGCATTGACTTTGTAAGAAGCGGCGGATTCGCTGGATTGTTATTAACAGCAAACATTGATTTGCAAACTCTTTCGCCGGATGAGTTGGCGACTCTCGAAAGCGAGATCAATGGCACAGCTTTCTTTGATTTACCTGAACAGATCAAACCGTCATCCCCCATGCCTGATCGTTTTGAATATCAAATCACAGTTTCTTCTCCCCAGCGGACACATACTGTGACTGTTAGCGAGTCTTTGGTAACGGATAGATTGCGTCCGCTGGTTGACCATCTGACCGAACTGGCTCGCACCGGCAAATATCGCTGACTCGATAGTAAGTTTTTCATGTGACAAATTGTCCATAGCGGAGGAGATAAATATGGATGCATTACAAGCAATTCAGACCCGTCATTCCATTGGTAAGGTCAAGCCTGATGCTGTACCGCGCGCTGTGATTGAGAAATTGTTGAACGCGGCTGTTCAAGCGCCGAATCATTATCACGTGCGGCCATGGCGCTTCGTGGTTTTGACCGGCAACGGACGCAATCAATTGGGCGAAGTCCTGGCTCAATCCATGAAAGCCAAGTTTCCTCAATTGACTGAAGAAGCTCTTGATAAAGAGCGCATCAAACCCTTGCGCTCACCGGTGCTGATCGCGGTCGGCGTGGATCAGCCCAGCGATTCCAAAGTTCTTGAGATCGAGAATATCTGCGCGGCGGCCGCGGCTTGCGAAAATATTCTATTAGCCGCGCACGACTTGGGTCTCGCGGCTCAGTGGCGAACTGGCGATGCTGCGCGCGATCCGATGGTCAAAAAGTTTTTAGGTTTTGTTGGAGACCAGCACATCATTTCGTTTCTTTATATCGGATATCCCGATATAGTACCCGAAGCCGCGCCGCGTCCCGGTTTTGAAGAGCGAACCGTCTGGATGGAATAAAAATCATGCCTCCCAATTTTGGGAGGCATGATAGTGTTTGTGCGGCCCTGATTTGCTTCCCATCAAAAACTCTCGGGTTGAAAATTGCACCGATTTTCTCTGATATAATGCCCAATTTGCAGCACTGAATGAATAGTTCGGTGGTGTGTATCGAATAATTCGACGGAGATCTCATGAATAAGAAGGAACAACTTGAACTGTATCATCAGATGGTGTTGATCCGCCGTGTGGAAGAGCGCGGCGCGGAGCTATACCAGCAAGGCAAGATCGGCGGCTTCATGCATTTATATATCGGACAGGAAGCGGTCTCGACCGGACTGATTGCAGCCCGTCAACCCAATGATCGAGTCATTACCGCGTATCGGGATCATGGCGTCGCGATTAATTGTGGCATTCCTGCCAACCAAGTGATGGCAGAGTTAATGGGCAAAGCAACCGGCGTTTCGCATGGCAAGGGTGGCTCGATGCATATGGCGGATCCCGGGAAAAATTTCTGGGGCGGACACGCCATTGTTGGTGCGCATCTTCCGGTTGCAACGGGGATGGCGCTTGGCGATAAGTATGGGAATCGCAATAATGTGACCATCTGCATGTTTGGCGATGGCGCGACGAATATCGGTTATTTTCATGAAGCGTTGAACATGAGCAAGGTTTGGGATTTGCCGGTACTTTGGGTATGCGAGAATAATCTCTATGGCATGGGCACCGCTGTGGATCGCGCCTCAGCCGTTTCGTCCATTGCGGTGAAAGCGCGCGGCTATGATATGCCGAATGGCCAAGTGGACGGCATGGATGTGATGAAAGTCTATGAAGCCGCGCAGAAAGCGATTGAGAACGTCCGCTCTGGCAAAGGGCCATTCCTGTTGGAGATTCAAACCTATCGTTTCCGCGGTCACTCCATGGGCGATCCTGAACGTTATCGTAAGCAGGAAGAGGTCAAGAGATGGGAAGAGCATGATCCCATTGGTGTGTATCATAAATATTTGACGGAGAACAAAATTGCCAGTCTGAAATCACTTGATGAAATTGACGAGCAGGTAATGGATGAAGTGCAGAGGGCAGTTGAGTTTGCCGAAGCGTCTCCCGAACCGACGATGGAAGATTTGTACAAGGATGTTTACGAGGATGCGTAATAGCGACCAAAGTTGTTGTTACTTTACGAGGAAATCATAATGGCTAGAATTACAATGCGCGAGGCGATCTCGCAGGCACTTTGGGAAGAAATGGAACGCGACCCCGCCGTATTTATCCTGGGCGAGGAAGTTGGTGTGTGGGGCGGCTCATATGCCGTCACCAAAGGTTTCTATGATCACTTCGGTGGCGAACGTGTGCGTGATACGCCTATTGCGGAAGCCGGGATCATCGGCGCCGCGATTGGCGCGGCATTGGTGGGTCAGCGGCCCGTAGCTGAATTGATGACAATCAACTTCGCCTTCTCTGCGATGGATCACATCGTCAACGAAGCGGCCAAATTTCATTATATGTTTGCCGGACAGTTTAAACTTCCGCTTGTCATCCGTACCGTTGGCGGCGGCGGACGCCAGTTAGGCGCGACGCATTCACAAACTCCCGATGCGATCTTCGCTCACTTCCCAGGACTCAAAGTGGTCGCGCCGGGAACTCCGGAAGATGCAAAAGGATTGCTTAAGTCCGCTATCCGCTCGAATGACCCGATTTTATTTATCGAGCATGCGACCATGTATCAAATGCGCGGCGAAGTTCCTGAGGGTGATTTCACCATCCCGATTGGCAAATCAAAGGTTCAAAGAGCCGGTAAAGACGTTACCATCATTACATATTCCAAGGGTCTGGAAATTTCGACGAAGGCCGCCGATGAACTTGCCAAGGAAGGAATTGAAGCAGAAATCGTTGATCTCCGCACGCTTCGTCCACTTGATATGGCGCCAGTGTTTGAATTGTTTCAGAAAACAAATCGCGCCGTGGTTGTCGAAGAAGGTTGGAAGTCATTTGGCGTTGGAAGTGAAATTGCCAGCCGCATTTACGAAGAATGTTTTGATTTTGTAGATGCGCCGGTGAAGCGCGTCGCGCAGGATGAAGTGCCGCTTCCATACAATCGCACGCTTGAACAAGCCGCGCTCCCGCAGCCCGAAGATGTCATTGCGGCGGTGAAGGAGGTGTTGTAATGGCTGAAACGATCACGATGCCCAAGCTGGGCTTTGATATGGCTGAAGGCACGCTTGTTCGCTGGGTGAGGAACGAAGGCGAGAATATCACTAAGGGTGATGTGCTGGCTGAAATTGAAACCGATAAAGCAACGGTCGAAGTTGAATCATCGGCAAGCGGTGTGGTTCGAAAATTATTAGTGGATCAGGGCGCGATTGTTCCAATTGGCGCGGCGATTGCGATTATCGGAAGCGCAGATGAAAAAATTGATGAGCCGAAGATAGACACCAAATCACAGGCCGCATCCAAAGCAGGCGTTGCGCCTCGTTCTGCCGCGATAATGACACCCGTTGTTCAATCCAGTGTTGCGCCGCAAGTTGGTCCCGCCAAAGCTTCGCCCTTGGCGCGGAAAATTGCGCGCGATACAAAAGTTGATTTGTCTCAAGTTCAGGGCACCGGTCCCGGCGGACGGATCGTTCGCAAAGATGTTGAAAGTATTTTATCTTCTGGTCCAATGACTAGCCGTACCAATATCCCAGCTTATCAACCGGCAATTCAGACTGCTTTGATGGATGAGACTATTGGGCTGACCAAACTTCGCCAAGCCATTGCGCGCCGCATGACCGAATCAAAGACCACAGTTCCGCATTTTTATGTTGCACATGAATATAAAATGGACGCGGTGATGACATTGCGCAAACAGCTCAATGAGTATTTGCCCGATAATGAAAAGCTTTCTGTCAATGATTTTATCGTCAAAGCGGTAGCGATCGCGCTGAGAGAGTTCCCAAATCTTAATGCTTCGTTTGCGGGCGACAAGGTGATTCGTCATGGTGCGATCAATGTCGGCATGGCGGTGTCGGTTGAAAACGGTTTATTGACTGTGGTCATTAAGAATACAGATCAACTGCCGTTGCGGCAGATTTCTGTGGAAACCAAGCGCATGGCAGCCGGCGCGCGCGAAGGCAAAGTTAAACCGGACGATATCGAAGGCTCAACCTTTTCGATCAGCAATCTTGGGATGTATGATGTGGAGAATTTCATTGCCATCATCAATCCGCCCGAAGCCGCGATCCTCGCGGTAGGTTCGGCACGCGAAGTGCCGGTGGCTGAAAACGGTGAACTGAAAATCGGCTGGCGTATGAAAGCCACGGTCTCTGTCGATCACCGCGTCAGCGATGGGGCGGAAGCGGCGCAGTTCATGCAGACCCTTGCGAAATATTTGGAAGAGCCGTTGAGGTTATTGGTTTAGTAGATTGCGGATGAGATCCAATCTCATCCGCAGTTTTTTATCTATTCATCGACGACTAGCTTTTGTGGTTAAATAAGACTATGATTGAAATAACTTTGAAACCAATTGGCTTCGTTCGCAATACTCGTTTAAGTCTTGATGATGATAATTGGGGAAATGTTGTTTCTGAAATCCAACTTCACGAATCTCTGCCAGAGGAAAGCCTCTATGGGCTAGAAGATTTTTCTCATGCTGAAATTATCTTCTACTTTGATCAAGTTGCGAATCAAGAGAATATCCCTGTTTCGCGCCATCCGCGCGGAAACAAAGAATGGCCGAAGGTTGGGGCTTTTGCGCAACGAAATAAAGATCGCCCCAATCATCTCGGTCTGACGATGGTCAGCGTCGTCAAACATGTTGGACGCAGTTTATTTGTCAAAGGATTGGACGCTGTAGATGGCACGCCGGTGCTCGATATCAAACCCGTCTTTGTTGAATTCCTGCCGCGTGAAGCGATCCGTCAACCTGAATGGTCGCAAGAATTGATGAAAAATTATTGGGAAAAGTAGTTCCTCGAATTAGAATTCGATCTCACCAATTTGTTCAAAGTTGACATCGAAGTTGGATTCAGATTTCATTTCCGCCTCCGCTTTATCCATCTGACCCGCTTGCGCGCCTCGATTGCAATATGAACGATAAACACAGAAGCGACACAACTTTTCATCTTCCGTCAGGAGAAATTCCTTTACAGATGATATTTCGTTGACGACTTTTTCAATTACGGCCCAATCGCGATTGAATTGATTTGCATCATATTTGAATCCTGCCGGTTCAGATGGAAAATCAGCGTACCAGTAAATCATTTCGATTTGTTCCGGCTCAAACGATTTGCCGTTATTCAAATGTGCTCCGGCTTGGACCAGCAAAGAACGATAAACACGCGTCTGCCAGCGCGCCGACATCCACTCATCGCGTGGACGCTTTGCATATGTTTTCCAATCGTAAATAGTCGCTTTGTTATTTTGAACCGCGACCAAATCATATTTTGCCACTAAACGGTGATTTCCAATTGGCGTAGACAAGGTCAATTCAGGATGGGATTCTTCGAGACTTCCCAATTCCCTTTTGAAATTATTCCACCATCTTTCAAGGTTTGGCGTGTTCGCCATCCTTGATAGGTTTTCGGCGGGCACTCCCAAAAAATACTGTTGAACAAGCCGATGGAATAATTGACCTTCGATTTGGCGGCGCTCGTTTTCAATGACCGGTTCAGAATCGATGGCAGGCCAACTTAGTTGATCTACGTAGCGCAATTGGAATCGACGCGCACAATCTGCATAATCCTGCAAGGAAGACTGCGAGAACGTAAAAGAAGTTGTAAGTACTGTCATGGTTACTATACAAATTTACCACAAGTATGCCTGAAAAAGAATAATCCTGTCACCTTGTAATTTGGTGACAGGATTATTGAACGCAGATCAGCAGTTATTAGTCGCCCATTACTGCAGCGGCATTTTCTTCTGCCAGTTTACTGCGATCTTCCTTGCCGCGCACGAATGAGATACCTGCGGCGACAAAAACCAGAACGGTTGAAACCAGGAACGCACTGTGCATACCAGTGACGAAGGCCTGCATCGGTGCTGAGCCGAGCGTAACGTTGGTGCCCACGAACAAAGACATCATCACATCGCGCGGCAGGCTGGTAGCAGCCACGGCCAAGGCGAGCGCGAAGCTAGTTACCATCCCGGCTTGACGGAGTGTAGCCAGTGTGCCGGATGCAATCCCGAGTCGATTTTTCGGCGCTGCGTTCATGGCGGCGCTGGTATTGGGCGGATAGAACAAGCCGCCACCGATTCCCATCAACGCTAGTCCCGCGCCGATGTTGAACAGCGAGGTATCCGGAGTCAATTGCATGAACCAGATCAAGGCCGCACCCTGAATCAGCAAGCCAAGCGTAGCCGGGATGCGCGCCCCGATTCGGTCGGCGATGTTTCCACCGAGCGGCGCAATGATTGATGTCGCCACGGGCAGCGGGATAAGTAGCAAGGCGGCTTTCAATGGATCGAAGCCGCGCACACCCTGCAAATAGAACACGATCAAGAAATTAACGGCGAATAGGGCAAGCGACTGGATCATCGCAGAGAGAACCGAGAAGTTATAGACACGGTTATTGAAAAGGGAAAGGTCAAGCACTGGATTCGAGGCGTGGCGTTCCCACCAGATGAAAAAAGCAACGCCTAATAAAAATAAAATAAACAGCACTACAATGGGAGTCGATGTGAAGCTGTATTCAATGCCAAGAGTTAATGCGATTAGCAATGCGGTCAAACCAAGGCTGAAGCTTACTGCTCCAACGCCGTCAAACTTCTCGCCTTTTTTGCGGATGGACATTTCCCTCAATGCCCGATAGCCCCAAATTGCGCCGATGATTCCAACCGGGACATTGATGAAGAAGATCCAGCGCCAGTCGGCTAGCGTCAGAATCAGACCTCCAAGAATGGGGCCGGCCACGCCGCCAATGGAGAATGTGATAGCGTTGAGTCCTAGAGCCTTGCCGCGTTCATTGGGCGGAAAAACTTCAGTGATGAGTGCCACACTATTGACAACCATCATCGCCGCGCCGCTGCCTTGTATCAAACGGAAGATGATCAGTTGCGCGGCGTTGCCAGAGAAGCCGCATAGTGCCGAACCAATTGTAAAAACCACGAAGCCCAGGTTATACATGCGCACGCGGCCAAACATGTCAGCCACACGACCAAAGCTTAGCAGGAACACAGTGCTGACGAGTATATAAGCCATAATGACCCAGATCATTGAGACCAGGTCGGCGTGCAGTTTGACCATCATGTCGGGCAAGCCGAGGATGACAATCGTGCTGTCAATCGCGGCCATCAGCGAACCGATGGTTGTCACACTCAATACGATCCACTTATAAGCAATCTTTCTGCCAAATAACGAATATTTTGTTTCCATTTTGTGCTCTTTCTCCTTATTAATAAAGCTTTATTTTTGTCGCTTTTAAACCTGAAAGTCTTACCTCCCTTGGGCAGCAGGCTTTAGCTTTAAAATAAAAAAATTCTTACTTCGTAGTAAATTGATTTAGATGAATGTTTGAGCCAATGCAATTGCACCCACACTGCCTGAACGGTTTCCTAACCCGGGCGGGACAATGTACTCGTCAATCTTTTTTAGCAGGTCTTCGCTTTCAACATAACCATTCAATGATTCCAAAACTTTGCGTCGAATCAACGGAAAGAGAAATGTTCGATGCATGATTCCGCCGCCGAGAATAATTCTTTTAGGTGAAAGCACAAGAATGGTATTGCATAAAGCCAAAGCAATGTAATCCGCTTCGATGTCCCAGAAAGGATCGTCGTCGTGGATGGTCTCGCCGCGTGCGTTGAATCGTTTTTCGATGGCTGGTCCGCTGGCGAGGCCTTCGAAGCAATCTCCGTGAAATGGACATCCTCCGGGAAACGGATCACGCTTCAGGTCGTGTGGGATTCGGATGTGTCCCATCTCCGGGCTGAGCGCTCCGATCAATGGCTTGCCATCCTTGAGGTATCCGCCGCCGATGCCAGTGCCGATGGTGAAATAGATCGAAGGATCGAGCCCCTGACTCGCGCCCCAGCGGAATTCGCCAAGTGCCGCGGCGTTAACGTCAGTATCTATCGCCGCCTTGACCTTCAACTCGCGCCGAAGGGTTCCAAGCACATCGGTGTTGCTCCAACGCGGCTTGGGCGTGGATGTGATAAACCCATAGGTCGGGGAATCGGGATTCAAATCCAGCGGGCCGAAACAACCGATGCCAATTTCTGCGATCTTTCCAGTCGTGGTGTAGGGTTGAAAAAAACGGATTACTTTGCCAAGCGTCTCTTCGGGCACCGTAGTATCGATGCGAGTTTGTTCGAGGATATTTTCCGGTCCGTTGCCGACCACGCAAATGAATTTTGTTCCACCGGCTTCAATGCCGCCGTAAAGTTGATGTTGACTCATGTGCCAATTATAAACAACGATTGGCATATAATCAAATTGAATACCATATCCGAGGAACTCCTGCGAGTTCGATCATCATGACAGGTAAGAATATATCCTTTGGCAGCATCGTGATTTTGGATTTTAAGGAGATGAATATGAGTGAAGTTAACGATTGGAACAAAAAAACTATTGATGAGTTTCGAGCAAACGGCGGCAAAGTAGGCGGGCCGTTTGAGGGCAAGACGCTGCTTCTGTTGCACACGAAAGGTGCGAAGAGCAAAGCCGAACGAATCAATCCTGTTGCGTGTGTCCGTGATGGCGAACGATATGTGGTCATTGCATCCAAAGGCGGAGCGCCAACCAATCCCGATTGGTATTACAACGTGGTCGCTAACCCGGAACTCACGGTTGAAGTCGGGACCGAAAAGCATAAGGTTCATGCGAAAGTTGCTGAAGAGCCGGAACGAACGCGGCTGTATAACAAGATGGTCGAGATGATGCCTGGTTTTGCTGACTACCAACAAAAGACCACGCGTGTGATTCCAGTCATTGTGTTAACGCCTGTGAAGTAAGGCTTAGTGACAAAAAGGTTTCGATGATTTTGTATCGAAACCTTTTTATTATTCCTTTTGTTCTTGCCATCCCATCAATGCCGCGAAGGGAAGCGACGCAGTTGCATCGCCTTTGCGACCCGTGTTCCAAGTGACGATCAATTCATTGCGCGCACGCGTGATGCCGACATACAACAATCGCAACCGCTCGCGGATATAATCCAAGCGCACGCGCCGCGTCGCTGAGCCTTCTTCGTAATAATCATATTCATTAATCGAAATTGCCGCGCGGAGTTGCGCTAACGCTTCAGCTTCGAGATTCAAGTTATTACGCACGAACCAGCGTTCTGAGATGAAGCGATCATTCGGTTGGTTCGACGGATAATCATAATTGTTAGCGGACATCAAATATACGCGATCCCATTCCAGTCCCTTGGCTTTGTGCATCGTCGAGACCACCACCACGCCTTTATAAGCATCGGGATTGAAGCCTGCATCGTCTGACGAAAAGCCGATGAAGCGCCGTTCGTTGCGAGCGATCTCGTGCAGGCTCGGCGCTAACTCCAGCAAGCGCCACTGCGGATTTTCGTCTGCGACTTGTCGAAGCACCAAAGCGAGTTTATGAGACAAAGCCAAATCGGTGGCCGATGTGAAGATATCTTGCGACAACGTGAGAATCAATTGATCAATCGGCAGAACAGTTGCGCCATGCCAGCGAAGGATAACATCGCGGAAATCATTTAATTCTTGGATGACTTCATCCGCTTCATCTTCAGGACTAAGAGCGGCCAGCCAATCTTGATCAGGACGCGGCGCTAAGAACGACTCGACTTCTTTGCATTTGCGAATTAGACTTGCGACATGGTCAACCAGTGGTTCGTGCTCTTCATCTTCGCGCCAATCACGCCGCCAGACTCGATAGGCTTGCGCTAACTTTGATGCACTATCCGGTGCGGCGAGATAGCTCAATATATAACTCAACGCGCCAGCCGCGGCGCGCGTCAGTGAAGTGCTGCGGAGTAATTCACGATATTCAATCTTGCGTTGCTTTAATGCTTCGGCAACTTTCGCGGCGTGATCATTGGTGGAAGTTAAAACTGCCAGGGTTGAATCTTTGTGATTGGGCAACCACGACTCGATCGACTTGACAACTTCATTCACTTCTTCATCAGGCGAGAATTTTTTGCTGATGAGTTTGATGCCGCTGGGAACATCGGATGGATTCGGTTGCGGATCGTTTGCGGGTGTTGGCTCAATATATGGAGGAGATAATGCGTCGCGCGCTTCGGGAATTGGATGCTCGGTCATGGTCCAATCAATCAAATAATTCGCAAGATTGATTATGGAGGGTTGACTGCGTCCTGACTCGGGCATGGGAATATTTTTGTTTTCACGAATGAAGGCGCGCAGAAGTTCAGGGTTGGCGGTGGTGAAAGTTTCAAAGATGGCTTGGTTTGGATCACCGACACGAACCCAATTGCCAGATTCTCCTGCGAGCATTCCCAATATCGCTTGTTGAATATCACTTGAGTCCTGCGCTTCGTCTTCCAGAATATAGGGCCAGCGATAACGCAATCGTTCGAGAAGTTCATCGGAGGTATCCAGCATCTCGTAGGCAAGTCGAATCAAATCTTCGAAGTCCACCGCGCCGCGATAGGCTAGCGCGCGCTGATAATCGGTAAAAATATCCAGCCCCATGTGAGCCAATGAAAGGGGAAAAGGTTGACGGTCAAGCGCGCGGCGGAGTTTATCTGGTGTGAGTTGTCTGTCTTTAGCGGATCGAATAAAAATCGATGCGAGAGACTCGATGAGTTGGGGCCAGTCTTTATCACGCACGCGGCGAGTTTGATAATCATCGAGCGCAGATGAGATGTATTGATCGAGAAAGTCGGGATGAGTTTGAACCCAGGCGCGCGCCGCGTCGGCAATCATGGACGATGAAGCAGTCTCATCCACGATGGAAAATTCCTTGTCGAGGCCGACCAGCGGCGGATTCTCGCGGACGATGTCGTGCGCCAGCGCGTGCAGTGTGCGGACGCGATAGCCGAGCTGAGGGATGAGGCCGTGCGCCTGAATGAACTCGCCGATGCGGGCCGAGAAATTATCCACCGCCGAGTTGACCAGCGTGACGATCAGCACTTCCTGCTCCGGCTCAAGCTGACCGCTCGAAATAATTTGCGCGGCGAGGGCTGAGAGCGTGTGCGTCTTGCCTGAACCGGGCACAGCCGAAATGCCGAGCCTGCCGCTTGTGTATCTCAGGATCTCACGTTGTGAACGACGAGGAGTGAAGGGAAGAGTCATGTGTCAGGTGTCAAGGTGCAAGAAAGTTCTGCAAATCGTTTTGAATTCCTAACATATATGCAGATGCTTTGTCGGGCGGAAAATACTTGTTAAGAATTTCTTGTGCATTTGTTGGTTGTTCCGCCAAGAGATAATAAACTGCGAGTTCATAAAGTGCGTTTACTGCCTGTGAATAGTCCGAATTTTCATTCGCGTATTGCCAGTACTCCTGCTCCTCAACGCTCGGAGTAAGGCTAATGCCGGTGTTAGGAGGGGAAAAAAGAAGTGTCATTTTTGGATTCTGTTTTGTGAATTGATTAAGAAAATTTAATTCATATTGAATATTAGCAGATAAGGATGACTTTACAGTATCAGACATTGGAAGGAGGACATCTTTGAATTTGTAAGTTTCCGGAACATAACCTAATTTAGGTTGATATTGATATACAATCATTGCCCAGAATTGGCACATGATACAAATCGATGACCCCCAGTTTCTGATAGGAGAAATATATTCATCAGATCCATCACCATTCAGGTCTATAAATTCGCCGCGATAGTCTTGCCATACTCCCATTATCTCCTTCAGTGTATTTCCAGCTTCATAAACAAAAGTTACTGGGCCATTGTCTGCTGCGCCACTCCAAACATCAATCACTATGTCTGGAACTCCGTCGCCAGTTAGATCAGCTCCGGTCTCGGCTGCAAAGTAAGCTGGATATCCCCAGATTTCAATTTGGGCATTACCTTTTGACGAAATTGTGACAGCGCATTGTTGCAAATTAGGAAAACGTTGATCAATGTTGCACCAACTTCTTAAAACATATTTGCCGACATACAATTCATGAAAGGAAATATCTTGTCTTTGAACATCAGGTGTTACTTCTAAGCAATCTATTGGATTGCATGTGGGCAATATCGCAGGTTCAGGAGTTGGGTATCCATAAAGTGTTCCTGGTGTTGATGTATTCTCGAAAGTTGGCGTTATTGCTGGCGTGATAGTGAGCGTTGGAAGTGGTGTTGCTCTTGGAACAGTTAAGGTTGGTGATGATATTGTTGTCGTAGGATAAGGCGTGACTGCACCACATGCGCTGCTAATGATTGCAATCAAAACGATGATGGTCGTGAGTTTTATTTTCGGCATGTTAGCCCTGCTGCAACACCCTCTGAAACGCCCTCAACAATTCGCCGCGTTGTTCAAATCCGCTTTCGCCTAAACTGCTGATGCCCAAATAAATTTTTTCGCGGCAGCGATGCAACAATCCCGAAACGAGACGCGCCATCGTTTGCTGGTTGGTCTGCTCTTCGTCGGCAAAAGTCCATTGTTTGCCAACGGGCCATTCGCGGCTCAGCACTTGCGGATGTGTCAATGGCTGGTCGAGGCGCTCATACCATCCTCTTGAACCAACATCGAGCCAGAACTGGACGGTCACGGGCCGGTTCATCATCAGGAACGTGTAAGCGGGCGCGACCAAAACGGATTCTTCATTTTCCGCTTTCCACGATTCCAAATATTGTGCGGCAATGACGCCCTCTTGAAGCATGGCGATATATTCGCGTCCGAAATCGAAATCGGGATGATCTAGATTGACGAACGATGGCTCCATCGCCAGACGGAATTTCCGAATCGATTCGATCAAACTGGCGGCGACGCGGGCCGCGTCGAGATTGCGATGGAATCCGAATCCAGGCTGCGATAGCACTTCGCCGAAGAAGCGTCGCATGAAATGATCGAGGGGCAGAGGTTGTTCTTCGCGATAATTCAAAATCCAATCTCGAAGCATTGAATAGCGATTGCCAAAAGTAAAGGTGATGCGTTCCTGCTTCTCCGGATTGATTTGATCGAAGGATGAAAGCGTAAAATCTTTTATTCGATAAACGATCTCGGCCAACAACTGTGCGCGGACTAAATCCATATCGAGTGCAAGCTTAAGCGCATAGCCAATATCATATTTGGATGAACGAATATTCCAATAGGGATGCGCAAGCGCAGCAAGAGTTAACAATGCTTGCGACGCAGGTTCATCGCGCAACGAACGCGATGGACGATGCGTCCGCCAGGGGAGGCCGCGCGCTTCGAGTTCAACTCGTAATGGAAAAGCGTAATGCATCGGAAAGATACGGCGCGAGGATGACAATCTCGGAAGCAGGAAGCCCATCATTAGAGAGCAGTGAATTTATTTGTTCAACGGTGGTATCGAGGAGTTCTGGATAGAAACGAGCAGTAATAATTGATAATGTCGATTTATTTGTTCCGCGCCCCTTAATTCTTTGATTCGAAAGGGAGGATGCAATTGGATTGATCGCATCAGTTAGTGAATTCGCTAAATGCCTAATTCCTTCTGACACAACAAATGATTTATCAAATGCCACTTGGTCATTGCATAATTCGTGGAGCGCATGCGCAGTATCCACGTCCGCACCAAGGAAGCGGCGATAACCTGCATCTTCGTCGTAGATCAAAAGCGCGGAATCAAATTGTGGGAACCATTCACGGATCAAATCGTGTGCACGCGGGACATCTTCTTCGATATTGTCATAGATTAAATGGTGATAAGTTTTGATAAGATAATCGTGCACGAATTGATTATGCCAAAGATGATCCCAAAACACTTCGAGCTGCAAAGAGAAATCGAGCAGGTTGTTTTGCAAACAAAAATTGCGGAAGCGCGTCGCGCAATCCTGCGCGTTAGTATAGATTCTTCGCTGACCCGGATCGCCAAGCCAGGCCGAGTCAAGCCGCGAACCGATTTCGGTAAAAGGGAATCCAACGGCGGCAGATTTGTTAAGGTTATCAAGGATTTGGGAATATAAGCGATTGCGGTCAATCGTCACTGACTCGAAATAACCTTGATCCAAGAATGGATGCACGATATGCGCCATGTAATATTGTGCGGTTTCGAGGGTTAGGAAAACAGGCGGACGCTCAGGATGTGCAAAGCCGGCTTTTTCCGCGGCAAGTGGCCAAAACAAATCACACATACGTCGCGCCAAACCGCCGAGGGTCGCCGGAGTCACTTCGCCACCCGCGATTCTTTCAGGTGATTGAATGATTTCGAGATAGGGTTCCTGAAGTGTACGTTGCGGTGTGAGAACGAGAATCGAGTCGCCGGGAACGCCGCTTGCCAAAAGATATTTGAGCCGTTCCACGCCAACCGTGGATTTGCCTGTCCCAGCGAGACCGGAGAGAAAAAGCTTGGATGATAAATCAGCTTCGATGACGACGTGTTGGCTTGGGGTTAGAATGAGGCGGATCACATAACAAGGTTAGCGGATGCAAGGAGATTTGTCAACAAGAAAAACGGATGGCTCTTAGGCCATCCGCCAAATGTTAATTGAGATTCTTTTTGAAAAAATTTGTCGCTCGTTCCCAGGCGTCTTTTGCGGCTTCGGGACGATACGAATTTGGGTCGGTATCGCGGAAGAAGGCGTGACCTGAGTTTGGATAAACAATGACTTCATGCTCCAAACCTAATTTACCTAGTAGTTTTTCGAACTCTTCCACCGTGCCGACCGGAATGGATTGATCTTTGTCTCCAAACATTCCGAGCACGGGCGCATGAAGATTTCCAAGTTGGTCGAAGAGCTGCTGCATCCCGCCGCCGTAGAAGACGCAGACCGCGTCTACCGAGCGGCTGATGCCAAGCGCCAGCGACATGCGTCCACCAAAACAGAAGCCGACGCTTCCGACTTTGCCATTGCAGTTCGAATCCTTCTTGAGTGCATCGAAGACCTTCTGTAAATCAGAGACCGCGGTTGGGCCAAATTTTTGAGTCAGCTTCATGGCAGCTTCGTTGTCGCCAAGCTTTGCGAGTTCTCCGTGATAAAGATCCGGCGCGAAAGCCAGATAGCCAACCGATGCAAAACGGTCGGCAACGGATTTTATGTGGTCGCTGAGTCCCCACCATTCTTGAATGACGATCAAGCCGGGCCAGGGACCGTTGCCTTTTGGCTTTGCAAGATGACCGGAAACTCCTCCAAGTTGTACAAGTTCGTTCATGGTTTCTCCTTTGGTAAATATGCTTGATTTGATTATACTCACGAAAAATATCTTTCCAGCTATTGATGTGGATGTCTCATGTAGTTATAATATCGTCCGCTTTTGCCTCTTTTATTTGCTTGCTGGTGAGAAAATGACGTTTCCAAACTCGACTTCAAATAAAAGTACAATCTTGATTCCACTTCTTATCAATTTATTTTTATTTGTACTTCTATTGGCTGGTTTTTATTTTCTTCCGCTTCCAGAGTTGTTTCCATGCATGTATCCTTTGGTGGAAAAGTTTATCCCCGCGAATTGCTTTGCCTTTGTAGTTCAATATTTTGCATTCAAAAATTATCGGACCAATCGTTACCTTTGGATCGCGGGCATGGACATCGGATTGATCCTGCTTGCGCTTTGGCTGGGATCATATTCGATATCCCCCCTCGGCTTTTCGAACGGGCGCATTCCGATTGCTCAAGGCTTTGTGTTGACTCGATCCATGAGACCCGATGTAAATATCACTTCAGGCGAAACGATCAATATCATTAGTGGATCCGCAATCGCAATCAGAACAGTTACCTTGCCAATCGGCAGGAATTGTTTTTGGTTTTCAACCAAGCATGGATCTTTTGATGATCCGCGAAGTTGCGACATTGCCTATATGCCCCCGACAAATTCCGACTTTGATTTACTGAAAGTATTAATTCAACCATCGTGTCATTTGCCGGAAGTCCAGGAAAACATCAAAATCATCGTGTTGCCATAAGTCTCAGCGATATAATTGAACAATGTCACACAAACAAATTCTTCCCGGTCTATTATCCGGTTTGGTGGCTGCATCGATTTGGGGCGGGATGTATGTGGTCAGCAAAATTGTATTGAATGTTATCCCGCCATTTACGTTATTGAGCCTGCGGCTCATCCTTGGGATTCTATCCTTGGGAATTGTCATCGTCTTAAGGCCCAAGACACACATGACGCGTTTGCAGGTGTGGCAAATATTTCTGGTCGGTTTTGTGGGTTATGGTGTCTCACTGGGATTTCAATTTGTGGGAACCAAGCTGTCCACTGCCTCCAACGGGGCATTGGTCACATCAGCCACTCCGGCGTTCATATTGATCTTTGCGCCTTTTTTGCTCTCTGAAAGAACAACCTTACGTCGCATCCTCGCGCTGATCATCTCCACATTGGGCGTGATCGCGGTCATTGATCCGCGCAACGCCGAACTTTTACCAACTTTGTTTTGGGGAAACCTGAGTCTGCTCGCCGCCGCGCTGACTTGGGCGCTGTATTCCGTGTTGGTTCGGAAAGTGACTCAAGCAAGTGATGTGGTTACTTCAACAACCATCATGCTTGCCGGGGGATTGCCAACTGGTTTTCTCTTGAGTACATGGGAAATAAAAACTCAAGGCATTGGCGTCATCACACCGGGAATTATCGGCGGGATTCTTTTTCTCGGGATTATCGCCACTGCCATTGCCATGTTCTTGTGGAATTATGCTTTTGCTGAATTGCCTGCGGCGGTCGCATCCTTGACTTTTTTCGCGCAACCCATCGTCGGCAGTTTATTGGGATGGATGTTTCTTAAAGATCAATAACGCCGCTATTTCTTTTCGGCGGCGCATTGATCGCAATTGGGTTAATCATTTCTTCAACAGAATGATTATTCGCCAACCGTATGCAATAATGCCATATTTGGCGGACGCACTGCGCCAACTGGAAAGCCGCACACCAACACAACTTGCTCGCCCGATTTAACTACTTCCGAGCGCATCAACGCTGAATCAACATAGCCAAGCATTTCCTCAAGCGAATTCGCAAAGGGGACTTGATGCGGATTCACGCCCCACAAAAAAGCAAGACGCCGCCATGTTTCAAGCGCGGGCGTAAACGCCATGATGGGCACCCGCGGACGAATCTTTGATATAAGCCAGGCAGTTTGTCCTTGCATCGTAAAGCAGGCAATTGCTGTAACGTTTTTATCGTTAGCCAAGGCCTGCGCGGCGCATGCCATGGAGGCGGCATCATTGGCAGTGAATTCATTCGACGAGGTTGTTTCCGTTCCCCATTCAAGAAAATGACTCTCCGCTTCACATACAATGCGATCCATCATTTTAACCGCCTCAACGGGATATTTGCCCGAGGCCGATTCTGCCGACAACATTACCGCGTCGGTTCCATCAAAGATGGCATTCGCGACATCCGAAGCTTCAGCGCGTGTCGGAAGCGGGTTGTTAATCATCGACTCCAGCATTTGCGTCGCGGTGATCACTAATTTACCGCGCGCGTTCGCTGTACGGATGATCCGCTTTTGCAATGCGGGCACGCGCTCCGGCGGTAGTTCCACGCCTAAATCACCGTGTGCCACCATCACGCCATCCACATCATCAAGAATTGAATCGAGATTGTCCATTGCTTCCGGTTTTTCAAGCTTGGCAATCAACAACGGCTGACGCTTGCCATTTGAAAATCGTCCCATCGCATAACGAACTTTCTTTATATCCTCGGCCGAGCGAACAAACGATATTGCGACTGCATCTACATTCTGCAAAATGCCGAAGGCAAGGTCATCTTCGTCTTTCTCAGTGAATCCAGGAATGCGAAGGCGAACACCAGGCAAGTTGATCCCTTTGTGAGATGAAAGTGGCCCGCCGACAACCACCCGCGCTGCCAAGGTGCGTTCTTTAACAGAAACCACTTCCAATGTTAGACGCCCATCATCGAGCAAAAGCAGATCGGAGGTCCGGACCGAATTGAAGAGTTGGCGAAAATCAACCGGAATTTTTTGTCCATCCTCTGCTGGAGGGGTTGTTCCAGCCGCGTAAAGACGAACGATCTCGCCTTCGGAGAGTTGAAGAGGTGCAGGTAATTCGCCCACGCGAATTTTCGGCCCCTGTAGGTCCTGTAAAATGCCGACCGGCACTTTTAACTTTTCAGAAATGCGGCGGATGATTGCAATTCGTTCCGCATGTTCCTCATGCGTGCCGTGAGAAAAATTCATACGAGCAACATTGACGCCCGCCTGAATAAGGCGCTCCAAAACAGATTTGTCCTGGCTGGCAGGCCCGATAGTCGCAACGATTTTTGCTTTTCGATTCATTGACTTCCCTTTCAATAATGAATATTAATTGAATTAATGATTATTATGTAAAACCCCAAATGAATCATGGGATACGCAACAATCATAAATTAAATTACGCAGAGCACAACTTTGCACCCTGCGTAATTGCGAAAGCTCTATTATTAAAGCCAGCACAACTCTTTCGCTTGTTTCTCCAGATCCTCGCGAAAATCAGGATGAGCAACTTTAATGAGTTGCTGTGCGCGCTGCCGGACGGTCTTGCCATATAAATCAGCCACGCCATATTCCGTCACAACATAATGGACGTGGTTGCGTCCTGTGACTACACCGGCGCCTTGCTTCAACATAGTTACAATCCGGCTGACGATCGTCCCATCTTTTAGCGTAGTGGTACTTGGCAGGGCAATGATGGGTACGCCACCCTTGGAGCGCGCGGCTCCATAAATGAAGTCGAGCTGTCCACCGATGCCGCTGAAGAACTTGGGGCCGATGCTATCGGCACACACCTGGCCCGTCAAATCCACTTCGATGGCGGAGTTGATCGCAACCATGCGTTCATTCTGGGCAATAATAAATGGGTCGTTGACGTATTCCTGACGGTGGAACTCACACAACGGATTATCGTCAGCCCATTTGTACAGAGCGTGGGAGCCGAGGATAAAGCCAACCACGATTTTTCCTGGATGCAGAGTCTTGCGGGCATTGGTGATCACGCCTTTCTCCACCAAACGAACAACCCCGTCAGAGAACATTTCGCTGTGAATGCCCAGGTCTTTCTTGTCACCGAGAAAATTCAGCACGGCATCTGGAATGGCTCCAATCCCCATTTGCAATGTAGCATAGTCGGGAATCAATTCCGCAATATAGCCAGCGATCTTTCGGCTGATCTCATCATCTCCGCCGTCACCCATGGGTTGTTCAGCAACCGGATAATTCACAGGTACCACATAATTCAAACGGCTGATGTGAATAAACGAATCACCTAGTGTGCGGGGCATTTGTTCGTTCACTTCTGCGATGATGATCTTTGCTGATTCAGCGGGAGTTTTGGTTAAACCAACTTCCACACCCAGTGAACAGAATCCATGCTCATCCGGTGGTGAAACATGGATGAGTGCTACATCCACTGGAAGTACCTTGTTCTTGAACAACAATGTGAATTCTGAGAGCAAGACCGGCGTGAAATCGGCGTGACCTGCCTGGACCGCTTTGCGAACATTTGCGCTGATAAACAACGTATTGACCCGAAGGTGTCCTTCCATTGCTGGACCGACATAGTCAGCTGGGCCGACGGATAACGCTTGGCAGATTTCAACGTCCTTCAAATTGGGTGCATATTCCACTAAGGCGGCCAGCAATTTTTGTGGCACAGATACGTTACCGGTCATAAAGATGCGATTACCTGACTTAACGGCTTGGACAGCCTCTTGGGCTTCCACAATGCGGGATTTATATTGGTTAATCCAATCCATCTTCTACCTCCTTGTGGTTGGTCAAACGCACAAGATGCTTATACTTTCCATCGTGTGTGTTAACTGCAGCTTCGAGGGATGGGTTGTTGAGTATTCCTTTTACGCCGCTGTCGGCAATTTCCATGATGTAAGACATGCTGCAATTGACGAACGCATAAGTTGCCGTACGCGCGACCGCGCCCGGTATATTTGGAACGCAATAATGCAACACGCCTTCCTCGATGTACACGGGATGTTCGTGTGTGGTTGGACGCGAGGTTTCAACACATCCACCTTCATCAATGCTGACGTCCATGACGACCGAACGCGGTTTCATGGAACGGACCATATCGCGCGTCACCAGGATCGGAGCGCGTTGGCCTGAATTCAAAACCGCACCGACCACTACGTCTGCATAAGCCACCGAACGCTCGATGTTGCGCTTCGTCGAAAGCATCGTGACAATATTTGGGAAGCGGTCCCAAAGCTTTTGCAGCGCCGAGACGTTATGGTCAATGACCGTAACATGTGCCCCCATGCCCAGAAACATCTGTGTGGCATAGGTGCCTACAACGCCAGCGCCGATCACGACAATTTCAGCTGGAGGAACGCCGGGCACTCCGCCCATCAAAATTCCTTTGCCGCCCCAATTATTTTGAAGCAAGCGTGCCGCGATTTGGGCCGTCATTGCGCCGCCGATCTGGCTGAACGGGCGCAGAACTGGCAGTGAACCATCTTCTGCCCTGATTTGTTCAAAGGCAATGGATGTAACTTTTTTCTCAAGCAAGATGTCGATCTTGTCTTGCTGCGTCGAGGCCAGGTGCAGGAATCCGGCTATGATCGTTTTGGGCCTGATCCAATCCAACTCTTCCTTCAATGGCCGCGCAACTTTTATCACAAAATCGGAACGGCCAAAAACTTCTTCACCGGAATAAACCAGGCGCGCTCCGGCTTTTTCGAACTCCGTGTCGCTAAAACCCGCTCCGAATCCCGCCTCGTGCTCGATGAAAATCTTATGTCCGCCTTGGGCAAGCATTTCTACGCCGGCGGGCGATAATCCCACGCGCCACTCAAACGGACGCCGTTCTTTTGGAATTCCAATATTCATAGCGCCTCCAAATATAAGACCCTATTGGTTTTGATGAACCTTTAGGGTCTCAAATTTATTTCATGTTGAGCGCTTCGCGAATGGATGGAAGCGCCCAATCAACTTCACTCTTTTCGATAATCAGTGGCGGCGCAAAGCGGATCACGTTTTCATGCGTCTCTTTCGCAAGGATTCCTTTACCTTGCAGAGCTTCACAAAAACGCCGCGCGCCACCCGCTGACGGCTTCAACTCAACACCGATCAACAAGCCTTTGCCGCGCACTTCTTTAACATGCGGACTGGGAATCTCGGCCAATTGCTCCATAAAATATGTTCCCATTTGTTCCGCACGTTGCGCCAATTTTTCGTCGCGAATCACTGCAAGCGCCGCGCGCGATACTGCTGCTGCAAGTGGATTCCCACCGAAGGTCGAGCCATGTTCGCCGGGAGTGAACAGACCTAGGATTGGTTTATCGGCTAGAGTTGCAGAGACGGGATAAAAACCGCCGCCCAACGCTTTACCAATGACCATAATATCAGGACGAACACTTTCGTGTTCGCACGCAAATAATTTTCCTGTACGCGCCAATCCGGTTTGAATCTCATCGGCGATAAACAGAACATTATTCTTCTTGCAAATGTCAGAAACTTTCTTGAGATAACCTACCGGCGGAATAACGACTCCGCCCTCGCCTTGAATTGGTTCAAGCAAAACCGCTGCCGTATTTTTATTGATTGCCTTTTCCATGGCAGACATATCACCGTAAGGTACAGTGACAAATCCGGGCGTGAACGGACCGAAATCGTCGCGATACAAAGGATCAGTCGAGAAAGAGACGAGGGTCGTTGTCCGGCCATGGAAATTTCCAGCCGCAGTAACGATCTCTGCTTGATGACGCGGCACACCTTTGACTCGATAAGCCCATTTGCGCGCCAATTTGATGGCGGTCTCAACTGCTTCTGCACCAGAGTTCATCAGCAGAGACATATCGTAGCCGGTCATATCTGATAATTCTTTGTAGAGAAGCGGCAGTTGGTCATTACGAAAAGCACGTGAGGTCAAAGTGATTTTCTTGGCTTGCTCCGATAAAGCATTCAGAATCTTTGGATGAACGTGGCCCTGATTGAGCGCCGAATATGCGCTGAGGCAATCCAAATACTTCTTACCGTCAACATCATAGACCCACACGCCCTCGCCGCGCGTAATGACCACGTCGAGGGGCAGATAATTATGTGCGCCGTATTGTTCTTCTAAATCAATGTAATCTTTTGTATTCATGAATTTTGACTTCCATCCTTATGCCACACCAAACAACCGCGCTAGAATCGCTTTCTGCGCGTGCAGGCGATTATGTGCCTGCGGGAAGATAACCGAATGCGGACCATCAGCTACTTCATCCGTCAGTTCATGGTTGCGATGTGCAGGCAGACAATGCATCACGATGACATCCTTATCCGCTTCGCTGACCAATTTCGCGTTGACCTGATAAGGCGGGAAGACTTTCTCGCGCTTGGCGGTTTCTTCTTCCTGGCCCATACTCGTCCATGTATCGGTATAAATCACATGCGCACCTTTGACGGCTTGATGTGGATCACGAATGAAGTTCAGTTTGCTCCCAGTCTTCTTGGCGATCTCTTCTGCAACCTCAACCGCTTTTGGATTCAAGTCATATCCCTCGGGGCCGGCAAGTGTAAAGTTCCAGCCCAATTTGGCCGAGACATGCATCATCGAAACCGCGACGTTATTTCCGTCCCCGATGAACGTGACATTCAAGCCTTTGGATTTTTTGCCAAAGTTCTCTTCAATGGTGAGTGCGTCCGCCATGCCCTGACAAGGATGGTTGTAATCACTCAAGCCGTTGATCACCGGAATCTCCGACCATTTCGCCAATTCCAAAACGTGTTCATGTACGAACACGCGTGCCATCAGGGCATCCACATAACCCGAAAGCACGCGAGCCACATCCGCAATCGACTCGCGCTGACCGAGCCCGATCTCGTTCGGAGAAAGATACAAGGCATCGCCGCCGCAGTGGCGCATCGCCATATCGAACGAGACGCGCGTCCGCAAGCTGGGCTTCTGGAAGATCATGCCCAGCACCTTGCCTTTGAATATTTTCTTATTGCCTTTCTTGAAATGTTCCTTCTTCAGCTCAATTGCCAAATCCAGCAAGCCTTGGACTTGCTTGGACGACAGATCAGAAATTGCCAGAAAATCCTTCATGGCCAGCTCCTTGTCTCAAGTATAGTGGTTTAGCCCTATTGTAACCTGTCTCAATCGTCACTGGTTGGCTATGACGTATTTCTCGACAAAAAATGCGCTCACTTGCTGGCAGGGGGCGTATAATTTACACACTTTATTCTACAGAACAGTTCCAGAACAAAAATCAGTATTTTTAAGCACTTACTCAGCTTGGGCAGAATCCTGCTTTCGAACATTGTCTACACTCACCGGGCCATCCATAGTGTGGACCTTTAGTTGCCTGAAATTAAGGTAAGGATATATGCTGGGAACTATTAACTCCATCAAGGATGAAAGAATCATCCTAGCGCGAGATGTAAAACTGCGCAGAGGAAAACAAGAGCACCAGAGAATCCTTCTAGAAGGAGAAGAAATTCTTGATTGGGCCATTGAACACGTGCTTTCAATTGAGTACATCCTCGTCAGCAATAAAGAAGCCTCGAATTTAGCTGAAAAATTTCTATCTCAAGGCTACAAGGTTTTTGTGGTGTCAGAAGGCATTCTCAAAAAAGTAACCGATACAAGTTATGTCATTCCAGTTGTAGGTGTGGGGCGAATGCCGGTGGGGGACCTGGATGGTAATCCTCAATTTATAGTAATTCTCGATGCTGTGCGGGACTTTGGAAATATCGGAACGATCATTCGAACCTGTCAGGCATTTGGAATTCGCAATCTTATTAGCACGACCAATGATATTGATATTTATAATCGTAAAACAATCGAGGCATCGCGGGGAAGTGTTTTTTCCACCCATTTGTGCACCTTCCAGGACGTTACAGAAACCATCAAGTATTTGAAGACGGAAGGATTTCAAATCATCGCGACTAGCCCCAAGGGGGCAGAATTACAATCGCTGCTCGAACTGAAGCGACAGCCTGTAGCCCTGGTGGTTGGAAATGAAACGTCTGGGGTAAGCCCCGAGGTCGAAAAACAAGCCGATTTTCTGGTACAAATTCCAATGTACCCGGCGGTCGAGAAGCTTAAATGTCGGCGTAGCGGCAGGTATCAGTATTTATGAAATCAAATTGAAACAGGTATTGACAATGATCGAAGAACAAATCAAATCCACACTCGGTCGGGAACTTAATGTAGCCGGCATATTGGTACAGCAGGCGCTGGATGCAGAACTTAGAAAAGTATCTAAATTATCAAGCCAGCAGGTAATTTTTATGATGGTTTTGAAGTGCGACCAAACCATGCAAATCGGGGCTATGTGCAAACAGTTCGGCATTTTGGAAAGCGAGGCAGCGGAATTTCTTGCTCCAATGCTTAAGTCCGGTTTGATAGTTGAAGATGTAGAGGTTGAATTAACTGATAAGGGCAAAGAAGTCCTAGCCAAGCTATGGTTTACTATTGAACGAACAGAGGGGTTGATTTTGTCAGATTTTGCGCCGGAAGAAGCCAATCAATTGACAAAGCAATTAAATCGTATTCAAGAGAAATGTTTGCAAATTATAGACGGCAGATAACTCACCTACTTCCAATACCTCAACAATCCAACCGCCATCATGCCAAGCGGGTTAGAGGTGCGTCGCACTCCTTTGTAGTTACGAAGCTTTGTAACTAAATTTCCTTGCTTCGTATGATGGATACGAACCATCGTAAGCAAGATACGAAGGTTTTTAAGTAAGTTCTCCAGCCTTGCATTCTTGAGACGAAGCTTCGTATGTAACTTTCCTATCATCTTATGATTGAGATATCCCCTTAAATCTTGGTTACGAAAGCCTTCAGGAGAGATTTCCTGATTCGTATGTTGGACAGGAGCCTCGAGGTCAAGCATGGATGCGGGAATGAGAACGATCAGATGAACGTTTTGCAAATGAAAATCATTGCATCTTTCTGTATACTTTAATTAGCTCTGGGGGACGGCCCAGACAAAACCTTTTTCACCCTAACAGGAGGAGCCTCATGCCCAAAAAGTTGTTTCCAACAGATTTGCTCGATCAAGCCCTGGTGGTGCTGGATGCCTGGAATCAGTTCGACCCGGCCGCGACCTTTGGTGACTTGAATTGCAAGACCTTGTCCGATGAGATTGGCGCGGTGCGTGCGCGTCAATCCCAGATGAATGCGTTCGAAGCGCAGTTGACGAATTTACACAACGAATGGGACGCCTCGAAAGTGGAATTATGGGACAACGTCAAGCGGGTGCGCTCGGCGTTCAAAGGTGTCTACGGCGACGATTCGACCCAGTACGAAATGGTCGGTGGCACGCGTCTTGGCGAACGCAAACCTCGCACGCTCAAGCAACCTGCGAAAAACTAAACCGATACTTGAACGATATGAAGACCTGACGACATAGGGTGAACGTCAAGTCTTCATTGCTGGACGTGACGTATATCTCGACAAAAAAACTGTATTTGATTCAAGAATATATAGAAGAGATGTATAATATATACAGCGATGGTTATACAAAACCATTTTATATAAGACAACAATTGGGGAGCTAAACAGTCAGTGTGTGTTTAAGTCATAGTCTGTTTGTGCAGAAGAGGAGATGAGACAATGACTACATCAGCCGTTCAATATCAGCCCGTTCCCATTGCAAATTCAGAGTTGCGACAAATTAAGTCTTCCATTGTTGGGCAGGACTATCAGGTTAAGGTCAGACTTCCGGAAGATTATGCAAGTACTACAGCTCTTTATCCTGTTTTATATCTTCTCGACGGTGATCATGCTTTTGCTATGGCAACAGATATTGTCCAATATTTGATTTATGATAATCACATTCCAGATCTTATCATCGTCAGCACCGCCTATGACAGCAAACGTTTCCCTAATGAAGGTGGAAAAAATATGCGCCTCCGCGATCTTGCACCATTCCCGACCCCTCACAGTGATACGAAGCCTGGAGGAGTTAAGTATCTTGAGTTCTTACAGCAGGAATTGATACCTTTTGCCGAAACGAATTATCGAATCAGTCCCAACGATCGAACACTATGGGGTTTCTCCTTTGGGGGGATTTTTGCTTGGTATGCTGTCTTTCAGAAGCCTAATCTGTTTCAGAGATATATTATTGTTGAAGGATTTGATCAGAAATACTTCGAAATGGAGGAGCTCTATGCGAGTCAACATAAAGACCTGCCAATACGCCTCTTCCTGTCATCGCGTCCTAACGACGAATGGGGATGGGGAACGGATCTACCAAAGTTGAACAAAATATTAACTGAAAGAAATTATCCTTCCCTACGATCCGAATACGCACCATTGAACGATATTGGGCACTTTACAATTCCGGCAGAAGGACTCACAAAAGGGTTAGTTGCCGTTTTTCAAAAATAGCTTGGATAACTTATTCTTTTGAATACAAAACCCTCAAAAGAATCTAAGAAGCCGCCATTCTCACTTTCTTCCAATACCTCGACAATCCATCGGCGCTCATGCCGAGCGGGTTTGCCAGACCGTACTTCTTTACGGTATCAGCGCTTAAGCCTTGTGCGCGTGTCTGCTCATTCATCCGATTCGTAAATTGCTGGCGCAATTCTTCAACGGACGGCCCGGCAGGCATCACGGATTCCAGCCATTTCTCCGCCGCGTTCAATTCCTTTTCGACTTCATCCAACTGCCATTGCGGATCATCGAAGATTCCAAAATGCGTCGGCGCGATGCGATTGAATTTTTCCTTTCGTAAACGCGTCAATGAGTCGCGCCACTTGCTCATTTGCAATTCGGGCGGCGGCATCGGCAGCTGCAAATAGTGATGACCAGGAATTCGCATTCCCCCCACATCGCCCGTGAAAGCAATATCTTCGAATAAATAAACATAATGATGTTCTGCATGACCGGGCGCATTGATCGGGGTGATTCTCAAATTTCCGATTACGATCTCTTCCGCATCGTTCGCGACTTTGAGCTGGCTCTGCGGAACAGGCAGGAACTCACCCCATAGCGTTTCCATCTGATCGCCATAAATGCGCGTCGCACTCGCTAGAAGTTTTTCCGGGTTCAACATGTGCGGCGCGCCGTTCGGATGAACGATGATCTGCGCGCCTTGCCGCGCCCACCAACCTGCTGAACCGGCATGATCGAGATGAATGTGCGTCAGGAAGACGTGCGTGACATCAGTGGCCAAAAAGCCATTTGCTTTGAGTTCTGCTTGCAGCGCGGAGAGAGTTGAGCCGGGTCCGCATTCGATCAAGATCGCGCCAGTCGAATGTTTAATCAGATACACAGCGATGGCTTGTTTCATGTTCTGAAAATTTAGATCAAGTGTGATAACTTCGGTCTTTGCCATGTGGTCACATCCTGGAAAATATTATTGGCTGAAAATGTAGAAAGCGTTTTTGCTAAATCGTCTTCACTACGAACAAGGCAAACAGGAACGCCTCGCTCCATCAGTTGAGTTGCAAGTTTATCACTGCCGTTCCGTCCACCAAACGATTGGGCGGAAAGCAAAATTATAACAGGACGCAAATTGCGACGCTGAACATCATCCACCGCAATTAGAAGTTCAGGCCAAATCGTAGGCGTGATGAGAATCACGCTGGAGCCGGATGGCAACTGCCGTGTCTGCGCACTGACCAGCGCCGCGATAGAAAGATTGCCTTTGCCCTCGAGAAACGCAAGTGTTTCAAGAATCTTATTTTCATGCCGCTCATTATGCTCGGCGGGAATCATCATATAGGCTCGGTCGGCGACGACAAATCCAACTGAACGTTTTTGCTCAATAAAATAATGCGCCAATGAAGCCGTGATGGTGATTCCATATTCCAATGTTGAGGGCGGGAGAGTAAACTTTGGTCTGCGCGTGAACAACAAATCTTCAACAGGCAATTCAGGAAATTCATCGTGAGGCTTGGAAGCCTGCGAACTTAGTTGTGTGTCGAGGAAGAGCCACACTTCGGCTTGCGGGTCTTGATCGAATTCTTTCACCATCAACTGACCGCGTCGAATCGATGTGGGCCAATGGATTCTTTTCATCGGATCACCCGAGTTGTATTCGCGAACTCCCGAGGCGTGCGGAGTAATATCCGTTGACTTGCGGCGGATTACTTGTCCACCTGGCAAGAGGCCGGGAGGCGAAAGAAACGATTCGATGGGGAAGATCATGGGAAGCACGGTCAATGATTTTGATGCAGCGAATGGTTTCTCGACGCGGAACAAACCCAACGGATCGGAAATCGTCGCAATGGTCGGGCCGAGTGGGAAACTGCCGCGCCGCGTCAGCCACATGCGCACCGCGTAAGATTGCTTTTGATGCGCCCGGAGTGTTGTCAGCAAGCGTGAGCCGGAAGCGGAAATCGGTGTAGCGTTTTTTACCTCAACCCACAACGCGGGCAACCGACTTCCGTTGTTAATATCGAATCGCTCTTTGAAAATGTCGCCGACACTGCCGCGCCACGCGTCGGAGAAGCGTTCAATGTGCAAAGATCGTGCTACAAAAAAAGTCCAAAGCCATGAGCTGATCAATAATAATAATCCCAAATAAAGTATATGCGAATAAAAAGCTGGTCCGCCCGCAAGCCAGCCAGCCAAGCCGCCGAGAATCATAAGCGCAACAAGAACGCGTCTGGCATTCATTTCAATTTCTTGTTTGCGTTTGCTTCTGCTGACGATGCTTGAAAACTTCCGCCCGGCACCGGTATGTTATGGATGATATCCTGAATGATACGGTCAGCGCCCAATTCGCGCAGGCGTGCTTCAGGGCTGACGATAATCCGATGCGCTAAAACCGGAATAGCCAAATCTTTGACATCATCAGGCAAAACATAGTCACGGCCTTGGAGCGCGGCGTAAGCCTGGCAAGCGCGCGCTAAGCTCAACGTGCCGCGCGGACTCGCTCCAAGATAGATATCACCTGTTTGCCGCGTGCGCCGTGTCAGGTCCGTGATATAGCGTTTGATGGCTTGAGAAAGATAAACGCTCTTGATTGTCTCTGCTGCATCCAAAACTTCCTTAGTTTTGACAACCGGCTTGAGTGCCTCAATCGGATGCTTGAACTGCTGTTCATCGAGTATTTTTATCTCGTCTGACAAATCGGGATAGCCGATGCGGACTCGCAAAAGGAAGCGATCCAATTGCGCTTCAGGAAGCGGAAATGTGCCTTCATACTCGATTGGATTTTGTGTAGCGAGCACCATGAACGGACGCGGCAGAATGTGTGTCACACCATCCACCGAGACCTGATGTTCTTCCATCGCTTCGAGTAGAGCCGCTTGCGTTTTGGGTGTAGCGCGATTGATCTCGTCCGCGAGAATGATCTGTCCAATGATCGGACCGGCACGAAACTCGAATTCTCTTTTCTGCTGGTTATAAATGGAAACGCCGGTAACATCACTGGGAAGCATATCGGGCGTGAACTGGATTCGGCTGAACGTGCAAGCTAGCGAACGCGCCAGACTGCGCGCCATCATTGTTTTGCCGACGCCGGGAACATCTTCGATTAGGATATGTCCCTGACACAACAATCCGACAACGATCAATTCCAAGGCGTCACGTTTGCCGACGATAACCTTTTCAAGATTTCTGATAACGTGTTCGCCAAATGATTTGATATCCATTATGATTATCCTATAAAGTGAATGGGTCGATTCTACCTTGCAATTCATCAGATAAGCAAGGAAAGAAATCTTCGTGTATAATCCCAAATACGTCCCCGTAGCTCAATGGATAGAGTGCCTGACTTCGAATCAGTAGGTTGAGAGTTCGAGCCTCTCCGGGGACGCACAAATATCGTCGAAAGACGATGTTTGTGTTTATTTTCGCCATATATGGCGGTATCTAAAAATCTACTTTCCGTTATCGTGTGCAACCGTGTGCAGTTGAGTGCAGTTGCGAAACGCTTATCGGTATTGGAGCGACGATTTTATCCATGATACCCACCGCCATGCTTTGCATATCAATCGTCGAGTGAGCGTAGATATTGAGTGTCACGCTAGGGCTTGAATGTCCGAGTATCTTTGAAACTACCAACGCAGGGACACCATGATTGAGCATGAGACTTGCCGCAGTATGACGCAGATCATGAAACCGTATTCTTGGCAGGTTCGCCGCTTTCAATATCGCGACAAAATCCTTGCGTACATTTGCATCACTAAATGGCGTTCCCATCTTGGATGGAAAAATTAGGTCGTTGTGTTTCCAACTATCGCCAGCCTTTGATGCTTCTTGCTCAAGCCGTTGATTTTGTTCTCTCAAAATATTGAGCGATGTTTCGCCTAAAAGGATTGTCCGAATCCCTGAGTATGTTTTCGGCGCGCCGGATATTGTGCCTTTGCCTGGAATGTCTTGGATTTGCCGATTTACTTTTATCGTGCTTTTGATCCAATCAATATCAGACCAGCACAGACCGCGTAACTCCGAAATTCTCATACCCGTTGTCACAGCCAAATGATACAAAGCCGCATAACGTGAACCACTAGCCGCGACCAAGAACAAACCGACTTGCTCATCATTGAGTATTTTCATTTCTTTGTGGATTGCTCTTGGGACGGTTGCGCCGTGTGAAGGATTACGAATTATCAATCCATCTTTCAAAGCCTGTTCAAGTGCAGAGTGTAATACTCGATGACTATATCTGATATTGGAAATACCAATGCCGCGTTCTTTCAGGCTCTCGTAGAAATGACCGATGATATGCAGGTTCAAATCCTTTAGCTTGATGTTTCCAATGTTCGGTTCAATATATAGGTTTATCAATCGTTCGTATTGAAAGCCGGTCTTGATACGTACAGCATTCTTCTTTTCAGAGATCCAACCTTTGAGATATTCTGCTAAGGTAAGGTTATGACTCTCGAAAGTCATTCCCTTATCTATCTCGTTGAGTCTCTCGCGTATCCAATCCTGACATTCGGCTTTTGATTTTGCGGTACAACTGATTCGCTTTTTTCCGATAGATACTTGCGCCCTCCAAGTACCGTTTGACATCCGATATATTGATCCTTCGTGCTTGCCTCTTCTGGTTGCCATTCCCGAAACTCCTTTCAAGTGAGTTCAGGAAAGGCAACTCTGCTTGCTCTATCCATCTGTTAAAGTTCAATCTGTATACTGTTTATACCCCGTGTGTTTTTATACACCCGATGATATAGCATGACAATAGATTTGCTATTCATGCTCTATAAATTGCTATCCTTGCAAATCTCCACCCCCCTATCAGTAAGGGGGGTGGCGGCGGTACCCCATCGTTGAGAACGATGGGGACCCCGCCGCGCATCCCCCACTTGACTTGCCGCACCAAACCCGCGCCGATGGCTCCAGTTGGCGTACAGGTTCACGCAGAGCCTTGTTCCCGTTATGTTGGGGCAAAGACTTCCCGAAGGTTGAGCTATGAGTTCTTGCGCAATCCGTCTTTTCCCCAACCGCGCTAATTATGTTGTTGGGTTGCTGTACAAGAGCGGGCATGAATGACTCCGCGACCATAGGCTCTATAAGAGCGCCTCCGGCGCATTCCTCTACCGCTCTTGACAGCGCGCTTGCGTGAAATGAAAATTCGAAACCAAACCGAAATCAATTATTAAATGCCCATCTACCATCTGTAATAGATCCTCTCTGTTTTCTTATCCAACGTTTTATTTCTAAATGATATTTTTGGTTAGCCTTATTTCAGTATGCAAAGATATAATTCTATTGATAAGTCACAGGAATACAGCTAAGCATATGCATTGCGCCTACACAACGGATTATAGTTTGGAGCAACGTGAATAAGATCTGGTTCCTTGCGTTTGGCTTAGGAGCCCCTAAGGTTTTGGAGATAAACATGCCAAAGAAAAATGACCGTGATCTTGAACGCAAAATAATGAATGCCTATTGGAAAAGCCTTCTTAACCAACTCATTACATTTTTACCAGTATTCGTATCATTAGGCTTGCTTATTGTTTCGGCCGCTTTGTGGAAAGGGCCAGTCCCGCATGTACTGATCACCTCGAGCATTTTTATTGCCGGCTTTGCCGAAGTCATAATTATTATAAAGCGCGAGATACCCCTAATCTACTATTCGATCACAGGTGTGCAGGCAGTAGGGGAAGGGATCATATTTACTTTGATATGTTGGGTAGCGGCTCTTTATTTACAGATACATGGCTGGTAGGGTAGAACCTGACGTCACACCAATCTATTGGGTAACTTTGCGTAAATGGCATTACTTGTCGGCAGGATGTCACTGACTATACCGACATAAGTTTTTGCCTATGAATTGCCGGCACTTTCTATCGTCCGTACATCAGTACGATATTTTTTTTCACAATAGTCCTATAGCTTCCAAAGGCAGTATTCTCACTAGTCATCAATAACGCAAACCGTTTGTGAATTTCAATAGCAAGATAGATTAGAGTCGCCTATCCTGTTTCGTGTGCAAATCGTGTGCAGATAGAAAAACACGATATAGAAATTATAGAAACTATATACGGATTTACCGTCATTTTCGCAATAATATAGGCAATATTTACTCCTGTATACGCTATAGACATAGCGACTAACAGACTTCGAATCAGTAGGTTGAGAGTTCGAGCCTCTCCGGGGACGCACAAATACCGTTGAAAAACGGTGTTTCTGTTTAATTCGTCCATATGTGGGGGCATCAAATAATCAGTTTTTCTGATCGGGTGCAACCGGGTGCAACCGGCTCATGTCCACAGCGATTGGAGTGACAATCTCATCCATGATACTTGCTGCTTTGCTCTGCATGTCCAACGTTGAATGAGCATAGATATTGAGTGTCACACTTGGATTTGAATGACCCAATATCTTTGACACAACCAATGCAGGGACACCATGATTGAGCATCAAACTTGCCGCAGTATGTCGCAGGTCATGAAATCGTATTCGTTGCAAGTTTGCCGCATTCAAGACTTTGATGAAATCCTTTTGCACGTTGCTTTGTCCAAACGGTGTGCCAATGCTGGATGGAAATATCAAACCGTTCTCTTGCCAACTCGCACCAGCTTTTGTTTTGTCGACTTCAACTCTTTGCTTTTGTTCCCTCAATTCAGTGAGTGTTGTTTCCCCTAAAAGAATTGTGCGAATGCCTGAATTTGTTTTCGGTTCACCCGATACTGAACCAATGCCAGGAACATCTTGTATCTGCCGATTGACTTTGATTGAGCCTCTGATCCAATCCACATCAGACCAAGATAATCCGCGCAGTTCTGAAAATCTCATGCCGGTTACAACTGCCAAATGATACAAGGTCTTATATCGTGAAGTGCTTGCCGCGACCAAGAATAAACCGACTTGCTGCTCATCAAGGATTTTCATTTCCTTTTGCTTCATTCTCAGTACAGTTGCACCATGCGCGGGATTTCTTCCGAGTATCCCATTCAATACAGCTTGTTCAAGTGCGCTATGCAATACTCGATGAGTGTATCGAATGTTCGAGACACCGATACCTTTTGCTAGCAAGCGTTCATAGAATTTATTCAGCACTTGCACGTTCAAATCTTTCAACTTCATCTTGCCCAACATCGGCAGGATGTACAGGTTGATAAGATACTCGTATTGGTATCCTGATTTTGTCCGCAGCGCATTCTTCTTGATTGCAATCCATTCATCAAGATAAGCTTCTAACGTGATGTTGTGTCCTTGAAAGGTCAGCCCTTGATCCATTTGATTCAGTGTCTTCTTGAGCCACGCATAACATTCAGCGCGTGATGATGCGGTATGACTGATGCGCTTGCCCTCAATGGATACTTGTGCGCGCCATGAGCCATTGGCTTTTCGAAATATCGAACCTTCGTTGTTGCCTCGTTTTATCGCCATTCCTATAATCTCCTTTGCTTTGAGTTTAGGAAAGGCGACTCTGCTTGCTCTGCCAATTTATTAAGGTTCAATCTGTCTACCTGCTCTATCCCGCGCGCTCTTATACACCTGATGTTATAGCGTGACAATAGATTTATAGTCCATGCTTTATAAATTGCAATCATTGCAAATCTCCACCCCCCTATCAGTAAGGGGGGTGGCGGCAAACGCCGTCGCCCGTCGCGCCCCACAGGGGACCCCGACGGGCATCCGGCTTTCCTTGCCGCATCAAGCCCGCGCCGATGGCTCCAGTTGGCGTACAGGTTCACGCAGAGCGATGTTTCCGTTAGGTTGGGGAGATTTCCTGAGTGATGATTTTGTTGTCTTGCACAACCCATCCTGTCCCCAACCACGATCAATTATGTTTGTTGGGTTGCTGTCAAGAGCGGGCATGGTTGATGCCGCGACCATAGGCAATAATCGAGCGCCTCCGGCGCGCGCCAGTTCCGCTCTTGACAGCGCGCTAGCCGTTGAGTTTGATTGCAAAGGTGCTTGAAGTGCAAAGATTGATGCCATACAAATCCATATTATCAAATACCCCATTAAGACACAGGACAAAACTTCACCATTTTTTGTCCCTTCATAAAATAATGCTATACTACGATTGGTGGTTTATATCATTTGATTCTGATACCTCATGCCCTATTTGATTTAGGCGGCTTCGCCGAAAGCACAAAGAGAAAATAAAATGATGGCAAACGTGTTTTTGTTCATTCGACATGGCTGGGAAAATATTTGGAAGCAAAAAACTATTTGGCTTTTTAGCTCTATCAGTCTTTTAGGACAATTTTCCTATTTTTTTCGAATTCAAAAAAGAATTAGGCGCGTTCTTATCATTTGTTTCACTAGCAGCAGGTATTCTTTACTTAATTCTGTTGCCTATTAGTGAGATTGGGGTGCCATATCTTGCGTACTGTTTTTCAATTGGCAAGTCGGCTACTATTCAAGAAACACTAATTGCAGTAAGAAAGTTTTTGGGTAGAGTGCTTGGATGCTCTTGCCTCGGTCTTCTTTTACTTTCACCATTGCTTTTGTGGGTATTGACTGTTGATTTCAATAGTACGACACATACCTTCCAATTTTCAAACAAAACAATCTTACCGTTTCTGCTGGTATCAGCATTTACTGCTTTGCCCGAATTTACTATAGTTGTATTCTTTGAAAACAACTGGGGGATTCGAAAAAGCTTAGAAAAAGCATGGAATCTTTTTATAAGTCATTTTGGTGTTCTTGCAATGCTTGGGCTGATTCTGTACATAATATTCGCAACTTATTCTGCCGCAGCGGGAATTTTAACGGTATTAATTCAATCAGGCTTTTATATAACATCGATTAGCAAACTAAATTTATTTGATCCATCCGCATCTTTGAGTAGCAACGTTTTATTCTTATTATTATATGGTATTGGGTACATTATCCTTACTCCGTGCAGGGCATCAATATTTATTTCAGCATACTTGAAATATAGTGATGTAAAATTACCGTACCTGCTTAGGGTAAGGTAGTCAACAACCGTTGCCCACTTCAGCGCTATTCACCACTAACGCAAACTATTAGAGCATGGAGTCGCCTTTCCCTATCGGGTGCAACGCGGGTGCAATTGCAGTACTACTGTGTAGAAACTATTGATTTTATGGACTTATTTAACCCTAAATCTTGAACTGTATGTGCTATTTACCACGGTTTAGAAGCTGTAGACACTTTCTCAAACAACTTCGAATCAGTAGGTTGAGAGTTCGAGCCTCTCCGGGGACGCACAAATATCGTCGAAAGACGGTATTTTTATTTCTTTTCGCCATATATGGCGGTATCCAAAAACCTACTTCTCGTTATCGTGTGCAACCGTGTGCAGTTGAGTGCAGTTGCGAAACAGTTATCGGTATTGGAGCGACGATTTTATCCATAATGCCCACCGCGATACTTTGCATGTCTATCGTCGAGTGAGCATAGACATTGAGTGTCACGCTAGGACTTGAATGTCCGAGTATCTTTGAAACCACCAACGCAGGGACACTATGATTGAGCATGAGACTCGCCGCAGTATGACGCAGATCATGAAACCGTATCCTTGGCAGGTTCGCTGCTTTCAACACCGCGACAAAATCCTTGCGCACATTTGCATCGCTAAATGGCGTTCCCATCTTGGACGGAAAAATTATGTCGTTGTGTTTCCAACTATCGCCAGCCTTTGACGCTTCTTCTTCAATTCTTTGCTTTTGTTCTCTCAGCTCATTGAGTGTTGTTTCCCCTAAAAGAATTGCGCGAATGCCCGAATGCGTTTTTGGTTCGCCCGATACTGAACCAATCCCCGGAACATCTTGTATCTGCCGATTGACTTTTATCGTGCTTTTGATCCAATCAATATCAGACCAGCACAGACCGCGTAACTCTGAAATTCTCATGCCCGTTGTCACAGCCAAATGATACAAAGCCTGATAGCGTGAGCCACTCGCCGCGACCAAGAACAAACCGACTTGCTCATCATTGAGTATTTTCATTTCTTTGTGGATTGCTCTTGGAACGGTTGCGCCGTGTGATGGATTACGAATTATCAATCCATCTTTCAAAGCTTGTTCAAGCGCACAATGCAATACCCGATGACTGTATCTGATATTGGAAATACCAACGCCGCGTTCTTTCAAACTCTCGTAGAAATGACCGACGACACGCAGGTTCAAATCCTTTAGCTTAATGTTTCCAATGTTGGGTTCAATATACATGCTTATCAATCGTTGATACTGAAAGCCGGTCTTGATGCGCACAGCATTCTTCTTTTCAGAGATCCAACCTTTGAGATATTCTGATAGTGTAAGGTTATGGCTCTCAAAAGTCATACCCTTATCTATCTCGTTGAGTCTCTCGCGTACCCAATCCCGACATTCGGCTTTTGATTTTGCAATACAACTTATTCGCCTATTCCCGATAGATACTTGCGCTCTCCAAGTACCATTCGACATGCGATATATTGATCCTTCGTGGTTGCCTCTTCTGGTTGCCATTCCCGAAACTCCTTTCAAGTGAGTTCAGGAAAGGCGACTCTGCTTGCCGTATCCATCTGTTAAGGTTCAATCTGTCTACTGTTTATACCCCGTGCGTTTTTATACACCTGATGTACTAGCATGACAATAGATTTGCTATTCATGCTCTATAAATTGCTATGCTTGCAAATCTCCACCCCCCTATCAGTAGCGGGGGTGACGGCAGACGCCGTCGCCCGTCGTACCCCAAAGGGGACCCCGACGGGCATCCGGCTTTCCTTGCCGCCCAATCCCGCGCCGATGGCTCCAGTTGGCGTACAGATTCACCCAGAGCCTTGCTTCCGTTATGTTGGGGCAAAGACTTCCCGAAGGATGAGCTATAAGTCTTGCACAATCCGTCTTTTCCCCAATCGCGCTAATTATGTTGTTGGGTTGCTGTCAAGAGCGGGCATGATTGACCCCGCGACCATAGGTTCTATAAGAGCGCCTCCGGCGCGCGCCTGTTCCGCTCTTGACAGCGCACCAGTAAGTGAGACCTATCGCAAAGTGGTGTGTAGCACAATATTCAACACCATACCAGACTCACAATACCAAACATCCCTGTACTATCAGCAAGAAGATTTTTTGTCAGATTCAAAAATTAGGATATACTCCGATTAATCGTCGGTTAGGCCATTACCATTCTTAAAGGCTTTGCTGGAGTAGTATATGAACTCAACGCAATTCCTTGAACAAATGAGAGCTTACGCTAAAAGTTTTGCCTATGAGCTAAGAGCTAAAACCGCCATAGCTGAGAATATCAACGCTTTTTTGGATCAGAATTACAGTGTCTATCTTGATTCAACACCAGAAGATTGCGAGAAAATCAGGGCGTCTTTTTATGGTAACCGCAATATTGAGAACCATTTGTTCGATTATACAAGACGGGCAGTCGCTCAACTTCAAGCTACTGGAGAAGAAATTTGGCTTTGGAGAGGTTTGGTTTCAACCTCACTTGAGAATTGCGGCATTGATTTTCGCGACACTCTAATAGGTTTGGCGGAATTATTTGTGACCGCGGAACAGCATGGAATTACTCCACAAGCTGCATTTCAAAAGGTCGCCAAACTTTCTAGTCATGGCAGACCCCGCGGCGGTAAAACTCCAGTCAGCGAAATGATGATGAATTTCGAGAGTTATGCTATTTTGAAGGAACGGCGAGAAAGGAAAACTGGGTATTGGAACCAGATAGCCACTGGATAACTAAGCTATGTGGCCCAACGCAGTATACACTGGACAGCGAAGATTCGTCACCATTTTTGAGCATCTTCCTAAGTTAGAGTTTTCGATGCCTCCGCGCATTGTCCATACCCGGCTATTCGCCTATAAGACAAACCTTTCATGAATAAAAAGTGGACGGAAGATAAAGTCGCCTTTCCTGTTTGGTGTATAAACCGTGTGCAATTCGTGTGCAGATAGGGAAGCACACTATAGAAATTATAGAAACTATATACTGAATTGGCCTAATTTTCGAAATAATATAGGCGATATTTACTGCTGTATACGTTATAGACATATCGACTAACAGACTTCGAATCAGTAGGTTGAGAGTTCGAGCCTCTCCGGGGACGCACAAATATGCAGGAAATCAAGCAAATACATGCCATATATAGACAAAAAAAGAGTCTCCTTTGTAGGAGACCTTTTTTGACAGCTACCCAAACTAACTCGATGGCCATCGAGTTAGTTTCTTGAACCGAGGACCTGAGATGCCAGGTAGGGTGACAGTCGGTTTACCATTCCCATTCATCAGCGTTCATCCGAGCTTCCTCTAATGGATTGGAAACTCTGATGCCTATCTAAGTGTGATGAGCATATAGTTCAAATACAACCTGCTGCCCGCTCTGGTGATCCTGATAATTATGCACGACAGGATCCTACAGAAAATCATGCTGAATACCCGTCATTTTTCACTGACTCAATTCTTTCTGAAATGATACATTTTCACATAGTAAATTTTCAAACGGAAATATTTATGAACGAAAACAACCTTTCTAGTAACACAGAAACGCGAAAAGACATCGTTGACATCCTTCTGCGCCTGGTTTATCTTCAGCGCCGCCTAAGGGGAAAACTGCCTGAGCAGATACTGAATGTCAAAACCAGAATCAAGGAACATAACCTGCGCGAGAAGATTAGGCAGATCAATGACCGGGATGTCTTTTTTACTATTGGCTTTGTATTTTCTAGCCAATCAGAGCCGATCACGATGGGCGACCTGAGCCGCATCCTGGGGGTGCCGTTTAGCACCGCCACACGCACGACGGACTGGCTGGTGAACAACGGCTATGTCCAGCGGCTGGCTGACCCAAATGATCGGCGCGTAGTCTACGTGGAGTTGACCAAAGCCGGAAAAGAGCTGTGCCGGGCCATGAATGATCTTTTACTGGAGAGCGCAGAACAGTTTCTATGCAATTTCTCGCCGGAGGAGCGCAAGGAGCTGGGCCGCCTGTTGGGCAAGCTGGTGGACAACCTGGAACAGTATTCGTTGTAATGCGAACGCCCTGATGCAAACCAGTTTGTGACGCTGTGTTGTACCCGGCGAAATCTCATTGATAGACGTGCAGATAAATGTTCCACCGTACCATACCGCGAAAGTGTGGACAGATTACTTGTATACAGGCATCGAATAGTATTAACCTGCATCAAAGGATGAAGCACCAATGATCATGGTATTTGAATACATGTCGGAATATATCGGCATATTATCGGGAGCCTTGGCACTTTTAGTAGTACAAGCCATCTGCGACCTTTCGCTGCCGAATTATATGTCGGATATAGTGGACACTGGCGTGCTCAGTGGGAACGTCAATTATATCGTGCAAACCGGCATCAAGATGATTCTGATCACGT
>CAWAMX010000003.1:0-137486 GCA_963783295.1 uncultured Chloroflexia bacterium | reverse complement strand
CATTTGACGGGAAATAATCTTCCATTAGAACAAGTCATTTCTATTCTCAATGATCCATTGACCAATCCTCAAATTCCAAAGGTTGCCCACAATGCCAAATACGATTACATCGTTTTGGCCCGGCATGGACTGACCGTCTCACCGATCACTTTCGATACAATGATTGCTGAATTTATTGTTGATCCTGCCTCGCACAACCTCGGACTTAAGAATACTGGCCTTTGCGCGATTCGGCGATGAAATGACTCACATCGAAGAGTTGATCGGCAAAGGCAAAAAGCAGATCAGCATGGCAGAAGTGGCAATTGAATCGGTCGCTCCTTATGCGGCTGCCGATGCCGAAACCACTCTGCGTCTGATGCCGCTCATGCAAGCCGAAGTCAAACACGTGAATGCTGAAAAGTTAATGGCGGAAATCGAGATGCCTTTGATCTCGGTGTTGGCCGAAATGGAAATGACTGGCGTTCTTCTTGATCTTCCTTTTTTTAAGAAGTTATCCGAGGAATTGACTCAACGAATGGCAGATATCGAGAAACAGGTCTTTGACGCAGTGGGCAAACCATTCAACATCAACTCGACGCAACAACTTTCGGATGTGCTGTTTAATCGTTTGCGCCTCGAGCCGCCGGACCGCGGACGCAAAACAGCGAGCGGGCATTTTTCTACTTCGGGTGATGTGCTCGATGCGTTGAGCGGCAAACATCCCGTTGTGGATTGGGTCATCGAACATCGCGAATTGTCGAAACTCAAATCCACTTATGTAGATGCCTTGCCAGCAGCGGTTGATTCAAAAACCGGACGCGTTCATACCTCTTACAGCCAAACGGGCGCGGTTACCGGACGTTTATCTTCATCGAATCCGAATCTGCAAAATATTCCTATTCGCACCGAAGAAGGACGCCGCGTTCGCAACGGATTTATTGCCGCGAAAAGCAACGTGCTTCTTTCGGTTGATTATTCACAGATCGAACTTCGTATTGTGGCACATATGGCGCAGGATCAAGCCATGTTGGATGCCTTTCGCGCGGGACAAGATATTCATGCCACGACCGCCGCGGCAATCTATAATATTCCACTCGAACAAGTGACCAAGGAAATGCGCCGCCATGCCAAAGCGATCAACTTCGGACTGATCTACGGCATGTCGGCATTCGGATTGACTCGTTCCACCGAATTGACATTGGCCGAAGCTGATGAATTTGTCAAAGCCTACTTCACACGATTTCCCGGTGTCAAAAATTATTTGGATGGGATTCGCAAGCAGGCCGCTCAAGATGGTTATGTGGAAACCTTGCTCGGTCGCCGCCGATATTTCCCAGCATTGCAAAGCAAACAAAATGTGCAAATGAAAAACCGCGAAGAACGCGAAGCCATCAATGCACCCATCCAGGGCACGGCAGCGGATATTATGAAAATCGCAATGCTTCATATTCCCTCGGCTTTGAAGAAGGCGAACTTGCGCGCTCAAATGTTATTGCAGGTGCATGATGAATTGGTGCTGGAAGTTCCGAAAGAGGAGCTGGAGAAAACGGTCAAGCTCGTGCAGGAGGTGATGGGATCGGCTTATAAGCTGGACATTCCTCTTTCGACAGAAGCTCGTTTTGGCCTCAATTGGGGTGAGATGAAGGTTATTTAAAAGCTTTAAATTTGATGACCAAAGCAATTCCTGGAAACTTTTACATCTTCTCTTTGTCCTGAGTGAATTCCAATATGCGATCGTTAAAGAGTCGCCAATATAAAAATCCAGCGGTACAATAGAACCATGCCTGGACGAGCTGATGTTTTCCAGAAAGCGATGAATGAAGGCCATTCCGCGGCCTGGGATCAGGATTGGGGAAAAGCCGCCTCGGCATATCGCAAGGCCCTGCAAGAAATTCCCGATCAACCGAAAGCACTTAATAGTCTGGGACTGGCGTTGTATCAATTAAATGAGCTGGAAGAAGCTCTTCGTACATACCAGCAAGTTGCCCGCCTTTCGCCGGATGATCCCGCGCCTTTCGAGAAAGCCGCACAAATTTCAGAACGACTCGGCGACCTGAAGGGAGCGGTCGATTCATCCGCCCAGGCCGCTGAAAAATTTTTCAATCAGCGTGAGGTGGATAAAGCCATCGAGAATTGGACGCGCGTCACCACGCTGCAACCCGATGATCTCGCCGCACATTCACGGCTTGCAATGGTTCACGAACGGTTGGGCCATGCGCAACAAGCCGTTACGGAATATCTGGCGCTTGCCAGCATTTTTCAACGTTCTGGCAAGCCGGATAAGGCCCAGGAATTGATAACGAAATCTTTGCAACTCCTGCCGCAAAGTCAAGAAGCCAAACAAGCGCAAACCCTTTTGAAATCAGGACAATTATTGCCCAAACCGATCCGCCCCAAAGGTGCGACGGGACCGATCACGATGGCGAAACTAAAACAGTTGGAGACAACTCAAGCCGCGCAACAAACCGCCTCTGGTTTGGACCCGGTGGCAGAGGCGCGTCAAAAAGCGTTGACCAAGCTGGCAGAGATGCTCTTCGATTATTCAGATGAAAGTCCGTCTGCGCAGGAACGACGCGACCTTTCCACAATCATGAAAGGAACGGGACAACTTTCACTTCAACAAGCCGAGCAAACCAAAGTCGTTTTGCATTTGGGCCAGGCCATTGATGCACAGACGAAAAAACAGGAGACGCTCGCGGCGGATGAACTGGAGCATGCGTTGGAGGCAGGCTTCTCACATCCTGCTTTACATTTCAATCTTGGTTATTTGCGTGCGAAGAGTGACCGTTTGGAAAGTGCGATCCGTCATCTGGCTCACGCGGTCAGGCACAATGATTATGGACTCGGCTCGCGGCTTTTGCTGGGGGATATCCTCTTCAAGAAGGGACAGGTCAAAGCTGCTTCAATGGAATATCTCGAAGCGTTGAAGCTGGCTGATTCAATGACCGTCTCCGCGGAAGAGGCCGATGCGATCAATCAATTGTATGAACCGTTGCTTGAATCTCAGCAGAATCAAAAGGATGAAACGGTCAATCGCCGTTTGTGCGAAAATGTCAGCAAGATGTTGATGCGCTCAGATTGGCGCGATCAGGTTCACAAAACGCGGGAACAAATGCGCAGAACACAGGGCAGCGATATGCCGATCCCATTGGCGGAAGTTGTATTGCAGGCGCAATCCAGTAGTGTGATCGAATCGATGAACCACATTCATCAAATGGCGCGCAATGGAACTCTGCGCTCTGCAATGGATGAAGCATATGACGCAGTTCAACATGCGCCCACGTACTTGCCGCTTCATACGTTGATGGGCGACTTGTTGATTCAAGATGGCCGCACGCAGGATGCAATTGCCAAGTTTTCAGTTGTCGCTCATGCGTACAGTGTGCGCGGCGAAGTGGCGCAAGCCACCAAATTACTACGCCGCGTCATTCAGATCGCACCGATGGATTTATCCGCACGGACGCGTCTCATTGATCAGTTGGTGGCGCGTGGTCAGATAGACGAAGCGATCAATGAATATCTTGAGCTGGCGGAAATCTATTATCGCCTGGCAGAACTCGATATGGCGCGCAAAACCTATACTACCGCTTTGCGTCTTGTCCAGCAAGCCAACGCGGATCGCCAATGGAATGTTCACATCCTTCAGCGTATGGCCGACATTGACATGCAAAGGCTTGACTGGAAACAGGCCGTGCGCGTTTTCGAGCAGATCCGCACCTTGCGCCCGGACGATCAAGAATCGCGCAAGCAGTTGGTTGAGCTTTACATGCACATGGGACAGCAGGCCCAAGTCACGGCTGAATTGGAAAGTTTCATTAGCTATTTAAATTCTAAGGGGAAGGGAAATGACGCTCTGCCGTTCCTGGAAGACTTGATCAAAGAACACGAGGATCAACTTGTCTTCCGCAGGCTGCTGGCTGAGCAACTTCATCAGCTTGGACGTACCGAAGAAGCGGTCGCGCAACTGGATGCGCTCGGAGAAACCCTGCTGACTAATGGAAAAAAGAAAGAAGCGGTGGAGGTCGTCAACCAAATTCTGTTGATGAATCCGCCCAACGCCGAAGATTACCGCCAGCTCCTAGCGCAAATTGGAACTTAAACCGTGTACAAAATAAATAACGCGCCGCAGGGCGCGTTGCTCTTTAAATCGGTTATACTTTCGGCGCTTCTATGACCACGCATATTCGAAACTTTTGCATCATTGCGCATGTGGATCACGGCAAATCCACGCTGGCAGATCGCTTATTGCATTTAACCGGCACAATTTCCGATCGCGATACCACCGAACAAATTTTGGATACGATGGACCTCGAGCGCGAAAAAGGCGTGACTATCAAAGCCTCCGCGGTTCGAATGAATTACACGGCTAAAGATGGCAATGCCTATGAACTCAATTTGATTGATACGCCCGGCCATGTGGACTTTGGTTACGAAGTCAGCCGCGCACTCAAAGCGTGTGAAGGCGCGGTTTTGGTTGTGGATGCCACGCAAGGCATCGAAGCGCAGACGCTCGCCAATCTTTATCAGGCACTGGATGCCGACCTGATCATTATTCCTGTCATCAACAAAATTGATCTACCCTCGGCGCGTCCAGCTGAAGTTGCAGAAGATATTGCCTCCCTGCTTGGCGTCAAAGCCGATGGAGTGATTCGCATCTCTGCCAAGGATGGCTTGAATGTAGACCAAGTGCTTGAAGCCATTGTGGCGCGCGTGCCGCCACCCAAAGATGAATCTGATAAACCGATGCGGGCGTTGATTTTTGACTCGCATTATGATTCATATAAAGGTGTGATTGCTTATATCCGCGTCATCGAGGGCTCAATCAAATCGACAGATACTTTGCATATGTTCGCCACACAAGCGGATGTGAAACCGGTCGAGATTGGTATCTTCGCGCCGGTCATGACGCCTGTTCAAAATTTGAAGGCGGGCGAAGTCGGTTATATTGCGACCGGACTCAAGACCGTCCACGACTGCCGTGTCGGTGACACCATCACGTTGACAATCGCATCCCGCCGCGGACCCGTTGCCGGGCTACCGCCATCCCAAGCCGATGGTCTTCGCTGGCATCTATCCCGTCGAAGCGGACGATTATCCCGAACTGCGCGAGTCGCTCGATAAGCTTCAACTCAACGATGCATCGTTGACATTCCAACCAGAAACTTCGCAGGCTTTGGGTTTCGGTTTCCGTGCCGGTTTTCTCGGCTTGTTTCACATGGAAATTATTCAAGAGCGGATCGAGCGTGAATATCTGCTCGATGTACTGTTTACGGCGCCATCGGTGGAATATGAAGTGTTGATGATCGGCGATGAAATCATCACAGTGGATTCGCCTGCCGAATTGCCGGAAGATGAATCAAAGATTGTTGAAATCCGCGAACCGTGGATGACGATTGAGATCATCACACCCACAGATTATTACGGTCCGATCATGGATTTGGTCACCAAGCGGCGCGGCATCTATAAGAGTTCAGGAATATCCTGCACCGCATCGCGTCCAACTCAACTTCGAAATTCCGCTCTCTGAGATCATCGTGGATTTCTTTGATGAATTAAAATCTCGCACCAAAGGCTACGCCTCATTGGATTATCAATTCCTCGAATATCGCCCTGATGAATTGCAGAAGCTGGAAATCCTCGTCAACGGCGATCCAGTGGATGCATTAGCGGCCATTGTCCACAAGAAAGACGCGTTCTATAAAGGCCAGCGGATGATTACCAAGTTAAAGGGAATCATCCCGCGTCAATTGTTCGATGTCGCGATCCAAGCCTCGGCTGGCGGACGAGTCATTAGCCGCGCAAATGTCAAGGCCACGCGCAAGGATGTGCTAGCGAAATGTTATGGTGGCGACATCTCGCGCAAGAAGAAATTGCTGGAAAAACAAAAGCGTGGCAAGAAGCGCCTCAAGATGGTTGGGAATGTCGAAATCCCGCAAGAGGCGTTCATGGCCGTGCTCAAATTGGAAGAGGAATAATTAAAAAATCCTTCATGGTCAAGAAAAAATGAAAGATATCAAACGTTGGCTCCCCGGCGCATTAATCAGCATCCTGATCATCGCCGCCATTTTGTATTTTGTCAACCTGCCCAAAATGTTCGCCGCCATTCGCTCGGCGGATTATCGCTTCATTGCGGTTGCGGCAGTGTTGGTGTTCGGATGGTTATATGTGCGCGCCATCGTATGGCGTACGTTGCTGCGTGAACGCGCTCCATATTGGGACGTATTCCATAGCTTGAACATCGGTTATCTGCTCAATGCCATTTTGCCGTTCCGCCTCGGCGAACTGGGACGCGCATACTCGCTCAGCCTAAAAACAAATATGTCGTTCGTTGAAATTCTGCCGACTATTGTCATCGAGCGTTCGGTGGATTTGGCAATCACAGCCGCGCTGTTCCTCAGCTCACTGCCGTTCGTGGTCGGCGTAAAAGGCGCGGATCGCATTGCGATTATCCTGGGTGTGGTGGTTCTTGCAGGATTACTTTTTTTATATATCCTTGCCCGAAACGATCAATGGGCACTGGATACTTTCCATAAAATCAGCGCACGTTGGCCCTCAATTCAACGCTTTGGCGGAAACATCCTCGAATCGTTCCTCACCGGTCTTGGCGTGCTGACCGATGGCTGGCTTTTCGCCCGCTTTATGTTTTGGATGCTGTTGAATTGGAGCATGTCGATCGTTAGCTTTTATTTGATCGCTCGTGCCTTCTTTCCGCAGGTGCAATGGATATGGGCCATGTTTGGACTCGGCGCGGGCGCATTTGGCAACGCAGTCCCTTCATTGCCTGGCGCGGTCGGGACTTATGAAGGAGCGCTCGGGGGGGCTTTGACATTGCTTTCAGGCGATCAATCGACTTCACTCGCGGTGGCATTGACCAGCCATCTGTTCAATTATCTGACCGCCATTATTTTAGGCGGCTATGCACTTATCCATGACGGACAATCACTATCCGGAATTTATCAGCAATTGACCGCACTTCGATCAAAGAAGGAATAACATGGCAAAGAATTATCTTGTCACAGGCGGGGCGGGATTCATCGGCTCGAATTATGTATATCGTTTGTTAAAAGCGCGGCGAGAACGTGACCATTTACGATAATTTCAGCCGCGCAGGCGCACCGCGCAATCTTGATTGGTTGAAAAAGAATTTTAGTGAGAAGTTCTTTAACGTGATCACTGCGGATGTGCGCGATGCCGCTTCGATAGCGGAAGCCGCTCGCGGGGCGGATGTAATCGTTCATCTCGCGGGACAAGTGGCGGTTACCACCTCGGTAACGAATCCGCGTGATGACTTTGAAGCCAATGCGATCGGAACATTTAACACACTCGAGGCCGCACGTCTCTCCAACCGCAACCCGATATTTATTTTCGCTTCCACCAATAAAGTCTATGGCGGCATGGATGATGTGAAGGTTGTGGAAGATGCAACGCGTTGGCGCTATGCGGACTTGATCCATGGCTGCCCGGAAACCCAGCCGCTTGATTTTCATTCGCCTTATGGTTGTTCTAAAGGCACAGGCGATCAATATGTCCGCGACTATGCTCGCATTTATGGGCTTCGATCTGTTGTCTTCCGTCAATCCTGCATTTATGGTCCACGCCAATTTGGGATTGAAGATCAAGGCTGGCTGGCGTGGATGACGATTGCCGCCGTCACCGGGCGCAAGATCACAATTTATGGCGACGGCAAGCAAGTACGAGATGTTTTACACGTCGATGATTTGCTTAATGCCTATGATGCGGCAGTTGAAAAGATAGAGATGGTCAAAGGTCGGGTTTATAACATGGGCGGCGGACCAAGTAACGTGCTTGCAGTTTGGGCTGAGTTTGGCCCGCTGCTTGAAAGATTATTGGGGAAGAAGATCGAAGTGAAGCGCGATGACTGGCGCCCTGGCGATCAGCGCGTCTTTTACGCGGATTTCAGTAAAGCCAAGAATGAATTAGGATGGAGTCCGATGATTGGCTTGGAAGAGGGGATAGGGAGATTATTTGAATGGGTGAAAGAAAATAAGACATTGTTCTAAACGAGCTATTAAGTTCGAAAAACCGATTGTTTTACAATCCAAAGAGTTTCTTGATTTTAGTTAATGCCATCTTCAGAGATTGCAACAACCGCATTACTATCCACTGCCTTTGCTTTCCCACAAGAGAAGATAGTACAAACAATCAATATGATTAGTAGCGCAGGAAAATTATTCTGCAAAATCTCTGGTTTGTTTACATAAGAATAGAGCATTGATGAATAAGCTACTGCAAAGGCAAAAGTCAGGAATAGTGTTAAGAGATTTCTATTATTCTTATTGGAAGATAAGATCTCGGGAATCGATATAGCAACACATGCTGGTAGCATTGATAGTCTATAGTCAAAACTAATAGACGGAATCACACAAGCTCCAATGGAACACGCTAGAAACACATATGGGTTGAAACCTCTTGACCTTTTAAGATATGCCTGTCGTAAGGTAATCAAAATACACACTACAACAAGAAGGAATAAGAAGAACTGAGGAACCCAATTGTTCGCGAGAAGCCATAATACAATCCGCTTACGAGGAAGTATATCTGCCCCTAGAAAAAATAACGAAAAGGATGAGATTGACAAATTAAAAGGCCTCCCACTATTAGCAGATTTCATGCCGCGCATTGCGCTCACAGTGTTCAGAACGGGATTAAGGCCCAAAATAAACAGGGCCAGCAGGTTAAGAATTCCCAAGCCTACAACTCGCTTTATGTTATTTTTCCAATCCGACCAGTCTTCAATCAATACAAAAACAAAGATCGCTGGGAAGAGCTTTAATTGGACAGATATTGAAAACATTAAATAGGCCAACCAGCGATATCTCGAGTAATTATGAAAAACATAGATCGCCGTCAAACAGAAGGCAATCGCAACAACGTTCCATTGGCCCCGTTCTAGCTCGAATTGAAATCCATAAGAGAAAATGCCTGTCACTAAGATTAGTATTAAGAATGCAGATACCCCACTTGATTTATTGATTCTCTTCGGCAAGAAAAATGTTATTAAGATATAACAGGCAATGATGATTAAGGTGATGATTTTGTATCCCGTTTCGGGACTAAAGAATATAAAAGGTGCAAAAAAAAAGAGAACGAAGGGTGGATAGAGTGTCACCGGAACATTGTGAGTCTGGATCCAGGTAGAACTCGAAAATACAATATCCCTAAAATCATTGCCGATAGGCGTAAGAGTTAAGATATATGTACTAAATTGCATGGTTTGCGAGGGATTAAAAAATATTGGGATAACGAAAAATAAAATGAAAGTTATAAAGAAGCCAAGCAGAATCCAGACCATTAGAGGCAAGTTTAAGAAATAAAACCTAGTTCTATAATAAATGGAGCTTACCATATTCTCAATCTGTTTATGAATCGAGTCAGCGTGAAATGACTTTTGCAGATTTGGCATAGAAGATATTATAATCTCCTAGGCTCGAATCAGTATTCCACTCGCCGCAAACTTCCATGAGCAATCCGGGTTTAGGTAATAGGCCGCTGGGAATGCTGATCAATGCCTTGCCAGAAGTTCTATAATCCAAGGCATAAAACATCGAGACGGGTGGCTTTGCTCTAAAGGCCCAGGCTGTCAGATTCGGATCAGAAAGGTCATGCGAGTTGTGCTTATAAACTTGCAAATGGAAGTTCGGCATTCCATCCGACTTTGAATCATCATCGGGAATCACATTGAAGTAGGTGCCAGGATCGAAGTGCGTAACGATAGATACAAATCCCGCATCACAAGTTGCCATTGGTAGAACTGGCATCTTCCCAGTAAGCTTCACCAGACAGGGTCCGATTGTCAACGCCATTAATAATCCAATGCTGAACAATTTCGTCATCCCATAACTTGGAAAAACAAGATCCTTTAGAAAGAAGAAACGGGGTCTGGGACTCAACTTTTCCAAGATGAGGATGAGCCCTATTGCGGGCAGTAATCCGAAAAATATTATACTAGTTGCATAAGGCCGCATTCGAAAGGCGTCAGTGGGTGGCAGAAATGGTACAGAAATCCAGATTCCAAAAGCAGACAAGACTGCAAAACTCGAAAAAACGTCTGAAAATTTACTGCTCAGACATTTGTAAATACCAACGGCGCATAAGATAAGCAACCCACATTGAACAACGATGTTTACAGTCATATTTTTTCCAAATAGAAATGTATAAGCACCATAGGAGTAGGAAAAAAACATTTTCCAGTTGTAAAGCATGCCTTGTAATAACAGGCTGGGATGCTGCCATATTTGTTCCAATGCAAGTAGGTAGATTGTATTGGATTGAGATGGCTCTGAGAAATTCAATAACTCTGGATGGACCGTAAAAATGTACGACCAATTTTTTCCACCTGATGCGAGCCCGTACAATGTGTAGGAAAAATTTGCAAACAATACTCCAGATGGAGCCGCAAGGAGTTGATATATGAGCCAATTTAACAAAAATCCTCCACTAACAGCCCCAAGCCCTCCGAGAAAAAATATCCATGAATATTTCTTTCCCGGCATTCTGAACACCCACGCACCCCATAGAAGCATAAGCGGCAATGTGAAAAAAGCACCCGCGGCGCGCGTTAAGAGCCAAGGTAGTGATAAAAAGACCCACCCAAACACTGGACTGTTTAAGATCAGCGAGACCACGCCAGATGAAGACAAACCCCAATGCTCCCAGAGTAATTCCCAAGCTCTCCGACATAACTAGGCCATTGTTATATCTGTAGAAGAGAAATAGAACTGTGAGAACAAGTACTGCCGCCTCGGCTCCATGCGTTCTTTGGATTTCTTTCGCGGCCAGGAAACAGGCCCCTGCAGTGATTGCAGTCAAAATACCCAACGACGCCATCAAATTTCGGCCGGTAAGTGTCAATAGTACAGCCAACAAGCCAGGAAAAAGCGGACGGCGTGCTGAAAAGGAGGAGAAGTTCTGTCCCGCGATCAGCCTTAGCGCATCAGCGTAGTAATCCGATGCATCAAATAGAGGAACTATTCCATTAAATACCGTTGACTGAGACTGTCCCGATTGCCATAACCCAGCCAAGGCTAGGCCAAAGAAGGAAAAGGTCAGTGTAATTGATAGAAACCTGCCCCATGGCCCCGGTAGACAAAAAGTTATATACAGCAATAAAATGAAAAACGGGATCAACGCATTGCCTTCCCTTGCCTTAAGACTTATGGAACGAAATATGTCTGGGAATACGTTGAGCAAAATCAAAACAAAAATCGATAAGGCAAAGATTACATAAATGGCATCGAATCCCTTCGTTTGTTGAAAGAATATTCTGAATTTTGATAAAGAACGTCTGACCTTTTCAATCATACTAATACTCCAGGAATTGAAATTTGCTTTTTGAAAAGATTTGTTTCAAATGCCATTGTAAGAATTATAGGGATTATAACAAGGTCCAAAATTTAGGTTGCGAACGCATCGGGTTGAGAACAAAACCAATTTAGCTGTGGTATTGAAAGATTATTTTATCAAACAGAAAAGAGGCAAGATTTTTCATTGATGTAACCTATGGTACTCATGAAGTACTTCATTCAGTGGGGTATAATCGCCTGCGCTTTATGAAAATCCTGACTGTCCTCACCTATTATCGGCCTCACACCTCCGGTCTGACCATTTATGCGGAACGGCTGGCCCGCGCCTTTGTCCAACGCGGCCATGAAGTGACGGTAATGACCACGCAATATGATCCGTCTTTGCCGCGCGCAGAAAACATGGACGGCGTCAAGATCATCCGTGTGCCGGTGATGTTTCGACTCAGCAAAGGCGTCATCTCACCGACCTTTGGCTGGGCCGCGACCAAACTGGTTGCTGATCATGATGTGGTACAACTGCATCTGCCACAATTCGACGCACCCGGTGTTGCATTGCGCGGTCGCTTGTTCGGCAAGCCGGCGGTTCTCACATATCACTGCGACCTGCTTTTACCGCCCGGATTCTTCAATCGCCTCGTCAACCTCGTGGTCAAGTGGCAGAATAACATGGCAGGGCTTCTTTCGAATCAAATCGTGACATACACACAGGATTACGCCGACCATTCATCGTATCTTTCCCGGTATAAATTTAAATTGCAGACGATTCTTCCACCGGTTGAATTGCCGACCGCCGATAAAAGCGCGATCCAATCCTTTGCGGAAGCGCATCATCGCGCCGACCGGAAACCGGTTATTGGTATGGCGGCCCGCTTCGCCGCTGAAAAAGGAGTCGAGGTTCTGCTCGACGCGTTGCCCGTTATCTTAAAGAAATATCCGGAGGCGCAAGTTTTGTTCGCGGGACAATATCAAAACGTGATGGGCGAGCAGGTTTACTTTGATCGCCTGATGCCGCGCATCCGCGAATACGAGAACGCCGGTCATTGGACTTTTCTCGGCAATCTCAATCCGGCTCAGATGTCGGCGTTTTATCCGAACCTGGATGTGCTGGTTGTGCCATCGCTCAATTCGACCGAGGCGTTTGGCCTCGTTCAGATCGAAGCGATGATGAACGGCGTGCCGTGTGTTCCGTCCGCGTTGCCGGGCGTGCGGATGCCGGTTCAGATGCATAAGATGGGATGCATATCCAGGATTGGCAATGCAGATTCACTAGCGGAGTCCGTTCTCGAAGTCCTGAATGAACCGGATAAATTCCGCTGCAATATCGAATCCCTCAAGAAAGCATATAATCCGGATACCGTCGCGGCAGAGTACGAAAAATTATTTGAAAGGTTGATGAAAAAATAAACGTCATTGCCATGACGCCTATGAAAGATTTTCTTTTCCTCCAACTGCGTGATCTTCCATACTTTCGTGCCTTTCTACGCGCGATTGAATCATCGTTTTATCAGGATTTGCCCTTGCCCGCGCCTGTTTATGACGTTGGCTGCGGCGATGGTCATTTTGCTTCCTTGACCTTCGATAAAAAAATTGATGTAGGTCTTGATCCATGGCATGGTCCAATTCATGAAGCAAAGAAACATGGGGCGTATCGTGCATTGGTTGAAGCGGACGGGGGGCGTTCTCCTTTTCCAAACGATTACTTCGCGAGCGGATTCAGCAACTCTGTGTTGGAACATATTCCGCATATTGATGCGGTGCTGACCGAGACCGCACGCGTGTTGAAGCCGGGTGCGCCGTTTTATTTCTGCGTGCCGAACACGCGCTATCTTTCAGAGCTTTCGATCTCACGCGTGTTGGGCAACGGATATACCGAATGGTTCCGCAAAATTTCGCGCGTCTCTCATGCAGATGAGCCGGATATCTGGCAGAAGCGTTTGGAGAAGGCCGGCTTTGAGCTAGTGCGCTGGTGGAATTATTTTTCTCCGTCTGCAATGCGCGTGTTAGAATGGGGACATTATTTTGGCGTTCCGTCCGTGGCCGCGCGTGTCCTGACTGGCCGCTGGATCATCGCTCCGACGAAATGGAATCTTTGGCTGACGGAGCGATATGTTAAGAAATATGCGTCACCCGAACCCATTGAGAATGGAACATTTACTTTTTATATTGCGAAAAAACAATGACCGCGAATTGTTATTAGGGAATCGGTTTTCCCGAATAACGAATTACGAATAACGATTTCCGAATATGTCCTTCGACGAAAAATATTTTTCGACCCACACCTATGCCAGCGTTTCGTTCGCCAAATACAGCCAGTATTGGTGGTCGAATCAATTCTTTGCCACGCTGGCACGCCGTTATGGACGGCGCGGTTCGCGCCTGCTGGAGATTGGTTCAGGGCTGGGCCACCTCGTTGGCCAGTTGGAAGATGGTTTCGAAACATTCGGGTTGGATTTAAATCATTGGGCGGTCGCCCGCTCCAAGACTGAAGTGAAGCGGACGCAATTGCAGACAGCCAGCGCGCAGGATTTACCTTTTGCAGATTCGACTTTCGGCGTGGTTATCATCAAACATATCGTTGAGCATTTGCCCGACCCCGTGCAGGCGATCCGCGAAATTGACCGTGTCCTTGAGCCGAACGGAATCCTGATCCTCGCCACGCCGAATCTCGATTCGCTTCTCAAGCCGTGGAAAGGCGATCAATGGATCGGCTATCTCGACCCGACTCATATTTCGCTGAAGCGGCCCGCTGAATGGTTTGAGTTGATTCGTGGTGCGGGATTAAATATCGTCCGCGCTTTCGCAGATGGTTTTTGGAACACGCCATATATTCCATTGATTCCGAATTCCATTCAAAAATTATTTTTCGGCTCGCTCGGCGGGTTTCAGGCGATCAGCACCTTTGTTTTTCTTCCCGTGCGCTGGGGCGAAAGCGTGATCGTGCTTGCAAGAAAAAATAATCAGTGAGTAATGAATGAACGAACATCATCCTGAATTTAACGAACCCTCTGTATTGGATTATGTCAAATCCAAATTATCATTTGGACGCGGACCGAAGATTGAGATTCCGGAATCGCAGGTTGCAGGAAGCGAATCTGAATCTGCTGCACCTGAAGCGGGCGGGATCGAAGCCGTCCAGCTTTTAACCATTAACCATCCATCCTCAACTCCCTTTCCGTGGCTATCTTTGGTCGCGCTCGGGTTGGCTCTTCTTGGTCAAAGGATGTTCGAGCCGCCAAATCCTTCCGCCATGATCGGTATTGCTCTTTATTTGATGGCACTGGCATTTCTATTGTGGGCCATCCTGCGCGGCGAATGGATGCTCCTTTCGCTCTGCGAATCATCGGCGGGAAACGATCCGCTCACGGTTCATCTCGCCGCCTTTTTGATTTCCATTCCGTTTGCAATTCTGGCTTTCTTTTTCTTCTCCGGCAATCTATTTACCGTTTTCAATCTTATACTTTGGTTGATTGCGTTAGTCGTGTTCGTTTGGTCGTTGTGGCTGCGCGACCCGAGCCAGCCTGCGCTATGGCAGCGAATTGTCGAAATCATTTCACGCCGCGAATGGCAAATCCGTGTCACGCGTTGGATGCTTGTGATCCTCGCCTTGAGCGTGGTCGTAATCTTCTTTCGTGTTTATCATATTCAGCAGACACCTGCGGAGCCATTTAGCGATCACGCTGAAAAACTCCTCGATGTCTATGATGTGACTCAGGGACTAACGCACATCTTCTTTCCGCGCAACGCAGGGCGCGAAGCCATCCAATTTTATTGGACGGTCTTGATGAACTGGATCTTTGGCACCGGCCTGTCGTTCCTGACTTTGAAGATTGATACGATTGGGTTTGGTCTTTTCGTTCTGCCATACATGTATTTGCTTGGCAAAGAGATCGGCGGTCGGCGCGTTGGACTTCTGGCATTTTTTGTCACTGGAATTGGCTACTGGCCGAATATGATTTCCCGCATCGGCTTGCGCTTTCCGCTTTACCCATTGTTCGTCGCGCCGATGATGCTGTATCTCATCCGCGGCCTGCGGACTCGCAACCGCAACGACTTCATTCTTTCTGGAATCTTTTTGGGACTGGGATTGAACGGTTACACTCCTTACCGCATTGTGCCGTTTCTGGTCGCGGCTGCGATCATTTTATATGTTATTCACGCGCAATCAAAAGGCGCGCGCCGCGACGCGCTGATTTGGTTTGTCATCGTTGGCCTGACTTCCTTGATGGTCTTCATTCCACTCTTGCGTTATGTGACTGAGAATCCTGAAATGTTCTCCTACCGCGCTCTGACGCGCGTGGGAACTATCGAACAACCATTGCCGGGGCTGTGGTATCAGATCTTTGCATCCAATGTCTGGAATGGATTGAAGATGTTCAACTGGGACGACGGCAACATTTGGGTCGCTTCTGTGCCGCATCGCCCCGCGCTGGATGTTGTTTCGGGCGCGCTGTTCTTGATTGGAATTGTGCTCATCCTTGCGCGATATTTTCAAAAGCGCCACTGGCTCGACCTGTTTTTGCTTCTCTCAGTCCTCATTCTTCAACTTCCCTCAACTCTTTCTTTGGCGTTCCCTGATGAGAACCCGGCATTGAACCGCGCCGCGGGCGCATTCGTTCCAACGTTTATCATTGTGGCGTTGGCGCTCGATGGTTTGATCAACGCCTTCGGGTCAGAAAAGAAGCGAAAGGTCTTAGCCTGGATTTTGGCGGGCGTGTTATTGTTCTGTTCCGCTGCGCAGAATTATGATCTGGTCTTCAATCAATTTGATCAACAGTTTCGCCTCAATTCGTGGAATTCGTCCGAGATGGGCGAGGTTATTAAACAATTTGGTTTGGTCTATGGCGAGACGGATACGGTCTGGATCGTGCCGTTTCCGTATTGGGTGGATACGCGCCTGCCCGGAGTCTGGGCGGGAATTCCGAACCGCGACTTTGCCATGTTCCCCGAGCAGTTGGCTGATACAGTATCCGTGCCAGGTACGAAATTGTTCATGGTGAAGGCGAATGTACAGGACCCAACGACCAACGACCAAAAGTCGCTCGACATTCTCAAGCAGTTGTATCCGCAAGGAGTGTTAAGTTTGCATCATTCGCCCGTGCCCGGACATGACTTTTGGATTTACCTTGTGCCATCGCAATAAACAAGATTCGGAGATAACAATCACTGTTATCTCTCAGTACAGATTAAGACTTGGATGATAAATTACAAACCATGACAACTAACGAAAAGCGTGCCTGGCTCTATGATGTTCTCTTGATCCTTGTATTGGGAATCGGGACTTATTTTCGCGTGATCGGTTTGAACTGGGATCAGAACGAGCATTTGCATCCTGATGAACGGTTCCTGACGATGGTGGAGAGTGCTCTGGCTCCAACGAGCAATTCACAGGATCCATTATTGGGTCCGCCGCCGACCGCCGCAAATCAGCAATGGCGTCAAGCTTATGTCGGCGTGATGCCCGACTGCCAAAAGTGGGGCGGATATTTTGATACTTATTGTTCGCCATTGAACCCGCAAAACCGAGGCTACAGTTTTTTTGTTTACGGTGATTTGCCAATCGTCGTTGTCCGATATGTCGCAGGCTGGGTCGGACAAACCGGTTACGATCAAGTTAACCTCGTTGGAAGACAAGTTTCTGCCCTCGGGGATTTGTTGACGATCCTGTTGATCTACATCATCGCGGCGCGTTTGTATAATCGCCGCGTAGCCTTGTTGGGAGCGACGTTTTCTGCGCTGGCGGTTTTGCAAATTCAACAGTCGCATTTCTTTACAGTGGATACGTTCGCCAATCTATTTATTTTTCTGGCAATTTATTTCGCTGTGGAGATTGTTGTCAGGCGGGACCGGGGATCAAGTTTACAGCTCAACTTCGAATCTCAGCTCTCAAACCTTGAATCCAAAATAGCGTTTTACGTTTTACGATTTATCAAGGACCCACTCTTTCTTCTCAGCCTTGGATTCGGCGTTTCGCTCGGAATGGCCACCGCTTCCAAACTCGATGCCGCTCCGCTTGCGATTCTTTTGCCGGGCGCATTCATCCTGCGGTATTGGATCGTAGATCGTAAATCAGTGAACGAGGATGCCCTCAGCCGTTCACAATCCATTGAATACTGGACTCTCATTGCTATTTACTTAATCGCTGGCGCGGTCGCTTCGGTCATCTCGTTCCGCATCTTCATGCCGTATGCTTTTCATGGACTTGGTTTGAATCCGGCATGGATTGAAAACATGAAAGAACTGGTTGGCCAATCCAGCGGCGATGTGGATGTGCCGTTTGCTTTGCAATGGGCGCGGCGCTCGCACCTTTTCTCTTTCGATAATTTAACGATTTGGGGACTTGGCTTGCCGCTTGGCATTTTGGCCTGGATTAGCTTCCTCGGCATGCTTTGGAAAATCATCAAAGGCGAACTGCTCCATCTTTTGCTGTGGGGCTGGACTGCAATTTTCTTTGCGTGGCAATCCATGGCATTCAATCCAACCATGCGTTATGAACTGCCGATCTATCCCCTGTTGTGCATGATGGCAGGATGGTTTGTGATTTATCTTTGGGATCAGGCGCAAAAGGTGAATCGGCGATCGTGGAAAACGGTTTATCGTCTATCATCTATTGTCATTGGCGCCACGGTTCTGGTCCTGACTTTGGGTTGGGCTTACGCTTTCACACGAATCTATACCCGGCCTGTGACGCGCGTCGCGGCGACAGCTTGGATTTATCAAAACGTTCCAGGCCCCATCAACCTACGCATCACAACCTCGGCCGGTATCGTATATCAACAACCCTTGCCTTTTCCATCGGGCAGTTTGATTCAAGCACCATCACCTGATATCTTTCCTTTTACAGCCAATGCCAGCGGCACAGTAACTGAAGTTTATTTTCCGCATATTGAAGCATTAATGCCTTCAGGCATGCAGTCAGCGACTGCTATTTCAACGTCCACACAATCATTCACTTCGAATCCGGTTCTGCCGGGTTGGGGGCCGGATTCCAATCCCGCCTCTGCCCAGACATTTAGTTTAGATCTTACCCTCGACCCTAACGCCACGCCGGATCATTACCTTGCTACCTCATCCTTCACATCTGATTTCTCTGCTCCAGCAAGTAACCCACGCGGCAGTGACTATGTTCTGACTCTTAATCATCCGCTTAAGGTATTCAATGGTCAGACATATTTCATGCGTTTGGATACGACTGGGGTAGTGACTCTGGTCGGTGCGGCGCCCATCAACGAATCAGATTTCGATGATGGATTGCCTCTCCGTTACGGAGACTACGATGGCTTCGGCGGAATTTATCAGGGGGGACTCAATTTACAAATATATTGGGACGATAACGCTGCTAAGCTGACGCGCTTCGTTGACACACTAACTCAAGGTGATTACATTTTTATGTCATCCAACCGTCAATGGGCATCGGTCACGCGCATTCCAGAGCGTTATCCGCTGACCACAGTCTATTATCGTGCCCTGATCGGCTGTCCTGCTGATAAGGATGTCATTTGGTGCTATAACGTTGCCACGCCTGGCATGTTCCAGGGACAGCTCGGCTACAAACTAGTTCAAGTCTTTGAATCATTCCCAACGCTCGATATTCCTGGGGCTATTAATTGGCAAGCCAATGATCAGTTCGCAGAAGAAGCTTTTACCGTTTACGATCATCCGAAAGTATTGATCTTTCAAAAGACTTCGGATTTCGATCCTGCAAAAGTCCAAGCCTTGCTCGGCGCGGTGGACTTGAGCAATGTGGTTCGCCTTACGCCCAAGCAGGCCAACAGTTACAGAAGCCTGATGCTTCCCACCTATAAGCTGGCTCAACAACAGGAGGGGGGAACCTGGTCGCAGTTGTTCAATTACGATTGGATTCAAAACCGTTATCCTATCCTCGGTTTGATCATTTGGTATTTATTTATCTTTATCCTTGGACTGTTGGCCTACCCCATCGTCCGCCTGGCATTGCCGGGACTGGGTGATAAGGGCTATCCGCTTTCGCGCGCGCTCGGATTGATTCTGTTCGGATTCTTGTGCTGGATGAGCGGATCGCTCGGTGTGTCGGTCACGCGAGTCACTGTCGGTGTGATATTTGTTCTCTTGGCGGTGGCCGGCCTCAGTCTTGGATGGATGCAAAGAGATGAACTCCTTACGGAATGGAAGTTAAAGAAAAAATATTTCTTAATGATTGAAGGTTTATTCCTTGGCTTCTTCCTCTTCGATCTACTCATCCGCATCGGCAATCCAGATTTGTGGCATCCATCCAAAGGTGGCGAGCGCCCGATGGACTTCTCGTTTTTCAATGCCATTATGAAAAGCACGAGTTTCCCGCCGTATGATCCGTGGTTCGCTGGCGGTTACATCAACTATTATTATTACGGTTTTGTACTGGTGGGAATGCCGGTGAAACTACTCGGCATTGTGCCGACAATCGCGTATAACTTTATTCTGCCAACATTGTTTGCCATGGTGGCGATGGGCGCCTTCTGCATCACATGGAATTTGGTGGATGGGAATCGGAAATCAGGCACGGAAAACGAAACCCGAAAAACAATCCTCGATTTCCGGTTCATCGCCGGCTTGATGGCCGCGTTGTTGATGGTCGTGTTAGGAAACCTCGGAACGATCCGGATGGTCTATCAGGGCTTTGAGGAAATGGCTGCGCCCGGCGGCAGGATTGCCGACGCGAATATTCCTCAAAGAATTGTTTGGGCGGCAGAGGGATTGGGCAAAGCAGTGATGGGGCAACCGCTTCCGTATGGACGCGGTGATTGGTATTGGGACCCAAGCCGCGTCATCCCGCCCGGACCTGGCAACGAGATCACCGAATTCCCATTCTTTACGTTCCTCTACAGCGACTTGCATGCACACATGATGGTCATGCCGATTGCATTGTTCGTGGTGGCATGGGCATTATCCATTGTGCTGGCGCGCGCCCGCTGGAGGAATAAATATGCCGCCGCGCTGGGTTTCCTGATCGGCGGATTGGCGATTGGCGCGTTATATCCAACGAATCTTATCAGATATTTATACCTATCTCCCCCTTTCATTGGCGGCGCTGGCATATGCGATTTGGAATTACGCGGAGATTGTCCATGGGCGCTGGGTGATTGAGATTCCCGCGGTGATCAAAAAACTTGCGTTGATCCTAGCCGCTTTTGTCGCGTTGATTGTGCTTTCTTATGGCCTATACGAACCTTATCGCGCTACATATTATCAGGGATATAGCTGGGTGGATTCTTGGACGGCGTCGGAAACACCGATCTGGTCCTATCTCACCCATTGGGGCGTGTTCCTGTTCCTGATCACGATGTGGCTGGCATGGGAGACGCGCCAATGGATGGCAGAGACGCCAGTCTCGGCACTGAATAAACTATGCCGATATCAAATCCTGATTGATGCGGATATTGCCATTTTCCTGATGGCGTTGCTGTATCTGGCTTATCGCCAGGTCGAGATTGGCTGGGTGGCGTTGCCGCTCGCAGTTTGGGCCGGTATTTTGCTTTTGCGTCCCAACTTGCCAGATGTGAAACGAGTTGTTCTGTTTTGGATCGGCACGGCCTTGCTGATCACGATCATGGTCGAGCTGGTTGCGGTGCATGGCGACATTGGCCGTATGAACACGATCTTCAAGTTTTATCTGCAAGCGTGGTTGTTGCTTGCGGTTTCATCTGGAGCCGCGTTTGTGTGGATCGTGCAGGAGCTCTATCAATGGAATCCCGGCTGGCGGAACTTCTTCCAGATCGGAACGTCTTTGTTCTTGGCTGGTGCATTCGCATTCACATTGACTGCGACGGTTGATAAAGTCTCTGACCGCATGACAAACGGTGTGCCATTCACCCTCGATAGCATCACGTACATGAAGTACGCGCAATATGCCGATTTTGGTGTAACCATGAATTTGGTTCAGGATTACCAAGCCATCCGCTGGATGCAGGATAACCTACAAGGCTCGCCTGTCATCGTTGAAGCCAACTGCCCGGAATATCGCTGGTGCACGCGCTTCACCATTTATACCGGCCTGCCCGGTGTGGTAGGATGGAATTGGCACGAGCGACAACAACGCACGTTCATGACGCAGCTCGTAGAGGAACGGGTCAGCGAGGTGGATGAGTTCTACACCACCACCGATATCCAGTCCGCGCTCGCTTTCTTGAAAGAGTACAATGTCAAATATATAATCGTCGGACAATTGGAGCGCGGCAGAATATGCTGGCCCGGGGCTCGATAAGTTTGAAGCGGAAAACGGCAAACTTTGGAACTCTATTTATCGCCAGGGCGATACGGTTATTTATCAGGTCAATCCATGAGCGAAATCATATTGCATATCACATCTCGTCAGGCATGGAATACTGCTCAAGAGCAAGGTCAATATACCTCGCCGAGTTTGACGAGTGAAGGATTTATTCATTGTTCGACCCATGCACAAGTTTTGCCGGTCGCTGAGAAGTTTTATAAGGGACAAACCGGATTGGTTCTGCTCGTTATTGATTCAAAGCGTCTCTCTTCCGAGCTGAAATGGGAGCCGCCATTTGATGGTTCACCGCCACCCGAAGTTCCCGTAAGCGATATCTTTCCGCATGTCTATGGACCGATCAACCTGGATGCTGTTGTTCAAATCATTGATTTTGAGCCGACCGCAGAGGGAAAATTCATTTTGCCAAAGGTTCCATAAATAAGGAATTGACATGAGTTCCATTCTTGCATTTGTTTCGTGGTACGTCATTATCACACTCTTGGGCTGGCTGACATTTCCGCTGGCATATTTTCTCTTTCCTGCGCTGGCGGATCGCGGCTACAGTCTTTCACGCGTCACAGGGCTGTTGATCTGGGGTTATATCTTTTGGATCTTCACCTCACTTGGATTGACTCAAAACAATGTCGGCGGAATTTTATTTGCGTTGCTGGTTTTGATTGGTCTGAGCGCATGGGCATTATCCAATATCGAACATCGAATATCAAGCATATTCGCCTGGGTGAAAACGAACCTGCGCCTCGTCGTCACCGTTGAAGTCTTATTTCTAATCGCATTTGCCTTTCTTGCCTTTTTGCGTGCCGGAAACCCTGAACTCGATGGCACGGAACGTCCGATGGAATTGATGTTCATCAACGCCATCCTGCGCTCGCCGACATTTCCTCCGCATGACTCATGGCTTTCCGGCTATGCCATTTCTTATTATTACTTCGGTTATGTGATGACTGCCATGCTCGCCAAGCTGGCGGGGCTCACTGGCAGTCTCGCGCACAACCTGATGACGTCGCTCATTTTTGCCTTGGCCGCGATCGGTGCGTATGGAATCCTTTATAACCTATTGGCGGCTTGGAAGCCAAAAACCGAAAACCGACTCACCATTCCCAGCTTTCAAACAATCTTTTCTGCTTTCCTTGCTCCTCTGTTTTTGCTTTTCGTCAGCAACATCGAAGGCTTTTTGGAAGTCTTGCATCGTCATGGTATCTTATGGCCCGCGAATTCCACTTCCACCTTCTGGACATGGCTTGGGATCAAGGAGTTAAGCGATCCCCCGACCCCGCCTCTGGCTTGGATTCCGGATCGCTTCTGGTGGTGGTGGCGCGCTTCGCGCGTCGTCTCTGACTTCGATTTGAGAGGAAACTTTCAGGAGATCATTGACGAGTTTCCGTTCTTCTCCTTCCTGCTCGGCGATTTACATCCGCATGTGATGGCGATTCCATTCAATCTGCTGGCTGTCGCGGTGGCATTAAATCTTTTTCTCGGCGGTTGGCGGGGCGAGATCAATCTTGTTGGTTTTCATTTGAACATTAGTAAAACAGGCCTCCTAGCCGTGGCGTTGACTCTTGGTGGCTTGGCTTTTCTCAACCCTTGGGACATTCTCGTCGGTGCGGCCCTAATTATTCTCGCTTACCTTCTATTCCGTGTTCATGAAGACGGTTGGTCTTGGTCACGCCTCGAAGATATCTTTGTGCTAGGTATCCCGCTCGGCTTGTTGGCGTTTGTTCTATATCTGCCGTTTTATTTCGGCTTTTCATCGCAAGCCAGCGGCATATTGCCAAACATCATCAACCCAACACGCGGTGCCCAGTTATGGGTAATGTTCGCGCCGTTTTTCATTCCGCTGATCGCATATCTCATTTATGTCTCATTCGTAGAAAAGCGAACGGCTCGCTGGTCACTAGCCATTTTACTGGCTGTTGGTCTCGTTCTTTTGCTTTGGGGATTCTCATGGCTCTTCAGCTTGGGAGTTAATTTCGTTGACCCGCAGACTGCCCAGCAATTTCTGCAATCGCAGGGTGTCGCTGATTTCCGATCTTTATTTGTGGAAGCCACTTCTCGGCGTCTTTCATACATCGGTGGATTATTAACTCTCCTTGCGCTTCTTACTCTCGCACTTGCATTTATTATTGCAAATCGAAAAACAAATCCCGAAGACAACCTTTCGTCTTCCGCCATCAACGTTCAACCATCAACCATGAATCGTCGATCATCCACATTTGTCCTTCTTCTTATTGTCATTGCATCCCTTTTGGTGATTGGGCCCGAATTCGTTTATTTGCATGACGAGTTTGGGACGCGTATGAATACCATCTTCAAGTTCTATTATCAGGCCTGGCTATTGTGGAGTATCGCCGCGGCATTTGGCACTGCAATCCTTCTCCAAAACTTGCGCGGCGCATGGGATTGGATTTTTCGCATCGGTCTCGTGCTTCTATTGTTTATTGCGTTGACTTATCCGGTTCTGGGCGTGGCAAATAAGACCAACAATTTCAATCCAACCTTTGGCTGGACGCTCGACGACTTTGTTCGCATCGAGCGCAATACCCCCGATGAGGCTGCCGCCATGGAATGGCTCAAGTCCGCGCCGTATGGGGTCGTGGCGGAAGCGGTCGGTGGAGGCTATACAGCTTATGGGCGCATCTCCGAATATACCGGTCTGCCAACCGTGATCAATTGGCCCGATCACGAATCTCAATGGGGACGCACCGGCACTGATATGGGTACGCGGCAGGATGACATCAAAACGCTTTATAGTACACCTGACTGGCAGGCCGCGCTTGCGATTCTCAATCAATACAATATTCAATACATCTACATCGGTGATCTGGAACGCTCCACATATCCGGTGCAGGAGGACAAGTTCCGGACTCATCTCACGCAGGTTTTTCAGCAAGGCAATGTGACAATTTACGAAGTCAAGTAAAATATAACCAATGAAACCATTCCGTCATCAAACCGCTCTTTATGTCGCCGCCTTTCTTTTGGCACTCGCTCTCCGTTTGATCCGCCTCGGCACGTGGACACTGACCGATACTGAGGCTCAATGGGCATTGCAAGCGCTTGGTGTTGCGCAAGGATTACATCCCGCGCTGGGTTCACAACCTGCCTATGTTTTATTGACCAGCATCATTTTCTTTTTCTATGGCAGCGGGACAAATTTTCTGGCGCGATTTGTTCCTGCTCTTGCGGGATCATTTCTCGTCTTCGTTCCACTTCTTTTTCAAGAGCGACTCAAACCCCGGCCAGGTTTGATCCTCGCCTTTTTCCTCGCATTCGATCCGGGCTTGGTTGCGCTATCGCGTCAAGCTGGCAGTTCGATCCTCGCCGTGACATTTCTTCTTTTTGCTTGGGGCTTTTGGCAACGGAAACAATCGCGCTTGGCCGGAGTTTTTGCTGCGTTAGCTTTGCTTTCGGGCATCGGCGCTTTGGGAGGGTTTGCTTGGCCTCGGGCTGGCATGGGCAATTCTTCAGGCAATGGAAGCGCGCGAGAAAACAGAGTCCGCTGTAAGTCGCGAAAGAAGCGAATGGTTGTCTGCGTTGTGGTTTGGAATCGGCACTCTGCTCGTCGGCGGGACATTATTCTTTTTATCGCCCAATGGACTAAGCGCATGGTTATCGTCCTTGCCGGAATATCTGAGCGGTTGGATTCATCCATCAGGAATATCCGCAGGCATGATGCTATTCTCGTTGATCGCTTATCAACCATTGGCAGTGATTTTGGGATTGATCGCGATCGTGCGCGGCTGGATATACAGAAGCAAACGTGTGATGCAGCTAAGCATATGGATGTTGGTTGCTTTATTGCTCGCCGTGTTTTATCCATTCCATCAGGTGAGTGACCTGGTTTGGATGCTCATTCCGCTTGTGGTCGCTGGCGGCGCTGGAATTGGCGCGCGCAGTGAACATCCTGCCTGAAGAACGACGGCAGGTGATTGGTGTGGCTGGACTAAGTATCTTCATTCTATTCTTCGTCTGGCTTCAATTTTTGGCCATCACCACATTGCCGATTCCTTCTTCACAAGCCACTGATAGCATTTGGCTGATGGCTGGTTCATTGGCACTGCTGGTCATTTGCATTTTGCTGGTGGGAGTGGGATGGTCGGCCCGCACCGCGCAGTTTGGCGCAACATGGGGAGTTGCGCTGGCGTTGGGAATTTATTCGTTTGGTGCGATGCTTGGCGCGGGGAATTTGCGCGTGACACAGGGGCAGGAGATGTGGACGGCAGATAAAACTCCGGCGCAGGCCAATTTGCTTTTGACAGTCGCCAACGAAATGTCAGATTGGAGCAATGACAACATCAATGCCCAGCCAATCACGATCGTCGGAGTTGATTCGCCCGCGCTGGAATGGCTTCTGCGGGGACATCAAATATCCTTGGTCAGCGCGTTGAGCGCATCCGCTTCGCCTCCGTTTGCCATCACTACGAATCAAAATAATCCAATTTTGGCGAAGGCGTATCGCGGCGAGTCATTTGTTTGGAGACAAGCTTCTCTGTGGGATAACGCCGCCCCATCCGATTGGATGCGTTGGCTGGCCTATCATCAGATGCCGCAGAATTCAGAGACAATCATTTTCTGGGTGCGCAATGATCTTTTCCTTGATACGAAGAGCACGAAGCCATAATCTTCACCCCATCCTCCCAAAAGGACTCGATTGTGGTGGAATGATTCGATGACAAAAACTCCTCCAAACATTATTGCGATTGACGGGCCAGCCGCCTCGGGCAAATCCACGCTCGGGCGGCGGCTGGCTGATTTGCTGGGTTATCTTTTTTTTGATACCGGCGTGATGTATCGCGCCGTGACGTGGATCGCACTGCAACGCGGATTGAATGTCCGCGACGAGGCGGCGGTTACCGACTTGGCGGAAAAAATCCAGATTGATGTATCGCCCGCATCAAAGCCGGATGGACGCGTCTGCGACGTGATCGTCGAAGGCAAAGACATTACTTGGGAGACGCGTCGGCCTGAAGTGGATGCGAACGTTTCCATCGTCTCGGCCTATCGCGGCGTGAGAAGTGCGATGAGCAAACAACAGCGGCGCATCGGCCAGCGTGGACGCGTGATCATGGTTGGACGCGATATCGGCACGGTCGTTCTGCCGGAAGCTGATTTGAAAATCTATCTTGATGCCTCGGCGCAGGAGCGAGCCCGCCGGCGTTCCAACGAGATCAAAGCGCGTGGTGGCGAATCCGATTACGACGAAATCCTTGCCAGTGTGATCGAGCGCGACCGAATTGATTCGACGCGCGATGTTGCGCCTTTGCGCGCTCGCCGAGGATGCGGTGATGATTGATTTGGATTTAATGAGCGAGGATGAAGTGTTTGAGAAGGTGAAGAGGCTGTGGGCATAAGTTGCATGTAAAAAGCCGAAGGTTTTATCCTATGGCTTTTTGATTTCTACATAATTACAGATCGAAAACTAACCTTTATGCGGGCTGACTTGCGAGTTGACTGCGTTGAAGCACACCAAAGATCAACGCCGCCAGCAGAAGCACCGCGCCAAATGTCAGGAACATATTCTGAACGCCAAGGTATTGCATCAGCACGCCGCCAAAGAATCCGCCCGCCGCGGAGCCGATGCCCATAAAGGCGCTATTGAAAATGCTTTGAGCCGTCGCCCCCATTCCAGCGGGCGCGTTCTCGTCCGCGTAAGAAACGCCAGCCACCCACAGAATCGGGAACGTCACAAATTGCAAGAGTTGAACCATCAACGCGCCCCACGGCACATTGACCAGGCCATACAGTCCGCAGCGCAGCGCCATGGATGCCAGCCCCAGCAGGAGCAATCCGCGCGCTCCAAGTTTCTTTACATTCGGTTCGCAAAGAACAGCGCCGGCACTTCCACCGCCGTCGAGATGGTGACCGCCCATCCCATCCACGCCGGGCTGGTGCCGATCTTTTGCAAATACACAAACAGATAATTATTTATGATGCCGTTGCCGCTGGCGGCGATGATGACGATGATCAGGAACATAATCCATTTGCGGTCGGTCAGGAGTGTACGCACGCCGCGCCAAAACAAACCTTCGGTTTTATGTGGACTGAAATGCATTTGTTGAAGGGCGATCAATGCAATCAAAAACATGACGCTATAAATGGAAAAGTTGTAACGCATACCATAACGCGCCACCACCACGCCAACAATGGGCGCGGCAATCCCCCAGCCAATCGTCCCTCCAATGCGCACGCGGCCATAAAGTTCTTTCTCGTCACCAAGCATCGTCATCGTGGCATTATCCGCCATGGATTGGATCGGTCCGGCAAAAATAGCCTCGAGGGCAATGAGTGCAAAGAACCACCAAAACATGTTGGAAAATGGAAATAGAAAAACGGCGATCAGGTTTCCAAGCATTGCAATGGATAAAATCAAGCGATGACGCTGGCCTGCATCGGCGAGTCCGCTCCAGATCGGTCCACTAAAAAGACCAATCATCGACGCCATGCCCATCAACACTCCAATCTGCGTGCCAGATAGACCTTCTTGTTGAAAATAGAGCGCGTAATAATTGAGGACCGCCACTGCTCCGGCAAAGAACAAAAAATAAAAAGTGAACGACCAGAATTTACCTGTGAAGTTTTTTGTCATGGAATGACCCATCTTTGCCGCTATTGTAACCGATGGTATCGACTTACTTTCGTTCTTCATGTCTTTCAAGGAAATCTCTGTATAATACAGCCAACTCTTTACAAATCACATCTATCTTTTTTTAGGAGAAGCTATGAAATTCGGAATCCATAATCCCTCTTGGCTTTTCGGTTCTGATCAATATGAAATCTTCGAGGAAGTCAAACGCAAAGCGCAATGGGCGGAGACGCATGGCTTCACATGGTTTTCATTGATGGATCATTTAATTCAAATTCCCGGCGTGGGCATAGCAGATGAACCTTTCATGGAAGGCTGGTCCACGCTGGCTGCGCTGGCGGCGGTCACGACCAAGACGCGGCTTTCTTTATTGGTCACTTCGGTTGGATATCGCAACCCGGCGCATCTGGCAAAGATCGCGGCCGGAGTTGATATCATCAGTCGCGGACGACTCACGTTAGGCATCGGCGCAGGCTGGAATGTTCAGGAATATAACCAGTACGGTTGGGTGTTTCCTGAAAAGCCCGCCATCCGCATCAAGCAGATGGAAGAAGCGATTCAACTTATCCTGAAGATGTGGCGCGAGCCGCGCGCCACGTTCGACGGAAAATACTTTCACATCAAAGAAGCCATGCTTGAACCGAAGCCGGTACAGAAGCCGCATCCGCCCATTCTGATCGGCGGGAGTGGCGAGCAATTAACTTTACGCGCGGTGGCGCGTTGGGGTGACGCCTGTAATATATTTGGCGATCCGGAAATGGTCAAGAAAAAGTATGCGATTTTGCAAAAGCATTGCGAGGACGCGGGACGCGATTTCAATTTGATTTAACGCACCAACCTGACAGCCTTGTTGGTAGCGAAAAACGAATCTGAACTTCAGGCCAAGAAGAAACGCTTGCAGTTGCCTGAGCCGTTCCGCGGCTATGCCTTGACGGTTTCTGAAGCTGTGGATCTAGTCGGCCGATACAAAGATGCCGGTACGCAAATGCTCATCGTGAGCAGTTACAAGAACGAATCCGAAAGCCTGCAACTTCTCGCCTCGGACGTCATGCCGCAATTTGCAGATTGAAATTGATTCGAGCGTTTACTTTCCGATATGGCTTACTAACTACCTTCCCTAATCGAAGGAAAAATGAGGACTTTTCTAATCTTTAAAACTTGCTTTCAAGGTACAATCCAGCCTTCGACTGGATGGTTAATATGAATGAAAATCTGAATATCACTAGCGGGGCAAAAAAAATTCGCTGGCAGGATGTGGTCGCTCGTTATGCCAGCTCCGACTTGCGGCGCAGTTTGTGGCAAGTGGTCAATACGCTGGTACCGTTCTTCGCTCTTTGGTATCTGATGATTCGCAGTGTAGAAATCTCTTACTGGCTGACTTTGCTTCTCGCGATTCCCACCGCCGGGTTCATGGTGCGTTCTTTTATCATCTTCCATGACTGCGGGCACGGTTCGTTCTTCAAATCGAAGAAAGCCAACGACACGCTTGGGATTATCACCGGCCTCCTGAGCTTTACGCCTTACTATCGCTGGCGACATGAACATGCGATTCATCACGCCACTGCCGGTGACCTGGATCGGCGCGGCATCGGCGACGTTTACACCATGACGGTTAAAGAATATCTCGAAGCGCCGTGGTGGAAGAAATTCGGCTATCGCGTGATGCGTAATCCGCTGGTGTTGTTCCTAATTGGGCCTTTGGTGGTATTCGTGATCGTCGAACGGATTCCACCCGCCAAAGGCAAACGCGAAATTGCCAGCGTGTGGTGGACCAATTTGGCTTTAGTCGTATTGGTCGGGTCGCTCATCTGGCTGGTTGGCTGGAAAACCTATCTGCTGGTGCAACTGCCGGTTTTGATGCTCGCCACTTCGGTCGGGGTTTGGTTATTCTACGTTCAGCATAATTTTGATCCGACGTATTGGGAACGTCAGGATGAATGGGAATTTGCCAAAGCTGGGCTAGACGGCAGTTCGTTCTATAAGCTGCCCGCGGTCTTGCAATGGTTTACCGGCAACATCGGGTTTCACCACATCCATCATTTGAGCCCAAAGATTCCCAATTACAAATTGCCCGAATGTCACAAAGAGAATCCCATCTTCCATGTCAAGCCGATGACTTTGTTGTTCAGTCTCAAATCGCTCCGCCTACGCCTTTGGGATGAAGAGAGCCGCAAGATGGTAGGCTGGAATTTTCTGAAGCAATATCGCCAAGCCCAAATTATGGCATAAAACAACATCTCCCGCAATATTGTGGGAGATGTTCGCGAATTTCATCAATCCGGTTTACTCAAGTATGTTTCGTTGACCCATTGGCTTTGTGTGGCATTAATTTTTGCCCACCCATCGCTCTCCGCATATACTTGCACAATCGTATTGGCGGGAAGTGCGCCAATTTTATTTCCGTTGGGATTATCGCGCACATTAAGTCCTGCCGCGGGAATGACCTTGGCCTGAAAGACACCAGCCGGAGGTGGAGGAGTCGGCGGAACGCTGGAGGGATTCATAACCAGCGTCGCGTAAATTGGGTTGCCCACATAAATCCACTGGTCGTGGGCAGGCGTGATCGCGCCCCATTGATCATCGGTGATAAACCATATCGGCGCCAATTGATCTTTGGTAAGCGCTCCGACTTTGCTCCCCGCAGGAGTGGAACGGATGTAAAGCCCGAGCGGCGTTTGGACCTGCGCCCACCCAATCGGCTGGGATGGAATAGTAGCACCTCCATTCCACTGATACAGGGAAAATGCTTGCCAGAGTTCCGGCGTGGTTTGAGTGTCATCGGCGGCCCACATAAAAACTCCATGAAGAGTTGGGTCAGCATTCACCGTAGATAAAAATTGGGTTATTTGATCCGGTGTTGGCTCGACGCCAAGATCGGTATACATATCTCCCGCCACAATCGGCATCGGAACCTGAGGCGCATTTGGAATGCTGGCATAATGTTGCTGGCTTTGTTTCAATTTACCGATGGGGTCCACGCCTCTCCAATAAACCTGCGGGCAGACAAAATCCACTTTGCTTAAGAATGTTGCCCACGGAAAGAGCGGATGTTGGAAGGGATCCCAAAACGTATTCAATCCAAGCGGCAAACTCGCCAAGGCCGGGCGCAACACATTCATGAACAGAGCAGCGCCCGTATAATTGTTCTCGACTTCCGCCTCTACATCAATTAAATAAAAATCGGGATTGTAGCGCTGGCATGCGCTTGTAACAACCTGCGCCTCCTGTTGTGGTGCTTTTGTAAGATAGGAATATCCCCAGGCCGCAACCGTAATATTATTCTGTCTTAATACCTGAATCAATAATTCCAATCCTCCCAAAATTGTGAAACCATCGCAGATCTTAAGCACTACCGATTGGACACCTGCCATTTGCAAGCGGGAAAGAATTTCATAGGGATTGCCGCTTTCGATGGCCGCTGGTTGCCAAATATAGACGCCTTTTCCCACATTGTTGAAATTATACATGTTCACCTCATCTATGTTTTCAGCGGATGTGATGCAATTGGGCGGATTATAGCATAATGGTTCTATGTTGCTAAACCATAATGGTTCTATGTTGCTAAACCATAATGGTTGGGACGAAAAACAGTCAGGTATAATGCGGCATATGATTAACGCACTGATCTTTGACTTCGATGGTCTCATCCTCGATACCGAAACGGCCGAAATCCGCACCTGGCAAAGCATCTACGCCGAATATGGCTATCCTTTTCCCCAGGATGAGTTTATCAAGACTATCGGCGGATTTGGCATTTCCAATTTCGACGCGGCACTTTATCTACACGATCTGACCTGCGGTTCGCTCAACGCTGATGTCCTGCGTACCCGCTTTCAAAATCAAAGCGGCGATGCAATTCGCCACAGTCCGATTCTTCCCGGTGTAACCAATATATTGACTGAAGCAAAGCACCAAAATATGAAGCTTGCTGTCGCTTCGAGTTCTCCGCATTCATGGGTAGATATGCATCTGACTCGCCTCGGCTTGTTTCAGCAGTTCGATAAGGTCATCTGCGGCGATGATGTAGCGCCTGGCAGAACCAAGCCCAACCCAGACTTGTTCTTGAAGGCGCTGGAACAGCTACATATCCAGGCCAGTGAAGCGATGGTGTTTGAAGATTCTCCCTACGGCGTTCAAGCAGCCAACTCCGCGGGCATTGCCGTGGTAGTTGCTCCCGAATCCAACCACTTCCATGCTACCGTTTAGAGGGGAATATCTTGAATTGAAATCGCTTGCTGACCTGCAGCTGGCCGAAATGATCGCCCAATACGATATCATGAAGAAGAGGGTTTAAAGGAAATGCAGGTCCATCACGTGGCGGAAGTGATATCCGTAAATCGCAAAGGTGATGGCCAGCCGCTGGATGGAACGGAAAAAAGCCATGAAATGAATTTCAAGGCATGTTTAAAGTGTCTGGGAATTCGGGATAAATCAAAAGTATGTTCAGGTAAGGTTGTTCCTCAATTTTTTAAAGTGAGATCAAACGAGAAAGCATCATAAATAAGATCTCCTCATGCCCTCTTCGAATGCGGCCACATCCGCAAAATAACGCGCGACCGTTTCTGCTTGGCCCGGGTTCGTGTACAACTCCGGCTTGGGATGATCGATCAAGTCCACAATGGCCGCCGCGACTTGGTCCGGAGTCTGGCCTTCGCTGCCGGGTCGGAATCCGCCGGGCGGCATTGGCGTCCCATACAAAGCGTTGCGGGCAAAATCCGTGCTTACCATGGGCGGCATGACGACCGAAACATGGATGCGAGGATATTCGGCGCGCAGATCCATGCGCAGGTTGGTGGTCAGACTGTTGAGGGCGGCTTTAGCCGCGCAGTACGCTGAGCGATAACTGGCAAATGGGATACGCCCAAGCGCCGAGGATATATTGATCAAATGGCCTTCGCCTCGCTCCTTAAAATGCGGAACGATGACTTGCATTCCATACAAAGCAGACTTGGTGTTGACGGCCATCATCTCATCGAAGTCGGCGTCGGTCAGGTCAAGCACTTGACGTCCGATCCCGCGCCCGGCATTATTGATCCACACATCCACATGGCCAAAAGCACGTAATGCTTCGTCGCGTAAGCGCTCCACGTCAGCGCGTTGGGTAACATCGGCAACTACAGGGCGTGTACCCGCACCGCAGTCACGGGAAACTTTCTTCAGCTCCGCCTCACGCCGCGCAGCTAGGACAAGCTTTTCCCCTCGCATGGCAAGTTGCCTTGCCAGAGTAGCTCCAATTCCGGCACTCGCGCCGGTAATCACGATCACTTTTTCAGTCATTCTTTTACACCTCGATCAATACCTTTCATTGAAGGCCTTTATCGCCAAACCGGTTATTTGAACAGCTTTCATTAGCGGCCTAGCGCTTTTAACCTTCTAGACGATTTGATATTTACTTTCGGGAAGATGCAAGACAGCCTCCTGCAACAACGCTATCATATTTGTATTTGCTAAGTGTGATTAAAAATGAATACCTCGATGATGTTTACAGAAAGGCTGCGCAACCAATCCGACTCAGGTTATATCCCATCAAAAGAATACAACGAATGCGGGAGACAATAGCTTGTCGTCACGTCATGTGATCACCGTACAACTTGCGATGCACGATGCTCAACGCCCGTACCTGTTCCGCGGCGTGATAAGAAGACCGAACCAGTGGTGCAGCTTCCACCCATTTGAAGCCGATCTCCAGTCCATAGCGCTTCAATTCAACAAACTCCTCCAATGTGTAATACCGATCCATCGGAAGATGCTTTTTACTCGGCTGGAGATATTGTCCAATAGTCAGGATATCCACACCCCACGAACGCTGATCGCGCATCACAGCCTTGACCTCGTCCATCGTTTCACCGAGGCCAACCATGATGCCGGATTTTGTCAGCACTTCAGGATCGAGTTTCTTGGCATTAGATAAGGTGGCCGCGGCCCAATCATAATTGTCCTGCGGTTGGACTTGTTTGAATAATCGTTGTACGGTTTCCACGTTGTGATTCAAAATCTCAGGCCGCGCATCCATCACGATCTTCAACGCTTCGAGCGAACCTTTGAAATCGGGGATCAACACTTCAATCGAGCAACCCGGCAATACTTCGCGAATGCGGCGGATGACCATCGCAAAGATCGGCGCGCCGCCATCACGCCGATCATCGCGGTTGACCGAAGTGATCACCGTATGTTTCAGATTCATGGATTTCACAGCCTGGGCCACGCGCTCGGCTTCGCCCCAATCCATCAGCGCGGGCTTGCCATGCTTGATATCGCAAAAACCGCAGGTGCGCGTGCATACATCGCCAAGCATGAGAAATGTCGCGGTGCCTGATCCCCAGCACTCGCCCATGTTCGGGCACATGGCTTCTTCGCAAACCGTATGCAATTCTTTCGAACGCATCAACGTTTGCAATCGGTCGTAGGCTTCGCCTGAAGGCGCTCGCACCTTGATCCACTCAGGACGGCGCAAGGGGCGAGCATTTAGATTATCGGGATTGACTCGATTTCGAGTAGGAGTATTGGTCATAATATTGATTACAAAGAAGATCTAAGAATTGGAATGAGGCAAATCTCGCACAGTCATTTTTTTCGGACCTTGAGTCGTAAGCCTTTCACTTCCACCACTTCGACGCTCTCGCCTTGACGAATCTGACTTGAGCCGTCAGCGGGTTCTGCACTCCAAAGCTCGGACCCTACCTGGACTTGTCCCGTCGCGCCGAAATCGTTTTTAGCGAATCCTGTTTTACCGATCAAAGTTTGAACACCTGATTGCAATGGAGAATGCAGAGTGCGTAAGGCAAACGTCAGGATCGCAGCAAACATCAAGCCAAAGAGAATGCCAACAGCTACAACCAGTGGAACAGACACGCGCTGGAACTGCGGCACGCTCGGTGAGTTGAACAACATCAGCGCGCCGAAGATAAACGACACAATCCCGACCACTGTCAGAGCACCATGCGTTGGCGCTTTGATATCAAGGATGAACAGAACAAACGCAGTGACAATAAAAATCAAACCAAACCAGTTGACCGAGAGAAGACCCATGCCATAGATTGCCAGTGACAGGCACACCACGCCGATAAATCCAGCCACCCATGTGCCAGGGTGGGATAGTTCGGTCAACAATGCATAAGCGCCAAGCGAAAGCAGAATGAAGGTGATGTTCGAGTCGGTCAGGATCAACAAGAGCTGTTCGATCACGTTCATATCGAGCGGCTCGACCGTTGCATTGGCGGTATGAAGCGTGAGTGTGCCATTATTGGGCATCGTCACAGTGAAACCATCGAGTTTTTTGATCACATCGTTTACATCCGTCGCGGTGAAATCGATGAGGTGGGCCTGCAAAGCTTCGGATGCAGAGACCGCTTTGGCATTATCAATCATATCCTGCGCCAGTTGAGTTGCATCAGCGCCGCGCCGTTCCACCAGCGGACGGATGGTGGCCTTCATGATTTCTTTTTGCTTGGTTGCGAGAGTTGAGTCGAGGTTTTGACCGCTTGAATCAATCGGGCTGGATGCGCCAATTGCCGCCTCGGGAGCCATCGCCGCGACATCCGCTGAGATGGTAATCAGAGCCCCGGCACTGCCCGCCATGGCGCTATTCGGCGCGACATAAACCACCACCGGCACGGTGCTGGAGCGTATATCCTGAATGATATTATCCATGCTTTGCAGATCGCCGCCAGGTGTATCCAATTGGATGATGAGGGCCTCTGCATTGCGTCCTTCGGCAGTATGAATTCCCCGTTCGAAGTATTCTTGCATAGCAGGCTCGATCGTTCCGTTGGCATTCATGACCAAAATAAGAGCTTGATTTGTCTGAGCGTGCGCAGGGTGAAATGTAAAAGACAATCCGATTAGGAAAACCAATAAAAGGCTGATTCGTTTCATAGGGACTCCGAAAAAGATTATAACCCCAATATATTGTTGCGGCAGGGGCATGGCGTTGCTAGCCCCTGCATTAGTATCGTCCTTCAAGAAAGACTAAGAGCTTATCGAGCGCGGCATTAGTTTGATGCTTGCGGATCGGGCTTCAGGGCTTGTGATGTGATCGACGCTTGATGGGGAGCGGCGATACTTTGTGCGGTACGCGGCGTCGAGCTGTTTGTTGATCTCAGGATCGGTCTCCTCCATGAAGGTGACATCTTTATCCACGCCGCCAGCTTGGATGTGTCCCTCATGCCGCGTCTGAACGCCGCGGAACCAGGCGGACGTGCGCCCATTTACCGACCTGACGTATAGATCATCGCCAAGACGGACGACCCAAATGATCACCGGCTTGCGCAGCGTGCCGTCATGTCGCAAGGAAGCAATCCGTAATTCTTCCGCGGTTCCTATCTTGTTGAGCTCATCGCTTGTCCATGTAGTCATCGAACACTTCCTTCTTTAAAACTCGATCATGGCTTTGATCGCTTCACGCGCATTCATTGCGCGGTAGCCATCCGGCACCTGGTCGAGGCGGATCACTCGATCAAAGACTAGGCCTGGTTCGATCCGGCCTTCGAGAACATCCGGTAATAGTTCTTCAATATAGGCGCGGGCTGGGGCAGGGCCTCCGGAAATAGTGATGTTATTAAAGAATGTTGGTATCACCGCCGGCATCACCTCGCTCTGGGGAACACCAACACGGCCGACCGCGCCGCCCGGACGCGCGATGCTTAGCGCGGTCCGCGTCGACTCTTCGTAGCCCACACACTCAAGAACAGATTGCACTCCCAAACCTTTGGTCAGCTCGCGCACACGCGTAACCGCATCTTCTCCGCGCTCACTGACAATATCGGTTGCACCAAATTCTTTAGCGAGGTTGATTCTGCTCGCGTGACGATCTAGCAGGATAATCTGTTCTGCGCCAAGACGTTTCGCGGCGATCACGCCACATAATCCGACCGCGCCGCCGCCAACTACCGCTACAGTTTTACCAGGGCCGACTTTAGCAGCGAGTGCCGCGTGGTGACCGGTCGCCATCACATCGGTCAGAGTAAGAAGCGAGGGCATCAGCGCATTGTCTTTTCCGACCTGCAAGGGGACGAGTGTGCCATCCGCCTGCGGGACGCGCACCGCTTCGCCTTGTCCGCCATCAAGCTTGGTGCCGCCCCAGAAACCTCCATGCAAGCAGGAAGTGTGCAATCCTTCCTGACAGTAAATGCAGGTTCCATCCGACCAAGCAAACGGTGCAGCGACGAGATCGCCAACCTTGATTTTGCGGACATCCGCGCCGACCGCTTCAACAATGCCAATGAACTCGTGTCCCATGCGGTTGCCGGTTTCGCTGGGTTCCATTTTCTTGTACGGCCAGAGATCGCTGCCACAGATGGCAGCACGAGTAACAACCACAAGGGCGTCAGTGGGTTCAATCAAACGAGCGTCAGGGACATTCTCGATACGGACATCCCCAGCGCCATACATAATAGTTGCACGCATTTGAATTACCTCATGGTTTTCTTGATTCGTTATTCAGAATGATATTGTTCATCGCTGACATGTTCCATCCAATCAGCGGACTTGCCATCGAGTTGTTCCACAATGGAGATATGGGTCATGGCTGTGGTTGGGGCGGCGCCATGCCAGTGCTTTTCACCCGGCGGACACCAGACTACATCTCCCGGCTTAATCTCCTCAATCGGGCCATCCCAGCTTTGCACACGTCCACAACCAGAGGTCACGATCAGGGTTTGGCCCAATGGGTGGGTATGCCATGCTGATCGAGCGCTGGGTTCAAATGTCACACTGGCGCCGGACGCGTGCGTATGGCCATTCGGTTGAAATAGCGGATCAACCCGTACGTTGCCAGTAAAATTCTCGGCCGGTCCCTTGCCCGAAGGTTGTGAGCCGTTTCTTTTGATTTCCATTTTTACACTCCTTTACTATCTTGTAAGGTTTTGAAGAATCGTTGGCACAAAATACAGTATGGGAACGATGAAAAAGCATGCCAGAGATAAATATACATTTACAAACGCTAAGACAATCGATAACCCATAGAGGAGGATCGCAGGCAGACTATGTCTCGGCCCTAAAGCTTTGGATTGTTCCGCTTTTATAAGCTTGGTATGGCTTGCGTAGCTCCTGAATCCGTAAAAAGTCAGCGCTAAGAAAAGTGAGTTCACACCATACAGAAGGATAGGAAATAGGTCAGTCAGGTGATCACCCAGCATGGCGGTTGGAAAAGGTAAGAAGCACATCCATAGCAAGAAAAAATTATTCAACCAAACGAGTCCAACCGTCACGCGTTGGAGATGGCTGAAAAAATAATGATGACTTACCCAATGGATGCAGATCATCACAAAAGTCAATGCGAAACTGATCACGTTGGGAAGCAGCGGCGCCATTGCTGCAGCATACTGACCCAAGCTGGAATGAGCCGCAACGTTTGGCACGTGCAATTCGAGGATGAGTAAGCTCAAAACTATTCCAAAAACGCCATCGCTAAAAGCTTCAACTCGGTCTTTTGACATATCCCTATACCATTCACCATACCAGCCACTCAGCGGCCAGTTTGTTTCGCCAGTTCCTTAGGGTACCGATCCCCTTGGACCGAGATCTGTGAAATGGCGCTGTTGATCTCCCGCAGATCTTCGGGCGTAAATTCAACCGCCAGTGCGCCGATATTCTCATCCAGGCGCTCGAGCTTCCGGCTACCCGGGATGGGAACAATCCACGGCTTCTGAGCGAGCAGCCAAGCGAGCGCGATCTGAGCCGGTGTCGCTCCTTTTTCTGCTCCAATCCTGGCAAGCAGATCAACTACCACCTGGTTAGCTTTGCGTGCCTCCAACGTAAAGCGAGGCAGGCGGCTGCGGATATCAACACTAGCGAACTTTGTGTTTGGGTCAATCTTTCCCGTGAGATAGCCTCTGCCCAACGGGCTGAATGGCACGAAGCCGATTCCCAGTTCTTCGCACGAAGGCAACACTTCCACTTCGACCTCTCTCCACCACAGTGAATATTCACTCTGAACGGCCATGACCGGCTGAACCGCATGGGCGCGTCGAATCGTCTGCGCTCCTGCCTCAGAAATGCCGAAGTGCTTGACTTTACCAGCCTGAATCAAATCCTTTACAGCCCCTGCCACCTCTTCGATGGGCACGTTCGGGTCAACCCGGTGTTGATAAAACAGATCAATGGATTCGACCTGAAGTCGCTTGAGCGAAGCCTCAGCAACCTGCCTAATATGCTCGGGTCGGCTATCCAGGTTGCCTAGATTCGCCCCGGTGTTAGGGTCAAGATTATGTCCGAACTTGGTGGCGATCACCACTTTCCCGCGGAATAGAGAAAGTGCTTCACCCACAAGTTCTTCGTTCGTGAAGGGACCATAAACTTCAGCTGTATCGAAGAAGGTAATGCCACGCTCAACCGCCGCGTGAAGAAAAGCAATCATCTCGTGCTTATCAGGGATTGGGTATTCATCATGGCTCATTCTCATGCAGCCAAGCCCAAGAGCCGAGACTTCCAGCCCACATTTTCCAAGTTTACGTTTTTGCATTTTATCTCCTAGCTTTTCGTTCTTCAGCTTTTTTGCAATTTCCACAACCCGCTCAACTACCTGTCGATCAATTTCATCCGAAATTCACTTTCTTTTCGCCTAAAAGCGACCCTTTTGCTGGGGAAGGCGCTCATTCATTAAACATCCAGTTTCCTGTTGCCCAGCCATTTCACCATTTCAGGGTTGCGATGGTCAAAGAAATTGCTAGTTTTTGTGTCTAAAGTTGTAATAGCCGCCACGTCTTCCACACTTAATTCAAAATCAAACACGCTGATATTTTCCATCATTCTTTGTTTGCGGGTTGACTTGGCAAGGGTGATAATGCCTCTTTGTACCAGCCAGCGAAGAATTACCTGGGCAATGCTTTTGTTGTGTTTCGCAGCGATTGAAAGCAGCACGGTATTTTGAAAAATATTATTCTTTCCCTCTGCAAACGGAGCCCATGCTTCAACCTGAACGCTGTTATCTTGTAAGAACTTTTGAGTGTCAATTTGCTGTTGGAAAGGATTTACTTCGATCTGATTTACTGAAGGCATTATTTTGTTATGAATCATCAAGTCCTGGATGCGGTCAGGCGGAAAGTTTGAGACGCCGATTGCCCTGACTTTGCCTTGTTGATACAGCTCTTCCATCGCACGCCATTCACCATACACATCACCAAATGGCTGATGAATCAGATACAGGTCAATGTAATTCAACTGCAAGCGCTTCAGGGAATTTTCAAAGGCTTTTGTTGTACCTTCGTAGCCATTGCTTTGAATCCAAAGTTTTGTCGTAATAAACAATTTTTCTCTAGCAACGCCGCTTTTTTTGATGCCCCTGCCAACCGCATCTTCATTTTGATAGGAAGCGGCAGTGTCAATATGGTTATATCCGGCTTGAATAGCATCGATCACGCTTCTTTCACATTCAACCGCATCGGTGATCTGAAAAACACCGAAGCCAAGAATCGGGATTTCAACGCCATTGTTCAATTTTATAGTTTGCATTTTTTATCTCCGGTCTTTGCGAATCCTTATTCTGGCAATACTTCATTGATACTTCGGATCGCATTCAAGGTTCTTGGATAGCCGACATAGGGTAACAATTGGGTAACCACGCTCAGCATTGTTTCTTTATCATTTCCGACATCTAGATTGGTTTGAATATGCCCTTTTAGCTGCGGCTCACAGCCTCCTAAAGACACCAGCATTGAAATTGTTAAGAGCTCTCTTGTTTTTATCTCCAACCCGTTTCTGATTACATAATCACCGAAGCAATTGGCTGATAAGTATTTTTGAATATGGATCTGGTTGGCGGGCGATTCGGCATACATCTTATCGACCCTTTCGCCAATCATGGCTTTTTGCAAGGCAAATCCCTTTTCAAAGCGCGTTTGCGGTGTGGTTGTGGATTGCCCTTCCAACGGCAGCTTTACGCCTCGGCTCTCCAAGATTTCATTGGTTGCATGGATAAAATCATACACTTTGGCCATACCCACATAAGGCACGGCTTGATAGACGATTTCTTTAACTTCAATCGGAGTTACGCCAACATTCAGCGCTCCATTCAGCATCAATTTATATTCGCCCAATGCTTGGCAGGCGATCATGGATGCCAGGATAACCATTAACCTTGTCCGGGTATCCAAATTACCATAACCTAGAACTTCATCAAAAGCAAAATTATCAAAGACCTCGATCAGTTCCGGATCGGTTTCCATTAATTTCGATTTGCGAATCGGGAACAACTCTTTGTGGTTCTTCAACGCGATTTCACTGATACTCATTATTTTTTACCTGTCCTGATTGACTTTATCACTCTAATACCGGTCACCGACAACCTGGATCTGTGACATCGCGTTGTTGATTTCATGGAGGTCGCCGGAGGTCAACTTGATGTTTACCGCGCCGTTGTTCTCATCGAGACGTTCGAGCTTGCGTGAACCCGGAATAGGCACGATCCATGGTTTTTGAGCGAGCAGCCAAGCCAGCGCGATCTGCGCCGGAGTAGCTCCTTTCTCTGCCCCGATCTTCTTGAGTAATTCAATCACAGCCTGATTAGCCTTGATCGCTTCTGGCGTGAAGCGGGGATTGTGAGCCCTGAGGTCGGTGCTATCGTAAGTTGTGCTCTCATTGATCTTGCCAGTCAGGTAGCCGCGGCCCAGTGGGCTATAAGGCACAAGTCCGATGCCAAGTTCCTCGCAGGTCGGCAGGATTTCAGTTTCGATGGCACGCCACCAGAGCGAATATTCGCTTTGCAGGGCTGTGACGGGTTGAACAGCATGCGCACGCCGAATGAGATCCGCGCTGGATTCGGAAAGCCCGAAGTGCTTTACCTTGCCCGCTCGAATCAAATCCTTGACCGCGCCTGCCACATCTTCAATGGGCACATTTGGATCCGGGCGGTGCTGATAGAACAGGTCAATGGCTTCGACTCGTAGACGCTTAAGGGAGGCATCCGCCACCCGCTTGATTTGCTCGGGACGACTGTCCACTCCCACGCTGGGATGCGGACCTTTTTCTCCGTGCTTCCAGCCAAATTTCGTAGCAATCACCACTTGTCCTTTGAAAGGCTCCAGCGCTTCACCCACAAGTTCTTCGTTCGTGAATGGCCCATAAACTTCCGCTGTGTCGAAAAAAGTAATGCCGCGCTCGACAGCCTTTCCCAGAAAAGAGATCATCTCTTGCCTGTCAGTTGGCTTATCGCCAAAACTCATTCTCATGCAACCCAGTCCCATCGCTGAGACTTCCAAGCCGCCCATTCCAAGTTTTCGCTTTTGCATTTCAATACTCCTTTTTTCCAAATCCAATCAAAGTCCGGTCTTTTTTTCCTGATCTTCTGGATACCGCGCCCCTTGTATCGTAATCCGCGATGCAGCGCTTTCGATCTCATGAAGATCATCAGATGTTAGTTCAATATCGATCGCTCCGATATTTTCCTCGAAACGCAATCGTTTCGTTGTGCCAGGAATGGGAACGATCCATGGCTTTAGAGCCAGCAGCCAGGCAAGTGCGATCTGAGCAGGAGTGGCTTTCTTCTTTTCTGCGATCCTGACAAGTAGATCTACCATAACCTGATTTGCTTTTATGTTTTCGGCTGAAAAGCGGGGGATGCGGCTACGGAGGTCGGCACTCTGGAATGTTACCGTCTGGTCTATTTTCCCTGTGAGGAATCCCTTGCCCAACGGACTAAACGGAACAAATCCGATTCCGAGTTCTTCCAGAGTTGGCAGCACCGCTTCCTCCGGGCGTCGATACCATAAGGAGTATTCGCTTTGGACCACCGTGACCGGCTGAACCGCGTGCGCACGACGGATTGTCTGCGCGCCTGCTTCGGAAAGCCCAAAGTGTTTGACCTTGCCTGCTTGAATCAAATCCTTGACTGCACCCGCCACTTCTTCGATGGGCACGTTCGGATCGACACGGTGCTGGTAGTATAAATCTATGCAATCAACCCGGAGCCGCTTGAGCGAGCCCTCAACCGCCTGCTTGATGTGTGCCGGCTGGCTGTTTTCCCCACCTAGGTTTACACCCGTAATAGGATCAAGGTTGTGCCCGAACTTGGTGGCGATCACTACCTGTCCGCGGAAGGGCTCAAGTGCTTCGCCCACAAGTTTTTCATTTGCATATGCACCGTATACTTCAGCAGTATCAAAGAATGTGACACCGCGTTCAACTGCCGTGCGGATCAGCGAGATCATTTCCTTCCCATCCGGAATCGGATCAAAGGCACAACTCATTCCCATACAGCCGAGTCCAAGGGCTGAAACCTCCAAGTTACTATTTCCAAGTTTACGCTTTTGCAATTCAATATTCCTGTCTTTTTGTTAATCAGATGGTTTCCAAGGCTTGATCTTCGATTTGAATCATTTCTTTCTCTTTTTTCAAAACAGCATTTTCGTATACTTCAATTTTGTGATCCAATATGTTGAGTGTTTTTTGCAGCTCTTTCATTCTAGCCACAAGATGCTCGCGCTGCTCTTTCAAGATTTCTTTTCTGGATTCAATAGTTTTATTGCCTTGCTGAACCAGTCCAACGTACTCAATCAGCACTTCAACGGGAAGCCCTGCGCTCCTCATACACTTGATGAATTCGACCCTTCGCAAATCAAGCTCGTTGTAATCTCTGATGCCGCTTTCATTTCGATTGACAGGCTGGATGAGACCAATACGTTCGTAGTAGCGCAGCGTATCGGTGGAAATGGCATAATGTTCACTGACTTCCGCAATTTTCATAGCTTCACCTCAGGAACAGTGTATCACCTGGAGTTGACTCCAAGTCAAGGGTTCGGACAAAGGTCGCTGAATATGGTAAAACTGCATAACGGGATGCTCATCAAAAGATTGGAGGCCAAAACAAATGAATATCAACACATTACGACAACGAATCGCGGAACGCGATTCGATCAGTATTTTGGAAACAATCAACGTACACACTGGGATCAGGTCTGTCCTCAAGGAGTTTGACTATGTCATTGAGGCGCCCAACTGGACACAGGATGGCAGATATTTGGTTTATAACAGCGGGGGACATATGCATATGTATGAACTGGCAACCGGTGAAATCAAGGAGTTGGATACGGGTTTTGCAGTTGATTGCAATAACGATCATGTCCTCTCGCCGGATAACAAGCAAATTGCCGTCAGCCATTTTACAAACGAAGATGCAACTTCAAGGATCTATATCCTGCCGTTTACAGGCGGCAGCCCGGCGTTGGTGACCGAAAAAGGTCCCAGCTATTTGCATGGCTGGTCACCAGATGGCAAGCGTTTAGCCTATTGTGCCGAGCGCGGCGGTCAGTACGATATTTACTCCATCTCCGTCAAAGGCGGATCGGAAACACAGCTCACCAATTTGCCAGGGCTGGATGATGGGCCCGAGTATTCTCCCGATGGCAAATATATCTGGTTTAACTCCACGCGTACCGGGCTCATGCAAGTCTGGCGCATGGAAGCAAATGGATCCAACCCGATTCACATGGTCAAGGAAAATGCCAACTGTTGGTTCCCGCATGTTTCACCCGATGGCGACTGGGTCGCTTATATTGCTTACGGCAAAAACGACGTAGAGCCGGGTGAACACCCGGCCAACAAAGATGTTGAGCTGCGCCTTGTCACCGCCAGTGGAGAAGAATCAAAAAACATCGTGAAGTTATTTGGCGGACAAGGGACAATGAATGTAAACTCCTGGTCGCCGGATAACCATACCATTGCGTTTGTATCCTATCGACTTAAGCAATGAGTAACAAATCGACCTAATAATTTCCAGGAGATAATAACTATGACGATTCGACCAGTGAAAACAGCGATTGTTGGGTGCGGCATGATAAGTGATGCTTATCTGAATACAATGACCAATAAATTCAAGATACTCGATGTGGTGGGCTGCTGCGACCGAAATCCGGAAAAGGCTCAAGCGAAGGCACAGAAATATGGAATTAAAGTTCTCACTATGGAGGAAATTTTAGTGGACGATTCCATTGAGATTGTTGTCAACCTCACCACACCGACAGCACATTATCCTGTAATCAAACACCTTCTCGAAGCAGGCAAGCATGTCTACTCTGAGAAGGTCCTGTCAGTGGAATTGGAACACGCGGCTGAGCTTGTGAAAATTGCCGATCAAAAAAACCTGTATCTTGGCGCCGCCCCGGATACATTTCTAGGTTCGGCAATTCAAACCGCAAGATACGTGGTTGACAGCGGCATGATCGGCGACATCACTTCTTGCTACTGCGTGCTTACCAGAGACAGCGATATTCTCAATCGCGCATTTCCTTTCACGGCAAAGCCGGGCGGAGGAATTGGTTTTGACGTGGGGATTTACTACATCACCGCCCTGCTGAGCGTTTTGGGACCTGTCAAAGAAGTGTCGGGGATTGTTCAAACCAGGAAACCGGAAAGACCAGATTATTCACTTGAAAATTTTGGCGAATCTTTCCAAGTCGAATGCGAGAATTTCATGACGGGCATCCTGCAGTTCGAGCGTGGCACGATTGGAAACGTCTTGTTCGATTCAAACTCCATCTTTATTTTGCCAGAGAAGCCCAGCCTGGTATTGCTCGGCACCATGGGTGTTATGTATATGGCTGATCCAAATCTTTTTGGAGGAGATGTTCGGGTCATCTTAAAAGGCAACAACGAGCCTTTTATCATGCAACAAAGCCATGCTTTCAGTGATGAATGTCGAGGCCTCGGGGTGGCAGAAATGGCATGGGCGATGAGAATGGGCAGAAAAAACCGCGCAAACAAGGAGATGGCCTATCACGCACTGAATGTACTGCATGGCATCGTCAAGAGCAGCGAGACAAAATCAAACCAGATCATACAATCCACCTTTGAAAAGACGCCTCCAATTCCTCGCGGCTATTCCGGACAAGCCTCTTTTGAGTTTGTTGAAGAAATTGGTATAGCCCTGTAGGTGGAACATCACAGTCCGACAATAAATCTCGCCTGACCGATCTTGAAACCCGCTGCACTGAAAGAACACAGTACAGGCAAGCTGCCGGGTTTCAACCCGTGCAGATAGGCGGGTTTATCTCAGGCTTTAGCCCGCCGAGAGGCGCCAAAGGGACTTGCAATCAAGTTGAATATAGTGTATAATAAAGATATAGTATACGACATTGGTGATTATGGAATATCAAAGAGATGAGCATCGCGTCCACCTGATCGTCTATCATCTGGTCTGGACCCCAAAACGTAGAAAACCGATTCTGGTCGGAGAGATTGCCAGGGACTGCCGCAACCTGATTGCGGAGAAATGCGAGGAACGCGGTTGGAGAATCCAGGAGCTGGACATCCAGCCCGACCATATTCATTTATTCGTTCAGGCATTTCCAGAAGATTCCCCGGCTGAAATCGTAAAGGAATGTAAGGGGATCACCTCTTTTCACTTGCGCAAGAAGTATGCGGATATTTTGAAGAAGCTGCCTTCGCTGTGGACCCGCAGTTATTTTGTGGCCACGGCTGGAAACGTATCGGCCAAAACGATCCAGAAATATATTGAAGCGCAAAAGGGAAAATAATGATGGTTCTATAATACCAAACCATGATCCGAACTCGTGTTTTTGCCTGCAGCCTGCCCAAAGATACAGCCGATGCCCTCAACCGGGAGTCGGGCCGTATCTATACAGGCGTCTTGGTGGAACATTACCGCATCTTGCGCCATTCGAATCACTGGCTGTCGCCCGGGTCAGGCGAAAAGTTGAGTGATTATCTTTCCGGAACGATCCTGCACGCGCATTCCAGGGATGCGGCCCAACAGGGATTTTATAAAGCCTGCAAGACTGCCCAAGCCCAAAAAACAGCCGGGATGGGGCCAGTGCGTTACCCGCATCATCTCAAGAAATTCCGCACCTCGATTTGGAAGAATACCGGGATCCGCAAGCAGGGCGAGGTGCTGCTGCTGGCGATGGCCAGAGGCTGCAAGCCGATCCAGGTCTCTTTGCCAACCAATCTTGCAAATCTTCCAGCGGAATCGTTTTTGGAAATGCGGCTGGTCTGGGATCTGGCAGGCAGACGATATCACTGGCACAGCGTGGTGGAAGATGGATTGCAGCCTGCCAACCCGCCGGGGAATGCAGTCGCGGCGGTAGATTTAGGTGAAATTCATCCGGCAGCCGTGACCGATGGGGAAGAAGGTGTGGTATTTTGTGCCAGGGAATTGCGTTCTTGCTCCCAATACACCAATAAACGGCTGGCTGAAATTCAAGCGGTGCTCTCGAAGAAAGAAAAACATTCCCGCCGCTACCAACGCCTGCTGGAGCGCAAGGCTCGTTTCCTGGCAAAACAAAAACGCAAGAGGACGGACATTGAGCATAAGGTATCCCGCTCGGTGGTCAATTATGCGGTGGAAAGAAGGGTTGGTACTCTGGCCATCGGGGATGTCCGGGATGTGGCCGATGGAGTGGATATTGGAAAGAAAGCCAACCAGAAGATCAGCAACTGGTCGCATGGAAAGCTCAGGAATTATATTGAGTACAAGGCGGCTGCGGAGGGTATTCGGACGGTGTTGAAAAATGAGGCTTATACCTCACAGACCTGTCCCAACCCAAAATGCTTACACAAAATAAAACCCAAGGGACGCGTGTATCGCTGTCCGGTTTGTGGTTTTGTGGGTCACAGGGATATCGTCGGAGCCTCGAACATCCTCTCCCGTTTTGCATATGGGAAGTTGGGGCAGATCTACCCTGCCCAAACCAAGTATCGTCACCCGTGGATCACGGGCAAGCGTAGTCCGGTGGACACCCGGCAAGTGGCTCGGCCAAACCGAGAAGCCGCCGTACTTTAGTACGTGCGGAGTGTCACATGGCGTCCACCGTTGGGCTTGCGGATTCTGCATTACCCAAAGAAGTAGGATACTGGTAAAATCAATAAAAACGGAGGCTTCGAGTAATCGAATGGAGACCGTGCTCGTTTCTTGGAGCGGGGGAAAAGATTGTGCCTTGGCGATGTATGATGCTCTCGTAAGCGGAGAATATCAGGTCGTTGGGTTGTTAACCACCATAACGAAGGATTCCGATCGCGTCGATCTGCACGATATCCGATGCAGCTTGATAGAAAGGCAAGCTCAGGCTCTCGGCCTGCCCTGGGAAAAGGTCTCGATATCTAAGTATGCATCCAACTCGGATTACGAGCCGAACCTGATACAAACCTTGAAGAGATACAAAGAATCAGGCGTGACCTCAGTTGTCTGTGGCGACATTTTTCGGGAAGACCTAAGAACATACCGGACCCTAAATCTCGCCAAGCTGGGGATCAAGGCAATTTTCCCCTTATGGAAAAAAGATAACCTTCAGCTGATGGACTCTTTTATTTCGTTGGGATTTAAAGCGATTGTCACATCGATCAACACATCCCGGCTCGACGATTGTTTTGTCGGCAGGGCCATAGATTGGAAATTCATGCACGACTTTCCCAGTTCTGCCAATATTTGTGGAGAGTACGGGGAATATCATACCTTTGTGTACGATGGGCCAATCTTTGAGAGCGCCATACCATATAAAGTTGGCGACATTTTCGAGAGAGATGACCAATTTCACCATTTCAAATATTGTGATGTGATACCCGCTTGACGCTGGGCTGGAGATCCGTGCCGGGATCGAAGCAAAGATTAAAGTCGCCTTTCCTGTTGCGGGTGCAGTTGCTATATTACGCAGTAGGAACTATATTCGCAAGAGACTGGTTTTGCCCAATTATTACTGTATATAAACCATAGACAGGCCTTTTTTATACTCTGGCCAAGTTGTTAGATGATAAAATCAATGAATGATTAAACTTATTATCTTCGATTGGGATGATGTAATTATATTTGGCGCAAAAGAGGGATACTATAACTGCTATAAAAAAACTCTAAAAGAACTGGCAATAGTGCTCGATGAAAAAGAAATCGATAAGAGAATAGAAAATACATGGGGCAATATTGACCGTATATTAAGTGAACTCCTAAAAGAAAACTCAAATCTTATCGAAAAAGCTGGTAAAGTTTTTTACGATAAAGAATTTTATGGTGATACCTTTGTTGATTCATTGAAAGAAATGCAGGGAGTCAATGAATTGTTAATTCGACTAAAAGAAAAATATAAACTTGCTGTTGCGTCTGCGAATAAACTCGACATGATAAAAGATAAGATCATGCCTAAATTCAATATTCCAAATGTCTTTGATCAAATAGTAACGGCTGGTGATGCTCCTGCTGGAAAATCAAAACCAGACCCTTATATGCTTCAATTAATTCTTAAAACACAGGGAGTCTCCAATAAAGAAACCATATTTATTGGCGATGCAATGAATGATGTGTTAATGGCAAAAAATGCTGGCGTTGAACCCGTGGTAGTCTTGACCGGTGTTCTTTCAAAAACCCAAGCAGAAGCTCTTGGAGTAAAACATATTCTTTCTGATGTAACAAAAATTGAAGAAATACTTTCTTAAAACCCAACACAATTTAATCCCTACATTCTACGTCACATAATTACAAGTAACAACCTTTTTAGCCTGGATAGATGCATCATAGGCGCAACCCGCGCTGAAAGGACAACTTGCTTACCATCATTTTTGGAATCATCTCGGCGGCCAGCTGGGGCGCGGGCGACTTCGCCGGCGGGCTTGCCAGCCGGCGCGCCGGCGTCTACCAGGGCGCACTCTACGGGGAAGCACTTGGCGTGGTACTGCTCCTGGCTGCGATCCCTTTTATCCACGAGCCGGCCATGCCCTGGACCTTATGGATCCTGGATATGGTCGCCGGAGCGATCATGGCAATAGGCCTGATGATCTTTTACCGTGCCCTAGCCGAGGGTCAGATGAGCGTCGCCGCGCCGGTCTCGGCGCTGATGACGGCTAGCCTGCCGGTGATCGCCACGGCATTGATTCAGGGCCTGCCCAGCCCGATCACCCTGACAGGCTTTGCCTTGGCGCTGTTTGCCGTCTGGCTAGTTTCACAGAGCGGCGGGTCGTCGAAAAAAGCGCTTGTCCGCCTCGCCGACGTGCGCATGCCGCTGATCGCGGGGCTCTTTTTTGGCGTCTATTTCATTCTGATCCACCTGGGCAGCCAGCATGCAGTGCTCTGGCCGCTGATCGCGGCGCGCTCTGCCGGGACGATCATTGTCCTGGTCATTTGTGCCTTCCAAGGCGAAGTGCGCATCCCGCAAAAAACAGTTTGGTCGCTAATTGCCATGAATGCAGTCTGGGACGTCGGTGGAAATGCTTTCTACATCCTCGCCGGGCAGGTCGGTCGGATGGATGTGGCCGCGGTGCTCGGCTCGCTCTATCCCGGCATTACGGTGATCCTGGCTGCGATCATTTTGCGCGAAAAGCTCACGCGGGTACAGGTTGGCGGAATCCTCATGGCACTCGTGGCCATTGTGTTGATGACCATCTGAGCCGCGGCGCGATCCAAAAAATCTTTCGTTCGAGATTTCTTCGAACAATTATTTCATTCGTATAAAACCGCCTTATAATTTATTAAGTTGTTGAGAATTTATTCATAATTTCTCATTCAAAGATAATCTATCATGAAACGATTCGCTGACTTCATCATCTCCAATTTCACCAATATGCTTGCGACGGTGCGGACATCACAGACTTTATTGCTAATCGTCCTTGCGATTCTGGTTGGGCTCGGTGGGGGAATTGGCGTTTGGTTATTCAAATTAATCTACAACCTGCTCCAGACATTCATGTTCCAAACCGCAGGCGGATGGCTTGCACTAGTCAGCAAATGGACTCTGGTATTGATTCCCATGATTGGCGGTCTGGTTGTTGGACTATTCAATCATCATTTTCTGAGGGAAGAGAAAGTGCATGGCACCGCCGCGGTCATGCAATCCGTTGCGTTATCGGGAGGACGACTGCCCTATCAAAGTGCACCTGCCAAAGCCGCGGCTGCCGCGCTTTCGTTGGGAAGCGGAGCATCGGTGGGACCGGAAGATCCTGCGGTTCAAATCGGCGCCAACATTGCATCCATGTTCGGGCAATGGCTTCGTTTGTCAGACGAGAGAGTTAAGATATTGGTGGCGGCAGGTGCCGGGTCCGCGATTGCAGCAGCATTTAATGCGCCAATTGCAGGCGTCTTCTTTGCCCTCGAACTTATCCTTGGAGAGATCAGCGGAAACGCACTCTGGTTGATTCTCGTTTCAACCGTTGTTTCTGCTGTTTTCACACAAGCCGTCTCAGGAAACGCACCTGCCTTTCAAGTGCCAGCTTATCAATTTCATTCGGCATGGGAATTGCCCTTATATCTTTTGCTGGGATTAGTTGCGGGACCGCTCTCCGCGTTATATGCAGACCTGCTTTATAGATTCCAAGATATTTATAGCGCATGGCATGTAGCAGATTGGATCAAGCCCGTCAGCGCGGGTTTGATCTTAGGGATCGCGGCGCTGTTCGTCCCACAAGCGCTTGGAACAGGTTACAGTTCTATCCAAGAAATTCTAAACAAAAACGATTTCACGTTGAGCTTCCTGTTATTGCTTTGCGTTGCAAAATTAATTCTGACGCCGCTTAGTCTCGGAAGCGGATTCAAAGGAGGCGTCTTTGCGCCATCCTTATTCATCGGTGCGGCAGCAGGTGGGGCGTTTGGCGTGGCCGCAGCACACTTATTCCCAGGGCTTGGGATCGATCCAAGTGCATTTGCCCTGGTTGGCATGGCCGCCTTCCTGGCAGGCGCGGTGCGCGCACCTCTGACTGCAGTCATTCTGCTCTTTGAGCTGACGAACGATTATCACATCATCCTGCCGCTGATGTTTTCGGTAGCGGTAAGTTTGTTGATTGCACAACGCTTCCAACGCGACTCGGTTTATGGGATCGGCTTGGCACGTCATGGCATCCGCCTCGACCGTGGCCGTGATGTGGATGTATTGGAATCCATTACCGTTGGGGAAGTGATGTGGAAGGATACAACTGCAATACGCGAGTCTGATTCTTTGAAGAAGGCCGCCGATTTTATGGAAAGGAAACGGCATCATGGCCTGCCTGTTGTCAATATGCGCGGCAGGTTGGTCGGCGTGCTTTCGGTACAGGACATTGATCGGGCTAAAGATTTGAAAGCAAAAGTCAAGGACGTTTACACCCGCGATCCCTTGGTGATTTATCCAGATGCCACGCTATCCTCAGCATTACGGCAAATGAGTGAGCACGATATCGGACGCCTGCCGGTTGTATCGCACACGGATAAACAAAAATTGCTGGGCGTTCTGCGCCGAGCGGATGTCATCCATGCTTATAATCTAGCACTAGCGCGCCGCGTGGAGCAGCGGCATCGCGAAGGCAGTGTGCGCCTGGATGCCATGACGCCCGATCGCGTGGATGTTACAGATGCCATTGTCGAAGCCGGAGCGCCGATTGCCGGGAAAAAAATGAAGGAAATTTCTTTTCCAAAGGAATGTGTGATTGCCTCGATCCGACGCGGCTCGAAAGTCATCATCCCTCATGGTGAAACGACCGTTCAACCTCGGGACATCCTCGTCATCGTTGCACAGGGAAAGGCGCGTGAAGAAGCGCTGAAACTTTGCCGCTCAGAAAAGTAAATCAATTACGTACTTCTGTATTCAAAATCTAGAGCCCTTTTCTTATTTCGTATACAAATCATGTCTCACCCGAGCCGGACCATCGCGATGATGGCACTCTACCGTTCTTTTCTTTAGCAGCTTCGCACCGATAACAGCACTCGGTATCTGCGACCCTCGCACACTGCCTTTTGCTGAAGCTGCCTATTTCCTTAGATGGGTGGTTAGGATATACTGCGAGTAAATAGACACAAGAGAATCATTCCGCGGATATCTTTAAGTTGTGAAGATTGATGTTTAAGATGAATATATTTTATAGAATAGACATAAATATATTAGCAATCATAATTTTGACTATTCTCTTTTTCAAAGCCTATAACCCTTTGGAAAAAATGTTCGTGCACCAGCGAATTTTTTTGGGAATGGTTTTACTCAATGCGTCAATAATCGCCTTCGACACGACAAGTTGGCTTGTTGACGGATTACCAGGTAGTCCAGCTCTGTTTTGGAATAAGGCAACAAACCTAATTTTGTATATTATCATTCCACTTGCCCCTTCGATGTGGATACTGTATACGGATTATCAAATAAAAAGGAGTGAAGCCAATTTAAAAAAGATTTTCGTTCATACTGAGTTGGATATTGCTGTCAAATGGTTTGCTCTCTGTTGTAAGCCTGTGGACAGGGTGGTATTTCTTTGTTGATGATCATAATATTTACCACAGAGGAGATTATGTCTGGATTTTCCTAACCCTTTGTTATTCGCTCATATTATATTCTTTTTTCACTGTTCTCCTTAACCACGATAAAGTTGACAAAAAACATTATGCCTCACTGCTTTTGTTTTTTGTTCCATTCCTAATAGGCACGACACTTCAGGTGCTTTTTTTTGGCGTGTCATATGCGTGGACCGGCATGATGATCGGAATGTTATTATTGTATCTAAACATACAGGTAGATTTGCTTAACGCCGATTATCTCACCGGAGCATTTAACAGAAGGCAGCTGGAAGGCTATTTGTTCGACAAGGTTAAGAATAGTGTGGCCAAAGAACCATTTTCAGCTATTCTTATAGATCTGGACGACTTTAAAATCATTAATGACAGATATGGACACCACATAGGCGATGAAGCGCTGAAAGATACTGTCAGTATTTTAAGAAAAAGTCTTAGGCAACGTGACTTCATCGCAAGGTTCGGGGGTGATGAATTTATCATAGTAATGGATGTCGATAATCGGGAAGCCCTCAATCAGACCATAGGGAGAATTTTGCAAAACGTTGCATGTTTCAACTCGGAAACACAACAACCGTACAGGCTGAGCTTTGCGATGGGGTATGACATTTATGATCCGCATTCGAAAATGAATTACGATGAATTCATTATGAAAATTGACAGCTTGATGTACCTCAATAAAAATCAAAAGAAGCAGTCAAAATAATAATGCCTTAAAATGCCGCCCAACAAAGCGTTTGTCCGACTGGTAGGATTCTGTAAGTTTTCAGGTGGTTCTCTCGGCTCAAAGCTAGTTCAGCCAAATCGGCTTCTTCTCGTCCTGAGCTTCACCCTAAAAACAGACACTGAAGAAAAAGCCCTCCTGTGAGAAAACAGCACAGGAGGCTTTTGTTATGTCAGGCAGAAAAGGAATGAAGCACCACCCGCTGACGACCAAGTTGGAAGCGATACGGCTGTATTGAGGAAGAAGAGCGTTTTTTTATTTACTGGAATTCTACTTGAAATCCTTCGCAGTATTGGTTGACTACAATTGTCCTTCGAGATATGTGTGCGTTCGTTCGGGCTTCGTGTATCACTTCGTTGACACCTCTTCTTGCGACAGTTATTCGATGGGACGCGGATCTTGCAATTCCTCATGTCCGTGAATATAGCGCTTGCCGCGCAGCAGCGAGGCGAGCGCCGCCAGGATCGATAACACAACCGAGATTGAAAATGCAATGCGCAACCCCTGCTCGAACGGCCCTGCGATCAAGCCGGGAAAGAAAGTCTTACCTAAAAGATGCGCCTGTGCCGCAGCTGGCAGACTGTGAAGCACTTGAGATGGGAGCAGCGTGCCCAAAGGGTTGTAACCCAAAAACGCGGCAAAGAGTGCAGCGGTCGGCGGTAGATTCGCGATACTCTGCGCCGCATTGCCTGGCAAACCGGCTTGGGTCAAGCCGATGTAGAGCGCGGTCGGTAGCCTCGTTGCTAGCCCTGCAGTGACCATCGTAAAGATCAGGGTAATACTCAATGTATTCGCGGTATTTTGAAAGGTCGCGCGCATCCCTGAGGCGACACCGCGATGTTCCGGGGGTACAGAGTTCATGATTGCCGTCGTGTTAGGGGCAGCGAACATGCCCATCCCCATGCCGACAACAAAAATGATGACAGCAAAGGCAGGGAAATAGAAATTCGGTGGCAGTAGCATCAGGCCCCCAAAGCCCGCGGCGGTTAACAGCATCCCGCCAGTAGAAAAGAAGCGCGCACCAAAACGATCCGACAGATACCCGCTCAATGGGCCCATCACGAAGAATCCAGCGGTGAGCGGCAACATATAGATACCTGCCCAGAGCGGCGTGTCTTCAAAGTTGTATCCGTGCAATGGTAGCCAGATGCCTTGCAACCAGATGATTAGCATGAAGGTCAACCCACCGCGTGCAAGTGAGGCGAGGAAACCGGCGGAGTTGCCCGCCAGGAACATCCGAATCTTGAATAGTTCCAACCGGAACATCGGCTCCTCCGCCTGCTGCTCCACAAAGAGAAAGATGACCAAAAGTGCTACACCACCTACCAGGCAGCTGATGACAAACGGGCTGCCCCAGCCCATACTCGAACTGCCATATGGTTCCAATCCATAGGTCATGCCGATGAGCACCGCTGTCAAACCCACTGCAAAGAGGATGTTGCCGGGAATGTCGAGCTTCTGGTGTTCCCGAATCTTGGCTGATTCGTGCAGCGCCAGGTAGGCCCAGATCGTGCCGCCGACGGAAAAGGGCACGCTAACGAGAAAGACCGCGCGCCAATCAATTGCCGCAAGAATGCCACCCACGAGCAGTCCGATGAACTGGCCGGAGAGCAATGCAATCTGATTTATGCCCATGGCCATGCCACGTTGTTCCGGTGGGAATGCATCCGTCAGAATAGCAGTTGAGTTGGAGAACAGGAAGGCACCGCCGACCGCTTGAATCAGACGATAGACGATGATCTGGAGCGCAGCCGCGTTGCCGGTCCCCGGCACCAGATAAAGCAGGATTGAGCCAATCGCAAAAATCGCAAATCCGAGATTGTAGAGTCGAACGCGGCCGAACATGTCCGAGATGCGGCCGAAGGTGACAAGCAGGGTCGCGGTGACGATCCCATAACCCATTAGCACCCATAAAAGATAGTTGGTCTCGCCCGGTGCCAGTGGGCTGATACCGATACCGCGAAAGATTGAAGGCAAAGCAATCAAGAGGATGCTACCGTCGAGCGCGGCCATAAATGCGCCCAAGGTCGTGTTGGAGAGGGCGATCCATTTGTAATCAATGTGACCAAACCGACGATGTCTTGGGCCAGCTTGTGGGTTTTCCAAACTCTTTTGACTCAAACTCTTCCTCCATTTTGATCAAAATTAATCCAAGGATTCGTGCGAAAGAGCACCACGATTCTCTAATGAAAATTTAAATTAATTTACACCTTACGAAGGTTCAAATTTTTCAAAGCGTTGATTAGAACTGTCCTTCGAGATATGCGCGCGTTCGCTGATGTTGTGGATTGTTAAAGACTTCATGGGCAGGCCCCGCCTCGACAACTTCACCCAGATACATGTAAATCACATAATCTGCAAGACGCTTGGCTTGACGCAGTGTATGGGTCACAATCACGATGGTATATTGTTCTTTCAGATCAAGCAAACGCTGTTCGACATTCTGCGCCGAAATCGGATCGAGCGCCGAGGTCGGTTCGTCGCCCAGAATGATCTCCGGTTCCACTGCCAGTCCGCGCGCCAAACACAGACGCTGTTGCTGACCTATCGAAAGGCTGGTCGCCGGGTCATGCAACCGTTTGCTGACTTCATCCCACAATCCGGCAATCTCAAGGTAATGCTTTACCGCTTGCTTATAGGATGCGCGGTCCTTGTGCATCTGATGGATCTGCATGCCGTAAACTACATTTTCGTAAATGGACATGGGCAATGGAGATGGACGCTGTGCCAGCAGACCAACGCGTTTACGGACTTCCGTCACATCCACATCGCTGGCATAAATATCCTGTTCATCCACGAGCACTTCACCGGAAATTCTTGTATCATCGGTCAACTCGAGGAAGCGATTGAGCGTCTTCAACAAGGTGGACTTGCCACAGCCCGATGGTCCCATGATAACCGTGACCTGCTTTTTAGGAATCTCAATGTTGACGTCTTTCAGAGCCTGTTGTTTGCCATAGAAAGCATTCAAGTTGCGAACCCGGATATGTGTGTCCATGAATGTGTATTTTCTCTTTATTTCACTGTATATTTATTTAGATTAGCTGAGATCCAGCGCGAGCTAATGCTGATGATCAGGACAATGATGGTGAGGATCAAAGCTGAGGCATAACCGCGCTGTTGTACGACCGGATAGGGTGTGCCCAACTGGAAGAACACAGCCAAGGGCAGGGATGCCGTCGGTTGCATCAAAGATGTTGGAATGCGGTCGGTGTATCCCGCTGTAAACAGAACAGAAGCCGCATCGCCGATGCCACGTCCGAAAGCCAGGAGGACGGCAGTGATAATGCCGGGAAGCATTTGGCGCGTCGTGACGCGCACGGCAACTTCCAGCTTGGTCGAGCCGAGGGCCAGCGCAGCCTGTTCAAGGTCAACGGGCATGCGGCGGATCACTTCATCCATGGCGCGTACCATGATCGGCAACTCGATCAGCGATAGGACCACAATGCCCGCCAGCAGTGAGGCACGCAGGCCGATTGCCAGCATGATGATGAATCCAAACACGCCATAGACAATGGTCGGAATCCCCCAAAGCACATCCAGCGAGAGGCGAACATAACGGCCCCAATCTGAGTCGCCGAGATAAGTCTCAAGGTAGAGCGCAATGGGCAAACTGAATATCAGTGCAAGCAATGTACCTCCGCCCGCGAGATACAGCGAACCCAGGATGGCGTTCAATACGCCGCCGCCTTTTCCAAGATAGAAGCCGCCCTGAGGCACTTGAGTGACCATAGCCCATGTCAATGCAGGCAAACCATTGACAAGAATAGTCCAAAGGATTGCGCCCAGGCCGCCAGCCACCACAAGGAATGAAACAATCATCATGCCTTTAACAAAGGCTTCAACAATATGTCGTCGTTGCCAGCGTTTTTTCATCATGCCCAATTTTTTCCCAGCATTCGTTGAAGTACAAGAGTTGAAAGGATATTGAAGATCAATATGAGGATGAGGAGGATGAGCGCCGCACAGAGCAGGGCCGCATCATAAAGCGGAATGGACATCATGTCTCCGTAATTGTTGGCGATCAACGCCGGAAGCGGATAGCCAGCGTCGAAGATGGACTTCGGAACCTGCGCCACGTTTCCGACCACCATCAGCACGGCCATCGTCTCTCCCAGGGCGCGTGAAGCCGCTAATACAACCGCCGCGACCATTCCCGGAACGACGCGCGGAATCACAATCTGACGAATCGTCTGCCATTGTGTAGCTCCAACCGCTAGGGAGGCATGTCGAAGATCGTCCGGTACGGTTCTCAGGATTTCATATACTACCGAGATGATCAATGGGGCAATCATCACTGCCAACACAATACCACCTGCAATGATGCTGAACCCAGTCGGTTGAGTGACTTCAAAGATCGGAATATAGCTGAGCCATCGTTTGGAAAATGGCGCAAGCATATCCTCCACAAATGGAACGATGGCAAGCAAACCCCATACGCCATAGACCACTGGGGGAATGGCGGCCAGCAAATCAAGGATGGGTTTTGCGATGGAACGAGTGAATGAACGAGAATATTCGGATAGATAGAGAGCTGAGAGTAGACAAGGCGGAACTGCAAGCAAAATGCCAACAGTGGTTACCCAGAAGGTGCCCGTGATATAAGGCCAAAAACCAAAGAGCCCGCTGTCCGGTCTCCAGGTGGAGCCTAAAAATAGATCTTTAAAGGAATACGTACTCAGGATCGGCCAGGAACGGACAGCCAGTACAATCGTAATTGCCGAAATAAGAATCATCGGCAATAACGTAATAATAAAAAACGTATGTTTTGCTAATTGGTTTTGCTGGTTACGGGCAACCACAGAAGGCCGGCTTGGCCGGCCTTCTGATTCCAGATTTGCTTTATTTCTATCTGTTTGAATTTGTCGATTCATTTAACCTTTGCCAGAGCGGCTGTTTGTTGATCCGCTGTCAGGGGCACATACCCCGCCTGGCTAAGGTCTTTTTGACCGTCTGTGAGAATCCACAGGATAAAGGCTTGCTCAAGACCAGTGGGTTTGCCCTTTGTCACCAGATTCTCAAAGCGAGCCGGAGGTGATGGGTATTTACCTGCTGCGACTGCGTTGACTGCGTCCGCTGTGGTCTTATATACCTCATCTGGCGTGATTTGACCAGTGCCACTAGCATCGATCGGCGGCACGGCGGCGCCGGTCACGATGTTGCCGCTGGTCACATCAAATACGCTGTTCAGGTTGCTATAAGAGATTCCGAGTGGGTCCTTGATGACTGTGGCTACCAGTGCCGGTTCTCCGTTGACTCCGATCGCCGTCTTCAGAAGATCGGCTTGAACCTTTCCACCGCAGAACAATGCCCACTCGTCCGCGGCGCCTGCTGAGTTTGACCGAGTGTAAACATGGATCGCATCCGTGTCGCTAGGCTTGCCAACCACCTGGCCCCAGGTTGTGATCTCGCCGGTTATGAAGATTTTCTTGAAGGTGGCCTGGCTGATTCCCTTGGCCATAATGTCCGCCAACACCGGATTTTGTGCGCTAATGACCGGGAAAACAGCATCCTTGGCAACCGGCACCCCGTATGCGCCCTTGGCCACTTCAGCGGGCTGGATTTCTCGGGAGACCATGCCGATATCAACCGCACCCGCCAGTGTGTCCGTCATCCCTTTGCCAGCTCCACCCGCTTGAACATTGAATTGAACGCCGGGGTTCAGCTTGGTGAACTCACCAGCCCAGACGGTCATCATGGGATATAGCGCAAACGCTCCGGAAATATTAATCGTTCCACTGAGCGGTTGAGCTGTGGGAGCCGCAACGGTCGAGGTCGCAGCGGGAGCGGCAGTGGGTTGGGCAGCGGTAGGAAGGGCAGGCGTCCCTATCGCCGGGCTTCCGCAGGCGGAAAGCGTCAGCATCCCGACCACAACCAGAGTTAATAATTTGAAAAACATGTTTTTCATTTTGCCTCCAGGACATACAGATTTATTATATAGTCTATAAGACTAATAGACATTTGAGTTGCAAAAAAAAACGTTGAAGAAGAAATTAGATCAACGAGATTTTTGCGACTTACGGACTTTACTCACACGACGAGTGACATCTTCCAACGAGGTGCCATCAAGAATCTTCGCAAGCGAGTTGCGCACATCACCCATTGCTAATCGTAAACCGCAGGTTTCCTCGTCAGGACAACCGCACGGTTCGTACGCCATCTGGCTGACGCATTTGACAGGCGCCAATGGACCATCCAAGATTTGGATAATGTGACCGAGGCTGATCTCGCTCGCAGGCTTCGCCAAATGATAACCACCGCCCACACCCATTTTGCTGTGTAACAACCCAGCATTCTTGAGCGTGAGTAGGATCTGTTCAAGAAACTTGCCAGGGATCTTCTCCCGCTCTGAGATTTCTCAAATCTGGGCAACCGCTGGATGTCCGTCGGACCCAGGCGTTGCCAACATGATCATTGCCCGTAAGCCATACTCGCCGCGCTTTGAAAGTCTCATAGAATGTCTATTGATATTATAGACTTTATAGGAGCAACTATAATTCAGGTGCTGAATGCTGTCAAGCGAATCTCAGGATTGCGTCTCGAGATTTCGTGCTTGACATTTTAGAATATTTGTTCTATATTTAGAACAGCTTTGCTCCATGTGTTAGCAAAGCAAAAGGAGATTTCCATGAACCGATCCTTCTCTATCCAGTTTATGCCCTTTCTGCGCGGTACAGTGTCAAGACGCGGCGCAATCTTTGGCGCCATTCTTCTTAGCGCATTGCTTGCTTTTGAAGTCTTTAACTATTCGACCACCGCCTTCGCACTCACTGACTTGCTTGGGAATTTAAAGTTTGCAGGCATCACTTGGGCTACCGTCCTCGCCTTTGCCTTTTGCGGCATAGACTTTGCCGGCATTGCACGCATCTTCACGCCCCAACGCGGACGTGACGAACCCACGGAAGTCTGGTATCTTTTCGGCGCGTGGCTGATGGCAGCGTTGTTCAACGCGACACTCACCTGGTGGGGAGTCTCCGTGGCAATCATGGATCACACTTCCCGAGGCAGTATATTGATCGGCGAAGCCACACTTACGAAAGCAGTGCCTATCTTTGTAGCTGTGATGGTCTGGTTGATTCGCGTCCTGATTATTGGAACATTCTCAATTGCGGGCGAGAACATTTTCACCATAGCAGAGATCCAGCCATCGAACTCCAAGCCAATTCGTCCTGTACTTCAATCGCGCCCCCAAGCCGCCGTTCAGACTTCGACTTATGTTCGTCCTTCTTCCAAACCTGCCCCCGCCTTTGAATCGCCTCGACCCATTACTTCGCCCGAACCAACTTATCACCCAGTTGGCATGAGCGCTCGAAGTTATGACGATAATCGCACACTGCGGAAATGAATTCAATCTTATCAAAGACGGAAAACGACCACAATGGTCGTTTTCTGTTAACCCTCATTCTACAAGTAAACAATCATCGTTTAAAATATGCGGGAACTTTTCGAATAAATCAGACGTCTGGAGAAAAACAAAAAGGAGATCATCATGCGAATCAAATTTCTGCTCGTATCAGCAGTTCTATTTGGTGCAGTTGTCCTAAGTGCCTGCGGCGCGACAACTTTCGCTGCCAATCCCGCGCCGCCTCAACGGACATTGAATGTGACCGGAACAGGGGTAGTCTATCTTACGCCGGATGTGGCGTACATCAATATCGGCGTGCATACTGAACAACCCACTGCTTCCGAGGCTGTTTCAACTAACAATGATCAAACTCATCAAGTGATCACTGCGCTGACAAACTTCGGAGTGGACACAAAAGATATTCGTACCACCAACTTCAGCATCTACCCCAATACGCAATACGATCAACAAACCGGAAAGCCCGGAACCACAACTTACATTGTAGATAATACTGTTTATGCGACAGTCCATCAATTAGACAAACTAGGCGACATATTGGACGCCACCGTACAAGCAGGTGCCAATAGTGTGAACAACATTCAATTCGATGTCGCTGATAAAAGCACGGCGATCAAACAGGCCCGCGATCAGGCTGTCAAAGATGCACAAACACAAGCACAAGAGCTTGCTTCTGCCTCGGGCGTCGTGCTCGGCAATCTGCAGACCGTCAGCTTCACAAATGATATTCCACAGCCCGTGACAGATGCATATGGCAAAGGTGGCGGCGGTCTTGCGGTGGCACCAGCGTCCGTACCGATCAATACAGGTCAGTTGACGTTAACTGTAACTGTGGATATGACCTACGAGATCAAATAACGCTTCAGTCATCGACCCATGACCCGCATCCTATATCGGAAGCGGGTCTTTTGTTTATTATGATAAGACCGTCAGGCTCATTGGTATAATCGAATTAAATTTTTCTGTAATAACACTTCAAAATCGGACAAGGAGTCTTTATGCTTAAGGTTGGATATATTGGTCTCGGATTGATGGGCAAATCTGTTGCGCACAATATTTTAAAAGCTGGTTTCCCACTTGTCGTTCATAACCGTTCAAGTGCATCGGTAGATGAATTGGTTCATGAAGGTGCAACTGCCGCGAATTCACCAGCTGATGTTGCATCGCAAGTGGATGTTGTTATTACCAACCTGCCCAATTCGCCGGATGTAGAGAAAGTCGCGCTGGGTGAAAAAGGGATCATCGAGGGTGCGCACAAAGGCTTGACCTTCGTTGATAATTCCACCATCAAGCCAGCCTCAGCGCGCATGATTGCTGAAAAGTTATCAACCAAAGGTGTGCTATCGCTGGACGCGCCCGTTTCCGGCGGAGATATCGGGGCGAAGAATGGAACATTGACCATCATGGTCGGCGGTCCATCTGAAGCGGTTGAAAAAGTCATGCCGATTTTCAATGCAATAGGCAAGACCGTTACGCATGTCGGCGACTCGGGCGCAGGACAAGTCGCGAAAGCGGCGAATCAAATTATGGTCGCGGCGCAGATGACGGCCATGGGTGAATTGCTAATCTTCGCGCGCAAAGCCGGTGTTGATCCGCAAAAGGTTGTGGAAGCGATCAAGGCGGGCGCGGCCCAATGCTGGACGTTGGACGTCAAGCCGCCGCGTTTATTCGCAGGCAATCGTGCGCCGGGCTTCAAAGCTTACATGCAATTGAAGGATATGAGGATCGTGATGGAGACCGCGCGTCAATATGGATTGCCATTGCCCTCGGCGACGGAGAACACAAAACTTTTTGAGAAGATGATCGAACTTGGAATGGGCGAGTTGGATAACTCTGCTGTGATCGGTGTGATAGAAAAACTGACGGGTGTGAATTTGCTGGATCAATAATCAATGCAATGAATTCGCTGAAAAGATTTTTGCCGTTCTTCTTTGACTATGCCTTGATCTTCATCGGGGCGGGCATACAAGCCATTGCATTGCGCTTATTCCTCGTCCCCGCGAATCTAGCAAGCGGCGGCGTGAGCGGAATATCGCAGCTCGTCAATCACTACACGCATTGGCCGATTGGGCTGATGGTTTTGATTGGGAATATTCCGTTATTCATCCTCGGCTGGCGTTTTCTGGGCGGATGGCGCTTTGCGCTTCGCACGGCGTTCGCAGTTGTGGTTTATTCTTTCTTCGTAGACTTAATTCCGCGCTTGAATTTTTTTCCCACGCAAGGAATAACCGATGATATCTTTTTGAATTCTCTTTATGGCGCAGTGGTCAGCGGCGTGGGATACGGATTGGTCTATCGCGCGCGCGGCACCAGTGGCGGCTCGGACATCCTCGCCCGGATCTTGAATCATTATCGCAGTGTTCCGATGACGCAAAGTTATCTGATGGTGGATTCTGCTGTGATCCTCGCAGCGGGATTCGTCTTTGGTTGGAAGCAGGCGCTTTATGCCATTATCACGTTATACGTTAGCGGTCTGGTTTCGGAAACGATTCTCGAGGGTCCGGGCGTGGTGCGCACTGCGCTGATCGTTACCAACCAACCCGATGCTGTTATTCAACGCGTCCTTGTGGATATGGAGCGCGGCATGACCATTCTGCAAGGCAAAGGCGCGTACACCGGTGCGGAACGTCCTGTTCTGTATTGTGTGATCAATCGTTCGGAAGTTTCTCAACTGAAGGCCATCCTTCAGGAAGTTGATCCAAAGGCTTTCATGGTGATTGGTCAGGCGCATGAAGCAGTGGGCGAAGGATTCAATCCGCTCAACAAAACTTGAAATCTTCAGATCTTTTTCAAATGAAATCAGAATAATCTCCGCAAAAAACAAGAAACGAAAAATTAGTATTTTTGAGCGATTGAGCTTGGATTGCATATGTTTAATAATCAGGCTTAGTTTTCCAATATAACCTTTCCAGAAAGGTGCCATTAGAAATGGACTACAAAGAAGATTTTCAACAGATTGCAAACCGAATCGGTGGAACATATGTCGAGCGCGGAACTTTTGCGATGCCAAAGAGCCGAAACGTCAATGCCAATTTCAAAAATTGGAAAATTCTAATTACTGCCTGGGCTGACACAATTCAAACACGTGGGTCGACAGTAATGTATCTACGCTAGGCAGTGCTCTTTCTCGGCAACACCGGATTTCAATTCACCATCAGGCGCAAAGGAAATTCGTTGGGGGACGTGTATTGGTCAGACGGGCATAGCAACATCAAAGCCGTATCTAGCGGTGATGCCCAGTTTGATCAGGATTTCTATGTTTATTCTAATAACGAGTCAATGCAACAGCTATTGGTGGCCAATTCGGGATTTCGCCAGCTTTGTCACTTGCTGGGGAATGAAGACCATTCAGCCTTTCTCATTTGGGATCGCATAAACCCGATAATAAAATTTCCAAAAAATACTTTCCAGTTTTGCTTTATGACCTTGTACAGCGAAGCCGTTCTTCAACAATTCGACAACTTATATAAGGCGTTCACTGAAGGTCTCCTGGAGCTTTGCAAAATTGGTTTAGCATCCGAGGATGGCGTGAACTACGAGTTCCCGAATGCGTATTAATTGGTTCGATGAACAGGCATGCACAATCCTGTCAAGAAAATTAGATTGCGTTCCATATTTGATACATGCTGAGGAGTTTGTTTTCTCCATCCGAATAAAACGTTTCGACGATTTCAAAGCCACTGGCTTTCGCTAAATCTCCTAATTCCGATTCATCGAAATGATGCACATAGCGCAGACCCTTGCCGCCGCGCCTCCAATCGAGCAGATAATCATTGGCATCCGCATCTGTTTCCTGCAAGCCGATACTTTCCCAAGGTTGAATCCTTGCTTTCAAGCGCGGACTATTCAGAAATTGCCAATTAGAATGTATGAACACTCCATCCGGTTTCAATAGTCTATGAATCTTTTTGATGATTTGCAAACGCGGTTCAATACTGGGAATATGATGAAGAATAGCAAAAGCAAAGACAACATCATATATGCCATTGCGAGTTTCAATATTCCAATCGTTGGAAACCAAATTCACTTGCATGAATTGAACTGGAAAAGCAAAAGGTTCGCATTCCGCTTCATCGAGGAGCGGCAGGCTGAAGTCGAGGCCGAGATACGAACCATGATAGCCGCGCCGCGATAAGGTCCGCGCCAATTCGCCGTTGCCACATCCCAAATCCAAAATCGATTCATCGCCCCGTAGGGATTCGATTACGCGCAGCACGCCCGTTTGCAGACGCCCGCGCGTGGCGGAAAAATCGCGCCCGTATTCCGTGTAGAAGCGGTGGTTCAAATCCAGCAACTGCTTTGTAATAATATTGTTCACGCCTTAATTATAACGGGTATAATTTTGGGTCATGTTCAGCAAAAGTAAAGTGGATGCGCTTTCAGCGCAATTCGAAGCGAGGACACCGCAAGAGATCATTCGATGGGCGGTGGAAACTTTTGCGCCCGATATCGCCATGAGCACCTCCTTCCAGACGCAAAGCATGCCGCTTCTGCATATGGCCGTGCACATCATGCCCACGCTTCGCATCTTCTTCCTCGATACTGGCTATCACTTTTGGGATACGTTGATCTTCCGGGAAAAAATCCAGCATGAATGGAATCTCAACGTCGTTGATCTTTATCGCGACTCGCGCTGGGACATCTTTGCCCGTCAGAACACGCGCATCCTACCGGTACAGGACCCGAACTTGTGCTGTTACATTCATAAAGTCCAGCCGATGCAAAAAGCATTGAGCGGATTGCGGGCGTGGATCAGCGGTATTCGACGCGACCAGACTGCGGAACGTTCGCATGCAAAAATTTTGGAATTGCAGGATGATGGCTTATTGAAAGTGAATCCCCTGCTCAACTGGACGAAGCGCGATGTGCAAGCATATATGGAAGAATTTCATCTGCCAACGCATCCGTTATATGAACGCGGCTATCGAAGTATTGGATGCGCGCCATGCACCATCGCGGTTGGATTGAATGACGACGATCGCGCCGGACGTTGGGCCGGATGCGGCAAAACCGAATGCGGTCTCCACACGGATTTATTCAAGCACAAGACCATGGCTGAAGTGAAAGATCAATTTGTGTTGAAGCCTGAGGAATCAAAATGAGATCACTAAAACAGGAAGAATGGGTCTCTACTCACACCATCCGACCTGAGTGGATGATTTTGGCGCGCCAGGCCATTGATGAGATTCGCAACGGCCGCACAGTGATGGATGCGATCCGGCATTATCCGCTCAAGGACGGTGGCTATCTCGGTAAATATGTTTTGGTCGCCGCGTACCATGAGATGGTGCAAACCAATGAAATGGGCGCCGATATGCATCTGCTTGAAAGTCTGAGGATGAAACCCATGCGCACGCTTTCGGGCGTGACAACGGTCACGGTTCTGACCAAGCCTTATCCGTGTCCCGGTAAATGTATTTTTTGTCCCACCGATGTACGGATGCCAAAATCCTATCTAGCCGATGAACCAGGCGCAATGCGCGGCCTCGAACATGACTTCGATCCATATTTGCAAGTGAAGTCACGCATTCAAGCTTTGGAATCATTGGGACACCCCACTGACAAAATCGAATTGTTGATTCTGGGTGGAACGTGGAGCTCATACAGGCGCGACTATCAGGAATGGTTCGTGAAGTGCTGCTTCGATGCCATGAATGAGACCCCCCTCCAAATCCCCCAAAATTCAAAGGATTTGGGGGGACAGAAAGAGGAGGCGGATTTGCCGAAGCACAATCCTTGAACGAATCGGCATCACATCGAAATGTTGGACTGGTCATCGAAACACGTCCCGATGAGATTACACCCGATGAAATCCATTGGTTGCGACATCTCGGCGTGACCAAAGTCCAAATGGGCGCGCAGAGTTTGGACGACCGCATCCTCGAGATGAATAAGCGCGGACACGACGTGGAATGCACACGCCGCGCAACGGCATTGCTGCGCGCGGCGGGATTCAAAATCGTCTTGCATTGGATGCCCAACCTGCATGGCGCCACTCCTGAATCAGACCGCGCAGACTTTGCGAAGTTGTGGCAGGGCTTTTGTCCCGATGAGATCAAGATTTATCCAAATCAATTATTGGCGAATGCGGAGCTTTATGAATATTGGAAGCGCGGCGAGTTTCGTCCATATACCACGGAAGAGTTGATTGATTTGATCGCGGATGTCAAAACGACCATCCCGCGCTATTGCCGCGTGAACCGCATCATCCGCGATATCCCGTCCACGAATGTGGTGGAGGGGAATCGCCGCACGAGTTTGCGGCAGGATGTTCATGATGAAATGAAACGACGCGGTACGCATTGCGAATGTATCCGCTGCCGCGAGGTCAGAGGCAAGACGGTTGATCCTGCTTTGCTTAAGTTGGATGATCTTGTATATGGTGCCGACCATGCTGAAGAGCACTTCATTTCTTACGTCACGCCCGATGACAAGCTGGCGGGCTTCATTCGTTTATCTTTGCCATCTAAAGATGCGTCACAGACTCAATTGAATGATTTGGATGGCGCGGCGTTGATCCGCGAAGTTCATGTGTATGGACAGTCATTGCCAGTGGGCGAGGAAAAAACCGGCGCGGCGCAACATACGGGGCTTGGAACGAATTTAATTCATCAAGCAGAGCAGATCGCAATAGAAAATGGCTTCAAGAGAATGGCGGTTATCTCCGCTATTGGAACACGCGAATACTATCTCGAACGCGGCTTCGAACGCGGTGAGTTATATTTGACAAAAAATATTCCGTAATATGCTCTGTCTCGGTTGCGTCATCGGTTTACGAATCCTTCGCAAATACTCCAAAGTTTTTCCTCTTTCTTTTCATTCCGAAACTCACAGGAAAGCTCTTTGCGATCTTCAAAGAACTTGTTGGTAACTCCCTCCACTTCAGAATCGCTTGCCAGCCAGACGGCGGTATCCGCACCCTGTGCGCTTGTGCGTCCACCAGAATATTGGTTCAGACGCTTGACCAATTCCGGTGCGGCATTGCGATAAAGACCAGTTTCAGTAATCAGCCCTGGGGTCATGGCATTGATCGTCACGCCGCTTCCATCCAAACGCCGCGCGAATGCCCACGTCAACAACCGGTTGCATGCCTTTGATTGAGCGTAGGCTTTGAAGCTCTCGAATGGACGGCGCTCGAATTGTAAATCATCCAAATCGAGATCACTGGCAAAAGTCGAAGCTACATTGACGATACGGGAGGGTGCACTCTTCTTCAGTAGATCCAGCAATTCCTGAGTCAATAAAAAATAGCCAAGCACATTCGTCGCGAACGTTAACTCAATGCCGTCGGCGCTGTTGATTTTGGGAAGTGCGCCGCGGTTGCCTGCCGCATTGTTAACCAGCGCATCAAAGCGTGAGTATTTCTGATGAATTTCTTTCGCGAATTCCCGGACAGATTTCTGGCTGGAGGCATCCATATACAGCACAACCGGTTTGGATGAGCCGGTGCGTTGAATGATTTCAGTTGCAGTTTGATTCCCTTTTTGGAGATCACGGCAGGCAAGAATTAGTTCTGCACCGAGTGCAGCCAGCTGTACTGCGATCTCCTTTCCCACGCCGGAAGTCGGTCCAGTTACAATAACACGCTTGCCTTGGATTGAGTTCATTGAATGCTCCTATGAATTACCATATTTATTGTTCAATTTGATAGTCTAACATCGAACCAGAAATTCAAATAAAACGAACCCAGCCTGCTTAGATTCTGTAGCCGACACAGCATTTGACAAAGACATCAGAATCGGACATAAGCAGGATAGATACGATTGCCCTTTTGATGAAGAGATTCTATAATGCAACTATACAGAATGGTTCTATATAACCAATAGTTGGGAAGAGAGACGCGGAGGAAAAATGGGAAAGATTTCTGTCGAACTTGGCGATGTGCAAAAAACGCTGTTTCTACCGTTGTGGGGGCGCGCCTTTCGAGTCAAAAAAGGAAAAACCTTTGCTTCGAGATCGGACCGCGCTGGAAATCATCGAGAAAGTAGATTATGACTTTGCTAGTATCGCCGAGAATATTAGCGAAATAAGTCAAGTCGCTTGGATCATGCGCAGTATTTATATTGATGAGGTGATTAATAATTTTCTCGAGAAACATCCAAAGGGGACCATTGTGAATATCGGTTGCGGCATGGATACGACATTTGACAGAATAGATAACGGCTTGCTTACTTGGTACGACTTGGATTTGCTAGATGTCATCGAGTTGAGAAGAAAATTCATCAAGGAAGGTGAAAGAAGAAAGTTTATCTCGGCTTCTTTTCTCCAAGAGAATTGGCTGAAGGAAATTAAAATTGTGGACGGTATTTTGTTTATCGCAGCAGGTGTATTTTATTATTTCAAAGAAGACGAAGTAAAGACGTTTCTAAAAAGGATTGCGGATGTCTTTCCGGAATGCGAAGTGTTCTTCGATGCATGTTCGCCACGCGGTATGGAGATTGCCAACAAACGAGTTATCAACAGCAGCGGCCTAGACGAGAAATCTTATCTAAAGTGGGGATTGAAAAACACCAATGATATTTTGTCTTGGGACAGTCGCTTTGAGATATTGAAGATCTATTACTATTTCAAACATAAGGAGATCAATTTGAAAATCAGAACAATCGGCTTGATCTCCGACTGGATGAAAATACAATATATGATTCATTTGAAAACTAGAAAGTAAATCCCAAATATAATTAGAAGCCCAAGGAGATGAATCTGACTGTTGTATTATCAATAGCAGCTTCAGATAGGATGATTACAGCCGTAAACAGCGCGGTCACGCTAGACTTTGGCGATTCGCGGGAGTACGAGCAAGGAAGAAAATCATTTAATTTCCAGGCGTAGATTGCGTTACAACTTGGGGCTCGTGTGATGGCAATCAGATTGGCAATTTTCTCGAGCGAAAGATTATCGAACTAAATCATCCATCGATAGAAGATTTAGTGGACCTTACTCAAAAGTATTTAAAGACAGAATACAAACCCGATACGCTTGGAGCGGATGATGTCGGCTATCACATCTCTGGATTTGACCGCAATTCAAATCCAAGATTATTTCATATTTTCTGGGCATCGATCGACCTCGTCCTGCAAATCAAATTACCAGAGAATATAAGATATGCGATCACTCACTGCAACAACAGGGAATGTGTTTTTTGTATAATGGTCAAAACGACCTCGCTTCTATAGTAATAGATACACTTCTCCGTGAAATATCAAATGGTGGCAATACAAAACTTAATCTTCGAAATCTACTTGATCGAAGTCTTGTTAGCAGATTTAACCCTCAGGTTCTCATCAGAAATTACACCTCAAGTTGGCCCGCCGTTTCTTTATTTTATAATCTCAAGATCAAACAATGTAGCGGTCGTTAGAAATGATGCTTTGAATCCTATCAATTCCGACGATGTAGCGAATGAAATTAGAAAATTTCGACCGTAAGGCTCAATCGTGGTCTCATCCGATAACAAGCGCAAGTAATGTCTAATAAAAAAAACAAGAACCAATGGAAATCCATTGGCTCATTTCTGTTTATCCTTTCACCACATTGATGAAATCCGCAAAGAGTCCGTAAGCAGTTTCTTCGGGTCCGGCGCCCATGCCGGGGCGTTCGGATTGGATGATCGCTAGGTCGCCCATCACATCGGAGCGGAATTCAAGCCCGGCACTGGCGCTTTCCATTCCATACAAACGCGAAGATGCATCCACTAATTCCGGCGCGACGCGCGCGACGATTTGATTCTCGTTTCGCTCCGCGGACGCGACCAGTTTCCAACGCTGACTTTTAGCTTTCGCTTCTCGAATCATCTCCGGCGTGATGCCGCGGATGCCGGTTCGATTCACTTCCTGCGGCGTGAACGGCGTATCCATCAAGACCGTGATCAACGCCGCGACCTTAATCGCCGCGTCCCAGCCGTCCACATCGTTGGACGGATCGGTCTCTGCCACGCCGATGCTTTGACAATACTTCACGGCTTCATCGAACGTCTCACCGTTTTCCATGCGCGTCAGGATGATATTAGTAGTCGAATTGATGATGCCCTTGAAAGAAATTAACTCGGCGGCGGGCATCGCTTCGCGGAACACGGAGAAAACCGGCGTACCGCCCAATACCGTTGACTCAAAATAAAACTTTTTGTTTTTTGATTTTGCCAACGCAGTCAACTCGCGATAACCATGCACCACCGTGCCTTTATTGGCAGTGATGGCGTGCATATTCGCATTCAACGCCGCGCGGCAATGATCAATCGCGGGTTGACCTGTTGCGACATTCACCGGAGAGTTTTCAAACACCACATCAGCGTTGGATTGTTTGATGACCGATAATGAATCGTTCACGGGCATTGACGAAAGACTCGCAACCGATTGACCAGATTTGACAAGTGACAATGCTTTCTCAACATCGAGTCCATTTGGGTTGACTGCAAATCCATGTTTGCCGGTGGCGATGCCGGTCACGGAAAACGTAATGTCATATTGATTTTTTAAGGTTGCGCGTTTGCGTTCCAATAAATGAATCAGTGCGCAGGCGACGTTGCCGAAACCGATGAAGGTGAGTTTGTAATTCATGAGTTCTCCTGTTATTAAATTGTCATTGCAAGACCTGCTTCGCAGGTCGTGGCAATCTCAAGTAATCATCAAACAATCTATTGCATGGCAACCTGAGATTTCTTTGCTCCGCCCACAATGCCAGGTGAATCAAACTGGCGGATATGGAAACGATCTTCGTCCTTGCGGCGGACGCGGGAAAACTCGCAAGGCAATCAATGCTTTGGCGCGGGATTTGAGCGCGGTGATCTCACGCGAGCTGAGATAAGGTTGAAGGTCAGCGAGCAAGCTTTGGTTCGAGGAGAGATGCGAAATGCACGATAATAAATCAGTGGGAATCGGCTCACCCGCAAAATCCCAAATGACTGTCCGCAGTTTATCATATTCGTGAAAACAAATCCCATGATCGATTGCCCAAAGCTTGTGCGAGTCGCTATCGAAGAAAACGTGACTGCCTTTGCGGTCGGCATTGTTGACGAGCAAGTCGAACAAAACGACCGGCTTTAATTGCGCTTTGTCTTCATCGCTGAAATTGAAGTAATGATATTCGGGATCGTACTCGATGTATTGCTGGAGCGAACCGGAGCCGTGCGGACCGTCGGCGCGTAGCGTGGTGAACGGGACGAAGTGAAAGCCCAGCGCCTCGCTGACGACATATGCAGCGACCTCGCGCAAAGCAAGCGTGTTCTCGGGAAAATCCCAAAGCGGTTGTTCGCCACGCGACGGTTTGTAGACTGCGGGATATGTTTTACCTTGATAATGAACATCAACGAGGAACGTGTAATTAGAGCCGAGCATGAACTGGCCCTTGAGTTTAATTTTGCCTTGTTGGAAGACAGCTCTGAGAAGATCTGTTTCAGGAGAATTTGACATTTACGACTGACAATTAATCAGGTGACTTATATTCAATTTCAGAAAGACGATCAGGTTTTGATTTTTGATTTATTAAAGGCACCAAGCCGAACGGAGTTATTAAAGGCTTAAAGAAATCAAGGTAATGAAAGAAGAAGGTCAATCGCACAATTCCATTCCACAATTCAGGTTTTTTCTTTACAGAAAAAGAATCTGCAATTACTTTTTCACCTATGCTATCTAGTATTCTTTCATCCCAAGGAACTTGCCAATTTTGTTTTGGCTGCCCATTAACTTCCTGAGTAAATTCGGATAAATCAAATCTGCCCTCTGAGTTTCTTACTAGGATTTCTACTAAATGTACGGACTCATCCGCTTCGGTGGGATAAATGCCAATAACCTCAATAGTTGTATTCATAAAAGAATAGATACTTAATGCAAATGCCCATTCTTCTTTGGGCAGAAGTGACCTTCGGGTTCCATTGGCTGTCCGCATTGCGGGCAAAGCGGACGCCCGCGCTGTGAAACTTCCGCGCCCCAGCGCGCCATTTTATGGATCTGTTCGCGCGTGCACCAAAAGCGGATGACCGCGCCCAATTCGGGATCTTGATCTTCGGTTAGCAGTTCGCGCACCAACAGCACCACTCGGTCGCGAACTTGATCGTATCCGAGTCCAATCTCGCCGACGCGGAACATCGGATCAACAGGCGGATTGATGTGCATCTGTTCCTCGATGTAATCGGACGCGGCTTCCTCGAGGTTGGGATTCTGCCGCGCCACTTCCGCTAAAAATTTTTCCACACCGACGGCCATTGAAAGCAGTTGAGTTTTCTCAATGATCACGGTGTAAGTCTTTTCTGCGCGAAAGGCTTGGATATAAAAAACGCGCTGGCCCGGTTTGCCGATGGCGTCGCTGGTAATGTGATCGCAGGGATCAACGTCAATTTCAGAACTTGGCATAAATAACCTTTGGTAGCATCAAAGTGAGTATACCAGATTCGATTTCGGATGAATGAAAGTATAATCTTGTCCATCGTTCGCCAAACGAGGAGAGAGTTATGTATGATAAAAAGAAACTGACCGAGTTAAAAGATTCTCTTGAGAAGTGGGAAGAGATTTCCCTGAAAAAGACTCTGGCATCCATGTCGGAGCGACAGGATCAATTCATCACCACATCGTCCGAACCCATCAACCGACTTTATACTCCACTCGATCTAGAAAATTTAAATTATCAAAGGGACCTCGGCTTGCCCGGCGAATATCCATATACGCGCGGCATTCATCCGACGCTGCATCGCGGCAAGTTATGGACGATGCGCATGTTCGCCGGATTTGGAACGGCGGAGGAAACCAATAAGCGATTCAAATATCTGCTCGATCAGGGTCAAACCGGACTTTCAATCGCGTTCGACCTCGCTACGCTCATGGGCTACGACACCGACCAACCCGAGGCGCTCGGCGAGTTCGGAAAATGCGGTGTGGCTGTATCATCGTTGAAAGACATGGAGATTCTGCTCGATGGCATTCCGCTCGATAAAGTTTCCACCAGCATGACGATCAATTCACCCGCCGCCATCATTTGGGCGATGTACATCGCCGCGGCGGAAAAACAGGGTGTACGGTCCGATCAATTACGCGGCACGCTCCAAAATGACATCCTTAAAGAGTTCATCGCGCAAAAGGAATATATCTTTCCGCCTAATCCATCGATGCGACTTGTGGTTGACACTATGGAATTCGGCTCGCAAAAAGTCCCGCAGTGGAATACGATTTCGATCAGCGGCTATCACATCCGGGAGGCGGGTTCAACCGCCGCGCAGGAATTGGCATTTACGCTTGCGGATGGCATGGAATATGTCCGTTGGGGAATCGAGCGCGGCATGGATGTAGATGAATTCGCGCCACGCCTATCGTTCTTCTTCAACGCACATAACGATTTCTTTGAAGAGATTGCGAAGTACCGCGCTGCGCGACGCATTTGGGCGCGAGAGATGAAGGAAACTTTCAAGGCGAAGAATCCAAGATCATGGTTATTAAGATTCCATACACAAACGGCGGGTGTATCGCTCACCGCGCAACAACCGGAAAACAATGTAGTACGTGTCGCGATTCAAGCATTGGCGGCGGTCCTTGGTGGAACACAAAGCCTCCACACAAATTCACTCGACGAAGCGCTGGCACTTCCATCCGAACACGCGGTGACGATTGCCTTACGCACGCAACAGATCATTGCGGAAGAATCAGGAGTGGCAAACACAATTGATCCGCTCGGAGGCAGTTTCTTTGTCGAGGCCCAGACCGATAGAATAGAGAAGCAGGCTTACGATTATTTCCATCGCATCGAAGAATTCGGTGGAGTCATTCCCGCCATCGAAAAAGGATTCTTCCAAAGCGAGATCGCCGATGCGGCGTATCGTTATCAACGCGAGATTGATAACGGCACGCGAAAAATTGTCGGCGTAAATGCATATGCAGAAGATAAACCGTTCACGGTTCCGATTTTGGAGATGGACCCGAATGGCTATAAACGTCAGATTGATCGTTTGAGTGTAATCCGTAAGACGCGCGATAACGGACGCGTGGGTCAGGCAATGGATAAGCTTCGCATTGCGTTGCAGGGCACCGAGAACACAATGCCATATTTAATGGACTGTGTTCACGCCTACGTGACGCTCGGCGAGATTATCCAGGTGATGAAAAAAGTGTTCGGAGTTTACGAAGAACCGACGATGATTTAGCGCGCCAACACCCTTGTCATTTGATAATAATCAAGGTTCGCGGTGCGCCTGTTGCTGATTACATCTTCAAGCGGGGTATATTCAATGTCCTGGCCCTTAAGCCCGGTCATTAGTCCGCTCTTGCCTTCCAGCAAACCCTCGACGGCTTTCACTCCCATGCGGCAAGCCAATAGACGATCATACGCCGTTGGGGAACCGCCGCGCTGAATATGTCCAAGGATGGTCACGCGCGTGGTAAAGCCGACATCCATTGCTTCGAGTGCACTCGCAAGTTCCGTGGTGTTATGCCCTGAACCTTCTGCATTGATAATAATGGCGTGGGTCTTGCCGCGCGTATAAGCATCCTCGATGATCTTGCCGACCTCTTCCACCGTTACATGAACCTCTGGAATCAAAATGATCTCCGCGCCGCAGACGATGCCAGTCATCGCGGCCAGATAACCGCAATTGCGTCCCATCGTTTCGATCAGAAAAGCGCGGCGATGCGAGGAGGCCGTGTCGCGCAATTTGTCAACCGCGTCCATGATGGTGTTCATAGCCGTGTCCGTACCGATGGAAATGTCGGTTCCCCACACATCGTTATCAATACTACCGGGCAGACCGATCACCTTTACGCCTTGCTGATGCAAAGCATACGCACCCTTCAGCGAACCCTCGCCTCCGATCACGATCAAAGCATCCATGCCCGCTTCGTTCATGCGGCGGATAGCTTCACGTTGTCCCTTCGCCTCCATGAAGCGCGGGCTGCGGCTGGTTTGCAAAATCGTTCCGCCGCGCTGTAGAATGCCGCCTACATCCCGCACGCCGAGGTGACGAAACTCACCATTGAGCAATCCTTCATAGCCATCCACGACCCCTAATACATCTGCATTATGTGTATGGGCCGCCCGTACCACGGCGCGGATGGCGGGATTCATGCCGGGCGAATCCCCACCCGACGTCAACACCCCTATTGTAAATAGTTTATTCATTTCCATTTTTTTCATCTCTCTTTATTTGGTAAATATCAAAATCGCGCGCCACCGCCGCATTCGGATGAATAGACTGGGCTTCCTTCAAAACATCCTTCTCGCGGTAGCGGCGCGAAATGTGCGTAAGGATCAATTTCTTAACATTGGCCTGAACCGCCAGCTCAGCACTTTGTTTTGCAGTGAGATGCGAAAACTCATGTGCCATTTCCGTTTCTTCTTCAAGATAGGTTGACTCGATTACCAGTGCGTCCGCGTCTTTACAGACCTCGAACAGGTTATCCGTCCTACCAAAATCACCCACCACGACTAATTTAATTCCTTTTTCAATCGGTCCCAATACATCGTCCGGTGCGACATGTTTGCCGTTAGATAAAGTAATTGCCCTGCCCGCCACCAGATCGCCTCGTTCCGGTCCGAACGGAACTCCGAGCTCATCCGCCTTCTCTGATAAAAATGGCCGCCGTGCTTTTGTTTCAAAAACATAACCAAGGCAATCCGACCCGCGATGGGTTACTGGAAAGGCCGTGACCGTAAAGTCATCCGCCTCGAAGAACATCCCCGCCTTGATTTCCCGAAAATGGAGCGGCATGGGCGTCTGATTGCCGCGCAAGACAACATCATCAATCAAAGTGCGGACTCGATCAAGTGTGCCGCGTCCGCCGAAGATTTCCAGTTGCTCAATCGCCTCCCAGCGCATAAATGTGCTGACCAGACCGCCAAGTCCGAGGATATGATCGAGATGGCCGTGCGTAAGCAGGATGCGCGTCAAGTGGCGGAATCCAACGCCCGCCTGCAAAATCTGACGCTGCGTGCCTTCGCCGCAGTCAATGAGAAAACGATATTCGTTATGCGTTACGATTTGAGCTGAAAGCCCGCGTTTTGCCGATGGTGCGGAGGCAGAGGTACCGAGAAATAGAATTTCGAACAACGAGGAATCCTTGTAAAAGATTTATAAACAGAACCAAAATATAAAGGCGAAGCTTGCGATTCGCATTTACATTTTTGAATCGCCCTTCAATTGTACCTTAAAGAAAACAGACCATTTGTGCTATAATTTTTCACTGCTCTTTGATATATTGAGTGATGATGTCTTTCTTTAAATTCTTTTCTCCCTCCAAGAAACGCAAACCTAAACGGAAAACCCCGCCAAAGGCGCCGACGCGCACCAAACCAACAAGTAACTCAAAACCATTAGTGCCGGAGCCATTACCTCCCGAGCCATCATTTTGGGAAAGATTATCTTTAGAACGCAAGCTTGATTTTACCGGTATTGTGCTTGCGATTGCTGGCATTTTGATTCTGCTTACGCTTATTGCTTCATCGCGCTCAACACTGACAGCAGACCTGGTGCGCTTTCTCGGTCAGATTTTTGGCTGGGGGATTTACATCCTGCCCATTGCGTTATTCATCTTTGGCATTTGGCTCATCCTTCGCCGCAATGAACGGCTTCCGGCATTGTCGCTTGAACGAACCGTTGGAAGCATTTTGCTTTTCATTTGGTTGCTAACCACCATGCACAGCATCATTGCTCAGCCAGTGATGGCGGACGTGGCGGCACTGGCTGGTGCCGGCGGCGGTTATATCGGCGGCATTTTCGAGCGCCTGCTCTTTTTCGGGCTTGGATTTTGGGGCGCGATCATTGCCTTGATGGCCTGGCTCTTGATCGCATTGACGATGACATTGGATATAACCATCCAGGATTTATTTCGCTGGATTGGAAGTTCGTTCACGCGAACTCAAAGATTTGGTAATCAAGCCATCGGCGATTCTCGTGCCGACGGAAGCGGACGCGCAAACGAATGGTTATACTCCGCTGAAAGAGAAACCCGGTGCGCCATCAGTTCCGCCTCCACCGCCTAATTTTCCAACTGTGACTACAACTGTCAGTGCGCCGATCATTCAATGGATTCTGCCGCAAGTCAATGACATCCTCGACGCGGGCAACGCACCATCGGTAAATGAAGAATTCATTAATCAGCGCGGCCATTTGATCGAAGAAACCCTAGCGTCCTTCGGGGCACCGGCCCAGGTAGTTGAGATCAGCCGCGGGCCGACGATCACGCAATTTGGCGTCGAGCCGCTTTTTGTCGAGACCAGAGGCGGACGCACGCGCGTGCGCGTCAGCAAGATCGCATCGCTTGCCGATGATCTGGCATTGGCGCTCGCCGCGCCGCGCATCCGCATTCAAGCGCCTGTTCCAGGACACAGCTACGTCGGTATTGAAGTCCCAAACGAAGAGATGACGCTGGTTGCTTTGCGCGATGTGTTGGAGAATGAAACGTTTCAGCGAAATAAAACACTGTTGCGTTTCGCGCTGGGGCAGGACGTGGCCGGGCATCCCATCACCGCCAATTTGGAGGCGATGCCGCATATGTTGATCGCAGGCACAACCGGTTCGGGTAAATCGGTATGTGTGAACTCGATCCTTTCCTGTTTCCTGTTGAATAACACGCCGGAAGACTTGCGCTTGGTGTTGGTCGATCCCAAGCGCGTGGAATTAACTGGTTACAACGGCATTCCGCATTTGCTTGCGCCGGTGGTGGTCGAGGTGGAACGCGTCGTTAGCATGTTGCAATGGATGACGCGCGAGATGGACAAACGCTATCACGAGTTTGCCAAAGTCGGTTCACGCAATATCACAGATTACAACGGACGTATGAAAGCGGAAGGTAAAAAGAAACTGCCGTTCCTGTTGATCGTGATTGATGAATTGGCCGATTTGATGATGATTGCGCCGAATGAAACCGAGAGTACGATCACGCGCCTCGCACAATTGGCGCGCGCTACGGGCATTCATATGATTTTGGCAACCCAGCGTCCATCCGTGGATGTGGTGACCGGATTGATCAAAGCCAACTTTCCGGCGCGCATTGCGTTTGCGGTTGCATCGGGCGTGGACAGCCGCGTGATTCTCGATCAACCCGGTGCAGAACGATTGTTGGGTCGCGGCGACATGTTATATCAGGCGCCTGATGCGCCTGCACCGGTCCGTTTGCAGGGCGTGTTTGTCTCCGATCATGAGATTCAAAAATTAGTTGAATACTGGAAAACGCAGGCCGCAGCATCCACCCCTTATGCGGTGACCGGCGCACCTGTGGATGCCTTGCCGGAGAATGTTCCGCTCAAACAAAAGCCATTATGGGAAGAAGAACAATCAACCGATGGCGATCCGCTTCTCAACGATGCGATTGATATTATCCGGCGCGAAGGCCGCGCCTCGGTTTCAATGTTGCAACGCAGGATGCGTATCGGTTATACGCGCGCCGCGCGCTTGATGGATGTGATGGAAGAACGAGGCATTGTTGGCCCGCCGGAGGGAAATACACAAGTGAGACAGGTGCTAAATTATGGTCCCGCCGCGCCGCCCAAAGAAGAGTGATTTGAATAATTGTTTTTACAAGTCAATTATTTGTCGAATTGGAAAGTTCATGATAAACGAACCAAAACTGCGACTGTGATTCAGTCACAGTTTTTTTACAAAGAATTATTACTCCATTAATACTGGTCTCATATGATTTGATTAATATGTAGTGAGGTAAATATCATGAGACCAATAAAATATTTTCTTTTGGCGCTATCTGCTCTTATTCTGCTCGCCTGTAATGCGGTAACCGGCTTGATTTCAACTTCGACACCGGTGGTCGTTGTTGTGACAGCCACTCCAAATCCAAGTTCATTGGCTACAGCTCCCGCGCCGACTGTTCAATCCGCGCCTCCCGCACCGACAGCTTCTGACTCTCTCGCAGTCGCTCGTGAGAAGATCAAGCACATCGTGATCATCATGCAAGAGAACCGTTCGTTCAATTCATACTTCGGAACATACCCCGGTGCCAACGGCTTTCCGATGTCCAATGGGAAGTTCACGGTCTGCGTGAACGACCCGGCGACTGGAAATTGTGTCTATCCCTACCATGATCCCGCAGATTTAAATTATGGCGGTCCGCACGGACAGGCTGACGCCACCAAAGATATTGACAATGGCAAAATGGATGGCTTTGTTGCTGAGGCTGAGAAAGGCAAAGCCGGCTGCGAAGCAACTGACAATCCTGACTGCGGCGGTGGCAGCGGAAAGACAGATGTGATGGGTTATCACGATGCGCGCGAGATTCCAAATTATTGGGCGCTCGCGCAAAACTTTGTCCTGCAGGATAACCTGTTCGAGCCGAACGCTTCCTGGAGTCTGCCAGCCCATCTCTTCATGGTTTCAGAATGGTCCGCCAAATGCAGTGTGGCGGGCGATCCGATGAGTTGCATTAACGCATTGCAGGCGCCGGGCAACCCTCCTGATTTTCATCCCAATAACCCAAATGGCCCTGGCCATCCAGCGCCTGACTATGCCTGGACAGACTTAACGTATTTGCTTTTCAAGAATCAAGTCACTTGGAACTATTATATTCAAAGCGGCACCGAGCCCGATTGTGAGGATGATGAGGCAGAGTGCGCTCCCGTTCATCAGGATGCAAAGACACCCGGCATTTGGAATCCATTGCCTTACTTTGACACGGTCAAACAGGATGGACAACTTCAAAACATCACGGATGTTACGAATTTCTACAAGGATGCCAAAAACGGAACTCTGCCTGCTGTGAGCTGGATCACGCCCAGCGGACAAAATAGCGAGCATCCACCGGCTCTTTTAAGCGACGGGCAGGCTTGGACAGCCAGTTTGATCAATGCAGTCATGCAGGGGCCGGATTGGGACAGCACCGCTATCTTTCTTTCATGGGATGATTGGGGCGGATTCTATGATCAGGTAGTTCCTCCGCACGTGGACGAAAACGGATATGGCTTGCGCGTGCCGGGCATTGTCATCAGCCCGTACGCCAAACAAGGTTATATTGACCATCAAACCCTGAGTCATGATGCGTATGTAAAATTGATCGAAGACATTTTTATCAATGAACAAAGAATCGATCCATCAACAGATGGCCGACCTGACCCGCGTCCCGACGTGCGCGAAGATGTATCCATCCTTGGCAACCTGCTGAGCGATTTTGATTTCACTCAAGCACCTCGATCTCCATTCATATTGCCGATCCATCCCACGCCAGGCCCGGCTTCTCAACCTTAACCCAATATAAACCGCCTCACAATGAGGCGGTTGCTTTTTTCTTGTATGATGTATACTTTCGAACAACATGTCCTATCAAAGCGCACGCATCCACATTAGCGGTATCGTTCAAGGCGTCGGCTTTCGGCCCTTCGTTTACAATCTTGCTACGCGCCTCGATCTCAAAGGCTGGGTACGCAACACTTCCGCGGGTGTGGATATCGAAGTAGATGGTGAACGCAATGTCCTGGATTCATTCGTCAGCGCGTTGCGCGGCGAAGCGCCAAAGCTTTCCCACATTGACGAACTAACCGCATCGTTCGGACCCGCCAACGGCTTCGGTTCATTTGACATCGTCCATTCCGAATTCATTGACTCCGCCTTCCAACCGATCTCGCCGGATGTTGCCATCTGCGACGATTGTCTGCGCGAACTTTTTGATCCATCCGATCGCCGCTATCGTTATCCGTTCATCAACTGCACCAACTGCGGGCCTCGTTTTACGATTATCAAAGATATTCCCTATGATCGTCCCAAAACAACGATGGCGGGATTTAAATTATGTCCCGATTGCGAACGCGAATACGTTGATCCATCGAATCGACGCTTTCACGCACAGCCAATTGCATGTCCTGTTTGCGGGCCGCACGTTTGGTTGGAGATAAATAAAGAGCAGAACACGAGAGATGACAACGCGATTCAAAAAACACGACAATTATTAATTGAGGGAAAAATCGTGGCCATTAAGGGCTTGGGCGGTTTTCATCTCGCCTGCGATGCGACAAACGCCGAGTCTGTTGCCGAACTTCGCCGGCGCAAGCTGCGCGTCGACAAACCGTTTGCCCTGATGATGCCTGATCTCGCGGCGATTGAAAAATATTGCTTTGTCAATGACACTGAACGCGAGTTGTTGCAGTCCACTGCCAGGCCGATTATTTTGTTGCGACGTAAATCGGAATCAAATATTGTCGAGGAAGTTGCACCAGCGCAGGAATTTGTCGGCGTGATGTTGCCATATACACCTTTGCATTATTTACTTCTTGAAAAAGCCGACAATTTTCCGCAAGCGTTGGTAATGACCAGTGGCAACTTAAGCGAAGAACCGATTGCCACCGATAACGATGAAGCGCGCCAACGATTAATATCATTGGCCGATGCGTTCCTGATGCATAATCGTGATATTCATATTCGTTGCGATGATTCGGTTGTGCGTGTCTTTGAAAAGGAAAACTACCCTATCCGCCGCTCGCGCGGATACGCACCATTCCCTGTTAAACTGCCATGGGAAATTCCGCCATTACTGGCAGCTGGCTCTGAATTGAAAAACACCTTTTGCATTACAAACAAGAATTACGCTTTCCTGAGTCATCATATTGGCGACATGGAAAATTATGAAACGCTGAAATCGTTCGAGCAGGGTGTGGAACATTTCGAACGATTATTCCGTGTTAAGCCCGAAGCCACTGCTTATGATCTGCATCCGAATTATTTAGCCACGCGGTACGCGCTGGAACGTGCCGAGCGCGAGAACCTGCCAGCAATTGGAGTGCAACACCACCACGCGCACATTGCGGCTTGCATGGCCGAACATGGCTTGGACGGCTCTCAACCTGTCATCGGAGTGTCTTTCGATGGCACGGGGTACGGCGAAGATGATGCAATCTGGGGCGGTGAATTTTTGATTGCAGATTACAAGTCATACCAACGTCCGTTTCATTTACAATACTTCCCGCTCCCCGGCGGAGACGCGTCCATTAAGAAACCGGCGCGTACAGCATTGGCTTTGCTTTGGTCGCTAGAAATCGAATGGGATGAACGCCTTGCTCCGGTTGCAGAATTCAATCAAGAAGAACAGAAACTTTTGCATGCTCAATTGGAAAAGAAGATCAATACGCCGATGACTTCCAGCATGGGACGTTTGTTCGACGCAGCCGCGGCGCTTGCGGGTGTTCGGCAAATCGTCAATTACGAAGGACAAGCCGCGATTGAATTCGAAGCGTTGGCAGATCCGGATGAAGCCGGGAGTTATTCATTTGGGTTGAATCAAAATGAAGTCGAAGTAAGAAGCGGAATTGAATCATTGATAAAAGATGTAAAGGCAGGAATCCTCACATCCAAAATTTCGGCGCGCTTTCACAACGGCCTAGCTGAAGCGGTTCGAATGACTGTAAAGAAAATGAATCACGAAACGGGCATTCGCTCGGTTGCGCTATCCGGTGGAGTGTGGCAGAATCTCACCTTAATTGGACGAACTTTGTCACTATTACACTCAGACGGATTTACGGTATACCTACATAGACAGGTGCCAACGAATGACGGCGGCCTTTCGCTTGGACAGGCGGTCATTGCCGCAAGCAGATTGCGAGGATAAGATGTGTCTGGCTGTGCCAGGAAAAATTGTTGAGATTTACGAAAAGGGCGGACTCCATATGGCGAAGGTGGACTTCGGCGGAATCTTCCGCGAGGCTTGTTTGGATTATATTCCTGAAGCGAAGATCAATGATTATTGCGTGATCCATGTTGGGTTTGCGATCAGTTTATTGAGTGAGCAGGAAGCGATGGAGACGCTCGATTTGCTCAAGGAAATCTCCAATATCGAAACTGAACTAGGACCGGAAGCGGCGACATGAAATACGTCAGTGAATATCGCGATGCGGCTTTGGTAAAAGGCGTGATCGAAGAGATTCACCGCACGGCGACGCGTTCGTGGACAATGATGGAAATCTGTGGCGGGCAAACTCATGCCATCGTGCGTCACGGACTCGATCAACTGCTTCCGTCTGAAATTGAATTGGTGCACGGACCGGGCTGCCCTGTGTGTGTGACGCCGCTTGAGTTAATTGATAAAGCGCTCGTCATCGCTTCGCGTCCCGACGTGATCTTTTGTTCCTACGGTGACATGCTGCGCGTCCCCGGTTCCGGCCGCGATTTGTTTTCGGTCAAGGCGCAGGGCGGAGATGTGCGCGTCGTTTATTCGCCGCTGGACGCGGTACAAATCGCACAGCAGAATCCAGATAAACAAGTCGTCTTTTTTGCTATTGGCTTCGAGACGACCGCACCGCCGAACGTGATGAGCGTTCTGCAAGCGCAGAGACTCGGACTTAAAAATTATTCCATCCTAGTTTCACATGTGCGCGTACCGCCTGCCATCAACGCCATCCTTTCATCGCCTGAAAATCGCGTGCAGGGATTTTTGCTGGCGGGACATGTCAGCGCAGTGATGGGCTATTGGGAATATCCATCGCTCGCAAAGAAGTTCAACGTGCCGATGGTGGTCACGGGCTTCGAGCCGCTCGACATTGCCAATGGAATTTTGCAAACCGTTCAATTGCTCGAAGCACATAAAGTGGAAGTCGGTAACGCGTATTCGCGGGTCGTGACATTGGAAGGTAATCAGCCCGCGCAGAAAACAATACAAAAAGTTTTTATGGAATGTGACCGAAAGTGGCGCGGCATCGGCATGATTCCGATGAGCGGCTGGTGTCTGCGTCCGGAGTTCGATGAATACAATGCCGAAAAACGTTTCAATGTGGAAACAATCACAGCAGACGAGTCGCCATTGTGCATCGCGGGGCAAATCCTGCAGGGCCTGAAGAAGCCGCATCAATGTTCCGCATTTGGAACGATTTGCAATCCCGAACATCCTCTCGGTGCAACGATGGTTTCGTCCGAAGGTGCGTGCGCCGCGTATTATAAGTATGGACGAATTGAGATGAAGGATTCGGTTGCATCATGAGCGATGAAACCGTGAACATGGAGGGCGCGGTCTGTGCACCATCCTTGCCGCATAACGAGCAAATCGTCATGGGTCACGGCGCAGGCGGACGCATGACGCATCAACTAATCCAAAAGGCGTTCCTGCCCGCTTTTGATAACACAGCATTGCGTGCGGGAGATGATGCGGCGGTCCTGGAACCAAAGGCTGGTGTGCAGCTTTCCATCAGCACCGACGCACATGTGGTTTCACCTTTATTTTTCCCCGGCGGCGATATCGGACGATTAGCAGTTTGCGGCACAGTCAATGATGTGGCGATGCTGGGTGCCACGCCGCTTTATTTGACGGCGGGTTTTATCCTCGAAGAGGGGCTATCCATCGAAACACTGCAGCGTGTCATTGACTCAATGAAGGTGGCCGCGCAGGAAGCGAATGTTCAGATCGTGGCGGGCGATACCAAGGTTGTGCAAAAGGGCAAAGCCGATGGACTTTATATCACGACCGCGGGTGTGGGTTTGGTACGACCGGGTTTGAAGGTGGGCGGCGCGCAAGCCAAGCCGGGTGATGTGGTCATTCTCTCTGGTTCGATTGGCGATCACGGCATTGCGGTGCTCGGTGCACGCGGCGAATTGGGATTTCAGTCCAGCATCCAAAGTGATGTGGCCCCACTTAATCATCTCATTGATGCCATGTTGGATGCAAGCGATAACGTTCATGTATTGCGCGATCCGACGCGCGGCGGCCTGGGAACCACGCTGAATGAAATTGCATCTCAATCGAACGTGGGCATCGTGTTGAATGAGCAGACTATTCCGGTGCATTCGGATGTCAACGCGGCCTGCGAGATGCTGGGGTTTGATCCGTTATATATTGCCAATGAAGGAAAACTAATTGCTATGGTCGCCCATGAAGACGCGGAGGCCGTGCTGAAAGCCATGCATCAGACACGTTATGGAGAAGAGGCGGTCATCATTGGTGCAGTGACCGCCGAGCCGCGCGGACGCGTCTTGATGAAAACCGCCATTGGCAGTCAGCGCGTGGTGGATATGCTGGCAGGGGAAATGCTGCCAAGGATTTGCTAAGCCGTTACCGGTGGAAACAGATACGATGCAGATAGCGTCTGAAAATCAGGCGCTATTTTTTCTTTATACTCGATTGAAATTTAGTCGTTTGCTTCAACAGCCGACGGAAGAAATCTTTGTTTCACTGGGGATGTGATCGGGCAGGTCAATCTCCACGTTGCGAATCACGGGGCTGAATAATGCAAGGAGCGCGACCAGTGCAGTAAGCAATCCAAGTAAACCGATCAACAAACCAATGCCATGATTGGACCCAATGCCAATGATTGGGCCAAAGATGGCGGCCAGTGCGCCGCCTGCCGACATCCCGGGCTTGAACACATAATCTGCCAGTGGCGCCGCCAGCAACGGAGCTACCATTTGACTCGACCAGGCAATCGTGCGGCGCACTGCAAAGACGCGTCCCTGCACATCGGGCGCAACTTTCGCCTGCCAGATGGCCTGACTTGATGCATCCATCAAAGGCACTGTGAACATAAAGCCGAATCCGCAGACTGCCAGCAACGGAATGGAAACTCTTAATCCCACCGCCGATAGGAACAAACCACCGATCAAGCCCGCGCCCAACAATGTATAAATTTTCCGTTTCCCGCCGCCCCATGCGCTCATCACGACCGTACCGGCCAGCATCCCAACGCCCATGATCGTGCTGAGATAACCAAGCACATCGGGCGTCCAGCGATCGAGGATCAAAGGAATGATCAGCGGGTTGACCACGCCCAGTACAAAATTGATCGAGAAGAAGAATGCAAGCAGGTATAACAATCCCTTGCGCTCCAGGATGTAGTCCCAGCCATATCTCATTTCTTTCCAGACCGAGCCTTGCGCTTGATGTCCTGCCTCCGTCCGCGGCGGTCTGGGGATGCGGACAAAAAGAATCATCACCACCACTGAGAAGATGTAGGTCGAAAAATCGATCAGCGCCATGTTGCCAAGTTTGATCGCCACGTACAACACACCGGCAATGGCGGGACCCGCAATCTGCGGCAGAGCCTCACCCAATTGAACAAAGCCGTTCGCTCGTCCATATTGTTCTTTCGGAACCAGCAGCGTGACCGAAGCTGTGAAGGCTGGCCACATCAAGGAGTTGAAGGCCGCGATGAAAAAGTTGATCGGGATGACCATCCAAGGCTGGAGTGTTTGGGTTAGATATAATGTCGCCGCACCCAGAACCGCCAGTCCCGCCCCGAAATCACTGAGGATCATTACAGTGCGGCGATTCCAGCGGTCGGCCAGCACACCCGCTAACGGCGAGAAAAAAACGAAAGGCGCGCTGAGCGCAACTTGACTGACCGCCAACAGCGAGACTGAATGAGTTTGGTCGTAAATCCAGACCCCCAGCGCGAAGCCCGTCAACTGCGAGCCGATCAACGAAACTAGTTGACCGACCCAGATCGTAAAGAAGGAACGCATACTGTAAAGGTGAGGGAAGTTTTCATATCTACTTTTTATGAGCTATTTATCGAAAGGGACAACGCCCGATTCTACCATTATCGGTATTGATAAAATAAACTTTCCTGTTAAAGTAGTCGTCAAACCGCGCCGGCGTTTGGTGGATATGTCCGCAGGGGCGTGCCGTCAAGGATTTGCTTAACGGCGGCTGACGACAAAGCTGGCGGGCTTACCGAATAAACTGGCAGGGCATCCAACAAGCATGGTAAGCTGAATTGACAACTACCCAATTCTTCTGAAAATATGCGGTTCAAACCAGCAACCAAGCATATTCTAACTCAAAGCCAAGCGGTCCTGAATCCTTTACCGACTCGACGAATAAGTAGCAATAAACATCTGTTTGATCAAAGTAACATTTGGTTTCAGGCACACATTGATATTTGGTTCCCCTGTCGATACCACCGCGGTCTGGCCTGAATGGGCTCCTTCATCTGTGACAACTTCCAAATGCAGCGGCTGAAAACCGCATAGGTCGGGATAAACCATGATCTGAGAAGTCATCATGTCCCAAATATAGAAGTTTTGCTTTCCCGTGGAATCTATCAAGCCGTCATAGATATCAGCCACAAAGTTAGCGATTTTCCCGCCCGTGCGCCATTGACTTGTATCCTCCTTGCTGATCTGCACCTGGTTGGTGGCATCCAGCGGGACAAGGTACATCTTCAAGCCAGAATCAAAGACTTCCTTAGCTGCCTGCGGATCCGAATATGGGTTCCAATCCGCAAATGTGTTGGGCGAATCAGGATAAAAATCGTGGACATCCCCTGGTACGTAAACTGCGCCACCCATCATATAGAGCGCGGCAATATTCCCTCGAATTTCCGGCGCTTTTCGCAGAGCAAGCGCCAGATTGGTGAAGGGACCACTGAAAAAGAGGGTGACCGGCTCCGGAGATTGCTTTACGACCGATATGATCAAATCAGCGTCATCCTGAACCGGATATGTTTTATTCGGGTTCGGTATCGGCCAGCCCCAGAAGTTGTCAGCAACTTGACGAAGCGATTCAGGAAAACGATTGTTACCGGAAAGGGGGCCATCAACGCCAACTCCCAAAAGAATATCAGGAAATCCAAAGTTGTCCAGCATCCGGCCGATATGTTGTATATAAGGGGCGGGGTGTGCTTCGCCGTATGTTATTCCAGCTGCCTTTACAGCCACGGAAGGTTGAGTGAGCAAGTATAGCAAGGCAGATGTCCCATCCGGACTGCCATCATCATCGTCGAACAAGGGCATCTGCGGTGGCATTTCATAAGCTGTTCGTGCTACCGAAGCGCACCAGCTTCCCAAGAGTCTCACCATAGGCCCCCTGACTGGTATATTGCATGCTGCCATCAGGCAATAATTGAAGAAAATCCCGCCCTTCACCGCTGCAGGAGGCTATTTTGTTCCCTGCCTGGAATTCATATTTATCACCCGTGACGCCAATAAGGGTGAATGTCCCTGCACAAACCCGACTCAGATCATATACTCCGCAGATTTCTCCGACCTGACAGGATTTTTGGAGTACGATGGTTGTCTGCATTTCGGTGGTTCCGTTCTTTGAACTTCCAGTCCATATTCCAGGAAGAGGAAACGTCGTCGATTGTGTTTGAGTCTGGGATGGCACATCTGTAGCGGCAAGCGGCTGGGTACTAGGTAAGGAAGATTTGGTGGTGATGACCGGTTGGGGGATGGATGTGGAGGCTCTGGGGGATGAAAGACATCCTGTTAGAAAGACCTGCTATTAGGAGTCAAGAGGTCAGAACCTTAAAAATTATCGAATAACGTAGGGACGCTGCTCCTTCAAGATGACATAGATACGAACCAGGAGCTTCCGGCAGACCGCGCCCATTGCAGTGCCATATGCTTTGCCCTCGCTGCGTTTGCGGGTGTAATATGCCTTCAAGTCCTCATCATACCGGATGGCCATCGAGGCTGCCTGCCAGAGGGCTTGGCGCAAGTAAGGCGAGCCGCGTTTGCTCATGTGAGCTTCGGAAGCTTGGAACTGGCCCGTCTGGTAGACAGTCGCATCAATGCCCGCATAAGCGATCAGTTTTTCTTCGCTGGCGAAGCGAGAGATGTCGCCGATCTCAGCCAGAATGGCGGCACCCGTGGCGAGGCCGATGCCGGGCAAGGTGGTGATGAACTGCGGGATCTGTTCCATCAACTCGGCCAGCGTGTTTTCGATCTGCTCCTGCTGTTCTTCGAGCAGCTCGATCTGGGCTAGCAGACAATGCAGTTCCATGCGGGCGGCATTGGCCAGGAAGCCCACACCGATCAACTCTTTCGCCTGCTGTTGAAGTTGTTCGGCCTTGTCCGCGCCGAAGCGGCCGCGGCTAGAACGGTGGAGCAGTTGGGTCAATTCGCTCAGATCGAAATTGGCAAAATCCTGCGCCGAGACTGCTTCTTGCAATAAAGCCCGCGAAGACTGAATGAAAACACTTGAAAACAGGCTTTCGTACTCTGGAAAGACCCGATCCAGGATGGTCAGCAGCTTCCGCTTGCAGTCCCCAATCTGATCGGAAAGCCAGTAGCGGAATCGACTGAGTTCGCGCAATTGGAGCAGGACGGGAATATCCCGGCTAGTGGCAGGCAGATGGGCAATGCGCAGGAAGTCTGCGATCCAGACCGCATCCGTTTTGTCGGTCTTCAGCTTGCGCACGCCGCTCTTACGATAGGCGGCCACCTGCAGCGGATTGATCACCACCACCGCATATCCCTGGCGCGTCAACACATCATACAACGACAGCCAGTAGTGTCCGGTGGCTTCTAAGCCGACCATCACCGTTCCGTTTAGGGCCGCTAGTTCCTGTCCCAGCTTGTCCAGTCCGGCTCGCGTGTTCTCCACGGCAAACCCAGGCTTTCTGGGAGCACCTTGCTCGTCCAGCAACGCCACCGCATGTTTATGTTTGGCAACATCGATCCCACAGTAGTAGAACATGAGCCACCTCCAGCTTGACTTGAATAGAAGCGAGGCAACCTCAGACTGCTACGAGACCCTCAGCCTTGTTGGTGATACGCCGCTCAACGGCAACCTGCTTATTCGAGACCTCTCGTAGCGCTGAGGCAACAGTCTTTCTAACGAGGCTTGATCCTCAAGGAGAACAACGTTGACCTCAGCTCCTACGAGATATTGTATGCCAGAGTTCGTTCTGGCTCTACTACTTACTTATACAAGGAGACCAGTATGAGACAAGCGGCAGCTTCGGCAATGCAAAGGCCCCTGCGACTTGATCGTGTGAAATGCATTGGATCCTCCTTGTGTGGATCTAAAAATAGGTTGATGCGCCACCCAAAGGTGAACGTCTTCAAAATATTTAAGACACAAGGATCAAATTGCTAAAGTGATAATGCCAAGTGATAATTTATTATACTGCCGCTAATCGCAGATTTCGCTGATGTCTTTGTTGAAGAGTCCTCCGCTAGCGTCCAGTTGGAGTGCAGGTTAAGTATGGCGATTCATGACCAAGCGTATTCTGGCTCAAATCAGTTCGTCGAGCTTGCCAGAGGCATCTCATGGATTTGTCGGCTGGCCCAAACGTCAACGCTCGGAGTAGAGACGTTCCCGCTCCCTAACCACGGAAAGTCTACTCCCAAAACTACCCGGCCATCCCTTCCGCAGGAATGTTGAATGCTAACAGTTCGGCTATGATTTTATCATGCTCAGATTGCCACTCTTTATCTAGGGGTTCTAGTCCTGTTGACATAGATTTTGATGTTATCAATTCTGGAGTATGCAATTGGGCTTGAACCCTCAACTCTGTTATAACAAAGCAACCGTGTGAGGCGAGTAAGGAAATCTTTAGGTGGGTTGGTATTGGCGAGACCAGGTTTGAGCTGCGAAGCTAGCAATCCTTGTATAAACAAAACTTGCAATCCAATATGGAACTACAAACGTGACAAATATATATACAATCATCGTCGTGAAGATCATCATAAACACAGTGCCAGGTACCGGCTGACCTGACAGGAGTTTTGACACAAAGACGAACAAAATTATCCCCCAAAATAACAACGAAAAATATGGGTATCCCCAGTTAATAAGACCTTTTACAACTAATCGACCATTATTACGATCAAAGGCCATAACACCGTGCATCGGGCTCATATATCTTATCCATCGAATTTCACTGACCTTTTCTCGAAAGCCGTAGGTGTCTGGTGCTAATTCCTTGAAAACTATAGAGTGACTCCACCAGGAATGAAATTGGGCATTTAATTGAATTGTGGATGGTATGTTCTCGTGGTGAGGTCCGACCCGAATTGTTGATACAAAAATGGCAAACCCCTTGAGGAAGTAAATTCGGTTCCAAGTGATACTAAATATCACTTCAATAACAAACAGGGTGATAATAGTTCCAAGAAGAATAGCGCCAAGAACGAAATAATTATCGCTTAACATTTGCAGCGACGAAACGAGTATAACGGAAGGTGGTATCCAATCACTCGAAGCAAATTGGCATAGCTACTGATCACGATCAAGCGTATTCTAACTCAATTCCAGTTCGGCTACAATTTGGCTATTGAATTATTTCAGGTTCTCTGCACTAATGGCTGGCGTTATCGGCAAAGGCGGATTTGGCGGGAAAAGCCACCGGCCGAAAATGCTGAAGATGCTGAATGCAATGATGGCGGCGCGGCCCGCCCTTATCCGCTGCGCGCAATATTGGAGGTTGATTTATTCAAAATACCCAACGGTTTCCCCGGTTTTTGCATCTAGATCATAAAGATGTGCAACTCCATTTACGGGACAATCCCCAAGAAATAATTCCCATACAAGCCTTCCTGAACTTGTCCGATACAAATCAATATAAATCGTCACATGTTCATCGCGTTGCATTGCGCATCTATTGATAGTGCTATTCTTCAGAAATAAGCCCCATGCTTGAATACTTCCAATTGTCCAATCTTCTCGCTTGATTGGTAATTTTGCTGACTGTCTCATGTGATATGTCGCGTCCCTCCCTGTATGGAAGACTTTTCCCCATTTCGTTGATGTCAATGTAATACGTTTGGTGAGGTGTGCTTTTAGAAAGATACGTTGCTTCTATTTTGTAGGGCAGGCTCTCGTTCACATCAAAAGAAATGCTATTGACATATGCGTCACTTTGCCAATCGTGCCCACCTGACTCCAATAATTCCCAATTATCTTGCAATGACAGCACATTAGGCAAAGGCTGAGTTTCGGGCTTGGAACTTAGCCATACTGCAAAAAGGATAAATCCACCGACAAAAGGGATAATTGCGCCTAGACATGCTAAAAGGACAAGTTTGGGGTTCTAAATCCAACGACGCAAATGATCCATCATGTTGATCACTATCCTTTTATATTAGCAGCACCATAAAAGGTACATAAAAGATGAGCCCGGAAGGATTCGTACCTTCGATCAAGCGTATTCAGGCTCAAATCCAATTCGGCTATGATTCTCCCCCTTCTCATGGCGTCGGACTCGCTGTTGGTGAGAGTGTGGGAGTTGTGTCATATTCTAGCGGCCATTGTGGGCAAGTGGCACGATAAGGTTCGGTAAAACCATATAGTTCCCATTCTGCTTGTGTGAGGTTGCGACCGACGCGCTGGCAGGACTGAGTAATCCAAGACTGTGTAGAGACATCCCATAGGGTGATATTGTTATCATAACTACCTGAAGCCAGGGTCTTGCCATCCGGGCTGAAGGCTATGCAGTATATGAAGCTTGTATACGTAAGCGGCTGTCCGATGGGTTGATGAGTCGCCACATCCCATAGGATGATGGTTTTATCTCCACTGCCTGAAGCCAGCAGCTTGCCGTCTGGACTGAAGGCTAAACCGTTTATCCCATTTGTATGTCCCGTGAGGGGATGTCCGATAGGTTGATGGGTTGCCACATTCCACAGAATGATGGTGTCATCGCCGCTGCCTGAAGCCAGGGTTTTGCCATCAGGGCTGAAGGTTACATTGGATACATAGTCTGTATGTCCCCTGAGTGGCTGTCCCACGGGTTGGCGGGTTGCAACATCCCACAGAATGATGGTTTGATTGTAGTTGCCAGAAGCCAGGGTCTTGCCGTCCGGACTGAAGGCTACGCTTAATACCTCACTTGTATGTCCGATAAGCGGCTGTCCGATGGGTTGACGGGTTGTCACATCCCAAAGGATGATGGTGCCATCGTCGCTACTTGAAGCCAGCAGCTTTCCATCCGGACTAAAAGCTACGCTGGAGATCCCGTTTGTAGGTCCTGTGAGAGGATGACCAATTGGCTGATGGGTCGCTACATCCCACAGAATGATGGTTTTATCAGCACTGCCTGAAGCCAGCATTTTGCCATTTGGGCTGAAGGCTACTGCGGATACTTCGTCTGTATGTCCGATGAGCGGCTGTCCCAGGGGTTGGCGGGTTGCTACATCCCATAGGATGATGGTTTTATCGGCACTGCCTGAAGCTAGGGTCTTTCCATCCGGGCTGAAGGCTACCCTAGACACATATTTGGTATGTCCCCTAAGCTGTAGGAGGAACTGAGGGTTTTCTACATCCCAAAGGATAATGGTTTTATCACCACTACCTGAAGCTAGGGTCTTTCCATCCGGGCTGAAAGCAACACTGTATACAACACTTTCATGTCCCTTTAACGGCTGTCCGATAGGTTGGCAGGTTGCCACATCCCAAAGGACAATGGTGCCATCGTCACTGCCTGAAGCCAAGGTCTTGCCATCCGGGCTGAAGGTTACGCTGTCGATCTCACTTGTACGTCCAGTAGGAGGACGTCCGATGGGCTGACGCGTTGCCACATCCCATAGGATGATGGTGCCATCGGCACTGCCTGAAGCCAGGGTCTTCCCGTCGGGGCTAAAGGCTACACTGTCTACATAGCTAGTGTGCTCCTTTAGCGGTTGTCCGGTAGGCTGGTGAGTTGCTACATCCCACAGATTGATAGCGCCATCGACGTCACCTGAGGCAAGAGTCTTCCCATCTGGGCTGAAAGCTATACTCATTACCGGGCATGCACATCTATGTTCCGTGAGCAGCTTATGGGTCGATATATTCCACATGATGATCACGCCATCCCGATCGCTTGAAGCCAGCGTCTTGCCATCTGGACTGAAGGCTACACCAGTCACCCAGTTTGCATGTCCCTTGAGCGGCTGTCCGATGGGTTGATGGGTTGCTACATTCCATAAGATGATAGTTTTATCCCAACTGCCTGAAGCCAGCGTCTTGCCATCCGGGCTGAAAGCTACGCTTACCACCCAGGCTGTATGTCCCTTGAGTGGCTGTCCAATGGGCTTATGAGTTGCCACATCCCACAGGATAATGGTGCCATCCCGGCTGCCTGAAGCTAGGGTCTTGCCATCCGGACTGAAAGCTACGCTGAATACCTCGTTTGTATGTCCCACGAGAAATTGAAGCAAGTGCGGGTCGGAATAGTACGTGTCAAGCAGTGCACCGCGCGTTTGAAAGTTATCCAGTAAATGAAATGATTCGATACCAAGCAAAAGGGAGCTTTGCAAGTTACTGTTGATCAGCAGTTCTGCTTGCAAAGCCAATTCTCCACCGCGGGCAATTCTGGCTTGCTTTTGGGCCTCATAGGATTGGAAGCCAAAGACTATCACAGCTATCGTTAACAATGTGATGACTACTGTTTGTCCAACAATCAAAGCTATCTGACCATGCCCTGATTTTTGGATGAAGTCCATCTTCATGTTGGGAGCCCCTTTCTTCATAAATAGAGCGATTCGCGACCAAGCGTATTCTGGCTCAAATCCAGTTCGGCTATGATTTTACTATGTTGGAATTACATCTTGAAGGTTTCTTCACTCTATAATCCCAAATAGAATTAGACTTGCGGAGCTAATCAAGGAAGGTACTTCAAGGCGAGAGTTCTGCATGGAATCACCAAATGACACAATCACGACACCGTCACCAACGGTAACAGAGCATATTGAACCAATATCTTTGTTGAACGGCTTGCTAGACAAAAAACTGGTTTCTCCTAAAACATCGCCAGTATGTAAATCTATCGTTAGGAGCGTTAAATCATCTCGCATCGCATAACCTAGTTGGGATTGAACATCAATTGCCGCCATGGAGTTATAGCCTTCAGGGCGACACCAGTTGTATTTGCCGGTTTGCAAATCCAAAGCACAGATGCCTCCAAATGAGCTCCACGAAGAAACAATAAGAATGTCTTTACTTAAAACCAGTGGGGTATCACCTTCATCGACGAAGAACACGGGACCTTGGTTCCACAGTAATGCTCCGGTTTGCCTGTCATAAGCGCCCCATTCATATTGATCAGAAGTCGAAGTTTTCAGAACAATATTGCCAGACACCCAAACAATATTCCCCTTTGGCATAATGGCAAGCATTTTGCCCGTTTCCGAATCCAATTCATAAATCGTATCGCCATAATAAACTCTCACCACTCCTGAATCGAGTTGAGAAATGATTGTCACATGTCCTTGGCCTAACATGGTTGACCATTTAAACTGACCTGTTTTCGCATCATAAGCATCAGCGCTGAGTGTAGTGATTACAAAAACTGTTTCATCATTTGCGAGCAAACCTCTGGCGTCACTATGTTCAAAAGTTAGCCCATCCTGCCATAATGTAGCGCCAGTCCTCATGTCAGTTGAAATAAGACTGTTGCCATCTAATGACATTGCAAATATTCTTCCACCTGCGCTTGCAATGGGGTAAGAAGAAACATCCTGCCTAAGCCACAACACATTGACGTGCTGTGTTGAAGATCCTAGCATGCGATAGACAGAAGGCACATACATAGACTGATTGAATAATGTCGGCACTATGGCCGACAATATCACGAGTCCAATGACGAGAATCAGAGGCCACCGTTTGAAAAACCACCCTCGGAACCTAATCCACAGATTTGTAAACATCCTTAGTTTCCTAAATCGATGCTTTCCGATCAAAGAAGAGCAAGCTGTTGTTAGTAATTGCTCCCAAAAAGAAGCTCATAAGTAGGTTTGGCTGGTTTCTTACCTTCGACCAAGCGATTATGAGTTCGCAAAAAATAGCGTACTAGAAAATTACTTTCCAGTACGCTATTTCGTTATCTTACGCTATCTCGTACTCTGCCTGTTCCTCTTCCGCCGTCATCACAGGTTCGTCGGCGTACTTCTTATCGAGAAACTGCATCAGTTGGGCAACGACCTTGCTGAAATATTTGGTCTCGCCACCTTTGTTCTCGTACTTATCGGTCTTGAGCCGCCCTTCAACGTAAACGAGACTGCCTTTCTTGAGATACTGCTGGGCGATCTCACCCAGCCGCCCCCAAGCTTCCATGTTCACCCATTCGGTGTATTCTTTGGTCTCGCTTCCGCTCTTCCTGCGCTGGGTCACTCCCAAGCTGAAATGAACCACTTTCTTTCCGTTCGGTGTGAAGCGGCTTTCCGGTTCCTTGCCGAGATATCCGATCAGTTGAACACGGTTTAATGCTGGCATGTTTCCCTCCTTTCCTTCAGACTTTTAGAGTTCATGTTTTGTGTCATATCAGGTCTCCTTTTTCTCTAAAAGAACAGTTTGAATGTGTCGAACGGGTTATACTTTGTTCATGGTTGGCTTCCGGCGGATGGCGCCGCACCGGCTGCTTCATTCCGCTTCAAAACCAGCATGCCCGTTTTCATCTCCACGACATGATACCCGGCAGGTACCGCATCCAGTGCGCCTTCCTTGATCTCTTTCGAGAAGTAGAACATCTTGCCGTTGGAGTGGAGATAGTAGGTGTTGCCTTTCGAGTTGTTATGTGAGTAAGCCATTTATTTCTCCTTTTCTAATATTGGATACCAAAAGTGTAGCACAGATTTTCTATTCTTGTCAACTAGGAATTGTGTACTAATGCTACTGCGCAGAGATTGGAAAGAGATGACCATTTTCTTTTCTGAGAGGCAATGAAGCGAATTTTTACTCATTATGAAAGGATAAAGCAGTATATGATGATCGTTTCCACACTCGAAGAATTGCTTGCCGCCCGCTCCCTGCTAGACGGCAAGCTGGGTCTCGTGCCGACCATGGGTTATCTCCACGAAGGGCATATTTCCCTTGCCCGCCGCGCCAAAGCTGAATGCGACCACGTCGCCGTCAGCATCTTTGTCAACCCGACCCAATTTGGACCCAACGAAGACCTTTCCAAGTATCCGCGTGATTTGGATCGCGACCTGCATCTGCTCGAAGATGCGGGCGTGGACTTGGTTTGGACACCAACGCCTGAAATGATGTATCCCTCCGAATTTCAGACTTGGGTCGAAGTCGAGGAGATAGACGCGACCATTGGAAGGCACACAGCGTCCCAGCCATTTTCGCGGCGTGACGACTGTTGTCACAAAGTTGTTCAATGCCGTCCAGCCGACGAAGGCCTATTTCGGTCAGAAGGACGCGCAACAAGCGGCCGTGATTCGGCGAATGACGGAGGATTTGAATTTTCAAGTCGAGATTGTGGTTTGCCCAATCGTGCGCGAGCCTGACGGATTGGCCATGTCCAGCCGTAATGTGTATCTTGATTCCGCTCAGCGCAAAGCCGCGACGGTTCTATATCGTTCATTGAGCGCGGCAAAGACCGCTTATGAACAGGGCGAGCGTGACGCCGAGAAACTTCGTCAAATCATGAAAGCGACGATTGCATCCGAGCCATTGGCTCAGATGCAATATGTTTCCTGTGCAGACTATGATACATTGCAGGAGTTGGAGAAAGTAACCGGCAAGACATTACTTTCGATGGCGGTGTTCTTTGGGAAGACAAGATTGATTGATAATTTCGTGCTGAGATGAATTTGCAAGCGGAGCTATGCTCCGCCTTTATTAAACTTGTTCGAAATCGTTCCACAGGCACAACAAAGAGCGAGACACGTTTCTCGGTGGATGCGCCCATTGCAATTGTTTCGCGAACGAGTTGGATAGCTGGGTCTACCTGGGCGTCGTTAACCCCGAGCAACAAAGTGGCCACGCCGCTTCGCAGAAAGCTGCCGGTCGAGGCGATGCGTGTGACTCTATATTCGGCGCTGGTCAGGGCACGGGTAAGCACGTCAGCTTCACTGTCTTTGACAATCAGGATGATCATTTTCATAGCTATACCTCCTCAAAGCGTTCAACCGGCAATGCAAATACAGTTGCGCCGCCTACTGTTACGGGGATAGGCGTCGGCATGGGTAAAGGCGAGCCTTCCAGCGGCATAGATAGATATTCCACGCGCTGCCGGCAGGATTTGCGTAATTCCCTCAACACATCTTCTTCGCGACCCTTTGGCAAGCCGATCAAGATCGTTGCATTTCGTCGCCCGAGAAATCCGCCCGCGCTTGCCAGATAAACCACGGGCGCGCCGAAAGAACTGACCGCACGTGTTGCAACATCCAAATCCTGCTCCTGCACAATTGCCAGCATCAAGAGACGAATCGGATTGTCCATAATCTGCTCCTCATTAGCAATCATCTATATATTAGCATATCACATTTAGGTCATGGATACTATTAACGGATTGTTATCCGTGACCGTGATGGTTTTACCGTTTCGAAAAGTGATTTCAGTTTTTTCGAGGCCCCGTACGATCTTCAAGCCTTTATATGAAATGGTCACAGGCCAGGTGAATGGATTCTTGCCCTCAAGCCGCACACGATCATTAGACAGAACGGTTACACCTAATGTTTGTAGAAAGAGACCAACAGGAGCCAATCCATTCAATGCGCCGCGTTCACCAAGGCCACTACCCGTCTCGGCATGATAACGCTGATAGAAAGCATGGTTTTGCTTAAGGCTTTGAATCACTGCATTCATGAGATGCATAGTCAATTGCGCAGCTCTATCTCTAAATCCATATGCCAGCAATCCTTCGCCGATCAATATATTCCAGGGCAGATGAACGCTCATTGCGATCGCGTCCGCTTCGGGATCGGGAATAGACGGCAAAGCGGGGATACCAAAGGGTCGACCGAAATATTCTGCATCCTCAAGCGAACGTTCAATCATGACTTCGGCACGTTGCGAATCAGGGATGTGCGCCCATAACGGCGTGAAAAGCGTGATGTCTTCGCTTGCCATGTTGACCAGACTAATCAAGACTTGATCCTGTTGATCCAAATCTTTAATGCCAATGCGCCCGATTTTTTTAAAGACCTTTTGAGTCGTGGCAACGAGACCGCCACTTTGCCACTGGAATTGATTTTCTTTAATCACCTCGACATTACCCCGGCCTTTGGTAACCAGATCGCTGATCTCGACCGTTGGCCGTTGGGCCGCTGGGTTTTTCGTCTGCACCTCGATCAACAAACGAACCGGATGCTCGAACTCTAACTTGGGACGCATGTTGCCCGGCCCTTTGTGCTTTGCAATTATTTTGCCAGTCTGACATATCTTGGTGATGCGATCTCGATAACTATATAACACGGCGCTTGCATCCCACGTTGCTTCAACGGATGATTTAAGTTTATCTACCTGTGCTTCGAGCAATACAATTTCACTGGTTTTATTCAATCGCTTCGCGATTTGAATGAGGCTTTGCGCTTCGTTATACAGCAGAGCTTCCAATGCGGGGTCATGTATGACAGAAATATCTGCACCTTGAGACCAAGGATGCCAGACATCAAAAAGCGGATTATCTTCAAAGCCGGTTTGAAGTACGTGATCCCAAGCAGGCAAACCGTTGTGGTGTGATTCGTGTTGTGGCGAAAGCCAATCTCCGAAAAAGGCAAGCAATTTGGGAAAGGCCTCGCCCAGAAAAGCCTCATCTTCCGTTTGTTGAAAATATCTCCACGCTAAACTCGCCAACATCGGCGCAGCAGACAATTTTCCACGTTGACCGGCAATGCCAGGTTTATAATCGATCGAACCGTCTTCGATTTGCGTGAAGAGAAAATTATTGATCAATCCGCGTGTTAATTGCGACGAAGCGGGAATCACATTGGCAAGGTAATAACTTTCGAGCGGCGTTTGTCCGCTCCAGCCGGGTACATAATCGCGTCCGTCCCCTTTGGGGGAAAAGCCGTGATCCGGCTGGCGGGATTGCACAAACGACGGATTCTGTAATTGCGTATCAGGGGTAAAGAATAATCCAAGCGCGGCGCGCTGACTGAACGCAAAAGCCGCATCCCAATCTGTATTACCCGTGTGAATATCGAGCGTATCGCCCACGTCCAACAATTCAATGTGAGCGCGTTCCGCTTCCCAAGAACGACCCGCGCTGCGCCGCGCTAAATCGAATGAAGCCTCCGCAGAATCAGCCGAGGCAATCGACCAGCTCACTTGACGACTGGAGTTTGGATCAAAATCCAGTGCCAGTGTGAGCGATGGATGCGGGCCCAGAGCCAAACTGCGGACCGCCGGTCATAAAGATGACCGGGAAGAGTCCGCTGGTTTGTCCCGCGAGAACGTTGACCATTTGCTGTTGAGATTCTTTCAGGGGTTGTCCATCGAGCGGAGTCAGCATTCCGCATAAATCAATTGTAATCTTGCGAGCGAAGGTTGTGCGATTGTTAAGAGTCAAGCCTGCCGGCTAAGGCGTGAGATTCAGGAACCCAATATTCAGCGGCGACTTCCAGACCTTCGAGCGGAGAACATTCCAGCCAGAGAAAGTTCGGATAAAATCGCCGCAGGTACGGTGATGCGGAAAATTCAGCAGGATTGGTGATTGTTTTGCCTAATTCTCCAAAGCGATAAAAGAGACGCATGGCGCGTGCGCGCAATCCGTACGTAGTGCGGATTGCCAGCGCGGCAGGTTCGCCTCCCCCGATTTCCAGTTCCCAGATATGATCGTTCACGTAATCTGGCTTCGACAAACGAAAGTCCGCGGCCAGAGTGAGAGAAAGTGGATCGCCGGGCCGTAGATTCCAATCACGCATAGTTCTATTGTACGGTCAGATGGACAGAAGGTCAAAGGGTATAATTTGGTTAGATTCTTGTGATGAGGAGATGAATATGGGCATGTATTTTGAAGAATTCAGTATCGGAAAAAAGATCGTGACTGGAGAACGAATCGTCACATCCGATGACATTATGAAGTTTGCCAATTTGACCGGCGACAATAATCGTATCCATACGGATGCAGAGTTCAGCAAGACCACGCCTTTTGGCCAGCGCATCGCACATGGACTTTTGGGTTTATCACTCGCTTCGGGCTTGGCCTGGCAGACGGGGATTCTCGATGGCACCGTGATCGCTTTTCGCGAAGTGAACGAGTGGAAATTTGTTAAACCAATTTTTATCGGCGATCAAGTTCATGCCGAGTTGAGTGTGGCTGAAACAAAAGCCTTGGCGCGCATTGGCGGAGGTGCTGTTGTGCTTGAAGCTCAGCTGAAGAATCAGAAAGATGAAGTTTGCATGAAAGGCTCTTGGAACATTCTGGTTTTATCAAAGCCAAAAGAGACCCAATAATAAATTCCAATGCCATGACGGACAATCAGGATCCACAGCGAGTTCGCAGACTGATCAACTCCGAGGGGAAACACGCGCCGAGCCTCTTTCCCAGCCGTCGCGTCCCGCTTTGGATAAGGATAATATGCCCTTGCCCCGCCGTGTAAATCAAGTGGATATGGAAGGCACGCACGTCACGCCTGCTGTGTTCGAACCGACCACCCGCCCTCGAAATCGAAACACGCAAAATGTCCAGCAAAGAAGCAGGAATTTGTTTTCTCGATTCGGAACTATCGGTTGCATGATTTGATTCTTGATCACACTTGTTTTTATTCTGGTCATCGCTGGTCTATCTCTTCTTTCACTCGGCGTGTATGAATATTATTCCATTACAAGCTCACTTCCTTCCGTCAGTGATTTGCAACAACATATTCCGCAATTCGAAACCACGCGGATCCTCGACCGTAACGGCGATTTGCTTTACGAGATTCTCGATCCCAATGCGGGACTTCGCACTTACGTGCCTCTCAATAAAATTTCGCCTGCGCTCGTCGCAGCGACGATAGCCACCGAAGATAAGGATTATTACAGCCATCCTGGTTATGATGTGGGAGCGATCCTCCGCGCCATCTGGCAGAACTACACCAGTGGTGAGGTCGTGTCAGGGGCATCCACCATTACGCAACAACTAGCCCGTTCACTTTTGCTTTCCCCAGTACAACACCAACAAACTTACTTGCGCAAAGCGCGCGAAATTATTTTAGCCGCCGAGATCACGCAGCATTATTCCAAGGACCAAATCCTTGAGATTTATCTCAACGAAATTTATTATGGGAATCTTTCCTACGGAATCGAAGCCGCATCTGAAACCTACTTTGGGACGACTGCTGATAAATTGACTTTATCTCAAGCTTCGTTTCTCGCGGGACTTCCACAATCTCCCGCGGTTTACGATATTTATACCAACCGTGATGCGACTCTTACGCGTCAACAAGAAGTGTTGAATTTGATGATGCAGGTGAGTTCCGAACAGAACTGCATCCATGTCAGCAACAGCGATCAGCCGGTTTGTGTGACAGCGGCAGATGTCGTCTCCGCCTCGGCGGAGACACGTAATACCGCGTTCCAGCAGCCGAGCGTCAACATGCGTTATCCGCATTGGGTCAATTATGTTCGCTCGCAGTTGGAAGCCAGCTACGATCCACAAACGATTTATCGTTCAGGTTTTACGATTTATACAACGCTCGATCCGACTCTTCAGGATTATGCACAACAACTTGTCACCAATCAGGTCGCTGCACTGGCAAACAACAATGCGACCGATGGCGCACTCGTTGCTATCCGCCCCTCGACCGGTGAGATTCTGGCGATGGTCGGTTCCGCAGATTTTAACAACGCCGCAATTTCAGGACAAGTCAACATGGCGGTTAGCGAGACGCGCCAACCCGGTTCGTCCATCAAGCCTGTGAATTATGTCGCAGCGTTTGAAAAAGGTTGGACTCCGGCAACATTGATTTGGGATGTGCCCTCCCAATTTCCACCATCCGGTGATCCGAACGATACAAATCCACCGTATATCCCGAATAATTATGATAACAAGTTTCACGGGCCAGTCACCGTCCGAACGGCGTTGGCAAATTCATACAACATTCCCGCGGTCAAGACTTTGCAATTCGTCGGTGTGTACGGCGCCAATGGCTTTATCGCCATGGCTCAGCGGCTTGGCATCACATCGTTGACTCGCAACGATTATGGACTCTCGCTCACGCTTGGCGGCGGTGATGTCAGCGTGCTGGAAATGACCGGCATGTTTTCGGTCTTTGCCAATAGCGGCGTGCGAGTGCCCCCTGTTTCGATTTTGAAGATCGTGGATTATCAAGGCAACGTGGTTTATCAATATAAGCCGCCGCAAAGTGAACAAGCGGTCAGTCCTGAGCACGCGTATCTCATTACATCTATTCTTTCCGATAATCAGGCGCGTACACCGATGTTTGGAAACAATTCGGTTTTGAATCTCCCGTTTCCGGTCGCGGCCAAGACCGGAACGACGAATGACTTTCGCGATAATTGGACTCTCGGTTACACACCGGACCTTGTGGCAGGTGTATGGGTCGGCAATGCGGATTACACGCCGATGGTTAATACCACCGGCGTCACAGGCGCCGCACCGATCTGGTCGCAGTTTATGCAGTATGCGGTCCCGTATGAAACGAATGGAAATCCATCCTGGTTCACGCGTCCCGCGGGAATTGTCCAAGAAACCATTTGCGCAGAATCCGGCACGTTGCCATCGCAGTGGTGCAAAGGCGGAACTCGCACCGAAATTTTTGAATCGGATCAATTGCCCTTGCCTGCGGGTCAGGATTTGCGCCGTTCCGTCTCGCTCGACACATGGACCGGACTTGAATCTTCTCCTGATTGCAACGATTACACCACGCCGAGTCAAACCGTGATGAATGTGACCGATCCGTGGGCGCAGAAATGGTTTGATACCAAGGATGGAAAAAGTTGGTTAAGCGCCAATAATTTTCCGATCCCGCCGATTTACGCGCCGCAACGCGAATGCACAAAAAACGATCCGCGCCCCGAACTGGATTTAAGTATCAGCGATGGGAGTATCATTTCCCAAAATACATTATCGGTCACAGGCACTACCGATGCGACTGCAGACTTTCAATCATGGAAACTGGACTTTGGTTTGACCGACAAACCTCTGACTTGGACTACGTTAGCGCAGGGAAATCAGCCAGTTAATAATGGTCTTCTATCTAATTGGGATTTATCGAATCTGTCGGGCAACACAGTTTCTTTACGTTTGCACGTGACCGGTGCGAACGGTTATGCTGAAAAGATCATTCACTTTATGGTTGAACTTCCACCCCCACCTCCTCCGCCAACCCCGCTGCCGACGTTCACGCCTTTGCCTCCACCCACCCATACTCTTGTTCCTTTATCGACCGACACTTCTGTTCCTCCGATTCCGACCGCGACGTCGACTGCGTTCCCAACCGATACATCCGCACCAACGAACATTCTGACTAATACTGCTACACCATAAAATGATTTATTCACCAATGGAGTTAAGATGCGTCTAGAAGATTTGAATTGGATGGATGTTGAAAAATATCTTCAGCATGAAGATCGTCTGATGCTAGTGATCGGTGCGACGGAGCAGCATGGTTATCTCAGCCTGCTGACGGATGTCAAAGTTCCATTGGCCCTGGCAGATTCGGCGTCACAGGCAAGCGGCATACTAGTCGCACCGCCGTTGAATTTTGGAGTCTCGCCGTATTTCTTATCTTATCCCGGAACGCTGAGTTTGAAAGTCGGTACACTGATTGCCGCGGGAGAGGATATTGTCCGTTCTGCGTATGGACATGGATTTCGCCGGATCCTCATTCTCAACGGGCATGGCGGCAATTCACCGGTGCGGAATCATTTGCACCAAGTCAATAACGATTTACCTAATCTGAAACTTAATTGGTACGACTGGTGGTTGTCACATTCCGTGGACGCAGTGGCACAGAAGCATAATCTCAAGCCGAGTCACGCCAATTGGCTAGAGGCTTTTCCATTTACCGTCGTGGGCGAAATGCCCCAAGGAAACAAAACGCCGCCCAAAGTCCCGAGCGCGATCATGGATGCCAAAACTGCGCGTCAAGTTTATGGAGACGGTTCCTTTGGCGGAGCCTATCGAGTTAGCGATGATATCATGCACGAACTTTTCGCCGCCTGCCTTGAAGATATTTTACAGTTATTAAAGTTCGAATGATATTCTCATAGAAATTTCATAATCATGGATTGGCGCAACTTAAAATGCTGTTACAATTCTAGGTTGTCAATAAAATTACACCTATAAAGATTGTGAGGAAAAATGTATATTGATCCCAATACCGGCGGAATGTTGTTCCAGATTCTAGCAGCATCCCTGGTCGTAATTTCAGGCGTTTTGCTTGTGTTTTCAGGCAAGATCCGCGGCTTCATTGCACAGCTCCGCCGAAAAATGCGAAAAGATAAAACTGAAGACGAAGAATAGATGAAGACGGTTATCCTCGGTTTTGACTCATTCGATCCGACAACCTTTGAACGGCTTCAAAGCGCCGGACGAATGCCCAACTTAACCAAGTTTGTAGATCAGGGTGGATATTCGCGCCTGGAGGTTTGTTCACCTCCTCAAACGGAAGTATCGTGGACGTGCATCGCAACCGGCGTTGACCCGGGTTCACATGGCATTTTCGATTTCGTCCATCGCGATCCGGAAACGTACATTCCTTACGTATCCATCTTACCGACTAAGATAACCGCGTTAGGCGAACAGTACCAACCGCCTTACACCACGAAAACCTTTTTTGAAGAAGCAACTTCGATGGGATATCCGGCGACTGCTTTGTGGTGGCCCGCTTTATTTCCCGCACGTCCCGATATTCCGGTCGCGACAATTCCAGGATTGGGCGCGCCGGATATTCGTGGTCAATTAGGTGTTGGCATTTACTTGACAACCGAACCGACTGAGAAGAAAAAAGTCAAAGTCGTTAAACTCAAATCGGCTGGCGATAAAAAATTCACCGCGACGATTGAAGGACCAAACATCAAGTCGAAAGAAGGGATGCGCCCAGCGACACTCCCAGTGACAATTGAAGTTTTAGATGATAAAACCGCAACCTTGACGATTGACAATCAAAAGTTTCAATTATCGCTCGGCGAATGGAGTCAAATCATTGAGCTCAAATTCGCGGCGGGCTTCGCATTCAATATTCAAGCCATCACGCAAGTCATCCTGACTGAAGTAAAAGACAAAGTTAGTTTATATTCCCTGCCTTTGCAGATTCATCCATTACATTCACTCTGGCTGTATGCCACGCCGTCATCGCTTGTAAAGGATTCGTGGAAAAAAATCGGTCCGTTCCTGACTTTAGGCTGGCCGCAGGACACAAATGCTCTCGAAGATGATTGCATCACTGACCAGCAATTCCTCAGCCTGTGCGAATCGATTTTTGAATCCCGCAAGAAAATTTATTTCCGTTTGTTGGATAATTTCAAAGAAGGTGTACTGGCTGGAATTTTCGATGATCTGGATCGCGTCCAGCATATGTTCCTGCGAACCAATCAAGAGATTGTGGATAGCTGGTATTTTAAGCTCGATCAATTTGTGGGTGAAGTTCAAGATAGAATTAATCAACTTGGCCTTCAAAAATATCGTTTCCTCGTTCTCTCAGATCACGGCTTCCGCACCTTCGAGCAGAAAGTTCATATCAATCGCTGGCTGGTTGAGAACGGTTACATGACTTTATTGAATCAAACCGAAACGCCGGAACTTAGCGATGTGGATTGGGATAAAACCAAAGCATATGCTTTGGGCCTCAACAGCCTTTATCTCAACATTGCAAGCCGCGAGGGCAAAGGAATTGTCAAACCGGAAGAAATCGAAAATCTTTTGGATGAGATCAAAACCAAACTATTGAATTGGAAAACTTCGGATGGCAAGCAGATCATCAGCCGCGTGCTGTTGAAACATGAAGCTTTCAATGGTCCTTATACGCGTCTCGGCCCGGACCTCGTGATCGGCTACGCGCCCGGATTCCGCGCCTCGTCCGAAACCGGTCTCGGAAAATCCGCGCCCGTTTCGATGGAGGCAAATCAAGGCCATTGGGGCGCCGATCACTGCATCGATTCGCTGATGGTGCCGGGAGTCATCTTTACGAATCGCGATATCCGAAACATGCCGGGAATTTCATTCAGGGATATCCCGTTCCTCGCATTGGGCAAACATCTCGACCAATCCTACATCAAGCCGCCTTCGCAAACTGGTTCTCATGGACAGAAAGATTTGGAAGAGAGATTGAAAGGCTTGGGCTATCTTTAAAAGAACCGCCCGGAAGATTTTGCTATAAGGGTCGCAATGTTAAAAAATGTATTTGGTGGAAAAACAACACAAAGAAACAATGATAAAACGATCATCGTAGTTTCCGGTTTGCCTCGCTCCGGAACATCCATGATGATGAAGATGCTCGCGGAAGCCGGCCTCCCGATTTTGACGGATGCCCTGCGTGAAGCAGATGATGATAATCCCAACGGGTATTATGAATTTGAGCTTGTAAAAAAACTGCCCGATGGTCAGAATAAATGGCTGGCTGACGCAAATCATAAAGTTGTAAAAATCATTTCTGCTTTGCTCGAACATCTCCCCACAAATTATCGTTACAAAATAATTTTTATGGAACGAGAGCCGAGCGAGATATTGGCTTCCCAGCAGAAGATGCTTGCGAATCGAAGCGAGAAGTCGGAGATTGGCGATGCTGAAATGCGGGAGCAATTCCAAAAGCACTTGGCTGCGATCAAATATTGGCTTGCTAGACAGCCCAATATGGAAGTAATGTATGTTGATTACAACAAAATGATAGCCAAGCCAGAGAATTATTGCCAAGCTATCGCAGACTTTCTTGCCATCCCGGTTGATGTGTCGAAAATGCTGGCTGTCCCGAATGAGCGCCTTTATCGAAACCGGGCGACTAAATCTTAATCTTCTTTAAGAATGGTTTTCTCAAGAAAGCTTGACGAAAAGTAAAAAATAGGATCCTCCTCGGTACAATTGCAAGTGCTGACAAGCAATCTACTGAGGAGGATCCGAGATGGATTCTAGCATACGCAGGGTTAGGCAGGAGTATGGACCGAGTGGGGTTTTATACGATCTGGGGAGTGTGTACGAGGGGTTATTGAAATTAACGGATGTTCGGAAAGCCAAGGGGAAGATCTATAGCTTGGATGCCATCCTCATGATCATAGTACTGGCGAAGTTATGTGGAGTAGATAGTCCGTATGCCATTGCGGATTGGGCGAAGAACCATCAAATGCAATTGGTGGAACTTTTGCGGCTGAAGCGATCGAACATGCCCAGTCACCATACGATTTGCCGGATTATGGGACGCGTGGTATATGAGGAAGAAGTGGAACGATTCGTGGCGGCCTATAACGAAACAGGGGAGCATGGCGAAGTGTATGCGATGGACGGCAAGGCCATACGCGGTGTGCGCAAAAAGGATGAAGACGGATCGGATTATTTATTGAGCCTGTATGACGTAGAACAAGCCAAGGTCAGGTCCCAGGTGGCCGTGGGACGCAAAGAGAACGAGATCACGAAGGCACCCGAGACTCTGAAAAAGGCGGAAATCTCTCGGAAAATCATCACCGCAGACGCTTTACTCACCCAAAAAGCGATTTCGGCACAAATTATCAGTCAGGGTGGGGATTACGTTTTTCCGGTCAAGGAAAATCAACTCCGGCTGTATCAAAACATTCAACAGCTCTTTGCTCCAGAATACCCCAGGCCCGGCTTCGGAAAAATTCAAACGGATTTCCTCACGGCACAAAAAGTCAGCAAGGGACACGGGCGTTTAGAAACGCGCATTATGACCACCAGCGAAATGCTCAACCCCTATTCCACCTGGCCGGGCTTGGCGCAAGTCTATCGCCTCGAACGTCAATTTCAATATTTTCGTTCTGGCCATTGTTATCGTACTTCCAATCAAGTGGAGTTAGGAATTACCAGCTTGTCCCGCACGAACACGACTCCAGCTCGTCTCTTGAAAATTCGTCGGGCACACTGGGGGATCGAAACTGGATTGCACTATCGTCGCGATGTGACCTTCAAAGAAGATGCGACTCGAATGACGATTGGACACACCGGCCATGTGATGGCATCGATCAACAATCTCATCATTGCCCTCGCTCGACAAGCAAAATTCCGAAATACCGCTCAAGCCAGACGCTGGTTCGCCGCTCATATCTCCGATGCCTTTTCGCTGCTTACCAGACCCTATTCTCTTTCTTGAGAAAACCATACTTCTTTAAGGTTGCTGTCTTGACTTCAAGGCAGTTCAGCGTATAATTAGGACTGTTGAATGTAAAAATTGACTAAGAAGCAGCAAGCGCTTGAGGATAAAGACCTCGAAGCGCTTGCCTTTGTTTGTCTCTCGTTCATGCCGACTACACGCTGGATAAAAACATGAGTTAGAGCTCCGTACTTCGCAACGAGGAGAGAACAGTGGAAACTAAAGGATTAACTGCACTTCGCATCAGCTTGGCATCCCCCCAAACAATTCTATCGTGGTCATATGGTGAAGTATTAAAGCCAGAAACGATCAACTATCGCCGTCTTCGCCCGGAAAAAGACGGATTGTTCTGTGAGGCCATTTTCGGTCCCACTCGTGACTGGCAATGTTATTGTGGAAAATATAAGAACCCCCGTTACAAAGGAATCATATGTGAAAAATGCGGTGTTGAAGTAACCCGCGCCGCGGTCCGCCGCGAGCGCATGGGTCATATCGCATTGGCGACCCCTGTAGCGCACATCTGGTACACGCGCCGTATCCCTTCTCAGTTGGGAATGTTGCTTGATATCTCACGCCGTAACTTGGACCGTGTGCTTTATTTCGCTCAATACATTGTCACCTATGTTGACGAAGAGGCCCGCAAGAAAGCCCTGCAACGCCTCGAGGATGAGATTTCTGTTTCCGAGCGCGAGCAGGCGGCTGGTGTCAACGCGAAGATTGCTGAGATCAAGACCAAGCGCGATCATCGATTAAGTGAAATCAATCAGAAGAAGTCATCTCTTGAACAAGGCTATGACGAATACATTGCCGAGCAACTCGACCCCATCATCCATGAGGGCCAAAAACTGGAGAAACTTCTGCAGGATCAAATGGGCGAGCCTGCCAAGAAAGCAGTTGTCTTCGAATTAACCGGCGAGAAGATTTTGGATGCAAACGATAAGGTTGCCAGCAAACACATCAGCCAGGTTCAGAAAATCGTTCAAAAGAAATTGGAAACCCTCGAGAACGAACTCAAGGATAAACGCGCCAAGGAACTCGAAGACCTCAAGATGGAATCTGGCCGTGTCAAAGCCGATGCTGATATGAAGATGGAGGCTTTACGCTCACAGTTGGAAGATCAGACTTCAGTTTCAGCTAATCAATCCTCGCGTCAACGTGACGAGTTAATGGAGCTCCGTCCTTTTACCTTCATCAGCGAAGCTCGTTATCGCGAACTCAAACAGCGCTGGGGACAAGTCTTCCGCGCAGATATGGGCGCTGAAGCCTTCTATGATATTCTCGAACGCCTCGATCTCGATAAGCTGGCTGTGGAACTCTGGAAGGAGGTCCGCACCACAAAGTCCAAACAGAAGCGCAAGAAAGCCACGACCCGTCTGAAAGTTGTCGAAGCATTCCGCCGCTCGGGCAATCGTCCTGAATGGATGATCCTGACTGTTCTGCCGGTCATACCTCCTGACCTACGCCCGATGGTTCAACTCGATGGTGGACGCTTTGCCACCTCCGATCTTAACGATTTGTATCGCCGCGTGATCAACCGCAACAATCGCCTCAAGCGTTTGCTTGAACTGGGTGCGCCGGATGTCATCATCCGCAATGAGAAGCGCATGTTGCAGGAAGCAGTAGATAGCCTCATTGATAATTCCCAGCGCGGCAAGGCGCTTAGCCGCCGCGGCCGGCGTGAACTTAAGTCATTGAGCGATATGCTCAAAGGCAAGAAAGGCCGCTTCCGCCGAAACCTGCTTGGCAAACGCGTGGATTATTCCGGCCGTTCTGTGATTGTAGTTGGTCCGCAACTTAAACTTTATCAATGTGGTCTGCCAAAGACCATGGCTCTGGAACTCTATCGTCCATTTGTGATCGCGCGCCTCGTTCAGAACGGCTACGCTGCGAACGTAAAAGGCGCACGCCGCTTGATCGAGCGCAATCGACCTGAAGTCTGGGAAGCGCTCGAAGATGTCATCAAGGATCGTCCAGTGCTTCTTAATCGCGCGCCGACTTTGCATCGTCTGGGTATCCAAGCCTTTGAGCCAATCCTGATTGAAGGTTCTGCCATTCAACTTCATCCGCTCGTCACCACAGCTTTCAACGCCGACTTCGATGGCGACCAAATGGCTGTGCATGTACCTCTTTCGCAAAAGGCTGTGCAGGAAGCGCGCGAGCTGATGCTCGCTTCCAAGAATCTGCTCAAGCCTGCGGATGGCGAGCCGATCATTTCTCCGTCGAAAGACATGGTGCTCGGTGTATATTATCTAACCATGGAGCAGAAAGCCGCCCACAAAGGTGATGGCCGCATATTTGGAGATTTCGATGAAGTTGAACTTGCATACCAGCTCGGTCAGGTGGAGGTTCACACAGAAATAAAATTGCGGACGCAGACCTGGTACAACGATAAGGGCGACCGCTTAACTGAGGTTGAAACGCGTCTCATCAACACGACGGTTGGGCGCGTGCTCTTCAATCGAATTTTGCCTCCCGAAGTTCAGTTCACGAACGAAAAGCTGGATAAAGGCGGCGTTAAAGATTTGATCGCCGATGTCTATGAATTATGCGGACGTGATCCAACCACAGAGGTGGCTGACAAGATCAAGACGATGGGCTTTGAATTTGCCATGCGCTCCGGCACCACACTGGCTGTGGCCGATATTTCCATTCCACCGGAACGAAAAGATATTCTTAGCGAGGCAGAAACGAAAGTTGAAGTGGTGGAGCGCGATTTCCGCCGCGGCCTGCTGACCGAACAGGAACAGAACGAACGCGTGATCGAGATCTGGCAAGTTACCACTGACCATGTTGCCGAAGCAGTCAAGAAACACATGGACCCCGATGGCAACCTTTCCATTATGGCTGCATCCGGCGCAACCAAAGGCGGCTTTTCAACTGTCTCGCAGTTGGCCGGCATGCGCGGCCTTATGGCTGATCCATCTGGTCGTATTATTCCATTACCCATTCGTTCCAACTTCCGAGAAGGTCTGACCGCGCTTGAATACTTCATCTCGACACACGGCGCGCGCAAAGGTTTGGCAGATACCGCTCTACGTACTGCAGATGCTGGTTACCTCACACGTCGTCTGGTGGATATTGCACAGGATATCATCATCAATGAACATGACTGCGAAACGAAAGAAGGCGTGTATATCCGCCGAACAGATGATGTCGCGGGTCAATCCATGGCCAGCCGTCTGTATAGCCGCTTGCTGGCCGAGGGCGTGATTGATCCAAAGACTGGTGAAGTTATCGCTGAACGTGACGAAGTGATTGATCATGAGTTGGCGCGCAAGATTTCGGCTTCTGGCATTGCCGAAGTCAAAGTCCGTTCGCCACTGACGTGTGAACTTCAGCACGGTATCTGCGCCAAATGCTACGGCCTCGATTTGGGTCGCGGTGACATGGTGGACCTCGGTGCGGCAGTTGGCATCGTCGCGGCTCAGTCCATCGGTGAGCCAGGCACGCAGTTGACATTGCGCACTTTCCATACGGGCGGTGTGGTCGCGGGCGGCGCAGATATCACAACCGGTCTGCCGCGCGTGGAAGAGTTGTTCGAGGCACGCAAGCAACCGAAAGGCGAGGCCGTTGTCGCCGAGATCGGAGGCGTGGTGCGCATCGTTCAATCGGATAAGTTCGCCGATCTGCGCGAAGTCCGAATCGAGCACGCTGAAATGGTTCACGATGAATATGCCGTGCCTGAAGATTGGAAATATGTTGCGGTTGATGCGACGGAAGCCAAATCCGGCGAGGTATTGGCGACCAAAGAGAAAGCCACCGTTGTTGCTCAACACGGCGGCAAGGTAGCTGTTGAAAAGAAAGATCATAAGATCATGGTCTCCTACGAACAGCGCGAAGAAAAGACTTACGATATTCCTTCCACGTCACGCCTGCTTATAAAGGAAGGCGATCACGTGGAAGCAGGTCAGGCCTTGACTGAAGGTTCGCTCAATCCTCATCGTGTTCTTCGCATCCAAGGACGCGAAGCTGCTCAAATGTATCTGCTGAGTGAAATTCAAAAAGTTTATCGTTCACAAGGACAGAACATTCACGATAAACATTTCGAGGTCATCATCCGCAAGATGATGAGCAAGGTCGCGGTCAGCCGACCGGGCGACAGCAAGTACCTGCCCGGCGATGCGGTGGATCGTCAGGAATTGCGTCGGTTGAATGAGCAATTGCTTTCCGAAGGCAAACAGCCCGCGAAATTACTGGAAACCCTGCTTGGTGTTACCAAGGCTTCGCTCAGCACCGACTCGTGGCTCTCGGCTTCATCCTTCCAGCACACAATCAAGGTGTTGGCAGGTGCAGCCATCGGCTCGACCTCCGACCCGCTCTATGGCTTGAAGGAAAACGTCATCATCGGTAAACTGATCCCTGCCGGATCGGGCTTTACTCTGGGTCGATTTAAAGATGCAGTCAGCGATGGCGCATCCTCGCAATGGATGGAGATCGGCGATAGCGCATCCGCCGACTAACCAAAAATCAGTAGGGACAGGCCTCAAACCTGTCCCTTTGTTTTATGATTCGTTCCCGATTTGTTTCAAAGAAACCGGAAGGTCAGCCAACACGCGGCAAGACCGCTTCGAATCGACTCCGCCGCGTTGATAACTTTCTCCTGTTTTATGAGCCTTCGCTTCTTTCACGGACTGACGACTCCTTTGCTGATTCCCTGTTCGTTGATCTAGGCTATGGCTTCGACGCGCGCACCACGCTTAAATCTGCAGAGCGCTTTCGACGCGTAAATCCAGCGCTGAAAATCTTGGGCGTTGAAATTGATAAGGAACGCGTGGATGCCGCGTTGCCTTTTGCCAATGATAAAACTTTCTTTCGCCTCGGCGGATTCAATTTACCGTTGAAGGAAGGTGAAACGGTTAGGCTAATTCGAGCTTTCAATGTGCTTCGTCAATATGAAGAAAAAGATTTCATTCCCGCCTATGAACGACTTGCCCAATATGTTCTGCCTAGTGGCTTGATGATCGAAGGCACTTCTGACCCGTTTGGAAGAATTTGGTCAGCGAATGTGGCGAGGAGGATGAAGACTGGATCGTGGAATATGGAAGCGCTGGTCTTCAGTACCAATTTTCGCTCAGGCTTGGATGTGGAGGAATTCCAAACGATTTTGCCCAAGAATTATATTCACAATGTTCTGCCCGGCGAATTGATCTATGATTTTTTTGCGGCATGGAAGCGCGCCGCGGCCGAGACCGTCTCTGCCAAAGTTTATGGACTTCGAACATGGTTTGAGATGGCGGCCCAAGCCCTGGCGCGCTCTGGATATTCGATCAACTTGCAAAAAAGATTTTTGAACAGGGGTTGGCTGATTTGGTATTTGCAAAAATAATTTTCTGCGGTGGGTAGAGTTTGGATGTCCGTCCGTGGAAAGTTTTTACCGTAGCTCAAGCATGAGTCCCCTTAATCTTCCTAGCAATTTCATCTCTCACATCTTTAGGCAAATTGAGCCAACGTCATAGTCGTATGGATTGCCAAAACAAGAGTCTTCGAATACTCTCTCTCCAAACCTCACGGCGTGATCATACCTCGGGACAACCCACCAATGAATATGTGGGTTAGGTGGATTCTCTCGATAAGAGAGATTCATGTAGCATGACCAATTGAACATAGTCGCGTTAAATGCAGACTTTATAATCATTTCAACGCGCTTTACTACATTTAGAAATTCAAACAATTCATCTTCAGACAGATCTGCCAGATCACCAGCGTGTCGTTTCAAATGAATAACGCACCTGCCAAGCAAACTCTGGTTTGGCGCAAGGCAAATGCGCCAATATTGTGTTTCACTTATGAATAAGTAATCTGTATTGTCTGGAGACCATGAACAAATTGGACAATTCATGAGATAACCATCCTTGTGATTACAATTTATTCGAATACTCCGCAGGTGCAAAGAACACCAGTACAATCAAATCCTCTTCAATCGAATGGAAGCGATGCACAGCATTCTTCGGCACATAAATCACTGAGCCGGCGCGCACATCGCGCCTGAGTTTATCATCGACGCTAAATTTCATTGTTTTTAGCCTGGAAACTTGATATTACGGGACACTAGCCGGAGTTAGGGGATGGACTACAATTGAATGCATGGCGTTCATTCGGAGGGTAAAAACAACAAGCGGGGCAACTGCGGTTCAGATCGCCTATAAACAAAAAGGGAAGATCGTCAAGATCATCCATATCGGGAGTGCTCATACCGAAGGGGAATTGAAAATCTTGCTTGCCTTAGCACACAAGCGGTTACAAGCAAACCAACTTGTGTTATTTTCAGAAGCACAACCTTCCCTGCGGGTGGGTATCAAGCGGTCCTTTTCCGGTTTGTTATGGAATATTCTGCGAGAACAATACCATCAGTTGGGATTTACCAGGCTGAAGGACGAGGCGTTTGAAGCCCTATGCCTGGCGAGAATCGTGGAACCTACCTCCAAGCTAGACAGCTTGAGAGTTTTGGCCGACCTTGGAATGGAGCCGATCGATCAAAACAAGCTTTACCGGAGTTTGGCGAAAGCTGCGGATCAGGATTACCGTAAGATCATCAGTCAGGCCTGTTTTAAGCATGTGAGTGGACTTGGCCTGACTCTCCTGCTCTATGACGTCACCAGCCTGTATTTCGAGGTTCAGAAAGAAGATGAGTACCGGAAACCGGGTCTGAGCAAGGAACGCCGGTTGGAGCCCCAGCTCATCATCGGGCTTCTGGTGGATCGCAATGGCTTTCCTTTGGGCTTACACAGCTTTGAAGGGAATAAAGCTGAAACCAGGACCATTCTGCCCGTCATCGAGGCCTTTCAGGCACAGCAGGGGCTCAACAAAGCAACGATTGTGGCCGATGCAGCCATGCTCAGCGCGACCAACCTAGCAGCGCTCACAGAAGCTGGTTACACCTACATCGTTGGCTCCCGGCTGCACAAAGTACCCTATGACATCGCCGAGTACCAGAAAACCGGGGCACTGAGTGACCAACAGATCGTAGTCAGCCCCCAAGAGGGGTACCGGGTGATCTACCAATATCGTGCGAAACGTGCAGCCTTGGATCTTCGCAACCTTGAAAAGCAGGTCGCCAAGGCCAAGAAAGCTCTCAGCGGGCAGATCCCGACCCATCGAACGAAGTTCTTGAGCATCAAGGCCCAGAGCAAACAGCTCAATCAGAAACTGATCGATAAAGCCAGGACCCTGGCCGGTATCAAAGGGTATGTCACCAATCTGGATATCTCGGATGAAGAGGTTATCGCCTACTATCATCAACTATTCCAGGTCGAGGCTACTTTTCGAATGGCAAAATCCGATTTGAAGGCCAGACCCATCTTTCATCGCAAGCGGGATGCGATCGAGGCTCACCTCACGATCGTGTTTGCAGCTTTGGCGATCGGCAGAAATATTGAATCCCAAACCGGGATTAGCATCAAGCAGTTCGTGAAGCTGCTCCGCCCGATCCGATCTGGTATTGTAACCATCAATGGCAATGAGATTTTTGCTGAACCAGAGATCCCCGACGCAGTAAAACCTGTGCTAAATAGCCTGGGTCGGGGACACTAGGATGATAAACTCAGGTTCGAATACTCCGCAGGTGCAAAGAACACCAGTACAATCAAATCCTCTTCAATCGAATGGAAGCGATGCACAGCGTTCTTCGGCACATAAATCACTGAGCCGGCGCGCACGTCGCGCTCTTCGTCTGCCACTTTGATCTTCGCCTTGCCTTCCACCACGTAATATACTTCATCTTCCGTATGTGGCAATTGGATGTCAGTATCGCCCACCAGCAGTTGATAGACTCCCACGCTTAAATCGGGAAGGTGCAGGAATTCAAAATAAGGTTTTCCACTTCTGGATTGCCGTTTGATGATTTGGAGCAATTCAAAGGCTTGCATTATTTTCTAATGCAATGGTCAGGGCTTCACGAGCAACACACGGACCAAGCCATCGCCGCTGCTAAAGATTTGATTATAATCTTTCCCGATGCCGGGCTCGATCAGGCTCCATTCGTATCTCTCTTGCTCAACCAAAATATCGTCCACATAAATTGCCTTTACGCCCAGGCCAAGAAGTTGCGAATGCAACTCCTCCGCTGATGTTATGGATTGACCTGTATCCTCTATATTATAATAATCCATGCGGGCCGCCAACTCTGCCCCCGGCGCGGCCGCAGCCACGAGGGAATCCGGTGGAAGGCGTTGTTGAAGAAGGAGAACAGCTTGTTCTTCCGGAATCTGGCCCCAAGTTTGGATTTGAGGCGGGCTGAAGGATCCCCCCACCATCAAGCCTCCTGCCAAAAAGACCAGGTAAAGACTCGCATAAGAAGAACTGGGAACCTGTCGATATACTAGATATCCGATCCAGATCATGCCAAGCAAAATAAGCGTATCGAAATATAGATAATCCAAAGATTGCACAATGCCTATTGCAGTTAATACCACCAGAATGGCGCTCCACAGGAAAAGACGCTTAGGATTGGCAAACGAGGATATGAGGGATTGGATGCCAATTGCAACCAGTGTGAATAAAATAAAATAAGGTGTCTGCAAATAAGCGTTTTTGAAGAAGGTGAAAAAGTAAACGCCCATATAAGCAGTCCAGCCCAGCAATATTCCTATCAGGGCAAACCGTCTTTGGGTGAATAGTTCATATAGTCCCAGAAAGCCAAGCAAAAAGAGCAGATAGGCTACCGTCTTCCCATATACAGTGTAGATCATTTTCGGCAATGTCTTAATAGTGTTTATGACTCTTGCCAAAAAGGCCTGGGGGTTGTGTACGATGGCCTTCAGGATCGAATTATTATTTTCTTGAGGAGTTCCATATAAACTCTGTGACTCGATCACCGCACAACGGATATCGCTTTGCTGACAGGATGGATTCCCCTGATAGACGGATGACTCACCTTGTTGAAATGCAACATAGGATCTTTCCGTTGTTCCAATCAAGGAGCTACCTGTCACAAGACGATAGAGGAGAAGATACCCGCCTACCAGCACGCAGAATGGCAGGATCGTCGCGAGCACGCGCCTCCACCGATACTCAGGCGGACGGAGAAGAAATAAAGAAATAAATACAAAGATGACAAAGAGAACAAGTCCATCGTTCCTTGAAAGCGCTGACAATCCAACAAAGAACGAAGCCCAGCCAATTTCTCTCGCCTGGCGGTTTTGATAATAGGTTATCAATTTCCAAAAAGCAAGTGCCGACATTGCCGCAAATAAAGAATTGCTTGGGTTGGGCAAGATGTCCGTCACCAGGGTTGTAGAAAATAACAGACCAACCCAGATCAATGGAGGAAAAATATTGGCAAAGCGTTTGGCAATCAAGTAACCGCTCCACCACACCAGGGCAAACATGATGACACGTCCCAGTGCATCGCTCTGCATCAACCAATAGGGAGAACTCTTGACCGGAAAGTAAGTAAAAGCATATATTATCCCGATCAGTGGATTATGTGAAAAAGTTGTCAATACCCCATTTGCAAACAGGCGCCCCGTATTGATGTAAACCGCTTCATCCCATGGATTAATGTCCCGCATAGTCGGGAAGAAGCGATAAAGTGAAAAAAGCATCTGGAGCAGAAAAGCCAGAAGCGCAATCAATGTTTCATTGTTTCCAAAGATCAGGAGAAGTCTTTGCTTAATCGTCTGGAATAAATTCATCCGATTTCCCATTGAGGTGTTGGACATAAATTATTTTCCCATTATAGCTGAATTCTTCAACACACCTAATCCTTCGATCTCCACCACCACTTCATCGCCATCCTTCAATGGTCCAACACCGGACGGCGTGCCAGTAAAAATGATGTCGCCCGGCTCGAACGTCATCACCGATGAAATATAGGCGATCAAGGTTGGCACGCTAAAGACCATATCGCGCGTCGAGGCCATCTGGCGCGGTTCGCCTCTGACTTTGCAGGTGATGAGCGCGTCCGAGATATCGAAGTCGGTATCAATCCAAGGACCGAACGGACAAAACGTATCGAAGCCTTTGGCGCGCGTCCATTGATCATCCGTTCGCTGCAGATCGCGGGCAGTGATGTCATTGCCGATGGTATACCCATAAATGTAATTCTTCGCATCCTCCGCCGTGACATTGCGGCCGCGCTTGCCGATTACGACTACCAGCTCTCCTTCATGCTCCACCTGTTTCGACTGCGGCGGCAAGATAATGGTCTCACCTGGATTGATAATCGAAGATGGCGGCTTCAAAAAGAGTAATGGAATCTTGGGAACCTCATTGCCCAGCTCCTTAGCATGTTCCACGTAATTACGTCCCACGCAAACGATTTTGCTCGGCCTCGACGGGGCAAGCAGTTTCACGCCCGCAAGGGGCGTTTTTGCCTCCGCTCTTCGGTATACACCAAAAGGGTCACCTTCAATCTCGCCGATCTTGTTATCCAACAACCACCCATATTTCGGGGCTTCATTTTGTATTTGATAGCGGATAATGCGCATTTTTTCTCCGGCCCCAAGTGTAACATGATGTATAATTACGGGCACGGGCGCATAGCTCAGTTGGTTAGAGCGCTTCTCTTACACAGAAGAGGTCAGGGGTTCGAGTCCCTTTGCGCCCACTCTCGTTTTCAACAAGGTGGTCACAAACTCAAAATTCCTTTGGAATGATTGGCATAAATATAATTGCTAGAAAGCCAAATTAATAAATCAAAACCTGGGGTAGTCTCGTTTTGAATAAGAATTTGTAATCCTGTGCTGGCCGCTTCAGCCATCCGCCCAGATCTTGAAATTAGGAACAGAACTCTCCTAAGACAGTAAGTGCAACGGTGGATCCAAGGAACTACTGCAGCAATAAGTGTTAACCGTTCTTCCAGTCAACCAGCTCGCTTAGCGTCATCATCCCATCCTGAGGAATCCCAGGAAAAACATGTTCGCACTGGCCAAGCGGGAAGACGCTCGATACGCCCCGAGCAGCGATCGCATCCCTCAGGCCCTCACGACGGTTCTCCGGGTATACACCCACCATGGATACGCCAGCATGCAGATAGGGGAACGCATCTTCCAGGCGCGGCACCGGTCGCACCACTACCAGTCGGCACATAGGATGGTCCAGCATGTCAAACTCTTCGGGTATGACGACCACACCTGAAGCAAACTCCCCATCTTTCGTATTGATCATCCATTCGGATCGACTGTATTTGCCACGGCGCAACCGCTTAAGCGCTCCACGCTGGGCTGGCAGTACGAATTGTGGAGCGGCCGTATCCCAGTCAGCCAGAACTGCACACAAACGGTGGGCATATTCGCACGCCTGTTCAAAACTGGCCTCCACGTACTGTACCTGCGAGGCGTTGCAGGCCTTCTGGTTGTAGATGAGGGCATCCATCGCCCCAAGAAAAGCAACAGAATCCAAGTTGGCCTCGAACGCCTCCTGGCCAATCAAACTGACACCATAGCGCGGGTTGAAGCTGATCAGTTTTGTAGAGACTGCCCGGCTCTGCACCGCAGCGACCGCCTGCGGCGCGCCCCATACCACGACCCGGTCGAATGCTCCCGGCATTAGCAGAATATTCTCCACGCTTTCATCTCCTCCATGCCAGTAGATTGCCGAAAGATTTCGAGTTCATTGGATGGTCGGGAGCCGCCGCGTAGGCTGCCAGCCCCAGCAGCGCTCCAGGAAGCGTGGCCTCGAACGGGAACTTGACGGCCCCGGCTGATTTGGTAAGGATCAGGCGCAGCGCTGAGATAAGCGGCACCTCCGGAGCGTTGCCGGCAGTGATATGCAGTTGGCGGGTAGGCATGGCTCGGATTAATGTCGGGACGGTTCCTGGACCTGTTGCCTGCGCGCTGCCTGGCAGAGCCTGTGCCAGGATCGGCACCAGCCCGGGGATAACATGCCCAGCCACTTCCACCCAGCCATCCAGAAACTGGCTGCCCGGTAAACCCCAAGCAGCCAGTTCATTATCGATCGTATTGCGTGCAGCCTTCCCATCCAATCCAACCAGCAAAGCAGCAAAGGCCCCATCCAGATAAGGCCGGGGTTGTTGGCTCGTGTTGGCACACAACTGATGCACGTGTTCGACGGTAGCCCAGTTATCTTGCAACTGTCCGGCGATCTGTTTCAAATAGTCGAGGAGGTCGGTGACGCGCAGGGAATAGGGACCGGCCACTAATCGCCCAAAGTCCATTTCGATTAATTCTTCCGGGTTCAAGGAGGGAAGAACTTGATACTGGTACGCACCAGTGTATCGTAGTGTGCTGGGGTCAATCACCGGCTCGCGCAGCAGTTGTGCTTGCGCCAGCTTTACATATCCAACTTCAGGCTGTGCACTCGAAAAGGCTGCCACCACCTGCGCCCGGTCGATCTCTGGTGGCACAACCAGACATCCTTTGATCAAGAACGGGACCCGAATTATTCCATCGTCATTAGTGAGTAGATGATATTTCTGACAAAGGGTTTCCATAAGATGTGCCTTTCGTCCTCATGCCTTCAGCGAGGCCATGATCCCACCGCAGCCCTTTACTTCCCGGGAGTGTGCCCGGCCGATCTCGGTCACGGCTGGCCCTGACAAGCCGCACGGGCAATCGCCATCCACAAAGTGGACCTCGTCTCCGCTGATGATAAAACCTGGATAGGCCTGCGCCAGGGAGTCCTGGAAGCCGAACACTCCCCGCAGGTCCGTTCCGTGGACAGGTTCAAGCTCTTCATTAAATATCACCGGCTCAATGGTAGGTGGGATATGAAAGCGGCCATGATCGCAGCGCAACATGAACGCGCTGATCTCGGTCATCGAATACCCTTCCAGGATGCGCTCGGAGGGCAGGTTGAAGCTTCTTGATATCAATTCCATTAGTTCCTCCCGGCTGATCCTGTCCCCGCTAAATGACTTCCAGCCGCCGCCAAAGAGCACCAAGCTGTCCTCTTTCAAGCCCAAGGGTCGGTCCCCTTCGAGAACCAATTCGCATAATTCCTTGTATTGCTGAGGAGTGCCAAAGATGAATGTTTTCTGGCCCTGGCAAGTTGATTGGCGGATGCACTCAATCAGCCGCAGATAATTCTCAACCTTGCGGTTCACCACGAGCTCCTGCAGCTGACGCAGCTGGCTCTGGTCCTGTCCGTTCTGCGGGCCGCGTGCCAGTAAGCGCAGGAGGGTGGGCGACAGGTTGGTCTCATACAAAAAGGATCTCTTGCGGAAGAGCCCGGCCAGTTCCTGCTCAAGGGTCTGGTTGCCGGTGTTACCGCGGGCGAAATCCAAGAAGACCGCATCGTACCCTCGCAGGCCGATTTGCCGGCTAACCCTGGCAAAAGTCTCTGGCGGTAGCAGCTTTATCGCAGGTCGGTTGAGAAGGCGTTGCCACCAAACCCCGACCTTACTTAGCAGCAAAGGGGCAATGTAACAACTGCTGGTGGTGGTGAACAGGTTCCAACTGTCCCCGTCGTGTGGGATGAAAGAGAAGTTGCCTGAGGAACCTGAACTATACATTAGGCGGATGCCGGTCTGGCCCAGCCGATCGATCCAGGTATCGATCGAATTTACCTCGTGCACATCCACATCCACGTGCTCGTGAAAAACCTCTCCCAGCCAGGTGTTCATGCGCTCAAAATTGCCCTGATCCAGCCAGGCTTGATCATAACTCTTGAAAATCTCATCCGGTAGCATCAGGTGCTGCTGGATCATTTCGATGGTTGGTTCTGGACCAATCCCCTCCTCTTGAGCGAAGCGGCGGTAGACCGGGATGCATTCCAAATAATGGCTATGATTGGACAGGATGGCCGCCTGGCGCAGCTCTGCGGTTCGCTCTGGATCGAAACCATCACACAGCGCCCACGCCTGGGTTTGCTGGATAAGTTGTTTGTAGATGGGGGGAAGAGGATTTAACGTGTTTGTTGGCATAGCGAGTCACCTGCGAAAGATATCTTATCTGATGGTATGTACGAGGCGAATTTGCCTGATAGCTTGTTATCATTATGCCACTCTTTTGATAGACAAAAAAGCGACAGCAAACCGCAATTCGCGATAATTTCCATTCAAAGATTCCTTCCGAGAAGAGTGTGGCCCTTTGCGCCCACTCTGCAGTTCGGGGAGAGGGTCGTGCCAGCTACTTCAGTCATCCGCCAAGATCTTTGAGAAAAAGCAGAATCTCCCAACACTGTAATTCCAAAGGACGAACCAAGTAGCCATAACGGAGAAAATCACTGAGTTTGAATCACCTTAACTTTACCGAAGCCTGACCAAGGCTGTATCCAAGGGATTTCTGTTTGAGCAGTCGAGGTAGCTCCATCCTTACCCTGATCGCATGTATGATCAGCTAAGAAATATGAAAGCAGATCACCGGGCGCAAAATACTGAATAACAGAAACCACCATATCCGGTTTGATGAAACCTAAATCTCTTAGGTTCACGTCTACATTGAATACTACACCCTGCTTCGGGTAATAGATAGTAAGTACATAAACTTCCCCATCAGGACCAATGATGTCCAGAGCTTCGAAATACTCCGGGGGACCCAAGTGATCTACAATTTGTTCGAGGCTGGGCATGTTATCATGCATCGACAATATGTACGTCAGCTTCCCACTTTCCACATTCATGAGTATGAGAGCGTTCACTTCATGTCCCGGTCGATCTGCAATGCTCACTGTTTTACAACTAGGATCATAAACATGCGTTTCCCTGGCCGGCCATTGCTTGATGCTCAGCCCTTGCATAAATTGATTCACATCATTGACTGTGGACACACCCGGGGTGAGGCCATTCCAACATGGCAGTTTACACGGTTTACCGGTAAGGAGTCCGGAGTCAATTCCCATCGTCTTAGTGGCGCAACTTGTCAATAGTATCAACAGCATGTGTTACCGCAACTTGAAAAGTGAACCGATAACACTTGAAAAGTGAACTGTTTGCAGCTGAAAAGTGAACCGCTCGAAACGGGGATCAAAACTTGAAAAGTGAACCATAAGCGTGGTACATGGTGAGCCGGAAAGGAAGCCATCATGACCCAAATCCATAAGAAGTTCAGCGTCGATCAAATCAAAGTATTGTTGAGTTCCTACGAGCGGGGAAATATCAGTCGCGAGGAAATCGAGAACACACTTGGGATCGGCAAGACCCGTTTCTTTGCCTTGTTGAAAGAATTTCGAAAGGAGCCCGATTCCTTTTCGATCGAATACCAACGCCACACTCCAGGGAGGTTGGGCAGTGAGGCAGAAAAGAAAATCCGTGCCGAACTACAACGCGACCAGGCCCTGGTAAACAACAAAGACTTGCCCATCACTGGATATAACTATGCAGCCCTCACCGACCGCTTGAAGAAAACAGGCGTGAACGTCTCCACCACCACCGTGATCAAGCGCGCCATCCAGCAAGGCTGTTATTTGCCCAAGCGCAAGAAAAAGGATCGGCATGACCGGGAGGTGATCACCTCGGCCGCCGGGGACTTGATCCAGCATGATGCCTCGCTCCATCTGTGGTCCCCCTTCGCCGAAAACAAATGGACCTTGATCACTTCCCTGGATGACTATACCCGCATGCTGCTGTATGCCGATTTTGTCGAATCTGAAACCAGTTGGGCTCATATTCAGTCCGTGCAGTATCTGATGCAACACTTTGGCATTCCGCACCGCTATTATGTCGACAATTTACGGGTCTTTCGCTTTATCCAGAATCGAGATAGCTTGTGGAAGAATTTGGTTCTGGGCACCGATGATGTCAATACACAATGGCGTCAGGTCTTAGCTTTGATGAACACCGATGTCATTTACGCCCTGTCCCCACAAGCCAAGGGAAAAATTGAAAGACCCTATCGCTGGCTTCAAGATCGCATCGTTCGCACTTGTGCGCTCAACCATGTGACCACCTTGACCGAGGCTCGCCCAGTTTTGCTCGAAGAAGTCCATCGATATAATTACCTGCAAGTTCATTCTACGACCCAGGAAATCCCTGCCCTACGATTCGAAAAAGCGCTCCAAGAAAAACGCTCGCTCTTTCGTCCTTTTGTTTTGCCATTGCCTTTCACTTCCCCCAAGGATATCTTTTGCCTTCGCCATGCGCGCATTGCCGATGGCTATCGTAAGATCTCCCTCGCCGGTTTCTCCCTCCAGATCCCAGGGATCGAACCTAGACAAGATGTCGATTTGCATCTCGTCCCCGACGAAACCAAAAGCCAAGTCGAAGTCCGAGTTTGGGCTTCCGGCCGCCTCGTTCATACCGCCTTCCTGCCAATCGCAGCCCTTGAAAAAACAGTTCACTTTTGAAGTTTGGTTCTGCTTTGCAAATCTTTAGAGTTCACTTTTCAAGTTTGGTTGAGTTCACTTTTCAAGTTTTCCTAACATAGTATCAACAGCATGAATAGAGTCAGACATAAGGCTCGTTTCATTTTGTCTCCTTCTCGATCCAGGCTTTTAGCTGTTCCGGCTGTTTAAGTCATCCCGTGCTGGCTACTTCGCTCATCCGTCCAGATTTTGAGAAAGTTCCTTTATCTTACCGCATCCTTTCAATATTGGACCGGTTCAGATAAAGTAAAATATGATTTGGAAACCTTATTCCCGCTTGCAAATTCCTTCCGAGAAGAGTGTGGCCCTTTGCGCCCACTCTTCAGTTCGGAAAGTTACTCGCTAATTATCCACTCATTTGGGGCGACTAGCATGCGCACAACTACCGAATTAAGGCAGGATTACTATGACCAGAACTGTCCGCGTGGACAGTCAAAATCCACTAAGCAGAGTGTCAAATGAAAATGCCTCCCAAATATTATACCTGGGCTATGATTTTGTTTTTCATATTTGCAGGCCTATCCGCCTTCGGCGTATCGGGATCGCTCTGGGGTATCCTGACAGGTATCTTTGCCCTGGCCTCCGCAGTGCTACTTTTCCTAGACAAGTAGTCAGAAGCGATCTTTATAAGACAGCCTTCTGTTTGGGAGGCTGTTGTATTAAGCTTGTGCAATGACTTTCGCGCATCTTATAGAATATTCCCAAGCGATGTTTTTACCTTCCAAACTCCACCACGCCGAAATTATCAATTCAATCAGGGCATGATTTGGCTCTCCAAGGTCATCCTGCTTGGCTGAGTAACCATTCTGCAGTTGAGCGTATTTTGACCGGAATGCCGTTCACTTCGAGCGCGTCGTCGTTAGAGTCTGTCAAGATCATGGCACTCTTTACATTGACTGACTGGACAGCCTCTGCTAGGGCACGCAGCTCGCGCACACGCCTGGCTGGGGCATCAAGGTTTTGGGTTATCTGGACCAGTTGCTGCTCTTCAGGAAGATAAAAATCCACTTCGAACCCGCTCGGAGTGGGGTAGTAGAAGATCTCCCGAGAGTGTTGGCGTAAAGCGAGGAAAACCAGGTTCTCCAGTAATTTGCCGGTGTTTGGGGCGAATCCGAAACCCACGGCGTTGGACAGGCCGCTATCGATGCAGTAGATCTTCTTTGGTGCGATCTGTTGCCGCTTGACCGAGAAATCATACCGATTTAGGGTGAACACGAGCCAACTGTTTTCCATATAATCGATGTAGCTCTTGATTGTGTTCACACTTCCCAGGTGGAATTGATTTTTTAGCTTATTGAACGATACCAGGCCGGCGGGGTTGCTCATCAGATAGAAAGCCAATTCCTTGAGCACTGTAACCGCCTCCAGGTGGTAACGGGTGGCAATATCCCGGTAGAGCACATCATCGTACAAGCTCCGCAGAAGAGGCACTTCCGGGTATTTGAGCGCATCCGGGATCCCGCCCATTTGGAGGTATGCACCCAGAGCCGACTTCACCGCCCCTTTGTTGGCCGTGGTCATCCGCTGCAGGTCCGGCATTGGCTGGTCGCGGAACTCCAGGAACTCGCGAAAGGAGAACGGGAACAATTCGATCGGCACATAGCGACCGGTCAGGCGGGTTCCCAATTCCCGGCTGAGCAGAGATGCGTTCGAGCCGGTGATATAGAATTTGAAACCCATCTCCATGAACCGCCGGACAAAGTATTCCCACCCAGTGACGTTCTGGACCTCGTCTACGACGAAGACCTTGCGTTCCCCGAACAGTTCGACAAGAGACTGGTACAGGTCGTTCGCGTCTTCCGCTTGGAACCCGATGAAACGGTCATCTTCGAAGTTGAGATAATAGAAAGCATCCTCGCCCAGCTTATGAGCCATCTGAGCAAGCAGGGTAGATTTTCCCACCCGGCGTAGGCCGGAGACGATCACGGCATGTGGCAGGCCGGCCGCTTGTTCCACGTCTGCAAGCCGGTCACGAGGAATGCCGATATCGTGCTTCCAGAACGAATCGTGCTGTTCCAGAAGCATGGCTTTGATCTGATCTTCTGACCATCTAGCTTTCCAATGATTTTCATTCATAATGAAATGATACAACAGATTGTTTTCATTGTCAATGAAAACAATCTGAAGTGAAACGCTACTAACGATATTACCGTGAATCGCTATAATTCCTATTTGGGAATTCCTTCCGAGAAGAGTGAGACCCTTTGCGCACATCCGCTTGTCCATCCAGCAGCCGATCTCGAAATTCACTCAACACACTGAAATCAAATCCTATGTCATCCAACGGCAAATGCAGTGCATATTTCCGACTGAAAGTCGCAGTCACTTCGCAATCTAGCCGCATGCGCAAGGCTTGCGCTGCCTGCCGATCTCCCAATTTCTCCATGAACTGAAAGACGCTCACAAATGCCAATATCACCGGTGAGAATCCCGGCTTCCCTTCACTCGAATATAAATCCCAAAACTCTTCTTCGTTCAACGTCACGAACAACTGCTCGCCGATTAATCGATAAGGATCATCTTCATCTAATAAACTTCCCCCGATCCTTCTCGTATATTCCGGCATTGGCCAGGGTGATTGTATCTTCAAACACATGGCTGCTTCCGTCTTTTATCCTACTCCCCTTGCTCTTGGTTTGCCAACAGTATCTTTGATGAAGCCATGCAGAAAAGGGCGTATGACTTGACGATTCTAATCATATCGGATAATATACAATAAATGTATATTATCCGATATGAGCAATAAACGCGACTTCCTTAAACCATTCGAATCAATCCCCTACTTCACTATCGAGGGATTCCGGCAGGTTGCCGGCATGGACCACCCCAATCAGGTACGTATGCTCCTATATCGATGGTCCAAAGCCGGCAATATCCTGGCGTTGAAAAAAGGCGTGTATATGACTGGCCGTTTCTACCAGCACCACAGCGGGGATCCGGTATTCACAGCAGCCATCAGCGCCATCCTCGTCCCGCATTCATATCTGTCGCTGGAGTTCGTCTTACAAAGACATGGTATTCTTACAGATATAACCTATCCAATTACGGCCATCACGACCAAGAATACGAGGAGAATCATCAACAGGCTTGGAACTTTCTGGTATCGCAGTATTCGCCCAGACCTGTATCGAGGGTTCACGATCTCCGAGTACCATGGAATCCATTTTGCGCAAGCGTCGTCTGCCAAGGCACTTTTCGACTACCTTTACCTGCGCAAGATTCCCCCCGCGGTCCACAGTTGGAATATAAGCCTTGCTGAGGAACTGCGCCTGAACCTGGATGATTTCCCTAAGGCCGATCGGGAAGAGTTTGCCCGCTATATTGAATCAAGTGAAATTCGTAAGATGAAGCTAATCCTTGAGAACTTCCGGAGCACAGTATGGCGACTCTAATTCAAACCTTGCAGCACATTCTCGAAGGCAAAGATCCTTCCCTTACGAATGAAACAAAGCGCATTGTGCTCAAGGAAGCCCTCCAGGCTTTAGTTCTCGATTATTTATATAACCACCCAACCTATCGCAAATTGAATTTTTATGGCGGCACCTGCCTGCACTTGGTTTACGGGTTGAACCGTCTCTCCGAAGACCTCGATTTGGATAATAGCGCCGACATCGATCTTACCAACCTGCAAGAGGATTTACTTGCTTACTTTCAGAAAGTGATCGACTACTCCGATACAAAGGCAGGTGTTCAAGAGGGAGTCTCCGGGATTTTACGGATCACGCTAAAATTCCCAGTCCTTAATGCCCTTGGCCTTTCAACATCCCCCAATGAGATGCTTCACTTAAAGGCGGAAGTCAGCCGCCACAAACAGGTAGCCATCATCAAGCAAACTCCTGTACTTTCCCACGGTCGTAGCTTTGTGCCGTCCCATTTCTCGCTCGAGACGATGATGGCCGGTAAAATGCTCGCTTGCCTGGAACGCAATTATCAGCGAGGCAAAGAAGGGGTTTTGATTAAAGGGCGTGATTTCTATGACCTGGTGTGGTTTATGCAGAAACAAGTTGTGCCCCTTGAAGAAAAACTAGCGAAAGACGGAAAACTGTCTTACACTGTTCAGGCAGCGATCCTTGCGTTGAAGAAGAAAGTGGCTGCTATCAAGGCTAGGGATCTGGCAGCGGATTTGCTGCCGTTGTTTGAGTTTAGGGTTTTTGTTGAGGCATGGATTGATGCTTTCCATTCAAATTTTATAGAGTACGCTAAATTTTATATTCAGCTCAAATAACAGATGACCAAAACGACCGGTTGTTAATCACCTTTCTTTCTAACCAGAGCAACTTATTTTCTCAACCGTTACTCAACCACGGCACTTATCCTAACCACTGCCCTTCTGCATTGAAGTGGTTCAGATAAAGTAAAATAGAATTTAGAAACCATATTACAGCAAATCGCGATAATTTCGATTTGCAAATTCCTTCCGAGAAGAGTGGGGCCCTTTGCGCCCACTCTCGTTTTCGACAAGGTGGTCACGAACTCGAAATTCCTTTGGAATGATTGGCATAGATCTATTCGCTAAAAAACCAAATAAATAAATCAAAACCTGAGGTAAATTCGTCCTGGATAAGAATTTGTAATCCTGTGCTGGCCGCTTCAGCCATCCACCCAGATATGGTTTTCGATTTTTGGCATTCTGGACAATCCTTCGGACTTCTCGGTTTCATCACACGTGGTTTCGACGTTCGACTCGGTTTCGTTCCTTTCGGCAACCATTTCCATACCAATTTTGATTACCCTACCTTCAATATCAGAAGTACAATGACCAGTAGTCATATCCACGGTGGTCGATTCACGTCTCCCAGTTATACTCCGCAATCGGAAAGTTGCAAAACCATATAGTTGTTGTTCCTATGGAGTAACCTTCTATGGCACCATTTTGAAGAGCAACAACTCGCCGTCGGGAGAGGTGTGTAATGGACCCAGTTTTATGGGTCGATTACAGTTACTACCAATAGCTCCTGCACAATATTGAGAAGATTGTATTTTCTCAATAATCCGAGGTAACTGCCCATCTAGTGTTTGAAATAGCCGCCAAGTAGGCGAAAAACTTTCGGTTGGCTGTATTTTGGGCAAATGTGGGGGTAGCCATTTTCCGGCCTCCCTCATTTATTGAGATAATACGTTTTTTGGCTTAATGTGGGAAGACAGCGGACAGTAATTTTTGGAGGAGGAAGTTTTTCAGCAGGCACCTAGGGTTCCTATCTATTCAGTCTGTGAATAACTTATATTCATTACGTGAATTTTTTCTTTATTAGAGGCGAGAGTAATGCACCCTGAAAAAGACAACTATCGTTTGTCTTTTTCAGGATAATAACTCGATGATTCTTTTTATATTTCTATAAACTATTACCAAGGGAACAAGTCCAAATATACCGAATGAGCAATCTATGATGGTCCAAAAGAATGGTATGCCTCGAATTGGCCCGCAGATAAGCGCCATTGGTATCAAACAAACACATGCAATCATTCCGAATTCGACCACCCATATATTTCTGACAGGATCACGTAATGGGCCTAGAAATGAAATTGCAATTGTAATATGAGCAAAAGCTAGCCAGTCGGTACCATAAAACATAAAGGGGTAGTTATTGTGGACTTCATTCAATCCATGCTCAACAAGGGAGATCCATTGTGCCATATCGGGCCAAACAGTCTCCACCCGTGACCCATTTCCCATGATTTTCCCAAGGATATTCACTTCGAATACCAATGGAAAAGCAGTTACGCCACTGATAATAAGACCGGACATGAAAAAGGCGAGAAGAATTCGGATGACCCGATAAGATTTGTTGATATCCATTACATTCCCTTTCTGGACTGCCCGATTACCCAACTGCTTGGATTGTCTCGCAATTTTTGGGTTATACCGTTAGGAACTTCTTTCCAAAATTCCGAAAGTGTGGGGCCTTCCTTCTGTCGTCGCTCGCCAAAAAAGAATTTCAATACTTCAAATGGCCAAACACGCCGTCCAATCTGGTAATACCATCTTATACCGTCTCGTATTGATAGATCTGGGTGTGCGATGACCCGCCAGAGCGATTGCGGACGTAATTGCATTACAGCCTCTATGAATTTCACCCAAACCATAACGCGCCATGGGGACAGATAACGTGTAGCGAGTACCTGGTGCTTATAATCCCACTTCCGTCGATCGGTCTGGATCACCTGCCTTTCGGAGGCAATGCGAAAATAGGGTGTCCAGCGATGCGGTGTAACATACAACATTTGAATTTGATCAGGATCGTAGGAAAGGAGCTGTTTTAGGCCGCACCAATAATCGCGATCAGTCTCTTCCTCAAATCCAACCACATAGGTGGCCATCGAGAGGATTCCGTTGTGGCGCAAAAGACGGATGGCTTCCCGGTCGTCGGAAATCGTACTTCCCTTTCGGATGCGATGCAGGGTGGCCTCATCATAGCTCTCGATCCCGAGCAAGAAGCGCGCCACCCCAGCTTTTTTATACAGCGGGAGAAGGTCGGCATCCCGTACGATGTCATCCGCCCGGGTCGAACCGACCAGGGTCAGGGGTACATCTTCGGCAATCAACGCTAACAGGAAAGCCTTCCAAGCTTCCCTGTCGGAGGTCGGGTTCTCGTCTGCGAAGTTAACCACCTCCACGCCATGCACGCGATGGAGCCAAGCGAGCTCGGCCGCGAATCGGACCGGGTCCCTGTGCCGCCACTGCTTCCAGAACAAGCGCTGGCCGCAGTAGCTGCAACTATGCGGACAACCGCGCGAGAACTGCACCACCACTGCCCGCCGGCCCCCCCAGTAGCTGTAGCGGCGAAAGTCGATCAGTTCCCAGCCGATGCGTTCAGCGTCCAGGTCACATAGCAGGGGACGCGCCGGCGTTGCGCAAGGCACCCCCTGGCGGCGATAGGCAATCCCTGCGATTGCTGCCAGGGGGGTTCCCATTTCTAGGAAGCCAATCAGCGGGACAACAGTCGCTTCGCCCTCGCCGCGTACAATGACATCGATCTGCGGTTCGGTCTCGAGGACCTCGTGCCAGTGGTATGTTGGAAAAACCCCGCCATAGATGATCCAGACCTGCGGTAAAGCGGCTCGTAGCGCCCGGGTCAGGTCGGCTACAACAGGGTGTGCGGAGGTCGAACCAGAGTGGCCCAACAGAAGAGCATCAGGGGCATACGCACTCGCTCGGGCGACAATCTCACGAGTTCGATAGCGGGCCGAACTCAGCGTCTAACAGCTGGACCTGGTGCCTAGCATCGATCAGCGGCCCGCCGATGGCGAGCAACCCGAGTGGCGGTAAATGCTCGTGCGGGATGCGGCTACCTATGGAAGGATGGGGAGGGTTGATCAGCAGGATACGCATAGCGGGTTCCTTTCGGTATATGCAATTTTCGTTTATACGGTTATTTCGGTAATAATCGAAACATAAGAACAAAAAAATAATAGTTACTCAGGGAAAAAACCAAAAATTTTTCGGACGACGTCACCCATCTTGACCACCCGCACGATGGTACGGGTAGGAATCTTCTGGCCTTGTTCGTATACACTGGAGGCAGCCTCGAACAGATCAAGCATATCCGCAAGTTTTTCGCGCTCCTTAGATTCCTGCGGACTGCCTTCCAGCGTGCCGACAACCTGCCGCAGCATCTCCAAGGTCGGGTCAAGTTCGATTTGCTTACGCCGGTCTATGATCAGGCGGAACATTTCCCAGACGTCACCCATGCTTTCGAAGTAGTCGATCCGGTCTCCTAGGATAGGTACTACTCGGATGATTCCCCAGCTGAGCAACTCGCGCAGCCCAGCGCTGACAGTCGAGCGTGCTATCGAGAGAGTTCTGGCTGATCTGTTCGGCATTGAGAGGTTCGGGAGTGATGTATAAGAGAGCATGGATCTGGGCCACCGTGCGGTTGATGCCCCAGCGTTCGCCCATCTCCCCCCAATGGACAATGAATCTTTGCGTGGTTGGACTTAGGTTAGCCATAGTCTATTATTTCAGTCACTACCGATAGTACCGTAACATCAGAAATTTGTCAACTGCATGTTCTGGAGTTCAGAGTGGGCCTATGGTCATGGTACGCTAATCTCTGTGCTACTTGGTTCATCCATACAGATTTTGAGAAAGTTCCTTTACCGCATCCTTTCTATATTGGAATGGTTCAGATAAAGTAAAATATGATTTGGAAATCTTATTTCCGCTTGCAGATTCCTTCCGAGAAGAGTGTAGCCCTTTGCGCCCACTCCCCTTTTCGGCGGGTTATTCGCTAGTTATCCACTCCTTTGGAGCGACTGGCACCAGAAGCTCAGCATTCCAGACAAATTTTTACAAGGACGGGATTGTCCCATCCGCTTACCCTGTTAAATGAAAAACAGTCTAAGACTGGACGGTTCGGTTTTCCAGTATGACAGATTCCAATCTCTGTTTCTCTCCTGAACCCGCAATGTGCGACGGATGACTCAAGGAGCCAAGACACTCTACCAATTGTTGACTACATCCTGCGAGAGAAGTAAAATATCGTAGCAAAATGTGCTACAAAAGGAGAAACCATGCAATTCGTTCCCTATCGCGCTTTACGCAACGAACCTTCTGCTTTGCGAAAAAAACTCGAAACTGAAGGCGATCTGGTAGTGACTGTGGGAGGCAAGCCTTTCGCGGTGATGATCAACCTGGCTGAAGAAGATGATGTCCAAGATATTCTCTTGATGGTATCCCGCTTACGAGCACAGATGGCTGCGCGCGCGATCCGCAGTCAGGCACGCAAGAATGGCCTCGATAAAATGACCAACAAGGACATCAACACGCTCATCAAAAAGACCCGTGCAGACCGGAAACGCTGATGTTGATCGTAGTAGTATTGGAGACCAATGTTCTTGTGAGCGGTCTACTTAATCCAAACGGTTCGCCTGGAAAAATACTCGATCTGATCATTGGCAATCACATTCAGGTCGCTTATGATGATCGCATTTTGGGAGAATACGAGGAGGTCTTGTCACGTCCGGAATTACATATCCGTCTTTCTCAGGCCTTTGCGGTAATTGGTCACATTGAACTCTCCGGAAAATACGTGACTGCGGAGTTGCTTTCCACGGAAGGGTACCCCGACCCCGATGATATTATGTTTGCGGAGGTGCTCATTGCATCCAATGCAAACGTACTCGTGACTGGGAACCTGCGGCATTACAATCCGCTCGTCCAGAGGAAGATGTCTGTGATTTCCCCAGTTCAGTTTCTAGAAAAGTACTTTCCTGGACAAGAATGAATTGAGTCGCTTTCGGGCGACCGCAACAACAACACAACGTTCCACCTCTGATTGAACATACAAGGTTCACTTATCTTAATCTTTCCGTCTGCATTGGAGCGATTTAGCTGACTATACCCCACGCCTAAAGGCGCGGGGTTCTGGTTGAGCAGCCAGCTTTCGAGTCACGGCCGAACGAACGCCATGACAGGCCTCACTGACCCTCTTGCCAGAATGTACGGACTACCGACTCTGACCTTGGTCGACTTGCGCCGGAACCAGGTTGGGTTTGGGTTACCCCTGGCCCATCGCCGGTTGCACTTCACTCGATGCCGCCCGCAGGAACGAGTCCGCACCCGGCCAAGCCGCTTGCGCCTGACCCGCATCAAGTTTGTTGTTCACCACAAAGCGGGCCAGCCACGCCGAGAATAGATCCCGCTGGATTGGCCCCACGCCACACTCGCACACATGCCAGCGTTGCGACAGCGGCTTTTTCGCGATCTTGCCGCACAGGCACACTTGACTGAGGTGTGTGGTCCGGGTCGAAAACTCGTCTACTTCCGCGCCAGCGTTTCCAGCTTTGCGACGGAGGAACGCCACGAAGGTTCCCGGCCCCCGAAAACCTACCGACTTGCCAAACATCTTTTGAAAGGCCCGGTAGGAGAGACCTTCCATTTTGATGACGTTACCCAGCGCAAGGATCCGGTTGACCTGCCGGCCATGTAGACTCTTCCGATAGGCGGCCTGCTTCCGGTACACTTCGGCCAACTGCTCGCGGGTGGAGATGTAGCGTTTCGAGAAGTGCATTTCCTTCTTCCCCTCCTTGAGGGTGCCGTCCCCCTTGTAGTTTTGCGGGTCGCCCGCCCGCCGTTGGCGGTCAAGTTTGCGTTGCCGCTTGCGAATGACCGGCTGAATCGGAGCCAGTTCCTCGCAGAAATGTTCCAGCGCGGCCAACTCATTTGTCACCACGGCCAGCGTCGAAGGTCCAATATCAATGCCCACCACCCCCTGACCCAGCGTGTTCTTTGCTTTCTGGTAGGGGTGGCCTTCGCAGACGAGTTGGGCGTAGAAACGCACCCGGCCATTGAGTTTCCGCCGCACAATTCGCACAAACTTGACTTTGCAGCTCAGTCCATGCTCAATCACCTTATCCTCCGGCCTGATCATGGCCGGCAGCGTCAGGCCCCACCAGATCACCCTTTGTGTTTCAGCCTACCAGCGGATGCCGCTGGTGTTGGTCTTGCCTTCCACGCTATCAAACGAGCCTTGGCCCTTGAAGCGCGGCTTGCCCTTGGCCTTGAAATGATATCCTTGCACCGCACGAAAGGCGCGGCTCGCCATCTTTTGAATGCTGAGACTATCCAGCCGGTTGACACCCACCCAGGCTTGCCCGAATTGTTTGGCGTAGGCGTGCAAGTCATATTCGCGGAAGCCCACCCATTCATCGGCTTTGCGGAAAGCCTCGGCACGCTTCTTCCCTGTTTCCGAGCCGCGCATGCCTTTCGGCAGTTTCTGGGCGTCTCGATAGGCACGCGAACTCATGCAACTGCTTCATGCGCCGCAGGCTCTCCCCCAAACAGGCATTGTAGACCATGCAAGCACACTCGAGCCGGATCAGCAATTCGCGCTCGTCGGCGGGCGTGACTTTGAGCGGCATTTCGCAGGTGAAAGAAGCGCTGGTATCGCGGGCCATTTAGATGTTCTTCTGGTTCTCAATATAGTGTTTAATGGTAGACAACGGCGCACCACCAACGGTCGACACAAAATACGAGTGCGTCCACAGAGTCGGCAGGCGAGAGCGCAGCCAGGCAAACTCTTGCCGCACTAGCCGCGACCAGCACCCCTTCCAGTAGCGCACCAGCCGGTGTACGCCAAACTGCGGGTCTACCTCGCACAAGAGATGCACGTGCTCGGGCATGATTTCCAGTTCAATCACCGTCGCCTGAAACTCAGCGGCGGTCTGCTGGATGATTTCTTTATGGCGCTTATCCACGCCGTTGACCAACACCGAGTGCCGATACTTGGGACACCAGACAATGTGATACTTGCAGGAATACATTACATGGCGATTGCTCTGGCACTCTGGTTTGAATGTGTCCTTAGCTCGCATGTTCTATTTTATACAGCAACATACTATATTATGTCAAGCGTTCCCCCATGA
>CAWAMX010000002.1:0-82321 GCA_963783295.1 uncultured Chloroflexia bacterium | reverse complement strand
CCCATGCCACCGTGCCGCCGCGTCAAATGCGATTCGACTTGAAAGAAGCGGTCGAAGATATGCGGCAAATCCTTGGCAGGGATTCCGATGCCATCATCAATCACGGAAACTTTCACATAACCCGGCACAAGTTCGCTGGTCACAAAAACATGGCCGCCTTGATTGGTGAACATAATGGCGTTCTTGACCAGATTGCTCAAGGCAATTGCAATCTTGCCGCCATCCACTTCAACCAGCAAATCATCATGAGACGGATCAGCCTTCAAGGTGATATTTTGCTGGGAAGCCATATCAGAAAAGGAGGCGACAATATCCTCGATGATGCGCGTCATCGAAACTGCGCGTTGACGAATCCGTGCGGCACCACTCTGAAAGTTATCCACGCTGGAAAAACTCTCGATGATTTCCTTCAACCTCGAGGCATTCTTGATGATGACATCAATCTGCTCGTGATACTCCTCACCGAGCAGTTCATGCAGAAATGTCGCGTGGCCGAGGATCAAGCCCAGCGGCGTGCGAAGTTCATGCGACGTAATCGCGATAAAATCACTCTTGAGCCGGTCGAGATCAGCTATTTCAGAATTGCCAGCTTCGAGGCGGTGCTGTAGGATTGCATTATAAGTTGCCAGCGCAGCCGGCGCGGCCAGTGTCTCTAGAATTGTGATGTCATCCTCGGTATAATGGGCATCGCCTATTTTATTGATGACTTCCAGCACACCCAATGGCTTGCCCTTGACCATCATAGGAACAGCCAATATGGAACGCGTTTCATACGACGAAGCGAAATCCAATGCGCTAAAATGTTTGGGATCCGATTTGACGTCCGGAACGTGAAGTGGCTTCGCCTCGTGATAGACCCAGCCTGCCGCGCTTCCTTTCAATGGAATTCTCACGCTGCGCAGGGCGTCCCGATAATGCCAGGGCGCGGCGAGAAACTCCAGTTCATTACTGGTCTCATCGTATTCGAGAATGGAGGCGGCTTCGCTGTCGGTGAGACTACAGGCTTCGGAGATGACGGATTTAAGAAATGGATCCAGATCGAGCGCCGTGCTGAGGTTGCGCGTGATTTCAAGAAGTCGTTCGAGGCGAATCGCCCGTTCGCTATCCATAGATAATGAGATTATACTTCGCATTAAAGATCTTAAAGGAGACAATATATGGCTAACAAAAAAGTACGCGTCGCACTCATCGGTGTTGGCAACTGCGCTTCATCACTGGTGCAGGGAGTGCAGTTCTACAAGGACACACCCGATGATGCTACAGTGCCGGGATTAATGCATGTCAATCTCGGGGGTTACCATGTCCGCGATATCGAATTCACATTGGGAATTGACATCAATATAACCAAAGTGGAGGAGGACCTTTCCGATGCAATCTTCGCTGAGCCAAACAATACCTACAAGTTTTGCAACGTGCCGAAGTTGAACGTACCGGTGGTGCGCGGTATGACCCATGACGGCCTCGGCAAATATCTTTCACAAGTCATCGAGAAAGCGCCCGGCCCAACCGCGGACATCGCCAGCTTGCTCAAGGAAACCAAAACCGATGTAGTCGTCAACTTCCTGCCCGTCGGTTCGGAGGAAGCGACTAAATGGTATGTGGAACAAATCATTTCGGCGGGATGTGCCTTCGTCAATGGGATTCCGGTTTTCATCGCTTCGCAAAAATACTGGGGCGACCGCTTCGGCGATGCCAAACTTCCGGTACTTGGCGACGATATCAAGTCACAGGTGGGGGCGACAATCCTGCATCGCGTGCTCACGACTCTCTTTGTGGATCGCGGTGTGCGCATCGATCGCACATATCAACTCAACTTCGGCGGCAACACCGATTTCCTTAACATGCTCGAACGCGAACGTCTCGAAAGCAAAAAGATTTCAAAGACCGGTGCAGTCACCAGCATGATCCCTTATGATATCGGCAAGGATAATGTTCATGTGGGTCCGTCCGATTACGTGCCGTGGCTGACTGATCGTAAGTTCTGCTATATCAAAATGGAAGGCACGACCTTCGGCGAAGTGCCGCTTAACCTCGAGGCCAAGCTCGAAGTATGGGACAGCCCCAATTCGGCAGGTGTGATGATCGACGCCATTCGCTGCGCCAAGATCGCATTGGATCGCGGCCTCAGTGGACCAATTGTTGGCCCATCGTCTTATTTCTTCAAGACGCCGCCCAAGCAGTTCCGCGATAGCATCTGTCGCGACATGGTGGAAGCCTACATCAAGGGTGAAAATAACGAATAACTAATGTGGTGGTCACTTCATTTCAAAAGGCGCGTCAAGACGATGCGCCTTTTCTGTTATCATTGAATAACCAAGATATGAACAAACAAATTTCATTACCTCGCTCCCTTCTCTTGATTTCAAGTCTGTTCGCCGTTTTATTATCCGCGTGTCAACCTCAAACTCCGACCCCTAATCCAGATGCCGTGACGACGCAAGCAGTGCAAACTGCATTCATGGTTATTCAACAAACTCACGTTGCACCCACTGCCAGGCAGACGCCAATCCCAACACCAACTCTTCCACTGACTCCGCCTGCTTTGCCTGCGAATTTTACAACCGCCACGCTCAACACATTAGATACACCTCATACGTACATCAATGATGAATGTCAATATCTAAAGGCCAAATGGACTTCGACCAATGCTGTGCCGGGCACGATTGTAATCACCATCATGTTTCATGGAATTGAAAAGGGCACGATCTCTGATCCAAACCAGATCAGCGTTCATGACTTCAGCCAGTTGATGAACAGTTTGCATAATCAGAACTATACCGCCATCAGCATGCAACAAATGATGGACTTCATGTATAACAACGCCAAGATTCCCCCGCGTTCTATTCTGCTGATCCAAGATGATCGCCATCCCGCCCAAAACTTTACCGACCACTTTCTTCCATATTACAAGCAGTGGGGTTGGCCGATGACCAACGGTTGGATTAGTGCGTTCGGGGGAACGGATCCGGTTTTAGCGGAAAATGTCGCTCTGTCTCACCAAGGATGGATCAATTATCAGGCGCATGGCGTGATCCATAATATTGCCATTAGTCCTGATTCCACGAATGAGTTCATGCTGAGCGAATTACAAGGCTCAATCAATAACATTCAAAAATATTTTGGAACAATCCCCATCGCTTATATCTGGCCGGGCGGTGGCTTTACTCCGAAAGCTGTTCAACTTGCGCGTCAAGTGGGTTACAAACTAGGATTCACGATCAACCCGCGCGGGCCAGTGATGTTCAATTGGGTGCCTCAAGCTGATCAGGTCGATCCACAGCGCCCATTGCTGATTCCCGAAGGCCCAGCTGGCGATCCATTGATGACCCTGCCGCGTACCTGGGATGTGGACGCACAACAACACCTCGGCACATTCACCGCAATCGGGAATGCCGCCATGGCGTATGCCCAGAAGAATAAAGCGGTCGAGATGCAATATTACAACATCGTCTGTGCGGCAAAAGACGGGCCGATACCGTGACCGATTGTATATTCTGCAAAATAAAGATGAAGTCAAATCATCCATCGTTTATCGGGATGAGCAAGTAACAGCATTCCGCGACATTCATCCGGTCGCACCGACGCATATTTTGATCAATCCAAACAAGTACATTGATTCGGTCAATCAATCACAGGTCGAAGATGAGCCATTGGTCGGCCATCTATCTGTTCATGGTGGGCCGTCAGATCGCGGCACAGGAAAATATTCATCAGGGTGGTTATCGCATCATTGTCAATACCGGCCCTCACGGCAGACAAACCGTATTTCACATGCACTTTTACCTCATCGGCGGACAAAGGATGAGACATCCGATGGGGTAAATAATAAGATGGGGCTGTCCAAAAAGTGGGCAGCCCCTTTTGATTTTGAACCCTCCTCAAAAGTGAAAAAGTTTAATACAATAGGGGCGTGAAGAATCGACATGTGGTTTTCAAGCCGTATACGACGGAACAACCCAGCCTGCTACCGCGGAGCCTGGATGAATTGATCCCGGAAGATCATCTGGTGCGGGTAGTAAACCGGGTGATCGAACAGATTGATCTCAGCTCCTTATTCGCCAAATATAAGGGAGGCGGGACAAGCAGTTATCATCCAAAGATGATGCTGAAGGTGTTGGTGTATGGGTATGCCGAGAAGATCTATTCGTCGCGCAAAATTGCCAAGGGACTGCGTGAGAACGTGAACTTCATGTGGATCAGTGGCGGGCAGCAGCCAGACTTTCGCACGATCAACAACTTTCGCTCGGTGGTGATGAAGGAGGCAGTGCGGGCTGTGTTTGGGAAGGTGATGGAGTTATTGGTGGAGGAGGGATATGTGAAACTGGAGAACTATTTTGTGGATGGGACCAAAATTGGGGCGAATGCCAATGCCCATAAGGTGGTGTGGGCCAAGAAGACTCAGCATTACAAAGAGAAACTGCAGCAACAGATCCAAGAGCTATTGGACCAGATCGAGCAGGTCAATGAGGCCGAAGAGCAAGAATATGGCGACGATGATTTGGAGGAACTCGGCCCAAGCGGAGGGCTCACGGCTGAAAAGGTTCAAAAGAAAGTGGAGGAGTTGAATCAACTGTTGAAGAATCAGGCTGGGCAGACCGAAGAGCAGAAGAAGTTGAAGAAAATCCAGAAGGAGTTGCCGCGGCTGGAGAAATACGAGCAGCAACAAAAGCTATTGGCGGGACGCAACAGCTATTCCCGGACCGATGTGACTGCCAGCAGTTTACGAATGAAAGAAGATCGAGCCGCACAAAAGCCATTGGCGCGACCGGCCTACAATGTGCAGATCGGGACCGAAAGTCAATTCATCCTGGGCTATAGCCTGCACCAATCAGCCGGAGACACGAATTGTTTCATTGAGCATATGGAGCGGCAGGAGTTTCTGAAGCAGCATCCGCCTCACAACCTATCCGCCGATGCAGGCTATGGCAGTGAAGAGAATTATGCTTATTTGGAAACACGCCAGATCGGCAATTTCATGAAGTACAACACCTTCCACCAGGAGCAGCATCCGCCGCGCAAACCGGAGCTCGTGGAGCAAGCACGCTTTCGATCAGTGAATTTTCCATACGATCCAACTCGCGATGAATTCACCTGCCCCGCTCAGCAGCCGCTCACGTACCGCGAAACGAAACCGTACAAAACTTCCACTGGCTATCTCTCCCAACGCCGTTTTTACGAAAGTGCGCATTGTGCCACCTGTGCGCTCAAACCGAAATGTACACGCGCAAAAGGCAATCGCCGCATTCAAATCAGTTTTGAACTCCAGCGCTATCGAGGCCAGGCTCGAGCCAATCTAGTATCCGAGCAGGGCGTGAGATTGCGCAAGCAGCGCTCCATCGAACCCGAGACGGTGTTCGGAGACATCAAACACAACCGAGGCTTTCGCAGATTTTCACTCCGAGGATTGAAAAAAGCAGAGACCGAATGGGGGATTCTCTGCATCGCTCACAACTTACGCAAACTGGCGGCCCAATGACCGCCAGTTTTTTTTGGCTATTCTTACTTTTGCCTTCTTTTGACTAACTCTTCCCCGCTTTTTAGACAGCCCCATCTATTTTGGAAAATCATTTTTTCAATAATCCACTTTCTTTAAGTTTGCTCGCTGGCCGGCGCAAACGGAGTCCGTACCAACCAAGTCCGATACCGGCAAGCAGAAGAAGGCCACCGAAGATACCCAAAAGCGGGGAGGTGCTTGTTTCATTTTCCGGCTGGGCAATAGTCGTATCTTTGGACTGTGCGCCGAAATCAACATAGGCGCTATTTCCGGCGTTGGCATGCAAAGTGTAAGTCAAAGCCGTGGTCGGATTGTAATTATCAGGAATGGCCACGCTGATCTCATAGTCGCCTTCGGGAAGATCCGTAAAGCAAATGGGATCCGTTCCGGCTAAAGTCGGAAGCGTTTTGGAATACTTCCCGGTCTTTTCGGTCACGCTGATCGCGCCGCCGGGGATCATTGGCTCGGTGGTTTCATGAATTCCATTGCCGTTAAGGTCGTTGAAGAGTGAAATACAAATCTGCGTTGTCCCATTGAAAGGCGTGGGGGTGATGGTGGGAGGCAGAGGCGTGGGCGATGGGCCAAGCGTGGGCGTTGGATTGCTGGAGGCGCCAACCCCCATGAGCAGTAAATCACCAATGGTTAATGTGCAATTAGGATCCAGCTTGGTATTGAGCTGGCGCAGTTGAGCATCAGTGATCCCATAAAGATATTCAATTCGAAGGCAGGTATCGTTGGGCTGAACCTGGTAATAGATGTTTCCATTCGGATTGGGCGTGTTGGTTGCATATTGCACGCCTTGAGCCGCGGGCGCGGCCTGGGCAGGAAGCGATAAAACGAATATCAGAAGAGTGATTAAGATGCTGGCGATAATTATAAGTCGAAGTTTCATTTTAAAAGATTATAACAGAATCAAAATCATCTGCTCACTGGCTGCTGCCCAATGATTACCGTCTACTTACCATAACGTTTGCGGATTTGCGGCAGAAAATATTTATCGAAGAATGCATTCTCATCGTAATCGGGCTTCCAAGCCCAATCCTCGCGGGCCAATAAATCGTCCACGTCTTCCGGCCACGAATCAACGATGCCTTGCCGCCTCGGATTCGGTTCGAAAGTGATCGTTGCGTCGGGAAATACTTTGAAAGCATGATCACGGAATTCGCTTGCAGTCAAAGCAAAAGCCGCGACGTTATAAACCATGTGGCTTAAATTCTGGCGGGGCGCGTCCGTCAGCATCAACAGCGACTTGATCGCGTCGGGCATAGCCATGAAGGAAATTTTCGTATCTTCACGCACGAAACATGAATATGGTTTCCCCTGCGCCGCGGCATGAAGCATCTCTGGACCATAATCGCTCGTCCCGCCGCTGGGAAGCGTAAAGGCGGAGATCAAGCCGGGGAAGCGGAGCGCGCGAAAATCGAGCATCACCGGCGGGTTTGGATCCAAATGGTGTTGCCCATAATAACGGCTGTAGTACATTCCCAACTTCTCGCAATAAAGTTTATTGCATCCATACATCGTATGAGGCGTATTATGCTCATCCTCTTTGATATGCCCCGCGGCTTTTTTATCCGCAAGACTTGGCATTCCGTATGCCGCAATGGAACTGGGAAATAAAAATTTGACTGGCTTGCCATATTTCTCGGAACGGTACGCCGCCAGCATCAGCAGTTGCATCGTTCCTTCGACGTTGATGCGATGCGCTTCTTCAGTTGCCACTTCAGCTTTGGACGAGAGCGAAGCCGCCAAGTGAAAGATAATATCGAAATCATAATCATAAAAGGTTTTGATCTTATAGACCAAATCCCCCTGCACGTGCTCAGCGGATAAATCCCTGATTGTGTCCGGCAGAGGCATGATGTCCGCCGTCACAATACGATAGTCTCCACGCTTCGATAATTCCTGCACCAATGCCTGACCGATCTCACCACAAGCGCCGGTCACGAGCGCGGTTTTATGAGTCATCGTTAGCTCCTTGTATGCTAGAATGGGAACGCTGATTTATTGTACGACAGCTTGTGGTTTTTTGACATGTACCGAATTCTGCTTACTCTTTTGTTTGCACTGATATTGAGCGGCTGTGCCAGCGAGGCCAATGATTCGCTCCTTGTTGATTCCACCGCGACGGAAACGCCGCTTCCTTCGCCGACCATTGTCTGGTTTGCGCCATCAGCCACACTTCCGCCTCAAGCGTTAGCCACTCAAATTTCCACGCCGGAGCAGAAACCCGGCGTCGGCGACATCAGCCTCGCCGACGATTTCTCATCACCTGAACAATGGAATCCCGCATCCTCCGATGAGGGAAGTGCAATCATTAGTGACAATCACCTCACATTGGCTGTTCCGCCTGGCTCTTCTATATTCAGAATCCGCGCAGACCTGACTCTCAGCGACTTCTATGCCGAATTGACAGCAAGTCCCAGCTTATGCAAAAATCAGGATGAATACGGCTTACTCGTACGCGCTTCAGCAATAGCCTATTATCGTCTGGTTTTGATGTGTAACGGCACGCTTCGCCTTGACCGCGTCAGCACGAATTCCCATGAACTTCTTCAGCCTGCCATTCCCAGCGGTGATGTTCCAACCGGCGCACCGGGAGAAGTCCGCATGGGCGTATGGGCTGTCGGCTCGGATTTGCGGTTCTTTCTCAACGGCCGCTATCAGTTTAGCGTGAACGATAAGAATTATCCAAGCGGAACAATTGGCGTCTTCGCCCATTCGGTGGCGGATACACCGGTCGCCGTTACTTTTTCAGATTTAACGGTTTATGATGTAAACTATTCGCCACCCACAAAAACGCCGCGTCCCTAATTCACGAATTATTCACGATAAACGCTTATGCCCAACAAACTTAACGACCTCGAACCAAAGGTATGGCTCAAATTTCAAAAATCGTGGTTCGTCCATAATCCTCCACCGCGCCGAAAAGGCGTGCTTGTTCATCCCGCCAAATTCCCTGAAACCATGGCGCAAGAGTTCATTGAGTTTTTCACCAAGAAGGGAGAGACTGTCTTGGATCCGATGACAGGCACAGGGTCAGCGCTGGTGGCGGCTTTGCGCGCGGGACGCAATTCCTATGGCATCGAATTGAACCCCAAGTACGCCAAAATTGCCCAGCAGATCATCAAAGAAGAGCGAACTGCTTTGGGCAAATCAGTCAACAATCTAAAATCCGAAATCATCAAGGGCGATGCGGCGAATGCGGTCAACTTCAATTTGCCAAGCATCAATTATGTTTTCACCTCACCTCCTTACTGGGATATGCTCCACGCCAAAGGCTCTGCAACTCAAAAGAAGCGCCGCTCCTCTTCCGGTTTGGACGTCTTTTATTCCGACGATCCAAACGATGTAGGCAATATTCACGATTACGAAATATTTCTGCAAAAACTGGTTTCGATTTATGCCGGGCTGAAACCCTTGTTGCAAGAAAAAGCATACATCACCATCATTGTCAAGAACATAAAGAAGGGCGGAAAGATTTATCCATTGGCATGGGACTTGGCGCGCGAACTCGGCAAACTTTATACGCTCAAAGATGAAAAGATTTGGTGTCAGGATAATCAGCCGCTTGCGCCCTATGGGTTGGGAAGCGCATGGGTGAGTAATACATTCCATCACTATTGTCTTCAATTTAGAAACGATGCATGATGGATAAAATCAGCAAAGCGCGTCAATTCTTTTTTGCCGGAATTCTTTCCGCTATTCTAATTTTCGGAATCGCTGCGCTAACTAATTCCCTCGACACTCAAAAATTCTCATGGGACTTCGTCTACTATATCGCTATGGCACAAAATGGATTTGCTGCGAACAATCTAGCAAGCCCGTTTGCCTATCGTTATCTGACTCCACTCATAGTATATGTGCTCATTCATTTCTTCGGCATTTCTCTCGAAAACGGCTTCCGAATCATCGCTTATTCGGGTGCCTTCTTTCAACTCTTTGGGGTTTTTTTGTTCACACAATGGACCACACGTTCAGTCAAAGGCGCGTATATCGCATTACTGGTCACTGCTTTTTCGCTTTTCAATGTAAAGTTTTTGCTCTTTGATATCTATCGGCCCGATCATCTGGCCTACGCCCTTATCCTCGTACAAACCTATTTTGCTTTCGAGAAAAAATTTATTCCTCTTTTAATTGCAACAATGATCGCCTCGCAAATTCGTGAATTCAACATTATTCCTTTGATTGCATATCTCTTTGCATTTGCGGGCAGGAAAGATCGTTCGGTGCTCTTTAAGGAAACCATAATCTCTATCGCTGGACTTGTCTTAGTTGTCATTCTTCCAAGGCTACTTATTCCCGTTCATGAAAGCTTTCAATTTGCAGATTTGAGTCCCGACGGTATTCTCAGAGCGATGCTTGCGCCGTTCATCCTCACGCGGGATGTAAACTTCATTTATTCCCTATTGGCTTATCTTTTGCCAATTTTGATGATTCTAAGTCTGAAACAAATAAGGGCGACCTTCGAATCTCTCGGCGTCGAAATCGAATGGTTCATTGCAGTTTATGTCATCTTGGTTTTGATTTTCAGTTTTCTGGGCGGCACGGATTTCTATCGGTTTTCTACATATCTCTTCCTTCCACAAGCGATTATCCTTGGATTCGCTTCGCCGACATCCACTCGTCTCGAGCTTGCCGCTATGCTTGTTGCAGTTTTCATTTTCAATCGCATCTGGCTGTTCTTTCCAATGTCGGATCTTGGATCTTATCTGGATTTTTATGGCGCATATGCAACGCGCTTCAACTGGAACAGTGTTTGGCGGATCGTCGAATGTTTCGCTTTTATTCTCATTGGATACTCCATAAGAAGGCAGAATCTTCTAATGAATTCAAGGTCAGTTCACTCTTCGTAAATACGTATGATCACGGCTAATAATCTTTTGCTTCTTTCCTACACCTCCGATCTGACGGAAAGCGGCATCGCTTATGCAAATCGGTCCTTGCCACACACCTATGACCGCATGGGCGGCTCGCCATTCGATCGTTTGCGGCGCATCGTTGCGGGCGTGGCTGTGGAACTGGCGTTTCGTCGTTATCTTACTCAACAGAATATTCCATTTGATATCCAAGGTGCGACACCGTTCACGGATCCGGACCGTTATGATGTCTCGCTCGGCAGTCATCGCTGTGACATCAAATCATTTCTCATCTCACATCGGACTCAAATCACTTCGCTTCGCGCGGACCCTGAGTTGATTCTCAAGGCCCCGGCTTTGGTACCGCTCGATCAGTATTCCGCCGACGGTCACTCGGATAGCGATCTATATCTCTTTGCGTTTCTGACCGGTCTCATTGCCGCCGCAACAGATGATTTGCAAAAAGCCGTTGACGCAAATCAACCGACGTATCTCATTCATACCATGCCCAAGTCGTGGACGCGTCCACGATCATGGATTTCGCTTGGCCCGCTGGCATTGAAATCCGAATCGGATGAAACACTGGCGCTCGAAATCGGCGGGCAGGATTCGGGTCGAGATTTTATGACGCGCAAAATCGAACTTCCGCCGCGCACGCGCATCGAAGTCAAGGAAGATTTTTATTCACTGGCTTATATCCACATCGAATCCAAAACAACGGCCCGGCTTGGAATTTATTCGCCGACGCGAAAAGAAACGTATCTTATCGAGCCGATTGCGTGGAGCAACATTTGGGTTTATGGGATAGATATTTATTTAGCTGGCTGGATCACGCGCGAGGAGTTCCGCCGCCGCGCCAGTTTGATCCGTGAGGGAAGCCGTGTGTTTCAGTATGATCAAACGCGCACTAAAAATTTAGCTGTGCCAGTATCGGATTTAAGACCGATGGGTGAATTGTTCGAACTGCTGCGAGGATAGAAAGCAAAAGGGACATAGGGGTGATTGAGAATGGCTGAGAAGGCTATATAATCCCTAAAACTTTTTCGTCGGAGGCTCTCATGAATAACCCAATGTATTCTCTGCAAAACTTCGTCCGCCGCGGTGCCCGTATGGTCGGCTGGGAAATTGGCGAAGCGATTGAAGGTGTGATGTGGACCATCGGCATCGGCTGTTTCGTTTTGTGCTGTGCGGTCTTTGCCTGTGGGGCGGTGGCCTTTCAGATATTGTTTCATCACTAGTTCAGAATCATTATTAAATGCCGTTGATGCACAACGGCATTTTTTATTTAAGAAACCGCTTATTCAAATCTGGTACACTTTTCTCCATGCTGAAGAAAAAAATGCTTTTTACTTTCGCGGGCTTCGTAATATTGATTGGGCTTGCGGCGGCAATCTACCAGATCCCTGCGATAAAGAACCGTCTCGAATGGCGGATGATCGTTTGGAGCACATACGTTCACAATACAATAGATCCTGTTGGCAAAATGCCCACGCCCTTGCCATCTACTCCCTTTGCGACTTTTACTCCTGTTCCTTTTACCCCGACCTCTATTGCAATCACACCTATTGCAATCACGCCTACTGCAACATCTCAACCTCTTCCATCACAGATTTCCTTGCCAGATCCAAAATATGAATTGCAAGGGATAAACAATTGCGGTCCCGCCACCCTGACAATGGCCCTTCGAATGTACGGCTGGCAGGGGACTCAAGATGATATTGCTAAGATCATCAAACCGGTTCCGCAGGATCGCAATGTCAACCCGGATGAGCTTCGTTATTTCGTTCTGACACAAGCCGGCTGGTTGCGTGCCGAATTCCGCGTGGCAGGAAATGTCAATCTACTAAAACAATTTCTAGCTGCCAACTATCCAGTCATCATAGAGGAAGCATCAAAGCTTGATCCGCAAGACGCAAATGGTCCTAGCGATGATTTATGGGACGCGCATTATGTGCTGATCACCGGCTATGATGACACCACTAAAGCCTTCACCGCTCAAGATCCGTTGCGCGGACCTGATCAAAAAATTCCCTATGATAAGTTAATGATGGATTGGGAACCTTTTAATTATTTGTATATGGTCATTTACTTGCCACAGGATGAAGCCGAAGTTAAATCCATTCTCGGAGCAAATTGGGATCCTGATCAAAACAGACAAAATGCTCTGGCCATTTCCCAAGCCGCTATTACGGCAAGGCCCAATGATGCTTTTGCCTGGTTCAACCTCGGGAGTAGTCTGGTCTATTTTGAGCGGTATAACGAAGCGGCTCAAGCTTTTGATAAAGCCTTTACCATCGGTTTACCTCAGCGCATGACGCGTTATCAATTCTGGCCCTTCTATGCTTACTACAATGCCGGCCGCATAGATTATCTGCTTCAGATTACAGAAAATACTTACAAGTTGATCAGCGGCGAATACTCGGAGGAAGCTCTGCTCTGGCATGGCTATGGACTTTTGAGCAACGGGGATGCCACGGGAGCGCTGGCGGACTGGAACAAGGCGCTTAAAGTTCATCCCAATTATTGTGATGCAGAGAAAGCCATCAATACTTATATTCAACCGACTTACAACTTAACCAACCCACCTTGCAGTCCATAAAAAAGTTCACGTTTCCTGAAAGCTGTATCCGCCGGGCCATGTTTGGATGCGATAAGATGATTTACTGGACTCCGGCTCCAGTTTTTTTCTCAAGCGATAAACAACATTTTTTAACACTGCCAGGTCTCCCGCCGTTCCCCAAACGGTCTGCATAATCTCTTCGTTTTTAAAAACATAACCTGGGCGACTCATCAACAAATGCATCAAACGAAATTCAAGATTCGTCAGCTTGATCTCATTCCCTTTCGGTTCAATCGCGGACCGTCTAGCCGGATCCAGCTTCAATTTTCCAGCCTGCACCGGACTCATTGGAACTACCCAACTTCGACGCGCCCAAGCCATGATCTTCGCCAAAAAGATTGCCGGACTGATGGGTTTGACAACACATTCATCCACGCCGATGTGATAGGCCTCAAGGATTTCCGCTTCGTCGTTTGTTGGTGAAAAAAGCAGAATTGGGCTGGCACTTAGAGAACGGAATTTCCGGCACAATTCCATTCGTTGCGGATGTGAGGCATTAACATCGATCACGATCAAATCTGGGATTTCCTCCATAGAACGTTCCATCGCTCTCTGGACGGACGTTTCCAAAATAGCAACTAACCCTTTTTCTCGAATAATATAGCCCCAAATTGGTGCAGTCGCATCCTGATCACAAACCACAAAAACACGTAGAGCGCCTGCCGCATCTAAAGAAGAAGACAACATAGCTTACCTTTCTGTCCGGTATTATACGCCAAAGACACCCGTTCGGTAACACAAAGTCTCATTTTTTCACCAGAATATGACTTTTGGGGGATAGGAATTTAGTACTATTCCTGTATACTCATAAATAGCAATCGAAGCAAAGGAGGCTTACGATGAAAAAAATATTTCCCATACTCGCCACGCTTGTGTTGATCTGCACTGCCTGTCAATTAGGCGGCGGTCAAGCCCAACCCACACCGATTACCGTTGCAACTGCCATTCCAACCAGTACACCTATTGCATTGAACGCAACTGCAGCACCTTCTGGGAATCAGACCGCGGGCTCCACACGCACCTCGGTTGACGGAATGACCGAGGTCTACATTCCGGCGGGTGCCTTCCAGATGGGCGGAGTTGATCCAAATGCCACGGATGTGGAAAAGCCGGTGCATCAAGTCACGATGCCTTCCTTCTGGATGGACAAATTTGACGTCACAAATGCCATGTATCTGGGGTGCCTCACTAAAGGTGGTTGTACCCCCCCGCAGATAACAACATCCAAAACTCGCAACAGCTATTTTAATGATCCGAATTACAATGATTATCCCGTGGTTGAAGTGACTTGGAGCCAAGCAGACGCCTATTGCAAGTGGGCGGGCCGCCATCTGCCCACTGAGGCAGAGTGGGAATATGCTGCGCGCGGCAACACCGTCAACACATATCCTTGGGGCAACCAGCCGCCCGATAGCACCCTCGCAAATTTCAACTACCAAGTCGGCGACACGAGTAAAGTGGGCAGCTATGCGGCAGGTGCCAGTCCATTTGGTGTTCTGGATATGGCCGGCAACGTGGCCCAATGGGTCAATGACTATTTCGATCCAACCTACTACAGCAAGGGCATAAACATCAACCCGCCCGGGCCCGGAGCACGTACCAATTTCTTTAACCGGGTCGTACGCGGCGGTTCGTGGCAGGATGATGCCACAAACATACGCGTTTCGCTACGCGCTTCGGTCCTCGGCCCCAATCCGGACGCACAGGTCGGGACGGAGGCCTACCTCGGTACGTTCTCTCCAAAGATCGGCTTTCGTTGCGCTTCAGATAACTAACGAGTAATTCAAAAATCAACCGCCGTTAACTCGGCGGTTGATTTTTTTAATTGACGCATCTTTAGGCGTGTGGTATTATCCGCCATAATTAAATAGCCCCAATCGGCACTCTTATCCAGAGAGGCGGAGGGAACGGCCCTGCGATGCCTCGACAACCGAACGGCTTACGCCGAACACGGTGCCAATTCCGACAGAAAGATGTTCTGGAAGATGAGAGGGCAGCCGTGCTTCATGCGCAAATTGCCCTTTCGAAACCGGAGGGGCAATTTCTTTTTCTGAAAGGAATAACAAAAAAAATGAGCACAACTTTTATGGTCTCGCCCAAACTGATGTTTACATCTGAATCAGTAACAGAAGGACATCCCGATAAACTGTGCGACCAAGTCAGCGACGCTGTCCTCGACGCTTGTCTCGAGCAGGACCCGATGTCGCGCGTCGCCTGTGAGACGGCCACCAAAACGGGGGTCGTGATGCTGCTGGGCGAAATTACCACACACGCCTATGTCAACTTTGATGAACTCGTTCGCCGAGTTGTCAAGGAAATTGGTTATGACAGTAGCGAGAAAGGCTTCGACGGAAATACCTGTGCGGTCCTGTCAGCCATTGCCAGCCAAAGCCCGGACATCGATATGGGCGTCAGCAAGTCGCTAGAAGCTAAAGGTGGGGACGATGAAGACATTGATAAGATCGGTGCAGGCGATCAAGGCATGATGTTTGGTTTTGCCTGCAACGAAACTCCGACTCTTATGCCAATGCCGATTTATCTCGCACACAAACTCACCCGCCGTCTGGCAGAGATGCGCAAGAACGGCACCATGGCGTGGCTTCGTCCCGATGGCAAGAGTCAAGTTACCGTTCAATATGCACAAGGTAGACCCAAACGCATCGATACCGTTTTGATTTCCACTCAACATGCGCCGGACGTTTCCCATGCAGAGATTACCGAGCAGGTAATTGAAAACGTGATCCATCCGTCCATGCCAAAGGATATGGTAGACAAAGATCTCAAGATTTATGTCAACCCGACCGGACGATTTGTGATTGGCGGCCCAATGGGCGATGCCGGTGTGACTGGACGCAAGATCATCGTTGACTCTTACGGCGGCATGGGGAGACATGGCGGTGGCGCATTTAGCGGCAAGGACCCAACCAAAGTGGATCGCTCCGCGGCGTATGCGGCGCGTTATGCGGCAAAGAACGTTGTGGCAGCCGGTTTGGCGGACCGCGTCGAAGTTCAGGTGGCTTACGCCATCGGCGTGGCGCACCCGCTTTCGGTGAATGTGGAAACGTTTGGCACCGCAAAAATTTCGGATGATAAAATCGCGCAACTGATCAGCGAGCAATTTGATCTTCGCCCGGGTGCGATCATCCGCGACTTGAATCTACGTCGGCCCATCTATCGCCAAACCGCTGCGTACGGCCACTTTGGCCGGGATGACATTGAATTCCCCTGGGAAAAGACGGACAAAGCTGACGCATTGAGAAAAGCCGCAGGACTATAAAATAAGAAGCGCATCCACTTTCGGATGCGCTTCTTATTTATTAACAATCACTCAATCACGTGGGCATGATAATGCGTAAGATTAGAACGATGCAATAATTCATGATCATTCAAAATGTCAGAGGGCTTTCCAGATGCGACAATTTGATGCTCTTCGGAAAACACGCAGATGGTGCTGGCAATCTCTTCTGCAACGGATAGATCATGGGTAGCGACAACCACGGTTTTTCCCTGTTTACGCTGTCCCAAAACGAAATCAATCAGCCAGGATTGACTGCGAGGGTCAAGACCGGTGGTGGGTTCATCCATCAACCAAACATCCGGCTGAAGAGTTAACAAGGAAGCCAACGCGACGCGGCGCTTCTCTCCGCCCGAAAGACGATGCGGTGCGCGATCCCGAAGCTTTTCGATTCGAAGCGCCTCGAGTGCTGAGTTGACCCGCCGGTTGACCTCATTCCGCGCCAGTCCAAGCTGAAGAGGCGCAAAGGCAACTTCATCCAGCACGGATGCGGAGAAAAGCTGGACATCCGAATCCTGGAACACCAATCCCACACGGCGACGAAATGCAAAGTTGAATTCATCGTCGCGCAAGGCTTCTTCGGTAAGTGGCTTGCCAAAGGCAGAGATGGTTCCACTTGAAGGAAAGTAAAGACCGTCGAGCAGATTCAACAAAGTGCTTTTGCCACTTCCATTTGCGCCGAGAATGACAAGCGATTCCCCGGCATGCACTTTCAGACTGACGTGCTCGAGTGCAACCTGCTTTTCCTCGTAAGCATAGGAAATATCACAAACATCAAAAACAATTTCTTCATTCACAATAATCTTCTTTCATCGTCCAAGAAAAACAGCAAGGGCCGCGATCGCCAGAAAAATGAAAAGCCAAAACCAATCCTTGGATTTCATCTTGAATGGTTTTAAAGTAATGATGGAACCCCGAAAGCCGCGTGATTCCATTGCCAGGTAAACTTCACTGCTTAGATTTAATGACTTGCTCAACAAAGCGCCGCTAATTGCTGCCAGCACGCGTTGATTCTCGGCAGTGCTTAGATGACCCACCATGCGGCTCTTCCGCGAGAGAAACATATCATTGGCAACATGAAGCAATAAATAAATATAGCGATAGGTCATTCCCAGAATCAAAATCAAGACATCCGGCAGGCGCAAAACACTGAGCGCGCTGAGAACTGTATTCCAGGGCGTCGTCAAGATCAGCAAAAGCGTCAATGAAACCGAAGTACTGACTCGCAACAACAAAAAGAGGACTGTGGTTACGCCCGTCGCCGTGATGACCAATCCAAGAGGCAAATGGAAAAGCACAGGGCCCGGAGTAATGAACAAAGCCGGAACGACAATCAAACCGGTAAAGAATGGAAGCGCCAGCCAGACGCGCTTGATCAAATAATCCGCGGGGATGGCCGAAGTCCAGGCAAAGAGCAGGGTCAAAAGATAGATGGAAGCAATCACCCACAAACTGTGCGAAAAGCTCACGCTAATCAGCAATGCAAGAGTCGAGATGACTTTTACGCGCGCATCCAATGATTGAAACAACCCGGCGCGCGCACTGATCTCTTCGGCGAACAATGCATGCTCAAGAGTTTCCGTGATGCCATGCAGAGAATGTTCCAAAACATTGCTGCGGCGTGAATGTGAGGAAGTAGTGGTTGTTTCCATTTTTTGGTTGAGGATGTTCTCGAACTGCTAAAACCGAGAACATCCTCTTATCTTTTCAACGGAGAGTTTTCAATGTGGGTCTTCTTGCTGGGTCTTCTTTGATCCCGAACCAGCCGTCAGCAACATGCTAAACAACCAGACCACGACCGCGATGATCACGATGCCCGCCACCGCGGAGAACACATATCCTAAATTCGCGTTGCCAAGCGCAGGCAGATTATAGTTCGCAAACGGAGCGCCCCACAAACCGGATAGCTTTTGCAATCCAGCCGGAATATAGCCCAAGCCACGACTGGCAAGTTCATCCTTTCCCCATTCGCCAAAAGCCGTACCCGGCGCGAGCAGACCCAATGGAGAGGCAATAATCAGCACCACCAAAACCACCCAAAGTGCGCGCAGTTTTTGCCAGCCGCTCGCTTCTCCAAGAATAGCAGGCTTTTCAGCTGCTTCCAATACGGAAATGTTCGAGCGCTGCAGGTAAGCGACCACCAACGCCGCCAAGATCCCTTCCGCCACCGAAGCGATTAGAGCATGAGGGATGACCATGGCAGGAATCGTGACCGATAGAGGATACGGCGCATATAGCGGCGTTCCGTTCGTGGTTTTGAAAAGAAGCGGTTGAATTCCAAATTCAACACCGGCAAAGAAAGCCGCAACGGTCACACCCATCCAGCCGCCGACGAAGGCGCCCACCAAGCGCCGCTTGGAAGTCAGAGCTTGATTTTTCGAGAAAGCGCTGTAAATGGCATAAGCAATATAAGGGACGGTGATTGCCATGTTGAAACAGTTGGCACCATAGGCAGTAATGCCGCCATCACCAAAGAAAAGAGCCTGAATGAGCAACGCGATGGATACCACAATCGTGGCCGGCTCCGGTCCGAGAATGATGGCGGCGATGGTGGCACCGATGGCATGAGCCGTTGTCCCGCCGGGGATCGGGAAGTTGAACATCATAATCACAAAAGAGAACGCTGAGAGCAAAGCAATCAGCGGCACACTACGCGCATTCAACTTCTCCCGAATCTTGCGAACGCCGATAATCCAGAACGGCAGGGCGATCAGGAACATGATGATGCACGTTACCGGGCTGAGATACCCATCCGGAATGTGCATGGCGGTCGTGCCTAACCACAACAATAACGCACCATAATAAATGACAAGCAGCTTGACTCTTTTAGATTGGGTGAACATCTTACGAATCTCCTTTCTTGGGTTTGATTTTTTGACACTTCGGGCATATGCCAAAGAACGTCACGTGACTATTGATAAAACGATATCCGCTCGATTTCTCCAACCGACGAATTATGCCATCCAGTGCTTCAGGCTGGACCTCAAAGCTTGCTCCGCATGATTGGCAGCTCAAATGATGATGATTTCTTCCGGCGATCTCATAAACAAGCTTTCGATTATCCACCTGAGAAGAAATTGCCAGCCCAGTCCTTTCTAAAAATTCCAGCGTGCGATAGACGGTCGGTTCCGTCAAACTGGGCGTGTCCCGACGGGCTTTTTTGTATACTTCTGTCGGCGAAAGATGTGCACCGGAATGATGAAGCACATGCAGGATCGCCATCCGTTGCGGGGTCATGCGAAAGCCGCGTGCGCGCAGCCCAGGAGCGTATTCAGAGCCACAAGTCATATAAGTTCCTTGTTGTAAGTTTTTGTAATAATATTCTTATAGTATACTCCTTATTACAACTTCTTACAATAATGCTCTCTATGTTATAATGGCGCTCGTTTGGAAATCACGCCCACGAAAAGGAATAATCGAAATATGAAATCTCGCATGCTTATCTTCACTTTAATTATTTCAGTATTAGCCGCCTGCGCTCCAGCCGCCAATTCATCGACATCCCAAAATGGCATCGAGATCGAACAGGCGCGCATCGTGGTCGCCGGTAGCGCCATGGCAACATCAGCCGCGGAAATGAATGCCAGCGCCACATCTATGCCGGGAATGAACATGAACAATTCCTCTACCCCGATGGCGGGAATGGACATGGGTACATCTTCTCTTGCGGGGTATTTGGTCATCAAAAACACCGGTTCAACCGACGATCAATTGATGAGTGCCAGTGCAGATTTTGCAGGCATGGTGATGCTGCATAAATCGGTTGTGGATAGCAATAACGTAGCTACGATGCAGGAAGTGCAGTCCATTGACATCCCTGCCGGTCAGACTGTGACTCTTCAGCCGGGCGGATTCCACATCATGTTTATGAATCTCAAATCCATCCCGCAGGTTGGAACCAAAGTCGCGCTGATTCTTGTTTTTCAAAAAGCCGGAACTATTACCGTTCAAGCCGATACGACCAGTGAATAGTCAACGCACGAGTTTTAGAGTCCCATTATTTATTCTTGCCGCCCTGGTGGTGCTCACGGGAGTCGCCATACTCTATAAGCGCTTCGAGACTCTCACCTATAACGGATCAGTGATCGATCCGCCCAAGCCGATGCCGGGATTTACGCTTCAGTCATCAAATGGCCCCGTGAGTTTGAATAGTTTTCGCGGAAAATATGTGCTGGTTTACTTCGGCTATACCTCCTGTCCTGATATTTGTCCCATTACGCTAGCCACCCTGACAGAAGCCCTGGCAAAGTTGGGTACGAAGAAGGCTGAGAATTTCCAAGTGATCTTTATCTCAGTGGATTACAAACGCGATACTCCTCAGATAAGCGATGCATTTGCCAAGAGATTCAACGCGAATTTCATTGGCTTGGGCGGCACAGAAGCCCAAATCAATCAGGTAACTCAGGAATATGGAATCTACTACAAACTTAATCCTCCCGATCCAACCACGGGATTTTACTCAGTAGATCATACAGCCCTCGTTCAAGTGCTGAACCCGCAAGGTGCACTGATTCTGATCTGGCCCTTTGGCACGCAACCAGATCAAGAGACTTCCGACTTGGCTAATCTGGTCAATCGATAATTATCAAATATAAATTTTCAACTGGTTATAACTACGGTTCCCAGAAAAACTGCATGATGGCATAAAGATACGGTTGGCCTTTGACATATTCCATGCCAATCAGCCATGTGCGCCAATCCAGGTTGTTGCTGTTTGGAGTGCCTGCGAAGTAAACGGAATAGAAATTAATCCCCGCATACGGCCAAATTGCTTTGTAGGTTGCACCGCCGATCTGGACCTGATCGCAATCCAACATGTAATCTTTGTTGAAGACTTTCAGCAATGCTGGAACGATCACTTGATTGAATGTACCTTTCGTTTCCAATCCGCTAGGGGCCGCGCCCCAGTCAATCCTGTCAGTTGAATCAAAGAGAAGCTGGGCATGTTGTTGATCGTAGTTGACAACAAGGCCATTGCGATATAAGCGCGTGTCCATGCCATGAATTGGGCTGACCAGCGAAGCCAGTAAAGATCCATTTGACGCTTGCAGAGCACTCTTGAAGTTGTTGATCAGCGCTTGAGGTTGAGAATCAGCACAGAAATCGGCAGGCGAAGTTGGTGTTGCGGAGATGCTCGAAGCTGAAGTTGTGGAAATCGGGGTAGATGCAACAACCGAATTGGTGGCAACCAAAGTTGGTGGAGAAGTCAATGTTGAAGTGGTCAGGGTGGTCGGAGTCGGAAGAGATGCGGGGCTGCGGGATAACTGGAATGTACATCCACTTGCAACTACAGCAACGCACAATACAGCCAAAGCTACAGGATCGATATAATTACGCATAATTTTCTCTTTTCTTGATCTATTTTTCGCCGATCAGCCACATCATATCATGAGCAATCGCGTTTTCTAAGAATGTTAAATTGGCCTTGACATCCAACGCATCGCGCATATAATTCAGCCCAATATTCAAAAGGCTGTGACGAGGACGAGTACGTGCTGAACGACGGCAGCATGGTAGGCAAAGCACCTACCACTTAGAGAGCAGGTGAAGTGGTGAAAGCCTGCCCGAGACGACAGCGCCAAATGGACCTTCGAGCTTCAAGACGAACGGGCAATGCCCAAGTAATCTCTGACGGAACGCCACCGTTATCAAGGCTAGGTCAATTAGTTGAACTCACTAGCTGACTAAATAAAGTGAGGCTGGCTCTTTTCTCCCGTTGCATCACAACGGGATTTTTTATTAATACAGCCTAACTTGGGTGGCACCACGGCCGCGCAGCGTACAGCGTTCGTCCCATTTTGATAGGTCAAGTATCTATCAACTGAGATGAACGCTGTTTGTTTTAATACATTTAAAGGAGAAACCATGAAACCGCAAGATGATATTTCGAAAGAACAAGGTCAGACAGAAATCGTCAATTTACAGGAACAGTTCGGCGGTGGACTTCAAGACACATCACTCCCTGCCGCACAGGTGTTGACCGAACAGAAAGAGGCAGCGCGATTCAAATGAACGCGCTTTGCTTCCTGCTCTAGAGCGCACTTCCCTAGGGTTCGTCCCATGAGGCTGCGATGTTCCCATTTATTTTTCATCCGCCCTGACTAACTAAATAACCATCCAACAAGAATTAATTTATCAAATCAACCAAACCAAAGGAGAAAAAATGACCAACCAAACTCAAACTCGTTTTCTATTGAACGAATTGGACCTGCCGAAGTCCTGGTACAACGTGATGGCCGACAGCCCGCTTCCGCCGACGCCGGTCCTTCGTCCGGACACGCTCGAACCGGTCACACCGGACTTTCTATCGGTCCTGTTCCCGATGGAATTGATCATGCAGGAAATCTCAACCGAACGATATATCGAAATCCCCGAAGAGGTGCGCGAGATCTACAAGTTATATCGTCCCACGCCTTTGATCCGTGCGCGACGATTGGAAAAAGCATTGGGTACGCCCGCGCATATTTATTACAAATACGAAGGCGCTTCACCTGCCGGAAGTCACAAACCAAATACAGCCATTGCGCAGGCATACTATAACAAGAAGGCCGGGACAAAGGCACTCACCACGGAAACCGGTGCGGGACAATGGGGATCAGCACTGGCGTTGGCTTGCAGCTTCTTCGACCTTGATCTGGAAGTATACATGGTCAAGATTTCGTATCAGCAAAAGCCGTATCGCCGCATCATGATGGAAACCTATGGCTCGCAGGTCTTTGCCAGTCCCACGGATCGAACCAATTATGGCCGCTCCGTTTTGAAAGCCGATCCAAACAGCCCCGGCTCGCTCGGCATCGCCATCTCGGAAGCAGTCGAAGTCGCGGCCACATCGGGAGGCAAAAAGAAATACAGCCTCGGTTCAGTGCTTAACCACGTGTTGATGCATCAAACCGTGATCGGCGAAGAGGCGTTGAAGCAAATGGATCTGGCCAATGAATATCCAGATGTGGTGATCGGATGCGTGGGCGGCGGATCGAATTTTGCCGGTATCGCTTATCCGTTCCTGCGCGAGAACTTGAAGAACGGAAGACGCACGCGCCTCGTAGCCGTTGAACCGACCGCTACGCCTTCCCTGACCAAAGGGGTGTACGCCTTCGATTATGGCGATACCGCCAAGATGGCACCGGTCGTCAAGATGCATACTTTGGGACATGGCTTCATCCCGCCATCCATTCACGCCGGCGGATTACGTTATCACGGCATGGCGCCCAGCCTGAGCGCATTTTTTAATGCAGGGCTGATCGATGCAGTGGCGGTTAAACAAAAACCCACGTTCGAAGCCGCCATTCAATTTGCACGCACCGAAGGCATCATCCCTGCCCCTGAATTGGCGCATGCCATCCGTGCCGCGATGGATGAAGCCTTGGACGCCAAAAAGAAGGGCGAGAAGCGCGTGATCCTGTTCAACCTATCGGGTCACGGCCACTTCGACTTGAGCGCGTACGAAGCATTCCTGAATGGGAATTTGGAAGACTATGAATATCCGGCTGAGGCGGTTCAGACCGCGATGACTGAGTTGCCGAAAGTCAGCATTCCCGCATAATAAGTAAGAAGACCTCCGAGATTTTGCTTCCTTCAGAAGTGCTTCGCAAAAATCTCGGAGGTCCAAACTGCAATCGTTCTCTCTTTTCCATTTGATAAAGACTGACTATCAGGGCTTCATCCACGACTCTTTCAAATGCCTGTGGCACTATGACTTCGCACTGAAAAGAATCTATCCTTCAAACTCAATACAGGCCTCTCCAAAAGGAAATAGCTGAGAAGCGATATCAACAGTGTGACACAAAATTCAATGACCGTTAAAAGGAATTTCGTCAAAAAAGATTGACCGGTCAGGATACCACCAAATAAGCGAGGGACAAACCAAACGACAGCCAGGTGATACACATATAAGCCATAAGAAATTTTGCCAAGGAAAGCCAGCGGTTTCCAACTCAAGAATTGCCAAAAAGCTCCTCCTCGAATGACCGCCGATATAATCAAAACAAATAGGTAATCCAATAAGCTATAGCCCCAAATGAATTGGAAACCACTTCTCATAAAAAATGGATAGCCAAAAGCGTCCACACTGCCAATGCTCCCTGTGGATAAAAACTGACTTAGATAGCCGACTACAGGCACAAGGATAACAAAAACCGCAAGCTGTTTATCAGCTTTGGGAATTTGATATCGTGAAAGATAAGCGCCGAGGCCAAAGGCATCGATGTGTGAAAACGGCAGAGCATAGATTCCATACCAGGCACCGCGCATCACAAAAGAAAAAGGATGGATCTGATAAGCAATGGTGAATCCCAAACGAAACAACAACCCTCCTGCAATTGCGGCAAGAAACAATGTCTTCAGCCGATTCTCGGGGACGAGGAAGATCAGGAGCGGCCAGACAATATAAAATTGTTCCTCGATGCAGAGCGACCAGAAATGGCTGAGAAAGATGGAAAGATTGGTGGACGTCATCCAAAAGAAGTTATAAATATAGCTAACCGCAAAGGGGAATTGAGCATGAAATATTTCCATTTGAGGTTTTGCAAAGTTCAAGTTCTCCAGCCCAAACGTCAAAGCCAGCATCGCGAAAAGATAAAAATAATAGAGCGGAAAAATCCGAAGGAAGCGGCGTCCATAGAACTTAACAAAATAATCCTTCCCTGAAAAGTTCTTTTTCATATCGAGCAGGATGCCAGTGATCAAAAAGCCGGAAAGGACAAAGAAAAGCTGCACGCCCGCCCAGCCGATACCGAAATTATCTGCATGAAGCAAAAACACCATCAAAAATGCGATTGCCCTTAGTCCATCCAGACCGGCATACATATCCACCTCCCGACAAGGTTATTCATCGCCACCCATTATAAACTTTCCATTCTATTTCTCGGCTTTATCCAAGTCGCCTCGAATATCTCTCTGAAAATCCCACATCAAATAATCGAGATTGAGCGGCAGAGAAACTTCAAGAGCATACAGGAATTGTATTTCGGTCCGCACCTGTTTGGTCCGGCATTCCAACAAGTGACCTCCCTGTTGCCGATCCGTCGAGAGGAAATGCAGATGCATACCGGGCACGCTCAAGGATGCCATGAAGCTCGGCGTGAAGAATCCGACCAGCGTACCGGTGACATTATGGTAATCGAATACCGTTTGTCCTTTAGTAGCTTCCACCAGTGGGCGGTAAGCCTCCTGCTTGGGCACGGAGCGCGTCTTGACCTCGCTGAATTCGCCTTCCACGCGAAACGCATAGAACAAATTCGGCGATGGAATCAACTTGTCCAACCAGGCAAGGAACTCTGGATAGGTCAGTTCGCCATCCGAGTTTTCATAACTCGTCGGATGGTAAAACGTGACGCAGGCAAACGGTGTATGTGCCTCTTCACTGACGCGGCCCACATTCCCGTCCGCGGCGATGCGGTAAATTTGACCGTCAAGCAGGACCATCTCGCCATCCAGTTCATTGAAAGTGCCCAAGCCAAAATCGCCATGCTTTAGGATTTCGGTCAGCGGTATATTCTGTTCGTAAATACCCTCGACCAAGGCATTGACGGGGGTGCTGAGATAAACTTGACCCTTGCCTGGGCGGGAATGGGGTGATTGGTCCATAAGTTCTCCATAATCAGTTGTATCTTAGTCAGATACCAATATTATCTCATTTTCATTTGTGGGACGAAAGGAGTTGAGGAAGTCGAGCCTTCACAGGGTTGTGCCAATTAGCCCCTCTTCCAGATTGCCCTTTCCGCACATAAATTAAGCCTTACACTGTCCATGTTCAACGATAAGATGGCGAATTTATCCCGTAAGATCACAGGATGATGCCTTACACTGGCGATGTTATCCCTTACACTATTGATGTTTTGCCTTACACTGGCCTACGTATTGAATAGCCACTATCTGTTTCAGCGGTAATCGAGTGGAGCGACGCCTTATCCCTACAGTTTAAATTTGACTGGGATAGCGATCGTTGTCCCAGTTTATTTTGTGAGGCAGAAAGGAGTTGAACCTTCACAGTACATTTATAAGAGCACCGCTCTCACCATTGAACTGTCGACTTGTCCGTGACGAATACTCGTTGTGATTTCCGCAAGCAATGATGTCTCATTTCAATGGCCATTGCTGACCACTTTGTTCGATAAAGTGAGCAAGAATATCCAAGCTAGGTAATGGATAACCAAGTTGCGTAAGGATAATCGAAAGTTCGCCTCGATGATGAGTGGAGTGGACAAATGCCTGTATAAGCGCCTGCCACTTGGAAAGATATATGGGTTGGTCCTTGATAAAAATTGTAATTTCTTTTGCTAAGTCGGCTTCAGCAAGTGAAGCAATAAAATCATTGGATTCTTCTGCGAGACCAGTCCAAGCGTGATGTATAGAAGTCAAAGTTGGCAGGTTGAGCGATTCTTCCAATGAGTGATTTTTGCAAACAGATAGAAAAAACGCTTCGCCTTCGAACATGTGTATCAACAATTCGTGTACTGAATTATGGCTAGGGCTAATCTTTCGGATGAACTCGGCCTGAGGCAATTGTGCCGCCGCTTTCAGGAGCACATTATTGGCATAGGCGTTGTAATTGTAAAGTGCCAGCAAGCCATTTCGATCCATGCTTTACACTACGCTCTCCGCGACCTTCTTGCCATATTCCATCAAGGCTTTAACCATTTCAGTGGTTCGGCCTTCGGCATACACGCGCAACACTGGCTCTGTTCCTGATGGACGAATCAACAGCCATGAGTCATCGGCCATGATATATTTCACGCCGTCGCGCTGACTGATTTCATCCACTTTCTCGCCGCCGATTTCCTGCGGCGCTTGCATGGTTAAGAATTCGGTCATCTCCTGCTTTGCAACGGGACGACTCAAACGCAAGTCCACGCGCATATAAAATGCGGGACCGACTTCTGCAACCAATTCATCAACCAATTCACCCAGCGGCTTCTTCCATGAGGCGATCATTTCCACCAACAACAATCCCATGATCGGGCCGTCGCCTTCGGGGATGTGTCCCTTGAACGAAATGCCGCCCAATTCTTCGCCGCCGATCAATACATCTTCCTGCATCATGTAATCCGCAATGTGATTGAATCCCACCGGCGTTTCATATAACTTCAATCCATATTTTTTTGCAAGACGATCAATCATGCGCGTGGTGGATACTGTCCGCACAACCGCACCTTTCAATCCGCGTTGCTCAACCAGATATTTGAGCGACAAGGCAAATATTTTATGCGGATCGACGAACGTGCCGCGCTCGTCCATGGCGCCGATGCGATCCGCGTCGCCGTCAGTGACAAGACCAAAGTTACCCATCCCGGAACTGACCGCCGACGATAGCGCACCGAGATTCTTTGCAATCGGCTCGGGATGGATTCCGCCAAAGCCGGGATTTATTTCCGAACGAATCTCGGCGATGTCGCAACCGGTTCCCTGCAAAAAGGCTTTGATCACCCCGCGTCCCGCACCGTACATTGCGTCCACTACAAAGCGCTGCGGGTTTTCAGCAATGATCTCTGTGTTGATGAGCGTATGAAGATGTTCGAAGTAGGCGGGCAATGGATTGAACTTTTGAATCAAGCCGGCATCGCGTGCCTTTTGAAAATCCATCAGGTTCGGGCCGCGCGCCTGCTGTTCATTGTCATTGATATAAACTTCCACGCGTCGGCATTGCTCCGGCAAGGCCGAGCCGCCAAACGCGCCTTTGAGTTTGACGCCGTTGTAGCGCGGCGCATTGTGCGAGGCGGTAATCATCACGCCCGCAATGGCATGTTGATGTTTCACGGCATGGGAGACGGCGGGCGTTGGCGCATCGGATTGAGTCAGCAGGACGGTGAATCCGTTCGCGGCAAGCACGCGCGCGACTTCACCCGCGAAATCGATCCGATAAAAAGCGCGTATCGAATCCGACCACGATCTTTTTTGGATCCGGTTTCGGGCCGCCGAAGCCCTGTGCTTTTTCAGGGGTGCCGGATTTATCCATGGGATCGCTGCGCCGATCCCAACCATCTGAAGCCACTGCGTCCGCAACCGCTTGCGCCACGATGCGAAGATTATCGAAGGTGAAACTATCTGAAATGACGGCGCGCCAGCCGTCGGTGCCAAAATGAATGGGCATTGTATTCTCCTATTGCCCCAGCATTAATCGGAGGGGTAAAAAATGGGATTATGGTGTTGATGTTGAGGTTATTGTTGGCGTATCTGTATTGGAAGGCGTCAGCGTTGTTGATGCTAGTGTGGAAGATGGATTCCAAATGGGAACAGGTGTGGCGATGTCCAAAACGGATTGCAGGATCCAGCCTTCATAACGTTGATTGTTTCGAATGGCAATCACGTGCGCCCACACCACACCATTTACATCCTGGGTATCTGGTTGAACTTCCACAATCGCACCGTTATCCAATTCGATCACGAATTTGCCGTTTGGGTCCTGTCGCAGATTCGCGCCGTTCGCCTGTGTTGCATCGACGCGCGCATACACCGGAGTCGACTCAATGGTAAGCGTGGTGGTGGGCGAGAGCGTGGTCAGTTGTTCGGATGCAGCGCGGGTCAATGCTGCGCCCACAGTAGCGGTAATCCCCGAGTTATCCATTATCGTCGGCGTATTGGTGGCTGGCGTATTGGGAGCAGGTGTATTGGTGGCTGGCACTACGGTGGATATTTCAATTACCGGCGCGGGCGAAGCTGACGGTAATGCTTCAGGTGAAGATGTCACTATCGAAACGGCGGGTACATTCAAAGTCAACGTGGGAATCAAAAGTGGGGGCGGTATTTGATTGCGGCATCGAAGGAATGGTCCATTTACCGCCCGTCATCAACAAAACTACGACCACAACCGAGACCAACAAACTGCTCGCGCTCAAAACAAAACCGTTCGGGTTTGTCGGCAAAAAACGCAGTGCGATCAGGGTGAGAATGCCGAAGATACTGGCCCATGCAAAGTAAACCACAAAGACCAGCAGGCCATTCGGCCAAATGCCCGTGACGCCACTGCCCAGGCCGAAACCGCTTGCGCTGAGCGGCAGGAAAAGTTCGTAAGCCAGCATGACACTGGGCAAATACGGTTTATCTTCCGAACGCACAAATGAAATGGTCAGGATGATGGCGGCAATGGCAAGCACGATCAAATCAGGCCACCACAAATGGCTGTGAAGAAATGCCTCGTTCAATGTGCGCGGCAGCAATACGCGCACGGCGAATCCTGCAAGCAAGCCACTCAAGAAGATCAATGCTGAACTGATGAGCAATGCTGCCAGCGTTTCAAAGAAGAAACGCAGCGAGCCGGTCAGCGCCGAAAGTAAAAGGCCGATCCACGGCGTAAGCAAAGGCGCGAGCAAAATCCCAAAGATGAGCACGGCTTGCGAATCAAAGAAATAGCCGAGGCCGAGAATCGCTCCGCACAAGATGGCAAAGACAAATAATTCATACGACGGATACGCGCGATGCGCCAATGACTGAAGGAGCGTGGCGCGGCCGTCCGCATCATGCGGGATAACGAGCTGGCCTCGCCTTCGACGACGAGTGCGCAGCGGGACGGTTGGTTCAGGAGGAAGCGAAGGAGAAGGTTCGTTCAGAGTCATTTGCGTAACGTGGCAACAATTCGAAGCGGCTTATCCAGCAGGTCGAATGCGGCCAATATACTTGGAACAACGATGTCGGCAGAAAGAAGCGTTTCAATCGCCGCACCTTCCTGCGACATGACACAAATTCCCAGCGCAGCTTCTTTTAACATGGCGGCATCGTTGGCGCCTTGCCCAATGGCAATCACTTTTTCCGAGCCCAGTTTTTCAACGTAAGCGCGTTTTTGTTCCTGCTCGTTACCGCCTGTGAGTCGAGTTCGCGGAGAGATTGAGTTGCTGATCAATCACGGCTTGCTTTCCGTGTGTATCGGCGGTGAGCAGATGAACCGTAATCCGGTCATGAACCGATGCGATGCGTTTAGCAAGTCCGTCCATCAACACACCGTCCAGCGCCAGCGTGCCATTGACGTCGCTGACGAGATGTTCCAATTGCAATATGCCGCGCCCTGGGATGCTGATCTCGATCATCTTATCAATTATACCTGCATTGACACACATTTTTCTTTAGGGTATTATTCGCCCGCTGGCCCACTAGCTCAATGGCAGAGCAGTTGACTCTTAATCAGACCATCTCACCGCCGAGTCAGTGCTACTAAAGTTTTTCCAAAAAGCATAACTGATTCGGCTAAAATCAAATCAGTTTTCCCTTTTTGAACGTCCAAATTAATGTGTTTTGGGCGTTTTCGTTTTTAACCCGTGCAACTGTTTCGTCAATAATTTTCAAAAATTGAGGATGTATTTCTACGATAAATCAATTAAAAAGAGCCGAATATGAACGCTGATCTTGAAAGAATTATTCTTGGATTTCGCTTGAGCAACGAAGCCAAAGGACTATCCAACAAAACGGTCATATGGTATCACCAGAATCTTCTACAATTCCATAAATGGGTACAGAAAGATCTCGGTCATCCCCTAGTGATCGAGGAAATAACAATTGACCTCCTTTGTAGATACTTCACCGAATTGCGAACCAATGAAATAGCCTACAAGAAACATCCTTTTCACCCCCGCAGAAGCACGACCGCTATCCCCGCGTTCCATCCTTTGCTATTACATTAGCCTCTCTTCGTTTTTTTAACTAGGCAATTCGAGAAGAGATTATTCGCAACTCGCCAATGAAAAATGTGCCGAGACCCAAGGTCCCTAAATTCATTCCCGATCCGTTAAGGAAGAGGAGATTCAGGCGCTGATAAAAGCTTGCAAGAATTTGCCGGAGGCGTCAAATGCGCGGGCAACTGCGATCATTTTGGTTTTGCTTGATATCGGTACGCGGTTGACTGAGTTGCTGGACTTGCGATTGGCTAATCTTGATTTAGAGCTGGGACGTGCCAAGATTTTATGGAAAGGCGCAAAAGAGCGGTACGTTTATTTTGGAAAAAGTACCAAGCGAGCTTTATGGCGCTATATTAGTCTCCCGTGCCCTAGACCAAAATTAGGAAAAGATAATGTCTTTCTAAGCGAAGATGGTCGCCAGATCACCACCCGTTATCTCACACGCATTTTGAATAAGGTCAGCAAAGCTGCCGGAGTTTCAAAAGTCCACCCCATCGTTTCAGGCGAACGGCTGCAATCCAGTTTTTGCGGAACGGAGGAAACATATTTGCTTTACAAAAATTACTTGGGCACGAAACATTAGACATGGTACGAATTTATGTTGAACTCGCATCGGATGATGTGTCGATTGCTCATCAACAGGCAAGTCCGGTAGATGGATGGATGCTATGAATATTTACTCGACGCCATGTGATCTATCCGAATCACAGCCGAAACAAAAGAACAGTTCATCCCTCATGTGAACATTTTTTGACTACGGTGCTAATCGAAAATCAACTTTTGATAATTCCCAGAATGGATCACGGCAAAAGATGAATCTGGATAAAAGTTCACCAAAATTTTGGGAGCGAGAACGGCTTTGTTTTCGGACCATTCAAACTCATACCCACACAGCCTGCCATCATGTTCTTTCATCAGATTGAGTTCCAGTTTGTCATATGTGCGTCAAAAACACATATTGGCATATAAAGAGTGATAGTTGCGATACTTCAAACGTTCTATGAACATGAAGTTTGCCGGTAGTAATCAAGGTTATGCTAATAAAATATTTTTTATTTCAACAGTTTGCCATATGTGGCATAATAGACGTATGAAATTCGAGCGCCTACTGAGCCTGGTCGGAGAGCAACCCTTCTTTGAAACAGGACTGCTTCTCGCCGGAAATGTGGATCCTACCGATGTGCGCCGCCAATTGTCCCGATGGGTGCGAAGCGGACGGGTTCGTCAACTGCGACGCGGGTTGTACACCCTCGCTCCGCCTTATCAAAGCATCATTCCACATCCATTCCTGATCGCCAATACGTTGATGCCAGGTTCGTATGTCAGTACACAATCTGCATTGGCGTTTTATGGATTAATTCCAGAATATACTCCACTGACTTTGAGTGTTACGATGCTTCGTCCATCACAATGGGATGGCGGATTTCGCTTTCAGCACCTCGCCCCCCATCTCTTTTTTGGATATCAACTTGTGGAGCTTTCTCAAGGACAACAAGCGTTCGTCGCTACACCTGAAAAAGCTCTGCTTGATCTATCACATCTTACTCCTCATTCCGACTCGCCAAACTATCTTGGCCAACTCCGTTTGCAAAACATGGAGCATTTGGATCTCAACCATTTGATCGAATTTGCAGAGCGCGCCGGGAAACCAAAATGGCGGCGTATTGCTGCTCAAATTAAAGACCTTGCCCTTCAGGAAAAAGGTGAATATGAGGACTTGCCATGAAAGAATATTTAAAGACATTGATTCAGTCTTCATCATCACCGGCGGAAGCACGTAATTGGTCATGCGAATACTTACAGGCATTGATCTTGCAAAGTTTGCAACGTACGGGCGCCATGACTACGATTGCCTTTCATAGCGGCACTGCATTAAGATTCTTGTATTCACTACCGCGTTATTCTGAAGACCTTGATTTTGCTCTCGAAAGAAATTCTGAGTTGTATGATTTCCGTTCATACCTTCAAGCCATTCGAAAAGACCTGGAAGCACAGGGCTATAAAATTACGCTTAAGGTGAATGATCAAAAAACAGTTCACAGTGCTTTCATTCGTTTTTCAGGGTTGCCTTACGAATTGGAACTTACCCCGCATCAGAATGAAACGTTGGCAGTCAAGCTTGAAGTGGATACCCACCCGCCTGCCGGGGCGGTGTTGGCCACATCTCTGGTTCGTCGCCATGTTTTACTTAATTTACAACATCATGATCGCGCATCATTATTGGCCGGCAAACTTCACGCGATCTTACAGCGTCCTTATCTAAAAGGACGCGACGTATATGATCTGATTTGGTATTTGAGTGACAGGGACTGGCCGGACCCCAATTTAACTCTTCTCAATAATGCGTTGCGTCAAACCGAATGGGGAGGTCCAAGCCTCGCTGTTAAAAATTGGCGTGAGGTTATAAGTTCAAAAATCGAGAGAGTTTCTTTTGATCAAGCGCTAGATGATGTGCGTCCATTTATTAGCCCTCAAGAGGATTTAGATCTATTGACAAAAGACAATCTGTTGCGATTGTTGAGGACTTCCTAAGTTTTGAAGGCGATGTTGCCACGCGGTGCATACTTATTATTATAGATACCTTATCCGGTGCCGTGGAACGCATCACCTGCTACAATCCTGAGAATGGATACACCGTTCTACACCTGCGGCCAGATGCTCACTTAGACACCCATCCGGGAGTAAAAAGATGCAAGCACAATTTGACAGGCACCTCCGTTGCGGTATAATAGCCCCCGCGTCAAGAAAGTTTTTCAGAACCTTAATGAAAAAAGGGAGCAACTGATTCGCGATGCTCCCGTAATGGACGTTCAAAAAGTAGTGCAACTGACTCGTGTTTTTGAAAGTCAGTGACACCAAAAATGGCCCACTAGCTCAATGGCAGAGCAGTTGAACTCTTAATCAATTGGTTCAGGGTTCAAGTCCCTGGTGGGTCACCTAAAACACGGCCTTTCTGCCCCGATTTTTGCAAAAACAATTCAAAAAAGAGCCTTCCGATAACGGAGACTCTTTTTTTGACATCTGTTAGATATTCAATACCCTCCTTAATTGAGGACTAATCATTATCCACATCTGATGGATGAAGCAAACGCCAAGTAGCAGCAATATCAGAGAGACGGTTCAATCCGCGCCAGATGGTTTGGACACCTGGTGGCCCATCGCCTTTTCTGGCCAGGAATCCACCCAGCCTGGCAATATAAAGGATGGCAAGTTGTAATGAAGGAGGCTGCTGGGGCGGCGTGGCCGATCGCAACACGCTACAACATAAAGACTGCCATTCATGGGTTTCCAGAGCGATGGCACAACTCTGTTCTGCATCCAGACGCGCCTGATATGTCAGCCATAATAAACGCCAAGCCACAATCGCATAAGTAGCAATCGCCCGCTCCAAGCGTTGGGCACTCTCAAGTTGCAAACGTTCGATCCGGCACCCGCTTTTCAGAACAAAATGATAGCGTTCAATCAGCCAGCGATAGCTGTACCATCGAATACAGCGTTGGGCATCCTCCAAGGTCATAATCGACAGAGTAGTGAGTAGCCATCAGCTTGACAATAGAACATATGTACTAATATAATATAATCCAACTTGTGCTCTGGGTGTACCTAAACATACTTGATCCAATCCCCCTTGCCATCCAGAAGATATGTACTCAAGGCCATGATTGCAGGTATCGCTCTGGTATGTTTCTTCTTCCGCATCGCATCCGCCGTTTGATCAAGGAATCACGCCTGTTCCATGAGACCAGTGTATTGGTAGAACTTGCTCCCTGGGACAAGCTCACCTTTCGTGAACAGGAAGTGGCTGCTCTGGTTCATCTGATGTACAGCAACGAGGAGATGGCAGAGACGCTGTCCGTTTCACTGGCAACCATCAAGTCCCACTTGGACCATATCTTCAAGAAACTAAATGTGCACAGCAAGCGAGAAGTGCGGCTGTTGTTTGGGGAATGGCCCGTGAAGGAGTGGTGGGATTCCACCCACCACAATTGAGGAAACATGGTCTTGCGCATCCCATAGGTGGGTCAACCGAAAATCAACCTCCCATATCAACCTTTTATCAACCCTTCTCAGCTTCAAAAATGAAACCGCCGGATGTATTCTAGCGGTATGAAAATCACGTCTCTGTTACCCTCTTTGCATCGAGGCAAACTCATCGTTGCCTATTCTTCCAATGCTGCCGCGGATCATATTTCTCTGCTGCTCGCCGAACTCTCTTTACGCGGCGAGGTCACCATAGTGGATGGTGGTCACCGATTGAGACCCTATCAGATCACCCATCTGCTGGCGAAAAGAAAAGCGGACGTCAACAGCATTTCCAAACGCTTTCATATCCTGCTAGCTTCCACCTGTTATCAGATGCAGGCTGTCTTGAAGGGAGCACCGTCCTTGCCTCAGCCGTATGTGCTTCTCGACCTTCTTTCCACCTTCTATGACGATCACGTTCAAACTACTGAAGCCTCACGCCTGCTGAACTCCTGTCTCAACGAGATAAACCGCCTTCGCCTCACGGCTCCCATATTGATTACGCTGGCTCCACCGCTGGTGGAGGAGCGAGTCTTTCTTGTGCAAAGAGTCAAAGACCAGACAGATGAACTCTTTGAAACCCAGATTTCCGAACCCGCCATTGTGCAACCGGCTCTCTTTTAGATATGGGTAATCTCGTTCCCACCGCCGCGCAGCAACTCACCGAAACTGAAGCACAGCTTGCGAGGTTCCGTCACACCTTGCGTGCCAGTGATCGTTACATCTTCGATGGCCTGTTTGCCATGGCACGCCGACACATTGCGGCCATGAGTGAAAGTGAGGCCCTGCTGCCATTTGAGTCTGCCTTGCTGGCCATTGTGCTCGAGCAAGCCAAACAGATTGCCGTTCTGCAGCAGAAGCTCGAAGTCCTTGAACATGCAAACCCAAACCGGCTGGCTCCTTGATTTGTATGAAGCTCATGAAGGGGATGTACTGCTTTGGCTGCTCGCTGATACGGACGAGCGGCTTTGTCTTCATATGGAGTTGCCCGTTACCTTCTATGCGGCTGGAGACTTTTCGGTCCTGCGCCAGGCGTGGCGATTAGCAAAAGGCCAGGATATTGCTCTATCCCGCACCATTGGCCGTGATCTCTTCACTGGCGAGCGTGATGTAATGTCCATCACTGTACCCAATCCGGTGGCGGCCACAAATCTATTTCGCGAACTCTCACGCCAGTTTCCCGAACTGGATTATTACAATGCCGACATTCCACTCAGTCTGCGTTTCATTGCACATACCGGCCTCCATCTGCTTGGGCGTTGCAGGTTGGAACTTGCAGGCTCCAAGGTCATTGGCTTTGAACCGCTCACTTCGCCATGGACGATTGAGACTGACCCAATCCCTCTACGCATTCTACAACTCACCCTCGATGAAGATCCATCCTATCGTCCGCCGCAGAACCTGCGCATTCAATACGGTCGTGTGAATTACACTGTTCCACTTGATGCTCCGGACATGGTCCTGAACTTGCTCGGCGCCGAACTTCGCAAGTTCGACCCTGATCTGATCGTTACGGACCATGGCGACACCTGGCTATTTCCAAAACTGACTCAGTGGGCTGCTGACCTGAACACCAAGTTCAACCCCAACCGCGACGAATCCCAAATGCTTCAGATGAAGCCTGAAGATAGCTACTTTGCCTATGGCCGGATCGTGTATCGCGGCAGACAAGCCTTGCTCTATGGCCGCTGGCATATTGACTCTCACAACTCGATGATCGTGGAAGAAAGCGGAACTCGAGGGAGTATTCGAGCAGGTGCGTGTCACCGGTCTTCGAGTACAAGATGTAGCTCGCAAGTCGCCAGGTGCGGGTATCACCGCCATGCAAATGCTCAAAGCACTTCATCTGGGGGTCATGATTCCCGTTCAAAAGCAGCAGGCAAGTGATCCCAAGACGCTTGCCGAACTGATCCGCGCCGACCGCGGCGGGCTGGTTTATCAACCCGTCACCGGCATCCATCGCGATGTGGCACAAATCGACTTCTCCTCCATGTATCCGTCCATCATGGTGAATCACAATATCTCGCCGGAGACCACCGGTAAACCGGATGCCCCGGAAGGGTTGATCCCAAAAACGTTGCGTCCGTTGCTGGAAAAGCGTCTGACGATGAAAAATATTCTGAGCGACTTGGGGAAATATGACTGTAGACGCCAAGCCCTCAAGGAACGTGCCGCGGCCTTGAAGTGGCTGCTGGTCGTTTGCTTTGGTTATCTGGGATACAAGAACGCCCGCTTTGGCAAGCTTGAATCGCATGAAGCGGTGACTGCTGATAGCCGGAAGTTGTTGTTGCAGGCCAAGGACATTGCCGAAGAGATGGGTTTCACCGTCCTGCATATGTATGTCGACAGTCTCTTCGTTCAGAAGGATGGCCTGCGAGCTCCGAAGGATTTCACACCTTTACTTGAAGCGATCCAACAACAGACAGGCCTGCACATTGCGCTGGATGGTGTTTACAAATGGGTGGCCTTTCTGCCTTCCAAGCGCGATCCACGCGCACCGGTAGCCAACCGTTATTTCGGTGTCTTTCAGGATGGGGAGATCAAAATTCGCGGCATTGCCGCACGCCAGCACAGTACTCCGGAGTTTATTGCCCAGACTCAATTGGGCTTACTGGAGATTCTGGGTAAGGCCGATGACCCTGCCGACAAGATTCCTGACGCAGAGGCCTATCTTCGAAAACGGATCGGTCAGCTAAAACACGGGAAAGTGCCCCTGCAAAAACTGATTATTTCCCAAACCTTGTCCCGTGATGCGGATGCCTATCGCGTCAAGAGTGCTGCAGCGCGGGCCGCGGCACAATTCATTGAAATGGGGCGAATTGTACGGCCTGGGATGCGGATGCGATTTATATATGTGCGAGGGGATAAACGAGTCAAAGCTTGGGGAAAGAGCGGAGATACGCATGTCGATGTGGAGCAATATCTTATTCTGCTTGAACGAGCCGCGCGTGAGGTTTTGGATATTATTCGCGGGGAGGATGGACTGAAGTCATTGCCGCTAGACTTGGCCCTTGGTAGCCTATTCATGACGCTATCAAGGCCATATTAATAGTAGTATCTTTCTCTTCACTCAAGGGCATTACTAATGTTAGCCAAAGTTGAAAAGTGAACTGTTTGGGGAGGGGTAAATCTTGTGTCAGGATGAGTTTCTGATTCCACCAAATGCAAACTTCAAGAAGATTTCGAACTTCGTCTGGAATCAGATGAAGCTCCACATCTTCGCACAAAGGCACATTCGGGATGTGGATTTCGTGGTTGAAAAGGGAAATGCGTTGGTAGCCATTCATAGTTCGAATCTCGCGAAGACAAAAGATGTCTTTCATGGGGGTATATAGTTTCGGCACAACGAATGGACGGAAGCGAGCCTGGTGGACTTGATACGCTTTATCAAAACGGATTCTGGGGATTTCGCCAGTAGTAGAGTGAACTTGGTGATCGTTGTAACGGGACAACTCGTATTGGAGAACAGCTCGGCCGTCTTCGATCTTGCTTAAATTTCCAAGGCACAGGTGTGGACAATCCGGCCTTGCAGCCAGCGATAGGGTCTTTCAATTTTTCCTTTGGCTTGGGGCGATAAGGTATATGAAACATCGACGCCCATCATGTGCATGACTTGTCGCCATTGCGGATCGACATCGTCTGTCACGAGTTTATGATCTCGCCAGACACTATTGGGCCTACCCCAAAAAAGTGGGATAGGTTCAAATTACTCCCGGTATAACCGAAACAACCGTGACTAGTTCATTATCTGTAAGTACTTTTGAGACAGCTTCACCAAAGACTTCTCCTTTTGTCAATTCACTCACCTGCTTTTCAGCTGCTTTGAACTCATCGTGGGTAAAAACCAAAGATAACAATCGGCAGGCTTTAAGTAGTCCAAGCAATGCAATATCAGCAGACTCTGCTTTCTCACCCGCTAGAACAATACTACGCAGGTGTTGCTTGATCCAGTATTTTGCAGAGGCATCCTGCTGTGGATAGAGTTCGTAAGGTATTACCCATAAATAGTGCTTTTGCTCAATGCGAATTACATTCCGTTCCACCAGTCGTTTAGCAACACTCTTGATGTTATGCTTATGGCCGAGATTGTCCACCCAATGCTTTAGTTTGCGCGGCTTCTTTTCATTAGACAGCGCGGTCATAATCTCATCGGATAAGGCTTCTCCCGTGGGTATCAAACCTGATAACAATAGCCGGTCATCCTTGATTTGTATTTTACTGATCAGGGTAAGGTCAGCTAACGCTGCACCTGCCAGCCCATAAGGAAGCACAGATTTGGCTGAGTTCGTAATCGAGCCTTTATCATTGCTGATGCAGAGGATAAGCAGTTCTTCGGAGATGCTAAGATTTGTCATCTCTACCCCTTTTCAACCTGTGATTTTACCTGATCGGGCATCACCACACCGTTGCAGAAAAGCCGGATCGAAGGGATCGATCTCGCCAAAGCGATCAATGCGATGAGGTGCCGCGTCGACAAAAGGTGTGCGGTCCGTTGACAGCTCCGCGACAAGGCGTCCGATTCCACCCGACATAGCAACTCCAGCTCCTGCACATCCAGTAGCGGCAAGAAATCCATCCAATGAAGGAAAAGCTCCCAGCACAAAATTTCCATCAGGTGTGTAGTTGGACAAGCCTTTGATATAAGTCGGGATTTCGATTTCTTCAATCAAAGGGAAAAACTTACTGAATTCAGGCATGCCTTCAAGCAAGGATTCCCAACCACGCGGATCTTTTTTGAAAATATAACCATTCATTTTTTCCGGCAGTTCACGCGGGTCGACTGCAACCGATTGCGTTTCACGAAAACCAAACAATAAGCGGTTGGTCTCAGGGCGCGCATAGGCGCGGGAATCGGGCAGAATCACAAAAGGCTGTTGCGGTGAAAAAGATGGATGCTCCGCCGTAATCCAGTAATGACTGCGAACCGGTGCCATGGGAAATCCAATTCCAAGTTCGTACGCCAGCGTTCCCGCCCATACGCCTGCTGCATCAATTACCAGCGAAGACGAATAATCTCCCTGGGTGGTCTTTACACCGGTCACACGTTGGCCTTCTTTACGAATAGATAGAACCTCCGTTTGTTCTTGAATCTCCACACCCAGTTTTTTTGCGCCTTTTATATATCCGCTCGCTAAAGCATAGCCATCAATATATCCATCTTCCGGCATAAAGACCACACTAGCCGTGCGCGGCAGCTTGAGCCAGGGAACGACTTGTGCGGCATCAATGATATCGAGCCAATCGGCCTTGAGACCCGCTTGGGTAGAAACGTCCACCAACTCGTGAATCTCTTTTTGATGAGCGAGCGATACAGCCGCGTATAAACATCCGGTCTGGTGTATACCCAGACTTTCACCAGTTATTGATTGGATTTCATCAATGGCTTTATATGTTTCAAGAACCATCGGAATCAGATGAGATTTGAAACGCCCGCGCGTCAGCAAGCCCGCCGCGAGGCTGGAATTTCCCTGCGCAACGGAATGACGTTCGAGCACGATCACGCGCCCCGCCTTCTGCTTCGCTAAATAAAAGGCGACGGCTCCCCCGAGCACACCGCCGCCAATCACGAGGATATCTGCTGTTCGCATTTTACGGACGTTCTCCATGCGTCAAGCGTGATTCAATCTCCTTCAAGATACTTGGCAAACCCCAAATGCCATCGATGACATAATGTGCTCCTGTTTGATAAAGCTGGGTCGCGACTTTTTGATTTGCAGATTCTCTTTCTTCCACCGATAATGCTTTAACTTCAGATTCGCTCAATCCTAGCAAGTTTCCGGTCTGTGATAATCCAACAGTCCACATGCCGGCATTTAACCCTTCTTCGATATCTACCAACGTATCACCCACCTTGACCATCGCTTGCATCGGATATACATTCATTTGAATCGCGTTCTGATAACACATCCACGGATAAGGTCTTCCATTCGGCACTTCATCAGGGCAGACGATGCAATCCGGTTCGTAGCCATTATCTTTGGCTTTCGGCGCGAGCACATCCATCATCGAACGGATATAGCCCGTGGTTGAACCAATTTTGATGCCGCGTGCGCGCAGGTCTTTTACCACACTCAATAAACCCGGGATGGGCTGAGCAAATTCGGTTAGAACTGCCAATTGCATCGGCACAAAACTTTTGAATAGGTCATCAATATCTGAGTCCGAATATGGTGCGCCGTGCGCGGACTTCCACGCTTCAGCAACCGCCGGGCGCGAAAGAATGGTGCGCAGATGATCTTTTTTCATCAAGCCCATGCCGGAGCGCGCATCATCCGCCGTGATTTGAATGCCTCGACTCTCGAAGAGCCGCAGGAACACGGCGGTTGGCGCGAAAGAACCATAATCAATAGCAGTCCCCGCCCAGTCCAGGATGACCGCTTTAACCGGACCGCGATAAGAACGCTGATGTAAATACTCCATTTATTATTCCTCGATTCTTACCGCTATGTGAATATCCATTTCGTTGAGCGTCTCAGCAACCGCCGCTGTCAAGGAGGCTACATCACCGGGGCCCAAACGTCCGATGTGACCAATGCGAAAACAATCCGCATGGGTAAGCTTGCCGGGATAGATCACATGTCCCTTTTCACTGAGACGCTCGTAAAATTCTTTGAAGTTAAAATTCGGATGGTCAGGATAAAAGAATGATGTGATAATGTGGCCTCTTAGGCTTTCATCAAGATACGGCTTGAAGCCCATGGCCTGCATGGCGGATAAAGTAATCGCGTAGTTCTCGTGATAGCGCTCGCCTCTTGCTGAAACGCCGCCTTCCTGTTCAAGCTCAAGTAATGCCTGACGAAAAGCAAGAATGGCGTGAGTCGGAGGTGTGAAGCGGAATTGCCCATCGCCTTCCAGTCCCTCCCATTGTGCGAACAGGTCGAGACTCAGCGTGCGCGCAAATCCACGCGCCGCCATGAGCAAATCTGTGCGTGCGAGGACAAAGGAAAAACCCGGGACGCCCTCAATGCATTTGTTAGAGGAAGACACCAGGTAATCAATGCCGCTAGCTTTCAGATCCACTGGATAAGCACCGAAACTGCTCATTGCATCTACAATGTAGGTACGATGATATCTCTTAACGATTTCACCATAAACATCAATTGGGTTGATGATGCCTGTAGTGGTTTCGCAATGAACCACGGCAACGTGCGAAATCGCAGGATCGTTTTTTAGCGCAGTTTCCAAAGCGGAAACATCCGGCTGCATGTCTTCAGTAAAAACCAGACTTTCACAATGAATGCGATGAATGCCGGCGATCTTTAGCATCCGATGTCCGTAGGCGCCGTTGATCAAAATCAGCAGCTTGCCGTCCGGCGGAATCACGGAAGATAAGGTTGATTCAATTCCATATGTGCCGCTGCCTTAAATCAACACACAGGTATAGGAATCGGAGTTTGTGCCTAATCGAACCAATCTCTGGCGCACATCTTTGATTACTCCAATGAATTCCGTATCGCGCGAACCAAGATCACGGAGCATGGCTTGTTTGACGGTCGCGCTGGTGGTCAGCGGACCGGGAGTGAACAGGGCTTTATCTTTCCAAGGAGGAAGGAAGTTCATTGTGTATTCCTTTTACTGGATAATTTTCTACAGCAACCAGCAGGCATCCGGATGAAAACTGAATTCAAAAGAGTCTCCGATAACTGGAACCTGCAATCGTCTCTCATTGAACATGTCAATCGTCAGCAAACGATCTTCTACCTCTAGACGAACGCGCACAACCGGTCCCAGATATGTGACTGCGTTAACCCGTCCGAGGAGATTATTTTGGCCTTCCCGGTGTCCAGGATTTAATTCCTCGGGACGCACGGCCAAGCGAATCGCATGCCCATTCGTATGATCCAAAGACTGACTGGTCCGCACAATCTGTCCGCCGACCTTCACCAATCCCTCTGCTAGGCTCACAACATCTACCGGCAACAAATTCAGTTGTCCCACGAAATTGGCAACAAACTCTGTTTTGGGGAAGTTATAGATTTCGGACGATGAACCAATTTGTTCAATTTTGCCTTTGCTCATGACCACAATGCGATCCGAAATGGAAAGCGCTTCCTCTTGATCATGAGTGACGTAGATGGTGGTGATGCCCAATTGCTGCTGAATACGGCGGATCTCCTGGCGTAGCTCAATGCGAATTTTTGCGTCCAAGGCGGAAAGCGGTTCATCCAACAGCAAGACACGCGGTCGAATGGCAAGCGCACGCGCGAGAGCCACACGTTGTTGCTGGCCGCCTGACAACTGGGCTGGATAGCGGTCGCTAAAATCCTCCATGTGAATCAACGCAAGCATTTCCTTAATCCGCTGATTAATCTCAACCCTCGGTTTGCCTGCCATGCGGAGCCCATATGCAATGTTTCCCGCGACCGTCATATTGGGAAATAACGCATAGGATTGAAATACCATGCCTACATTGCGTTTATTAGGGGGCACAAAGGTCAGGTCTTTGCCTTCTATCTCAATCTTTCCAGATGTAGGCAACTCAAACCCGGCGATCATACGCAGAGTTGTTGTTTTTCCACAACCGCTGGGACCCAAGAACGAGACAAATTCGCCCTGCTCTGCACTCAGGTTGAAATCATCCACTGCGGTTGCTTCGGAAAAAAACTTGTTGACATGAGAAAGCTCAAGAAAAGCCATATTTACCTCAACATTCTTCTACCGGCCGCTCAACTGCTGGCTGGTGCCACCGCGACTGAAAAATTGGATTAGGCCCAAGCAAATCCAGGTTAATCCCCAAGCCAGCATCGCCATGGCAGCCGGTTCATAGGCTTGATCTCTCCCAACCTCTACCATATATGGACCTAATGCTGGACGCACTAGAAAATCGCCTAGGATGAGCTCGCCGATCACGGTGGCAAAACAGATCAGTGCGCCGCTTAAGAGCGCTATACGTAGGTTTGGAACAATAACATTCAAAAGAATTTGTAACCAATTGGATCCCAGACTTTGGGCAGCCTCGGTCAGTGTGCGAACGTCAATCGAACGCATGCCAATATCAATCGCCCGATACATATAAGGCATGGAAAGGATCACATAACCGGCAGTAATCAGAATATCTGTCGTAAAGGGAGTGTCAGTAAGTGGCAATGGTGGGTGGGAAAAAGTGCGGATGAGACCAAACACGAAAACAATGACGGGGATGACAAACGGCAAAATCGTGATGATCTCAACGATCGGCCGCGCCTGTGGCAGTCTCAAGTACATCCAGTAAACCGTAGGTAGGAAAATCAGGATACTGACGACAATTGTAATAATCCCCATGGTGGCAGAATAGCGAAAGCTATTCAGGAATTGAGGATCGGAAAGCACATTTTGATATGCCAGGAAACTAAGCTTGCCCTTCTCCTCGCGCAGGGAGAAGTCTAAAGTTCCATACAAGGGTACAAAAAAATACAGTAATGCGATGATACACCAAGAGAGAGCCCACCAGCCGAATTTTCTTGTTTTCATGACTTTATCCACCGAACGGTTTGTCGTTGCAAGATGCTGTAGACTACGATACAGAAGGCCATGATGACCACCATTCCCAGTGCCAGTGCATACCCTTCATTCTGGTTACCGAGTACATCGCCGCGAATCTGATCGCCGATCTGAATCGTTACCAGATAGATGCTTCCTCCAGTCAACGCTTCAGCCGTGGCGTATGCGCCAAACCCACTTGCAAACAACAAGATTGCAGATCCCAGAATGGAAGGCCATAGGATTGGCAGAGCAACATTCCACCAGTATTGGGGCGCACTACCCCCAAGGTTTTCCGAGGCTTCACGCCATTCATTCTTTAGACCTTCCAAGGCCGGTGTCATGGTCAATACCATAAGCGGGAATTGGAAATAAAGATAAGCCAATGTAAGACCTGTGACGCTATACAAATTAAATCCCGCTTGATAAATGTCGAATGGACAGGATTGAGTTCCACCAGCAGTCGGGAAGCAGATATTCCTAAGAATCCCAGTTAGAAAACCGGTATGTCCCAAAGTAGCGATGAACGCAAAGGCCAGTGGTACGCCGCCAAAATTGGCTGCCAATCCAGAAAAACTCATCAGGATGTTACGCAGCCAAGTTGGCGCTTTTCCGATGGTGATGGCGTAGGCGATAAAAAAGCCCATCACTCCACCAATAACAGATGTAATGATGCTTACTTTCAGGCTGATGGCATAAGATCTAAGAACATCAGCATCCGAAAGTATGCTCATGATATTGGCAAGTGTGTAATGGCCCTGTTGATCCTGAAACGCGCCAACAAAAAGGTTGGCGGAGGGTAGGACCAGGAAGGCCAAAATAAATAGGAAAAAAGGAAGAACACCAATCCAATTCCGGAGAGATTCAAATGAACGGGAACGAATCAGGGCTTTCGGTGAATTGATTTTCGTTGCGATAGCAGTCATTTTTATATTGGATTGGCGTGGCCCAGATTAGCGGGCCACGCCATCATAATAAACAAATGGAAACTAAGTGGGCGAAATTAGCCGCCGGACTTGACGTCCACACCAACGACCGAGTCCCATTGCGCTTTGATCGCGGCGCGGGCTGCGCTAAGTTGAGAAATGCTGGGGATTTCTGCACCCGAAAGCATCGAAGCAGGCGGGAGGGCGCTAAGTGCTGCAGACGGAATTACATTGCGGGAAACCATATCAGCAAAACGAGCCGGAGTGCAGAAGCCTTTGATCAAGGTATTCTGACCTTCATCCGAATACAGATATTCTTCCCACAGACGAGCCGCGGCAGGATGAGGTGCATAGGCACTGATGGCTTGATAGTAATACCCACCCCAAGTGGTTCCAGTGGGGTAAACAACCTGAATGCTGGGATTGCCATTCATACTCTTTTGATCCGCCAACGCCAGATAATTCCAATGAATGGAAACCGGGGTCTCGCCCTTGGCGATCGGACCTGGATCCGCAATCAATGGCAGGAGATTGCCTTCCTGGGCTAGCTTCTTCATGAAATCAAGGCCAGGTTGAATGTTATCCAAAGAGCCACCGTTATTAACCGCGGCAGCATAAACATCCTGGGCAGCCTCGTTCGAAGCACGAGGATCACCAGCAAGAGCAACCTCTCCCTTGTATTCCGGTTTCAGCAAGTCAGACCAAGATTGTGGAACATCTTTGACTACAGTGGTATTAACTTCGAAAGACATTACGCCATAGTAATCCACAAAGTACAGTCCGTCGGGATCACTTTTGGCCGCACCTGCAATCGTATTCCAAGTCGTTACCTTGTAAGGAGCAAGCAATTTGGGATCGCCGGCGTTCTGTTGTCCAGCAGCAAGAGGTCCATAAGCGGGACCAATGTCAAGAACGTCTGGGGCCTGGGGTCCGCTGTTTTGCATGTTGTCCTTGATGGCTTGAACTTCATCGGCAGAACCACCTTCAGGATTGACATCCTGAATCTTGATGCCGTACTTTGCGGTGAAGTTATCCATCATGTCACCATAGTCGCACCAATCGCGCGGCAGGGTGATAACGGTCAGGTTGCCCTCAGCCTGGGCGGCCTTGACCAAAGCATCCATACCACCACCATCAGCGGCAGAAGTAGCCTTTGACCAATCAGCAGGCGCTGACGTTGCAGTAGCTGCCGGAGCTTGAGTGGCGGCAGGAGCGGCGGCGGTAGCTGCCGGTGCCTGCGTTGGGGCAGGTGTAGCAGCCGATCCGCAGGCTGCCAGCACCAAGGCAACCAACACGACTGCAGAAAAAAGAATTGCAAAACGTTTTGATTTCATTACTTCTTATCTCCTTTTGGAATTTTGTCCTTTGATTTCAGAACAGTGGCATTGTATTGAATAAATCTTGTTTATTGGTTAACGCAAAGTTCTGTTGTTGTTAAGGTTCTATTAATCAGCAACATATCCTCCAGACCTTAACTAGACGATAACTATCCCTTAACACTCTTAGTGATTTAAATGGGATAATAAAATCATGCAGGTGATTCGAATCCTTGCAGTTCCACCTTTTCCCCTTTTACGCAAAATGGTGTCGGCAGCTGACGGCGCCATTTTGCATTCTTAAAGGACGAATTATGTATATTCTTCTTTTTGATGGCATGTTCCGTTCGCTTCACAGTTGGACACAAAGAACCGGCTTGATGGGCTACGGCTGGATCATTTTCAAACGAGAATCAATCATTGCTCATGGCTTTGGAATGTTTATTCAAAGGGAGAACGCTACTTCCTGTATCTCTGAATATCTAGCTTTGATCGAAGGCCTGGAAGCTTTGGCAGATCTGCACGTGGGCAATGCGCCGGTTGAGGTCCGGGGAGATGCGAAGTTTGTGATTAATCAAATGACAGGCATTGCCTCCGTCAATTCAGTTGGGATAAGACATCTCCATAAACGAGCGTTAAAGCTTGCACAGGGTTTCAACCACCTTTCATGGGCTTGGATTCCCCGCAAAGAAAATCGCTACGCCGATGCGCTAAGTCGTCGTGCAATCAAACAAACAGGAAATGTCTCGAGTCGCATCAAACCGATTATGGATCGTCTTCAATCCCGGCTCTATGCTTCAGGCAGACTGGTCTCGCTCGTGGATTTGCGCGTTTATAAACGGGATTGGAGCAACGGAATTTGGCTTTAATATCAGTTTATTTGGTTATAAAGAAATATTCAAGAATTCCACCGACTCTTAAATCAGTTTTACGGATAATATTCTGTAAACGCGATTTGAAGCTAGAGCCATGAGAAACGCGTGAGCCAGATCAGATCCACAATTGATATTCATGATTAGAATAAGTCGACGTGTTCCCATTTTGGCCGGGTGCGATAGCCTCTGCGGACTTGCTCCAATACAGGCATGGGAGTGTGTAACAAGCGGCGGGAAATTTCTGCAATCTTTTGAGCCGACATGCCTCCATTTTGAATTGGAAGCAAGTGCTTTAGCACATTGATATCCAGGTTTGTGTAAACCTCCTTGCCAAGCGCGATCGCCACAAATGTGCTGGTCGATTGCTGCGTAATCACCACAGAGGCATTTGCAATCATAGGATTGACATTGCCATGCGTAAGTACTCGTGCTTCAGGAATCAATTGATGAATTTCTCGGGTGGCCCTTTTTACATTTTCGGTCGGATGCAGCTTGAAAATCAAAGTCCGTCCATGAGCGATTCGAATGCAACGATGTAGAAATGCCATTCGGTCATCGCGTCGGAATGTTTCACGCAAAGGAGATGTCACGACGAGAACATAATCGCGGAACGGGAAATCGTTGTCACACGAACTCGATAAACTGTCGAAGTTTGGAATGCCTGATACAGCGATCTTTTCGGGCCGCACGCCCTTCTTGATGAAGTGCTCCCGATAACCCTGCGATGCAACGCAGAAAATATCATATGCATCTGAAAGCCCGGTGGCGGCGGTATTTGCCAGATAGCGGGGCAGCTTGAACCGTTTGACCAGTTGATAGACAAGACCCTCAGGCTCTGTAATCCCTTCCTGAACCAGCACCAATCGTTTTCCGCGAATATTATTCTGAACAATCAGATCACTGCAGATAACGACTAAATCATAATTATGATTCTTGCCGCGATAATCTACCGCCAAATTGTTATCGGCGAGGTATGCTTTGGTTTCCTGCATATGCCGCCCACCCAAGACGCAAAAATCCAACAATCCAATGCGAGCCCCAAAGTCTTCCATTCCGTCGGCATAATAGGGCGTAAAAAAGCAGTTGCACTCTTCCAACTGCATCGCGATCTTATGCATCATCGTGGTTTGATTGAGCGATCCGCAAATGAAAAGGATGTTTTCAGCCATGGATATTCTGCATTTTACCGAGGCGATGTTAAGGTTACAAAAACAGACAGTTAAGAAGGGGTAAACAATTTTCCAGGAAATGAGAAGGGATAGCGTAAGATCTGTATAATCATCCGATCTTAATGAAGAATCAAATTAATTCCAAGCGGCGAGTATCTTGAAAACGCTCATATATCGTTCTGATTCTTGCTGCTATTACCAAACCGCACCGTAAAGCCCTCGCATTGATGCGTAGTTATACTTCGGCTGTTTTTTTGAACTAATAAGGTTGCACGTATCTCCGCTTTTTTGAGGAGTAGAGCCTATGACACAGGCCGATGTTGCTCGTGAAAACGAGAACCCCTTCAATTTATTGATGGAGAGTGTCAGCGCACGACCTGATGCAGACCTGCATTCACGATTTCCGCCGCTACTTTGTGACTCTTTTCTACCTTGGAAGTAGAAACCTGAAAGCCATACCGGAGGCGGCGCGCCATGCGGATAGCAAAACAACATCCCGTTACACACATGTGGACAACGAACTGGTAGATAGAATCTACGACTAGGTTTTCAACCGACAAGGTCGAGTTGCGGGGAACACGTCTTAGCACCTCCCTGAAGAAGACTTTGCAAATGATAAAAGCAGGGTTCTAGAGGCAGTAAGGGAAATAAAGAATGCGGAAGCAATTAATTCAAGGAAACAAGATCCCGTGCATTGGACGCCCTTGGTCTCAGGTGTGCATTCTGTTAGAAATGTTAGCTCATGCAGAAGAAATAAAATGTTATATAGGATAATGTGGTGCAGAAAGCCACGATTTCAACAAAACAAGAGAAGAGGCTACAAGATCTGTTCGTGTGCAGGCCAGAGAGGGGTCATTTCCTGAAGTAAGAATCACAATTCTGAGGATAGAACCCCGGTTTTAGTTCATGAAGGTTGAATGCATCCGACTCGTTGCGCTAACGCGAAACATTTCCCTTCAATATGTCTCTCAATGCCGCGAGAAATAGTGTGATGTTTTCTTTGCGGCTTGAATATCCCATCAAGCCGATGCGCCAAACTTGATCTTTAAGCGAGCCGAAACCAGCCGCAATTTCGATGTTGTACTCATCGAGCAGACGTGTGCGGACTTGGTGCGGATCGCATCCCGCTGGCACTTTGGCCGTCGTCAGTGGCGGAAGCCGATACTCAATCGGAATGAACGGTGGAGTATCCATCTCTTCTAAGCCAATCCACAATGATTCTGCATTGGAACGCAAACGGGCAAACGTAGGGTCGAGCCCTTCTTCAGCGATAACGCGTAAGCCTTCACGCAATCCAAAGTGCAGACTGGCAGATGCCGTGTGATGGTATGCGTGAACGCCTCCCCAATAATTTGCATATTGTTTTAAATCAAGATAGAACGATGAAACTGGTTTTGTGCGCTTCTCGATGACTTCACGTGCCCGCGGCCCAACGGTGATGGGTGCCAAGCCAGAGGGCGCGCCCAGGTTCTTTTGGCTTGCTGAGTAAGCCATGTCAATGTCCCATTCGTCAAGATTGACCGGGATTCCACCTAGCGATGTGACGGTATCCAGCACAATCAAGGTTCCGTTTTTGTGTGCGGCCGCGGCAATCTCCTTGATGTAAAGCTGTTCAGCGCCGGTCGAGGTCTCGGCGTGAACGATGGTCATGAGCTTGTATTTCTTTTTATCTAATACCGATTTGATTTCTTCGACGCTGAAAATTTGTCCAAGTGGTTTCTCGATTCGGTCAACGTTTGCACCGAGTTGTTCTGCGATCTCCGCCAGCCGCACGCCGAAATAACCATGAACGCAAGCCAGTACCAAATCGCCCGGCTCGATCAAATTGGTCAACGCAGCTTCCATGCCGGATGTGCCCGTTCCAGATAAGGCGAACGTCCATTCGTTCTTGGTTTGAAACACATAGCGAAGCAGTTCCTGTTCCTCAGTGTAGATTTTCAAAAGTACAGGGTCAAGATGTCCAAGTGTGGGCGCGCCCAACGCACGTAGGACGCGCGGATGCGTCATACCAGGCCCGGGGCCGAGCAGGGTACGGGATGGAACATTCAGATCGGTGAAATTTGGAGCAGCCATTCAACTCTCCTTTGTCTTGGCGCGTTTAGATTTGCGAAATAGATTTGAGCAGTCGACTTGAACATGTTTTGGTCTCTTGCGCAGATGTGCGCTAATTGTAGCTCAACATCTTCGCCCAATCTATCTTGATAGATTATTATCTCTGCAATTTTTGCCGAATAATGAGCCTTTGTGTGTAGCAATCCATGAGGATTGTAGCAGTCATGTTGTTGATTTCCTTTCAATTCCTGATGGGCGGTTAGTAGTGTAAGATCGTGAGTTTGTTGGCGAAGTCAGATTTGAAAGGCGAATTTTTGGAACGGCGAGATGTATGTTTCATGGGGACGTTGGCCAATTAGCCACTCGAATAAACGTGCCATGTTGATTGCTGCAGCGGAAGCTGTTTGTTGGAGATGAATTCGCGCCAACCCAATGTATCTGGCGGTTCGTATCCTAGTACGTCGCACTCCTTGAGAGATTGTGCTTTCTATTCCGGCTCGATCTGCATAAAGTTTTTTGAAAGCTTCGGTCTGTTGTCGTTGCCTAGCTTCCAATTGTGCTTCGTATTGTTTTTGCGAATAGAGCGTAAGCGAGCGGCCCATGTTTTTAGCTCGCGAACAGCGTTCCCGCATTGATGGGGAGTGTCAGAACCAATTATTATTTCGAAGACGTTTGGACTGGATCGCTATTCCCGATAACAGCCATTTCACGAGGGTATCGTCATTTGGATCAACAAGTTTTCTACGATGATTTAACAGCTACCGCAAAAGACAAGATGCAAACCGTGTATAATATGGACGCTTTGACCACCAAATATCGAAGACAATAGACGTAAAAACACCATATATACGGTATGCACTCTTTCAGTGGCAACTCTTAATCAATTGGTTCGGGGTTCAAGTCCCTCGTGGGTCACTGTTTTCGTCTGTAAAATGCCGTAAAAATTGCCTTCGAGAACTCGAAGGCAATTTTTCTACAGTTAAATTACAGCTGATAATAACAATACAATTGCTCCAATATAGCTTGGAGATACTATTCGAAAAAGGATAATTGCATCAAACCTAACTATGTCCGATTCTGATGTCTTCATTATCTCCGCTGTCAGCAACACCGACTCCGTTCAAGCTATGCGTCAAGCCATTCAAAATGCAGGTGCGGATTCAATCCGGGTCCAAGACGTGATCTTTGGCTTGGATGAATCGCGTTCAATCGATGTAGAAAAAATCCTAAGCGCTTCAAGCCTGACCTGTCCAGCGACTACCGTTTCATCAAGTTTGCGCGCGACCTTCTTCGCCGCGCAATCCATCTTGAGCTTGGATGCAGATGTTGTGATTGTCATCAGCTTGGAAGCCAATGCTTCAACTGCGATATTACTAGCTTCGCCGGACGCGGTCGGTAGATGGAATCTTATGCCACGTGCGCGTCTAGCGGCACGCTCACTAACGGGAATCGATTCGGCGTTTCGAACAGCAGAACTTGAATCTAAAAATGTAACAGTAATTAAAGATGGAAATTATGGCGCTTCGCTTATAAAAGAAATACTGGATGAGTTGGAACAAAAATCGGCACGATGGGGAATGGTTACTGAAAACACACTGGCTTTGCTGATCGAGAGAATCTAATACGTTGCCATGAGCTACATTGTTTATCTTGCACTTGGAACGAATCTCGGCGACCGTCCTGCTAATCTGCGCGCGGCAATTGAGACATTGCCGCCTGAAATCAAAGTCATCGCCGAATCAAAAGTCTATGAGACGCCGCCGTGGGGATATGAAGATCAGCCAGCCTTCCTCAATATGGCAGTTAAGGGTGAAACAGTTCTCAAGCCAGACCCACTTTTGAAGCGCCTCAAGCGGCTTGAAGTCCAACTTGGACGCGAGCAATCCTTCCGCTGGGGACCGCGCCTCATTGACATTGACATCCTCTTCTATGATGATCTCATTCTCGAATCTGAATCATTAACCATCCCTCATCCGCGTTTGCACGAACGCGCCTTTGTGCTCGTGCCGCTTGCGGATATTGCTCCTGATTTCGTTCATCCTGTTTTGAAAGAGACGATCAAAGAATTGTCGGTACGCGTGGATACAGATGATATCCATCTTTACAAATAATATTTTGAAGCGGTTATAATCGCGGTAAAGACGGAGGCACTCATGATCGATCCCAAACCTCTCAACTGGAAAGCCAAGCCCGGTGTGGGTTTGAACATAGTCCGACGCGCGGATGGCGGGATGACACTCACATTCAGCGATTTATCCGAGACCACCATCCGAGCATGGCATGACTTTGCACTGGAACATTTGCTCGGCTCTGATCGCCTGACGCGCAATCTCTACGATTTGCGCGCCGTAAAAGATATTCCAGAAAAAGCAATTCGAACGGCGGTGGAAGTGAACAGTGATCCCTCTGCGCGCAACATTCGACTGGCGGTTGTAGTTGACAGTGATAAAGTTGCTAATGCCATCCGCGATATCGCATCACTGGTATTGCCTGAAACCGCCGCCGCCATGAAAATCTTCGGCGACATCAACGAAGCCGAATCATGGCTTGCCCGTCCGCTCGATCAGATTGCATGAAGCCATTGCAAATCGGCAATCATACATTTGATTGGGGAAACCGCACCTATGTGATGGGCATCCTCAACGTCACACCCGACAGCTTTTCAGGCGATGGCATCATTGCCAAGGGCGATTCGGTTCAGATCTCTCTTGAACAGGCAAAAAGATTTATCAGCACGGGGGAGGTGATATTGGATGTCGGTGGAGAATCTACTCGTCCGGGGTCACAACCGGTTGAAGTCGAGGAAGAGAGGCGGCGCGTTATTCCTGTTATCCAAGCCATTGTTAAAGAATTTCCCGATGCGTTGATTTCCATTGACTCATATAAAGCAGTCATCGCGGAAGAAGCACTGAATGAAGGCGCTCAGATCGTCAACGATGTGTGGGCGTTGCGCGCTGATCCTGAATTGAAACACGTTGTTGCGAAATCCAAATGTCCGGTGATCCTGATGCATAATCGGAGCAATCCCGCCAGCGTGGAAGTGCGCGCTCAATTGGGTAATGCCTATATCGGTGCGGAATATAAAAACTTGATTGAAGATGTGAAACGCGAATTGATGGATAGTGTAACTCTGGCACGTGAAGCGGGTATTTCCGATGACCGCATGATTCTCGATCCGGGAATTGGATTCGGCAAGAAATTGGAACATAACCTCGAGCTGATCAACCGCCTTGATGAAATCCGCGCGTTGGGCTTCCCGGTTTTGCTTGGACCTTCACGCAAGTCATTCATCGGTTACACTTTGGATCTGCCTCCCGACCAACGCCTAGAAGGCACTGCCGCGACAATTGCAATTGGAATCACCCGCGGCGCGGACATCGTCCGCGTACACGATGTGGAATATATGGCGCGCGTCGCAAAGATGGCCGACGCGATTATCAGGGATAAAAAACAATGAGCATAAATTACGGCCAGGTTTTATTCGACAATAGCATCGCCGATGATTACGGCAAGGAACTTTTGAAAAATGGCATCATCGAAGCCAAGGCGGGGAATAAGGATTCTGCCCGGCGTTATTTCGACCGTGCCACTTACATGAGCAGTGATCATGAGGTCATGGCCGAAGCCTGGTTTTGGTTGAGCCAGGTCACGGATGATCCGGTGGAGAAGCGCAAGGCATTGGAAAATTGTTTATCCAATGATTTGCAGCATGCCCGTGCCCGCCGTGCGCTTGCCATCCTCGATGGCAAAATCAAACCCGATGAGATCGTTGATCCTGATGCGTTGCCCGCCGCGCCCGCACATTTGTCGCAGGCTGATGCCCAAAGATTCATGTGTCCAAAATGTGGCGGGCGCATGACGTTTGCGCCCGATGGTCAAGCGCTGGTTTGCGAGTATTGTTCACGCAACCAATCGCTCCATACGCAAGCTCCGGCAAAGCAGGAAGATTTTATCGTTGCGATGGCGACTTCGCGCGGTCATGATAAGCCGTTGGCGGAACAAGTATTTCAATGCCAGGGATGCGGAGCACAATTCATCCTTCCGCCAGATCAACTCTCTGCCGTCTGTGTTTATTGCGGTTCACCTCATGTTGTCAACCTGGAAAAATCAAAAGACCTGATTTCGCCAGATGGAATCATCCCATTTGCTTTTGATCAGAAACATGCAGTTCAACTGCTCATCCACTGGGTGGAAGAGAACAAGATCAAACCAGAGAAGCAAGTGGACCAACCGCGCGGACTTTATCTTCCGCTTTGGACGTTCGATCTCGGCGGTGCGATTGATTACACAGGCCAGATGATGGAAAATAACGAGGGTATTAGCTTTCATATGGGATTGGAACACAGGCAATCTAATGTGATACAAGTCAATGATAGCTATCCATTGTTGATTCATAATGTACCGATTCCAGCCAGCCGAAAATGTTCTGCTCTGTTCGTGCACCTCATCCCCACCTTTGATTTGAAAGCCGTTCAACCTTATGATCCGCGTTATTTGTCAGACTGGCCCGCTGAACTTTATGATATTCCGATGGGAGATGCATCTTTGGATGCGCGCAGTCAAACTGTAAACATAGTCAAACGCGACCTGCCTAATAAAGCCGGCCTCGTGAAATTGATCTCTATGTCGTCTGCAAACATGACCGTCGAATCATTTCGGCTCAATCTGCTTCCGGTTTGGATGACTGAAATTTGGCTTGATAACAGAAGTCACCTCATTTTGATCAGCGGACAAAATGATACGGTGCAAAGCGACATTTCTACGAAGTCAGATAAACCCGCTTTGATGGAATGGCTGGGCGATTTATTGAAAGATTGATTATCTTTCTTTTCTCTTTCGTGGTTTAATTCCCTTATGCCGCAAAACCAATCCATTGTCCAACGCCGACGCGCACGCCGCGCCGATGAACGCCGCGCCCGCACTACACGTCTTCGGATGGGCGGCGTTGGATTAGGCATGATCGTTTCGTTTCGTATTGGCGCTGCTGATTCTATCCGGGGCACTGGCATATGCAAACCTAACCAGCAATCTTCCAAACGTTGAGCTTCTTCCCGCTCTACTTAATCCACCAGATGGGCTTTTGCTTCAACCCACACGCGTCTATGATCGTACCGGTCAGCATCTCCTATTGACTTTTGCGCCGAATGATTCTCCGCGCCGTTATCTTCCGCTCAATCCACAAAACCCACAACATCTTCCTGATTTTCTCGCACAAGCCACCGTAGCAATCGCCCAGCCTGATTTTTGGACAAGCCCTGGCTACTCTCTATATGGCTGGCAGAATCCTGACCTTCACCCAACCATCGCGCAACAACTCGTTTTCGATTTGTTACTCTATAATGAGCCGCCGACGATTCAACGTGCTATCCGCGAACGAATCCTCGCGGCACAGATCACAGCCGAATACGGACGCAGTCAAATTCTCGAGTGGTATCTCAATTCAGCCGATTACGGTCATTACGCCTTTGGTGTGGACGCGGCCGCACAGCTTTATTTTGGTACATCAGCTTTTGCGCTAACTCCTGCCGGAAGCCGCGGTGCTGGCTGCATTGAGTCAATCGCCAAATTTGAATCCGTTCGATGCACGCGACCTTGCCCTGCAACGCGGCGAAGAAGCCGTCAAAGCAATGCAAGCTCTCAATTTGATGTCGGATCAAGATACAACAAACATTCTCGATCAATTCTCAATTCCCGATTTACCGATTCCTCAATCGAACAATGTAGTTGCTCCTGCTTTTGTCAACCTTGCAATCAATGAACTCGATCGGCAATTTACCCGCGAACGAATCGAACGCGGCGGCTTGAACGTTATCACAACGCTGGATTACGATTTGCAAAGCCAGGCCTCCTGCGTTACGCTGGTCTATGCCCATCGTCTGGCAAACACACCCGATCCAAGCACGCCGTGTACTGCAATGCAACTGCTTCCATCCTTGCCGCCCGGAACAATTCTTTCCGAACCATCCGCCAGCGCGCTCATTACCGATCCAGAATCGGGCCAAATCCTCGCAGCGGTGGGTGAAACGCTGCGAGGCGAAGAGACATCTAATTTAACAGCACACGATCCCGGGTCACTGATGGAGCCGTTTGTTTATTTAACGGCATTCACGCGCGGCACGAGTCCGGCTTCTCTGGTCTGGGATATTCCGTCAACCAGCAACGCGCAAAATCCCGATGGACAATTTCACGGCCCGGTCCGCGCCCGCATCGCGCTGGCCAATGATTATCTCGTTCCTGCGGCAGCCATCGCGGACCAAATGGGAAGCGATGCCATCCATCGCACCGAATCTTCTTTTGGACTCGATGGCAATATCTTTTCCTTGTTGGACATGGCTTCAGCATATGACGTCTTCGCCGCACAAGGCGTGCGCTACGGTCAACCCGGACTTATTACCGTGTTGCGCGTCGAAGGGCTGGATCATTCCATTTGGCTCGATCAAAGCAACCCGCAAGCCGAACCGGTGACCACGCCCCAGTTGGCTTATCTCATCAATAATATCTTGAGCGACGAGGCTGCGCGCTGGCCCAGCCTCGGACATCCAAACTCATCAGAGATTGGACAGACTGTCGCAATGAAATACGGTCAAACCGTTGACGGCCACGATCTTTGGACTATTGGTTACACTCCTGCGCGGCTGGTCGCCGTATGGACGGCAACTCCAGCAGTCAGATTCACCGCGCCTCTCACCGCAGCTTTCCATTGGTCTGTGGAGCGCGTTGATGCGAACTGCTTCTCAATCGCTTCCGTCACAGGGATGGTCAATGCCTGCTGGAATTACGACCATGGATGTATGCGATCCATCCGGCTTACTGCCGACCAAAGATTGTCCATCCATTGTGAACGAAGTTTTCTTGAATGGCAATGAGCCGGTTCAATTGGATAATTTGTATCAAAGCGTTGCTGTGAACCGTGAAACCGGTTATCTTGCAACCGTATTCACGCCGCCCGAATTGATTGAGAGCAAAGTGTTCATGATGATTCCGCCCGAAGCTCAAGCCTGGGCAAAAGCCGCCAACGTGCCAATAGCTCCTACCGCGTATGATGCCATCCAGCCGCCACAGATTAATCCTGATGTCAATATCACTGCACCTGAATTGTTTGCAGAAGTGAATGGCCAAGTACAAATCAAAGGTACAGCCGCTGGTGCAGACTTCGATCGTTACCGTGTGCTGGTTGGTCAGGGAATTGATCCACAAAATTGGATTCAAATCGGAAGCGATTCGACCACGCCAGTAAATGATGGCTTACTCACAACGTGGAATACCACCGGCTTGAGTGGGTTGTACGCTGTGCAACTGCAAGTAGTTCGCACCGACCAGCGTGTGGACATTGCAACGATTCAAGCGACGATAAAATAATTCCATGCCCTCGCTTGCAGATAAACTCAAATCGCTCGGCGTCAAGGTTGGCACAGGCGAAATCCACGCGCCAAAACCGGATGAACGTTTTCCCATTGAGTCGGTTGTAACTGGCGCGTTCACAACGACATCGCTGGGCGAAACCTTTATTCACGAGGAACGTTTCGCCGCGGATTATCGTCATGGACTCGCACCAATCCAACTTCAAGCGCCACTCAATATAATGTCTGCTTGGGCGGCGGACACGCGCCTGCGTGATTTGCCCATAGAATCATTTGCTTTTCTCGACACCGAAACATCTGGGCTTTCAGGCGGCACCGGGACTTATGCCTTTCTGGTCGGTGTTGGCAAGTTTATAAATGGTGAATTCGTATTACAACAATTCTTTATGCGCGATCCGGCAGAAGAAGCAGCGCTGCTAAACGGGCTTGGAGAATTTCTCGAGTCCGCCAAAGCGCTGGTCACGTTCAATGGCAAAGCCTTCGACGCGCCTCTGCTCGTGACGCGTTATACAGTACATGGTATTCCCGTTCCGTTCAAAGATTTCGCTCATCTGGATTTGCTTCCACTGGCAAGAAGGTTATGGCGCGACCGATTGGAATCGCGCGCTTTGAAATATCTCGAGGAAAACATTCTGTTTGCGCCGCGCACGGTGGAAGAAGTGCCAGGTTATGAAATTCCCTACCTCTATTTCGATTATCTGCGCGATGGCGATGCGCGTCCATTGAAGGGCGTGTTCTATCACAACGCCATGGACGTGGTCGCGATGGCGGCTTTGCTGAGTCATACTGCGAAAATGCTGGAAGATCCATTTCATGAAGACATCGAACACGGCCTCGATGTGATTGCGCTTGCAAAACTTTATGAAGACCTCGGTCAATGGGATACCGCGGCGCGTCTCTTCGAGCGCGGACTGGAAAGAGGAATCAGCGAGGAAAATTTTGCAGAGACAGTGCGCCGCCTCTCGGTCCTGCAAAAGAGGCGAGGCGATTTCGATGAAGCGATTCGTTTATGGGAAGAAGCCGCGGGCAATGGTCACATCTATGCTTTTGTTGAGTTAGCGAAATATTATGAACACAAACAACGCGATCCGAAGACCGCGCTCAAATGGACCAAGTTCGCACAAAAGCAAATTGAAAAATCCAATTTACCGGTTTATGTCCAAAAGCATTGGATGGATGAATTGACCCATCGCCGCCAGCGGCTGGAAACGAAATTGGAAAAATAAAAGGCAAGCAGTATAATGGGGCAACCCAAAGGAGAAATTATGGAAATCACGGTCTCAAAACAACAAGGACGTGTACCGGTCACGGTCGTCCAGCCACACGGCGATGTGGACGCATCCAACTATGCCCAATTGGTCAATAAGGCGCGCGAACTTTTCAACGGCGGCGCCAAAGATTTCATTGTTGATCTAAGCGATGTGCCTTTTATGAGCAGTGCTGGGCTGGTGGCTTTGCACAGCATCGCCATGTTCCTGCGCGGCGAACAGCCGATTGATCCGCGCTCGGGCTGGGCTATGCTCAAATCTATGGATCGCTCTCGCGGAGCCGCTATGCAAACCCATATCAAACTACTTGGCCCACAGCAGATGGTCAGCGAAACATTGGATAAGGCCGGCTTTACCCAATTCTTTCAGGTTTTCACTGATCTAACAAAAGCAGTGGCATCGTTTTAGCCTGCCGCGATTGATACGAACACGGAGTATGATGAAACACATCCATGTTCACTCATTTTTGTAGGATTGGCAATGTATATTTCCCATTTTTATCGCGAAGAGGATTTGAGTAAAATCGCGGACTTCGTCCGTGAACATGACTTTGCCACGCTGGTGCTCGCCGAGAACAATATTCCCATTGCGTCGCATCTGCTCGTGGACTTTCAAGCGGATGCCGATGGAACGTGGCTGCTCAGCGGACACATGGCGCGCACCAATCCACTTTGGCAGAAATTCGATTCTGACAGAGAAGTGTTGCTGATATTTGGCGGACCGAACACATACATCTCACCGACCTGGTACAACCATCTTAACGTTCCAACGTGGAACTATATCGCGGTTCATCTTTACGGTTTACCACGCGTGATCGACGGCGGGGATGAACTACGTAACATTCTTGCGCGGCTCATCCGGCGTTATGAAACCAAAAGTGATTATCGTATGGAGACTCTACCGTCTGATTTTGCAGAGAAACAAATGCAAGGAACAATGGGGTTTCAAGTGAGAAGTCACGCGTGTGGAAGCGAGTTTTAAGCTAAGTCAGAATCGCGACAATGAAGATTATGCCAATGTCATCCAGCACCTCAAAGAACGCGGCGATGAGCAATCGCTAGCCATCGCCGAACAAATGGCGAAGAATAGAAAAATTTAATGGGGGGTGAACGGTTTGGTCAAAACTGTTCATTGTTTTTAGGATTCTATTGTTTGAAATGATGTTCCAATTTAACTTCTTAACCACCTGTGACTTCTCCGAGCCTAGCTACAAGTTGTAAGCAGCCTTTTGTTCAAAATCAATTAACTGTATTTTCAACAAGGAGAATAAACATGAAACTTTCCGCTCCCAAAATGGTCACTTGGTGGATTGCAGTAGTCCTCGGTTTGCTCGGCGTCCTCGGGAGATTTGTTCCCTCTCTGCCTCTGGTCAGTCATTATCTCTGGTTCATGACTGCCGGCTGGCTGCTCTTTGCAGTCGCGACGATGGTCGACAGCCTGTAAACTGGTTGTCAAGGTTAAAGAGAAACGGCCCCTCTCCCCGCCTTCTAAAAAAAGCCCCTGCGATGTTATTCTTCAGGGGCTTTTTATTTCCAATCTTTTTGGATTAATGCGTGTGACCGTGTTCGATCTCATCACCCGTTTCAGGTCCAAGCAGAATCCGCCATCGACCAAATCGTTCCTGATAAAGAATGATCACGGTTGCCAACAAGGTGGAGATGGGAACCGCCGCAATCAATCCCAATGAACCAACCAACGTCCGCACAATTTCCTCCGCCAAAAATTCAGAGTTGATGAAATAGCTATAACTTCCATTGCCGAGGGTGAAGATTAGCAGTAAGGGTAATGCCGCGCCTGTGTAGGCCAACACCAATGTGTTAACAGTGGCCGCCACATGGTCCTGACCGATGCGCATGGCTTTTTGAAACGTACGCCGGAATCCCAGCGATGGATTGGCATCATGAATCTCAACCACCGCCGCTGACTGCGACGTGACGAGATCATCCAGCACGCCCAATGAGCCGATAATCATTCCGCCGAGCAACAAGCCGCGCGGATCAATCGGCACCGACGAAAACTGCATCAGAAATCCTGTATTTTCGTCCCCATAGCCTGTGAGGCGTGTTAGATATACAAAGAATAACGAGAGCGCACCAGTTATTAGCAGAGAGACCATAATGCTCGCTACCGAAGCATGGGTCTTTAGATTCCAGCCATAGGTCAAATACAAGGTTGCCGCTAACAAAATCACCGACCCGATCAAGCTGACCCGGACCGGATCTTCACCCGCAAGAATGTGCGGGATTACATAACCGATAATCACCACCATGCTAACAACCAATGACACCAGACTGCCCAATCCTTTCCAACGTCCCATCACCAGCATGGAAAGAATAAAGGTGATCAGCAGGATCAAGAGCGGTTTGGTGCGCACGTAGTCCACGTAATGAGCTTGAAGTTGATTATCAGGGGTCTTATCCACCTCTACGTAAACTTCATCGCCAGGCACAAAACGGAAACTATCAGTACGAAGTTGAACCTTTCCATAATCAATTTGGAGTGGGGTGCCTTTGTAATCGCCTTCCAAGATTTCCACTTCCATCACTTGATAAAGCTGATTCCTGCCGTTGAGGTTGATTTGCCCCTCATCCACAATATCTGTGACCTGCGCCAATACTGTCTGCGAACCGAAGGTGGCGCCCATATCGCCTGAAATTTGCGGCGGCTGGAAGAAATAGGGAATAGCCACGATCAGCAGAATCGAGAACAACAAAATCGTCGCTGCCGCCGCGATAATAAACGAGACCGGAATCTTTTTCATTTTTCCTCTTTATCAGCGTGACAGTATAACGGCGTAATGAAGAAAGCGAAAGACGACTTCTCATATTCAACTAATGCTTCCCCAAGCTGATTATGGATATAATCCCTTCAATGGAAATACCAACTCAGCGATTGAATATATCGCGCATCCTGATCTGGATCATTCCTTTTGGCGTTATTACAATTACTCTTTATAGTAGTCTGCCATCTTCTACGTGGCCGTGGCTTGGACAGCGGCTTTCTGTTTTTGCTACCGTATTTTTAGGAATTTTTATCGAGGCTCTTCCATTTTTATTGATGGGAACTCTTTCATCAGGGCTGGTCGAGGTCTTTCTCTCAGACGATTGGCTGGCGCGTTCGGCCCCGCGTGGCGCTCTGCCCGCCGCGTTGGTTGGAGCCTCCCTCGGTTTGATTTTCCCCATCTGTGAATGTGGAACGGTTCCGCTGGCGCGTCGCCTCTTCCGAAAAGGGCTCCCCCTCCCAGCTGGCATTTCTTTTTTATTAGCCGCGCCGGTTCTCAACCCTATCGTGATATTGAGCACTGCGACTGCATTTGGATGGGGAAGAATGTTGTTGTGGCGGCTTGGTCTCAGCTTATTGATGGCAGTCTCGGTCGGTTTGGCATTTTCAATCGAAAAAGATCCAGCCAACATTTTGCGGGCGCCGATATTTAAGACTGAACCAATTATTCTGCATACTCATTCAGCAAGTGAAACTTTTTTGCAAAAAATTCAGCGAGCCCTGGTCATCAGCACAGACGAGTTTTTTGAAATGGGACGTTATTTAGTTTTGGGTGCGTCGCTGGCCGCTATTTTACAGACTTTCATTTCGCAAAGCTCTTTGTTAGCCATCGGAAGCGGTCCCATTCTTTCCGTGCTGATCATGCTGGCGCTGGCTGTTTTGCTTTCCATTTGTTCCACCGTTGACTCATTTATCGCTCTCGGTTTCATGGGAACCTTTAGTTTCGGCTCGGTGCTTTCCTTTCTGGTCTTCGGCCCGATGGTGGACATCAAAAGCATTCTGATGTTTCTGCAGGTCTTTCGCCGCAAGACAGTTTTTTATCTCGTCCTTCTTCCACTTCTGATGAGTTTATTGGCAGGATTGGCATTCAATTACTTTTACGCTTGAAAATTATGTCCATTCGCTTATATCGTTTTTTGCAAGCCTTCATCCTGCTTGCACTGGTCGTGTTTATTGGCTTCAAATTAATCAGCGGCACGTTATCGCTGTATATCAATATGCAATACATGCCTCTGACCGTTTTTGGAATCGTGATGCTTGCCATTATGACGTTCGTTGTTCTTCGACACTTGGAGGCTGACGAGCCTGAGCACCACGATTTAAGTCATCATCACGATATTTCTCCAAGCGCTTTGATAATTTTGATCATTCCACTGCTGATCGGCATCCTTATTCCAGTGCATCCTCTCGACGCCACAGCGGCTTCCACACGCGGCATGAACGTGTCTGCGCCGTTAGTCGGGACTTCGCAAACTCGCGAGTTCCAATCCGCGGCTGACACGCGCAATATTCTGGATTGGATTGTCATTTTTAATTCCACTGATGACCTCTCACCCTATGTTGGCCAGACTGCCAGAGTGACCGGTTTTGTTTTCCATGACCCTCGTCTTCCGGCGGATCAATTCATCGTGAGCCGTTTTGTCATTACATGTTGTACCGCGGACGCTTCCGCAATTGGTATGATCGTTAATTGGAATCAAAGCGCGGATTTAAAAGAAAGTTCTTGGGTCGAAGTTAAGGGACCGGTACAAGCTTCCAAGTTAGGCGGCCAACCCATCCCGTTGATCGAAGCAAGTTACGTTCAATCCACGCCCCAGCCGGATCAGCCCTATCTTTATCCATGAAGTTGCGCATCTTTCAACCGCTTGATCTCGCCGCCGGAGGTTTGGCTCTTGCGCTGGTTATCATTATCAGCGTGGTGATTTTGGTAGGCACATGGGAAGGCATTCAAGTCAATATCGTCACCACCGATCAAAGCGGGGAGATTGGGCCGCGATCAACGATCCTGATGAAATTTTCAGAGCCGGTCGATCAAACTATTGCCCAATCACTGGTTTCGATTCAACCGGAATCGCCTGTCAAGCTCGATTGGGTGGACACAAAAACTCTTCGCTTCACTCCGCTTGAGCCCCTGCAGCCCAACACTGACTATCGCATAAAAATGAATGCTGGATACTTGGGGAATAAAAGTTCGCTCCTGCGCTTCAATCACCTATGGACACTGCATGTTCGCCAGCCTCAAATTGCTTATCTTGTTTCCACAATTAATAATAATCAACTGTGGGCTGTGGACGTAGATGGAAAATATCCACATCGGATTGGAAATTTCGATAAGGCCATCTTTGATTTGGATACCGCACCCAATGGTGAGTATTTGGTCTTTTCGGCGCTCAACGATAAACAAGGTGCGGATCTATGGTATGTGGATCGCAACGGAAATTCATTGCATTTGCTTGTTCTATGCGGCGGGGATCGTTGTACTTCGCCCACCATTTCGCCGGATAGCCAGCAGGTTGCTTATACGCGCGAGGCCGCCCCTATTACTCCGAGCATGCCCACCGGTGCCCCGCGCACATGGGTCGTCAATGTCCAAAGCGGGGAGGACCATCCTCTATATTCCGATCCTCAAATCATCGGCTTTAGCCCCACATGGTCACCGGATGGAAAATATATAACATCTTATGATGGCGTTCAAGCAGCGATCCGAGTCGTATCCATAGCAACGGGTGAACAATTTACTTTGCCGAGTGCCACAGGAGGCGACACGCCTGCTTGGTCACCGGACAGCAAATCCATATTATTCACCGACGAAGCTACTTCACCGGATGGATCCAGTTCATGGACGGAAATCAAGATGGCAAACGTTGCCACAGGCGATATCTCGGTTTGGATCGGAAAGAATGATCCACAGGATTATCAATATGGGGAATTGGCTTGGGCGCCGAATCCTGATGAGATTATTATTGGCTTGAGGCTCCCGCCTGATTTTACATCGCGAGGATTATTGTTGGTGAGTCCTAATGATCCAGGCGGGCCCACGGTTGCACGCGATCCTCAATTTATTTACGAAACTCCGAGATGGGATCCGTGGGGAAGCGAAGTATTGTTTCAGGAAGAGATGATTACCGGGCAACACACTACCAATGTTGCAATTTGGGAAGAAGGAATGACACAGCCGCGCGTCGTGGCACAAGGTACATGGCCCCATTGGCTTCCTTGATAAGCCTTGACTTTTTTATTCTTCTGATTATAATTGAAAATGGTTTTCAATATCACCTATGACTATTCAAAATTGGCTTACTCAATTGCAAGACAACGGCTACCGGCTGACGGGCACGCGGCGCGCCGTCGTTGAGATCATCGCCGATAGTCAGCGCGCCCTGACCCCCGTCGAGGTCTATGATGCGGCGCGCGATCAGTATCCCGCCCTCGGATTGGTCACCGTCTATCGCACGCTGGAAAAGCTGGAAGAGCTTGGCTTGATCCAGCGTGTTCACCAACCACAGGGATGTCAGGCGTTTATCACCGCAGGCAAAGGCCATCAACATTTATTGCTTTGCAGCAAGTGCGGACGGACCACCCTCTTCGAGGGCGACGACCTCGATCAATTCATCAAGTCCGTCGCGCGCAAGACGGGCTATCAGATCAATGAACATTGGCTTCAGCTTTTTGGATTATGTGAGCACTGCAAGTAACCAAAGGAGAAACTTATGTGTATTTTTTGTGCGGCAATTCCCGTGGCGGCCACCACCGGCATCACCCTTAACGGTAAACAAATCGAGGCAAAAAAGAAAGCCGAGTCAGCAGGCATGGAAAAACCAATCTCCAAGCCCATAATGCAAATCACTGCTGGTGTGGTGATCGTGCTGATGATCGGGTCGGTCACCTATCACACCCTGACGTATCTCCCCTGACCTAAGGCGGACCGCCTAATCGAGGCGGCGAGCCTCAACAATAAATTTGGTTTTCCTTATCAGCGGACTTCACTTAGTCCAGCTAGCTATCGTTTTGCCATTCAACATCCATATCTACTTACTAATATTTTTAATCGGAGGCTAATATGAACAAAAACAAACGAAACACTTTCTGGACGCTGGCTGTAACACTACTAGCGTTAGCGCTAGCGCTCAACGCCTGTTCAGGAGCAAGTGCTTCATCCGGAAATAATCCCGGCACGGTTTCAGTTGTAGCGGCGGAAAATTTCTATGGGAATATCGTTCAACAACTGGGAGCAGGTCACGTATCGGTAATCAGCATTCTTTCGGATCCGAATGCGGATCCACATGAATATGAATCCAGCGTGCAAGATGGTGTGGCAGTCAGCAAGGCTCAACTGGTGATCGAGAACGGAGATGATTACGATACGTGGATGGATAAGCTGCTCGCCGCTTCTCCCAATCCCAATCGAATCCTTTTGGTCGCGGCGGATGTCGCCAGCGATCCGTTACCGGATAACCCTCACCTTTGGTACGGCATCGATAATGTTCAGTCCATCGCGCAAAATATCACGGCTGATTTAAACAAGATCGATAGCGCTCATAAAGCCGATTACGATGCTGCACTGACTCAATTTCTAGCGTCGCTTGGACCCATTCAACAGAAGATCGCTGAAATAAAAAATAAATATAGCGGAACGCCCGTTGGTCTTACGGAAACCATCTTCCTGTACCAGACCAAGCCTATCGGCTTGAACGTCCTGACGCCGTTTGAGTTTGAGAAAGCCATTGCGGAAGGGAATGACCCTCCAGCAAATACCGTAGTGAGCGCCAATGATCAGGTTACGAATCGCCAAATCAAGGTTCTGATCTATAATGTGCAAACCGTGACTCCAATTACAACGAATCTGCAGAACGAGGCAAAACAAAATAATATTCCCATCGTGCCGGTGTCCGAGACGATGCCTGCTGGAAAAACATATCAGAACTGGATGCTGGATCAACTAAACAATCTTGAACAAGCGCTTGGCGGTTAGAAAAAAATAATGGGCAACACAAAAGTACTAGAACCGATTATTCAACTCGAACGAGTGGATGTTCAACTGGGCGGAAAAGTCATTCTGCATAATATCGACCTATCCATCCAGCCTGGTGAGTTCATCGTCATACTCGGTCCCAATGGCGCTGGCAAAACGACATTTCTGAAGCTCCTGCTTGGGTTGATCCAGCCCGCTTCCGGATCGGTGCGAGTGCTGGATCAGACGCCAAAAGTTGGATCGCATCTAATTGGCTACGCTCCGCAACATCGTGCCTTTGATTCTGAATTGCCTCTGCGCGGCCGCGACTTGGTCGGCTTCGGGTTGGATGGTCATCGCTGGGGAATCAGATTGCCCAGCCGCAGTCGGCGCGAAAAGATCGATCAGGCATTGAAAGAAGTGGACGGATTGGACTTAGCCGACGCGCCGTTCGGACAACTATCGGGCGGAGAACAACAGCGCCTGCTCATTGCCCAGGCATTGCTCACCGATCCGCGTTTGTTGGTTCTCGACGAGCCGCTTGCAAATTTGGATTTATCGTATCAGCAGGATGTTGTCGCGCTGATTGATAAAGTGTGCCGGACTCGCGGCGTGACCATTTTGCTGGTCGCACATGATATTAATCCGTTGTTGCAAGTCGCGGATCGAGTCCTTTACATGGCTCGTGGTCAGAGCGCTATCGGTTTGCCAGAGGAAGTGATCACCGAATCCAATCTCACCCACCTTTATGGTTCGCCCGTTCAAGTAGTTCACACACTCGGACGTTACTTTGTCGTGGGAGCTGAGGTATAAATTAAATCAAGATAAATCACTCGAAGGATCGTAAATTGTTTGCGATCTTTCAATATCCCTTTATTCAAAACGCTTTTATTGCCGGATCCATTGTAGCGATCGTCGCGGCAGTGCTCGGTTATTTCTTGATCGTGCGCGGATTAAGTTTTGCTGGTCACGCTTTATCCAGCATCGGCTTTGCCGGCGCGGCTGGAGCCGTTTTGCTGGGCGTGTCACCAGTCTATGGTCTGATGGCTTTCACTGTCACAGCCAGCATTGCTATTTCAGTTCTTGGACGCGATGTGCGCGAACGGGATGTTGCCACTGGCGTAATCATGACGTTTGCATTGGGATTGGGAATTTTATTTTTGTCGCTTTATCATGGCTATGCTGAACAGGCCTACAGCATTCTGTTCGGGACAATTGTTGGGGTGAGCCGCGCAGATGTAGTTTTCACTTTCATCTTAGGATTGATCTTATTGATTATGACCGCTATCATCGGGCGACCTTTGCTTTTCAGTTCCTTCGATGCAGAACTCGCCGAAACGCGCGGCGTTCCGGTACGCGCGCTTGGAAGTATTTTTCTAGTTCTCATTGCATTGACAATTTCCATCACAACGCAAGTGGTTGGGATATTACTTGTGTTTGCACTACTGATCGGTCCAGCCGCGACCGCGATTCAACTCGTTCATCAACCATTTCGAGCGATTGTTCTCGCAATTATTTTGGGACTCGCATACACCTGGCTTGGGATTCTGCTTGGAGGCAACAGTCCTTGGCCAGTTAGTTTTTTCATCACCGCTTTATCCTTTGGTGTTTATCTACCTGTCCGTTTGTTATCCAAAGGAATTGATTCAAAAAGATCAGCCATGGAATTTGAAAAGCTAGCAGTAACGGATTCACAATGGGCGTCCCAGAAAGATCGCAATGATTGACCTCTTGCGTCATGATTTCGTTCAAAATGCTTTTCTGGCCGGTATGATCGTTGCGATCATCTCCGGCTTCGTAGGTTATTTTGTGGTTCTACGCGGACAAGCGTTTACCTGCGAAGCGTTATCGCATATTGGCTTTGCCGGTGCGCTCGGAGCCGCCTTGGTCGGAGCCAGCTCGTTGGAAGGGATGTTCGTCTTCACTTTGCTGGCGGCGATTGGGATGGGTGCGCTCGGTAAGCGATTGAGCGGCCGGGATATTGAGGTGGGAATGGTGTTATCGTTCGTGCTTGGACTCGGGGTTTTATTCTTGAGCATCTACACTAAAAACGCGACCGGAGCAGTGGGAGTGTTATTCGGCTCCATTCTCAGTGTGACGATCAACGATGTGCAGGTGATATTTGGAAGCGGCATATTCATCATCAGTCTGATGGTTGTTCTGTTCCGTCCATTATTATTCGCCTCCATCGAACCGGAAGTGGCGGAGGCGCGCGGCGTTCCAGTTCAACGACTCTCGATCCTCTTTTTGATTCTACTCGCGCTCAGCGTGTCAGTCGCGGTGAAAGTGGTCGGCGTGTTATTGGTCTTTTCGCTATTAGTTGTGCCCGCCGCGGCGGCGGAGCATTTGACTCATCGTCCCTGGCTTGCGATTACTCTATCCATATTAATCAGCTTGACCTCTACAATGGCAGGACTGATATTTGCATTTATCGGACATTGGCCAGCGAGTTTTTATATCGTCAGTCTTACATCCTTGTTTTATTTCCTTGCATTGATCATTCACGCTGTGCGTTCTCCGCGGCGTTACCGGGAATTGCCACACCCAAGCCGGGAAGTGCTTCCGCCTTCCGTGTAAGTCCGCGTCACTCATTCCTTATTTAGATTCCGTTGTTAAAATATGAAGCGCCAGACACGTTGTGCAGAACAACTGATGTTTCCTATCAAGCTACTTTTATCTTTATCAGGTATATATGTCGCGAACAATCGTCTTACCCAAATTTAATTTTGGTTTTACATGGCTGATCGTCATTCCTGCAGGCATATGGACGATCGCAGGATATTATTTACCGCTGTTCAGCGAAAACTTGACTCTGTTTCAAACATGGATCGTGACCCTACTCATCGTAGTGATGATCGGAGTTTCGCTTGCGCTTCATATCTTGGCACATCTTTGGATAGCTAAGGCGATGCATCAAGAAATTCCAGCCAAGCTCACGCTTCTGGTCTTTGGAGATGCGTCTCAATCCTGGCTGGAAGAGGATTCGTCCTGGCGGGAAATCGTGGTTGCAGGCGCGGGGCCAATCATCAATCTTTTGCTCGCTGGGCTAGCCTATATTTTATGGAACGCGCAGATCAACTATTTTGTTAGTTTGATCGCGCTCTGCGTCTCTGGCTTCAATGCATGGATATTCGTTATTAATCTTTTGCCCACGTTTCCTATGGACGGTGGACGATTGATCAGGGCTTTGTTGCAAGGATTGACGAGATCTTCTTTAACAACTCGCTGGCTCAGGTATTTTGGATTTATCGTCGCGGTGGCTGTGACCTGCTGGGGAATCTTCTTGTTCGCTCAACGTGCCCGCTTTAGCACGGAGACGGGGTCGATCACGTTCGTGTTTGTACTTCTTTTATTGGATGGATTAAGAATACCAACTCTATCAAAAGATGAAGATGCAACTACTGAGCGCGTTGCAAAAAATCGAACGATGCGCTTTATCGTTTCGGGAATCCTTGCGCTAATTCTACTGGCAGCCAGTTCAAGTTTCTTATTGACAAACAACGGACTCGATGCTCCCGGTGTGGCGCTCCCAGTTGAATCCATGGTGAATGTCCCGACTCAATATCGTCATCTGCATAAAGGCACATTTATTTTAACCACAGTCATTTCTCACGCGCCCATACTCGCCGGGGAATGGGTCGTCGGGCAATTCGATCCGGCCATGGTGATCCTAGCGCCTGAGGTCGTCGTGCCGAAAGATACAACGCCTCAGGAACAAGCCAAACAGGATTATCAAATGCTGGATGATAGCGAGGCTACGGCCATCACCGTCGGCTTGCGACTGGCGGGTTATCAAACTCAAATGATCGGCAAGGGCGCTCGCGTCGTCAGCATTTTGCCGGGCAGTCATGCGAATGGTATTTTGAATCTCGGAGACACCATCACAGAATTGAACGGAACGCCAATACAAACTACATCAGATTTGATTGAACAGGTGCAAGCGCAATCCGCTTCAAGTTCGGTTCGACTCGAAGTGGAACGGAATCAAACTCAAATGGAAGTGACGATTCCGCTGATGGCTCCAACCTCCTCCAGCGATTCTCCGAAGATCGGAATTGCAATTACTTCCGCAGGCTTTGATTACAAGACGCCTTTTCCAATATCCATCGTGACTCAGAAGATCAACGGTGGACCTTCCGCAGGTTTGATGTTTACGCTGACGGTTTATAACATGCTAACGCCCGATGATTTGACACGCGGTTTACGAATCGCCGGCACTGGCACAATCAATTTGGATGGAACGGTAGGGCCAATCGGAGGAGTGAAACAAAAAGTCGCCGCGGCGGAACAAGTGGGCGCGGTTTATTTCTTGTGTCCCGCGGATAACTATGCGGATGCAGTCTCGGTTGCGAAGAACATCAAGGTGATCAAGATCGCCACCGCCGAACAAGCCATTCAATTTCTCAAGAGTTTGCCCTCACATTAATTCGTTGGCAACGTTTCCGACCCACGACCTTCTTCCTATTGGCTTTTTTCAACAAATGATTACAATCATCTCCATCACAAAGGAGATGAACCATGACAAAAATTGAAACGAGCATTAGCATTAATAAACCTGTTGAGCAGGTGTTTGCATTCGTGACCAATCCGATGAACATGAAGTCCCTCAGCCCGGCCACGACTGGCATTCTATTTGACGGCAAAATCGCAGTCGGCTCGCGTTACACCGTCCAATCCAAATATGGTGCACGGGAATTCAACTCGGTGAGCGAAATTGTGGCACTCGAGCCAAATAAAACATTTGCTGTGAAAGCTATTGCCACTCCGCCTGCCACGGACGTGGTCAGCACATACACCTTCGAGCAAGAAGGCAGTGGCACAAAACTGCGTATTTCCACAGACTATCCGGTGATGCCCGGCACGGAAGGAATGGTGATTCCACAGCTACGGGCCGCCGCGGACACCGGCTTGGCGGCTTTAAAGAAAGCCATTGAAAGTTAAAAGCATAAATCAATCCTCCTGCAAACAAGCGGGAGGATTTTTATTATATCTATATGCGCTATTCGCAATATGTTCTCACGATTAATTAATAAGTTTTCGCTTACAATATGATTCGTGAAACGGTCCATGACTCTTCTTCATCTTTCATTTTGCGCAGCGTTGATTCTTTTATCCGTCTCTTGTTCCGCCACGCCTTCAACATCGGCTAACATAGCCCCGCCCTCAACTGAAACATCTACTCCAACCTCCGTACCGACCACAACTTCAGCTCCTCAACTAACGGCCACACCAACGCCTGTCGCCGCGCCGCCCCGCCCACAATATACAATGAATGTCGTGATGGATTACAAAGCCAAATCTGTCAGCGTGGATGAGACCATCCTTTATCCAAATCATACCGGTCAAATCTTGAACGATCTAGTGCTCGCGGTGGAACCCAATTATTGGCAGAATTGTTTTACGCTCAACAGCTTGTCGTTGAACGGCAATGCATCGACAAGTTACACACTCGATAGTCATAAGCTAACGTTACAACTTTCTCAACCCCTTGCTCCTGAATCAACAATTACAATTCACGTTCAGTTTAATCTTGTCCTTCCGCCTCTCCAAGAAGCGCACGGCGTGCGGCCGCAAATCTTCGGTTACACTTCCAGCCAATTAAATCTCACGGATTGGTATCCGTTCGTCGTCCCATATATCGGCGGACAATGGATCCTGCACGATCATTGGTATTACGGCGAGCATTTGGTCTATGATGCGGCAGATTTTGATGTCAATCTAAAATTCGCGGATCCAGCCAATGCGCCGATTGTCGCTTCCAGCGGTGCGCCAAGCCCAAACGGCGAATGGACTCAGTACACCCTTACTTCCGGTCGCACGTTTGTGATCTCCGCCAGCCGCGAATATAAAGTACTCAGCGTCCCCTCAGGAGATGCAGTGATCTACGAATATTATTTCCCGCTTTATGATACATCTGCGCAAGCATCCTTGATGGCATCCGTTCAAGCAATGCAAGTTTATGCCCAGCACTACGGGACTCCGTATTCACACCAAACTTTTTCCATTGTCATGGGCGATTTCAACGACGGGATGGAATTCTCCGGCTTGGTCTTTATGCCGCGCAGCGCGTACAATTTATATAATGGAACGCCCGAAAGCCTTCTGATCACCGTGACCGTTCACGAAACCGCACATCAATGGTGGTTCGAGCAAGTTGCGGATGACCAAGCCCTGCAGCCGTGGCTGGACGAAGCTTTCGCCGCATATAGTGAGCATGTTTTTTATGCATCAGTTTATCCTAACGCGGTTTCATGGTGGTGGGCATATTGGTATCCGCGAGTGGGCGGTAATGAATCTCTGCCCCGGGTGGACATCAGCATTTACGATGCGGGTGGATTTATTCCATATACCAATACGGTGTATTTGGGCGGTGCGCATTTCCTCGATGACCTGCGTATCCGCCTTGGCGATCAAGCTTTCTTTGCATTTCTTCAGGACTACCTCAGACAGGAAAATGGCAAGATCACCACATCGGCAGAATTTTTTCGCGTCTTGCGCGCCGATACCAAAGTTGATTTCTCTGATTTGGAAAAGAAATACTTCAAGAACTCGTATTGATGAAACAAACTCTTCATACTCTTTGCGTCCTTTTTATTTGGACTCTCGTTGCTTGCGCGCCAGTTCAGACCGCCCCGACCCTGCCTTTAACTGGAACATCCGCTAAAACTTCCGCGTCGGCAGCCACTTCAACTCCTCAAACAACCGCTACAGCGACGCCTGCTGCCGTCTCATCGCGCCCACAATATACGATGAATGTTGTGATGGATTACAACGCCAAGTCTCTCAGCGTGGACGAGACGATCCTTTATCCAAACCATACCGGGCAAGCCTTGAATGATCTTGTCCTGGCAGTGGAGCCCAATTATTGGCCAAATTGTTTTACGCTCAAAAGTCTAACCCTCAACGATGCGGCATGGACGAATTACACACTAGTCGACCACAAGTTATCACTTCAACTCCCACAAGCCCTCGTACCTGAAGCGATCATAAAGATTCAAATCACATTTACTCTCAACCTGCCCTTGATCATACCGACCAACCCAAATCTGGAACGGCCGCGCGTCTTTGGGTATACCCAGGGTCAGATCAATCTCGTGAATTGGTATCCGTTCGTTGTTCCGTTCATTGCCGGTCAATGGATCTTACACGATGCCTGGTATTATGGTGACTACCTGGTCTATGACTCTTCGGATTTTACAGTTAATCTCAAATTCTCTGATGGCACTCCCCCTCCCGTGGTTGCGTCAAGTGGCGAATTGATTGAAACCAGTGCCGACGGCACAGCTACTTATACTATCACTGCCGCACGCGCATTTGTGTTTTCGATGAGTCCTGATTTTCAAGTGGAAAGCACAAAAGTCGGAGACGTTACAATTTATAGTTATTATTATAACTATTCGACCTTCGATATACCGGGCAGGCTTTCGTTAACGACCACGGCGCAGGCTGTGCAGATTTATAACCAGCGTTATGGCCCCTATTCTCATAAGACTCTTTCAGTCGTCATGGCTAATTTTGATGCCGGGCAGGAATTTTCAGGGCTCTACTTTATGTCCTATGGCTATTACAATCTTCTTGCCGGAAGTCCCACAAATTCCATATACAAGCTCTCCGTGATCTATCTGGCTGCACATGAAACCGCACATCAGTGGTGGTTCGAACAAGTGGAGAATGATCGGGCGACGCAGCCCTGGCTGGCCGAGGCGCCGGCAACTTATAGCGAGCATATCTTTTTTGAAACCTATTACCCTTCCCAGCTCCAATTATGGTGGTATGTGCGGAGCGATCAATATAATCCACAAGGCTTTGTGGATATTCCGATTTATCAGGGTGGCGGCTACCAGCCGTATATGAATGCAGTTTATTTCGAAGGCGCGCATTTTCTCGACGACCTACGCACCCGCATCGGCGACCCGGCTTTCTTTGCCTTCTTCCAGGATTATCTTCAACATGAGAATGGCAAGATCGCTACCTCTGATGATTTCTTCCGCATCCTGCGCACCCACACTCAAATAGATTACTCTGACATAGTAAAAAAATATTTCAAGAATTTATATCAATGACAAACTTCCTCCGTGCTCTTTGCGTCCTTGTGATTTGGACTCTCGCCTCCTGCGTGCCAGCCCAGATCGCGCCGACGCCTCATATCCCCGACTTCAATCTGGTCACCGTTAGCCCAAACTCAACCGCCACCGCAACTCCATTCCAACCCTCGGCACTGACGGATACACCAATTCCATCTGCAACTTTGCTTCAAACAAATACGACCATTCCGACAAGCACAGCCATGCCCACAGACACGTTGACGTCCATAGCCACATCGCCAACCGCTACCTCTGTCCCTGTAATCAATATACCCTCGCCGACGTCTGCGCCTGCAAATACGCGAACGCAATACACGTTTTATGTAATTCTAAAATATTCGGCACATACCCTTCATACGGATGAAACAATACAATATACGAACACAACCGGCCAAACTCTATCGAATGTGGTTCTGGCGGTCGTGCCAAATTTGTCGAGCAATTGCTTTTATCTGGATAGCGTTGCACAAGATGAAAGAGCGCTAACGGATTACAGTCTCAACGGACAGCGTTTAACAATCATCCCATCTCAGTCTCTTGCACCAAACGCGGTAACAACGTTTATGTTAAGTTTTGATTTATCCCTTCCTCCAAGAAGCGGAGAAAAACCGTTTGGCTACCTTGACAATCAAATCAATCTGAGCGATTGGTATCCGTTCATCGTTCCATATGACAATGGATGGGTGCTTCACAATTCTTGGCCATTCGGCGAATGGCTTGTTTATGATGCGGCGGACTACAACGTGAATCTCAAAGTGGATGATCCCAGCGTCATCATCGCGGCCAGCGCGCCAGAACAACAGAATGGCAACTGGATGGAATATCGTGTCGAAGCCGCGCGCACGTTCGTGTTGTCAGCTAGTAACCGTTTCAAGATTGATAATACCGCTGTCGGGTCCGTTAAGATTTATGCATATTATTTTCCCGGCGATGAAAATGCCGGTGGCGAGGTCCTATGGATGGCAACTCAAGCGCTAGGCCTGTATGAAGCGAAGTTCGCGCCGTATCCGCATCCAACCATCAGCATTGTTGAAACCGATGTTCCCGACGGAATGGAATATGATGGGCTGGTTTTCCTCTCTTCGGATTTTTATGCAAAATACAATGGCACGGCCAAAAGTGATCTGGTGATGATTGGCGCACATGAGCTCGCACATCAGTGGTGGTTCGGTTTGGTTGGAAGCGATCAGGCAACCGAGCCCTGGTTGGATGAAGCCATGGCAGTTTATACCGAGCATATTTTTTATGAATACAATTATCCGAACTACGGCAATTGGTGGTGGAGTTACCGCGTTAATTATTTTGGACCAAGCGGCTATGTGGATGGAAGCATTTATGATTACTCGACGTTCCGCGCCTATATCAACGCGGTCTATCTGAACGGCGCAGAATTCCTCGACGCGTTGCGGACCCGCGTTGGCGACGATGCTTACTTCGCCTTCTTAAAAGATTATGCCTCACGTTACGCGCACAAGCATGCCACCGCCGACGATTTCTTTGCGACTTTGCGCTTGCACACCAAGACAGATTTTTCTGATATTATTGCGAGGTACTTCCAAAACCGGTATTGACCTTTTGATAAGATATCCATGTAACCATTGGCAACTCGAAAGCGAAGTTGCTGGCTGGTAAATCGAGCTTTAATGTGGTGTTTGAGTTTGGATTGAGAATTGGGAAAGTTATGAAAAAAAAACAGTGGTTGAAGCAAACGACGCTTGCAGTTTTTGAATTGGTCTTTTTTATTTTGTATGCGCGTTTGCGTATTCTGAATGCTCGTTCGATTGTTGCTCCACGGATTTCATTTGGCGATACTACAGATTATTTATTGATCGCGTCTCACTCACTTTTATCATCGAATTTTTGGCTGGCCGATAAACCATTTCTTATCCCTCTGTTCTTCAAGATCTTTGGTGGGAATCCCCACACAATATTTACGGTTCAGTTGTATTTCTCAATTTTTTGCTGGGGTGTTCTGGCAATTACTTGTGGATATATTATCCGTTCTTATCCTTTAAAGTTTTTTATGTTCACAGTAGTACTTGGCTTTAGTTTAAGCCAACAAGTCATTTTATGGGATTCACTTCTTCTGAGTGAATCGCTCCATTTTTCTCTTATCGCCCTCTTTTATGCTTCCGGATTTTTGCTGATCAAGCATTGGAATATATGGAACGTCATCATCTTTATTATTTTATCGGTATTGCTCGTATTTACTCGCGACGCTAATGCTTACATGTTTTTGATGGCAGGAGTGATTTTATTGGTTTTGATACTATTCAAGCAACATTCTTCGCGATTTTTACTTATAGGGGGATCGCTGATTATTATCTTTATGATTTCTTTTATATTATCTTCCGTGGGCAATCACTCTTATTCCGCACTCCTGAATATTGTTGGCATGCGTATTCTGCCCAACCAGGAATATCTTACATATCTTGAACATCAAGGCATGCCGGTCACGGCCAGTCTATTAGAGTACAGTGGAGATGCATCACATTGGAATGGTTTGGCGATGATGCAGGATCCTCGCCTGGATGCATTCAGACAGTGGATCAAAGAACATGGAACTGCTGCTTTTATCAAATTCTTGTGGCATTACAAGGCAGATGCGCTCCAAATGCCGCTCAATGATCCTGTGAGCGTGTTAGCTCCAAATCTATACTATTACTCGGCTACGGGCTTCACACCGATTCTGGAAAGATCGCGCTTAAGCGAGGTTTTGTATCCTATGAATTTTGGCGTCATTTTGTTTTGGCTGGCGAATGTGTTTGCCGCTTTCGTCGCTGGCTCTGCTTTTCAACAGAAAAAGATCTTGTGGTTATTGCCTTTGTTCATGATTTTGCTCGCCTATCCCCAGATTGTGTTTGTGTGGAATACTGATCCAAATGATCTGTTGCGGCACGCTTTACACTTGAACGTTCAGTGGAGGCTGGGATTATGGTTATTAATCTTCCTGTTAATGGATTATTTGATAGAGCAATGGACTCCCTTAATTCAAAAATCAATTAAAAATATTTTTGCGTTTGCCGGTCATACTGGAAAAACAGAAGCCTAACTCTAAAGCAATGACCTGTAATTTTTCACATGCTCTTAAGAACAAATCCAAAAGAACAACAAGGACAAATCATGACGGACAAGAAAGAATCCACAAGCGGCGCATACTGGAAGCAACACGTGATAAGCTGGGAAGCCAGTGCATATTTTAAAGACAGCAGGAAACAACCCACATTTTGGGACCGCATGTCGACTCTCTTTCGCGGACAAGGCATGTATGTCCGCATGGAAGCCGCGCTAAAACTGGTCGCGCCGCATATCCAGGATAAAGTGATACTTGATATCGGCTGTGCCTCGGGACGTTTTGCTTTTCAATTGATGGAAGCGGGCGCGCAGAAAGTCATCGGCATTGATGTTTCGCCAGCTGCGATTGAAGCCGCGAAATCAAAAGCGTCTCGCGAGTCCCTATGTGGATCGTATGGAATTCAAAGCGATGGATTTAACCCAACCGGATGTTATGCTTCCGCAAGTGGATCTTGTCACCGCACTGGGCGTGATTGAATATTTCGATGCGCCAACACTTTCGGCTTTGTTAAGTAAATTTAAAACGCGATACTTCTTTCTCGATTTTCCTGATGCGGAAGGTCGCACACGCAACTGGCTCATCTGGAATCTTCGGCAGGTGTATCTGCGTCTCAACCATTGTCCCGGTGTTTATCTTTTCACACAAGACGAATTTCGAAAAATGGCGTCACAGTTTGGGTACACTGACTTGTGGTTTACGCGCTACTCACTCTTTGATTACGTCAGCAACCTGCCGCGCTCATAATGCGAAAGATCGCTTGCATCACTCTGGATATCGAAGCGGATTTCCTCGACCCAACCGGACGCATCCGCCTATTTGAAGAAGATGCGCTGTTCAATCGTTATGTGAGTATCCTTAAAAAGTATGATGTCAAAATCACAGCATTCCTTGTCACATCGTTAATTTCAAAACACGGCGATTCGTATCGGCGTTTGCAGGAACAAGTTCCGGTTGAGTTTGCCATTCATTCCCACACGCATGACATGCAAAACCCATGCTCACGCGCGGACATCGAAGAATCGGTCGACACATTTCGCGCGTTCACTGGGCACAATCCCAGCGGTTACCGCGCTCCAGTCGGACAGATCACACGGGAAGGCATGCAGTCTTTGCTTGACCTCGGTCTGCGCTACGACTCAAGCATCTACCCATCATTTCGTCCGGGAAGCATGGGATACAACAATCTTCATTTGCCGGTCGAACCGTTCCAGGTCCGGCATGAGGCGCAATCCATCATCGAAATTCCGTTTGCCGCTTTGCACGGATTGCGTTTAGTCTTCTCGTTGAGTTATGCCAAGTTGTTTGGTTGGCTAACGTACAATGGACTGATGAAAATTTTTCCTCCGCCAAATCAAATGGCGGTCCTGGCGCATCCACATGATTATTATTTCCATCTGCTTGCAGATCAAGTCACGGCGGGAGAAAAGCCTTTGTTATTACGCAACGCGCGAAGCGCATTCGACATCTTCGAAAAAATGATAATATTCTTACGCAACGCGGGGTATGAATTTGAATGGATGAGCGGTCTGTGTGATTATCTTGAAACCGAACACTTGCCCGTTTATGATTTGGACAAGGTAATTCGTTGACTACCAGAGGATGGAGATATGTCTGAAAAAATGCCAGTCCTATTTGTCGGGCACGGCAATCCGATGAACGTTATGGAAGATAATGAATTTTCGCGCGCCTGGGACGCGGCCGGGAAAGCCTTGCCAAGGCCTAAAGCCGTGATTTGCATCTCCGCTCATTGGGTGACGCGCGGAACCATGATTACCGCCATGGATAAGCCGCGTACCATCTATGACTTTTATGGTTTCCCACCGGAGATGTATGAGATCCGTTATGACGCGCCGGGTGCGCCCGATCTAGCGGAACAAGTTCGACGCATCATCAAGAACACCGAAGTCAAGCCGGACTTGAATTGGGGACTCGACCACGGAACATGGACTGTGCTCAAGCGCATGTTTCCGCAAGCGGATGTGCCTGTGATTCAAATGTCGCTCGATGCAAACATCGAGGCCCAGAAACATTATGAGATTAGCCGCCAGTTGAAAGAATTGCGCGAGGAAGGTGTGCTCATCATCGGCAGTGGCAACATCGTTCATAATCTGCGGATGGCGCGCTTCGATGACTCAGCGTTCAACTGGGCCGTAGAGTTTGATCAACGCATCGCCAACTGGATTTCGCAAAACGATCACGAACCGATTATCCATTACGAAAAAGGCGATCAGGCCGCGGCGTTGGCAATCAACACCGCCGAGCATTATGTGCCTCTGCTCTATACGCTGGCATTAAAAGATGAGAATGAACCTGTTTCGTTCTTTGCGGACAAGGTGACAGGTGGCTCGCTCTCGATGAGGTCGGTCCGCATCGGATAATTTGAAGGGGAGAATCGTGAATTGTCCTTACGTTCGCATCAACGTCGCCGCGACGGCAGACGGAAAAATAGATACGTCTGAGAGACGCGGCGCGGCCATTTCATCAGCACGCGATAAAGAGCGCATGGATGGACTTCGCGCTGATGCCGACGCGGTCATGATCGGCGGACATACACTTCATGACGAAGACCCAAAGCTGACCGTCAAATCCGAATCTTTGCGAGCCGAACGCATCGCGTGCGGACTTTCAGCGAATCCTGCCAAAGTGGGCGTTTCTGCGCGCTTGCATCTCAAACCCGATTCCAATTTTCTAAATGCCGGTGCCGCGCAAATCTTTTTATTCACCACTGCGCAAACGGATGAAGAGCAATTAAGCATGCTTCGTTCCTGCGGTGCACAAGTCTTTATCCATGAGGGCGAACGCGTAAATCTGATTTCGATGCTGGAGACGTTAAAAAATATAGGGATTAATCGTTTGCTGGTCGAAGGCGGCGCGACACTGAACTTCGAGTTGATGCGAATGGATCTCGTGGACGAACTGACGATTTACGTCGCACCGATGATCTTCGGCGGAGAAAAGGCCCCGACAATCGCGGCCGGCTCAGGTCTGGCAAGAAGCGATGCGATTCCGCTAAAGCTAGTAAATCCCAAGCATGGGATGATGGCGGGGTTTTGTTAAGATATCGATTTGAAAAGAGGTCAAAATGACAACGACAATGCACGAAAAAATGAATTTGCTTTTGGAAGAAAATAAAGATCATGATTGCGAGGGAGTTGGCAAGGATAATATTTGCGTGCGGATTGTGGCGATGGCTGAACTGCCGTCGCGCTTTGGAGATTTCCATATTGTGGCTTTCGAGAATAATCGCGATGGCAAGGAACACGTCGCCATCACCAAAGGCGACGTGATCGGCGCGAGCGATGTGCCGGTACGCCTGCATTCCGAATGCTTGACCGGCGACGTGATCGGCTCATTGCGTTGTGATTGCCGTGACCAGCTCGAAGCCGCGTTGAAGATGATCGGAAAAATGGATCGGGGCATGGTGCTGTATCTGCGTCAGGAGGGCCGCGGCATCGGACTTACCAACAAGATCCGCGCGTATAGTTTGCAGGATCAAGGTCTGGATACCGTTGAAGCGAATCTTGCGCTGGGCTTTCGCGATGACGAACGTGATTATGCAGTCGCCGCACACATGCTTTATTCGCTCAAGATTCAATCGGTGCGGCTGATTACCAATAATCCGAAAAAGATTCAGCAGCTCATTGATTACGGAATCAAAGTTACGGATCGCATTCCGCATGTGATGGAGCCGAACGATCACAATCTTTTCTATTTGCAAACCAAGGCCGCCAAGTCGGGACATCTGATTGATTTCAGCGGCAAGGAGCATTTCAAGGAGCAGGATGATCGCGCCATCATCACCGGCATGAGCGAGGAACAGATGAAGGTAATCAATGAATAATCGTGTCTTCGTCATCACGGGCGCAACGGGCGCAACCGGTAGAGCCGCGGCGCGCGCATTTGCCGAGCGCGGCGCGGCTTTGGTTTTGATTGGAACCGATCCATCCAAGTTGGATACTTTGGCCCGCGACTTGAATCTGCCCGCCGCGCGTTTCCTCAAGCTGACCGCGGATCTCCGCAATGCAGATGCGGTTCACTCCGCCGCCGAAGCGGTGACCGCTAAATTTGGCCGTGTCGATGGGCTGATTCATCTCGTTGGCGGTTGGGTC
>CAWAMX010000001.1:0-671971 GCA_963783295.1 uncultured Chloroflexia bacterium | reverse complement strand
CCAGTCAGCCGCTCGAGGGTTTTGATGAGCGTACGAAATTCAAGCTCAGTAAAAAATTGTATAACCTTCTCTGAATCAAATTCATGCGCTTTGGCATCATCCAGATTCAATTTGATGTCCAGGTCGGTATGAATTTGTGCGAGGTCGCGGCTCAGATATGCCGTATCTTTGGCGGCTTCCAGTTTTGTTTTCCAACGATTTTCCACTTGATCTATATTTTCATAAATGGCATCGAGCGTGCCGAATTTTTCAAGCAGGGCAACGGCAGTCTTTTCGCCGACGCCTGCCACGCCGGGGATGTTATCCGATTTATCGCCTACAAGGGCCTTGTAATCCACAACTTGATTCGGTCGAACGCCAAGTTTGCGAACGACGTCTTCGTCGGTTATGTAGTTCTGGTCATCGCCTGCCAGATACACTGCGGTTCTTTTATTGACCAATTGCAGGAGATCGCGATCACCGGTGATAATCTTAACGCCCAAGCCTTGTCCCGCAACCAGACGCGCCACCGAGCCAAGCACATCATCAGCCTCATAGCCTTCCATCTCAAGACGCGGAATGTTAAACGCGCCCACCAATTGACGAATCCGTTCAATTTGCGGACGCAGGTCCTCGGGCATTTTTGCGCGTGTGGCTTTATATTCGGGGAAGAGCTTGTCGCGAAAAGTTTTGCCGGTATCAAAGGCAACAGCGAGATATTCGGGTTTTTCCTGCTCGAGAATTCGCATGAGTTCCCGTGCGAAGCCATAAATGCCCGCGGTCGGTTCGCCCTTTGAAGTCTGCCAGCGCTGTGTGTTCGAACCAGCAGTCAACGCAAAATACATGCGATAAGCCAGCGCGTGACCGTCGATTAAATATAAAGTTGGAGGCATAATGGATGATTCAAAATGCGAAGCCTATGACTTCGCATTTTACTTGTGCGAGTTTTCGATTCCCTGTCGCTGACGAATTTGTTTGATGTAATCCTTGACAAGTTGCGATGGATGGGGCTTTGTCCCGCCCATGATAAGATAACCAGGCGCCCAGAAATCGCCGGAGGGATTTTCCTTCTTAAAACGCGTGAGATTGGCAAATATTTTTTCCGAAGTCTGCTGGCGGATAATGCGCATCAAATAACCTGGCGAGGTGGCGGGCGGAACATTCACCACCCATTGAAAATATTCAGGACGCACAGCCAGATATTCAAGCCGCCATCCAAATGCAACGCAGATATTCGGAAGCCATTCTGAAAGACGATCTGCAATATCTCCGGTCAAATAATGGGATGAGAAGCGCGGCACCAATAAACAAGCATAGGTCAAATTGTAGACGCCGGCGCTGACTGGCTCAAGAACGATGCGTTCGGCAACTTCATCCATGGAGTGTGGGCGGGTCTCGTCGAATTCATCGGGTCGACGCACCGGAGTTGCCGGACGCGGACGCGACTTGGACGGCATAGTAACATCCATTTCCTCTACGGGTTTTGTACGCGATGAAATGGTTTGATCCAAATCAGTTGATTGCTGCGAGACTAGCAATTCCTTTAGAGGAATGGGTGACGCTGACTCGCGGCTAAAGATGGAACGATGAGTCCGCTCGGGATCAACCACGAACTCAGGTGGTTGGGGTCGCGCTATTTCGGGTGAGGAAGCGCCTTCTGGTTGTGTGCGCTTCGGATCCGGCACGGGGACGTCAACAATGATTTCAGAGATGGACGGAATTTCAATATCGTCTCCTTCGTCATCATCGATTTCACTAGTCATGACAGCTTCAGCTTTTTGGGGTAAGGGCAAATTGGTCTCGTCTTCCTTTGTTTCATCTTCGCCCAGCGATGTAACTAGTTGGCCCGCTTGAGAACGAATGGTGCTGAACGGCGTCTCGGCATCGAAGACCATGGCAAGCAAAACGCCTTCAGCCAGTTGAGTGGCATAAAGCATATGTTCAGCTTTGGTACTTTCAAGACGGATAAAGCGCAAGAGGTCACTACCTTCTCCTCCGCTCCAATTACGGGCCAATGTGCTGGCAATTTCGTTTGCGGCGTTTTGTGATAGCTGCCCGGCATATGCCCATAATGCGCCGTTGCGAGTGATCAGTGCGGCCTGCGATGAGGTCCCCAAGGTTAGGCGTGTTAGATGTTGAGCGGCCTTTGTAACATCACCCAACCACGAAAGGTCTGTCGTATCATCAGATGGAGCAGCGGGTGAAGCAGTCGAATTGAGAACCGGCAGATCAAGAGCGTGATATAAATCTGTAGACTCAAATGGTTTGCGGACGAGTGTCCAGGGACGAATTGAATCGAGCAGAGGCGGTGTCTCGTTATCTGCTAAAATGATCAATTTAATTTCTGGTGAAACGGTGCGGAGCGACCGGCCAATATCTTCCACCCATTGGGCGCTCAAATTTAGATCGAGGAATGCGGCGCGACAGTTATCTTCATCTGCCCTTACCACGGCAGCGGCCTTGTTGTTGACAACCAAAACGCCATAATCTCCACTTTCCTCGAGGGCACGCCGCAAGGTTTCCCCAAAACTCGGGCTGGGAGTTACAACGAGCAGATTGGTGGTCATCTTATATATAGTTTATCACGGCCTACGTTCAAGAGCAAGTGAATCCGTTGCGCGATTTATGAAATCATTCGACAAGCCTAAAACCATTATATAATCAAAAAACCTATTCTTTAGCAAAGGATCTTTTATGCATATCCTTGTTACAAATGACGACGGCGTTCAAGCGCCTGGCTTGCTCGCTCTCGCGCAGGAAATGCGCAAGCTTGGGCGCGTGACGGTTTTTGCGCCTGATCACAACTGGTCTGCGTCGGGTCATGTCAAGACGATGGACCGGCCTTTGCGCGTGCGTGAAACGACTTTGGCGGACGGTACTGCCGCGTTCATGTCAGATGGCGCGCCATCAGATTGTGTCGCACTGCCGATGCTCGGTCTGACCGATCCGATTGATATGGTGGTATCGGGTATCAATCCCAATGCCAACATCGGTCATGATGTGACGTACTCCGGTACAGTCACGGCCGCGATGGAAGCTGTTATCGAGGGAGTGAAAGGTATCGCGGTTTCGCTCAATTCACCGCAGGGATTCAAAGGCCAGCTCGATTATTCGACCGCGGCCATTGTGGCGCGCCACGTGACTGAGAAAGTGATAGCGGATGGTTTGGCCGACGAAGTGGTGTTGAATGTCAATGTGCCGTACCTTAAAGAAAACGAATTCAAAGGATACATGATCACGCGCCAGGGATTGCGCGTCTATCGCGACGCGCTCGATGAACGCATTGACCCGCGCGGCCGTCCATATTATTGGATTGGCGGCGAGGCGCCCACAGGTGTGGACGAACCCGGCACTGACTTCGGCGCGCTGACCGCAGGCTATGTTTCCATCACACCCTTGCAATTGGATTTGACGAATTACGAGGCAATGGATGTGTTGAAGAAGTGGAAATTCAAATAGACAGCAAATAGTCAATGTTCGGTCTGTCATCTATAGTCAAATCAGGAGTATGAAATAAATCAACTAAATCCATATCTTCCCGCAAGAACGCGTTACGATCACATGCTCTATAACCGCGTGGGGCGAAGCGGATTGAAACTGCCAGCCATCTCGCTCGGCTGGTGGTACAACTTCGGCGGGCTCGATGCGTTTGAGAATGGACGCGCCATCGCACGCCGCGCTTTCGATCTCGGCGTGACGCATTTTGATCTCGCCAACAACTATGGCCCGCCTCCCGGCTCCGCCGAAGAAAATTTTGGAACGCTCTTCAAACAGGATTTTCATCCGTATCGCGATGAACTTATCATCTCGACCAAGGCTGGTTACGACATGTGGCCCGGCCCGTACGGAGAATGGGGTTCGCGCAAAAATTTGTTAGCAAGTCTCGATCAATCACTCAAGCGCATGGGACTCGATTACGTTGATATTTTCTATAGTCATCGTCCCGACCCTGATACGCCGCTCGAAGAGACGATGGGCGCGCTCGATTCCGCCGTCAGACAGGGCAAAGCTTTATATGTCGGCATTTCATCCTATAATCCGGAACAGACGCGGCGCGCAACGCAAATCTTAAAGGATCTTGGCACGCCATGTTTGATCCATCAGCCATCCTACAGTATGTTCAATCGTTGGGTTGAGGATGGATTGTTGGATGTGCTGAGCGATGAAGGAATTGGCTGTATCGCCTTCTCGCCTCTCGCGCAGGGACAGCTAACTGACCGCTACTTGGATGGAATCCCGACTGGGGCACGTGCTACCAAAACCGAACGCGTGTGGCTGACTCCAGATGATGTGAAAAAGAATCTTCCAAAGACTCAAAAGTTAAATGAGCTTGCCAAGAAACGCGGGCAATCCTTGGCGCAGATGGCGCTTGCTTGGGTGCTTCGCAAGCCCGCGGTGACTTCGGCATTGATCGGCGCGAGCAGTGTCAAACAATTGGAAGATAATCTCGCGGCGTTGAACAAGTTGAAGTTTGAAAAAGATGAACTCGATAAGATCGAAATCATTTTGAAAGGATAGAAATGGATTTTTTGAAAAAGTTTTTCAGTGACGCGCCGACTGCGCATGGAAAACAATATTATGTTTTTGAAGTGAAATGTAACCGCTGTGGAGAGATCGTCGAGGGCCGCGTGGATTTGGATAATGATCTCAGCGTGGAATACGAAGGAAACAACGCAGTCTATTTTGGACGGAAAGTGTTGATGAGTTCAAATGGTCAATGCTTTCAGCAGGTCGAAGTCGAGCTGAAATTCAATATCGATAAGAAATTATTAGAGAAACACTCTATCGGCGGACAATTTGTAGAAAGTAACTGATGCAATTCACATCGCCGCCCAATCCACAACAGTTCAAGGAGCGCGTTTGGCAATTGGCGCGACAAGTGCCGCGCGGCAAGGTCGCAACCTATGGTCAGATCGCGTTGATGCTGCCCGCGCCCAATGGTGTTGATCTTGAAACCTATAAAGCCTATGGTCCGCGTTGGGTGGGAGGTGCGATGGCGGCTTGCCCCGATGACGTGCCGTGGCAACGTGTCATCAATTCGCAGGGCAAAATCAGCGAACGACCCGGCGCAGAGAAACAACGTCAATTGTTGGAAGCGGAAGGGATCGAGTTTCTCAAAGATAAAGTGGATTTGAAAAAATACGGCTGGCATGGACTCGATGAAGCCGATGAACCGCGGCAGGAGAAACTTTTTAATGGAACCATCTTCTTATCCCATCCTTGAATTTGATCCAGCGCCTGAAGCCGTAGTCGAACCTTCACGCGTTTTTCAACCGCGCGATATACCAGAGCATTGCGTTATTTGTTTCTTCGGGGAAGTGATTGAAAAGATTGTCAACGAGAAGCATGCCAAAATAGTTGCCACAAATCACTGGAGCGATCGCCCCTATCATCTTTATGAGATTGAACATGAAGGAAAACGACTTGTTTTCATTCATCCTGGCGTCGGTGGGCCAATGGCCGCTGGAACACTGGAAGATGAAATTGCCTACGGCTGCCGTAAGTTCATGGTTTGCGGAGGGTGCGGAGTTTTGGAAACAGGAATCGCAGTCGGACATTTGATTGTGGTTTCCGGCGCGATACGCGACGAAGGAGCTTCTTATCATTATTTGCCTGCAGGCCGCGAAGTAATAGCAAATCCGCTCGGCATTGCCGTGCTTGAGACAGCATTGAAAGAAAAAGGCTTGCCCTATGTTGTTGGAAAAACATGGGCGACTGACGCGCCATATAGGGAAACTTCGGCGAAGGTTGCCATGCGCAAACAGGAAGGCTGTCTAACTGTCGAGATGGAAGCCGCCAGCTTCATGGCAGTTGCTGAATTTAGGAAGGTCACCCTTGGTCAAGTGCTTTATGGCGGCGACGACCTCAGTGGCGACGAATGGAGCGATCGTGACTGGGTATCACAACACGATGTGCGTGAAAATTTATTTTGGCTTTCCGCAGAAGCTTGTTTGAGTCTATAAATATAATCAGTACTAAGGTGTCATTCACGTTTGTTGAATGAGAGCGTATATTCGCGCCATATAGAAAAACAAATTTAAGAAGGCTAAAATGCAAAACTCAAAAATGAAAAAACTATCCATAGCAGTCCTGAGTTTGTTGCTTTTCATCGTGTTTCTTACAGCCTGTGCAACGGCAACGCCACCTTCACTTTCAGCAGCGCCAGATGATGTGACAGCTTCACCATGGCAATATGGATCCTCTAGGCCTGATAGCCAAGAAACCCAAGCGGTACCCGTCATTATTGTTTTTGTGTTAGTTGTTGTCGGAATCACTGTTGTGATCGGTGTTCAGAAACGCGCACAAAGGGATCAGAATTGGCGACAGTTAGCCGATGAGCTCAATGCCAAGTATATCGAAGGTCAACCGCCGAAAATCCAGCTTGGTTACAAACACTGGACCATTACCTTAGACTTAATTTCAATCATCAGCAGGCCCGGAAGAAATACTTCTGTCAATACCTACACACGCCTTTGTGCTCCCTATGTGGATAAGGATGGCTTTCAGTTCCTTGTATATAAGGAAGGGTTCTTATGGACAGGTGCACCTCCAACATTTCGGAAGATGGATGAGTTCAAAACCGGAGCTACAGTATCCGATGATAGTCTTTCCGTACGAGCTACCAACCCCGCCACGGCGCAAACCTTGCTTGCCAACTCGAAAATCCACGACTGCATTTCTCAACAGTTCCCGACATTGTATAGGCTGGATACAATCCACGAGCTGTTGTATAACAAGACTACGGTCCACGATGAGACACTGCCGGAAGGAGTGAACGAGGTTTATCTAGACGTGAATGGATGGATAACAGATATCGATCAGATCAAATCGATGTTTGAATTAGCCGAGGAAATGCTGGATCAATTATGCGTACTTGGGTCCGCTACCGATGAGAATCCGTATTATATAAATTAATTGCGGTTGAAATTTTGTTTTCTATTGCACAATCATAAGGAGTTTGAAAACGATAAATCGGCCTAACATGCAAGACCCAAAACTGATGGATTACTTCAAGTTTGATGAAGCCGATTTACAGACTAATCGTAATGGACAATTTTCCAAGAAACAAAAGGAACGATTGTTTGGAAGGCATCTCAGTGCGGTGAAAGAAAAACAAATCGCTGCTGTGATTCTGATTCCATTGTCGACTCTGATGTTGTTTTGGATGTTTTATTTAATCTTCCAAGATGTGATGAGCGGAAGCAGCTCTGATTTGGGAGCGATCATACCCTTGGGTTTGTTCGGCGGATTGGCGTTACTGGCTGGCTCTTATATCTTCCGCATTTCGTTTATCGGACCGACTTATCAATTGAAAAAGGTTGAAGGAGCGGTCAATATCGTTAAAGAAAGTCAGCATACCGATAGCGGCACTGCCATCCGTTATGAATTGCATGTGGGTGGAGAAATCTTCAACCTGCATCTCAACTCAACAGCCGGTGATGTGATGATGCAAGGTGATACGTATGCCATCTATTATTCGCAGGGAGTTGAGAATAATTTGCGCGAGATTCTGTCCGCTGAATTAATTTCAAAAGCAAAATAATTACGCGGTCAACTCAACCATCAAGGTTTCCAGCGCCAGGTCCAATGTGACCTGGCTTGTTTTTGCCGCTTCATCAATTTCCAAAAGTTTGTGATAAATCTTTTCCAGCGCGGCTATCGAAAAACGTTTGGCACTCCAATATCTATTCAGCCACAAAAGCGTGAATTCTTCATGCATGCAAAGTTTCACACCGTCTCTATTCACGTTGTTGGTTCCCACGTTGACAGGTTAACAGTTTTTTCCATGCTATACTAGAAAAGGCATAGGAGAGAAAATTTGACTTCACACACAGGCTTATTTCCCCGGCCTTTCCTCACGGCCTTTCTTGCCTCAATCTACATCATTGCTTTCATAATCTCACCCTACTGGCTTTTGCCTGCATCCACCTTAACGAAGATCGTTATCCTGACATTTACCATTGGAAGCGGCGCGCTCTGGTCATACCTCTCTGCGGCGGATCTTCAACTACGAATAGATGCCAGGAGCTGGATTTCCTTCGGGGTTCTACTCGCTGCACTGGTATGGTTGAACTATAAGCCCCTTACTTCGGTTATCCCTTGGAGGGGAGACGAAGGATCTCATATCATGAAAACATTGACGATTGTCAGCCGGATTTCTTCCGCACAGATCCTTCTCACGCTCACGCTGTTCGCGTTGTTCTTATTTGTCGCCTGGAAAAGGCCAGTCCTGGCACTGCCGGCAGCCTTATTCCTAATCTTCGTTGTGGTTATTTTCTTCGTATTAAAGAATCCGCTGAAAGGTTTGAATTCGGAATATTATTTCTTTTTACGCTATCCATTTTTCAATTATTGGTTTTATGCCCTTATCCCAAGTTTGGCAACGATAGTGGCCAGCCCCTATCATGAGATTCTGTATCGCATCATCCCGATGCTGTCCATCGCCGCCATCGCTTGGATGTTTCAGTCAAGCTTGGATGAGAGAAATAGCCCTGTAAGCCTCGTATGGGGATTGGCGGCCGCTACCGTGCCTTTGGTCTTGTACTATTCTTCTATTCTGTATATTGAACCGGCTGCTCTCTTTCTGATGATGATTGTGTGCTTACAAGCCAAGAACCTGCTCGAAGATGACTTTAGCCGAATAAAAAAAAATCCGGGTTGGTATGCCCTTATCTTGATCGGGTTCGTAAAGGAAACAGCGATAACTTTCTTGTTCTGTTTTCTCGCCTGCAGAATTGTTTTCAACCTGTTGCGGAGGCATGATCTACAGCGTGGATTGAGTTGGGCCGCTAGTAAGCAGACAGTTACACCTCTCGGTTCTTACATCTGGGAAGAGCTGCAAATTGCTTTTTCTGTTTTGTTTCCGTATTTATTTTATATTTTCCTGCGGAGTATATTATTGACCAATGGCCGTCTCTGGCAACCGCTGATTTCAACCCTGCTGGACCCATCGATCTATCAAGCGGTGGGACAATCTTTTGTTCAACAATATGGTTTCATCCTTATTTTGTTTGGTGGGGGATGCGTGCTGCTGGTCCTGCGAAAAGAGTATGGAACGGCTTCTTTTTTTGTCCTGCTCTTTATCGCCATCCCGCTCTTTTATGCCGTAGACGGACAAGGCGAATATGCTGGCTACAGTCGATTCAACCTTTTCGGTGTACCAGCGGTCTTGGCTGGCTCCAGCATTTTCCTTAGCAAGATAGCCGGGCGCAGTAAAATCGGCGTACTCGCGCTGGCCTCCGCCACCTTGCTTGCCAACATATGGATGTCACCGATCAACCTCGATGGAACGAAAGTGCCGCTGTGGGGCAACTATCTTTATGACACATCGGAACATTATTATCCTTATCAAGATGCCCTCTCATGGCTGAAGCAAACGCACCCCCAGGAAGCAATTCTTTCTACAGGCATGTACTCGCCATACCCTGCATTGAATTTTTATTACAATAAGCTTGACTGGCATCCGCATTACAAAGTACTTCAGATATCCAGCCATGATGAACAATTAATATCCGATGATTCTAAAAATGAAGGTGTGATTGTATCGAAAATGTTGAATGAGGCGAAGAGGGATAATTTCAGTATTGTTTTGTATCAAGTACTTGAGAAAGATATTCCACAGATGCAACATACAAGCGGTTTCCGTTTGGAAAAAGTATTCCAAAATGACGCTCATATTCTTGTTGTTTATTCCAGAGCACCTTACTAGCGGGCCAATATCCCTTCCGTAGAATTTATTTCAAATGCAAAATAATCACGTGGTCAATTCAACCACTAATGTTTCCATCGCCAGGTCCAATGTGATCTGGCTGCTTTTTGCGGCTTCATCAATTTCCAAAAGCTTGTGATAAATCTTTTCCAAAGCCGGGAGCGAAAAGCGCTTGGCTTGCGAAAAAACTTTTTCCGCCACAAAGCTGTGAACGCCCAAGGCTTGCTCCACTTCACGCTGTCCGCCACGGCTCTCGATCACTTCACGCGCCAATAGCAACAAACGGAACTGCCGCACTACCATGCCCCACACGCTGAACGCATCTTCATTTTCCAAAAGACGATGCAATAATTTTTGGGCCGATTTGCCATTGCCTAATGCCAGCGCATCGACCATGGCAAAGATATCCGGCTCGGCGGTGACAATACTGACCGCTTCCACATCCGCGACCTGGATTGGGCGCACCCAATTGACATATGCCAACAGCTTTGAGATTTCCTGCGCAGCCTGACGCGTGTCCGCACCAACCATTTCTACCAATTTATCCGCCGCGGCTTTTTCCATTTGCCCACTTTGATTTATAGTCTCGTTAAGAATCCAGCTGCTCATGTCTTTGAGGCGTGGTAGCATAAAGGCTTGTGTCTGCGACAACTTGGATTTTCCAGCCCACTTATTCAACCAATGCTTCTCAACGTCGCGTGGCTCCACGGATTCATATATCACCAGCCGCGTGCTATTCGGAATCTTCTCGATGAATTCCAAAAACTTTTTACGCGCCTCGGCTTTGCTATATCGCGCTGATGGATTTGCTAAAAGAACCAATCTTTGATTTGCCAGAAACGGCATCGAATTGACCGCGTTGTTCAATTCATCTTCGCTCATAGTACGCGCATCGAGGCGCGCCGTATTCATGTCCATGCTTGAAGAGTTGGTGAAGGTCGAACCGAATTCTGCGAGGCGGCGCGTAATGGCGAACTCGTCATTGCCGTAGAGGAAAATGATGTTAGACATAAAATTTTCAACCGCTAAGCGCACAAAGAAAAAAGAACTTAGCGAGCTTAGCGGTTCGTTAACGTGTAATCACGCGATGCGCTGTGAGACGTCCGCGCAAAGATGGACGCACCTCAATAATTTGCAAGTTGCCCATATCGGCATCGGTAGTGATTCGTTGTTGGATGATCGGGCCCAAGGGCCGACTCACTACAGCACCTAATAGAGCCAACACAATCGCAAAGGGAATGCGGATGATCCGTCCAAGGGTGGATTTCGCACCTCGAAGCGCGAGCCAAGCCAAAGTCCCGGCCAGAAGCGCAGTGGTTGCGATATTGGTTCCGCATCCGGGATGAATGGCGAGTTCGCTTTCGCCGGCGCGCAGACGCGTCAAGGCTAGAGCCGCGGCAGATTGAACATCTTCAGTCGGAAGATCGCCGAGGATGTAGAAGCCGGTGGGGTTGGAATGGCCCGCCATGGATTGATGCGAATATTTTTCAGCCAGCACATGCAGCGTGGCATGTTCGAGGGCGTGATTGCGGCGTGTTTCGAGAATGAAAGGAAGATCTAAAATGGAATTTGACATGCGATGATTATACTCTTCGACGTAATGGCATTATCGCGTGGAACCGTGATCCAATGATTTAAACGTTTCGAGCAGGTGAAGCAAAATCAAATCTGTGAAGGCATTGACCTTGCGCAGGACTTCTCCCCAGGCCTGCCCCGACGGGACGTTGGCTTCCTGATAAGCTTGGATGACGGATTGAAGCAGGGCATCGCGGAAAAACAAAAAGGCGCGCGCTGCATCGGCACTGTTGAGTCCGAAACGATGGGCGCGCGAGGCGTATTCGTATCCGATGGAATGCGCTTCGGAGGTTGCATCGTCGCTTTCGGAGGCGAGATAATTGATCAATCCCTGAAAGAGCGTGCGTGCGCTCTGACGATATTGATCGCGCGCCTCCTGATCCAGCTTTTGATACCATGATTGGGCTTCGAGATGTCCTTCTGCAATTCGCATGCGGATATGACGAAACGCGGTTTGGATGACGCTGATCGGTTCAATGGTCGGCTGAGTGCGGGCAGTCTGCGCCCACAGTTCCACCTCGCTTCTTTTATAACGGCGATGGCCGCCCTGCGTGCGATGCACCGGCAGTGCGCCTTTATCAGACCACTGCCGCACGGTGCTGGGATGCACACCGAGCAGTTCGGCGGCTTCGCTGAGGGAAAGCCAATCGGAGTCAGAAGATGCGCTCATAGTTATAACTTGAAAACAAACATGACTTCATCCGGAGTTGCACTTTCTGTCTTTCCACCCATCGATTGATAGAGAGCAACAGCCGCTGTATTCGATCTATTGGTCAACACCCACACTTCATCGGCCCCAGTTTCTTTTGCCCAAAGCTTTACTTCTCGGATCAATGCTTTCCCAACTCCCTTTTGACGAACGTCCTCTCGGACTCCTATTTCGTAAAGTAAAACTTCTGCGCCTCTCTTATCAAAGCGCTGGAGGCGATTAGCTGTTGAGAATCCCACGGTTTGATTATCCAAAAAGGCAACAAATAGAGCGTTGTTTAAATCTTTCAGAAACTTCGCTCCTTGTTGCAAATCCCATTCCGTGCCTTCATCCAACAAGCCATTCAATTGATTAATAAATGCTGCATCTACTTTTTTTATTAACTCGATATGAATTTGTTGCTCGCTTGCATCCATAGATTGATTATATCAACGGCAGAAATCGGATTCAATAGATGAACTCATTAGCATGATCATGAACTGGATAGGTTATTTTTTTTATTGCACTTCCTTAATCCGCCATTTATATCCAATTCGCCTCAATGGGGGATAGGCAAGGAGCGTAAGAAATATATAATCGCCGACATTAATCTTTTTCGTCGTCAAATGGAGGAGCAACCTATGGAATAAAAACGAATCGGTTTTATCTTCAGCATTTTGCTTTTGATCCTGTTGAGTGCGTGTCAATTGGGGACTCCTACGCCAACGCCATTGGCAAAAACGTGAACCCCGGACCGGGAGCGGGGATCGTTGCGAACAATCCTGGTAATCCGGGCTCCGGTTCGTTGCTGCCTCCTGCTTGTAACCCGCCGGTGCCAAGCGTTGGTAATATCATCTCCTTTTGCGCCAATCCATCCGCAAAGTTGGGCGGTGCCACGGCCGAAAACTACACAAGTCTTACGGCTGATGGCACGAATTCATGGCTAGTGGGTGATTCTATTGGCAGTGCATTCACCTGCACTTTGAGTGACGCTACATCTGAAGCCATCTGCTCTGGACCTCAAAACGGCACTGTACAAGTCATGGTCTGCTCCTCCTGCGGCGGAGACACTGCCGCCTCGAATGCTCCTCACGTCTGCGCAAAGGGCTACGCAGAGCATGGCGATGGAAATTGTTATGCTGCCAACGCAAGCCAAAACGATCCATCTAGCTGGTGCCCACAAGGCTCTCATTACGATAATACCCTACAAACCTCTCAGATAACAACACCAATCATCTCGCTTCTCCATTCCCATCCGGTTATCCGTATTACATCCCGTATGCTCACGAATGCTTCAGCAATTCCGGAGAGATATTTAACTGTCAGACTTTTCCGGTCAAACTCGGCGAATGCACTACTCCAGTGAAGAAAATCCCGAATAGCACGACATGTACTATGAATCCGACAACGGGTCAGACTACCTGCCACTAATTCATATCAAACAAAGAAACGAAGTGTCCTTACAAAATCTGTAAGGACAGTTCGTTTGATAGATATTTGCATTTACCGAAAATCGCCGTAAAGCTCCCGCCTTTAGGCGTGAGGAGTAGTCAGTTTGCGTTCTTGATCATCTGCCGCGCGACTTGCGTCAATTCATGCGCCGAGCGCAATGTGCCTTCACCCACTTCACCGAGCATCTGCGAGAGTTCCAGCAGTTGCGGCTCGCCTTGCAGGCGTTCCACGCGCGTCAACGTGCGGTTGCCTTGAATTAATTTCTGCACCTGATAGTGTTCATCACCGAAGACCGCCAACTGCGGCAGGTGCGTCACGCAAAACACCTGATGATTGCGTCCGAGATGCCAGAGCTTGAAGCCAACTACTAAACCCACTCGTCCGCCGATGCCCTGATCGATTTCATCGAAGATCAACGATGGGATTTGGTCGGCACTCGCCAGAATATTTTTCAACGCCAGCATCAAGCGCGAGGTCTCGCCGCCGGATGCGATCTTGACCAGCGGCTTGAGTCCTTCGCCGGGATTCGGCGCGACCAGAAATTCCACGCGGTCGAAACCATTTTGATCGAATGCAATCCGTGTTCCGTCGGACAATGGAATACCGTTCGGGTCGGACCGCGTTTGAAATTCCACGCCGAAGCGCGCCGCGGCCATTTTCAAATCATCGAGTTCCACTTCAATGGCTTTGCTCAATTTTCCCGCGGCGGATTTACGCTTCTCTGAAAGTGTCTGCGCCTGCTTCGAACAGGTTTGAAGTAATTGATCTTCTTCAGCTTCGAGCGCCGTGATGCGTTCGCTGGCATTGGATATATTTTCCAACTGTTTGCGTGCGTTTTCCCCGGAGGTAATGACAGCAGGGATCGAACCGCCATATTTGCGCACAAGATTGTGAATCAAGTTCAAGCGTTCTTCGACTTCATCGAGTTGCTTCGGATTGAATTCGATCTCTTCCAAATAATCGCGCAAACTGCGAACCAAATCCGCCAGCGTATCTTCCAGCGTAGCCGCCTCGTTCGCCAGTTCTTCCTGCGCTTTATCAATCTTTGCGAGTCCCGCCAAGGCACGCGCGGCTTGTCCCACCAGATCGCTGGCCGCAGTAGATTCCTGCGAGCCTTCATCTAAAACTTCAAGCGCCTGTTGCGCGTATTGCGCCAGCGACTCGGCATTCGCCAAACGGTCGCGTTCTTTGCGCAAATCTTCATCTTCGCCGGGCTTCAACTTCGCCGCTTCGATCTCTTCGGCTTGAAACGTCAACATCTCCATGCGGCGATCGGCGTCCGCTTGTGCCTGACGAATCTCATTCAACTCGCGGCGCACATTCATCAACTTATGATACGTCTGGCGATAATCACTCAACGGCTTGGCAACATCGGCATACCGATCCAACAGACCGAGATGGGCACGCGGGTCGAGCAATGACAGATGCTCGGATTGTCCGTGAATGTCAATCAGCACCGCGCCAATTTCTTTTAACAATGAGACACTGGCAGTCCGGCCATTGACGCGTGCGATGCTTCGTCCCTCGCGTCGCACTTCGCGCGTCATCGTCAGATAATTGGGATCATCCAATAATTCTTCGCGCTTGAGAATTTCATTCACCGCTTCTTTTTCCGGGCCCTTGAGATGGAACACACCCTCGACCATCGCCGCATCTGAATCGGTCCGGATCACGCTCGCATCCGCACGTCCGCCGACCAGCATCTCGACCGCGTCGAGGATGATGGATTTGCCCGCGCCTGTTTCGCCGGTCAGGATGATGAGTTCATGGCCGAGTGTGAGGTCGAGCTTATCAATGATGGCGAAGTTTTGGATGTGGAGTTCGGTGAGCATTTATCCCCCGATGCGAATGCCGGAGATTTGTGTGTAGGCCGCGGGTACAGCCATGAAGAGATAAACGACCTCCCAGACCGCAGGCAGAATTGTTCCCAGACCCATTCCCAAGGTTCCGGACAATAAATTCAGCAAAATGGGAACCGCAAACATCAGCAAGGCCGGCACTGCGCCAGCGACAATTCCAATTGCAGCCGTTAAGAAGAGGGTGCGTGATCTCCTGTTTTTGATGAAGCGCAAAACAATATTACCGATCACGATGCCCGCGCCGGGTGCGAGGAACAAAACCAGAATCCCAAAGAAGAACTGGCTGGCAAAGAATACCAGCACGCTGGTAATCCCTGAACCGATGGCGGCGACGATAAAAGCCACAATGTAGTCGTACCATTGCGCCGTATCAAATTTTTTCTGCTGTTCGCGCACGCAGTTCTTGCAGCGATACCCGGTGGGAGTCAGCACCGCATCCTCGGCGCAGATCGGCCGCTCACAGCGATTGCAGCGCAAGGTCGTGGGTCGGTTGGGATGAATGTAGCAATAGAGAGTTTCGTTGGTCATTGAAAGTTCCTAATAAATGTTTTGAAATCACAATTCACTGCTAGATTATATTCTCGGTGTGTTCATATGCGCGTTCAGGTTGCGATAAAAATATCCTGGATCGCCAAAGCGCACGAATTGCGCCGTATATTCCGCGGCGCGGATATCCACGTGATCATCTTCTGCCAACGGCATCGGCGCCTGGCCGTCCACGCTTAGCACAGTGTTCTCGCTCTTGACCATGATGCTGACCGAGGCACCTTCCGATAGAACCACCGCACGGTCCACAGATAGATGAGGCGCAATCGGCACGAGCAGCATGTTGTGCAAGTCGGGTGGCAGGATCGGTCCGCCCACCGCCAGCGCATACGCAGTTGAACCAGTTGCTGTGGAAGCGATCAAACCATCGCAAACATAGGAGGTGAGCAGGCGTCCGTCCACGCTGGCAGATAGATGCACCGGACGCAGATTTCCTCCGCGGCTGACCACCGCCTCATTCAGCGCATGCCAGCTTCCGAGCATTTCACCGGCGCGAACGTGCTGGACGTACAACATCATGCGGTATTCGATCCAGGCTTCGCCTTTGAGCAGACGCTCGAACATCTCGCGCCATTCACCGCGCTCAATCTGAATCAAAAAACCCAGCCGTCCAAAATTGATTCCCAAAATCGGGACACCGCACGGCGCGCACAAATGCCCGGCTCGCAGCATCGTCCCATCGCCGCCGACCGCGATCAAGACATCGAACTCTTTATTCTTGACGCGCGTTCGAATCTCTTCATCATACAGCGATCCATAAGGCACATCGAAGCCTTTGCCCTTTAGGAACTTCATGATGGCTTCCGCTTCAGCCTGCGAGTCGACGATGCGCGGATACGTGACGATCACCGGCTTTTTGGGAATGAATGGGTCAGGCATAAAGCAGATTATACCTTGTTGGCCTTACACCAAGGATTGATCGCACACTTTTCTGAACCCGCATCGGCGGCAGCGCGCCGCGTCTTCGTGCGAGCGCGGAACGTTGTTGCGAAGTTCGTCGCGTCGCATCTCGGCCAAATGGTCGAGCAATGCCGATTCAAGTTGGGGTGTGTAATCCACGGCGAAGTCGCGGTTGGAATAATGGATAATGCCATACGGCGGACGTTTGCCATAGGTCTTTTCGACCAGCAGGCAATACGCGGCCAATTGAAAGATATGCGAATCATACGGGGCATCGGGGACGCGTCCGGTCTTGACTTCAACTGGAATCAGCTTCCCGTTTTGTTCCACCAGATAATCGGGCTTGCCCGTTAAACCAAGATCATTATTGAACAACGGTTTCTCAACGATTATCCCAAGCGCGCGTATCGGTGTAGATCACACGTCCACCAGGCAGACCGGCTTCGCGTCGCTGACGAGTTGATTGCCAAAAGAAAATAATGGCAACGATAAAAATTACAAGGGCGATATAAAGGATCATATGAATCGCAGAGCCAGATAAATAACGAGCAGAGTCAATGCAACCAGAAACAGAAGCAGACTCAAAGTCCGGAGCAGGCCCGCCGCCAAAACTTTTCGTCCGTGCCGACGGTGAAGTTCCGTGCCGGTTGCCATCTCGGCGCGGTTTTCCGATTCCACTCCTTCTTTGCGATACCACCAGGCGCGGCGGCAATAAAGATACGTTCCAATGTCAGAAGCACGCATTGTGGGCGGCATGAACCGAGTATAGCACAAATTTTCTAGGTCTAGATTCGGTTGTTTTTAAATTGCCGTGTTGTCTAAGTATCAACTTGATTTTAAAGTGAAACCCTGATAGAATACTAGAACATATGTTCTTCTATTCTTAGCGAAATAGGAGCGAAAGAATGGCAACCAACTTCATGAACGACATTCGAAAGGGCCTGGAGGAAAAGCGCGCCAATGTATGTGAAAGATGCAAAATGGACGAAGCTGCTTTGGAAGTAGAACCGGATGTTCGGCCACACCTGCATGTGATTGACGAGTCACTTCAAAAACTTGAAGAAGGCACATTGGGTGTTTGTACAGTATGCAATGGAATTGTGGACGAAGGCCTTTTACAAATGGACTACACCGCCTCTGTTTGTCTTGACCATTACTCAACCCAGGAACGCCGCCAGCTGGAGGATGAGTTGGAGCTTTCCCAAGTAATCCAACGCGCGCTATTGCCTCAGCAGGTTCCGGATATGGCTGGCTTTGACATTGCCGGTTATAGCCGCCCGGCACAGATCATTGGTGGCGATTACTTTGACTTCCTGCGATTCAACGATGGTGCGCATGGATTTGTTGTTGCAGATGTAAGCGGTAAAGGCGTTTCGGCGGGCATCCTGATGACCAGCTTACAAACTGCTTTTCATACCATTGTGCCTGAAACTGATTCACCACTCGATGTACTGGAGAAGATCAACCGGCTCTATATTCATAACATCAAATTCACGACCTTTGTCACCATCTTCTTTGCCAAATTAGACCCGCACACATGCACATTGATCTATGCCAATGCAGGCCATAATCCCGCTTTGCTCTATCATGGTGGGACCAAAAAACATGAATGGCTGAAACGAACCGGCATCGCAATTGGACTGATGGAAGGATTCGATGTCCGCGCTCAGAGTTTGCAACTTGAAAGCGGAGATACCCTTGTGTTTTATACCGATGGAGTTACAGAAGCCATGAGTCCACAGCGGGAACCGTTTGAACGCAAGCGACTAGCGGAAGTAGTTGCGCAAAACGAAAATTTACGCGCTGACGATTTGATCCAGAAGGTTCTTCAGTCATTGAATCAATTCGCGCATGGCAGTCCGCTTGCAGATGACGCAACGCTGGTTGTGTGCAAGGTTCAATAACAGTAATCTTGTCACCGATAAATCGGTTATGTGGAGGAAGTATAATCGCCGCATGACCGATTTTCGTTTTTTTCATCCAGTCGAAGTGCGCTATGGCGATCTTGATCCGCAGGGACATGTCAACAACGCCAAGTATCTGACTTTTTTCGAGCAGGCGCGCGTTCAGTATATGATCAAGCTGGGTTTGTATACTCCAGACCAATCTTTCATGAAGGTCGGAGTAATCGTTGCAGACGCGCATATCGCTTTCCTTGCGCCGATCCACTTTGGCGATGATGTCAAAGTGGGCGTGCGAATATCGAAGCTTGGCAATAAATCCATGCTGGCTGAACAAAACATCGTGAACAATGCCAGTGGCAAGGAAATGGCGAAGGGCGAGATCGTGATGGTGGCATTTGATTATCAAAGCAAGAATACCATTTCCATTTCAGAAGAATGGCGCAATAAGATTTCAAGATTTGAGGGGTTATGAAATTCGATGCTTCTCATCCTTTTGTTTCATTAAAGGAAATTCCTGCGATTGCCAAAGCTGCAGAAGAAATCGGGTTCGATGCATTGTGGACTCAAGAGACTCAGCATGATCCATTTCTTCCGTGTACGTTGATCGCCGAACATACATCGAAATTAAATTTTGGTACGGCGATTGCGGTTTCGTTTGTGCGTTCACCTACAACGATTGCTTATACTGCTTGGGATTTGGCTGCCCAATCCAACGGACGATTCATTCTTGGACTCGGCACGCAAGTTAAGGCGCATATTGAGCGACGCTTTGGAATGCCGTGGCCTGAATCAGTAACAGGTAAATTACGCGAGCAAATTCAAGCCATCCGCGCCTTGTGGGACACATGGCAGAACGGAACGAAGTTAAATTTTCGCGGCGAGTATTACAAGTTGACGTTGATGTCGCCATTTTTTAATCCAGGAAAAATTGAACATCCACATATCCCCATTTATATCGCAGGTATGAATACCGGCTTGGCAAAACTCGCAGGCGAATTGGGCGAGGGTTTTCACGTACACCCCTTCAATAGTCCGCGTTATTTGCGCGAAGTGATATTGCCAGCCATTGAAGAGGGTTCAAAGAAAACCCATCGCAATAGGCAAGATGTCACAATCTCGGTGACACCTTTTGTTGCAACTTCAGCAGAAGAGGAAAACTTTGCTCGGACGCAAATTTCTTTTTATGCTTCGACACCATCTTACCGCTCAGTCATGGACTTTCACGGCTGGGGCGGGACGGCTGAAAAATTGTCAGCGCACGCCGCGAAAGGTGAATGGACTGAGATGCCAACGCTCATCAGCGATGAGATGTTGAACGAGTTTTGTCTCATAACCACGCCAAAAAAATTAGCCGACGAATTGAAAACGCGTTATGATGGAATCGCAGATCGTTTAGCTTTGTATGCTCCTTTCGTATCAGGCGAGAAGGATGAGTTTTGGAAAGCAATGGCAAAAAAATTGAAGGATTTATAAAATGAACTTCACTGACTACCAACAAAAAGCAAAAGCGACCGCCAAATATCCCGTCATCGGACATGGTGTTATTTATCCAACACTTGGTTTAACTAACGAAGCTGGTGAAGTAGCCGGCAAGATCAAAAAAGTTTTCCGCGATAAAGAAGGCATCATCAGCGAGGAAACGCGCAACGCCCTTAAAGCAGAACTGGGCGATGTGTTGTGGTATCTCGCACAAGTTGCCACCGAATTGAATTTATCTTTGGATGACATTGCCGAATACAATATTGCAAAGCTGCTGGATCGCCAGGCACGGGGTAAGATTCAAGGTGAAGGGGATAATCGTTAATCGGAATCCGCAATTCGTAAGTCAGGTGCGGGCCCTTTCCGATTTCCAATTCACAATTTCTGCATCAACTTACAAACCTGTTATAAGGCGTAAGGAATTTCTAATCATTTTCCTACACAGACTCCCCTTGCTTTTTGGTACAATCATTCTCGATAGTACTTTGTTTGATTGGAGATTTGGAGAATAATTTATGGCTGGTATGGAACGTTTTACCCAGCGTGCACGACGGGTATTAAGCCTCGCTCATCAGGAGGCCGAACGGTCGCATCGGGAAAGCATCGGCACCGAACATCTTCTGCTTGGATTGATCGAAGAGGATGGCGGCGTCGCCGGACGCGTCCTGCGTGAACTTGGTTTGGAATTGGCGCGTGTGCGCGAAATGGTGGGACGAGTTTCGATGGATGGAAACTCGGTTAGCGGCAAGCTCGAATTGGCGAGTGACACGCAACAAGTTCTTGAATATGCAGTGGAAGAGGCACGCCACCTCGGGCATCATTACATCGGTACTGAACATATTTTGCTGGGTTTGGTGCGCGTCGAGGGATCGGCGATGGAAGTGCTTCGCAGACTCGGTGTGACTGCCGATCAAATCCGCAGGCAAACTCGCCGCGTGCTTAATGAGACCGCATCGTCCCCGGCCCCGGCCGGCTCGCCGCAACCCGGGCGCGCTCCAACTTCTGGGCCGAAGACTCCGCTCGTGGATCAACTGGCCGTTGATCTCACGACGATGGCTGAGGAAAAGAAACTCGATCCGGTCGTTGGCCGCCAAAAGGAAATCGAGCGCGTCATTCAAATCCTGGCGCGCCGTACGAAGAACAACCCCGCGTTGGTCGGCGAACCCGGCGTCGGCAAGACCGCCATCGTCGAGGGACTCGCCCAGCGCATCGTCGAAGGCGATGTACCCGCGCCACTGATGAACAAGCGCGTGCTTCAACTCGATGTCGGTTCACTCGTGGCGGGGACGATGTATCGTGGCCAGTTCGAGGAAAGACTCAAACGCGTCATTGATGAACTGAAACAATCCGGCGCGATTCTATTTATCGATGAAGTCCATATGCTGGTCGGTGCGGGAGCCGCTGGTTCCTCTGTCGATGCCGCGAATATTTTGAAGCCCGCCTTATCGCGCGGCGAATTGCAAGTCATCGGTGCGACCACGCTGGATGAATATCGCAAACACATCGAATCCGATGCCGCACTCGAACGTCGCTTCCAGCCTGTGCAAGTGGATGAACCCTCTGAAACAGAGACGATTGAAATTCTCAAAGGAGTCCGTTCGGCATACGAAGAGCATCATCATCTTGTGATTTCAGATGAAGCCCTCGAAGCGGCGACGCATCTTTCGTCGCGATATGTGACAGAACGCTTCCTGCCTGATAAAGCCATTGACTTGATCGATGAATCGTCTTCGCGCGTGCGCATGTATAAAAGTCCCGCCGCGAAACATGCCAAGGATTTATTCGGTCAATTGCGCACCGCGCGCCAGAACCGTTCGCTGGCCCAGGAAGAAGGCAACCCTGACGACATCAAGGAATGGGAAGACCGCGAGACCAATTTGGGTGTAGAGATCGAAAAATTGCGCTCCGGCTGGGATCGCGCCAACAGTCCCGTGGTGACAGCGGAGGATATCGCTGAAGTCGTCTCGATGTGGACTGGCGTCCCGCTGATGCAATTGGCGGAAGCGGAATCTCAACGCCTGCTCAAGATGGAAGAGGAACTTCAGAAATCCATCATCGGACAGGAAGACGCGATCCTTGCGATTTCACGCGCAGTGCGCCGCGCCCGCGCCGGTCTGAAAGATCCGAAGCGCCCGATTGGTTCGTTCATCTTCCTTGGCCCCACTGGCGTCGGCAAAACGGAACTCACCAAGGCGCTGGCAAAGTTCATGTTCGGTAGTGAAGATGCGGCGCTGCAGCTCGATATGTCCGAGTTTATGGAGCGCCATACCGCTTCACGTCTCGTCGGTGCGCCTCCCGGTTATGTTGGATACGAAGATGCAGGCCAGCTCACTGAAGCATTGCGCCGCAGACCTTATTCGATTGTTGTCTTCGATGAAATTGAAAAGGCGCATCCCGAAGTCCACAACATGCTTTTGCAGATTATGGAGGAAGGTCATCTCTCCGATGCCAAAGGCCACAAGGTGGATTTCCGCAACGCGATCATTGTGATGACATCCAACATCGGCGCGGACTTGATCAAGAAAGGCACGGCTCTTGGTTTTGCTTTGAAGCGCGATGAAGAGACTGAAGAACGCCAATCCTACGAGGACATGCGCAAAAAGCTGACCAATTCGTTGAAGAAAGTTTTCCGTCCGGAATTCCTGAACCGACTCGACAGCGTCATCATCTTCCGTTCTCTGAACAAGGCCGATATCGAGAAGATCGTCTCGCTCGAACTGGACAAGGTGGCGGAGCGGCTCAAGGACCACAATCTCACGCTGACGGCAACGCCCGCGGCGCTGGCGGCTTTCGCCGATGAAGGCTATGACAATGAGTTTGGTGCGCGGCCATTGCGGCGCGTCATCCAGCAAAGGGTCGAGGACCCGCTTTCGGATCGTCTGCTCTCCGGCGAATTCACGGATGGGGATGCGATCCTCGTCGAAGTGAATCCCGATGGCGATATTATGCTGACGCGCGCTGGAGTTCCCGAACCAAGCGTATAAGGAAATAAAAAATCTAATCGTATGGGCACAGCTCGCGAAGCACGCAAAGCGCACGCTGTGCCCATACTTTTTTATCACCTTCTCCTAATAATATTTCGCGATCACATCTCATCTAATTCACGAACAAGCCTGTAAATTTATTTTAGAAGGAGAATTTATTATGAATAATAATCTACAAACTGCGACGCTGGCGGGTGGATGCTTCTGGTGCCTCGAAGCGGTATTCGATGACGTCAAAGGCGTGCAATCGGTGGAGTTCTGGTTACGCCGGAGGGACAAAAGCCAATCCCACCTATCGTGAAGTCTGCACCGGTACGACGGGACACGCCGAGGTTACGCAAGTCACGTTCGATCCGAGGACCGTTTCATACAAGGATATTCTGAACGTCTTCTTCGCCATCCACGATCCGACCACGATGAATCGTCAAGGCAATGATGTCGGCACGCAATATCGTTCAGCGATCTTCTATCATAACGATGAACAAAAGAAGGTTGCTGAGGAGACCGTCAAGGAATTGAACGACCAGCATATCTGGGACAAGCCCATTGTGACCGAAGTCACCAAGCTCGACAAATTCTATATGGCCGAAGATTACCATCAAGAATACTTCGCCAATAACCCCAACCAGCCATATTGCATGGCCGTGGTTGCGCCGAAGGTCTCCAAGTTCCGCAAGCATCATTTGGAGATGCTGAAAAAGCAGACTGCATAATACTGAACAGCGCAGAGAAAATCTCTGCGCTGTTCAGTTTAGATGTTATTGCGAGATCTGTGGAGCAGGTCGTGACAATCTCCTTTAGCGTTCATTTGAATGTTACATGAGTTTGCCACGTCGCAGCGCTCCTCGCAATGACATTTGAGATTCGGTTATAATCTACGCCTTATGAAATATCACATCTGGACCGAAGGCTGTCAGATGAATGTGGCCGACTCGCAACGCGTCGGCTCGTCGCTGGAGCACTTGGGTTACACCTTTACCGATACTATCGAAGAAGCGGATGTTATTGTTTTAAATACTTGTGTTGTGCGTCAATCCGCGGAAGACAAAGCGCTTGGGCGTTTAACGTCGCTTCGTCCTCTCAAAGATCAGAATCCGAATCTCGTCATCAACTTGATGGGCTGTCTGGTCGGCGTGCGCGGCGCGGAGAAACTGCGCGCCAAGCTTCCATTCGTGGATGTGTTCTCGCCGCCGTCTGATCCGGGTCCACTGGTTTCGTTTTTGAGTCAAGGCGAGATACGTGCCATCGAATCAGATGAAACCACGCGTCGCTTCGCACTGATGGATGAAGATTTAATTCTTCCTCAACACGAACGCGGCGAGCTCATCAGCGCACACGTGCCGATTGTTTATGGCTGTTCGCACGCCTGCACATTTTGCATCATTCCGTTTAGACGCGGCGTTGAGCGCAGTCGTCCCGTTGGTGATATCGTCAGCGAGATTCGTTCGCTTGCCTTGCAAGGCGTCAAGGAGATCACGCTCCTCGGTCAGATCGTGGATCGTTATGGCAAGGATGTGCCCGACGGTCCGAACCTCGCCGCGCTGCTGCGCATCGTGCATCAAGTCGAAGGCATTGAGCGCATCCGCTTCCTCACTTCGCATCCGAATTACTTCACCGAAGAATTGATGAATGCGGTTGCCGAACTTCCCAAAGTCATGCCGCACATCGAAGTCCCGATTCAAGCCGGTGACGATGAGGTGCTTCTCAACATGAAGCGCGGCTATACTCAAAAAAATTATCGCGACCTGGTTGAGAAAATCCGCAGGAAGATTCCCGATTGCTCGATAGCGACGGACATCATCGTCGGCTTCCCCGGCGAGACGGATGAGCAATTCATGGAAACTTACCGCGTCTTAGCGGACCTCAAACTGGATGTCGCTCATCTGGCGCGTTACTCGTCCCGTGAAGGGACGGTCGCTACGCGTCGCATGGACGATAACGTTTCGGATGAGGAAAAGATGCGCCGCTTCCGCATGTTGGAAGAGATGCAGGAAAAGATCGTGGACGAGATCAACAAAAAATATCTCGGTCAAACGGTGGATGTGCTCTTTGAGGAAAAAGTAAAGAATCGTTGGAAAGGCCGCACGCCGACCAACAAGCTGGTCTTCATCGAATCAGATGAAGATTTGAAAGGCAGGATCATCCCCGTCACCATCACATGGACGGGGCCATGGTCCATGCAGGCCACTTCGGTTAAACAACCGACACTCATCACGGTTTGATAAACAAGAAACAAAAATTCCCGCATTCAAGCGGGAATTTTTGTTATGAGCTAAATATATGCTATATGCCGCTCAAACTACTATTGATGGAGCTAAAGACGGTTCCTATTCTCGGCCCAAGTACCATCAATACTGCAATAACTACGATAGCGACTAGAACAAGAATCAATGCATACTCAACCAAACCTTGGCCCTTATTGGGGGATTGAAGCATAATAGAATCTCCTTAAAAGATAAGGATATCTTAATCGGTTTTAATCTATTTGGATAGAACAAGCGGTTTACTATTGCCTTACAAGAAATTTAGGGTTTTAAGTTAAAAGTTATCATTTGTGTAAGGAAATTCTATTCAAGTATGCGGTTCGGCAGAGGAATCTGTCTGCTGATAAAACTTGAACCGTGGAATGCCTCCCGATGGCCCTTTTTGGGTGCGGTGCGGACAACGCTCCTAGCGGATGTGCGCGAGGCAAAACTCAAGCTACGATGGACCTTCGGGTCAACGTCGAAAGACGTCAGAGCGGCTCGTCTGTAAATCTAGTGATAAATCATGTAAGGCTTTCATTGGATAGGTTTGATGATGGAGAGCATGATGGTTCTCCAGAACCCCCAGGCTAAAGCCCGTGGGGAGTTGTCAGAAAGATATAAAAAGGCAGTTGACAAACTGCCTTTTTATATAAAACATTATCGAACCAAATTCCTAAGCACCGTATGCAATATACCGCCATTGCGATAGTAGTTCACTTCCACGTCGGTGTTCAGCAACGCAGTGGCTTTGAATTCCACAACTTTGCCATCTGCCTTCTTCGCCTTGACAGTGACTATGCTCTTCGGAGCCATCTTGTCGCTCAAGCCAACGATGTCGAACACTTCATCACCTTTCAAGCCAAGCGATTCAGCGTTCTGGCTATCGATGAATTTCAAAGGCAGGATGCCCATGCCAACGAGATTGGAACGATGAATGCGCTCGAACGATTCTGCGATCACTGCGCGCACGCCTTGAAGGAGCGGTCCCTTCGCAGCCCAATCGCGGCTGGAGCCGGTTCCGTATTCCTTGCCCGCAATCACAATCGCGGGCACGCCCTCGCTTTGATATTTTATCGCCGTGTCATAGATGGGGATCACCGCTGTTGTCAGGGAAATGCTTTGTCCAGTTACCTTCCTTCGGAGCGACGAGCATATTCTTGAGACGAATATTCGCAAACGTACCGCGCGCCATCACGAGGTCATTGCCACGCCGCGCACCATATTGATTGAAATCCTTGGGCTGAACATTACGCTCTTGCAGGAATTTTCCTGCGGGAGAATCCGCGGCGATGTTGCCGGCAGGTGAGATGTGATCGGTCGTGATCGAGTCGCCAAAAAATCCGAGGACGCGTGCACCTTTGATGTCGTTTATGGATGGGACATCTAAAGTCAAAGTTTGGAAATACGGCGGGTGATGAATATAAGTTGAAGCCTCATCCCATTCATAGATGTCGCCGCCGGAAACTTTGATCGCCTTCCACATATCTGAGCCTTCGAACACACTGGAATAACGATCCTTGAACATGCTCACGTCGAGGCTGGAAGCGATAGCCGCTTTGATTTCATCCTGACTGGGCCACAAATCTTTAAGATAAACTGGTTGACCTTTTGAATCGATCCCAAGCGGTTCTTTGTTGAGATCAATATCAACCGTGCCAGCCAGCGCGTATGCCACGACGAGTGGCGGCGATGCAAGGAAGTTCGCTTTGACTAGCGGATGGACGCGGCCTTCAAAATTGCGATTGCCCGAAAGCACTGCCGCGGCAACCAGATCACCGCTGGTGACCGCGCGTGAGACTTCGCTCGAAAGCGGACCACTATTTCCGATGCATGTTGTGCATCCATAAGCCACAACATTAAATCCGAGTTTGGCAAGCGGGTCGAGCAGATTCGCTTTCTTCAAATAATCCGTAACCACACGCGAGCCAGGCGCAAGCGAAGTCTTGACATACGGCTGAACGGTCAGCCCTTTTTCTACGGCTTTCTTTGCTACCAATCCTGCCGCGATCAACACTGATGGGTTGGAGGTGTTGGTACATGAAGTAATTGCGGCGATCACAACCGCGCCATGCTTCATCGTACGCGAGCCGCCATTTGTTCCGAAAGTCGCTTCGGCGTTCAATGCTTCGGGCTTCAACTCGAAGCCGCGCTCTTTGACCGGAGCCGTTAAGGCCTTCTCAAACGTCTCTTTGAGTTCAGACATCGGTACGCGATCCTGTGGGCGTTTGGGTCCAGCCAAGGACGGCACAACCGAGTCAAGATCGAGTTCGATGGTATCGGTGAATTCAGGATCAGGCGAGGATGCGTCGCGGAATAATCCTTGGGTACGCATATACGCTTCAGTTCGTTCGATGACTTCATCCGGACGACCGGTTAGCTTCATATATCTTAGCGTTTCCGCATCGACCGGGAAATATCCCATCGTCGCGCCATATTCAGGTGCCATGTTGCCGATGGTGGCGCGGTCAGGTAGTGACATCGAGTCAAGACCTGGGCCGAAGAACTCAACAAACTTATCCACTACGCCTTTCTTGCGCAGCATTTGTGTAACCGTGAGAACCAGATCGGTAGCGGTCACGCCCTCTCTCAATTTGCCGCGAAGCTTAAAGCCAATCACATCTGGCAAGAGCATATCCATCGGCTGACCAAGCATCACGGCCTCGGCTTCGATGCCGCCCACACCCCAACCCAACACACCGAGGCCGTTGATCATCGTGGTATGCGAATCAGTTCCGACTAGCGTATCAGGAAAAGCAACGATTTCGCCGTTCTCTGTTTTGGTCATCACCACATCGGCAAGATATTCAAGATTGACTTGATGAACAATGCCGGTCATCGGCGGCACCACGCGGAAATTACGAAACGCCTTTTGTCCCCATTTCAAAAATTCGTAGCGCTCGCGGTTGCGTTGAAATTCGACTTCGGTATTTCGTTGAAGTGCATCAGTTGTCGCAAAGAAATCAACCTGAATGGAATGATCAATGACGAGGTCAACTGGCACCAGCGGATTGATCTTCTTCGGGTCGCCACCCAGACGGGCAACGGCGGCGCGCATCGCGGCTAAATCTACTACTGCGGGCACTCCCGTGAAATCCTGCATCACGACCCGCGCGGGGAGGAATGGAATGCCGGGTCTTTTGCCTTGCGGCTTCCAGGCAGCGATGTTCTTCACATCGTCTTGAGTAACCTCCTTGTCATTGCATTGACGAAGGGCGGCCTCAAGCATGATGCGGATCGAAAACGGAAGCCGCTTCAAATCTGTGAGATGCGCTTTTTCTAATGCGTCGATTCGGTAAATGACGTACTTTTTATCTCCCACTTTTAAATTATCATGTGCTTTAAAGAAATCATTCATTTCAGCTCCTTTGGGGTAATCTTTCACCTCATAAGGTACAAAGGAGCGCCTTTGATACCCTGTGATCTGTTTTTGATTTTACTATAATTTCAATTCTTTTCTTAATTGTTTCACCAGTTTATCGCGTTCATCGTCGGATAAAAACGCTGCTTGAGCCGCAGCAAGAATTCGTTCGTTCAAAGTAACCATCGAAAGACCAAGGTCATCGCATACAATGTGGTATTCCTGACTCAATGTGATGCGCGAAATGCTGGGATCATCGGTGTTGATCGTGACATTGAGTCCGGCTTTGAGCATGGCTCCCAACGGATGCGCTTCCAGCGCGGGCACGACGCCAGTCTGATAATTGCTCGTCACACAGACTTCGAACGCAGTGTTGCGTTCCTTTGCCAACGCGACCACGTTCTCGTCTTCCAGCACGCGTACACCATGACCGACGCGTTCCGCGCCCAGCTTCTCGATGGCTTCTTCAACATTCGCCGCTGGTCCCCATTCCCCGGCGTGAATCGTCATGTGTAATCCGGCCTGCCGCGCTTCCTTGAACACGCCGTAAAATGGCTCGGACTTGAACTCGGCTTCGTTGCCTGCCAAGTCCAGCGCGATCAGCCCGCGATCCTTTTGTTCCGCGGCGAGCCACGCGACCTGCTCAGCTAGTTCGTGGCTTTCATGCCGGTTGACAGACGCGATCAACCGTACCGTAATGCCAAATTCTTCAGCGGTATCCTGTGCGCTGGTGATCACCCAGTCAATCACATCGTGAAGCGGAAAGCGCTCGGCGCGGCTGAGCGCCACAGGCGTAAAACGCAATTCCAAATATTTGACATTATCCCTGGCCGCATCTTCAATTGCTTCGCGCGTGATGCGACGGATTACATCAGGCGAACGATAAAACAATCTCAATGTATTGAACTTGGCAAGGAAGTTCTGAAATGTATACTTTTCTTCTTCCTGCATTTGCACCAGACTGCTGAGTCGCATAAGATCGGCCGGGATCGTGATCCCGTGCTGGCGTGCAATGTCGAGCATCGTGTCCAAACGCAAAGTGCCCTCCAAATGGCGATGCAGTTCCACCTTGGGGAGGGCGCGGTAATTCTTTAAGGTTGCTGTGATTCGTTCAGCCATATCTTTAATTAATGGCGACGTCGTTTCTTTTTGCTGCTTTCGATTTGTGCGGCTTGCGCTTCGACAGGAACCTCGGCGACTTCCGTTGGCGTAACCTCAATGCGCCGCGGTTGATAAGAGAACACGCGCCCGATGACAGCGGCACGCACATCCGACAGCAGTTGCTGGAACAACTCTGAAGCCTTGCCCTTGTATTGTACCAGTGGGTCACGCTGTGCATAAGCCTCGAGGTCCGATCGAGACGCGCAGGGATTCGACTTTCGTTAAATATTCGACCCACAACTCCGTGATCGCGCCCAACAATAGTTGGCGTTTGACTTCATTAAGAACATATGATCCGATGGCTTGGATTAACTGCTCTCGCTCAGACTCACTCAAAGTGGATACTTCTTCGCTTTGTCTTTCTTCGCCGAATACTTTCGCGGCGGTTCCAAAGTCTGATAGCTTGGTGGCGTTTTGACTCAAACGGGCGAACTCGCTTTGTCCCCACGTGGTCTGCAGCGCGGACTCCGCTTCCTCCAGATGTTCAAGCACGGCATCGGTCACATCTTCAGCGGTGCGATTTTCCAACAACAGCGCGGCAAGATATACATAAGTAAAACGACTAAAGACTTGTCGAAGCTGGCGATGGGTTCGTTGATCGAAGAGGGTGCGCACGCCTTGCGACAGTGATAGCAAGATGCGCAGTTTGCTTAAATCATCGTCAGCCGTTTCTCGCTGCATGATGGTTTCCAAATCATGGTGGACCTGCGAGGTCAATTGCTCGCGCTGACGTTTCATCAATTCGCGCCCCGAGCTTACGATTTGATTTGCCGCCTCGTCCCAATTGGAAGTATCTATCTTTAATCCAAGCGGTTCATTCAAGCGGCGTTCGATTGCGCCGATCACGCGATTGGCATTGATGCCAATCAAATTTGTCTCAACATAATCCCCCAGCCATTTCTTGAATTCGTCGGGATCATCAGTCAGTAAACGGGATTGCTCGCCATTCAAGCGTAACTGAAAATGGATCAAGCCGCTTAATTCTTCAGCAGCCTTCTGCGGACGGATCGGCTCCTCGGAGTCACGCAAGGTTTGAAAGAAGGCATCCAGCGCGTCGGTGCGTTCGGAGATTTGATTATCGAGAGTCCCTTCCGTGTGCTCGATCAAAGCCTCGATGGCACGCAAGGTATGAGATTGTTCGATTTCAATCGCACGGGAAACGATATCAGGGATGGCCGCCCGAACATCGTTAGATTTGTTTAACTCATTGAGAACGAGAGACAGCCCAAAAGTCGGAAGGAGGCGTCCCTGAGATTCAAAAGGCGGTTGGACCTGCTCTAGCCACGCAATCAATTTCCACGGACCTTCTTCGTCGCTCAGTCCAAGCTCGACGCGCTTCCCGACTTCGGACTGCAACATGCCATCCACATCTTCGGTCAAATCTTCCTTGGTGAAGATGCGATCGCGTTGTGAATAGATTTGCTCGCGTTGTTTGTTGAGCACATCATCGTATTCGAGCAGATGCTTTCGGACATCGAAGTTGGCGCCCTCGACCCGGTGTTGTGAATTTTCGATGATGCCGCTGACCAGGCGCGCTTCAAGCGGAAGCGAGTCATCCACTTTAAGGCGCTGCATCAAACCGCTGACTTGATCGCCGCCGAAGAGCCGCATCAGATCATCTTCGAGCGAAAGATAAAAGCGCGAAGAGCCGGGGTCGCCCTGACGCGCAGAACGGCCACGCAGCTGGTTGTCAATGCGGCGCGCTTCGTGACGTTCCGAGCCGATGACATGCAAACCGCCGAGTTGTTTGACTCGTTCCATATCTTCGAAGTATTGAAGAAAGTGTTTGACCTCGGCTTCATAGAGTCCATATTGTGATGGATCAACTTTTTGCAAAGCCTGGCGTCGCTCTTCGAGCGGCATGTCGAACGGATCATCATAACCGGCGCGGCGCAAAACCCGATTGACCGCCGAGATGACTTCTTCGGCCAGTTCGCCACCGAGTTTGATATCCACGCCGCGTCCCGCCATGTTCGTGGCGATGGTCACTGCGCCGAACGCACCCGCACCGGCGATGATTTGCGATTCTTCCGTATGCCTGCGCGCATTCAGCACTTGATGCGGCACACCCGCCTGCAAGATGGATTTCAAACGATCCGTTGCATCTTTCGGCAAGTCTAAAATCTCAAGAAGCGTGGAAAGATTCGATGGATCATCGAGGTTGAGGTTGGTCATGCCAAACGATGAGCCAAATTTTCTCAATGCGTCGGGTGTGATCTTTTCCAGTGGTTCATTGAAGGGCTGCAACTCAGGAATGAGCCTTCCGTCTTCTTCGCGATTGTTCGCTTTCAAGAATCCATGACGAACTAATAAGATTTGCATCAAGCGTCGAACAGGCTCGGCTTTGAGTCGATTCGATAAACGATCGGACGATTCAACGGAAGTTGTGCCGACCAGCATCGGTCGTCCTAGTGTGTGATACCGAACGATCTCGGTCACGATGGAGCGTAGCTTTCGATTCAATGGTTCGATAAATGGCGTCGGGATAATCTTTGCGCCGATAATAAACCGGCTCCTTGCCGTCGTCCTTTTTTGCAAAATACGAATACTGATAATTTTCTTCATCTTTCGCTTTGATCTCAACCAGCGGCGCACTATCGCCAAAGGCTTGATACTCCAGATTGGTTGGGATCGGCATCACTTCCAATTTATAAATCTTGCTAAACTCTTCCGATTCAGTCAGCGCCGTGCCGGTCATGCCCGCCAGCTTTTTATACATGCGAAAATAATTTTGCAACGTGATGGTGGCGTAGGTCACATTCTCCGGCTCGACGCGCACATTCTCTTTGGCCTCGACGGCCTGGTGCAAACCATCCGACCATCTTCGTCCGGGCATGAGGCGGCCCGTGAACTCATCCACGATGATAACCTTGCCGCCCTGTACGAGATAATCTTTATTGCGATGAAATAGGTATTGGGCGCGCATGGCTTGTTCGAGGAAACCGGTCAGGTGCGCCTGTTCGGGGGTGACATCTTCGGGTCGGTCCGGATCCATCAGCGGCTGACCGATCAATTGTTCGGCATGTGCCACGCCGACTTCCGTCAAATTGACAGCGCGGTCCTTCTCGTTGACTTCGTAATCCTCGGGCTTCAACTGTTTGACGACTTGCGCCATTTTGCCATACCACTCGAGGTCGCCTTGTGCGGGTCCTGAGATAATGAGCGGCGTGCGCGCTTCATCGATCAACACATTATCCACTTCATCCACGATGGAGAAATAATGACCGCGTTGGACGCGGTCATTCAAGCTCATCGTCATGTTGTCGCGCAGATAGTCAAAACCGAATTCAGAATTGGTTCCGTAGGTAATGTCCGCCGCGTATGCTTCAACTCGATCGACAAGCCGCAAATGATGCTGGTCCTCGTGCGGCGATTCTTTTTCAAAGTCAACCAGGAACGCTTTCTTTCCATTCTCAGTGGAGGCCGCCATTTGCAAAACGCCGACCGATAGTCCAAGCATGGCAAAGATAGGAGCCATCCAGCGCGCATCGCGCCGCGCCAAATAGTCATTGACCGTGACAAGATGCGTTCCGCGTCCTGTCAGCGCGTTGAGATAAAGCGGGAGCGTGGCAACCAGCGTTTTGCCTTCGCCGGTTTTCATCTCGGCGATCTGGCCGCGATGCAGAACGACTCCGCCCAGCATTTGGACATCATAATGACGCAATCCAATTGTGCGCTTCGATGCTTCGCGCACCGCCGCAAAGGCTTCGGGGAGAATTTCTTCAAGGATGTCTTGAATTTCTTTTTCATTTTCCTCATCCGTCCTTTGGACACTCTCTCCCGCTGGCAAAGGAACTGACGTGATAGAAAGCCGCGCCTTGAACTCCTCCGTCTTGGCGCGTAAAGCCTCATCGCTGAGCTTCTCGAGCTCTGGCTCAAGCGAGTTGATTTCGTCAACAATCCCTGCTAATTTTTCAACGGTACGTTTATTGGGGTCGCCCCCGAAGACACTGACAAATTTCTGGAGCATTCATCGCCTTTCGGGATGGGATTATAGCATAGGGATAAAAGTAAGTTGTTAGAAACCTATAAGAAGTAAAATCATTGGCAATGAGAATAAAAAGCATTCTCCGGCAAGACATACACCAAAATTGTAGAACTTTTTAAGGCAATCATTTGTTCTAATTTAAGGTCGAGGTGCTATAATCGCAACCACCTATGACCTTCGCCCACCTTCACGTTCACACGGAATACTCTTTGCTCGATGGCTTCAGCAACATCAAGAAGCTGGTCAAACGTGTCAAGGAAATGGATATGCCCGCGGTGGCCATCACCGATCACGGCACGATGTTTGGCGTGATTGATTTTTACAAGGCGGCGAAGGATGCAGGCGTCAAACCTATCATTGGGCTCGAAGCCTACATGGCGGCGCGTACCATGCACGACCGCGATTCAAAGCTCGACCGTTCCTCCTACCATTTGCTTCTGCTGGCGGAGAACGAAACAGGCTACAAGAATCTTTTGAAGATTGCTTCCGCGGCGCAACTCGACGGCTTCTACTATTATCCACGCATCGATCATGACTTTTTAGCGGCACACTCCGAGGGGCTGATTTGTACTTCAGGCTGTATGTCCGCGGAAATTCCGCGCGCACTATTGGATGACAAACCCGAAGAAGCGGTCAAACGCATGAACTGGTATTACGATGTCTTCGGCCCCGACCGATTCTTCGTTGAATTGCAACAACATAATATAAAAGAAATCACCGATCTCAATCGCAGACTGGTTGAGATGGGCGCGCGGCATTCCGCAAAATTCATTGCAACCAACGACGTGCATTACATCAACCCCGATGATGCGCGTTTGCAGGATATTTTGCTGGCGATTCAAACGCAATCGTTATTATCCGATCCCGAACGCATGCGGATGACGGACGATTCATATTATCTGCGCACGCCGCAGGAGATGAGTCAGTTATTTGCGGAAGTCCCTGAATCATTGAGTAACACGTTATTGATTGCTGAACGCTGTAATGTTGATCTTTCCTTCAAGGGCTATCATCTGCCGGAGTTCCCGGTTCCCGAAGGATATACCGCGGAAACCTATCTACGCCATTTGTGCGAAGAAGGAGCGACAAGTCGCTACGGGAATTGCGCGGCCAGCCAGGAGGTCCGCGAAAGACTCGAATACGAGTTGGGTGTTGTCCACAAGATGGGATTCGATGCATACTTCTTAATTGTGTGGGACTTGTGCCGCTATGCCCGTGAGAATGGAATCTGGTATAACGCGCGTGGTTCGGCGGCGGGTTCGATCATCGCTTACACCTTGAACATCACCATCGTCGATCCCATCCAGCATGATTTGATCTTCGAGCGCTTCCTCAATCCGGGGCGCATCTCAATGCCGGATATTGACCTCGACTTCCGCGATGACCGCCGCGCCGAGATGCTCGAATATTGCACAAATAAATATGGAAGCGACAAAGTCGCGCAGATCATCACCTTCGGCACGATGGGAACCAAAGCTGCCTTGCGTGATGTGGGCCGCGTGATGGATATTCCATTGAATGAAGTCGACCGCATCGCAAAGCTGGTGCCGTTCGTTTCAGGCCGCGCAACTACGATGGAAGATGCGTTGGCTATTCCTGAATTCAAGGAAGTTTATGATTCAACTCCGCACTTACATGAGCTGATTGACATTGCAGCCAGGATGGAAGGTACTGTCCGCAATGCGGGCACGCACGCCGCGGGCGTGGTGATTTCCGATAAGCCGATTCTCGAATATCTTCCGTTGCATCGTCCAACCTCCGGCTCAGAAGAGACACCTATCAAAACGGTCACGCAATTTGAAATGGGCATCCTCGATTCGCTGGGCATGCTGAAAGTGGATTTCCTCGGGCTGATCACGTTAAGCGTGATGGCGAAAGCCTGTGACATGATCGAGAAACGTCACGGCGTTCATCTTGATTTGAACAATATTCCCCTCGACGACCCAAAAGCGTTTGAACTGCTCGGCAGTGGGCAAACCGCGGGCGTGTTCCAAGTGGAAGGCGGTGGCATGACGCGCTACATCGTCCAAATGAAGCCAACCAAGCTAGATCACGTCATCGCCATGGTCGCTGCGTATCGTCCCGGCCCGATGCAGTTCATTCCCGATTACATTGCGCGCATGCACGGCGAAGCGGAAGTTGAATATCGTCATCCGGCGATGAAACCCATTTTTGAATCCACGTACGGCATTCCGCTCTACCAGGAACAGTTGATGCGCGCCGCAGTGGAACTGGCGGGATATACGCCATCCGAATCCGATGAATTACGTAAAGCCATCTCGAAGAAAAAGAAAGAAGACATTGAGAAGCATCGCAAGAAATTTGTAGCGGGTGCAATCAAGCAGGGAATGGCTTCCGAAATCGCCGAGGCAATTTATTCCGACTGGGAAGAGTTCGCGCGTTACGGCTTCAACAAGTCGCACGCTGCCGATTATGGTGTGATCGCAGTTGAGACCGCCTTTCTCAAAGCGCGTTACACCGCCGAATATATGACGGCTCTGCTTTCCGCCTCGGCGGGACAAACTGAAAAAGTCGCGTTGTATGTGGCTGATGCGCGCTCGATGGGCGTGCCGGTGCTTCCACCACAGATCAACACATCCGGCTGGGATTTTGAGATTGAAGATATGGAAGGAAAACCTAACATCCGCTTTGGACTCGGGGCGATCAAGAACACTGGTCAAAGCGCGGTAGAGGTGATCATCGAAGAGCGCAAACGAAATGGCGCGTTCAATGACCTGAATGATTTTGCGCGCCGCGTGGATTTGCGCGCGGTCGGCAAGCGCGCTCTGGAATGTTTGATCAAGGTCGGCGCGATGGATTCGTTTGGAAACCGCGCCGCGCTGTTGGCTTCATTGGAACGCATCGTCGCCATCAGCAGTAATCATTTCCGCGCGGCGGAAGCCGGACAACTCAGTTTGTTCGGCGTGGTGACCGGCGTGACGGAAACCATCACATTGCCCGATGTCAACAATGTAGATAAACGCGAACAACTCAATTGGGAACGTGATCTGATCGGTCTTTACATTTCCGATCATCCGCTCACGCCGTATCAACCCACGTTGACGCAAATCGTAACGCATTTCTCGGGACAGTTGAGCGAAGCGCAGCATGAAGAAAAGATTCGCGTGGCAGGCCTCGTCACCAACGTTCGACCATATATGACCAAGACGAACAAGGCCATGGGTTTCGTCACCATCGAAGATATTCAAGGCAATATCGAACTCGTGTTGTTCCCGCGCACCTGGGAAAAATATCGTGAGCAGTTGAGCATCGGGCAAATCATAATCGTTGAAGGCAAAGCAGATGCGAGCAGTACGCCTCCGAAAGTTTTGGTCGATTTGATTCGAACTGAAATCAAAGTGACCGAAGCATTAGATGATGTAAAGCCGAATCATCCCGTGCCTTCATCAGCCCCTGTTTCCAAAGCGATGCCGCGTCCTGCAACTCAACCCGTCAAACGCGCACCTGCACCGGTTCGGCAAGAGGCAGAGAAGCCGGTTGCTTATGGTGCGAAACCTTCATCGAATAAAAGCGAATCGAACGCGAATGATTCCCCGCCTCCGCCGGATAACTTCCCTGATGGCTGGGAGGAAGAATGGCAACCGTCGTTTGAAGCCGCGGAGATTGCGGCACGCGCGGAACCAAAGATGTATGACAAAAATATCGAGGCACGCGATATTACTGAATCAGCTCAAAGCGATGTACAAGTTAAAGAACAGAAACCGGTCGAAGTCCTGCACGAGGCGCTTGCATTGCAGCCCGTCGAGCCGATGAAAGTCGAGCCGAAACTTCCGCCTTCATTATATGTTCCGTTGGCGCAAGAAGAAGACTCAACGCATCCGCCGAAGCAGATTACGGTGATCCTGCGTTCGACGGGTGACAAGGAACATGATAAGCGCCGCATCAAAACGCTTTACGGTACACTGATTTCATTCCACGGACGCGACCGCTTCTCGTTCCATGTGTTCGAGGACGGCAAGGGACATTTGATTGACTTCCCCAGCGACACGACGCGCATCGATGCGGAATTATTATCGCGCTTGAAAAAGTTGATGGGCGAGGAAAGCTGGCGGGTGGAAGAGATTCGTTTTCAATAATTAAAGAGGTGATATGGCTCATCCATTAGTTGACCAACTCCGCTTTACACGCAGTGAATGGCTGCTTGGACTGGAAGGTCCGTCCGAAGACGATGGTAGCAAACATTTTGGACCGATGAACTGTATCAGTTGGATTGTGGGACATTTGGCATGGCAGGAGCACCGGTATTTTCTCGACCGCGCACAAGGCAGAGTTCTTTATCCAAAATTAACTGAGATGTTCGCTGGCGATTGCCCGATGAGTACACCCTCATTGAAAGAAATGCTCGAGATCTGGCACACGGTGACCAAAGCCGTTGATCCATTTCTCGACACGCTGACAACCGAAGGCTTGCTGACTGACTTGTTGCGTGATGGCAAGTCCATCGGTCAATCCGTTGGTTCGGCCATGCGGCGCACGACCTATCATTATTGGTATCACATGGGTGAGATCCAAGCCATCCGCCAGATGTTGGGACATACCAACCTGCCGCAGTATGTGGGCGAGATTGAACAAGAAGCGCCGTATCGGGCGGAAAAAGATTGATGAACCAATTCACATGGATATTTTTAATTATTGGCTCAGCAGTTTTAGAACTTATGCAGGAGACGACCTGGACTTTAAAGTCTTTTCAATTCGGACTTACAATTTTTAGTTCCTCAAATCCCTTTTCTATCAAGGTGCCGGAGGAATTCACTAATAAAACTTTTGAAACCAAGGATGCAAAAGTCAAGTTTATTACTCAGGACGTAGGGATATATAGGGCATCGCTTGTGCCCTTATTTGGTTTTTTTAGTCGTAGTACTCATGGTTTCCCTATGCTAGGGGAAATAAGGTTATCTAATGAAGATATAGCACAAATTAAAATTCGTGTTCTGTTCTCTTTTGCCTCTTTGACTTTTGCAACCCTTATTGGATTAGTAATCTTCTTTGCGAGTCAAGAAACAGCCTCTGTTGTTCCAAGCTTTTTAGAAGCTAGTGCGACGATGATATTAATCGGATTGCTTAGCCTAAGCAAGTTCCTTCCTGAAAAGGATAAAATGATTCGTCGGTTCAATGATATAAAGAATTATCTCGAAGATACAGTTGAGACACCAATGGGTTCTAAGAATAAAAAAGGAAAATAATGTTTCAAGCTTCCGACGCATGGGAATCAATCTATCCAAACGCTCATGCGGGCGTGCTCGTCATGTGCGAAGCCATCAATGCGGGATCACGACAAGAACTGACGCAAATCATCGATTGCAAAAGAAACAAGTCTTCGCTTTATCCAATTATGCAATATAATTCTAATCGATTATTCTATGAACATCTTTGCGCCTATCATACCTTTGCTCGTTTTTTTGTTCTTGTGGGGAATCTTTTATAAAGTACAGGATGAATGGCGCACAGCCTTCTTATCCGCGGCAATAACATGGAGCGTCCTGCTGACTGCCACGACAGAGATCTTGAGTTTGTTCAAAGCAATTTCGTTTTGGCCGATCGAAGGCACATGGGGGCTGTATCTTATTGCAGCAGTTCTTTGCTGGATCAAGATTGTTGGTAATCCCAAGAACCTTTTCGAAGAATTAAAGATACCATCCATTTCTCGCTTTGAGCTTTTTCTTCTCGGATGTGTTGTTTTTATAGCCTCTGTCGTGGGATTAATTGCCATTATTGCACCGCCCAATACATTTGATTCAATGACGTATCATATGGCGCGCGTTATGCACTGGATCCAGGATGGAAGCGTCGACTACTATCCCACACAAGAGCTTCGGCAACTCTACCTAAATCCATGGAGTGAGTTTGCCATCCTCCATTTCCAAGTGTTGGCTGGAACCGATCGCCTTGCAAACTCTATCCAGTGGTTCAGTATGATCGGGTGTGCGATTGGCGTCACTTTGATTGCTAAAGAGCTCGGTGCTAATCGCCAAGGGCAGATCTTCAGTGCGGTCGTTGGTATGACCATCCCAATGGGTGTTCTGCAGGGTTCAAGCACACAGAACGATTATGTTGCCTCCTTCTGGATGGTCTGTTTCGTTTACTGGATATTTGTGTTGAAGACCAAAAGCGACCCCTGGAGCGCATTTGCTGTTGGAGCAAGCCTTGGTCTGGCCGCGTTGACCAAGGCAACAGCCTATATTTATGCATTTCCTTTCCTGACATGGTTGAGTGTCCCGGTTCTCAAAACGTATCGATCCAAGGGCTTTAAGCTTTTAGGGATGATCGCCTTTGTTTTCTTATTAATCAACCTCGGATTTTATATCCGTAACTACAATCTGTTTTCAAATCCGCTAGGTATAACGCAAGAGACCTCGCCCGGCCACTATACCATACCGGATCATTATTCGAATTCCGTCTTTTCGATCCCTGAGCTATCATCGAATGTTGTTCGAAACATTGCTGTTAATCTCGGAACTCCCTTTGATACTATAAACCGTTTCCTTGAAAAGGCCGTCTATCAATTCCATGAATTCATCGGCATCTCCACGAACGACCCTCGAACCACATACATGCCGCAACAGGAGTTCGTCATAGGTAGACCCTCTTTCCATGAAGACTTCGCCGGAAACCTTCTTCATGTCATTTTGATTATGATTGCTATTCTGTTAGTGGTAATTTATCAAAGACGGAATCGAAATACAATTTATTATCTTTTCTGCTTGATCCTGAGTTTCCTGCTTTTTTGTTTATATTTAAAGTGGCAACCGTGGGTAATCCGATTGGAATTACCGTTATTTGTTTTATGGTCACCATTAATAGCAATGGCAATATTAGTGTTCCAAGGAAAATGGATCGCCCCCGCGATTATGCTCCTCCTGTTTTTGGGAGCTTTGCCTTGGGTATTCTTAAATCAAAAGCGTCCACTCTTTAGTACCACAAACATACTCAATACGCCAAGAGAAGAACAATATTTTCATGGTCAGCAAGAATTGGAAACATCTTATACATGGGCGGCCCGTTTATTAGCAAGTGATATGAATGGTCAATGTCGACACATTGGGTTATATATCTATGGTAATGCTTGGGAATACCCGCTTTGGATTTTGCTTCAACAAAAAATGGGAAAAAATGTGCGCATTGAGGCCGTCAATGTTAAAAACATATCGGCTAATAAATACAATGAATTCCCAGAATTCACTCCTTGTGCTGTCATTGCACTTAATCCATTATCATTAGACAATTTCCAAGTGAATGGCGTAGCCTATTCTGTATACCAAACAATCAAACCTGTATCTGTGCTTATACCAAAGTAATCGTTCAATACGATTTTCTTCCTGGATTACATCGTTTTCAATCATACCGCTGGCAAGACAATGCCAATAAAAAACTAAGAAAAAGAAAGCGTCAATGTTTCAACTATCGGGCCGATGGAAAAAGTTGTATCCCAGTGCTCACGTGGGCGTGCTCGTGCTGCGCGACGCCATCAATTTGCCGCATCATGCCGAGTTGGAAAAACGTAAGGCCGCACTGGAAGAAGAATTACGTTCCCGCTTTGCAGGGCAGGACCGGGTCGCGCTGCTGAGCCATCCGGTCTTGCAAACCTACGATGCCTATTATCGGCAGTTCAAAAAGACATATCACGTCCAGCTTCAACTCGAGTCGATTCTCTTCAAGGGCAAATCCATTCCCAGCGTTACGGCCTTGGTCGAAGCCATGTTCATGGCTGAGTTGGACTCTCTGCTTCTCACGGCGGGACACGATCTGAATGCGCTTCATCTGCCCCTGACGCTGGACGCGGCACAAGGAACCGAATCTTATACTTTATTGCGCGGTGAACCTCAAACTCCCAAAGCCGGTGATATGCTGATTCGTGACGGCGAAGGAATCATCTCGAGCATCATTTACGGTCCGGATCAGCGTACGCAGATCACGGCTCAGACACGCAATTTAATTTTTACAACGTACGCGCCTGTTGGAATCAGCGAAGAAGTGGTGCTGAATCACCTGAATGGAATAAAGCAAAATATTTTATTGATTGCTCCAAATGCCAAAGCCGAAATGATCAAAGTTTTTAACGCATACGATTAAATCTGTGATACAAATGGTCTGAACGAAATTTATGGTTGAAAGGAAAGTTTTATATGGTGGAGAAAATCGAAATCACCGATGAGTTTATGAGACGAACTCTCGCAAAGGGCAAGCAATATTTCTTTGTGACGTACATAAAAGGCGGAGGCGTAGACTTTTCTAAAGAAGAGACTGACAAAATCCAATGGGATCATCTTCGTTATCTGTTCGGACTTCGTGCAGAAGGAAAGCTTCTTTTGAACGGACCGGTCTCGGCTAATCCGGAATTCACTGGCATTGGAATTTTCAATTCCACCGATCAAGAGGAAGTCAGGCGCTGGATGGATGAAGATCCCCTTATAAAAATAGGCAAACGGTCGTATGAACTTTATCCGTATTTTGGAATCCCCGGCGACAGGTTGTCGTAGCTGAGAGGTGAACTATGAGTATTAGCACTTGTCCTATCGCAACCATCAATGCACCCACCGAACGCGTCTGGGAATTATTGTCCGAGCCTGTCAACTATGATTTATGGTGGGATGCGAAAACGCGCTCCATTGTCCCCGAAGGACGCGCACAGGCGGGGCAAAGAGTCCATGCCAAGGCGGGCGGGTTGAATATCTTTCTCACCGTCGATAGTGTGGATGAATCGAAACATAAAATTGATTTCACAACGAATTTTCCCTTTGGCATCACGGGGTTTAATCACATCACCTGCACCGCGCTTCCCAATTCCACCACGCAAGTTTCGTTTGGCTGAGACTTTACTTTCTCACCTGTATGGTGGAGTTGGATCTGGGAACATTTTGCGCCGAATCTACTGCATGATAGCGTCGCCGATTCGCTCGCGCGTTTAAAACGCGCCGCGGAAAAAACATAAACAGTTAAGAATATTTTTTCAGATACGCTCTTGCCAAGAACAACGCTGCCAATGTTTTCGAATCAGGCATTTCCCCTTTTTCGGCCATCTCGATGGCTTGGTTGATTGGAATTTTTTCAAGCTCCAGAAATTCATCCGCATCCGCCTCGAGCGGATTGTGGGTCAATTGAGTCGCAAGAAAAACCGCCATGAATTCCGTCGAATAACCGGGCGCAAGATAAAAATTGCCGATGCGTTCGAGTTTCCCTGCAGCCATTCCCGTTTCTTCACGGATCTCACGCGCCGCGCAGGCTTCATGCGGTTCATCGCCCTCGCGCGTGCCTGCTGGCAACTCCAACAAATCCATGCCTGCCGCGTGACGATACTGGCGGACGAATAATAGATTTCCGTGTTCATCAATCGGGATGATGATTACCGATCCATTATGTTCGACGATTTCGTATTTCGTTTCGCGGCCATCAGGTGTCTTTAAGGAATCGCGGCGGATTTTGAAGGCGCGTCCCTGAAATACTGGTTCGGACTTTATGAATTCAAACGGCATGATTCTTCCTCTGCAATAAAAAGATGTTTATCTCATTGTAAGACAAAAGCCCAGTTCATTCATGAACCGGGCTTGTCCTTTTCGTAATGATTGAATTACGGGATCGTTATTTGCTGTCCGATGTTCAATGTTGTCGATAATGAAAGATTATCAGCTTGAGCTATGGTCGCGGGATCTATGTCGCCATAATAGCAAGCTACACCATAGAGCGTGGTATCGTTATTTCCAGAGACAGTATAAGTATCAGGATGATTGTGCAATGCCCTGTCGCCGGGGAATGGATCGCCCGTTTGTGGAAGTTGCAAGGTCAGTCCCGGGCTCAGATATTGGGCATCCCAGTCATGCAGGTTGTTGAGTCTTAGCAATTCTTCCGGGTTTAGATTATAGCGGCGTGCTATGCAATAAGGAAATTCACCTTGTTGCAAAGTATACGTCGCCGGAACGGCTCCTACCGGACCTGTGGATACAACGGTTGCGCCTGATAATGTACTTGTCATTGGTACAACAGTGACCGGTGCAGGTGTAAAAGTTAAGGCCGGTGTGCTCGTACCGCTCAACGGTGTAATGAATGTACCGTTTGGCAAGGTTGGAGTATCGGTCACTGGTGAGGCTGTGCCTGATGTAGCAGTTATCGCTCCAGGAGTCGCCGTGGTTCCGCTGAGCGCTTCCGCAGTTTGCGTTCCGAAATCCGCCACCAATTGCATTGCATCTACACCCGTCGGCAGTGGCGATACAAACAAGCCTGCGGGAATGAGTGTTGGTGTCGCGGCGGGCGCTGCAGAATAGGATTGCGTGCAGGCGGTTGCCAGTATGGTTCCCACCAACAGAATAACAGTTAGCCTCACGCTGATTTTTTTATTGACCATCTTGATATCTCCTTGTAACGCATACTTAAGAAAGCATGGTAGCATAACCTGTTTAAAGCGTCAAGCCGCGAGCCACCGCAATTGGATGGTTATTTGCATCCCAATTCTGTTAATAGATTTGATGCAGTATTTTGTGCCACATTCGGACCCTCAGCCTGCACCCGTTCCCAAAGACCACACAGCCCCTGACGAAGTTTCCCATCATTCTTCCACGCCTGATGCGTGATTTGTTCGGCAGATTTCAAGTCACCTGTGCGGGCATATGCTTCGATAAATGGCAGCCATTCGAAATAATCCTGGGGAACAAAGCCTTCTTTTGCGGCTTCGCGCCCCAAATCTGCGACTTTATTCCAATCACCGATTTGGCGTGCCAACTCTGCCTGCTCGTAGAAGTAACACCACGTATGAGATGGTTCGTTCGGAAAAGGTGGATTTGTTAAGGTTCGTGGGGAAGTGTTGGTAATAATGCGGGATGGATCAGACAAAGGAATCAAGGCCGTTAAAGATGGAAACTTGTTATAAGTTCGGACATTGGCATAAACGGGGTCGAGCACGCGCAAGCATCCATTTTGCGGCGCGTAGATCGCGATTGCTTGCGAGGTTGAGCCGTGAAAGGCCACGGTGCGATAAGGCAATTCGATAGCGGTGCCCGGCTTGAGATTTAAAAGAGACCCGCTGCCAAGACGCTCGTTGACGTAGATCATTGCATAGGGTAAATCGCCACTATGAAAGTCCGGAGCGTACATCCAACTGATTGGCGCAGTAAAAGATAAATCAGTTTCATAATCAATTGGCACAAAGTCGGTTAGGATCGCTGTGTTTGGTTTCAAGGCTGGGATGCGCCAAGCCAGTTCCCAGTAGATATCCTGCTGGCGTGACCAATCACGTCGGAAAATGTTGGCGTTGAAAAATTGCTGACCGATGCCCAATGCGATCAGCAATGCGAATACATATGTCTTTGCAAGATTGTTTTGGATGAGCAGATCAATCAACCCCGCGACAAATAAACTTGCGCCGAGCATCATTGAGATCATAAAACGATCATAGGAGGATTGCAAAGTGAGTGGAAGCCCGGCGGCGAAAGATGGAACGCGTCCAAGCAGAATGCCGATGAAGCCAATGATGATGGCAGAGACGGCGAAGGTTTGTTCTTTGTTGATCGGTAGCTGAAGATGTAAAACGTAAAACGCAATAAATAGAAAAGAAAGGATGATGATCACAAAAGTCAATAAACTAGTCGGGGCAATGATGGATTGCCCTGTCAATACCATCACCTGCGCCCAAACATAAAATCCGGCTTTCCAAAACGCGTCACCGAACGCGAGCAATAGGGCTTTGATGGAAAGCGCGTGTCGAGTCGCAGTCACGCCATAAGAAACGTATGCGCCCGATTTATAGTAAAGTATCAGCCAAAGCGCATCCACGATCCAGATGAGGAAATAAGGCCACCAATGTTTTATCGTCTGAATGAAACGAGACCCAATGCCTGTTGTTTCTTCGGCGATGATGACCCAAATGAAAAGAAAGCGTAAAGGCTCAAGACCAATGAAATATTCAGTAGGGAAGATTCCAACAATGAGCAGAAGCAAGGCTATGATTGAATCGATAGTTTTCTTTTTCGGATTGCGAAGTGTGCGGGCGGTAAATCCAAATGAAAGCAAATAGAAGATAAACGGAATCCACTCTTGGTTGATGTGTGTAAACGCGACCCAATGTTGGCTAAATCCGGGGAAGACGAGAAAGAGAAGTGACACGATCAGTATTTGAAATTTGTAGCGTGGCCAAATTTGATTTAACGCGAACCAAACTGAAAGCGTCGCGACGAAGCGAATGATCAGCGCGAAGATCTGCCAGAAAATCGGATTCGATGGAATCAAGCTGGTGGTGATAAAAAAGATCGGTCCAAGGAAAGGTCGAAAGCCCGCGAAAGATGGAATGAATTGCGCCGGGCCAAGAAATTTTGCCGCCCATGCAAAGGGCCAGTCGTCCCAATAAAAACCGGTGAGGGGCAGCAGAAGCCCGTACGCGATGATGGTAATGAGCGCAAAGAAGACCGGGATCAATTTGGGCGATTGAACGATACGTCGCATCAAAGAGATTATAACCAAAATAAACTGCGGACAGTCAATCTGTCCGCAGTTTATTTGATTTGGCAATAATTTACCAAACCGCACCGTAAAGCCCTCGCATTTACGCGTAGAGATAGAAGGTGCGCTACCGCGAAGCGGTAGAATTAGTGGAACAATTGTGCTTTAATATTGAACGTGATAGAAATATCATTTGCGCTAGGGTTATATCGCATAGGTTCTAATCCTTGGAAGCTCCCGGCTGTCGCCGCGGGGAGGAGTCACTAAACTACCACTGTTGTCGTGTGGCTGGCGAATGATTCGTTATGGTTTGACCGTTATCCTCGACTGGTTCAAACGCGGATTGGATTGCGATTCTTCCGGGGCCCATGACTCGCAGCCACAAGTAACGCTGGATATAAGACATCCAGGGATTCCATCCGCTGTTGGGATGTTCAAAGTGTAACTGCATGCTCACAGTAGGGTCCTTGAAAATCAAGGCAGTAGGTTTGATCAAAATGGATTGTCCCGGCGCGAGTTGACGCACAAATACATTGCCCGAGGCGTGCAGCAATAGCAAGCCGGGCATCTTGGTTGCAGAGAAGCGATCCAGAGACATGCCGAGCGGATAGTGGGTTTCGGTTTCGTCGCCGCTCCGCGTGTTGAACCAGATGTTGGTATTCGTCCAACCATAGTCTACTTGATCGGTAGCGACCAATAGGAAGTGTTCGCGCACATCCACGGCTTGTCCGGGTTGAAGCGGCAAAGCCAATAATTCACCCGGAAGATCGCGCGAAAACGCAATATGTCCCGGACCTTTGGCTTGCGTCATGAAAATCGGCATCCCTGCAAAAGCCCGTTTCCATGCGCCCTTCATAGACATCATGGAAATGGCAACGGAATTTTCCTTCCATAACAAAACATGATGTGCAAAGTACACCCCATCTTCGGGCGCGAGGTTGAAGTCGGCTGCGGGAACGTAAAGTCCTTCGATCTGGCAGGACGACTTTCCGATTTGCAATTTCGCCATATCTTTGCGGCCGGGCATTTCGATCCAGCCGGTGGGCGTGACGATTTCTTTAACATTGATGGTCGCGCCGCAAGATGGACAACTCAAGGATGTGCCATCCGAAACGGCGCCGCACCAATTGCAGGTGTAGCTTCGTCCGGCGGCGGGAGCAGAAGGTGTTGCACTCATCTCTGCCTCTTATTCCGTGGCGTGATGAACGTACATGGATTGAATGCCGACGCGTCCAGGACCAACCATCTGCGCCAGGCTCATCGCGCTTCCGCCGAATATGCCGGTGCTCAATTGTTGCATCTGAACATTCATCTGAACGGTGGAATCTTTATACAGGAATGCGCCTGGCTCGACCAGAATCGACTCGCCTGGTTTCAATGTCCGTTCGAAGACGTTGCCGTATCCATGAAGGATCAGCAAACCTGATTGGCTGGTGGTTACGAAGCGATCCATGTACATGCCTTGTCCGCCGAACAAAATATTTCGCAACCCCTTGATGCGCTCAAAGGAATAAGTAATGTTCGCTGACGCCAAAAGAAAGGCATGTTCGCGCACGTCCAATTCCATACCGGGATGAAGCGGAAGTACGACCAGTTCGCCGGTGGCGTCGCGTGAGAATGCAACTCGTCCAGGTCCCTGGGCTATGCTGATGATGAAGGGCATTCCGGCCAGCACGCGTTTCATGCCGCCCGGTAATTGCAGAACCGACATCGGTACTGTTGGGTCTTTCCATAACATCACATGGTGCTCAAAATAAATTCCATCGCCTTGAGCTAGGTTGATCTCGGCGACCGGCACGATCTCGCCTTCAACCTGACACGAACTGTTGAAGAAATGAAACTCGGTCATGTCTTTCAGCCGGGGGGCTTCGCGCCAGCCCGATTCGCTAACAACATCCTTCAAGTCAAGCGGTGCTCCACAGAACTGGCAGGACAGCGCGGTCTTGAGATTGATCCCCTGACACCAATTGCATTTCAAACGTTCGACGGCTTCATTTTGTGCTGGCTGTACCATATCTCGCTCCTTTACGAATTTAAATTTTCCACTCTCATATTAAAACACAACCATAGACAGATTCAAATAGTCCATTGGTATGAATGAATTAAAAGCTCAGAGCCCCACGTGCATTTGTCAGACTCTCATCATTAATTGGTGGTTCGGATAGATGCACCGCAGTAATCACATTCGGCGGTTTGATTGTCAATCCAGTTTGCCTCATCGCCGTGGATGGGTGCGCCGCACTTTGGACAATTCGTTGGCAGAACGCCTCGCTTCGCGGACCCTTGGGCGGGTTGAGGCGGCATCGGCCCGACTCTGTTCCCGAATTCGTTCTGAAGCGCACTTGCTGAATTTTTCATCCCCTTGTTATTGAATTTGCGCGTAATGTTGGCGAAGAATACTGGCGTGCGATTGATCATCTGATATTGAATGAACATCGTCAAGGCGGCGCGTGCTTGCGCCAGCGCGAGTTGCTCATTGCCTGAATCGGCATAGGTGTGAGCTGCACGTGCATGAAGGTTCGCCGCAGCGCCGTGGATGCGGAATCCATCCAATTCACGCGCCAGTTCCGCATAAAGCGGCGCCGCATCCGCGGAATTGTTGTTGGCCACAAGCTGATTGGCTTTTGCCAACACTTCAATTTGTGAAACGGCTCAATACATTATTTTGCATGGCAATTCTATTGCGTCGAAACATAGGGTCTCCAATTTTTAGTTATGGATTCTACACTCATTTCGATCAGCGTACAAAAGTTTCAGCGAAGCACTGAAATTGCAATCGATGCAATGAATATGATCACGGTTACGGATAGTGCCGCTTGCAACATCAACAGAAGTTTGGCGCGCACGGAAAGCAGCAAGGTATCTGCCAATCCAAACTGCGTACTTCCGCAAAACCCCAGGAATACATAATCCCAGAAACTGGGTTGCCAGTTTTGCCAGCCAGGCAAAGAAGCCACACGTTGAGGAAACGCAAAATCAAATCGCTGTGCCGGGACCTTCACGCCTTATACGCGGACCACCTGCATCAATAATCCAATACCATGCGCCGAAGAGCAAAACATTTGCGATCCATAATACGATCGTATCTTTGAGTAAAACACCCTACTCCGCTTTGTGGACGGGATGCGATGATATAAGAGACCAACGCAACCTTGGTGGTCAAACGGATGGTGACCCAAGCGAGATAAACTATGGCGAGGGTATGTACCCACTGATCACTTTCTGTAAACCATAGAACGAGCATTGTCGCTAGGATGGCAATGGGTACAATGAATTCCAAACCTGATGCAACTCGATCCAACGAGATCAATCTTGCCAGTGCAATACGGCCCAATGCTCCCGGTATCGACAGCGTATTTGACAACAGAAAATCATGAAGCGTGATGATTGCAAGTACGATGATCATCTCCAGCGAATAGGTGTCTGGCCGTTTAGATTTAGGTTTTGATTCGTTCATATGTTTTGCTCCTTTTGAGGCGAAGAATGATTGACGTTCATAATAATTGAGCGAAGAGGCAAATATAGGCGAAGGGGGCCTACGGCGTTTGCTTGGGCTCGCTGATTTCCAGAAGCTTTTGGCTTGTTAGGTTGAGCAGAACCTGCGCTGTCATCAAAACATTGGTGCCATTGGTTTGTGCAATTTGTGCCGGATTGTTGGCGTGTGCCGTCGCATACTGAACATCTTCATAGAAGACCTGCAAGTAGTTGAGAGGCACGGTACCGGGAGTTCCACCGAAGGATGATGCAGCGGTCGTTCCATCGAAGAATACTCGTAGAACGTTGTATTCCGCTTGTTCCGGCGAGATGCTGTTGTCAGGGCATTTGTCTTTTGTTGGACATCCTTCGTCAGAAGCGTCCAACGAGAAGGGATGATCAAATTGCTCCCCGCCGAGTATCTGAGCTGAAGGCCCAAGCTGTGCAGTCATACCGGAAAGCAGTTTTACGCCATTCACACCCAGGTCTTTTTCCGAGGTAAAGGCTTTCATTCCGCCTGTCTGGTTGGATTTCGCGTCTGCTCCATCCACCGCAGGATCGATGAAGTGGGAAATAATCATGGTCACTGCCGCACAATTCATATCTGCAACCGGGCAATCGCCTTTGTAATAAAAGGTGTCGGTTTGGGGAGGTGCAGGATAGTTTTGACTGAAATCGGGAAAGCCGCCTACATCGGGATTTATGATCAAAGCCACACCACTAAAGATTTGCCCGTACATATCGATGGCTGAATCCCATTCATCAATGAAAGCTTGATCCGAGTTCTGATAGGTCGATTTGTTAGGGTAGGCGAATGCCAGTAATTTCTGCCATAGGGCATCCGGGGAAATACCTCCGAACTGAGTTTGGTTGGGAGTGTTCCCGGTTCGAGGAAGAATCATCTCGTCGGATGCCGCTGTAGGTCCCGCGATGCCGATTGAGACAAATTCAGGTTTCGGCTCATAGCGCGTGGCGAGTGCAGTCAGGAACGTTTTGAAGGCGCTCTTGTAAACCGGATTCCAAGGCAGGGGAAGCACGGAGCCATCGGCAGGTTCGAAATAACCTGTGAAGATCACTGTGCCGCAATTGCTGGGAGGGGTTTGTGGAGGCGATTGAAACAGCCCGTCGCAAGAAGGAATCTGATTCAGCACCCATTGAGGCGAGTTGAAACCTGCTGGAACAAGGAGCTGGATAGTCTTTGGTGTTTGGGTCGGATTTTTTGTGTTCCACATTGACACCTGATTGAAAACATCATCTACATATGTCCAATCGTACGCTTGGGGGCTGGAGGGAGGATTGGGGTTGACTAGGTCCCAATGTACTCCGACTGCAAGCCCAGAGATCGCCGGGTTCGCCAGCAGACTCTGATACAGACTGTCGAGATTGACTTTTTTCTGATCTTTGATCAAAAGAGTCAGATCAACGTGGGCATAGATTCCCAACGGTCTTCGGGCGTTTAATTGAAGTGGAGTTGAAGTGCTCGTTGGGATGGATGCTGCAACTTGAGTGTTCGTTGGTGCTGATGCGATAACAGCCGTTGCTGGAAGTGTGTTAGAGCTGGCTTCAGTCGGCACATTGGTTGGAACACTTGTAGATTGACGGGCATGCTTCTGCCCGAGCGAGCACGCACTGAGAATGAATATCAAAACCGCTAAAATATATTTTTGCATTTTCTTGTTACTCCTCGCAGAAACAGGATTGCCAGGCGTTTTAAGGACTTGCCGCGCCAAGGCGCTTGAACTTGGCTGGTGGTTTCATAAACTACCACCGTTCGCAACTCACCCATATAATCAGAAATTTGTTCCTGCTGCTAGTCAGTGCAGCCAGCGCACGGGCAATAGCGGCTAAAACATTTTGGGCGGCGGAAGACAGTACATCCGGTTCTTGGACTTCAAGAAATTGCACGTGCGCATCCAAGCCCAGCTGCAAGGATTTTTGCAGAGCTGTTGGTCCATCGGGATCGCCCATAGCGGTCGGGTCCTGGATAGCCGAAGTAGTGAGCTGAAAGCCGGTCACGACTTTGCCGCTGTAACTTTTTACAACATCATAATCCCCGACGTTTACAACTAAATCTTCCGATTTGCTGGCCGACAGCCCGTTCTCCTGAAGAACGAACTGCTTGGGATAGTTGTCTGCACCCAGCCCAATGATAACTGCTCTGACTCGCTGACTCTCATCCGCACTGGTGCCGACAGGATTCCCGTTTTCGCAACGGGTGGTGCTGACAATCGGCAGCGGCGGAAAAAGCGCCAAAGAAAAATATTGACGCGGAAAAATTTGCGCGTAATTGGCAAAGACCTGTTTCCATGCACCAATAATTCGGTCGCTTGTGTAACCGACCTTGATCCAGGTACACCGGTCAGCGGGCTCATTCGGAAGGGCCATTTCACCCGTGATCGAGGTCGGACCATCAACTGCAATCTTGAGAAATGAAGGACGATTTTGATAACGGGCACTGACGGTTTTCAAGAACGCGAACCAGCGGCTCAAATAGGTCTGGTCCCACGGCAGTGGTAATGGCAGCTGATCGCCTTTGCCCGGGCCATAATTAACAGAAAAGATCGCGATTGGTACACCTTGCAATGCCCATGCCGGAGTGCCAAAGCCCGGAATCAAAATCAGTTCGACCCACTTGCCATTTTTTTCAGCGTTGTCGAAAACCGTATCAAGTTTGGTCCAAACAAAATTGCCTTCCGTGGGTTCGATATCCGCCCACGATGTGCGAAATGTGAGCCCTGCAATATTAGGATTCGTGTATGATCGAGCATCAAACAACTTGCCCACCCGTGCGCTGTCAATTTCGTTCACCACCGTAATGACCGCGCGGTTGGCTGGCTACCATAGTGGGAGGTGGCATGTTTGTCGGCGCTATTTCTTGCGCGGCTGTTGGCGATGGCGCATTGGTCGTTGTAGATTCTGCGATCTGTGTTTCTACCAGTTGTGATATGCTGGGTGCGTTTGTTTCCGTGGACGAATTGGCCGATGCAGTTGCAGATTGTTTCGCCGTCCTCTGCCCGAGCGTACATGCGAACATCATGAATATCATGAATATCATCACCATTAAATAAAGCTTCTTCATTTTCTCTTTGGCCTTGTTCGATAAGAATTTTGGAATGGCTGAGGATGGCATTCGCTATCATCAGCCATTCCATCAAACTTAATAATCGGTTGCCGGGTTGAACGGTTTCGTTGGGAAGGTCTCCGGAATCGTCGGCGGTTTGATGACCGGATTGGAGCGTCCCATTTGGTTCACATCAAACACTACAAATCCCACACCAGGCGAGCCTTTGGGCAATGAATAATCGTCGGTGGGATAGGCGGCGTTGGCAAATCCGGGATTCTGCACGAGGCTTTGTAGATCCTCACCTACCTTCTGCTGCCATTGCGAAAATGGGTAAAAGGTCAATTCATTTTTCTTCTCGTCATCGGCACAGGGCGCATTCTTGTCCTTGAGGGCAGGGTTCGGTTGTACGGCAAACGCCTTGGCATCGTTGGCGAATCCGCCGTCGGTGCGCCAGTATATGTTGTTGTTCCATTCCTGAAACTGAGGATAAGGGAATCCGCCGGCGTAACGGCATCCACCTTGAACGGAGAAATTGGGGGATGAGCCATCGTTCCGATCGAAATAGAACAGGTTGTTGGTGATAACAAGATTTTGGATGGCGCTCTTAGGTGTGCCATTTTGATAAGGGGCGTTGATGGAGACCATCGCCTGCCGCCCGTACGCCAATATGTTGTTCTTGATGGTGCTGGCTTCGTTGGGTGCGGCTGGTCCCTGCGCTGAGTAAACATCTTCCGCTGAGACACGATAAACTAGATTGTTCTCCACATCCACCAACCCCGTCTGGTTATCCAGATAAATTCCGTTACCGCCGTAGCCGTTAGAATCCAAAGCAGAGGCGTCGCTTACATCATGAATTTTGTTGTTCAGAATTTTGTTGCCCGGCGCCGTATAGGCGTTGTTGCCGGCTTCGATGCGGATGGCGCCGCCGTCGTTCATGATCCCTTGGAATAAGTTATACACTTCATTGAATGAAATGGTGTTGTTTGCATTCCCGATGCCGTTTGGTTTGACTGTGTCGCTTCCGGCTTCGGAAATGGAAATGGCAGTGTGATAGCCGTCGTAAACATCGTTGTGCGTGTACAGGTTATTATGCCCGTTGCCCTGTCCGATTCCGAAAGACGCCGGTATGATACGTCCAAACCCTTCTACAACGTTGTTCTGCACAGTGATGGATTGTGGTACGTTGGCATCTGTATCTGTCTTTGCATATGGCTCGCCTATCCTTATTCCCAACCCACCGATATCATAGAAGGCGCTGTTTTCGATTACATCATTTGCTGTGACGCCGTTGGCATTATCTGAAACGCAATAGCTTGGTGAAGCAGTGCTACTTGTGCATGAAATGAATTCCAGACCTGTGCCGGATGTTTGTGTCACGGTTCCGGAATCGAAGGCGATGTGCTGCGAGTTCTGGAACGAAACCGCAGCGCTGACGTCAGGTTCCAATTCCGACGACTTGTCTCCAGCTGCAGGTACGATGTAATTATCGTGTTCAAACGTTAAACCATTGAAAGCCACGTATTGGAGATTTGATGCCACAAGCAGTTGTGGAACTTGGGGAATGATAACTGTATCTTTGTTGGGATCCTCCCCCGGATTGGCGAGGTAGGTCAAGGTCCACGGCGTAGTGGAACGATCCAGGAACCATTGCCCGGGCTGCGTCAATGCGTCCTGAACATTTTCCACCAGATACCGGTCGCCGGTGTTGAAGCCGTCGAACTGTGGGCGATTTTGTGAAAACGCTGTCGGACCGGTCAGGTACACGATGTGATTCGTTGTATCCATGCAACTGATGCGCAACTTGGATGTGCTGAATTGTTCCCAAGCCAGAACCTCGATATCTCCACCCAGTGCCGAATTACCCGCAGGTTGGTTGCACAGATTTCCTGCAGCGGGAGCGAAATTGCGCCATTGAGCCGAAATTGGATCGGATGGATTGTAATGGAAGCGGTCGAAACATTCCCAACCACTGTCTTTTACATAAACTGCGCAATTTGGGTTTGGTGCGGATGCGGGCGGCGGGGGAGCATTCAAATAAACGGTATCTCCGAACCGCAAGTATGTGCCTAGATAACCGCCAAGTCGCGGCCGCAAGCGACGAACACCGTTGTAGAACAAGTTCTCGAAATATTGTGTAGATGCCGGCAGGGTCACCGTCCACTTGTTGCCTCCCGTGTTCTTCCAGTTCTGCACCTGCACGCCTCCGCTGAAAACCGGAGTTTCATTGGGATAGTTTTCGTATGTGATCTGCGCGTTCGCTGTGCCTGAATCTACCGCGGTGAATTCCTCGGTTTTGGAAAGGAAGTACGTTCCCGCGCGGAATTGAACAGTCACTGGTTTCGCTCCAGATTTGAGGATGGATTGAACTGCGACCCGAGCATGATCGAAAGTTGCGAACGGGCCATCCGTGTTGGCTGCATTGGGAGCAGGAAGAGTTCCGCTCCAGGTATCATTGCCGTTCGGAGCAACATAGAGTGTGCTGGATGAAGCAACACTTCCACCTTTTTGAAGCACTGTGATAGTCGCTGGGGCTGTAGGTGATAACCCGGATAAATTAGCGGGCGCGACAGTAACGGCGGTTGGCGCGGACTTGGATGTCTTGGCTTGCCGGCTCCCCAGTGAGCATGCAAACATCATGAATGTTAATACCGCTAAAATATATTTTTGCATTTTCTTTTCTCCTTTAAAAAGAATCAAACTAATATAACTTGACCGAGGCCTGATGTATCATTGTGCCTGGTCCTGGATGGTGGTCTTCATAATAACTTCCGTATATGGGTTCCAAGTGGATAAGCTGTAGTAGAATGTTGAAGTCGTGCCGGCCGCGTCGCCGGTAGTGAAACGTGAAATAAAATACGGCGCATAATCGCCACCGTTCACACCCTCCCTGCCGGGGTCGCTTATGTTGTCACAAGCCGTGGGATTTTGGGCATTAACTGCACGGTGTATAAAGTGGCAATAGCCTCCATCTGTGATGGGATTGAACATCGTCTGCGGCGGGCTCCATGGCCCCCATGGGTGCAATGCATATCTCATATAAATCCCGCGAGGGTTGGTCGGTGTATCGTTGATACAGTTGTACAGCATCACCCAGCGTTTCACAAACGGATTCCAATTAACTCCCAATTCACCCATGCAATCCGAAACCTGTTGTCCGCCTAGATAATCATGGAAAAGAGGCGTGGCGTCGCTTTCGTTGGGCATAAAGACTGGCGTGCCATCAGGATTAACTTCATGAAGATACTCGATGCCATTCAGGTTATTCATCGAACCTATCGGTTTGCGGGCTAGGAATGGTGGACTCTTTCGATAAAGATTCCCGCCCTGAGTTCCCCAAAAATACAGGTATCCATCATTCCCATTTGCAATGGCAACGTTAATGAACTTGGCATCTGGTCCCTTTGAGAAATCGTAGAGATAATGGAAAGTATTGGCATCGTCGTCCGATTCGCCCACTACTGTTCGCATTGAAAAAGCTCCGATGTGATCTGTTGCGAAGATCACATACATTTTGCCGTTATCATTGATGCCCGCAATTGGAATCTCGAAGGCTCGAAGCGTGATGGCAGGTTGCCCTTGAGCGTTGAGGACGACCGGGTTCTTATATGCACCGATTGAGTCCGTGATGAAGCTCAGCTTGATGCAGGGGCTGAGGCTCGTATCGGTGGTGAAGGCGATGGCATCGTTGTCATCCGGAATTCGCGGTGGATCTTTGCCCAAGTTAGGTTTGCCATTGAATATTGCAGTCGGATTTGAGTCGCCAAAGAGGAAGAACAGCTTTCCGTTTGATTCGAACGAATAACCGAGGTCGTCACCGACCAGCCCGTAGCGCGACTCCGTTTGATTGAAAGTGGGTTGGTTGAATTCCCTATCCGTTTCACCAACGAGCTGGCAAATCTTCTGTGAGGATCCGGGAACATATCGAATTGCTAAAGCGGGCGCGCCGGTTTGCCCGCCAGATGTTGTTTGTAGGTTGGCTGATGTAGGAGATGCCTCTGCTGCGCTCGGCCCAAGCGGAGTTGGATTTGTAGCTGGCCTGCTCATGATATTGCAGGCCAGCAGCAACGGAAGCGACGCAATTAGAAAATATGACCTACGGATTTTCTTCATTCCTCTTCTCCTCTAATCTTTATCAAAAATTTCTTCGATTGATGCCTATTGATGAAACGAGAAATAAGGATTAGCCAGAAGTTGCGCGAATGCCGCCAAGCCTGGTTGACTAAGGGACCAATCTCCATTGTTTCCAACTGCATCGAAGTAGAGAATGGCCTTCAGTCCCGGGAATTGTGTTGGCACGCTTTGGCCAATCCCACCCAAGTAATTCGACTGATCATTTTGCGGCGCTCCGGTTTCGACCACGATGAGCGGTTTTTGATAGGTAGCATACTTTGCATACCAGGGCCCGAATAACTCTGCGAAGGAGGACGCAGTATTGGTATCCTTAAGATAGCCATCAATTCCGACCCAGTCCACATAGTTAGCCCCAGGATAAAAATTGTCCGCACCTGTAAGGCCGGCGGATAATGCCGGACACCACACGAAGGCAACGTTAGTCGCGCCTGCCTGCTGGAACAAGGTATGGATATGCCGCCAGGCGGCGATGTAACCCGACGCGCCGGCAGATCCGTTGCAAGGGCCATTCTTTTTGCCGAGGTTCATTTCCCAAAACCAGCGAACGAATACGGGATGTCCGAAGGCTTTAAGACTATATGCGTATTGTATGATCTGCGGATCATACTGACCCGCCGCGATTCCGGAGGAATACTGGCCTGCCGGAATTGAAGAGCTCGCACAGGATCCGGCTCCTCCCCAACTGATCAGTGGAATCGATCCTTTTGATTCGATGGCGTTCAAATCGGTGAGCGGAAGCGGAGTCAGAAAATCCGTATAGAAATTTAATATGCCGGGCAAGCGGCCCCCGAGATCTGTTTGGAACTGAGGAAGTTGTGAGACAAAACTTGTTCCATGGCCGCTCGGTCCCTTGGCTGGATTGACCCAAGCTCCGAGATATGCACCGTTTTGAGGGATTGGGGGAGGTGAAAGTAGCGAGGTGGAAGGCTGGCTACCGGATGGATTTGCCGATTGAGTGTTGGTTGGATTCGATTGAGGCACCGCGATTGATGTGGGAGATATCTCGGTTGCCGCGGGTTGGCTTATAGCAGTCGGATGTTCTTTTGTGAGATTCTTCGGCCCGGTTAGCGCGCAAGCCGCGAGCATGCAAGCCAAAACCACTAAAAAATATTTCCGCATTTTCCTTTTCATCCTGTTATAAAGAGTCAAGCGCGAATAGATTATAGGAACAGGTAAGAGTTCCTTATAGCATAAACGCTCATTTTATGAATAGGTTATAAGTACTGGATTAAATGTTAAGAGGAAACTTCCCCAAACGCGATCACAGCAATGTGCTGATTTAGAAAATGCGGCGATGCACCGTCTTTATCGGGAACAATTTGACCGAGTGTATAACCTCCCGCAATCGGCACCAATGAACCAAGAATATCCCGTACGGCGGCGATCTCCGAGCCTGCCTTGGCTTTTAGAAGCATTTGCCAAGCCACATCCACCAGCACTAACGCAAAGAATGGCTTGGCACTACCCAAAGCGTGCAGAGCTTGTTGTGCAGCCTGGCCCGCGGCTTTTTCGCAAGCCGCATTACTTCCCACTAATAGATAGGCATCAATCCCATCGCGGACATTGGCATTCATGCGGAAACTTCCATCGGCTTCCACGCGTATGGGAGCGCGTACAACCAATTCGTCTCCCTGTTCCACGCCCAGTGGATATAAACGCGCCAGATAGTTCAATGGCGGAAATGCCCAATCGCGCGCGGGATAACCGAAAAGTTCCGCGTATGTTTCCGAAGCTGGTCGCCCGTCCAAAGTCCGAAGCCAGAAACCGCGTGAACGCGTCACACGAAATTGACTGCCAACCGGATCCCATCCGTGAGCGTATCCGATGCCCACGCGCACATTGCCGCGCAGGAACGCGGCTGATAAACTACCCGTGCCGGTTTGATTACCCGTCAATTGATACGTATTGCCGGTATGTAAATCACCGCTTGAAAGTCCGCCTACGAACGGGAACGAGCCTGGTTGAAATCGCGGAACATAATTGTTCGGCATCGCCATTGAAACCATCTGCAAATAAAAGGGCCACTTCATTATCATTATGTGTGGATGCTAATTGCATTAAACTCGCGGCAGTCTCGCGACTCGATTGGGCATAACTGGGAAGCCAATGAGCCTCGGCTTGGAAATCGCCTTGGAGCAAAGCCAGCACAACAGAATTTGTATGTTGGCCTGAGTTTGTCAATCCAGCTGGTGAGCTAAATCCGATAAGCGGTACATCACCCAATAAACTAGTAACGCCGGTCACGACTTCACGGGCTTGAAATTGATGCGATGCAATCAAAATCCCCAATCCCGGAGTTCCCGCGCCGAGACGATTTAGCGCTTGATGAGCGGCCTGTAATCCGGCTTCGCGTCCATCGAGAGCTTGCGCAGTTCCAACAGCGGCTTGAAGCGTCATAGGATTTTGTCCTCAACAACAAATAACATAACTTGACTAATTCTCGGCGACCGGAACCGTGAAGTGAAAAGTTGTTCCCTTGCGAAATTCACTGTCGAACCAAATGCGTCCGCCTTGCATCTCAACCAGACTCTTGGTGATATTCAGACCCAGGCCGGTGCCAGGAGCTTCACGGGCTTTCTGATCTTCCGAGCGGAAAAATTTTTGGAAGATCTTTTGCTGATCTTCGGGACTAATGCCAATGCCATTATCTTTCACCCATAGATGAATCACCCGTTTCGATCCTTCCAAATCCCAACGGTTTTCCGAAAGTTCAGCTCCCATCAGCAAAGTTCCACCTTCGGGTGTGTACTTATTGGCGTTGCTGACCAGATTCGTCATCACCTGCCCAAGACGCGTGCGGTCGCCCCAGACCTTAGGCAGGTTCAGTGGCATATCCACGTTGATGCTTTGCTTTTTGTCTTCCACCTGACGCTTTGTAGAGCGCACAACTTCATCCACGAGATCATTGACTTCCACTGCCTTGTAGTCAAGGCGCAAACGGCCTGCTTCGATCTTGGAATTATCATTCAGGTCCGAAACGAGCGTGGACATGCGCTCCACGTTCGAACGAATCGTGTTCAGGAAATTGGTCTGCATTTCGTTGATCTGACCGACCGCGCCCGCCGCAATCAACTCGGTATAACCCTTGATTGAAGTCATCGGGTTCTTGAGTTCGTGCGCTACGAAGGAAACAAATTCACTCTTGGCAAGATTGGCACGTTGAACTTCGTCGTAAAGCTGGGCATTTGAGATCGCGATAGCGGCATGATCGCTCAGACGATTTAAAAAGGCGATGTCCTGTTGAGTATCACTTGTGCTTTCGAGAAGCACCAACCCAATGACCGTTGCCTCGCGGCGAATCGTGATGACGATTTGAGTGTGTGCGCCGGGCAATAAACCATCTGTGCCTTTCGCATCCAGCAGGATCCGTTGCGGCTGACCGCTTTCCACGGCTGCTTTCAACGCTGGAAGATTTAATGGCATTAATTGATTTTGAAAACCCGCCAAATGTTCTTCATAGCCTTGTTGCGCCACGATATGCAGTTTGTCTTCTTCGATCATGCCGATCAAGCCGGCATCTGCCGCTGATTGACGCATCGCCCATTCGAGCGTGATACGCATCGCGCGATCCATTTCAAGGCTGGCATTGAGTTCGCGGTCAATGCGCTGCATGACGGAGAGTTCTTCGACACGGGCCGCGAGTTCCTGATCGGTCAATGTAAAGAGACGGGCATTTTCCAACGCGACCGCCGCCTGGCCAGCAAACGCGGTTAGCAAAGCCTGATCTTCGTCTACAAAAGGTAAACCGTCACGCCGATTGATTACTTCAATAACTCCCATGACGTTATCTCTGATCTGCAATGGCACAGCCATCAAAGCACGTGTCGTGAAACCGGTTTTCTCATCGGTGTTTGCATTCCAGCCGGCCGAATGTTTGACATCATTTTCAATGACCGGTCCGCGCGTAGAAACTGCGCGTCCTACAATTCCGCTCCCAGCTGGAAGACGCTGACCGAGTAAGTCCTTAGCCACTGGACCAACCGTCACTCTAAAAACCAATTCCTTGGTTTGATCATCTACAAGAAACAAGCTACCGGCCTCGCAATTCAAGATGCCAACCGCACTTTCGAGAACGTTCTGAAGCAAAGGTTCGATTTCCAGCGTAGAAGTCAATTGCCGCGTCACATCATTTAAAGTGGCAAGTTGCCGCGCACGTTGTTGAGTCTCCTGAAGCAAACGAGCTTTAACAATTGCACCGGCAGTTTGATCTGCAATCGCCTGCAAAAGTTCGAGTTGACCTCGTGTGTACGCAATGCCCAGATCGCGACTGCCGACGCTTAATGCGCCAATGGATTCCGCACCTGCATTGAGCGGTACCCCCATCCATGCAAAGATGCCTTCTGTTTCCGGAGCCAGATTACGTCCCTGGCATTCGCGGCAGATAATCTTGAGTCAGAATGGGGCGGCCTCTGCGGATGATTTCCGGGTTCAGACCGGTATTCGGCGGGTATGGAACATTTTCTCTGTTCGTGATGCGGTCGCCATTTTCAACGCAAAAGCCATAATAAAAATAATGATTGGTCTCGTTATAGAGTGTGATATGCAAATGAGTGGTCGGAATAATTTGCGCTGTTTGGGCATAGATCAACTCAAGAACATCATCAAATGTCAGAGTGATATTGACGCCTTGCGAGACGCGCGTCAAGGCATTCATTTCCTGTACGCGCCGCTCAAGGTTGGCGACAGTTTGAATGCGCTGAATGGCAATTGATGCTTGATCGCATAAATTTTCAATAAAGACTAGATCACCAGGCGTATAAGGCTGGCTGTTAAGGCGTGCTCCCAATGCCAGCCAGCCAGTGGGCCTTTCGCGACCGGGCAATGCAACAAAGAGGCGCGCCCCCAACAAAGTGAGCCGTGTTTGCTCGGCCTTCAAGCTTTCTGGCAGAGAAGCTTCATCCAAATATAAGGGTAATTGTTCTGCGACGAAATATTGTGCCAATGCACTGCTGGATGAAAAGCGGATGTCGGTGCTGGCACGCCCATCCTCAATCGGCAGGGCAGCATATTGATCATTGAGCGGATCGTAAGTGTAGATGTGAAGACGATCCGGTCCCAATGTGGAATTGATCTGCTGGCGAAGAGTTTGGCCAATTGCATTCAAATCGAGGGCGCCATGCAATTCATGGGCAAAGTTTTGAACGTTTTCGGTATATGCCCGCCGGCCGCGGAAGAACGTAGCATCTACAAAGCTTTGTGTTCGAATCCGTACGGGGTCGAGAAAGATCGCAATAACAAAAACTAGTCCGCCTACCCAAATTGGATTCGAAGCTGGCATGGCCGCTTTGAAGATTAGGCTCAAGCCGCTGACTAGGAGGGCATATCCACCGACAATGAAAATGGTCAGGAGAACATAAATGACTCCCTGGCGCATCCAATCATCTGTGCGAAGGAAACGAAACCGCAGAATCGCATAACCCAAGGTCAAAGGAAAAATAACCATGGGTAGAAGCAGGTAAGGTGTAAAGTCGAACAGCTTAATGGGTGTGGCAAGAAACCAAAAAGTGATGGGTCCAAATGCGATTAATGTTCCCGTCAAGATCATGCGCGCCTGCGCCTTGATCACGGGCGATGGTGCTGCGAAACTATAATAAATATTGAATAGAATATAAGCAATGCTGGATAAACCCACAAATATATAAATGTAACGCCAGGCCAGAATATAATCGGTAGGGCGAGCAAAATTAAAAAGGGTGGTATAGGCGTATCCACATAGAATAAATGAGACCGCATAACCTATTCGGCGCAGATAAGAGCGGCCAGTAATAAAACTGGCTTCCTGCGGAAAAGCCAGAGCGAGGTCCAGCAACGTGCCGCCTGCGATGGCCAGGCCTAATGTCCAGATATACGTCAGGCTATGAGTAGTATACAAGTCGAAGAGTGAACCGGCACCGATGCTCAATGAGGATGAAAGCAAAGCAAACACGCGGCCGGCAGATTCTGTGCGCCGTATTGCAAATATCCAAAGACTGATGGCAAGAAATAACAGGCTGAGCGAAATCGGAATGACGAAGTATATGATTCGGTCTTCAGTGGGGAATACGTGGAGTGTGACATCATAAGTTTTCTGACTTCCATCGGGAGAGCGAACGATGACGGATATCTGATTGCCGGGGTGGAAGCGACTTAAGATGCTTTGCACTTCAAATGTGTTGTGAACTGCCTGACCATTGACTGAAATCAGCTGATCTCCCAGCTTCACACCCTGATTTCGAAGATCCCATGATGCATCATTTCCCAATGGGACCACGCCGTTGAACACCATGGTGTGCTCATAAAATGCGCCAAGGAAAGGAGAACTCATCCACCAATTGGCAAGGAAAAGTGCGGTGATAAAAGTTGCCACTGCCAGGAATTGATAGATGAACGCTATGGCTTGTAGAGCCTGACTGATGTAAGCGTTCGAACGATTAGAAATTGACATAGAAGTTATTGAATGAGAAAGTCCACCCAAATATTTTACTCAGATTATACAAAGAGAAATGTGGTACTTTCATAACAAAGCCGTTAAGCAGTGGCGGGGCGGACGCTCTTTGTCCACCCCGCTTATTTGTAGATCCAAACGCTAAATATCGAGATTTCTCACATATTTTGCATGAGTTTGGATGAACCGCTTTCGAGGATCCACTGCATCGCCCATCAGCATATCGAAGGTGCGGTCCGCTTCCGCCGCATCGTCCACCGTGACCAGAAGCAGAGTGCGGTTATCCGGATTTATCGTCGTTTCCCACAACTGCTGCGGGTTCATTTCGCCGAGGCCTTTATATCGCTGAACGTTTGCCTTGTCACTGCCAACATCCTTGACCAGTTTATCCTTCTCCTTATCGCTGTATGCATACTTGACCTGGTTTTTATAAGCGACGCGAAACAACGGGGGCTGGGCAATGTAAAGATGACCGTCTTCTAGTAGATGCGGCATATAGCGGAAGAAGAATGTTAGTAATAACGTTCGGATGTGACTACCATCCACGTCCGCATCGGTCATGATGATGATGCGTCCATAGCGCAAGCCTTCGATATCAAAATTATCGCCAACGCCAGTGCCAAGTGCAGAGATGAGCGCTCTGATTTCATTGCTCGATAAAATCTTATCGAGGCGCGCTCGTTCGGTGTTCATGATCTTGCCGCGCAATGGTAGGATGGCCTGGAAGTGTCGGTCGCGTCCTTGCTTCGCGGAGCCACCAGCGGAATCACCTTCGACAATATATAACTCTGTCTTCGATGAATCGCGTTCAGAACAATCCGCCAGCTTGCCGGGCAATGTTAATGATTCGAGCGCCGACTTGCGAATGACCAAATCGCGCGCCTTCTTGGCTGCGTCGCGTGCACGCGCCGACGTCAGGCATTTGGCAATGATCGTTTTAGCAGCTTGCGGATTCTCGTCGAGGAAGGTTCCGAATGCTTCGCCGATGATTTGTTGAGAATATGTTTGCACTTCGGGATTCATCAGCTTGACTTTAGTCTGCGATTCAAATTGCGGTTCGGGATGTTTGACCGAAACAATTGCAGTCAATCCTTCGCGTGTATCGTCGCCGGAGAAATTCGGGTCGGCATCTTTAAGCAATCCGTTCTTGCGCGCATAATCATTGATCACGCGCGTCACTGCCGAACGAAGTCCAGTGAGATGCGTGCCGCCGTCAATCGTGTTGATCGTGTTGGCAAACGAATAAACCGATTCGGAATACGCGTCCGTATATTGAATAGCGGCTTCGATGCCGATACTTTCCATCTCTTTTTCCACGTGAACCACGGGGTGAAGATTTTCGCGATTGCGATTCAAATAACGGACAAAGGAAGTCAGGCCGCCTTCAAAGTAAAATTTCATCTCGCGTTGAGCGCGTTCATCCACAAAGTGAATTGTCACTCCGCGCGTGACAAATGCCATCTCGCGAAAACGTTGAACGAGCGTATCAAAACGATAATCAATATCTTCAGTGAAGATTTGTTTATCAAATTTAAAGTTCTGCGTGGTGCCGGTTTCATCTTTGGCAACTTTGCCGATTTGTTTGATTGCACCTTGCGGAACTCCGCGCTTATAGTTTTGTTGCCAAAGTTTTCCATCGCGCTTGACTTCGGTGGTCATCCATTCGGATAATGCGTTCACCGCGCTGACGCCGACGCCGTGCAAACCGCCCGAGACTTTGTAACCGCCGCCGCCGAATTTGCCGCCCGCGCCGATCACAGTCATAACGACGTCCACCGTTTCCATTGGTTTCCCTTTGGAATCTTTTTTCGTTGGATGCGGACCAACAGGAATGCCGCGTCCGTTATCTTCAACGGTCACGCTGCTATCCTCGTGAATTGTAATATTAATGGCCGTGCAATAACCGGCAAGCGCTTCATCGATCGCGTTATCTACAACTTCATAGACGAGATGATGCAAGGCTTTGATATCCGTGCCGCCCACATACATGCCAGGGCGCTTGCGGACATGTTCAATACCCTCCAATGCCTGAATGGAACTTACATCATAATTAACAATATCTGTATTTTTCTTCTCAGCCATAAAATTCTCCGAGCGCTTAAGCTTGTTGTGTTGGGGTAGTCGCGCGCAATTTCTCAAAAACGGACTGCAACCATGCGGTAGTGTCTCGATAATATACGAATGACGACGCCAGCAGAGCAGTCATGATAAAAGCATGTCCAAGGATCCCGACCACTGTTAGCCATGAAGTATTTTCCGGTATAGCCCATAGAAAGTTCAATCCGGCGCCGATCAGCAACATGGTCAGGACAAATAGACTACTGGTCGGCAAGGCAAAACGCGTTATTTGAAAACTGCTCAAGAAAGACATAAATACGTTCTGCCTGTGAAGGTAAATTCCGAAGGACGAAAAGAAAATCGGCACGATCAACCACATGGACAGGAATCCCAGTAGTAACAACGCGCCTTCTCCGATCAGCGAATTGATTGCAAAGAGAATATATAAAAGCAAGCCGATGGGCAGGCCAATCATCCATGCCAGAAGAAACCAAAAGAGTGAGTAAAGAATCGTCTGCAAGATCGCACGAATTGTTGCGGTGGATGTATCTGGAACGATCAGCGACGCGATCCATCGAAAATAGAGACCGCCGAAAATCCAGCCACAGAGCGTGAGAAGGAAGAGCAAGCCAGAAAGACGCCCAAGGGAATCGACCTGCCAAATCGCAGGTGCGCCCAGTGGGGAGGCAAGGGGCATCTCGCCGCTCATCAAACTCGGTACGCCGATGGGAAAGGTGCGTAAAACACCAAGCAGGTTGAATTGCTGAAAGAACTGGGTGTACATATCCATGGCGTTCTTGAGATCACTGGCAGAGATCCCGGTTCCCGAAGCAAAATTTTTGAACTCTGCGAGAACAGGCTGGATTAGTTGATTCATGCTGATGTGCGGACCAAGCCATAATAGCAGGTCAAGCGCCAACGGCAAGGTAATTGCCGTAATATGTGCGGCAATTGTGTCAAATCCAGATCGGAGTGAGCCAATAATGCCAGGCGGCGGAGGTAATGTTGGAGCTTCATTCTTTAAGTTCATAGCCTTTTGATTCTACCATACCGTTCCAATCAACGTTCTATTTACTTCATATCGAGTAAAATCAAACCATGCAACAGGAAGGGCGCTATTTACCGGATGGAAACCGCGTAGGCGTATTGACTGCAGCAGTTCTGCTGGCTTTTGCATTGACTCGTCTGATCAACACTCCGGGCTTCACTTTGACCCTGCAATTGCCCGGCTTTTACTTTGCTTATCCTCTTACCCTCAGTTCCGCGATGACCATCATGGCAACCGGCCTCACTGCCACCGGAATGAATTGGCTGTTACACAGCCATCCTTCTATACAGAGAAACACGATTGAGCATTGGCTATTGCCCACTTTGACCGCCTTTATTATTGGTGTCAGTCTTAACGTTTTGCCATTTGGCACACTTTGGTGGATTGGCTTGGCTGTCAGCGCAGGAACTCTCATCTCGATATTTATCGCAGAATATGTTTCCGTGGACGGCGGCGCGCCGACATATGCTCTTGCATCCGCCGCGTTAATTGCACTTTCTTATGCACTGTTTCTAATGCTGATTATTGCGCTGCGCACCGCGGGCACGCGGCTCTTTCTCATAGCACCTGCTGTCTTCATCGCCGCCGGACTGGTCAGCTTGCGTACGCTTCATCTTCGCCTTAGTGGTCGTTGGGAATTTCCTTGGGCAATAGGTATTGCCTTGACTTGTACGCAAATCGCGGCTGGAGTGCATTATTGGCCGATCTCGCCTTTGCAGTTTGGCTTGATCTTGCTCGGCCCGTTATTCGCCCTTACGGCTCTTGCCTCTAACCTTAGTGAAGATGTTCCAGTGCAACGAGCTATGCTCGAACCGGGAATGCTTCTTGCCGCGGCATGGATTACTGCAAGCATTATCCACTGATGGAATTAAACCTCAAACGCAAAGATTGGGATATCATGAACGCCCATGTCCAGGCTCATGCACCGCTCGAGGCATGTGGATTACTGGCGGGAAAAAACAATTTGGTAGAGAAAGTTTTATTGATTCAGAACCAAGCCAGAAGTCGAGTAAAGTTTCGGATGGATCCCAAAGAACAACTCAAGGCATTTAATTGGATTGAAACAAATGGATTGGATTTAATCGGAATCTTCCATTCACATCCGGCGGGACCTGAACTGGTTTCTGCGACGGATATCAAAGAGGCCGCTTATGCTGTTGCACAGGTTGTATGGTCGAAAACAAAAGATGACTGGATCGCGCGCGGTTTTTGGATCGAGAATAAACAAGTCACAGAGTTAAAGCTGAAAGTAATTGACAGCGAGTAACCTTGTCGGTTTTCATGTGTTACAGTGTTTACCCAACTTGGAGGAGCAGTGATGCAGGTGTTGATGGATGCCGGCGTGGTTTTGCTGGCATATATTTTCGGAGCGGTACCGTTCGGTCTCCTCATTGTGAAATTGGCGACCGGCAAAGATATTCGTCAGGTTGCCAGTGGACGAACTGGTGGAACCAATGCCATGCGCGCGGCTGGTTGCTGGGCTGGAACTGCGACTACGCTATTCGATATATTCAAGGGAATTGCGGCGGTTTGGCTGGCGCGGACATTCACATCCAATATCTGGATAGAAGTGCTTGCTCCAATCGCGACTGTGCTTGGGCATAACTATTCCGTTTTTCTTATAGAGCGCAGTTCCCAAGGAACGATTCGTTTGCGTGGCGGAGCCGGAGGTGCACCAGCCGCGGGTGGGGCCATTGGGTTGTTATGGCCAACGTGGTGGCTGATCCTTTTGGGATTTCCCATTCCGCTTTTTATGCTCTTTGGTGTAGGCTATGCTTCGATTGCAACGATCAGCATTTCTCTCAGTGCAATAGTTATCTTTGCTTTGCTTTATTTTCTTGGATATTCTTCACACTGGCAGTATATTATTTATGGTGTGGCAACTTTGCTGATTCTTCTTTGGGCGCTGCGTCCCAACATCAAAGCATTGATGGAAGGGCGCGAACGATTTCATGGTTGGCGTCCGTGGAAAAAGAAAGAAACCGAGACGAGAAAATCAGAGTGAATAAAACGGCGGACCATATCGGTCCGCCGTTTATACCTCACGAAACGCTCCTATTCTTCGCGTGCTCGCCTGATCAACACCTGCAAGTTGCGCTTATGCAATCCTTCGGCCAAGCCCCCCAGATGCACGCGGCTTTTGCCGCATTCTTCAATTCTCATCGAATCCAGCGTTTCATCAACAGACTTGCGCCGCGCCGCGGCTTTGGAAACCTTCTTGAGATTAGTAATGTAGGTGAGATTCTCTCTAACCGCTGCGTCGATTTCACCGCGCAGAATAATATCGCCGTGACCCTGGACGATATTTTCCAACCCCATTCGTCCGATCTTTTTAATCGACGCGGCAATATCATCAATATCGCCGTCCACCACATATGGCAATGGCATGAACGCATCGCCCGCGAAAAGGATGCGATCTTCCTCCACCAACACGGCAATACCATCGCTGCTGTGACCCGGAGCAGACATAATATTTAGATTCTTTTTGCCCACGCGCAGATTCATTTCGCCCGCAGCAAACGTCAGATGCGGCAATACGATCTTGACTTGACGGAGGGCGGCGTTTTGCTTTTGCGCCGTTTCCAATGACGACCGCCCACGCTGGTCCAGCAAGGTTCGGCACAATTCGTGGGCAATCACGGTCGCACCCGGGAAAAAACAATTCCCCCAGGCATGGTCGGCATGGTAATGGGTGTTGATTACATAACGCACGGGCATGGTTAATTCATGTTCAATGAACTCACGCATACCAAGCGTCTCATCTGGAAGAGCTAGCGTATCAATCACCACCGCCCATTGTGGCCCCACCACCACACCCGCAGTCACTTGGGCATAGATTTCGCTTTGAAACCAAAATACATTTTCAGAAACACGTTCTCGATGCATGCAAAACCTCAGTTTGAATTTACCTATAGATAGCACAACGGAGGGGTAAAGTCAAGTTGTTTGTACAAATTTATGCTCATTTCCCCTTTGTTAACAAAAGGGCGAAGTTCTTCACCTCGCCCGAACTCTTTAACCTTTGTCTTCTTCATCCTGCAAGATCATCACGCGATATGCTTCGGCATATTTAATTCCTTTTGCTTTGCCCGCGCCTTCTGCCCATTCGTACATCCATTTATCCACTTCGTGCGTGTCCACTTGACTGGCATGTTTCTTCAATGCTTCAATCTTAACTTCAATCGTCTCGCTGATATCCACCCACGTATCCGCCTTTTCGTTCTCGTGGATGTATAAGCGTTTGACGTTGTGCGGTTCATAGCCCGCTGTCAACAGATCCGGGAAAATGAGCCGTGTCCCCGCTGACGGAAACACCGCTTCGCATGCAACCTGCGCGGCGGCGCGATGATCGGGGTGGTTGATGTAATCCTTGCCGAAGAACCAGCCTTCTGGATCGCCCGTTAGAACAACCTCCGGTTTGTATTTGCGGATGAGACGGGCCAATTCTTTACGCAAAGGAATTGTTGGTTCTAATTCGCCATCGGGGTAATGCAGAAAGATCGTTTCTTTTACGCCTAAAACTTTATTGGCGGCGCGTTGTTCGCCTTCGCGCAATTCGGCTAAGATTGGTTTATAAGAACCATCCTGGGTCGGATCGTTCGAACCCGAGTCGCCGCTAGTGATAACCACCGATACAATTTCACATCCAGCTTTTGACCATTTGGCAAGCGTGCCACCAACAGAAAATTCTTGATCGTCAGGATGCGCTTGAATTGTCATTGCGCTCTTTGGAAGATATTCTTTTTCTTCTGGCATAATTCGCTCCTGTAAAATGATGGGATGATTTTACCCGTCTAACCTTTGGAGTACAATAACAAAAAACCTCTAAGGAGAATGCGACATGACCATTGTTCTCGACGGTTCATCCCTCACGATTGAAAAACTGGTTGCGATTGCACGCGATAATGAAAAAGTTCAATTAGCTCCGGAAGCATTAGAACGCATCAAAGTCTGCCGGGCAATGCTGGAGGAGAAACTTGCAAATAAAGAAATCATGTATGGCACGAACACTGGCATCGGGGAATTCTCGGAGAAAGTTCTGAATGAGGATCAAATCAAGGAGTTTCAGAAATATTTGGTTTATAACCATGCGGCGGGCATTGGTGAACCCGCGCCAATTGAATACATCCGCGCGGCGCTGGCAGGACGAATCAATGTCCACGCACACGGCAATTCGGGATGCAGGCCGGAGATCACACTGACACTGGTGGAGATGCTTAATAAAGGCGTCACACCAGTTGTTTGTCAAAAAGGATCAGTCGGCGCGAGCGGCGATTTGGCGCCAATGGCGCAAGCCGCGCTGTTGCTCATGGGCGAAGGTGAAGCTTTCTATAACGGTGAACGACTCGCGGGTCACGAAGCGATGCGGCGCGCCGGAATTGAAATCCCCGGTCTGCAAGCACGCGACGGTCTGGCAACCATTAACGGCTCGAACGTTCTCACTGCCATGTCTGCGTTGCATATCTACGACATGGAAAGATTCTTGAAGCAAGCCGAGATCGCGGCGGCGATGTCCATTGAAGCGTTGCTTGGCAATATGAAACCATACAACACCAAACTACATGAACTGCGCGGCTTCAAGGGCGCGATCACGTCCGCAAAAAATATTATGAAAATGATCGAAGGTTCCGACCTGACAACCGGCAAAATGAAAACCAAAGTGCAGGACGCGTATTCGATGCGTTCGACGCCGCAGGTGATCGGTGCGGTGCGCGATGCGATTGCGTATGCAAGGTCGCAAGTTGAAATCGAATTGAACGGCGTGGGCGACAATCCAATCTTTGTACCGGAGATGAAGTTAACTCTGACCGGTGCAAACTTTCAAGGCTCGCCCGTTTCATTGCCGATGGATATGGCCGGCGCAGCCATCACGATGGTGTGCGTGTTGGCGGAACGACGACTGAATCGTTTAACCAATCCGGCTCTGTCTCAGGGACTTCCGGATTTTCTGGCGCATGAGCCGGGCTTCTATTCCGGGATGATGCTTTCGCAATACACCGCCGACCATTTGATCGTCGAACAGAAAATTTTATCTGCGCCCGCCTCGATTCAATCCATCCCCGCCGCGGCGGATCAGGAAGATTTTGTTTCGATGGGCATGAACACCGCGATCAAGAATGGACAGATTTTGGATAACGCTTATGGCGTATTAGGAATCGAATTCATGGCCGCTGCGCAAGCCTTGGACTTTCGCAAGTTCACGCCGGGCAAGGGAACGCAAAAGGCGCGTGAAGTGATTCGTAAACATGTGGAGCATCTCGAAGTGGATCGTCCGTTGTACAATGATCACAACAAGATGAAGGCGTTGGTGAAGTCGGGAGAGATTTTGGAAGAAGTGGAAAAGGTGGTTGGGAAGTTAGGATAGACACAAGGAGGCAAAATGTGGAGACCTTAAAGAATTCTTTAGATGCGAATCGGCATCGAAAAATATTTAAGGTTTTATTGGTAATTGGGATATTTGTTTTAATTTCAACATCGTGCCTTACGCATACACCAATCCATCCATTGGTGGCGACCAATACTGTCGTGCCGAGTAGTTCGTCTACTCCATTGCCAATGACCACATCGACTTTATTGGCGCTAGGGATGCGGTGGCCAGGAATGCCGCCTATCCCAACCTATAGCCCTTTGAGCACCCCAACAGCCTTTGTCCCTACGCCAACCATGCCTATGGCACAAGAACCACCTCCCTGTACATTCCCTTTACCACAAACTACAACCGAAGAATTCTCACCGGAAAATTATGTGTTTTCATCGCCGAGGGTGATGATTACTGATGAAAATGCTGGATTCGATATAGCCCAATGGCTTCCAGATAGTCAACGAGCATTGATAGTCAGAGACGTTATAAAAAAAGGATACGAGCAATATAATTCTATAGAACTCTTCAATCCTCGCACTGTCAAGGTACAAGTTTACGGCATACGCCAACCATTTGATAGGATGTTGCCATCATGGGTGGCAGGATTAAATGCCATGATTTATCCGGAAACGCTTTTGCTTTCTGCATCTTATGATAAGTATGGAAATGTTATCCCGCCCTCTGCCGTGTTCAAAAAGATCCTTTGGCTCAGCCAAGGCGATCCCGCGGATGCACAGCCCTTGGAGGACGCAGTGTTTCCCTATTCGAACCCAGCGAACCCGATCGATGAGAGCAAGACCTTCTCCGCAGTTGCCGTCGAGCCGGGTGGCAGTCAAATCATCCTTCTACGGGGTGATGGTAAACAGCTTATTCAGTTTAAGGTCTCTCAAGGATCGTTGGTTACTGTACAACCGCCGCCTTTCGATTTAACTCAATGGGATTTGCGCGGTAATTCTTTTGAGATGGCCTGGCGGCCTAGTTCATCATAAATACTGTTCTACAGCTCTAATTCCTCAAATGACCATACGTTTCTATTTGATGACAACACAGGGGTGGTTTGTGAATTGAATTTCAAGGATTATGTTTACTCCGCGCAGTGGAGTTCGAACGGACGGTATCTGGCCGTAATGAAGGCGCCGGGACCCGGTGGTCCATATCCCGACCCTATTGAGCTGGTAGTATTGGACAGTGCAACAGGAAAGTTTTACCCAGTCGATGCGACTAAGCTGAGTACCTCATACATGGCGGATTGTTGTGGGCATTCGTTTACCGGTATCGCTTGGGCACCCGATAATCGCCATTTGCTTGTAATTGGCACGATCTTTTGCGCCGGATCTTCCTGCTGGCAAGCTGAATCATTCCTCTATCTCATTGATTTTCTTTCAGGGGAGGTAAATCCACTTTTCCCATCCGATCAATTCTATGATAGCTACCCGGGGAATTTAGCCTGGTCCCCAGATGGTTCTAAAGTGTTGGCCTTATGCCCAGGTGGGCTGTGCTTTCTTTCCGTACAGAAAACCGGTCAGTAATAAATAGGACCTAAAAGCCATGCTGCTTGCATACTTTCTCGATTATCCCGCTTGCATCGGTCTCTTTGCGCGGCGAGACATCACCGAGATCGACAAAACCCTTATTCATTAGCGCGGCGAAGACTGCATCTGCACCATTGGCAAGATTGGTAGCATTGTATCCGCCTTCGAGCACAAAGACAATTTTGCGGCCGCAATGTTCTTCAGCTAAATCAACAAGTTTCTTGGAAAGCATGTAAAAGCCTGCGCTGGAAAGTCCGAGCGTGGTGATAGGATCATTCCAATGTGCGTCGAAACCAGCGGAGACGAGGATTAATTCAGGTTTGAAGGATTGAATGAATGGCATAAAGATTTCATTAGCGATGCGTTCATATGTTTTATCGCCTGAGCCAGCAGGCAATGGCACATTGACGATTCTCTCTTTGGCGTGCGGCGCTTCTTCATACCAGCCTGTGCCCGGATAAATTCCCCATTGATGTGTTGAACAATATGCCACGCGTTCATCGTCCATAAACGCGGCTTGAGTCCCATTGCCATGATGAGCATCATAATCCACGATGGCAACGCCTTTGATTCCGTGCTCCAATGCGTCGCATGCCGCAATAGCAATGTTATTGAAGATACAAAAACCCATCGAGCGAGTTGGTTCGGCGTGATGCCCCGGCGGTCGGACGATGGCAAAAGCATTTCTGGCTGATCCGCTTAATACCGCGCGCGTACAACTCAAAGTCCCGCCCGAGGCGAGAAGCGCGTCGTCCAAGGAAGATTGAGTTACGAATGTCGGAGCATAGTCGATGATGGCAGGAGCTTGCTCGCAAATATCTTCCAACGAATTAATCAAAGTTGGGTGATGCACGCGCGCTACTTCATGGCGCGTGGCAGGCTTCGCATCTAGTTTTTGTGCGCCAAAAGAATCCAGCCGCGGCCTCAATAAATCAAAGCGGCTGGGATGTTCGGGATGATCAGGATAAATATGTAAAGGGGAAGGCACAAAGGTATAGGCGGTGGTCATCGCAAAGATTATATGCTTAAACGATTGTCAGGCGTGTTATTGACACGCCTGACAATCTTGAGGGGGACACCACCGTTCAGCGGGCATGGGGGGGACATGCGAACTGAGTATCGGTGGTTGACACCTTGTATACCAGTAAGAGGGAGGGCAGGTGTCTTAAAACAAATATACATCCGAATTATTCATTTGACATTAAATGAGGATTAGAATTTGGATTTTAATTGTCTGATTTTTCACTTTTTTCTGCCAAATAATTTTAACCATTCCTCCACTTCTTCTGAAGACAATTTATTTTCCGTGTTTGATTTTGATTCGCGTTGAGATGACTTCTTGAGCAGTTCTACAAATTTCTCGGATGCGATCACATCGGCGTGTACGTTGTGCGCTGAATTCTGAACTGCATGATCGGAACTGACCACAATCCAATTGCGGGCGGCGCGTCCCATTTTCTCGAGCCTGATTTTGATAGCGGAATCCGCTGTCGTTCCGAGACGAACAAAATGTGCGGCGACGGCCCCAAATTTTTGTGTGCCCGCCTGGCCTACTGGCGCGCCATCAAAATAAACTTCCGCATTGCGTCGTTGCAAGCGGCAGAATTCCTGCAAGATGCCGATGAGCTGCAGTTCATCATCGGGCGAATCCAATCTCAAGCCAAGTTTGGGAATCAAGTTATGACCGTCAATCAAATATGGCATGGCCTCATTTTACTCCGTTCGTCGGCTAGGGAATTCTGCATGTATAATTGAATCAAAAGAAGCGAAGATGACTATTAAAGGTAAACATCGAGTCGGATTCATTTTACTGGTGACGATTCTTCTCGTGGCTTGCGGGTCAATGAGCACGCTTTCGCAAAGCAGCCCTTTGGGGCTTGCTCCCACGTCGACCTTAGCCTCCGTTACTCAAACAAGCGCGCCGCCTCCAACGTATATTGCCAACTCGTCCACTGCAGCGAGCATTCCCGTTACGACTTCATTACCCAATGTAGATTCCTTTCCTGATCCATCGGCTTATCAATGGACTCCAGTTGTCTCAGGCATGGCCTCGCCCGTGGATATTCAATTCCCCGATGACGGTTCCGGGCGCATGTTTGTTATCGAGCAGGATGGAAGAATCCGTATTATAGAAAATGGTCAGATGCTCGATCCACCATTCCTCGATATCATCTCAAAAGTGGATAGTCAAGGCAATGAGCAGGGTTTGCTCGGTTTGGCTTTTCATCCGAACTTTAAACAGAACCCATATGTCTACGTCAACTATATAGATTTGAATGGGAATACAGTGATTGCCCGTTTCACAGCCAATGGCAATCTTGCTGACCCTGCAAGTGAAAAGGATTTGCTTCACATTCAGCAGCCATTTCCCAATCACAATGGCGGCCAGATGGCTTTTGGCCCCGACGGTAATCTTTACATGGGACTCGGCGACGGCGGCTCGGAGGGCGATCCAGATAGAAACGGACAGAACACAAACGTTTTGCTCGGAAAGATTTTACGCATTGATGTAGATCATGGCGAGCCGTATGCAGTTCCAGCGGACAATCCATTTGTCAACGGAGGAGGAAAACCTGAAATTTGGGAATATGGTTTGCGCAATCCGTGGCGATTCTCATTCGACATGCCCGGCGGTAATCTTTATATCGCCGATGTCGGCCAGGATTTATGGGAAGAGGTGGATGTTGTTCCAGCCAATGCGGGCGGCCTGAACTTCGGCTGGAGTTATTATGAGGGAATGCATCCGTACGCGGGCCAACCGCCTGCGAATGTCAACTTTATATTTCCGGTGACAGAATACAGTCACGCCGTGGGCGGTTGCGCCATCATTGGTGGACATGTATATCGCGGCAAGATGTCCGAATGGCAGGGTGTTTATTTTTATGGCGATGAGTGTAGTGGATTCATTTGGGGATTAATCCATACAAGTGGCGGATGGCAATCACAGTTGCTGTTTCGAACAGGCGCAAACATTACCACCTTTGGACAGGATCCTTCTGGGGAAATTTACTTTGCAGATCGGCCCGGCACGATCTATCGTCTCAGCAAATAATTGAAACATCGAATATAGTTTCGACCTTTTTGGTCTCGAAATGCGGTCGTTTGTCATCGGCAGATGTGACGCGTGTCACTAGCAAACACGTCTGACATCTCGTACACTATAAAATATATTATTGTTAGGAGCAATAATGGCACATCAGACTTGGAAGGTAGAAAAGATTAAATATTGCGAATTGGCTGGACGTGAGGTTACACTGGAAGATGAAGTAATCTATCCCGCCGAATCTCTGCCGGATCAGCCAGCGCGCATCAAGGCTCATCGTTGCTCCTATGCCAATATATGCAATCGGATGGATATCCCCGGATGTATTTGGTCCGGCAAAAATCCTGATCGTCAACCTTTGTGATCAACGCAGATTTTTCGAAATCTGCTTGACAAACTCTCTCTCCTCCCTCTAAGTTGGTCCTTGGCTACCCCGCGCGCGATCGCGGGGTAAGCCGTTAAATAGACTAATGATAAGCTCGGCGGCCGTACCAGCCGATTTGCACATTCTCACGGATATCGAATTCGGGGATGTAAGGTTTGATGTCAAGCAACGGCGTGTTATCTAACATATCAATGCCTTCGATGTCGAGGCGGTTGCCTTCCACACGAAGTAGATGAACTATCGAGATTCCCATTGAGTTGGGCCGGCAAGGATAGCGCGTGGCAAAGATACCGTGTTCCTGATCATCCAGGAATGGTTTAACATGTAAGTTATAACCTTCCGCACATTTAATCGAGTACAACAGAAATATATGTGAGAACTCCTCCAAATCGCGCAACCCTTCAGCAAACTGCGGGAAGACTTCCACCATCCCGACAGCGGTCGAGCGTGAGGATTGGATGGGTGCCTGGGAGGGATCAGTAAACGGAGTGTGAATAACGCCGATTGAAGTGAGGGTAATATCCATGTTTTCTCCCGGAGAGAATTATCGCACAGAATAATGTTCTGCTAAAGATACTAACCAGGCTCCTCAAGTTTTCTTAAGAGAGCCATAAATACCAGGGAAACAGCCAAAAGAAGTACAGATAATACCAAGGCAATTTTTATGTTTTGCTCAAAACCAATGTAAATTGCCAAAGGCATTGTTTGTGTTGTACCTTCCAAGTTTCCCGCGAAAAGTATCGTCGCGCCAAATTCTCCCAAGGCCCGTGTCCATGTCAGAATGATTCCGGTCAATAGAGCACGGCTAGCGAGAGGGAACATAATGTATCGAAAAACCTGCCATTCATTGGCCCCTTCGAGCCGGGCTGCTTCCTGTTGTTGCGGATCGATGGCGGCAAAACCGATTCTGGCAGAACGAACTAAAAATGGGGCTGAGACAAAAGTCTGTGCCATGATCACTGCCATAGTTGTAAAAGGAATTGTGATTCCTATCGCGTTTAGCCACACGCCAAAAATTCCCACTCGCCCGAAAGCCATCAATAACGCGATACCGGCAACCGTCGGAGGTAAAACAACCGGTACATCTATCAGCGTGTCAACGACTGCGCGACCGGAAAATTTCCAATGTGCTAGAAGATAAGCAAGAGGCGTGCCGCACAATAATGACAGACCCACACTGATTGTGCTTGTAATTAAGCTGAGTTTAAGTGCACTAAGTGCGTTCTCAGAGAATACATATGTAAAAAAATCTTTATCGATGGATCGCCAAACCAATGCAATCAGTGGCAAGCCGATTAAGCCAACTAACACCAGGCTGGGTACGATAAATACCCAGCCTGGTGATTTTTTTGTTCGACGTTGATGATATGAATGATGCACGGAATTCGCTAATCGTTTATTGGGCGGGAGAGAATCCCCATTTCTTCATCACCGCTTGCCCGTCAGCGGAGAGGACGTAAGCAACGAAAGCCGCGGCTAAATCTGAATTAGGCGCTTTATCCAACACGGTGATCGGATAATGAGCAATCACATTATAGTTCGCTGGAATGGCAATGGATTGTAAATCCGGTGCGGCGAGCGCATCGGTCACATAAACGATTCCCGCATCGCCTTCGCCCTGATCTACTTTGGCAACCACTTGCTTAACATCGGTTTCGTTGGATACAACATTGGCTAGCACTTTCGTACTGAAATCTGTTCCGTAGGTTGGATCCTTGCTCATGTTAGTCAAGATCTGACGCGTATAACCTCCTGCCGGAACGGAAGGATCTTCAAAGATAAGTTTCAGTCCAGGCTTGGCCAAATCTTGAAGAGTTTGGATTTTAGCTGGGTTATTCGGAGGAAGGATTACGGTAAGCAGGTTGGTTGCGAAATCCTTATAGCCTGAAGCGACCAGGTTTTCTGTGACTAGCTTGTCCACATCCGTGTGGCTGGCGGAGGCAAACACATCCGCTGGTGCGCCTTGTTCAATTTGAGTGCGCAACACCTGTGAACCGGCGAAATTAAGTTTAACAGTCACGCCGGGATTTGCCGCTTCAAAGTTCTTCCCGATCTCCGTGAAAGAGCCAGTCAGGGAGGCAGCCGCAAAGACGGTCAGGGTGGTCGGTGCAGAAGTGGCAGTTGATGCGGCGGTTGGAACGGAGGTAGCGACTGGTGCAGAAGTCGCTGGAGCCGCAGTCGGCGTGGCAGCTGGAGCGCAAGCTGAGAAGACCATTGCAAGCGCAATCATCAAACCAAACAACAAAGGTAAACGTTTCATCTTTTTCTCCTATAGAATAATTTGCTCACCACTGTGGGCGGTGTTATAGCCCGTCAGCGAATTGAGTTCAGTGCGAAAAGCCGCGGTCTGTAAATAATCCAATAAAGGCGAAATAAACTCCTCGTTCTCGCACGGCAGGACGAGATCGTATCGTTCTTCAAACAATGGAATGAAATCGAGGCGATGCTGATGCGCGGCGGCTTGGATGCCCAATGCGACATCGGCCTGGCCTGCTTCGATCATCGACGCGGTCTGGCTGTGCGTTTTGGCGATTCGATCATAGCCCCTGATTTGCTTTGCATCCAACTTCAGACGTTTGAGTTCCGCGTCGAACCACAGGCGTGTGCCTGATCCAGCCTCCCGATTCACAAAGCTCATCCCATTGCGGGCAATGTCTTGAATCCTTTTGATTGATTTTGGGTTCCCCGGGCACACTATCAATCCTTGTGTGCGATAAGCCAGCGTGACCAATTCCACGGCGCGATCTGGAAAGAGGTGGTGAACAGTCGATGCATTGTATTGGCCATCTTCATCGAGAATATGTGATCCGGAAAACTGGCATAATCCTTGGCGTAGATTGACAAGACCATCCAACGAGCCGACGGGGAAATTCAATAAATGAAAATGTTTTTCTAGGTGATGTCCGATGGATTCTAGCGCGAGGTCGTTGCTGCTGGAAATGATCAGCGCAGTTTTTTTTATTTTCGGCAAAACCATTTGTTGAAGCGAAAAAGCGCCTGCTTTGGCTCGATAATATTTTTCCGTCACTTTTCCTGTTTTGCGGACTTCGACCATCTCAACGAGTCCAGCAGATTGAAGCGCGAGGATGTGATGTCGGACCCAAGCCGGGGATTGCTTGAGGTTCCCAGCTAAATGCGTGAGGGTGGCAGGGGATGCCATCAGCAGGGAGAGGATTTTCATGCGACGCGCGTCGGCTAGCAATTTAATCTGGCTAAAAGCGTGCAAAGTCTCGATGTTATCCATACGATTAAGTTTTTCCTTAATTGAAGGCGATTATAACAGAAAATCATCGGGAAGTTTGGTAACCCTCTGGCGGCATGATATAAAGCAGGCGATCCTCATTCCAGATGCGATGTTGGTTTTAGAGATATATAGCCATTGTTAAAGTGAATGCGTTGGATGAACCTTATTGAAGAAAAATGCTCATAATATTGAAAAACCGTTTTCCCAGTGTTCAGCAAATGATGGCGGTTTATGGATTAATTTCTCTGATTATTTATCGCTTGACCTTAATTCGGGACGATTGAAAGATTGCTTTTCCTGAGGCAGTTGGCAGACGCCAAAAACATCTATTCGCAGGAATTTCCAATGGGTTTGCCAGGCGATGATAATTATCCAATCTATTATCGCCTTGAGGATTTATTTTTGATGGACTAATCTCTGACGTCAAGACTATCAAGACTCCCACCATTGCTTATTTTCATCTCTTTCCGCCTCATGAGCCCTATCGACTAAGCAAGGATTTTTTTGCAAAGTTCTTTGACAACTATCTGCCTCTGACCAAACCTGAACACCCCTTAGTCATGGAATATCTCAACCTGCCTTGAATGGCCACCACAGAAGATACGATGAGTATACTGCTTATGCAGATTCCCAGCTTGGGCGTTTGTTCGATGCTCTTGAGCAAGACGGACTATTTGAAAATAGCATTGTGGTTGTGACTGGCGATCATGGAGAGTTGTTCAAGTAAGGAGAGCAAGGTCACGCCTCGCCGTTGCTGATCTCAACACCGGGACGAAACAACCGGAACGATATCTATGAGCCGACCAACAGCATAGATGTTTTGCCGAGCCTGCTTCATTTAGCTAACCAGCCAGTCCCTAGTTGGTGTGAGGGAACTTTGTTACCCGGCTTGGGCGGAGAATATGATCCCTAAAGAAGCACATTCTCGATGGACGCAAAGCTCAACCCGGCTTTCGCGCCTTTCAAGGTTGCAACCATCGCTATAAGAAAGAGAGCTTATAGGTTGATTTGTTATTTGGGATATGGGAGTGAATACGAAGATACATATGAGTTGTATAACCTCGAAACAGATTTCGAAGAGATGAATAACTTATATGTGAGTGAAATGGCCATTGCATCACAAATGAGCGCGGAATTGCTGGAAGCGCTCAATGTGGCAAATTTCCGGATAGAGGGTTAAATTTTAATTAGATCAAATGAAATGTTTTCGAGGGGGATTTAGGGCCTAGTTGTAACATTCAAGCGATAGACGGTTGCATTTCTGAAAGTAATTTCCAGATGGTAATTGTTATCTATGAAACTTAACACCTCGTCAATGTTGGCAGGCAGATAAGGCCATTCTTGCTGAGCCGCAAGCTGAACCGCACGCTTTTTCGGATCAAGCGAAAGAGCTTTGGTATATTCCATATCTACAATTAGGGCGGGACGATTTATTGTCAAATCCAGAAAGAATTGGTGGCTGAATTGCTCCGATAAATTCGCATCGAGCAGCAGAGGGTAGGTGATATAAGCGCTCGGTGAAGCGCGATGCGACATCAGATTCTCTCCGGGAAATCCGCCCCAGAAAATAACTGTATCGCCCGGCTTCGTATTGTTCTCGACATAAACCGAGATAACCGAATCGCGCTCCACGTTTGAGCGATTTAGTAAATTCGCAATTGATTCCCAATTTTCGACAGCTAAGCCACTAAGCACAAAAAAGACAATGGCAACCATCAACGCGAAACCAAAACAATATGATTCGGCGAGCTTTAAGTCTTTGAATTTTGGTATCAGATTTTGAATGGTGTGGAAAGTTAAGCCGGTTAATAAAGCGATGAAAGGCAGCCAGTTGACAAAATAGTGTCCATAATTTCTTTGCGCCGGATCGGTGACCGCGACCGCAAACGGACAGCCGATTAATAAGAAGATCAGCATCGCCGACGGTTTTATCTTGGCGCTCCATTGACGGATCAACAAAAACAATACAATGCCATAGCCGATAAATCCAATCCACGCGGCAAAGCCCAGATTTTGCAACCCAGCCATCAATGCAGATGTGCCGTTGAATTTTGTTTCGCTATAGATTACATTGTATGTGATCGAAGCGTCAAACATCGCTTTGAAGATGCCCAACGCCCAAAAATAAATCGATGTAATCAGGATTGGTACTAGAGCGCCGATTCCCATCCAAACCATTTGTCGGAGTAAGATGTGGAATTTTCGCTGGACGATCCAGATCAGCCATAAAGTCAGCACGATGGCGGTTTCCACCATGGCGTTGTTGGCGCGGAATAAAAAGCTGATTGAAAAAGCCAACCCGATGATCAAGCCATCCCAAAAGTTATCGGGAGATTCAACAAGTCGCAGAAAAAGAATCAAAGCGAGGAAGTGAAGCGGAAGCGGAAATTCTTCCGTGATATTCCCGCCTTGCAGTGTAATGTTCAAACCGAATATCCAGATGGCGATAGAGCAAAGAGCTGGGAAAACTCCCCATAGTTTTTTGATCAGGATATAGGATAACCAAATGGCCACCGCCAGACAAATAAATTCTATTGCCCAAATTCCCCAGCGCAGACCGTGAGCCATCCAGAGTCCGAGAGCGTCTACGTAAAAAACCGCAGGCGGTTTGTGATCCCACGCATCTTTGTACGGAAGTTTTCCCAATACGATTTGCTGGCCAATGTAAGAAAAGATTCCATAATCACGATCCGGCAGGCTCAGGCCCGGATTTGCCTGCGACAAAACTGTCAATGCTAGCGCGATGATTAGCAAAGCCAGTAAGAAATAGGACAAAATTGGAATGTTCCGGAAAAAGCTGGACCGAGATTGGGTTTTGACCATAAGATAGTTGGATTATAGCATCGCAGAGAATTCGCTTCCGACTGGGATAGTGCAATAAGTCAATAGGGGAAACAGCAACTCAAAAAGACATAGGAAGCAACTCAAGAAAACCGGAATAGGGAATGGACAACGACATCCCCAAACAGGATAATGTGAATTGCCTAAATTCCATACCTGAAAGGAGATGTCGTCATGGCGATTGTAACGTGTTGTCCATCGAAGGGGGTAGCGCGGTTCAGTTGCGCACAAGCCGGTTGCCGAACCTGCTTGGAGGCGCTGCTCTTGGAGCATCGGGGGCTGGTCTTCTTGATTGTGGCCCGGCAAGCACTGGGAAAAGCAGACTATCCAGATCTCATCCAGGAAGGGTGGATCGCGTTGTGGCATGCGATTCTGCATTTTGATGCCGGGTGCGGCACCGCTTTTTCAACATATGCAGGAGTGGCTATCCGGCACCGGGTCTGGCAAGCCGTAGCTCGCTCACTGAAGGCAGAAGGCTGGCTGGCAAAGGAACGTGCCGCGGATAGCTTGGATCGATTGGTAGAAAATTGGCAGCAGAAGCAGATTCATCAAGCCTTGGGGGAAGAGTTGGAGATCCTGCCGCCGCGCTTGCGGCAACTCATTGAATTGCACTATGGATGGACTGGCGCGGCAGAACTAAATCTTTCAGAGATCGGGCGGTCCTGGCATCTGACTCGGGAACGGATTCGCCAATTGCATAATGAAGCACTGGGATTACTGCGGCTGCCCGCATTATCGATTCGTCTGCGCAGTCTCTGTGAGCGACAGGAGCGGAGCCATTATCGGCGAGCCCTTCGCCAAAATCATCTCAGACAGCATCACAGCTGAGGGTGACGATGAACACGATTTGGATTTCCTCGGCCTCCGTGAAGGCGGCCCTCGATATTCCCCAAAGCCCTTTTCAGGTTTTGCCGCAATGGACCCGCGCGGAGCTCTATGAAAGCCGTGAGTTGCCTGCCGCCGAACGTCGTTTGCAACTGCCTCACTTCGTGGAAACGTTTCGCTGGGAAAATATCCGGCCTCACCTGCCATTGCAATTGCCTACCCCAGGCACAGCACCTGCCTGGAACGGACGCCACTGCCGCTCATACTATCGCTGGTTCGAAAGCGATGTCAAGCAAATCTTGAGTCTGGATGAATTTGATCTGATGCTGCGCCTCTTCGATTTCAGTCCTTGGCGGCCTTATCTAGCTCAACGCTTTCGCAGCCAATACGGCCCTCCGCCCTTTGATCCGGTGAGCTTGGGATTGGGCATGCTCTTGGCTCATTATCAAACTTGGGACTGGGAGCGCCTGGTCCACGAACTCCACTCGCCAACCCGCGGCCACGATTACTGCCAGCGCCTAGGGTTTGTTCTCACGGACTTGCCCGCTCCGTCCACGTTCCGCATGGCCTTCACGCAAACTCACCTGGATTGGTTCACCGCTTGCCAGGATAGTTTGGTTCAAGGCCTCATGGCTTATCAACTCATTCCCACCCACAGCACCTTTCCTGGGGATGGCGATGAGCAGGGCGTTTCGATTTCCACCGATTGCCAGTTGATCGCCTCTCGTTCCCACATGCTCTGCAGCCACCAGGTCCCAGAGTGTTCCAAGGCGGCAATCCATCGGGAGTGCCCAGCGCGCTTGGCAGGCAAGGAAGGCTGTGCATGCGATACCCCCGCTTGTTATGACCATTGTCGTTTTGCCACCTGGCGTGATCCCGAAGCCGCCTATGTGTATTACACCGGCTCGAACCAACCCGGCCCTAATCCTAATGCCGCACAGAAAGCCAAAGAGGGGCTTCGCGGCAAACATCACTTCGGCTACAAATCCAAGGCTTTCAACATCGTGGACGATCGCCTTTTCTTGATCTGGCCACTCACCGGTCCTTGTTCACCAGCCAACCGCAATGATCACCTGCTCACCATCCCTGGTTTCCAGTCTCTACAAAAGCGCTTTCCCTTCCTCCAGATCGGGGAAGTCCTCGGCGACGCTGGAGAAGGGTTTGAGGAGATCCTCCGATTTGTTCACGACAACCTGCACGCTGTGCGCACCATTCGCCTGCGTCATGCTGATGGAGATAAGGATCCCCTCACCTGCCTTCAACGCGGATATGACGAGAACGGCGCTCCCCTCTGCCCGCATGGCTATCGCCTTTCCAGCAATGGACATGATTACCAGCGCCACTCCACCAAATGGGTGTGTCGGCTCAAGTGTATGCATAAAGGGGCACCTGATATCCCAGGTGCGGAACCCTTGAGTTCACCCTCCAGCTGTCCTTTCGCTCAGCCTGATCACCCTGTGGGCTTCTCTTTGTCCACCGCTCTCACCTTGCCTGACGGTTCCATCCGTTTAGCGCGCGATCTCCAGGTCGGTTCCGATACCTGGCAATTGCGCATGGGCCGACAATCCTATGCCGAGAGCCGCAATGCCACCCAGGCTCGCAGACATCTCAAACGTTCCCCCTCTTTTGGCCTGATCAACACCGCCAAGTCTATGCTGCTCAGCGACACCCTCTCCCTTGCTTTCAACCTGACCCGCTTGATCTTCGAAGCTTCGGCTCATACTATGAAAGTCACCCAGCTACGCGCTCTCGCTCCGTGATCCATTCCGATTAACCTCGCTCTTCCTCTGGCACCTTGTGCTTGCCTTAAGGTCTACTTCCACGCGCCCCAGCTTGTTTTTTTCCTTGCCGCCAACGTCTTAATCGTGGATTCGTCCTGCCCGGCTTTCCTCCTCCGCTCTCGATCCCTCGACTTATTGCTTCCTCGTCCCTAACTTATTGCATCGAACCGCATAACTCTCCCAAACCTCGACCCCTAGAAATTCATCCAACCCTTTTTTCGATTGGCCCTCGCTTACCTTACCCTCTTCTCTTCATTATTTTACTTATTGCAGAATCCCCGACTTTTCGCAATTTGACATTCCCTTCTCCGCATGATAAACTCTCGCAACGTTCGCTCGCAACAATCGAATAATATACTCATCCAGAGAGGCTGAGGGACCGACCCGATGAAGCCTCGGCAACCGCTCGAACGAGCAGGTGCCAATTTCGGCAGACAACAACGTCTGGGAGATGAGAGCTGACTATGGTTTTATGTCGCCTCTCATTTTGAGAGGCGATTTTGTTGCCGATGATGTAAGGGTAAAATGATGAAGATCGGCGCGCCGACCTTTGACTAGGATTTCATACTGTAGATATGGAGAGAATGGTTTGTGAAAGACTGCACAGCTATATTTGAAAATATAGAAACTTCAGTAATTACCGCAGGTTCAAAAAACCTCCCAACTGAATCTATTCAAAAAAATTTGGAGTGGACTAAACACCTTGAGTATTGTAAATATTCGGATAATGAATACTATAAGAAACTTGTTGATATCATTTTTTATTCAGGATTTCGTGCGGCAACTGTTACTGCCAAAATTCCAATCATCCATAGGTATTTTCCTGATTACGTAACTGTAGCCGAGTATAAAGATGAGAAAATTGCACAAATATTGACTGACAATAATATGATAAAGAATCGAAACAAAGTCAATGCTTGTGTCAAGAATGCACAGGCTTTTCGAAGCTTGGTTCAAAAACATAGCTCAATCCAAAACTTTATTGAAACTTATTCTCCCGATGCATCCTTTGAGAATATTATGCGATTAAGAGATGAACTTGAAAGCATCTTCTATGGATTAGGAAAAGTCACTTCATTTCATTTTCTGATAGACATTGGCAAGCCCGTACTTAAGCCAGATAGAGTAATTTGTCGGGTATTTGAAAGATTGGGTTTAATCGAAAATAGAGAACAACTGCTTGAAGCAGTTCTCCAAGGAAGGAAATTTGCCGAAGCAACAGGGTATCCTATTCGATACATTGATATCGTATTTGTAGCTTATGGACAAGTAAAATCAAGCGAATATGGAATTGACCGTGGGATTTGCTTAGAAGAAAATCCTCCTGCAATTTATGCGGTGCAAGAAATTTCTGCAACTATACCTCTCAACGCTCCGCATAAATCTGTGACGGAAACAATTTTTATATGCGTTTATCCATGGTGATTTAAAGTTACGAAGGAAACAAATATGACTGAAAGAAAATACACTAACCGCTCATACCTCGACGCCCTCGAAAAGAAAGTCCTCGTCTTCGATGGCGCGATGGGAACGAGCCTGCAAAATCAACACCTCACCGCTGAGCATTTCGGCGGCGAACAATACAACGGATGCAACGATTATCTCGTCATCTCATATCCTGAAGCCGTGGAAAAAGTCCATCGCTCGTTTCTCGAGGTCGGTGTGGACGTCATCGAGACGAACACCTTCCGCTCGAATCAAATCACGATGAAGGAATACAAACTTCAAGACCGCGTGATCGAGATCAACGAAACTGCCGCGCGTCTTGCGCGTCGACTCGCGGATGAATATTCACAAATCACAAATCAAAAATCAAAAATTCAAAATCGCTTTGTCGCGGGCTCCATCGGCCCATCGGGAAAACTTCCATCTGCGAGCGATCCTGAACTTTCCAACGTCAGCTTCGATGAACTCGCCGATGTTTTTCGCGAACAAGCTGTCGGCCTGATCCGCGGCGGCGTGGATGTGTTGCTCATCGAAACTTCGCAAGACATCCTTGAAGTCAAAGCCGCCATCACCGGTATTCACCAAGCCTTCGACGAGAACTCAAATCGATTTGCCGATCCAGGCTCAGATCACGCTCGATACGACTGGACGCATGTTGCTCGGCACGAACGTCGAAGCCGCGCTCGCCATCCTCGAAGGTCTCGGCATCGATGTCATCGGCCTCAACTGTTCCACCGGACCCGAGCACATGCGCGAGCCCATCCGCATCCTCGGTGAACAATCCACGCTTCCCGTTTCGTGCATTCCCAACGCAGGACTTCCGCTCAACGTGGATGGTCAAGCCGTTTATCCGCTCGAGCCTGAACCGTTTGCGAATGATCTTTATGAATTCGTGATAAAGCATAATATTTCGATTGTCGGCGGATGCTGTGGCACAACGCCCGAACATTTGAAATTGTTGGTGGATAAATTGAACGCGTATCCGCATCCGGCGCGCCCGCATCATTCGGACCCGAAGCTGGCTTCCGCCATGTCAGCGACTCTGATGCGACAAAATCCTCCGCCAACCCTGCTCGGCGAACGTTGCAATGCGCAAGGCTCGCGCAAATTCAAGAAGATGCTGCTCGAAGAAGATTACGATGGCATCTTGGAATTGGCGCGCGATCAAGTCAACGGCGGCGCGCACGCCCTCGACATTTCTTGCGCCGTCACCGAACGCCCCGACGAAGTTGAACTAATGCGCAAAGTTGTTAAAAAATTAGAAATGGGCGTGGACGTTCCTTTAGTAATTGACACCACCGAACTTGATGTGCTTGAAACCGCGTTGAAGACCGCGCCCGGACGATGTTTGATCAATTCAACTCATCTTGAAGCGGGTCGGACCAAAGCCGATAAAGTTTTTAAGCTAGCAAAAGAACATCATGCGGCTGTCATCGTGTTGACGATTGATGAACAAGGCATGGCAAAGACCCATGAGAAGAAACTTGAAGTAGCCAAACGCATCTATGATATTGCTGTAAATGAACATGGCTTGAAACCAGAAGATTTGGTCTACGATGCACTGACGTTCACCCTCGCCACCGGCGATGCCGAGTTCATCAACTCCGCGATTGAAACCATTGAAGGCATTCGACTTATTAAACAAAACCTGCCCGGCGTGATGGCATCGCTGGGCGTAAGCAATCTATCATTTGGTCTCGCGCCTCAAGCGCGACCTGTGTTGAACTCGGTGATGCTCTATCATTGTGTGCAAGCCGGACTGGATATGGCAATCGTGAATCCCGCACAGGTCAAACCATATGCTGAGATTGACAATAACGAACGCGAATTGGCTGAGGATTTGATCTTTAATCGTCGCGCCGATGCGTTGCAAAGATACATTGAATATTATGAAAAGGTCACGCCCACAGAACAAGCCGCTGCAGCGAATCCCACGGAAGGCATGACTCCTGAACAGCGTCTGCATTGGTCGATTCTGCATCGCCACAAAGATGGCGTCGAAGCGGATATTGACACTATTGTCAATCGTGGGGACTTTCCAACGAAGCATGAAGCCGCAGTCAATACGTTGAACACCGTTTTGCTTCCAGCGATGAAAGAAGTCGGCGACAAATTCGGCGCAGGCGAATTGATCCTCCCATTCGTGCTGCAATCCGCCGAAGTGATGAAGAAGACTGTTTCCCATCTCGAAAACTATTTGGAAAAGAAAGAAGGCGTCACCAAAGGTACAGTGGTCATTGCCACAGTTTATGGGGATGTGCATGATATTGGAAAGAATCTCGTCAAAACGATTCTTGCTAACAATGGCTATACCGTTATTGATCTTGGCAAGCAAGTTCCCGCCGAGACCATTATTACCAAAGCGATTGAAGTCAATGCCACCGCGATTGGCTTATCCGCGTTGTTAGTTTCCACATCAAAACAAATGCCGTTAATTATCAATGAATTGCATCGGAGAAATTTAAAATTTCCAGTACTCGTCGGTGGTGCGGCAATCAATCGCCGCTTTGGAAGAAGAATCTTGTTTGCAGAAGATGGCAATGCCCATGAACCTGGAGTCTTTTATTGCAAGGACGCGTTTGAAGGGCTCGAAACAATGGATAGACTCATTGACCCTGAGCGCAAACCAGTGTTGCTCGCACAAGTCCGCAAGGAAGCGGACCTCGAAATGGGGCGCGCCTCCCAAACGCCTGAATACCGCAAAACAACAGCAACCCGCTCTATGGTCCAGCCTGAACCGATCAATCATCCGCTCAAGTGGGGTCAGCGTGTTGTCAAAGATATGCCGCTGGAGATCGTATTGAAGCATCTCAACCTCAACGAGTTATATCGTCTTTCTTGGGGCGCGAAGAATTCACACGGTGCAGAATGGGATAAACTCAAGGCCGAATTCGACACGCGCTTGGAGAAGATGACCAAAGATGTGTTGCGATTCAAATGGCTCAAGCCGCAAGGCGTTTACGGATTCTTCCCATGTCAATCAGATGGCGATGAATTGATCATCTATGATCCCAATACCATCAACTCGGCTTCACCTGATGCATTGACACACTTTGCTTGTCCGCGCCAGCCGTATGACGATCATCTCGCATTATCAGATTATTTCGCATCAGTTGATTCTGGAAAAATGGATGTGGTTGCATTTCAAGTTGTCACTGTTGGGCAGAAAGCCACTGAACGTTTTGATGAATTACAGGCCCAAGGCGATTACTCCGAAGGTTATTTCACGCATGGTCTGGCGGTTCAAACCGCTGAAGCCACTGCCGAGTATCTTCATCAGCACATTCGCCGCGAGTTGGGCATTGGCGAAGAACAGGGGAAACGTTATTCGTGGGGTTATCCCGCCATTCCCGAACTTGAGGATCATAAAAAGGTTTTTGAATTGCTGCCCGCCGTTACAACCGAACTGGGAATGAGTTTATCTGCCGCATATCAGTTGATTCCTGAACAGTCTACCGCGGCGATCATCGTGCACCATACTCAAGCAAAGTATTATTCAGTTGGTGAAAGCCGCGTGGAACAATTGATGAAGTAAGATTAACCGCAGAATGAAAAAACTTTTTCGCTCCGAAATATTTTCAATCATTGCCCTGCTGATCTTGTGCTTTGCCATTGGCATCATCATCGCAAAAGATTACGGTGAAAGTTGGGATGAGCCGAATATCTTCATTTATGCCAACTACTCTTTCCAAGCATACCAGCATATTTTACATCCGCAGGATTTGCAGTTGTTTTCCGGCGACCTGAATTATTATGGGCCGGCTTATTTCATGCTCGCTCAGGCCCTATCCAATACGATCAAACTATTGGATCCATTCCTTTCGGTGATCACAGCTTGGCATCTTGTTTACTTTTTCACGTTTCTCGCATGTGTCTTGATGTTGTATTTATTATCGAGACGCTGGATGAGTTAGTGGGCGGCATTTGGCGTGGCGCTTCTGTTCACGTCCCAGCCGCTGATGTGGGGACATTCCTTTATCAATCCCAAGGATATTCCCTTTATGACGTTTTTTCTCGCTAGTATCTACTTCGGTCTTAAAATGCTGGACGCCTCTCCGAACTCAAAATGGAAGTGGCTCGTTTCCGCCGGCATCGTTTTGGGGCTGACGGTTTCCATCCGGGTCATCGGCCCGTTCGCCGGACTTCTCGTTTTGATTTATGCAATTATTAAATTTCCCCGAAAAATATTGACTACCCTTCCATATTATGCTCTGATAACGGTCATTGTGACTTACCTGACGTGGCCCTATTTATGGAAAGCGCCCATATCCAACTTCTTCAACAGCATTAAAGTCATGTCGGCTTTCCCGAATATCGTCCCAGTTCTATTTATGGGAAAAGTATATTTATCAGATCAAATGCCCCATCGATTTTTCCCTACGCTTCTCATTTTACAATTGACCGAACCTGCGTTGATTCTTATCATCATCGGTTTCGTAGTTGCATTATGGCTTTTCATTAAAGGCAAAGCTAGAGAGCCAATCCTATTATTTTCAGGTTGGTTCCTGATCCCGGCACTCTGGGTTGTGTCGTCTCACAGTAATTTATACGATAACGCACGTCAATTATTATTTCTATGGCCTCCGCTCTTTATGATCGCAGGCATGGGAATGGATCAGTTGATGACCGTTGTCAAGTTCCCGATTCTGAAAGTGGTGTTATTGATCGTTGTAGTCATGCCGGGCATTGTTGCCTGCATCCAACTTCATCCGTATGAGTATATCTATTACAACAGTTTGATTGGCGGCGTGCCGGGGGCGAATCGCAAATTCGAATTGGACTACTGGGCCACATCTTTTCAAGAATGCTTCCACTACATTGATAAAACAGTAGAACCTGGAACCAGAATTGTAGCCGTTGGCGCCAGGGAGGTTACTAAGAATTTAGTTAGGTCTGATCTTTCGCTGGATGTCACCAACCGATTGAGCATACCTCAAAAACAGACCTACTATATCCTTGCCACCACACGCGCTAATTTGGACCTGAGCTTTGCAAATTGCAAGAATACAAAAATGGTTTTTGCCGTGCAAAGAGACGGAGCGCTGCTCTCGTATATAAGAGAAATAGATCCAGGGCAAATCTGCAAATGAAATATTAATCGGTCGGCTAAAGCCGTGTGGAACCATGGATGGAGTAAGATTAACCAGAAAATGAAAAGACTTGTTCGCTCTGAACAATTTCCCATCATTGCCCTGCTGATCATCATTCTGATGATCGGTTTATGCACACTTACGAACTATGGCGAATCCTGGGATGAACTTCAATTCTTCAAATATGCCGATCACGCGCTCGCCTCTTATCCAACATGGCTCACCAGCGCACAGATCATTAATACTGGTAACACGTACGATAACTATGGTCCGGTCTTTGTGATGTTCACCGCGGTGGTCGCGCGCGGGATTCATGCCATTGACCCGAACTGGCTCATCTCTGATCTTCGCCATCTCGTTTACTTCGTTACCTTCGTCGCGGGCATCTATGCGTTTTATGTGCTTGCTCACCGCTGGATGAGCGTATGGGCAGCTATCGCCACGACGCTTCTCTTCGCTGCCCAACCTGTCTTTTGGGGACATGCCTTCATCAGCCCCAAAGATATTCCCTTCCTCAGTGCGTTCCTCATCAGCCTTGAATTAGGATTGCGGATGGCAGACTCGCGACCCGTGATTAATGGACGATTACCGCGCGCGTTGATTTGGATTACTGGCTTGTGGATACTTTCCTTGTTGTTCCTTTTTTTTACGCCTCAATTTTTGGATAACGGTCTTGCTTCGCTCACCTGGAATGCATTCTCTCAACCCCAAAGTTTTTTTGGCGCTTTGCTTCGGAATTTATCCTCCAGCTTTGGCAGAACGAAAGCGGACATATATATTCAAATAATATTGGTTGCTTTGATGTGGCTCAAGCTGATTTACCTAATCATGAGCACCATTTTGATTGGCTTTTTATATCGAAAACAATTTCCTGAGGTTTTTAAACTTTTCAGTTGGAATATTCTATTGGCTGGCATTGCTCTCGGCTTAAGCACCTCCATTCGCATCCTCGGCCCATTGGTTGGACTCTTGGTCGCAATCTATGTCTGGCAAAAAGCGGGCAAAAAATCATGGCCGCTGATTTCTGTTTACGCGGGTATTGCATTGGCCGTAATGCTTGCCACATGGCCCTATCTTTGGCCCAATCCGGTGGCGCGTTTGATCGAGAGTTGGCATGTCATGTCGCAATATCCATGGCCGGGAAGCGTGTTATTTAATGGACAATATTATCGCTCGTTTAATTTGCCGCTTTCGTATCTGCCAGTATTACTTGCAATCCAAATCACGGAACCAATCTGGCCGTTATTCTTTTTGAGCCTTGTTGTGCTTTGGAAAAAGAAATATCTTTTGATCGCGACCTTGTTATGGTTCATCCTGCCGCTGACAGCGTTTATCGTTGTACGGTTGCCGCTTTATGATAACTTCCGACAGGTCATCTTTATCTTGCCGCCAGTTTTCTTCGTCTGCGGCTTGGGCGTGGACTGGCTGTTTCAACGCCTCCGCCAGCCCATAGTCCGAGGATTGATTGTGGCCGCGCTGATTTTCCCGGGAATTGTCGCGGGCGTTCAGTTACATCCTTATGAATACATTTACTACAACAGTTTTATCGGCGGTGTGCCCGGTGCGCAGGGACGCTTTGAATTGGAATATTGGGCTACGTCTTATCGAGCCGCGATGGATTATGTCAACACGATTGCGCCGGCCAATGGAAAAATTTTTGTGGCCGGTCCATCCTACATTGCCGCGATTTATGCGCGCCGCGATCTGAAAATTTATATGGATATTGATATGAATACCCAAGTCTTTGATTATGCCATCATCACCACCCGTTACGGCCTGGATCGAACCGATTTTCCCAATGCGCCGGTGATTGATACCATTGAGCGTGATGGCGTCCCCTTAACTGTAATCAAGAAAATTGGACAATGAGATGAGCTTACTAGATCAACTTAAAGAAACGACTTTGTTAGCGGATGGCGCGATGGGCACGATGTTGCACAGCCGCGGCATTAGTTTTGAAAAATGTTTCGATGAATTGAATCTGACCAATCCCAGCGCGGTCGCGGCAATCCACCGCGAATATATTGAGGCCGGAGCGCAAATCATATTGACCAACACCTTTGGAGCGAATCGCTTCAAATTAAGCAAACATGGACTGGGTCAGAAAATCGTTGAAATCAATAAGGCGGGCGTAGAACTTGCCAAGCGCATCGCCGCGGATTCATTCAAAGATGTTTTGATTGCCGGTGACGTTGGACCATTAGGTGTACGCATCGCACCGTTTGGACGCGTCAAACCGGAACAAGCGCGCCTCGCGTTTGCTGAACAGGTCGAAGCGTTGCGCGCAGCAGGCGCGGATTTGATTGTGATCGAAACGATGAGCGATTTGTTTGAAATCCAGGAAGCCATCAAAGCCGCGAAACAAGTTTGTTCATTGCCATTGGTTGCGTCCGTTACCTTTACACGCGATGACCGAACACTTTTGGGCGATGATCCGATGAAAGTGGCGCACACGCTCGATGAGTCCGGTGCGGATGTGATCGGTGTCAATTGTTCGGGTGGCCCCGCACAACTCTTAAGATTATTGAAGCAAATGCATCAAGCTGTTCCCAATGGAAAGTTTTGGGTCAAGCCCAATGCAGGCTGGCCTGAACAAGTCGGCGGGCGCATTATGTATCCGGCTGATCCGGATTACTTCGGCGATTATGCGCTTTCGTTTCGCGAGGCCGGTGCCAGCATTGTCGGCGGATGTTGCGGCACGACACCGCAACACATCTCGGCCATGCGCAAAGCACTTGATACCGCGCCACAAATCAATCCCTCGCACATCACGATGTTGCCCGCAGAAGAAATCGGCGAGATGGCGCAGGAACAACCGACTCAATTCGCGCAAAAACTTGCTGATGGAAAATTTGTCATCTCGGTTGAAATGGATCCGCCACGCGGAACTCTCAACACATAAACTCATTGCGGGCGCTTCGCTCCTGACCGAAGCCGGCGCGGACGTCATCAATGTTGCTGACTCTCCGATGGCACGTATGAGAATGTCCGCATGGGCGGTTTGTGATGTGGTGCAACGCCGCGTCAATGTCGAAACTACCCTTCATTTCCCAACGCGCGGACGAAATCTATTGCGCGTTCAAGGGGATCTCTTGGCCGCGCACGCACTGGGCATTCGCAATGTGTTCGTCATTATGGGCGATCCAACGGCGGTTGGAGATTATCCCGAGGCGATGGATAATTATGATCTCGTGCCATCGGGTTTGATCAAACTTATCAAGCAGGGATTCAACGAGGGTGTGGATCATTCCGGGACGAGCATCGGCCAGCCAACCAATTTCTTTGTGGGCGCGGCGCTGAATTTATGTGCGCCCGAGCCGGAGCAGGAGATCAAAAATCTGCGGAGAAAGATTCGGGCAGGCGCAGATTTCTTTTAACGCAACCCATTTATCGTCCCGAAGATGGAAGCGGATTTTTATCGGCATATGAAAAGAAGCATGGAAAATTGGGAAAGCCAGTATTGGTCGGCATCCTGCCCTTGGTCAGTTTGAAACACGCTAACTTTTTAAATCATGAGGTGCCGGGGATTTCCATCCCGGATAAAATCGTTCAACGAATGGAAAATGCTGGCGATCACGCTGCGGAAGAAGGCGTGCGCATCGCAGTAGAATTGATCGAACAGATCAAGCGGTGGGCGCAAGGCGTCTACATTATGCCGCAATTCAGCCGCTTTGATTTGATCGCAGAGATCGTTGAGAAAGTAAAAGAACAAAGATGAACATCCGGCTTATCTTAAAACAAATGATGCTTGCTGGAATCGTGGTGACAAGCATTTATTTTGGCTTTCAAAATCTTCGCACTGCCATCGCAATCGGGAATCTTAATAACGACCCAATAACAGAATGGGAAATTCGCTTTCAACCAATCAAAAAAATTTTGCCTTTCCAGCGCGGCGTGGTTGGTTATATAACAAACTCTGATGTGCCGGGTGCAAAATATGATTCCAATAATGAACAAGGTGAATATACGCTCACGCAGTACGCCATGGCTCCCATCATCCTGGTGCGCGGCGATAACGAAGAGTGGACAATCGCTGATTTGAGCAATAAAGCGTATCAAATCTGGAGCCAATCCAATCATGGTGAGTTTCGCATCATTCCGATGAAGGATGATTTATTTTTGCTTCAAAGGTTGACTCCATGACCTTAGTATCCTTCTTGGTATTCTTGCCCTCAGTTTTATCTGGCATATTGATTGTCCATTTGCTGTGGCCTGAACGCGGATGGAAAGTTGGTTGGGTTAAAGTATTCCTCGGCATCGGCCTGGGACTCGGACAAGCATCATTGTTGGATTTTATCTATATGCTTTTGTTCTCCAATGAAAACGGATACCTTTTTGTGCAACTGGCGCTTTTCGTTTGTCTGTTAATTGCAGTCATAATACACGAAGGAAAGAATATTAAGCTTAGGCTTCCTCGAATTCAGTTTAGTCGTTTGCAAATCATTCTGCTTGCGGGACTATTAATCGTAATCATCTTATCTGCGTTGAGTGCAATCAATGTTTGGGCGCGTGAACCGCATGGCGCGTGGGACGCATGGATGATGTACAACCGCGCCGCGCGCTTTATCTATCGCGATCAGCCTGGCTGGCTGGGATCGTTTTCGCGCCAAATGGATCCTATCTTTCACGCCGATTATCCTTTGCAATTGGGGATGGATATCGCATGGGCGTGGCAAGCGGTGGGTCAGGAAACTCAGCGCACACCAATTGTATTAAGCGGTCTCTTCATGCTCAGTTGTGCCGGATTGCTTGGCGCTTCCTTAAGCTTGACAAGGAGTCTTGGTCAGGCAAGCATAGCTTTGATCCTTCTGCTTGGCTCATCCCTCATTGGTAATGAAGGCGCAGCGCAACGAGCCGATCTTCCATTGGCATATTTTTTTCTTGGAACAATCGTGTTGATCTATTTATATGCCACATCGAAGAAACCGGGTCTGTTGATATTGGCCGGCTTTATGGCAGGCCTCGCGGCGTGGACAAAGAACGAAGGCAGTCTCTTTGCGCTCGTTACATTGGCGGCTTTGCTCATCGCATTCTTCCGTCAAAATCCTTGGCGCGTGCTCGGATGGTATCTGCTCGGTTTGGCCTTCCCACTCATCATCGTTTTCTACTTTAAAGAATTTCTTGCGCCGCCCAGCGATGTGTTAAGCAATGGCATTACACGTTCCATTCAGCAAGTATTAGATTTGTCACGCCACATCACCATATTGAAATCGTTTGGCGCGGATATCCTTTCTTTTGGCGGATGGAGCATTGGCATTCTACCCATTCTGCTCGTCTACGCCTTGATCTTCAAACTTGCTCCATCTTTGGACCTTCGACCGGCTTACCTTGCAATTGGCTTGATCCTCAGCCTGCAAACGCTCGGCTATTATGGAATTTATTTGATCACGCCTTATGATTTGCAATGGCACATCGACTTTTCTCTCGGTCGACTCGTGTTTCAACTTTATGTGCCGTTTCTCTTTCTGTTCTTCACGATCGTTACCGACGTTGAGAAAGCATTAGCGGTAAAATAGTCATCAAATGCTTCTCACCATTGACGTTGGCAATACCAACCTGACCCTCGGTCTCTACCAAGACAACCAGCTTGGCCCGCATTGGCGCCTTGCTACAGATCATGCGCGCATGCCTGATGAATATGGTCTGCAGTTGCTTGGCTTGCTCGAACATGCAGGGAAAACTCCTACTGATTTGATCGGTATCAGTTTGTCCTCCGTTGTGCCGCAATTGACCAGCCGCGTCGTTCAGGCTTGCCGTGAATATTTAATGCAAGAACCGTTTATCGTAGATACTGGCATCAGGACCGGAATCCGGATCCGTTATGAAGATCCAAGGGCGGTCGGTGCGGATCGAGTCTGTGATGCGGTGGCAGTGATGAATCTCTATGGTGGTCCGGCCTGCATCATTGACTTCGGCACAGCCACCACGTTCAACGCCTTGACCAAGGATGGCGAATATCTTGGCGGTGCGATCACGGCCGGCATCAATCTTGCAGCAGATTCGCTTTTCACCCATACCGCAAAACTTCAGCGCATTGATCTTCAGCGCCCGCCCTCCGTGATTGGACGTAATACGGTTCATGCCATGCAATCGGGGTTGCTCTTCGGATATGTGAGCATGGTCGAGGGCATGGTGACCCGCTTCCGGTTCGAGTTGGGAAATGATATGAAAGTTATTGCAACCGGTGGTCTTGCGGAACTAGTTTCAAAAGAAACCAAATCCATTAATATCCTCGCGCCTTGGCTTACGCTGGATGGCTTGCGAATTCTGTGGGAACTGAATCGAAATTAAAGCCTGATGAATAAATCCTTTTCTGGCATCGATAGGGGTAAAATGCAACCTCCGCTTTTCATAGGAAAAAAATGAATTATCGCATCACTGCCATTGTTTTATTAACCGCGCTTCTGGCTGGATGCAGCGGAACGGTTTTTGACGCGCCCATCGCAACACAGACCGCTTCGCCGCTGCCTCCGGCCGCGACGTCTACCGTTACTCCAACGCCTTCCATCACTCCGACCTCCGAGCCAACGGATGTTCCGACTCCGACCTGGATCACCCAGGGACCGAATAGCGTTCAAGTCCCGATATTGCTATATCATCATATCCTTGTCTCACCAAGCGGGAGTCCATTTTGTGTACCCCCAGATCCATTTTGTCTGCCGCCTGATAGATTTGAGGACCAACTCAAATTGCTTCATGATTGGGGATATAAAACGATTACAACCACCCTGTTGGTGCAGGCAATTGAGCAGGGCGCATTGCTGCCTCCGCATCCCATTATTCTCGCCTTTGATGATGGCAATGAAGATAACTATACCAATGCCTTTCCTATTATGCAACAATATGGTTTTACAGGCGTGCTCTACGTTGTAGGTACATATATTGACCATCCTAATTATTTGACCACTGATCAAATCAAGGAAATGGCCGCCGCGGGCTGGGAAGTAGGTAGTCATACCATGACCCATCAAGAATTAACTGTGATGACAGACGATCAAATACATTATGAGATCGTGGAATCGCGAAAATATTTGGAACAACAGCTTGGGGTCCCCATACTCACCTTTGCTTATCCGTTCGGCGGGGAGAATAGTGCCGTGGTAAATTATGTGCATTTTGCGGGATATATCGCCGCGATGGGTGCGGAGGGCTGTAATTATACTGACAATCAGGGTAAGAGCAACTTATTTGATCTGCAGCGATGTGATATTGCCGGAGGCGAGGATGCGAAGACTTTCATCCGCTTCCTGCCTTGGCTTGGAGATCCGTCACTCCTTCCAACCGATACGCCAACCGCCACTTCAACTCCGTCGCGCACGCCCGTTCCGACATGGACCATGTATCCAACGAGCACATCGTGGAAGGCAACACAAACGCCGTAATTCCTTGTATTATTTTCATCGGCCTTGCCCGCGTGTTGATAGCGTCCAATTCTGGTTTTGCATAAACTCAATACCTCTACATTGAATGTGATTATGGAAATCAAGGACCCCCATACAAGTAACAAATGTCATGCGTTGGATGTGAGTTTTTTTGGTGCGTTAAAGGGATTGGCTGTAGTATCCTTATCACATAAAATGACGCAGGGCTATGAACGAAGCCGATACTTGCCGCACTTACGTTTTACCAAAACTGGAACCTACTGATTGGGAGGATGATTACATCGCGAAGCAGGTGGTGCTGACACCTAGCTGCATCATGTCTATTGGCGGTAGATACACATGCAAAGCTGCCCACGACCATATTCGTTCTGGATGATATTTAATCGTTTAACAGCATGAGATGTTCCACGAGGTTTATGTATGTATCCTATTCTTCAAAAACAAATCCTAAGTCCTACCGTTAAACTGGTTGTTGTCCAGGCACCGTTGGTGGCTGGCAAGGCTAAAGCCGGTCAGTTCGTCATTGTGCGCATGGACGAGCACGGCGAGCGCATTCCTCTGACAATTGCTGATTTCGACTCGACGGCCGGGACCATCACTTTGATCTTCCAGGAAGTTGGCAAGTCAACCATGCAGATGGGGACTCTGGAAGTGGGCGATGGATTCTTAAATGTGGTCGGCCCGTTGGGACATCCCACGGAAATAGAGAATTATGGCACGGTCGTAGTGGTCGGCGGTGGCGTGGGCATTGCACCCCTGTACCCGATTACGCGCGCCTTGAAACAGGCCGGGAATAAAGTCATCTCGGTGATTGGTTCACGCAATCAATCTTTGTTGTTCTGGGAAGAGCGTATGCGCGCTGTTTCGGATGAGCTCATCGTCTGTACCGACGATGGTTCGTACGGGCGCAAGGCACTGATTACGGAGCCGCTTCAAGAAATTCTGGCCGGAAATAAAGTTGACCGTGTCTGGGCGATTGGCCCAGCGGTGATGATGAAATTTGCAGCTGCAACCACCAGGCCGTTTAATGTACCAACGATCGTCAGCCTGAATACCATCATGATTGATGGGACAGGCATGTGCGGCGGTTGCCGGGTGGTGCTGGATAATGGTGGCGCGCAGTTCGTCTGCGTAGATGGACCGGAGTTCGACGCCCATCACGTCGACTGGGATGTTCTGCTGGCGCGCCTTTCGTTTTACCGGGAAGAGGAACTTGAGGCAGTGAAGCGCTACAAAGATCACACCTGCCGCCTAGCCCCGGAAATTGCCGCAACCAAAAAGGGTTGATCACATGCCGAAGAAAGTTGTCATCCCCACCCGCAACCCGATGCCGGAACAACCGCCCGAGGTGCGCGCACATAATTACGAAGAAGTCACACTTGGGTACACTCCCGAACAGGCCATGGCGGAGGCGGCGCGCTGCTTGCAATGCGTCAAGCCGGTTTGTATTCGGGGCTGCCCGGTGAATATCAATATTCCCGGTTTTCTGCAACTAGTCGAGAATGGAGATTTCCGCGGCGCAGTTAATTTGATTAAAGAGACGAATGTACTCCCGGCCATGACGGGCCGTGTCTGCCCGCAGGAAGCGCAGTGCGAGGGCGTTTGCGTGCTATGTAAAAAATTCGAGCCTGTGGCGATTGGCCGCGTCGAACGCTTTGTGGCAGATTGGGAGGCCGCGCAAGGCCCATTGCCTATGCCGCAACTGCCTCCCTCGACCGGAAAGAAGGTGGCTATTGTCGGGTCTGGTCCAGCCGGTTTGACAGTTGCAGCTGACTTGGCGCGTCATGGCCACTATGTCACGATTTTTGAAGCCCTGCATGAATCCGGTGGCGTTTTGGTATATGGCATTCCGGAGTTTCGTCTGCCGAAGGCTATCGTCAAGCGCGAAGTTGATTATGTTTGCAACTTGGGCGTTCATATTCGCAATGATTTTATTGTCGGCAGTTCAGCTACGGTGGATGAACTGTTGGAGGAGTACGATGCGATTTTCTTGGGGACGGGCGCTGGCCTGCCGTGGTTTCTGGGAATCCCCGGCGAAAACCTGGGCGGAGTGTATTCGTCCAACGAGTATCTGACGCGGGCCAACTTGATGAAAGCCTATCGTTTTCCGGAATACGATACACCGATTGCGCGTGGTCAGCGGGTGATTACCATTGGCGGCGGCAACACCGCCATGGACGCGGCTCGGACCGCCCTGCGGCTTGGGGCGCAGGAATCGGTGATCGTTTACCGGCGCTCGCAAGCGGAGATGCCAGCCAGGCGCGAGGAAATCCACCACGCCGAGCAGGAGGGTGTGGAATTCCATTTGTTGACCACCCCGATTGCGTTTCACGGCGACAAGGGGCGCGTTGCGTCCTTGGAATGTATTCAAAACGAACTGGGCGAACCGGATGCTTCGGGACGGCGCAAACCGGTGCCGATTGAAGGATCCAATTTTCATATCGCGGCAGATGTGATGGTAATTGCTATCGGACAAAGTCCCAGCCCGCTGGTTTCCAGAACGACGCCCGACTTGGAAACGGCGAAAAGCGGCATTGTAGTGGTGGCCAAGGAAACAATGAAGACATCCAAGAAGGGCGTCTTTGCCGGTGGGGACATCGTGACCGGCGGTGCAACGGTCATCCTGGCGATGGGCCAGGGCAAGATAGCGGCCGCCGCCATCGACGATTATCTTAAAACGGGTAACTGGTAAAACAGACCGGCGGCGTTAGCCGCCGGTATTGATATAAACTTTCCTGTTGGGTGCGGTCATTCGGATGATTTTTTAATTAGCCTTGACATGATCTCGTTTTTGCCGATAATTACAGCAATAAATCAAAAGCAAGGACAGAGGAAAGTAGGTCGGCAGATGCCACCAGAGAGGCGCGAGAGTTTTGCTGAAATTTGCGCTTGACGAAAGCCAACTGAAGTTCCCTCTTGAGCTGTTCGGGTGAAGACAATCACGTTGGTAGTCCGAACCGTGTTCTCGACGTTATTATGAGAAGCTGATGTTGGTCAGCGCAAAGCGGATTGCATTGCAATCAACTTGGGTGGTACCACGAGAAGTTCATCCTCTCGTCCCATGATGGACGAGAGGATTTTATTTTTTTGGAGGCATGAATGATTGATCAGTTGAGTGAAATCGAAAAATCTGCGCTGGATGCGTTGGAATCGGTGGATAACGAATCATCCCTCGATTCGTGGCGGGTGACACATCTTGGGCGCAGTTCGGCGCTGATGCAAGTCTTTAGCGGACTGGGTGCATTATCAAAAGATGAACGTCCAACAGTCGGTCAAGCCGCTAATCGAGTCAAGGTAGCGCTCGAGGTGGCGTTGGCAGATAAAACGGAAACAATTAAAAAATCTACTCTCGAACGTTCGTTGAATGAGGAAAAGTTGGATGTGACGTTGCCAGGTCGCGCAATCCATCAAGGACGATTGCATCCATCGACTCAACAATTGCGGCGCGTCTTATCTATTCTAGCTGAAATGGGATTCCAAGTCTTTACATCGCGCGAAGTCGAAACAGACGAGATGAACTTTCAATTGCTCAACTTCCCGCCGCATCATCCGGCGCGTGATATGCAGGATTCGTTATATGTGGCAACCGAAGAACGCGGCGACAATCCGATTTTGTTACGCACCCACACTTCGCCAGGACAAATTCATGCCATGCGCGAGTTCGCCGCGCTGAATCCAAAAGACCCACCGCCGATTCGGATTGCTTTGCCCGGCATGTGTTTCCGCGCTGAACAAATCACAGCCCGCTCGGAAGTTCAGTTCAATCAAGTGGAAGGTTTGGCGGTTGGCAAGGGCATCACGTTCACCGACTTGAAAGGCACGTTGACTGAGTTTGCTCATCGCATGTTCGGACAGAATGCGCGCACGCGTTTCCGTGCTTCGTATTTTCCGTTCACGGAGCCGTCCGCTGAAATGGATGTGGAATGTTTTGTCTGCGGCGGAACAGGTTGTGGGGTTTGTAAGAATTCGGGTTGGCTGGAGATCCTTGGTTCCGGCATGGTGCATCCGGTTGTCCTGCAAAATGGTGGATACGATCCGAATATCTATTCTGGCTTTGCGTGGGGCATGGGCCCGGAACGCCAATTGATGCTGCGCTATCGCATTGAAGACATTCGTTATTTTTGGGGAAACGATATTCGTTTCCTGGAACAATTCTAGGAGGCCGGAATGAAGATACCAATTTCCTGGCTAAAAGATTTCATTGATCTCGATGGCTTAACGGTTGAAGACATCGCTCGCAAGTTGACTCTGGCTGGACTAGAAGTGGATGCAATCCAATATGTGGGATTGTCCTTGCCGGTTTATGGCGAAGGCGAAAAACACGAATTCAAAACCAGCGGCATTGCGTGGGATAAAGATAAAATCGTTGTGGCTGAGATCTATGAGGTTAAGCCGCATCCCAATGCAGACCGCTTGACGCTGCTCGATTTGTTCGATGGCCAGCAACAGCAAGTCGTTCTGACCGGCGCGCCGAACATCTTTCACTTGAAAGGCAAGGGCAAATTAGCAAAGCCGATCAAGGTTGCTTACGCCAAGGAAGGCTCGACGCTTTATGACGGTCATGCTGAGGGACTGCAATTGACAACGCTCAAGCGCGCAAAGATCCGTGGTGTAGATTCCTATTCGATGGTTTGCTCGGAAAAAGAACTCGGTATCACGGAAGAGCATGAAGGAATCATTCTGCTGAACGATGACGCACCGGTTGGGATGCCGCTTGCAGATTATATTGGGGATGCGGTTCTGGATATTAGCATCCTGCCGAATATGGCGCGCAACGCCAACGTAATCGGCATAGCGCGCGAACTTGCCGCGTTGACCAGACGCGAGTTGAAGAAACCAACTATCAAATTCAAAACTGGTGGAGAACCAATCGAAGGATTGGTATCGATTGAGATCACGAATCCCGAACTCAATTCACGCTTTGTGCTTGGATTGATTCGCAACGTGGAAATTAAACCCAGCCCATATCAAATCCAGCGTCGACTCAAACTGGCGGGCATGCGTCCGATCAACAGCATTGTCGATGCGACCAATTACGCCATGCTCGAACTCGGCGAACCGCTTCATGCCTTTGACTATGATGTCTTAAAGGAACGCGCCGGTAAAAAACCGATCAAAATCATCACGCGTTCTGCAAAAGATGGCGAGAAACTTACAACGCTCGATAACGCGGAACGTGCACTGACTTCAATGAACGTTCTGGTTTGCGATGAGAAAGGTCCGCTCTCGATGGCAGGTGTGATGGGCGGCGCAGAGTCTGAGGTCACGGAAAAGACACGCAACATTTTGCTCGAAGGCGCGGCCTGGAATTTTATTAACATTCGACGAACTGCTAAGCAACATAACCTGCCATCCGAAGCGTCGTTTCGATTCTCGCGCGGTGTTCATCCTGCGCTGGCAGAAACCGGAGTCAAACGCGGACTACAACTCATGTTGCAATGGTCGAAAGGTATCGTTGCTCCCGGGCTAGTGGACGAGTATCCGCTCAAGCCGAAAGATCCGGCCGTGACCATCACTCCGAAAGATGTGAAACGATTGCTGGGCATTGATCTCACCGCCAAACAAATCGCGGATTTGTTGGAGCGACTTGAATTCAAATGCATGGTGGAGAAGAGCGTAGTCAAAGCCAAAGTGCCGCCGCATCGCATGGATATTGCAACCGGCGTTGTTGGACTTGCCGATGTGCTCGAGGAAGTTGCGCGTGTCTATGGTTATGATCGCATTCCGTCCACAAACATAGCTGACCGCTTGCCGCCTCAAGTTGGCAATCCGATTCACGAATGGGAAGAACGATTGCGTGACCTGCTCATCACGCTTGGCTTCGACGAAGTGGTTAGCTATCGTCTCACATCCATCGAACGCGAAGCGCGGCTAGGCATCACCGGCGATTACGTTCATATCGCCAATCCGATTGCACCGGAACGAAGTGTGTTGCGCCGTAGTCTGGCCGCGTCCGTGCTGGATGCGATGGAGCACAATATTCGCTTGAGCGAATCGCTGGCGTTCTTTGAAATCGGCCCGATCTTTGAGCCAAATAAGAATGACCTACCCAATGAACCGCGCAAACTAGTCATTGCAATGACCGGTCTGCGCGAGGCGACTGCGTGGGATGTTAAAGATTTAACGGCGTTTGACTTTTACGATATGAAAGGCCGCATCGAACTCCTTTTGAGCGGACTCCATTATACAAACATTTCCTACTCTGCAACTGATTCCATTAAGCAGCTGCATCCCGGCAAGACCGCGGAAATAAGAGTCAACAATCAACTCGTCGGTGCGTTCGGCGAGTTGCATCCGCTGGTCAAAGAAAAATATGAGTTGGGCGATTTGCCGGTGCTCGTGGCCGAACTTGATCTCGAAACTTTACGCGTATTGAATCCGACCTATGGCATTACGCCGGTCCCTGAGTTTCCGCCGGTTTTGGAAGACATTGCCGTCATCGTGGATGAATTGGTTGCCGCGTCGCGTATCGAAGCATTGATTCGCCAAACGGGCGGAAAGAGCGTGACGAATGTACGTTTGTTTGATCTTTATCGCGGCGATCAAATTGGAGCCGGAAAAAAATCACTGGCTTATAGTCTCACCTATCAGGCCTCTGATAAAACAATGACCGATACCGAAGCCGCCGCGATCCGAAACAAAATTGTAAAGCGATTGGAACAGGAAGTCAGTGCGAAGTTGCGTGGCTGACACTCCCCATCAATAAATTGCTAAGGGTTACCCACATCTTTATCTATGGATGGTAGGAGGTTGGCCAGGCGAACACCTTCAGCCAGATCAAGAAGATGTAGCCAGCCACGCCAGATGCGTAACCAGCCCGGATCGCCATCGGATTTGCGAGCGGGGAAACCGCCCAGCTTGGCAATCTCAAACCAGAAGAATCCCAGCGAGAGTTCGTTGGGATTCTTCTTTGAACGTAAAGCGATGATCTGAACCAAGACCGGGTCAACCTGATCGATGGCGAGCAAGTTAGGAGTGGATCTGGAAAGATCGCGCAACTGGAGCAAGCGAACTGCAAGAATCGATAAGAAAGCCAGGAGCCGTTGGATCCGTGTCGCATGCCGCAACTGACTTTTTTCAATCTGGCAGCCCGTCTTGAGACAACGATGAAATTCTTCGATCAGCCAACGGCAGGTGTACCACTCAATCCGTTCGAGGGCCTCCGGCAAAGATTGAACCGGAACAGAAGTCATCAGCAACCATTCAATAGGCTCGAGGTCAGCCGGAGGCTGCTTTTCCCAAGTGCGCACCACCCAGACCGTAATATATTTTTCTTCCCCAGGTGTATTGCGAGGCTTGCGAATCGTGCTGGATTGCCAACTCACCGCCAAGTGTGCCTGGCGAGCGGCATGCTTTGGGCTGGCAGGAATATCCAGAGTACGTTGGCCCATTTCTGGCAAATCCCGCACGTTTTTCAACAAATACGTGGGTTGTTCCTCGGTCCAGTCGGCTAATCGCCTTTCTTGTACCAGGCGGATACAAAAATCAGCTCCCGTATTCAAGATGGCTTCAAATAGCTCAAAGGCATCGGATTCGCGATCGGCGACATGAACCCATTTCACTAACTCTGGCGGTTTTCCAATGGCTGTCACTGCCTGCACCCAACGCAAGGATTGCCGATTGGAACGTTTTCGGCGATGCGCCACCGTCTCTTTTTCAAGGGTTTGCCGCGCCGCACGCGACCAAACCTGCTGATATGCCAATCCAATCACACGTTTACTCTGCGGCAGTACCGCCAAGGTGTTGTGCACCCATAACCCGCCCATGAGGCCTTTGCCAATCTCACCTAGCCCTTCAGTCGCCGGATGCCCCAAGTAATTCAGAACCGTAAAATCCTGGATCATCAGAACGACCGACCCGACTCTACCAGATTCTTCCCGTGTGTTTTGCCAGTGCGGTTCACTCAGTTCTGCATGGCTTACTTTCGCATTGTCCAACAATCGATAAGCACCTTTCTGGGCCTGCCAGCTTCGCATTTGTTGAGGTAACGATCCAAGGGGTTCACTCGCCATACTTCTTGCCATCTTCCCCGCTCTTTGCCCTCTTCGCTTATCCCCCAAGATCACACCTCCAAATTGCCGTTGCGCCCATTCGCTTGCCGTCTCCATAGTTTTCCTTTTAAACACAAGAGTGTGCTGCTTATCTTATCAGCACACTCTCAATTTGTGGGTAACCCTTAGATCAATAAATTGAGGGGGTTCTCGTTTTCACGAGCAACATCGGCCTGTGTCATAGGTTCTACTCCTCAAAAAAGACGGAGATACGTGGAACCTTATTAGTTCAAAAACACAGCCGAAGTATAAAACTTCCGTGTTTTTAAAAGAAGCGGCGACCAATTTGGTCGCCGCTTCTTTCATTTGACTGTAATCCTCAAGGACAAAGGACAAAAGGTTTGGCTACCATCGGCCAATGTCCAATCAGCCGTATATTTACCTGTTTTATTCGGCGTGGTCATGTCGATCGTAAGGGTGACAGAATCACCGGGAACAATCGTCTTGGGCAAATTAACAACATTTACATTGCTAAACTGTTGGCCGTCAACGTACTTCAGACTAACGCTAGCTTGGGGCCAACCGGCAGAACCACTATTGGTTAATTGCCATTGCGCTGTAAAAGTCTGATTTGTATGGAAGTTAGCCCCGCCCTGCGGAACCTGTGAAATCAGGTAGCATGCAAATGTGCCTCCGCTTGTCGGTGTTGACGTAATCAGGAAAAAAACAAAGGTCGGCGTAACAGTAGGAGTATCGGAAGGAGTCTTCGTTGGAAACGGCGTGAGTGTGGGTGTCAACGTTGGAGGCAGGAGGGCAGCCGTTTCTGTGGCGGCCGCCGCGGCCGTCTGAGCGGCAATCAAATTGATTGCGCCTGGTATTGGCGTGGGAATCTGCTGAGGCGACATAAATGTTGATACGTCACAGCCAATCAGCAGGAAAACAGAGGCGAGGAATATATGCAAAGCGCGCTGCGATTTTAGGTTCATACGCGTTTCTCCTCAGATCGTCCTTCCTATGTTAATCCACAGTGATTGCGATGTATAGGAAGCAACCAGAAATTCCATGCAATTTCCAAGTCAAAACCCAGTTTCCTACTTTAGTCGGTGCAATTCCTTCCATGGTAGGAATAGTGGTCGTGTAACCTGATTTGACCGCTGGAAGATATATGGGGCCAGTGATGGTTGAAATCTGCGGTGGATTCTGGGGTTGTACACCGACTCCAGATAGCACTACACTATGCCAGTCTATATAAAAACCTGCAGGCCAGTCCTGTGTGCCGTCGTTCTTTATTGTCCACTTGATCTCAAAATGGTCGCCGGCAGCGATTGTAGTGCCATCCAATGGGCGCTTATCAATATCGGGATCGCAGGAATATGGTTGCGGCGCAACATAAACATAGCCGCCACCGCCAGACGAAGGTATTGAGGTAGATGTCAGAATAGGGATAATTGGTGTCAAGGTGAGAAGCGGAGTCTCTGTGGTCTCGACGGTGGGCGTATCGGTTGCCACGGGTTGCTGGGTCTCGGTCGCGGCCGGTTGTCCAGCTTGAACGGTCTGCGCCACAAATGTGCTAACCTGATTTTGTGCTTGCATGGTTGATGCAACCGAAGTTTGCACCAAGGATTGGACTTGTTGTGGGCTCGGTTGCACGAGCCCACAACCAGCCAATAGCGCGGCCAGCGTCAGCGTCACGAGCAATGATTTATGGAAAGCTTGCATAATTTTCTCCTTGATAAATAGATTAAGCTTCATCGTGATGAACAGTATCGCCGGCACCAATGCCCAGCGGCTGCCATTTCTTCGAGTTTTTCAAGCGGTGTTGAATGCCGTCACGATCATGGATCTCGTCGAAGCCTGCCGGCTTGATAAACATTTCCTCGCCGTCGAGCAGGCCAGTTAGGCCGGTTTGACCGGGCTCCATGCGTTTGCTCTGGCAATACTTGCATGTCTTTGGATCGTGCGCCTTATATTCCGTTGGCTCTTCATATGTTGTCACATAGCCTTCGTAATTTCGCAGGATGACCTTGTGATCTGAGGCGCTGATCTGGTAATTAGGCATCACGGGAATCTTTCCGCCGCCGCCAGGCGCGTCCACAATAAATTGCGGAACCGCATAACCTGAGGTATGGCCGCGTAATCCTTCGATGATCTCAATGCCTTTTGCAACCGGCGTGCGAAAATGTCCTGCACCCTCGACCAGATCACATTGATAAAGATAATACGGGCGAACACGGATGCGCGTCAACTTCTGGACCAATTCGCGCTGGATGTGAACACAATCATTGATCCCAGCCAAAAGAACGGACTGGTTACCCAATGGAATCCCAGCTCGGCACATACGATCACAGGCATCCGCCAATTCCTTTGTGATTTCGTTTGGATGGTTGACATGAATGTTCAACCACAACGGATGGAACTTACTGAGCATATCACATAATTCCTGCGTGATGCGCATGGGCAGGAAGACTGGTACGCGTGAACCGATGCGGACGATCTCAATATGCGGAATCTCGCGCAGGCGTGTCAGAATCTCTTCGAGGATTTTTGGAGCTAGCACCAGCGGGTCGCCGCCGGAAAGCAGGACATCGCGCACTTGTGGCGTGCGCTTGAGATACTCGATCTGCATCTCAAATTCTTTGCGCGAAAACGTGGCACTTGGGTCTCCGACGATGCGCGAGCGCGTGCAATATCTGCAATACGAGGCACATTGAGTGGTTACCAGCATGAGGACTCTGTCAGGATACCGGTGAACCAGCCCAGGCACGGGAGAGTGGCGGTCTTCCGCGAAGAATCTTCCATCATGGATGTAAACGGTACCATCTCTGCATCGGTCGGGATCACCTGCTTTCGTATCGGATCTTCCGGATCGTCTGGGTCAATCAAGGAGATAAAGTACGGTGTAATATCCACGCGGAACAAGCCGCTGGAATTCAGAGCTTTCTTTTCAGACTCAGTCAACGAAATAACTTTCTCAATTTCTTCCACTGCATTCAAGCGATGACTTAACTGCCAGCGCCAATCGTTCCACTTTTCATCAGGAACGTCGGCGTAAGCAGGAGCACGTTTGGAAAGGAGAGGGGTAAACATGGAATTTTCCTCCGATGATTGTAAAGTTTAGTAATAGACAACCAAAGCGCGACAGATAAAGCATGGAGGATCGTGATCCGGGCGATAAAATCCTGCATTATACACGCAAATATAACCCATTATTAATATTGTAAGAGCAAACGGAGGGATGGTCAACCTCCCTTTAAGGGATGGCCTTAATAATTAGAGCCTTGAATTACAGATGGTGTACAATCATTAAAAAATATGAAGTAAGGAAGTAACTGATGGCGAATGTCGCCGTTCTCACCGATAGCGTAGCCAGCCTGCCCGAGACGTTCTTGAAAAACCTGAACATCACGAGTGTCGCATATTATATTCACCGCGGCGAAGAGGTTTTGCGGGATCTGGTCACTATTCAACGTGAAGAATTCCTGCGCTGGATGATTACCGCAAAATTTGTCCCGACCACCGCCAGCCCCGGTCCCGGTGATTACTTCAATGCTTATAAACATTTAATCGAGGTAGGCAGTCGGGAAATCATCAGCATCCACATGACCTCGAAAGCCAGTGGCGGATTTCAAGCCGCGACGGTGGCTCAATCCATGCTAAAAGAAACTGACCCCGAAATAAACCTCGAAGTGATTGACTCGCGCTCTGCTGCGCTTTGTCAAGGTTGGATGGTGGTCGAGGCGGCGCGTGCTGCAATGGCGGGTCTTAAACTGGACGAAATAACGGCTCTCGTCAAAAATATGATCCCCGTCTCTCACATAGTCCAAACCGCGGATACACTCAAATACCTCTATCTGGGCGGACGAATTGGTAAGGCCCAAAGCCTGCTCGGCAGTGTGCTCAACATCAAACCACTAATTGGCATAGAAGACGGCGAGATTGTGCCGTTGGGAAAGGCTCACAGCCGCGGACAAGCTTATCAACAAATGGCTGAAATGGTCGCGCAAGCCATCGGTCAGGGCAAAGCCAAGGTCGCTTATGTCCATGCCGGTGCGCACCATGAGGTGGAGAAGATCAAGGAATTGGTGGAAGCAAAGGTGAATGTGGTGGAGTCGATGTTCGCTGAACTTTCACCGGCCCTTGCGGTTCATACTGGGCCGGGAACCGCTGGTCTATGTTATTACCCGGTTAAAGATTGAGGGAATAAAATCAGGAGCGGGGAGTCCACCACAGCGATTGGGATTCGGGATTAGGAGACAATATGTTGAATAACAAATTGTCAAACTACATTAAGCAGATTTTTGTCATAGCGATTTCTTTGGTAATATCTTCTTGTGTGCCTCGAGGTGCTAATTTCGAAACGCTAGATCCAAATCTCTATGACCAAAGTTGGCTGACAGGAAAGCCTTGCGGCGCTCCATGTTGGTATGGACTTGAACCGGGCGTCTCGTCACACCAGGACTCGATTTCCAGGGTAAACCAACTCTCATTTATCAATGGAAATACTGCTGTATTTACAGACCCAGCAGTATATCCATATATCGATGGAGTATCATTTCAATATAAGAAACCACAAGACTTCTATTATGTAGGTATGTATTTCGAAAAAGGTATACTTGAGGACATAGATTTCTCTCCGAGTTATCAAATCACGTTTGAACAAGCTGTCGAAAAGCTGGGAAGCCCAGACGGGTTTTGGGTACTTCCAAATGAAGGAGATGCCGCAGGTTGTGAATTACAAGTCATATGGAAAAATAAAAGGTTGGTATTACAGTACGATACAGGCATATTGCCTATAATTTCTTTTGGATTAAACGAGAATTTATGTTCAAATGAGGGAAACCAGCCGCTGCCAAAAGGCATAGTGGTCCAATACGTTAAAATTATGTCGGCGAGCGACATCGAATCGATTTTGCAAGATAATCCCCTCAATCCTTGGAAAGGTTTTGCAAATTAATGCTACTAAGAACGAGTTGGAATTGAGTTGCGTGTTAAAATCGGTTATCTCCATCGGAGGATTTTATTATGCCCAGACCACGCTTCAATAAATTCTATCGTTACGATGAACTGACCAACCTTCTCGAGGCTTATGTCAAGGAATATCCAAAGCTATTCAAGCTCGAAAGCATCGGAAAAAGCTATGAGGGCCGCGATGTTTGGCTCATCATCGCGACCAACTTCAAATCCGGTGATGATGCGGACAAGCCCGCGCTATGGGTGGACGGCAACATCCACGCATCGGAAGTCACGGCTTCCGCGGCGTGTTTGTATTTCATTCATACGCTCGCCACGAAATATGGAAAAGATAAACAAGTCACGGCTGCGCTAGATACGCGCGCATTTTACATTGTGCCGCGCCTCAATCCTGATGGCGCGGAATGGGCGCTGGCCGATAAACCGAAAGTGATTCGCTCAAGCACGCGGCCCTATCCATATGATGAAGAGCCGGTGGATGGATTGCTCGAAGAGGACATTGATGGCGATGGAAGAATCTTGTTTATGCGCGTGCCTGATCCGAACGGGACTTGGAAACGACATCCGAATGAGCCGCGTTTACTGATTCGACGCGATCCCACCGAAACCGGCGGAAAATATTTTCGCGTCCTGCCCGAAGGCTTTTTGAAAAACTACGATGGCGTAACGATTCAATTGCGCAGTCCGAAAGAAGGGCTGGATTTAAATCGCAACTATCCCATTGCATGGCGCACGGAATCGGAACAGCACGGTGCGGGACCGTATCCCACTAGCGAACCTGAAGTCCGCAATCAGATTGATTTCATTGTCAAACATAAAAATATCACGGGTGCGGTTTCGTTCCACACGTTTGCCGCGACCATCATGCGACCTTATGATGATCGTTCTGATGATGAATTTCCCGCTGAAGATTTATGGACATATAAAAAGATTGGTGAGGAAGGTACCAAGCTGACAGGTTATCCGAATATCTCGGTCTTTCATGATTTCAAATATCACCCCAAGTCATTTACCACCGGCGCGTTCGATACCTGGATGTACGACCACCTCGGCATCTTTGCGTGGACGGTCGAGATCTGGAGCCCAATCAGGCAAGCTGGAATAAAGAACTATAAATATATTGATTGGTTCCGTGAGCATGCTGTGGAAGATGATTTGAAGATACTCAAGTGGAGCGACACAAAACTCAAAGGCAAAAGCTATATCGATTGGTACAAGTTCGACCACCCCCAATTGGGCAAAGTGGAATTGGGCGGCTGGGATTGGTTGAACACGTGGACGAATCCGCCCGCTGAATTTTTGGAAACCGAAATCGAGCGATTTCCGAAATGGCTGATCTGGCACGCACTCATTTCACCGAAATTAAATTTGCGCGAGGCCAATGTCAGCGCGCTGGCCAATAACACCTATCGCGTGCGAGTTATCCTTGAAAATACTGGATGGCTTCCAAGTTATGTTACGCAAAAAGCGCTCGAAAGAAAAGTGCGCGGCTTGGTCTGCGAGATTGAATTACCGAATGGCGCAAAACTCGAAACCGGCAAACTGCGCGAGGAACTCGGTCAATTGGATGGACGCGCCTATAAGGAAGCTACTTTAGGGAGCGAGGGAACCGGCGATCGTTTGAAAGTGGAATGGATCGTGCGCGCACCTAAAGGAGGAAAAGTCAAAGTGATTGCGCGTCATGAACGCGCTGGAACGGTGACGACGGAATTGGAATTGAAATAAATTAGTAGGGAAGAGTCTCAAACTCGCCTCTACTGTTGTATTTTCATTCTCCACAGTGGAAACATTTCTTCGTATCCCTTGATCTCCGCCTGAAAACGTGTCACCGAATTGGGCGAGGTGTTCTTTTCCAAAAACTGAATTGTTTCAGGATCATCGCGAACCGACTGCGAAAATATCACTTCGCCTCCGCTGGAAAAATGCGGTAGGCGCGCGGCAAGATTCACTGTCGAACCAAAATAATCCAAGCGTTCATTCATGTTTACGGCAATGCAGGGGCCATGGTGAATTCCAATTTTGAGCCACATGCCCTGACCGCGCGCGTTCAATGTCTTCTGCGCGCTTGTAATAGCTTTCAGTGCAGAGGCAGGATGAATAAAAGCGGCCATGATTGAATTGCCCATTGTTTTGATGATCGATCCACCCTCAAGAGCAATTGCTTTCTCCAAAATCTCAAAATGTTCCTGCACGCGCCCGAAGGCGGACGCGTCGCCGATTTGCCGATACAAACGCGTCGAGTTCGCGCAAGTCGGTGAACATTAACGTCACTGAGCCGACGGAAATCTCTTCACCCGGCCTCAATACTTCTGTGGCGAACAGGTCGCGAAATACCTGCAAGGTGGTTACATCCGCAGCGGTGGACGCCTGGTCCGACCAAGCCGTCCGCTCGAGCTGAAAAGTCTGCGGCTCCTGTGTGATGTTCATCAATTTGAGGTGCGGCGCTAATGAAACATGCGCTTCACCATAAGGCCAACCATCATACGAAGCTCTGGCTTCAAAAGTGGATTCGCCTTCTTTAGCCGCGACCAAGCCGCGTGATCCGGAAAGACCCGAAGCGCGCAGAAGATAACGTCCCTCTTGAAATTCTGTATTGAACGCCAGCTCTTCACGCGGCCAAAGAGTTCTGAAACAGAATAACATGCGGCTGACGCTGAGGGCTTCCCACGCAAAACTCAAGGGTCATATCAATGGGCCGCACCGACGGATTCGGGCGAAAGACCACTTCTACATTATGATCGAAATTGGCGGTGAAATCGATGTTGCAAGTGTTGCAATGCAATGCAGAATGCACAGCACTCAAATGTGCGCTGGTCTCGGTTGTACCACGGCAGGATGGACAAAGTAAATCCCAAAACATATCGAGAATGCCGGCGCGCGTGCTTCGCAAAAATAATTCAAGTACAGAGCGACGAGGCATTCCCCAGCGATCTGCGAGCGCATAAGGCCGGATGCGTTGAAGTGAAAGATCATCGGCGTGATCGAGGAATCCTTCGAGATGCTGGATCAAAGTTGCATCCGCACCTTCTTTCATCAACGCCGCGCTCAACGAGCGGAAGCGGGCGCGGCCCGCCGTGCTGAGTCCGCGCCGGGATGCAATCTCTGCAAGTGATCCACCTTCGAATGCGAGGCGGTCATACGAACGAAAAACTGATTGGAATCTTGCTCTGCTAAAAAGACCAATTACAACGAAAATGCCGAGTGTCCCAATTGGATTGCGCGGCCGCGCCCAGGTCTGATATGTCAAACGGGTGCCGCCATCTGCGAGTGGTTCAAGCGTAATTTGAACGCGCAGCTCCGCCACCGGTCCGCCGCGATAACGCCGGTCAATGCCCAGCGTATAAGGATAGGTCCACTCGAAAGGTTCTTCATCCCATTCAATGAAAGGCAGTGGAAAGTGAAAACGGATGTGACGCACGCCGTTCTCGATGCCAAGCAATTGTACAGCTGGCAAGCCTGTATCACGATTGAAGCGGTTGGTGTCCGAGACAAAGGACCACAATGCTTCAGGGCTTGAAGTTAAATCCCATTGCCATTGAAAATGATATTCGCGCGTCATATATCCCTCAGATGATAAATGTCCATCAATTCATACCCTATAAAAAATCTGCAATCCAATTCCAATTTGTATTGAGCATCAAATCTAGTTAATAAATTCCAATTGTGGAATCGATCTTTTGAGCGAATGCATCAATCCCGCCAGATACGTTATGGATATTTATCCAACCTTGTGAGACAAGCCAGGCCGCCACCTGCATACTGCGATTTCCACGATGACACATCACATAAATTTCGGCATCTTTGGAGCGTGCGGATTTGGACAATGCATCCAGTCCTTCCTGTCCCAAGCGGCTCATTGGCACGACTTCAAGGCGGGCGTCCGTTATTTTGGCTTGCTCCAACTCGGACGGCTCGCGTACATCCAGCAAAATAAATTGATCCTGGGATTTTAGTTTCTTCGCCAATTCTTCAACTGTGATTTCGGAAATTGTCATGATGATCTCTTACGAAATTATTTTTTAGCTACCGATTTCACGGATTTTCACGAAAGGTTCTAAAATCTGTTCAAATTCGTGTAATCCCTCGCAAGATTTTGATTGAACCGTATTCATGAATCTTAATTAATTTTCAAAAATCAACGAACAACAAGTCAATGCGCCTTCGGCTTTGGCTAATTCGTCCGCATCTACATCCACTATCTTGACCCCCGCGTCTGACAATTTCTTACGCGTCTTTGGAAAAGCTTTGGAATATAAAATCGTATCCCCGATCAGCAAAGCATTTGCAGCATAGGCTTCGGATGGATCGATCTCGATGAATTTCATACCAGCGAAATTCTTTTTATCCGTCCATGCCGGGTTGATCAGCAACGTATCCTTGACAACTTGCGTCACCGCGGATTTGAGATGCAGACACCCATTTGCCATCGCTGCATGAACTTCATAGCCATATGGTTGAAGAAAATCCTGAATCTGCTCGATGGCATTGGTATCGCTTCGTGAGGATACACCGATATAAATCTGTTTGCCAACTCGCAGAATATCTCCTCCGTCCACGCGTGCGGGAGCTTCGATAGTAAATAGCTTGCGATAGGGAGCTAAAATTTTGGAGATGGATTCTGTTTCAGGTTTGCGAGAGTCCGCTCCGGGTCGAAGAATGATCGCACATTCATCCAGCACCAGGGCAGTATCCTCGACAAAAACCGAATCAGCCAAGGTCGGCTCTTCGGGCAAAGATAAAACTGCAACACCAAGATGTTTGAGTGCAGCTTCATATTCCGAATGTTGAGCACACGCCCGCTGAATATTAATGGGTGTGCGCTCGAGGTGTGTAAGTTCACAGTTAATAATAGAACGGCTGACTTCGCGCGTGATGGCAATCAAAATTTACACTCCCCAGAATCCATGGCGAACGGGCCTCACATCTGCCGATGTGACGAAGGCATCTGGATCCACTTCATGTACTACGCGTTCAACATTCGGCACGTCTTTTCGAAGCACACTTGCGTTCAATAAATGCACCATGCCATCCTTGCCGCGCGCAGGGACTTCCGTGACAGCAAAACCAGCCTCACGCAATGCTTGCGCGAGCGCGACACCGCGCGTCGAACTGACGATGCTCATTTGAATATGACCGATAGCAAGGCGTTCTTCAATCAACATGCCCACCACGTTGCCAGTTGCGAATCCCGCCGCGTAACCGAGAATGGTCAACGGATTGTTAAGATTGGAAAGCACGCGCGTGATGGCAACGATATAAATCCCCGCTTCAAAAAAACCGAGTGTCCATGCAATACCTTTGCGACCGCGCACCACGAACAACATGCGCAAGGTATCGAGCGACATATCGGTGACGCGCAGGCAAAAGATCATCAACATGATCAACCAGGCGGATGGTGAGAATAGAAAGGAAAACATATTGATATAGTAGAGGCTATTGTCTCAAGGATCATCTATAGCCAGGAGATTTGTTGGATATGTTCTTGTCCAAGCGCTCGCCGCGTAGCTGGCAAGCTTACGACACCGATTAAAAGCGATCAGGATTGGTGCCACAATGAATATCAGCACTATGCAAACAAGTGGCAACACTCCTTGCCACCATGGTTGTAGCGTAGGTGAGATCAGCATTGCAACAAACAAGGCCAAGAAAATCAGAGCAAGCCATAACACTCCCAAGCTAGCAAAAGCCGTTAGCACTACGCGATGATTCTGGCGGTCAAAGTACAACATACCGTGCGGCATGTTGCTGATATTCAGATGGAACTCCAAGAGTTTTGTCCGAAAGCCATAGGTGTCTAGTGCGACCTCGTGGAAGACCACTGAACCGAACAGAGGAGATCGAAACTGTATCTCCAGTCGCTCCACAGGTGGAAGGTTAGTGTGATAAGCCTCTACCTCCGTCTGTATTACAAACAAAGGTAAACCTTTGGTGAAATATGCTGGGTTCCAAGTCGCACTCAAACCCAGTTCAACCCAACTGCATACACCACCTAGGATGAAAATCACAAGCAAGAAAGTTAAAAGAATATCACCCTGCATATTCAATAGATTCCATGCTGGATAATACAGCTATGCTCTTCCCATCCGATAAGAACGTATCCTGCACTACTATTTTACAGCCGTCGAGGCAGGATGCAGATGTCATTTCAGCGCGGGAACGTAGAATCGTTCCACATATTCCTTGACCATGCGCCGCGTACTGAATTGCGGGATCACGGTCTTCATCGAATTTTTCATGCGCGCAATCCATTCATGCGGGATCTCTTTTGGATCGCGTTCGTAAAACAGCGGGATGATTTCATTCTCCAGCAGGTTATATATACTTTGTGCGTCTTCATGATCGACAGCTTCAGGCGCATCGATGTCTTTATCTTCCCCGATTGCCCAGCCATTCTGGCCGTTGAAGGCTTCGCGCCACCAGCCGTCCAACACGGAAAAATTCAATGCACCATTGAGCGCGGCCTTCATGCCAGACGTCCCGCTCGCTTCCATCGGACGGCGAGGCGTGTTCATCCAAACATCCACGCCGTGCACTAGATAGCGCGCCATGTTCATATCGTAATCTTCGAGGAAGACGAGGCGTCCGCTGGTTTCAGCGCGCTTGACTTGACGGTAAACTTGTTGAATGAGTTGTTTGCCCACTTCATCCGAGGGGTGCGCTTTGCCTGCAAAGATGATTTGCACCGGCATATTTGGACGGTTGATGATATTGAGCAATCGGTCCACATCAGATAACACGAGTCCGGCGCGTTTATACGTTGCAAATCGGCGCGCAAAACCGATCGTCAAGGCGTAGGGATTGATCATCACGCCGGAAGAAACGACTTGCACCGGATGATATCCTCCTGCTTCCCAGCGGTTACGGACGCGCTCGCGCATGTAGAAAACGAGTTTGCGCTTGAGATGCAAATGCACCTCCCACAAGGCCGCATCGGGAATCTTATCCAGCTTCGTCCATAGGTCGGGATCATCGATGTGATCCATCCAATCTTCACCAAGATGCAGACTCAATAAAATCTGCAGACGGCGCGCCATCCAGTTGGCGGTGTGAACACCATTGGTCACATGGCTGATCGGTACTTCATCTTCATCGTGATCGGGCCACAGGAAATGCCACATCTTGCGCGCCACGCGTCCGTGCAATTCGGAAACGCCGTTGCGGCCTTCTGCATTACGCAATGCCAGCACACCCATGCTAAAGGTTTCGCCGGTCGGCACATGATGACGAGCAATATCAAAGAATTGTTCGCGCGAGATGTTAAGTTGCGGCCATAGTGCGGAAAAATATTTATCAATCAACCAGAGCGGAAATTCGTCGTTGCCCGCCGCCACTGGCGTGTGCGTGGTAAAGATATTTTGCCCGCGCGTTTTTTCGAGAGCCTGCTCAAAGGTGCGACCCGAAGCGACGAGTTCACGGGCCCGCTCAATCGTCAGGAAAGCCGCGTGGCCTTCGTTCATATGCCAGACCGAGGGGTTGTATCCGAGGGCACGCAACATGCGGACACCGCCCACGCCCAATACGATTTCCTGCATCACGCGACGGTCAAGATCGGACCAATAGAGGCGCGCCGTTAAATTTTTATCGAACTCCGAATTGGGATCGATATTTGAATCCAGTAGATAAAGCGGCACGCGTCCAACACGGATTTCCCATAAACCCAGTGTAACGTTTCGTTCAGGAAATTCGACATCCACTGTGATGCGGGTTCCATCATCCGCGAATACTTGCATCGCAGGCAGGTCGGCAAAATCGAGTTCGTTATTAATGGCATCCTGCCAGCCGTCTTCGCTGATGCGCTGGGTGAAAAATCCCTGCGCGTACATCAGACCGACACCGACCAATGGCAAGCCCAAATCCGAGGCTTCTTTCAAATGATCGCCAGCCAGCACGCCGAGTCCACCGGAATAAATCGGAAGCGTTTCGTGTAGACCAAATTCCATTGAGAAATACGCGATGGGACGATTGGTCAATTCGGGATGAGCGCGCATCGCCCATGTTTCAGTTTGTGACATATAAGCATCGAAGCTGGCAATGACGCGGTCATATAACGCGAGATATTCTTTTTCATCTGCCGCTTGATTGAGGCGCGCCCGGCCAATCTCGCGCAGGAGTTGAATCGGGTTGTGGCCAAGGTTCTCCCACAGGTCGTAATCGAGTCGTCCAAAGACACGCGCGGCTTCCGGCTGCCACGTCCACCATAAGTTGTAGGCAAGCTCACCGAGTCGATTGATGCGCTTGGGAAGATCAAAGTGATTGGGTAGTTTGGAACGGAATGTATTCATAGCTGCGGAATCATACCACAAGCTTTTGGACTACAATAAAGATATGCCAACTGTTCAGCTTTTCATCACATGCCTTGTGGATAGTTTTTTCCCCGAAGTGGGCGAAGCGATGGTCAGTGTCCTTCGCCGCGCGGGAGTCGAGGTAGGCTTCCCACGCGACCAAACATGTTGCGGACAACCCACGTTCAACGCGGGACTGCGAAGGGAGGCGCGTCAAATCGCGGAGCACACCATCCGAGTTTTTGAATCAGTTAAAGGCGACGTAGTGATTCCCTCCGGTTCGTGCGCACATATGCTTCGACACAACTATGAAGAGCTATTCGCCGATGATCCCGTCTGGCTTCCGCGCGCAAAAGCGTTGGCAAGACGCACGTATGAGTTCACCGAATATCTTGTGGACATTTTGGGCGTGATTGACTTTGGTGCACATTGGAATGGCCCGCTGACCTATCATGCGACCTGTCATCTCAATCGCGGCCTCGGCATCGACCGTCAGCCGCGCGAATTATTGGCAAATGTAAAAGGCGCGGAAATCCGTGAATTGCTCGAGGCGGAGGATTGCTGCGGCTTCGGCGGAATCTTTTCCGTCGAACATCCTGAACTATCTGCTGAAATGTTAAAGCGAAAGATCAAAAATCTTGAAACGACTCAATCGCCCACTCTGGTCGTGTGTGACGCGGGTTGTTTGATGCACATCCAAGGCGGGTTGCATCGCAATAAGATGAAACAAAAAGTCCTTCACATTGCAGAAATATTAAATCATAGATAAGAGGTAAATCCATGTTCAGTAAACCTGCTGATATCTATGACGCAATCTATTTGAGCATGGACAAGGATTATGCCGCTGAAGCCAAGAAGATAAATGCTTTTGTCCGACGATATAAGAGGATAAAAGGAAATCGATTGTTGGATGTCGCCTGCGGAACAGGTTTGCATATCGAGCATTTGCGTCATCATTATCAGGTTGAGGGTCTTGATCTCAATAGAGACATGTTGAAGATAACCCGCCAAAATTTTCCTGATATCATCTTTCATCATGCAGACATGCTCGATTTCAAACTTCGTCGCCGGTTTGATGTAATCACTTGCTTGTTTAGCTCTATTGGTTACGTAAGAACTATACCGTGTTTGAATCAGGCTATCCAAAACATGAGCAATCATCTCAAGGCGGGTGGTATCCTGATTATTGAACCGTGGTTTGCTCCTGAGGACTGGAAAGCAGGCACTATGCATTTAACAGTTGTGGATCAGCCCAGCCAAAAGATTGTCCGTATGAATGTCAGCGGGCTAAAAGGTAAAATTTCAATTCTCAATTTCCATTATCTGGTAGCGACTGCCAAAGGTGTTAAATATTTTTATGAACGCCATGAATTGGGTTTATTCACACATGAAGAATATCAGCAGGCTTTCCACCATGCAGGGTTGGATGTACATCACGATCAAGAAGGTATTGACGGACGCGGTTTGTACATTGCATCAGAATCAAAGATAAAACCATGACTCCTACCAAATTTAAATCACGCATTCGCACTTCCATCGCAAATGAGGCCTTACAGATCGCGTTGGACAATAACACCCAGCGCCGTTTGAAAGGACGCGCCCTTGCATTTGAATCTTTGCCGGATTGGCGCAAGCGTCGTCAACGTGCACATGCGGTTCGAGCGGATGTGATTACTCATTTGGATGAATATCGCGATCGGTTCATCACAATGGTTGAACAAAATGGAATCGTCGTCCATCGCGCCATAGATGCGGCTGATGCGATAAAAATCGTCTCAGAAATCATAGGGGAGAAACCAAAATTAATCGCCAAATCAAAAAGCATGGTCTCGGAAGAGATCGAACTCAATCACGCGCTTGAGGCGGAGGGACATCGCGTGGTCGAAACCGATCTTGGCGAATACATCGTCCAGTTGCGCGGAGAAAAGCCCGCGCACATCATTACGCCTGCTGTTCATTTGCGCCGCCACGAAGTGGGACAACTCTTTCAAGAGAAACTTGGTATTCCTTACACCGAAGATATCCCCACGCTCACCAACACTGCCCGCAAAGTACTGCGCGAAGTTTTTCTTACAGCAGACGTCGGCATCAGCGGAGTCAACTTTGGCGTGGCCGAAACGGGAACACTATGCATTGTCACTAACGAAGGCAACGGACGCATGGTCACGACGATGCCGCCGATGCATATTGCACTGATGGGCATGGAGAGAATCGTCCCGACCTTGGATGACCTTGCGTTGATGCTTTCGCTTCTGCCGCGTTCCGCTACAGGACAAAAACTCAGCGTTTACACCCAACTGATTTACTCGCCTCGCCGCACGGACGAGATCGACGGCGCGACCCAAAGACATCTTGTCATCTTGGACAATGGCCGCTCGCGCCTGCAACATTCAGCATTGCAGGAAGCTTTATATTGTATTCGGTGTGGTGCGTGCTTGAACATCTGTCCCGTCTTCCGCGAATTAAGCGGCCATGCTTATGTCGGCAAGGATGGCTCGATGGCTCCCTATCCGGGACCGATCGGTTCCATTGTCTCGCCTGGATTATTGGGATTGGAACAGTTTGGACATTTGGCGCAAGCCTCCTCCTTGTGCGGCGCATGCAAGGACGTTTGTCCCGTTGACATTGACCTGCCGAAATTGTTGACGAGGGTGAGAGCAGGAAATCCCTCCAGCAAAACGCGAGACGAACAAAGCAAGGGCATCGGTCTTTCTTTGATGAGCAGAGTTGGTTTAAAAGCGTACAGCATGATTGCATCGTCGGCATGGCTATTTGCTCTCTCCCAAAAAGTTGCTGGCCTCGGAACACGAATCCTTTCACCGTTCTCGCAGTGGATGTGGATTCCGTCACTGACTGGCTGGGGATATAGCAAGGATTTTCCACGCTTTGCGATGAAATCATTTCGGGAGAGGTTTCAGTACGAAGTCACAATCGGCACAGAGATTTTTAATAAGGAGAAAGTGGATGAAAAAGAAGTCAACGCGCCGAAAGCGCAAAATGAAGATTTAGTCGAACGGTTTTCGCAAGAGTTGGAAACAGTCGGCGGCCATGCCTATCGCTTAAAAAAGGATGAACTACCTAAACGGTTGATTGAATTCTTGAAGGGACATGATGTCAACTCGACGATGATATGGGACTTGGTTCCGGCATTGAATGAATTCGATTTATTGGAAGCCGGAATAAGAGTAGAAAGAAGCGTTAATCCAACGTTGAAAGCAGGTATCACAGGCGCGTTGTCTGGGATTGCAGAAACAGGGACATTGGTGATTCCGTCCGGCAAAGGTCGACCCTTGAGTGCCTCTTTGCTGGCAGAATTTCACATCGCGATTATCTCATCATCGCAAATCGTTTGGTCACTGGACGAAGCTTTGCGGAAGGAAGAAGTACGAAACACTTCTGCGATTGCGTTGGTCACCGGGCCGTCGCGCACCGCGGATATCGAGATGACGCTGACCATTGGCGTGCACGGACCGAAGGAGCTGCATGTGTTTGTTGTTGACGGTTGAATATGTGGATGATACAATCTCGCCCGCTTTGATATGGGCAACTTCAAGTTGCTGCATATCACGCAGTACGCCCCCATCGTCTAGTGGCCCAGGACGAAGCCCTCTCAAGGCTTAAACAGCGGTTCGAGTCCGCTTGGGGGCACCTCGCTTGACCGCCTTCGATAAAAGGCGGTTGAGTTTTTTTAAACAGAATTACTGGTAGCAACTAAGCTTGTGTTAAGTCATTGGTTAAAGCCATAATGGTGGCAGGTGTTAGCATACCAAGGCCGTGAGCCATAAGTTGATTGACCTTCAAATCAAGTTTCTTATGAGACTCCGGGAAAGTTAACCATTCACCGAGATGGCGTTGGATGATTATTTTCCCGGCTTCATCTTCCATGATCTCGCGCAAGGTCATATCGAGGCGAAACCTTGAATGATGCGAAGAAACAAGTTCAGCTTTGCCGCGCAGGCGCAAGTCGCGGCTGGATGCGCCGAGGATGATTTCAAACTCACCGGGTTCAACGATCCACCCGCCTTTGGCTGGGTCGTAATACCAAAACGCCTCCCGATCAAGATGAAATGAAACAGTCTTGGTCTCGTTTGCCTCAAGCGAGATTTTGCGAAATGCCTTGAGCTCTTTTTCAGGTCGCCTCAAGTTCGATCGGACATCGTGAACATAAAGCTGGATGATTTCCTGTCCGGTGCGTTTTCCGCTATTGCGAACATTCAACGAAACATCCAATCCATTTTCTTCTGTAAAGCGCTCCATATTTAATTTAAGATCGCTGTATTCAAATGTGGTGTACGAAAGCCCATGACCAAATGGAAAGAGCGGCTCAAGTTTCTTCGCATCGTAATAACGATAGCCGACAAACAGTCCTTCACCATAAAACACTTCGCCGTTTTCCCCTGGATAATTGATGGCGGCAGGATTGTCTTCGTATCGAACTGGAAACGTAGTGGGGAGTTTGCCCGACGGATTCGCGTTGCCGAATAATACATCCGCCAAAGCGTTGCCACATTCCTGGCTGTTGTACCATTGCTCGACGATGCCCGCCACATCCCTGACCCAAGGCATGCTCACTGGCGAACCGGCATTCAATACCACAATGGTGTTTGGGTTCACAGCCGCGACGCGTTTGATCAGTTCATTTTGTTCGCCAGGCAATTCCATGTTCACGCGATCAAATCCTTCCGCCTCCCATTCGCTGTTAAGTCCGGCAACGATTATTGCTACATCCGATTGTTTTGCCAATGCAACAGCTTCATTCATCAGATTTTCAGAGCAAGGAGGCAAATGACCGAGTTGCAGCGAACGCCACCAACGATTGCCGTCACACTGATATTCCACTTTGACATTCACCTTTTGTCCTGCAGCAAATTTTCTTTGAGCAGTTTTCTCCGCGCCGTGAATATAGGAATCCCAATTATCGATCAGCACTTTGCCATCCATGTAAAACCGCGCCTGCCCAATGCTGGATAAACTGAACGTGTGCAGCCCGGCTTCTTTGGCAAGGAAGGCACCGTCCAACGTAAGACTAAACCTTTCCTGATTTACTTTTTTCACTGACTTATCAAACCAGCCAATATTCAAGCGGTCGGTTGTATCCATGTAAGCAGGAGGGTTTGAGAACTCAAGGTTATCAAAAATTCGCAACGTGAGTCCGCGTTTGTTATCTTCACTCAACAAATTATCACTTTCCATTACAGGCAATTGTTTGTGAACGAAACAACCTGTCGCAAATTCCACATGGATTTTGGATGAATCTGCACGAGCGCGAATCCCTTGCAGCGGTGAGATAATATAATGAGGCGTAACCTGTGAACTGCCTCCGCCCATCACATTGGGCCAGCGAGCCAGCTCGCCAATCACCGCAATTGTTTTGATTTTTGGACTCTCGAGCGGAAGCACGTTATTTTTGTTGGCAAGCAAAACGATTGTCTCGCGCGCTGCATCTCGAATCAGCTTGCGATGCTCAGGCTTATCCTCACTTCGTTCCTCGGCAAGACTTGGATGTTCAAACGCACCAGCCCGTTCGATGGTCCGCAGAATCCTGCGAACCTTGTCTCTTAGTTCTTCCATAGTTAAATTACCGCTGGAAATCGCTTGCTTCACAATTTCAGCGCCCATCCAGCGTGAAGGCCCGGGCATTTCTAAATCGAGACCACCATTCGGAACTCGATCCGTATAGGTGCCATACCAATCGGACATCACGAGTCCATCAAATCCCCACTGCTCTTTGAGTATTTTCTTAAGCGTAAGTTGATTTTCGCTTGCAGGAACACTGTTGATGTAATTGTAAGATGACATGACTGCCCACGGCTTCGCATCACGAATTGCAATGCGGAACGGCTCCAGATAGATTTCGTGCAGAGGACGCTCTTCAACTTTTGCGCTGATGGTGCGGCGCTCGAAATCCTGATCGTTGCAGACAAAGTGTTTGATGCACGCCCCTGCTCCATTGCTTTGAATGCCGCGAATGTAGGCGGTTGCCATCTTGCCACTTAGGAATGGATCTTCGGAATAACATTCGAAGTTACGCCCGGCAATCGGCGTGCGATGAATATTGACCGTCGGCGCAAGCAAAATGTGCGCACCTTTGGCTTTGATTTCCTCTGCAAGAATTGCCCCGATCTTTTCGACAAGTTCTGTGTTCCACGTTGCACCCAGAGCGATTCCAACCGGAATTAAGTCCGAAGTCGGACCAAGGTTGCCCCATGCGCCGCGTGCGCCATTGGGACCATCCGTGACTTTGATCTGAGGAATTCCGAGTTGTGGTATAGGAATTGTGCGCCATAAATCTGCTCCGGCAAGCATGGAAATCTTTTCCTCGACCGTCATCTGTTGGATGAGCTCTTCAATATTCGCCATTTTATTTTCCTTTAGAAATTATTTCTTTGAATTACGAGTGTGCTTCCAACGCCTATCCCGAGGTTACCGTGGGTAAGGGAATGCCAGAAATTGATATACTGCTGCCAGAGCGGGACATCCAAGCCAAACAATATGGAAGTAATAGGTATCCAATGCTTAGCTGGCACTCGCAGTATTCATCGAGAACTCTTGCCAACCTATTCTCGCTGGGATTACCGGGCATGAAGCGTGGGGTTATCCAATCAATAAACCTCGCCAGAAAAAAAGCCAGCGCATAAATAATGAACTTTCTACTGAACTAACGTTGCGCTTTGCCTCCCGCTCAAAAATTTGGGGGATTAAGAAATATTCCTCCTCCAGAATTCTAAAGGAGGGTCATCGGACTCACAATACACTTACTTATTGCGAAGTTACCAGCTTTAAGTTGATGAGCGTCTGTAAACCGCCTGTCTGCCAATAGCCGTTCCACGTAATCGGATAGGTGCGGCTGGCTGAGGTTGAGGTCGGGAAGTCCGTCCAGACTGCGGTCGGACCGAGAGGCCACTGGGCCCACGCACCATTGTACCAAAGTGGGATTACAGGATAATCAGTCAGCATGATCGTCTGGATCCTGCTAACGGCGGCTTTCATACCTGCGGTATCAGAAGCCTGTACTCTGCCAAGTGCATCTACGGCGTCGAACATGGCCTGGTCATTATACCGGCCGAAGTTGCCGTTCTGCATTTGTGCCACAATCGGGTGGATGAACAGGGCGTTATAGGTCCCCCACGGGGTATTGTTCAGGGGCGTATTGTTGTTCAAGGTTAGTTGGAATGTGCCACCCTGCAGGGCGGTGTTCCAATCACTTTGAGCAGGGGTTTGAGCCACGACATTGATGCCCGCAGCTTGGGCACTGGAGGCGATGACATTGATTGCCGCCATCCAATCCGTCCAACCACTCGGGCAGGTTACCGTCAGTATGATCGGGGAACCGTCTTTATTTGCGACAAAACCGTCTGCGCCGGTTTTGTATCCGGCGGCAGCGAGCATTTGTTGGGCTGTTGCGGTATCGAAATGATATCCCAATTTCATTTGCACGACCGTGTCATCATACTGGCTTAGGGCCGGCAGGAGACCGCCCGGGGTCGAAGCTTGAACCAGACCAGCGTAAGCAGTTTGTATAATTGAGGGAACATCTATGGCATAGGCCAGCGCCTTCCTAAAAGCTGGATCGTCTAGCGGCTTCAATGACAAATTCATTGCCAGATAAACCATATTGGCAGCTAGCATATATGGAGGTCTGGCGAAATAGGTACCCGCATAACCATAATCCACCAACGATCCTACCCCTGGGAGGAAGTTGTTGCTCAAATCGAGTTGGCCTTGGAGTACCATACCCAGAGCGACGTTGTTGCTGGAGGTGCGAATATCGACGATATATTTGGGTGTGGGCGTGCCAAACACTTTGATGCCCCACCAGTTATCGTTCCTCTGCCATATATTACGATCTTGTCCAGTCGCCAGATACAGGTAGGCGCCGGAACCGACTGGGTTTGCATTCGTGCCACTGGCGATATCATCGGCCGTCCTGTTTTGCCAAAGGTGCTTGGGAATAATTGGGATGTTATAAAGGTTGTTGTCCCATTGCTGGTAGATCGGCTTCGTGAAAGTGAATTCCACGCGAGTGGCGTCAGCTGAGGTAACACCGATCAAACCTTGCTGAGTCCATAACGGGGCGAACCAGAGCGCAGAATTCGTCTTGCCAAGTGTGAAGGTATACACGACATCGTCGGCCGTCAATGGTTGCCCATCCGACCAGGTCAAGCCATCCCTAAGGGTTACGTCATAGGTAGTGGGATTGGTCCATGTTCCACTCTCCGCTAGCCAAGGAGTTAGTTTGTCGGAAAGAGGATCAAAACCGAACAGGGTCTCATACACAAGACCGACTGTCCCCGTTGTATTCGCCAGGCTCCCGGTCTGGAAAGGATTCCATGTCGAGGCGGGTCCCCATGCGGCACCGCTGATGAACAGAGTCTGGTTACGAGGAAGATCCGTTGGGACGTTCGTATTTGGACCAGCAGTTGGAGTTGCCGCCGGAGCACTAGTTGTAGTTGGAGCGGTGGTCGCCGCCGGAGCTTGGGTGGCCGGAGCCGGGGTCCGGGTAACAACAGGAGCACATGCGTCAAGCAACGTGCTAACCCCAATCAAGATCGATAAAACAGCAATTGAGCGTTTCATCTTCAATCTCCTTATTGTATTATAGTATATTGCTTTTATTAGGAAATCCGTAACCTCACAAGCAGCGCGGGTTTCTCTTTGAATATTTTACGGGTCGGACAGACCCTTTGCGGCAAAAGCACAGACCATAGTCTATGGCTGCTGCAAGAAGCCCCGCCGTTTTGAACGGCTGGGGATTGTCACGAATATCCTTATGCGGGTTTGGATCGCAGAATGATGCAAAGTAGTGACATCATTCTACTGTGAGGCGGCAACCAGCTCGTTGGGAGGGCCAGTGCGGTCAACTATGTAGCGGGACTTTTGTTATTTGATAAGATCATCGTATCGTCAAATAAAAGAAATCACGGACGTTGGCCGTCAAATATAAATGGGGATTGTTGATCATTTGATCCAGCAGACGCTGACCGGTAAAGCCGAAACCGCCTGAGGTTTCAGGATTGCTTGGCTGGTATGTGTAAAAGTGGGCATAGAACTGGTTGATATCCAATTGCATTGCATTGTAAGCACCGGCTTGGAGAAAAGCCTCAGCCAGGGTCTCTGCTGATGTTCCATTGCCAACGGCGTAGATCAAATAGCGACCATCTTGGGTTATCCCGATACCGGTGCGCCATGTGATATCCGTATTGCCGGTGTAGCCCCACGCCATGCGATTATTCAGGGAAAGTGCCGGGTTGATCTGACCGTTCTCGATCAGCGGTGGACAATTCTGGCGAAACGCCACGAGATCGTCGGATGGATTGATTTCCTTTCCCCACACTCCGATATCGATGTGATCGTCGCGATAGATTGCCACGGTTGCCAGACCCGATAGAGGTGGCAGCAACGTCAGGCCATTGACCATCATTCCATAATGCCCATGGATTCCCTTGAAACCGCCGTTGAATGCCGCGGCCAGAATTTGTTGATCGTTCGGTGGGACCATTCCAAGGTTCGGGATCGCTTGTGAAATGCCTGAAGGATGCGACGGCTCAATCGTCCCCGGCATCATGTGAAGTTCAAGCTTGAACAAATCCATTCGAACTAAGGCAACACCGGTATATGAGCGTTTCGGATCGAGCAGAATCATGGTCCGTGCCATGGCGGGCACGCCGTTTGCAGTGAGGCCATAGGCCTGCCAGCCGATTTGAGGCACCTCGGTCACAACATTGGTTATTGCAATGGGAGTGGCTGGAGAGGCAGTAACGTTCGAAGTAGTTGGGATCACTGTTGAATTTGAAAAGTCATTCGATCCTAAGGACTGGAGTTGAGTTGATAATTGCGAGAATGCGATTTGAGTCTTGCCGCCATCTATCGTGGAGCGAAATTGATTTAGTTGATCTTGCAACTTGAATGAAATGCTTTCCAACAAAGCAACCGGTTGTGGGCCAAAGATGGCACGCAACACGTCGGCGGTTTCTGCGCTGAAGTCCGGATAGAACGCTGGAACAATTGCCAGGCTGGCCAACACAAGACATAAACCTAATACGCCTGCGACGATCGTTCCTAAACATGTTCGTCTTGGACGTAGAGGCGCATTGGAGAAATTTCTCCGGTCAGGATTTTTCATTCTTGCAAAATTTCCTTTCTTAATAAAGCGCATTCCCCTCTTCTGGAATGAAACGGCCTTCTCGACTTTTGTTTCATCTTACTACATTAATTATAAGAAGGATTGATTAATCTTGGATAACAGCAAAGGGAGCTTAAACCAAAACTTGAATAATATCTATGGAATGGTCTCAACCCTCTTGCTTTATAATACCATGATACAACGGAGGCATTTATGCTAAAAAAGAACATTGCATTTATCGGTTCAGGAGCCATGGCGGAAGCCATGATCGCAGGACTGATCCGCCAGGAATTGGCCAAACCTGAAGAACTATTCGCAGCGGGTCCGCGCCCAGAGCGCGGTGAGGAGCTAAAGAAAAAGTATGGCGTGAAGCCATTTACAGATAACAGTCAGGCCGTTCACAACGCGGACGTGGTCGTGCTGTCGGTCAAGCCGCAGCGCCTGACCCATGTGATGAAGACCCTCAAAGGGGTACATCCGGATGCGCTCGTGCTTTCGATTATTGCCGGCGCCGGCTTCAAGAAGATCAGCGCCGGGCTGAAACATAACGCGGTCGTCCGCTCCATGCCGAACACTCCCTCTCAGATTGGAAAAGGCATCACGGTCTGGACGGCATCGTCTGCGGTGACGGAGGCGCAAAAGGAAATTGCGCGCGCGATCCTTTCTGCATTGGGCGAGGAAGTTTTCGTTGAGGAGGAAAATTATCTCGACATGGCAACCGCTCTTTCAGGAACTGGACCTGCATACGTTTTCCTTTTCATGGAGGCGTTGATCGACGCGGGCGTGCATATGGGCCTGCCGCGTCGCCTCTCCGAACAGTTGGTGGTCGAGACTTTGCGCGGCTCCGTGGAATATTATTGCAAGGCAGAGCATCATCCGGCCGCATTGCGGAATCAAGTCACCTCACCGGGAGGTACATCCGCCGAGGCGTTGTATTATCTTGAGAAGGCCGGCTTCCGCACGGCGATTTCTCGCTCGGTGTGGGCAGCGTATCAGCGCTCACTGGAGTTGGGAAAAGAAAAGCCGGTGCATCTCCCTGAGGCACATGTTGAAGAGGAGAAATGAAACCACCCGAGCAGTTTGAAACCAAACGTCTTATCCTTCGCAAGCCATGCATGGAGGATGTGCCTGCCATCTTTAGCTCCTATGCCCAGGAACTGGAAGTCACTCGCTACCTGCTCTGGAGGCCGCATAAGAACATTGAAGAGACTTATGGCGTTATGCGGATTATGTTGAAGTCGTGGGAAGATGGCAGCGCGTATTCCTTCGGCATCGTCCCAAAAGAATTGAATTCTGTCATTGGAATGATCGGCATGCAACCAGACCGCTTCAAAGTTGAAATTGGTTATGTGTTGGCGCGTTCCTATTGGGGGAAAGGACTGGTCACAGAAGCAGTCCGCGCGGTGACTAGCTGGCTGTTACAGCAACCGGATGTATATCGCGTGTTTGCAACCTGCGATCTCGAAAACCCGGCCTCGGCGCGGGTGATGGAAAAGGTGGGTATGTTGCGTGAAGGCATCCTGAGACGGAATTCCATCCACCCGGGTATCGGGAAAGAACCGCGTGACAGTCTGATTTATGCGATTGTGAAGTAACGGGAAGTATAATTCGGGGGCATTCTGATTGAACACCGATAATCATGTCCCTCATCACTGTTTCCTCCCTCACCAAATCTTTCGGCGCGATGGACCTTTTCACCAACATCAGCTTTACGGTGGCGAAAGGCTCGCGGCTCGCGCTGGTTGGACCCAACGGCGTGGGCAAGACCACGCTGCTCCGCATTATCGTCGGCGCGGACGAAGCCTCATCTGGAGAAGTGCATCGCGCCCGCGGTGCTCGCATCGGATATCTTCCACAGGAAGCAGATTTCGAAATGGTCGGCACGCTGTGGGACGCCTGCTTGCACGTGTTCTCAGAGTTGATCACGCGTCAGGAAGAATTACACAAGCTCGAAGTCCAGATGGCGGACGCGGCGCAAGTTGAATCCGTCATGTTGCGTTATGGAAAACTTCAGGAAGAGTTCGAACGGCGCGGCGGATATACCTATTCCACGCGCATCAAACAAGTATTGACCGGTCTTGGTTTTGACGAAGCGGATTACACGCTTTCACTCGATCATCTTTCGGGCGGACAGCGCACGCGCGCCTACCTGGCGCGCTTGTTGTTATCGAATCCTGATTTGTTGTTGCTCGATGAGCCGACCAATCATCTCGACATCGCGGCGGTTGAATGGCTGGAAAGTTATCTGGCGCAATGGGATGGCGCGGCAGTTGTCGTTTCACATGACCGTTATTTTCTTGATAAAGCCTGCAATGTGATTCTCGAAATGCACCCCGGCGCCTTCGAGTTGTATCATGGCAATTACTCGGCGTATCTGCATCAACGTCAGGAACGCGCCGACCGCCGACAGGAAACTTTCGAGAGCGAACGCGATAAACTTTTAAAGGATATGGAATACATCAAGAAAAATATTGCGGGGCAAAATGTGCAACAAGCCAAAGGTAAACTGCGGCGGCTGACGCGCATCGTGCAGGCCATCGAGCAGGTCGGGATGGAGGCGGTGCTCAATACCAATTGGTCACAGCTCGATGTCGAAACCACCACAAGTCCGTTCGGCGTGGAAGAAGCCGAGAAGCATGTGCGTGCCTTGCGTTCGCCGGTTCGCACGTTACCGCATTTGCATTTGAAGCTCGGTTCGCAAAAACGTTCCGGCGAGTTGGTGATCCGCACGCACGACCTGCAAGTGGGCTATCCCGGCAAGTTGCTTTTCCGTGCGCCGGATATCGAATTGCGTCGGACCGATTGCGCGGCATTGATCGGACCCAATGGCGCAGGCAAGACCACTTTCTTAAAAACCATTCTCGGTCAGACCGAACCGTTAGCGGGTGAAGTGATTCTCGGGGCGAGTCTCAACGTTGGATATTTCGCACAAGCGCATGAAGGATTAAATCCAGATCACACATTGATCGAAGAAATTGATTTAATCATGCCGAATTGGCTGCCGGGACAGATCCGCGATTATCTTGGCAGATATTTATTTAGCGGCGAGGACGCTTATAAGAAAGTGTCGATGCTTTCGGGCGGCGAGCGCGGACGGCTCGCATTGGCGAAACTGGCGTTGCAGGACACCAACTTGTTGTTGCTCGATGAACCGACTAATCATCTGGATATTCCGTCGCAGGAAGTTCTGGAGGCGGTGTTGGACGATTATGCCGGTACGATTTTGCTTGTGACGCATGACCGCTATTTGGTGGACGCGCTGGCAACACAAATCTGGGAAGTGAACCCGGATGAAAATCAGATGACCGCCTTCAACGGCACCTATTCGCAAATGAAAGCTGAACGTGAAAAAGAAGCTGCGCGGACTATTCCTGATTCACAATTCCCAACATCATACTCGAAGAGTATTCCCACTAAAAACAAAACGCAAAATGCAAAGAATAAAGATGAACGCCGACGTCTTGCCCAATTGCAGGAACTTGAAAACACCATCGCCGCGCTGGAAAAGGATTTGGCGAATCTGAGCGCACAGTTGGAGAGTCCGTTGGTGAGTTCGAGTGAGGTGGTGAAGATCAGTAAAGAATACGAGCGGGTGCAAAAAGAGATGGATACGAAGCTGGCGGAGTGGGAAGGGTTGCAAGGATGACGTTTGCTATAATCGCGCACGAGGAATTACAGTGATTTATATTATTCGTGAGCACGCAACGCCCGAACAAATCAATGAAATGCTGCAAATGCTTCAAACCTACATTAAACTGGCGGTTGATATTGATCGTGGTATTTTGGCGGGTGGCGGAGTCATGCACGCGGATTGTGAAGCGGTATTGCTTGATGATGGAAGTCAGCAGGAATACATTTGGGGCGCGGATTGGAATCCTTCTGCTCAACAAGTAACCTTTGAATCGCTCATCAATATTCGTCCTCGACAGCAAAATCCATCCATGGAGATTCTTGATCCAAAGATTTGTAAAAAAGTTGTGGAGATTGTAATCGAACGATTGGGCGGTGTATGAGAGACTGGGCGCAAATTCAAGAACGGTATTTGCGTGACGATTTGCCGGTTCGTCTGGGCGGATTAGCTGCAAACTTGAGCCGCATCAAATCCTTTGCTGCAAACGAAGCAGGAGAAGAGGTTGTTGAGGGCCTGATTGATGAAAGCAAGATGTTTATCGAATGGACAGCTGCCCAGGCAGAAATCAATACTGCCGAGAAATTGGTTGAATTGCAAATTCAGTTGGCCCTCTGGCACCTGCAATGGGAAACCATCTGGAATGACCCGATTAAGAGGGAGCAGGTTGCCGAACAGTCGAGCTTATGGTCAAAGCAGGTTTTGGAAATGGCGGGATTATTGAAATAAAGAATACGAGCGCATCTAAAAAGAGATGGATGAAAAGTTACGCTAGGGGGAGAGGATGCATGGTAAGGATCCTGTGAACAAATAATTAAGTTCAACGTGCTATACTGTTCTAGATCTGGGGCATCCGGTTCTGAAAGGAGACACATATGTCTTGGAAGGATCAACTACGAAGCGACTCTCTGCCGTGGTTACTCGAGCCTGGGAATCCCGGCGTGCGTTACCTCGCGATGCGCGATGTGCTCGAACTCCCTGCTGAAGATCGGGAATTGAAATCGGCGCGCAAGTCCGCTCACAAAGAGGGACCGATTGCGGCGGTCTTGTCCAAGATGGAGAAAGAAGGATATTGGGTCAAGCCGGGTCCCGGCTACACCCAAAAATATCGTTCCACCGTTTGGTCCATCATTTTGCTGGCGCAACTCGGCGCATCCATCCATGAAGATAAACGCATTGAGCAAGGCTGCAAATATCTATTGGATCAAATGTGTGAAGGCGGTCAATTCACAACGTCCACTTCAGGTGCGCCCTCTGGAACGATAGATTGCCTGCAGGGAAATCTGTGTTGGTCATTGATGCAAATCGGTTACGATGATCCGCATTTGGAAAAGGCCCATGAATGGATGGCGCGTACGGTCACGGGCGATGGCGTCGCACCTGCGGAAGATAAAGACGCAGCAGTTCGTTATTACTATTTCAAGTCCGGCCCGACTTTTGCCTGCGGTATCAATAATAAACTTTCATGTGCATGGGGCGGCGTCAAAGTGATGCTGGCGCTTGGCAAAATCCCTGTGAAGCGACGAACGCCATTGATCAAGAATGCCATTCGACAAGGCATAGATTTTTTCCTTAGCATCGATCCGGCAACGGCAGAATATCCGACGCGCCAAGACGATGCACCGAGCCGAAATTGGTGGAAGTTCGGCTTCCCAGTGTTCTACATCACGGATTTACTTCAGCTTGCCGAAGCGATGGTCAATTTGGGCTATGGCCATGACAAACGCTTAACGAGCACGCTCGATATCATCCGCGAAAAACAAAATGAACAGGGTCAATGGCTGATGGAATTTGATTACACTGGCAGAACCTGGCTGGATTTCGGCGCCAAGAAACTACCGAATAAGTGGGTCACAATGCGAGCGCTTAAGGTTTTGAAGGCCGTTGGTTGAAATATCATATGTCATTGCGAGGAGCCGCTTCGCAGGCGACGTGGCAATCTCCTGTTTATAAGATCGAGATTGCCACACCGAGAGAATGCAGTGCAGGCGACCCCTTCGGGGTCTCGCAACTCTGAAGGGCGCGGGGCGTTGACAAATCCCTACGTCTCTGCCATCTCCAGCGGCTCGACGTGCACGGTCACATCCGATTGCGGCAAAAGCTTCTGCACTTTCCGTTCGATCTTCTCGGTCATATCGTGGACTTCGTTGAGCGTAGTATTTCCATCCATCGTCACATGCAAATCCACAAACCACATTGCCCCGGATGCACGAATGCGCACCGCATGGCAATCGTGAATGCCTTTCATCTTTCTAACATCGCCAATGATCTTTTCAGTCATGCCTTTGGGCGCGGCATCGAGCAAAGCGTTGATGGTGCGCCAGCCCAATTCGCCGCTGATGAAGATGACGATCAACGCCACGGCCATCGCGGCAATCGCATCCGCCTCGGACATCCAGCTGAGTGCCGGTAGCGAGCGGGCGAGTGTCACGCCGACGAGGCCGATGATGACCACGCTGGACGACCAGATGTCGGTCGAGAAATGAAGCGCATCCGCTTCGAGCGCCTGTGAGTTGTATTTCTTGGCGGCGCGATACAAAATCCGCGAGCGCGTGGCGTCAATCGCAATCGAAGTCCCCATCACGATGAACGACCAGATCGAAACTTCGACCTCGGCTTTGGTGAAGAACAGGCGATCAATGGCTTCGTGAATGATCCAGCCCGAGGTGGCGAGCAGTAAAATGGCTTCGAACAGTGCTGAAAGATTTTCGATCTTGCCGTGACCGAAGTTGTGTTCCTTGTCGGCGGGTTTATCAGCCATGTGGACGGCGAAGAAAGTCATTAGCGCCGCGGCGAGGTCAAGCGCGGAATGCGCGGCCTCGGCCAGGATGCCGAGCGAATTGGTCAGCACGCCGACGATGATCTTGAATGTGGTCAAGCCGATCGCGAAGAGAACCGAACTTAACGCCGCCGAACGTTTTTCCTGTTGTGCCTTGGTATGCGACATGATGTCCTCAAGTTTTGGATGAGGCCGCCTGTCGTAAAGTCAATTGAATTACTTCGGGGGAATACGACTTTGAAATTCTGGCGCCGATAATCGAATAATACTCAATTTGGATTTGAATGAGAAGGGTTGAATATCACCGACTCAATAATAAAGCTGACAGGTTATGTGACCTGTCAGCTTTATGACCTTTATGCGGTTTTGTTTGCACTCAAACGCAATCTCGCTGTTTCACGCGTTCCGGTTGCTTCAACATGCTCCACCGCCGCGCCCAAACCAAATAGGGGCATGTTGCCATAGACGCATTCAAATTGATTCGGGTTGACAACGTAGGTCTCATGCCAGATGCCGACAATGCCGTTCGCACCCACTGCCTGATTGAAGTTCTTCCACGGTCCGAGATGTGGCTCGGATGGTTGCCGCGCAAACCGCTCCAGGTCCTCGAATGAACGCCAATATTGAATCAACACGGGTCCGCTAAAGTTCCAGAAAAATTCGCCGTGCAAGAATCCTTTTTCGGGATGAGTGAATAGGGTGGTCAACATCGGCGTCATGGCGGACAGCGATCGGAATCCATTTATCGAAGCGCCACCATTGATTGATGCGCATCCCAATCAGAAACACTACAAAGGGTTGATCTGTTTTCGCTGTATAACGACCGTTAAATATTTTCGTCATTCTTTTTCTCCGATAAAATGATATTTTATTTCGCAAGATCTTCACGTACCCAGGCTAACGTTTCGCGTATTGCCGTTACCAGCGAAGTGCCTTTCCAGCCGAATGCCTTCTCGGCTTTGGATGAATCCATGATGAATGGTTGAGTCCACTCATACATCATCTCGACTGTCTCGCGCATGACCGGGCTGAACAAACCGAGAAAGCTCATCAACACGGTTCCAGCTGCCAAAACCTTGACCGGCTTGCCAAGTTCCGCTTCCATGATCTTGACCAATTCGTTTTGTGTGATGGGCGCGGGGCTAGGCGTGAACCAGATTTGTCCCAACGCGTCTTCGCGCGTGCCGAGAGTTGCCAACAGTTTTCCGAAATCGGGCGCGTACGAAAAGGTGTGAGGCTGATCCAGCCGGCCAAGCAGGTTGATGCTTTTTCCAAGGAGAGCGGGACGGATCGCAATATCGGTCACAGCGTGATCATCGGGACCGAAGAAATTCGATGCGCGTCCGATGGCGGCGCGGATCTTTCCGGTGCGATGCGCTTCCATCACCACGTTCGCCATCTCGCCGCGGACTTTGCCTTTCTTGGTGTGTGCCTGATACGGTAAATCTTCGCGGATGGGTCCCCCGTGCGTATCGCCGTACATATACAAATTGTCCGCCACGATGAATTTTGATTTGTTTGTCTCCGCTGCTTGCATGATCGCCGATTGGAAGCGGGGAAACTTCTCAGCCCATTCGTAGTACAGCGGTTGCGCACACTGATAGATAACCGCCGCGCCTTTGGTCAACTCGATGTTTTTATTCACATCATACGCATCGCCCGCGACGATCTCCGCACCCTCGGGCAGTCGATCCGTTTTTCCAGAACGGTTAATCAAGCGAACTTGCTTGCCTTGCTTGATCAATTCGCTCCCCGTCCACTTTCCAAGCGGACCGGTTCCAAAAATTACGTGAAGTTCTGACATGATTTCCTATTCTCCAATCTTAGCTACCTTATAAGGTTGTCGTTTCGATATTTTTTCTGCGTGGTATTGCTTGGCCTGCTGTCTCCAACCATACACACCCACTGCGCGATACAGCCAGCCGGGGATGAATGGTTTTGCCAGCAGTGCTCGCGCCTCTGATGGAATTGCTATGCCTTGAGCAAGCGATTCTGCTGAAAGGTCGAGTGCTTTCTTCAATGGATTGACACGCCCGTCTAATTCATTCAATGGCATGCCGTGCACCATTCCCTCGCCCGCACCTATGGCTAAAGAACCTGCCCAATTGAAATTAGTGAGTCGAGCAAAATTTTCACAGATTGCTAATGCGGTTGCATTGTGGTCAGGCTCGGGGAATCCGCAATTCGCGATGGCGGCGAATAATGGATGCGGCTTGGTTTCGGCTTGTGATGCGCGATGTGAGGCGATATGTTCAAGTGCATTCATCACGGGTGCAGGCAGAGAGTCGACATACAACGGGAATGCCAGCAGGACCAAGTCCGACGCGTCCACGGCATCCAACATGGCTTTCGTTCTTTCTGCTGAGTACATGGTGGTGTGAATGTAAATGGTCTCGGTTTGAATGTTGTGTTTGCCCAGTTGTTCAAAGAGATAACCGCCGATCGAATTGGATGTGCTCTTGCGTGTGCGCGGACTGCCGACAAGCAACAAAGCGCGTTTGATCGAAGTCGGCTTCACGCTTCCATTCTGGCCTTCAGGCAGCTTTACCGGCTGGATGCTTTTTCCGGCCTCCAGTTCGTTCAACCAATTCTGCACGGATGATTGAATCTGGCTTTTGGTCTGATCGGCTAGAGCCACTCCGGCGACAAATCTTTTGGCGTAAAAGTTGATGGAGTTGCGATAAGTCAGGTGGCGGAATATGGATTTGGTTTGGGCATCGGGTTGATCCATCCAACCGATTGCCAGAAAGTCTGGATAGGCAGGATAACGCTTCTGATGATGCGTTTCGCCATTGACCTGCTGAAAGAATGGCAGGACATTTTGAATTTGATGATCCACCATTTTCTTGAGTGTCGATGAATATCCGCCAAACGTGATCGGCGTGAGATAAACCAGCAATTGGCAATTGGCAATTGACTTTGCGATGAGGCGGTTGGCGTCATTCACATTGCACAGACCGGGATTACGAATCCAGCAAAAGAAATCTCCGGCGCAGTTGCCGATCTTCGTCTCACATAACTGCACGTGCTCAATTTCCCAGCCGCGCGCTTCGAGTTCAGCTGTCAACGCGGTACGAACATGCTGACCGGTTAAATCGTTTTCGTGCGAACCATCCAGAATGACTGCTTTCATAAGAATATCCTTTCTTTTTTTTCTTGCGATGATGTTTGGTTATAAAGCATGTGATAATCACATGCCATTATTCATACAGTTGTATCTTTATAAATAATCTTTCTTTTGCGAGCCGGGCAACGTCTTTTGCATTCGGTACGCCATTCTCGATACGCACACCCAGCGCACCAGCAGTTATCGGCAGATGTTGTAAATAATCCCCGACGTGCGCGGCCACCGCTGATTCATCCAGGATTGCCTCGGCAAAACCTTTCTGTTCTTTGCCGCGTATATGCAAATCAACTTCGGCGCCGTCTTGCAGGTTGCGCCACCAATTCCGTGAACGCGTGGTAATAACCCACAGTGCGTCAGCCTCCTGATAATAATTCACTGGCACCGCGATCCTGCGTCCCGTCTTCCGGCCCGTGACCGTGATGAGCATGGTATTACCCATGAAGATTTGCAAGGGGGACTTCACCATAAATTTTACGAAATCATTTCCGTTCATGGGATGTTATTCCTTGATGAATTGTTGTGTGATGGAATTCATTTCATACAGGTACAGGTCGTTTCCGCTGGCGCCGAAGGGAGGCAGGTTGCCCGCGATTTCAAGGGAGACGATCCCATGAACGCGTGCCCAGATGACCATCGCCACCGAAAGCGAAAGAAGATCTGCTTCACCGCCATAGGTTTTCCACATTTCAAACCCCACTTTGAACTCTGCCTTGACCTTAGGAAAGGATTTGATTTTTAGTTTTCCTGCGAGGCGTAATTGCTCCACAACGCTGACCAGTGCACTCAGAGAACGTGCCGAAGAAGGCAACACTTCCGTGATCGGCGTTTCATAGCCTGGGATAGGCGTTCCGAAAATTAGTTGATAGCGTTGCGGATATTTATGTGCCCACTGACGATACGCCAGACCGATCGCGTTCATTCGCTCGATCAAATTCTCCGGCGGGACTTCATCGCGGGCAGCAAGTTGTGAATCGCCAAAGGATGTGTAGGCGTCGATGATGAGGGCAGTTACTAATGCATCCCGATCTGGAAAATAGTTGTAGATGGCAGGCGCGGTGATCTTGAGATCGCGTGCAATCGCACGCAAAGATAACGCCGGTGCGCCGAACTTGGCGATGTGCTTCCAGGCAGCATCCTTGATGGCTTGCTGGAGATTTGGGATTTGCTTTTTGAGCGTAGGTCTGACCATCATCACTCCTTGTAACTAAACACTGTATAGTAATTAATATACAGTGTTTAGTTATTCTTGTCAAGGGATGAAAAAACCGACTTCCTTAGGGAAGTCGGTTACTGCTCACAAAATACTGTCTACTTTATTATTCCCAACTTCTTCCCCACTTTTGCGAACGCTTCCAAGCCCTGACCCAGATCGTCACGGTCATGCGAAGCGGAGTTCATCACGCGAATCCGCGCTTTGCCTTTTGCCACGGTTGGGAATCCGATGGACATAGCGAACACGCCGTTCTCAAACAACTCGCGGCTGAATTGTTGTGCGAGTGTCGCTTCGCCGAGCATGATCGGCGTGATGGGTGTTTCGCTTACGCCCGTATCGAAACCAAGTTTTTTCATCTCGGCTTTGAAATATTTGGCGTTGTCCCAAAGTTTATCCACCAAGGCAGTTGACTCTTCCAACAAATCAACTGCCGCCAAACATGCCGCGGCATCCGGCGCGGTGACCGCGGACGAAAACAGGAATGGGCGTCCGCGCTGACGCAGCCATTCGATGATGATTTTGTTTCCCGCCACGAGTCCGCCCACGACGCCGAACGCTTTCGACATGGTGCCGACTTCGATATCCACTTTGCCATGCAAATTGAAATGATCCACGATGCCGCGTCCGCCTTTACCGAGAACGCCTTCACCATGCGCATCATCCACCATGAACATGATGTCGTATTTCTTGGCGACTTCATACAAAGCGGGCAGAGGGGCGATATCGCCATCCATACTGAAGACGCCGTCGGTGACGATCAAGGCGCGGCGGTAAGTCCCGGCATTTTCCTTGATGACCACTTCGAGTGCAGTCGGATCGTTATGATCATACGGAATAATCTTCGCACCGGAGAGTCGGCTTCCGTCAATGATCGAAGCGTGATTGAGTTGATCAGAAAAAATCACATCTTCTTTTGCAACGAGCGCCGAGATGGTTCCGAGATTGGCGGCGAAGCCGGATTGAAACGTGATGACATCTTCGGCGCCTTTGAATTTTGCGAGACGCTTTTCGAGTTCAACGTGCAAATCGGTTGTGCCCGCAATCGTCCGTACCGCGGCGGGACCCACGCCATATTTTTTCGTGGCGTTCTTGGCGGCTTCCACCAGCTTCGGATGATTTGCCAATCCGAGATAATTGTTCGAACAAAAATTCAAAACATCTTTTCCGTCTACAATCAGGCGCGCACCTTGCGCCGAACCAATTGTGCGGATGCGGTTGTACAAGCCTTGATCTTTTAAGCCGTCAATCTCTTGCGTGAGCCAATCAAGTTTTGTGGTCATGGTTTCTCCTGTTTGCGAATTTATTATAGCGAGAATATAAAAAGCGATTGTCACAATTCGCCTGTGACAATCGCTCTATTTTTCTTCGGTTAAATCCTCCGCCAACAAACCTAATTCAGTCATCGCATCCATCACTTTTTGGATGGCCCCACTTTTGATGGTTACTGTTGTTGGACCGAGCGGCTCGCCGAGAAACCTTGCTGCTTTTGATTTACGCAACTCTTCCAGAACTTCCGGTCGGCTGACCTTTAATACGATTTGAGTCTCAGCCCGTGCTTCGGTTCCGTTAACTTCCCAGCGTTTGAGGGCTTTAACTAGCACCGGCGGAATTCCTGCATCGGAATGTTTTGCGAGCAAAGCCAGCAGTTGCTCAACTTTCAATCCTTGCTCTTTGGCTTTGGTCAAGGATTGTGATGTGATTTTATATTTGTATTCATCGGTTTTTTCTTCATTCCATTCGCAAAACCTTGCTACTTGATAACGAACGGTCCGTGGAGCAAATCTTGGGATGACAACTTTTCCTTGCGAAGAAATGTGCAGTTTTGAATCTTCTGCTTTCAACTTTAAACTTTCAACGTTCAATAATTTGAAAGGCGGCGACTTCTTTTCCTTCTTCCGGACTTGCTAATTCAATCATGCCCAGCCAACGAAGAATGTCGGCAACGAAAAATTGAATCAGTGCGCCATCTACTTCATCCCATGATTCGAATCCGCGCAGATATTGTCCATCTGCTTCACGTTTGATGAACCACGAATCATAATCCCCGGCGGGACGTTGGAAATCTGGATATTTCTTTTTGATGTCATTGATAAACGAATTGAGATTCCACCATTTGTTTTCGGGAATAGCATCCAACAGATTTAGTAAAAACTCACGGGTGACAAGCGGTTGATTTTTCCACTCGCCTTCGCAGACGATGCCGGGCATGAGCCGCAATTCGTTAAATGTTTCAGATTCTTGCCAGGCTGTGATGAGCATTTTTAATGCATCCACTCGTGAGGCTTCGAGGAATTTTCGCACAGCTTCGGTTTGTGGAATATTCTTCTTTAACAATTCGGCAGTATGCAAAAGTGAAATCAATTTTGGGTTGGGAGAAATTTCCCTTCCGAGACGAAGGGCGGCTAATAAAGTGGTTGCATCATCGAGGATGTGATCTGTTACAGGGATGAGATAGGCCTTGTTGCTGGGTGTCGCCTCGCGGCCTAAAGGTCCAGCTTTTGTTGGGGCGGATCGCGATCCACCCCAACTGGTTTGAATCAAGGAAAACAAATCGTCAGGAATGTATGTGAATTCCTGCGGACCCTTGTCGGTATCAAAAAAAGCACGCGCAATCAATGCGCGATAAAACAAAACTTCGGATGTCGAGGAGGGTTTGAGATGCGGATGTTCGCGGTCACGTTTGCCTGCGCCCATTTCGCGAATGTTGCCGAATTGGCGGATAAAGTTCGCGTATGGGATTCTGCCATTCGATTCGGTCAGTGCGTGAAGCGCCTCACGCGCTTGAGGCTTGAGGGAGTCCATTAATTCGGCAAGCCGCTCAGGGTCGAGAAGAGATGTGGCCAGCTTTTTTGTTGCCTTGTCCAGTTCATTCGATTTAAGTTCAATACCCCATAATTCTGCGACAATTTGCAGATGTCCAAGGTCATGACCGAGAAGCGAATGAAAGGTGTCAGGCATAAGAAAAAGGCGAGCACTGCTCGCCTTTTATTTTACCCGCGTACCACTTTCAACGCGCTTGGAAAAATTTCAAAAGTTAATTTGCGGAGATTGCTTCCAAAGCTCGTATAGATTTCACCGTCGGCGTGGATGTAAAGCGGTCGGTCAGAACTCATGCTGAGGTTTTTGCAGGTACCCATGCGGATTTGTTTTGTAAAGCGGCGATGCGTGCCCTTCATGAATTCAGGAACGAGGCGGAACATCATGGGGCGCGATACTTTTCGCACCATGACATATTCCATGATCCCATCATTCATTTTTGAATCCGGGGAAAGCATAAAGCCGCCGCCTTCGCGCCCGCCATTGCAAAGCGTTGTCATCAATACCTGATCCTCCCACTTCTCCTGGTCGGTCTCGAATTGGATGAGGGCCGGATTGTGGTTGAGCATGATGGTTTGGATGACTGCGGTTAGATATATAAGAAAACCGCGCACGATGGGAAGTTTATGTGCGCGGATGGTGACCACGGTATCAAAGCCGATGCCCAACGTGTTGTCGAAATATTCTTTGCGGCCATGTTCGTCCGTCATCAGAACGAGATCAATGGTGGATGGCTGATTCTTCAGGGCAAAATCGAGAGCATGGTCCGATTCCATCGGGATGCCGATGGCGTGCGCAAAGTCATTGCCTGAACCGACGGGCACAACTCCGAGAACGGGGCGCTTGTTTTCTGGTAATTGCATGATCCCGTTGACGATTTCATGAACCGTACCATCTCCGCCCATCGCAATGATCATGTCATAACCTTGTTCACCGGCCTGCCTGGCGAGTTCCGTTGCATGGGTTGGATACACCGTACCGCTCCAATCTGCGTTGCCATATTCGTTGATAATGGGGCGCAGGTCATCGGCGACTTTCCATGCATTGCCCATATCAGCCATGGGATTCAAAATGACTTTAACTCTACGACTTATCGTGGATCCTTTTCCAGATCGAAGTTGAAAGCTATAACCCTTCTAAATGAATAAGGAGGCGTCAGCCTCTTTATAGTGGTTCTTGCGGTAATTGACCTGTAAATCCCCGTGCGAGAATATAAGAGCCACGGTTATGTTTCTTTGCCTCGTACAGGGCGTCATCCGAGGCATGGAGCAAGTCAGCAGGTGTGCGAGCGTGAAGAGGATAGAAAGCAATGCCTGCCGAGAGTCCAAGCTTGATCTTATTTCCATTCGGCGCATCGAATGAAAAATTCTTGACTTTCTCCAAAACTTTTTCCATAACCAAACGGGCGGCAGGCGGGTCGGTTTTGCTTAAGATCAGCGTAAACTCATCGCCTCCATAACGGACAAGGAAATCGGACGAGCGCAGAAGCGTAGCCAAATAATTGGATATCAGGCGCAGGACTTGATCGCCAATCGCATGACCGTAGTTGTCATTGACTTCCTTGAATTCATCCAGATCCATCATGATGACTGCAAAGGTGTATCCATTACGTCTGGCGCTATAAACTTCCTGTTCAAGGTGCTCATCCAACGAACGCCGATTGGGAAGTCCTGTCACGGTATCTGTGTACGCTTGTACGCTTACCAATTGATGCAAGCTGGCATTAGAGATGGCGACTGCCGCTTGATCAGCCAGAAGTCCCAATAATCTCAATTCGGAGGATGTAAATCCGCCTATGACCGACTTAGATAAGTTCATCACGCCTACTACATTATCATTGAACTTGAGTGGGATGCCGATAACGGATCCTTCCCATTCTCCAGGCGAGTCTTTATATAACGGATGGTTTTTCATATCTTCAACCACGATCTGTTCGCCGCTTCGAGCAACCGTATAAGTAAGTCCCTCTGTGCGAGGAATGGATACAGGCTGATTGCGAGTGCCGTTATCATAGAGTGCCGCGCCAAATTCCAAATGTCCATCAATGTTATAGAGAAAAATGTGGGCCGACTGAGCGTTCTGAACGAGACGCATGGCCTCCGTCACCACTGCATCCAGCACCGTGGGCAGATTTAGACTGGAGGTCAGGTTGAGGCTGAGCTTTTTAAGGGTATCCAACTCATCAGTATGTTGCTGAAGCATCATCAACAGGGAATGATTGCTGATTAAATCGCCGGCAAGTTTTCGAAGGGAACTCTCTGTCCCATAATATTTTTCTGCTGCCTCAGTGAGGAGATTCAATAACTTTAGCAGATTGTCACGTTCTTCTGGAGTCAAATCATTCGCTTCGGTCAGCAACCTCTGCGCCTCTTTCAGAACGTCCAAGCGGGGATCCATTTTAGACATCTTCTAAACAATCGTTCTTTTTTTCTTATCCAGAGTACAATCTTTCTTTGGATTATATTGATTGATTATTATAGGATAAATCGGCTAAAATGGATTTATACTTTACAAAACTGGAGGCATTGTGCCTGTAAAACAAACGGATTTTCCTACTGCTACGCCTCTCAAACCGCGCACCCGCGCGTTGATCATCGGCGCATCCAGCGGAATGGGCGCGGCTTTGGCGATGAAACTGGCTCGCGAAGGTCATGATTTGGCTTTGATTGCGCGGCGGGAAGAATTGTTGTCTTCGTTGTGCGATGAAATAAATCAAAAGGACAAAGGGCGCGCTCGATACTATGTTCATAACGTAGGCGATTATTCCAATGTGTCTGACCTTCTTCGCCGCATTGTTTCGGATCTGGGTGGATTAGACTTGGTGATCTATGCAGCGGGCGTTAACTTTGCGCCATCAATGGATGAGTATAACATAGAGGCTGACCGTCAGATGCTTGAGATTAATTTGGTTGGAGCGTTCGCTTGGCTGAATCCGATTGCCGCCTTATTTCAGTCCGCAAAATCAGGACAGATCGTCGGCATCTCCTCGGTGGCAGGCGAGCGCGGACGTGTTGGCAATCCGGGTTATAATGCCTCAAAGGCTGGGCTGACAAGTTATCTTGAATCGTTACGCAACCGTCTCACGCGTCACGGTGTGAATGTGTTGACCGTCAAAGCGGGCTTTGTCCAAACCGATATGTTGAAAGCCGCACAAAAAGTGATGTTTCCTATCACGGCCGAAAAAGCCGCGGACGATATTTGGAACGCCATGCGCCTCCGCAAACAAGAGATTTATACGCCCTGGTTCTGGCGCTGGATCATGTTCATCATTCGCAACATTCCATCCATCTTATTTCGGAGAATGAGTTTCTAAAATGATAATCCCTGATAAAAAATTTGTCACACTTGAAAACTTTGGCCACTCTTTGCAGGCGCCCGCTTACGTGTTTAAGCCCACACGATCAGAAGAGATCGTCCAGGCATTTGAACTTGCTAATAAAACGGGACTCACCGTCACTGCGCGCGGCGCAGGACGCAGTTATAACGATGCATCGTTAAATGGCGGCGGTATCGTGCTGGATATGTCCGCGATGAATCGCATCGTGAAATGGGATCCGCAAACGGGGCGCGTGACTGGCGAGCCTGGTGTCACGATTGAGAAACTTTGGCAATGCGTTGAACCCGATGGTTGGTGGCCGCCAGTTGTCTCCGGAACAATGTATACCACGCTCGGTGGCTGCCTCGGCGCGAACATTCATGGCAAGAATAATTTTAAAGTGGGACCCATCGGCGAGCATGTGATTGAGTTCACTACTATTTTACCGACCGGTACTGAGGTTGTTTGTTCGCCGCAAAACAACGCCGACTTGTTTTATTCAATGATCGGTGGGCTCGGGATGCTCGGGATCTTTACATCCATTACGCTGCAAATGAAACGCATCCATTCCGGACTTTTGGAAGTGGACGCACACCCGGTACATAATCTCCACGAACACCTAAGCGACATGCTCGACGACGCGCCGAATTATGATTACATTGTCGGCTGGCTGGATGCAACCGCGGGAGGCCGCGGGCTGGGCCGCGGACAGATTCACGCCGCGCGTTATTTGAACGAAGGCGAAGATCCGAATCCGCAAAAGACGATGCAGTTGAAGAGTCAAGTATTGCCGCCGCGCCTCTTTTTGGTTTTTCCAAAATCGATCCTGCATTATTTCATGAGGCCATTTGTGAATAATTTGGGAACGTGGGGCGTGAACACCGGAAAATATATCGCTAGTCTGCCGCGCCATACGTTCAGACAGTCCCATGCGGCCTTTCACTTTTTGCTCGATTACATTCCGAACTGGGAATTGTCTTACGGCCGCGGCGGATTGATCGAGTATCAATCGTTCGTGCCAAAAGAAACCGCTGAAGCTGCGTGGGCCGAAATGCTGAAGCTTTCGCTCAAGCGTGGACTTCCATCGTATCTCGGCGTGACCAAGCGTCATCGTCCCGATCAATTCCTATTGACCCATGCAGTGGATGGGTTTTCATTGGCAATGGATTTCAAGATCACAAATGGCAGTCGCGCCAACCTGAGTCAGCTGTTACAGGAGTTTGATCAAATTGTCCTTGACGCAGGTGGACGATTCTATTTTGCCAAAAATAGCGAGACGACGCCCGAATCCGCACAACGTTTCCTCGGCGAGGAAACCATTGCACGATTTAAGAGTCTGAAGAAACGCTGTGACCCGAACGGGTTGTTGGAATCTGATTTATATCTGCGCGTGTTTGGTTCGGACAAAAGTGAAATTTCCTAATCAATCTGCCTTTTATGAATCTTAGTGTTATTGACCTCGGTTTGATCGAATACGAGCAGGCTTGGAAATTACAGGAGAATTATGCATCTGAAATTGCGAATGGCAAATGTGATCCAACATTGATGCTCTTGGAACACCCGCACGTTTATACGTTTGGAAGAAAAGGTCAAGCCAAGAATTTGCTTTGGAACGAAAGCCAGCTAAAGGAAAAAGGGATTTCAATCCATTGGGTGGATCGCGGCGGCGATGTGACTTATCACGGGCCGGGGCAGCTGGTGGGTTATCCGTTGATTCCACTGGGCATCCCTCACTCCAATCCCTTTTCCGTTGGGAGAGGGATAAAGGGTGATGGAATAAGAATCTCTGAAGCGGATTATGTCGGCTATGTTCGCAAGCTGGAGAAAATGCTGATCGTCGCGTTAGCGCGTCTCGGAGTGGCGGCTGGTCAAAGGTCCGGATTGACCGGCGTGTGGGTACAAGCCGATGTTTATTCGCGTTGTCCGCGCTGTCGTCCTGAGGATCGCAATAAGCCAGCCAAGATCGCGGCGATTGGAGTCAAAGTGGATGTGCGCGGCGTTTCGCGTCATGGCTTTGCATTGAACGTCAATCCTGATATGTCCTATTGGGACGGCATTGTAGCTTGTGGATTGGCAGAATATCCGGTGGTGAGTCTCGCTGACTTGTTGAATGAAATGCCAGAGATGAGCAAAGTCAAAAATGAGGTCATCTTCGCGTTTGAAGAAGTATTTGGTTTTCATATAGTACCAGTGGGTAATGCGTAAGGCAATTGACTTTTTTGCTTGAAGACTGTACACTAAGCATAATGAAGTCATTGTTTTTTGGAGGAGATTATGGCTGCTCAATTTCAATTTGTGATGCGTTCCGGCCCGACACCTGGTGCCACTTATTCACTGGAAGGCGACCAGATCGTCATCGGCCGCGATTCTTCCAACGGAGTGGTCATCAATGACGCAGAGATTTCGCGCAAGCATGCACGTTTGACGTTTCAGGGCGGCAAATATGTGCTTGAGGATTTGGGCTCGACCAATGGAACGTTCGTGAACGGTCAGCGGCTGGCCGGGCCGGCGGTGCTTAAATCCGGCGATGTAGTTTCGTTTGGTGAACAAATTGTTTTGATGTACGATGCACTTTCTGTGGATGCAGGTGCGACGGTAATCTCCTCCCGTAAAAATGCACCGGCGCCCGTTGTTCCTCCTCCAGCTCCGGCGCAAGTGACCGCGCCGCCTCCCTCAAGCTATTCTGCGCCGATAACTCCAGTGAAGAAAACTAATTGGACGCCAATATTCATTGCCGCTGGTATATTGGTATTGATTTGTGTATGTGTGCTGGCTCTTTGGTATATTGATCAGAATTACCTGTGGTGCACGTTCTTCCCATTTTTAACAGGCTGTAGTAAATAAAATTTTTGAGTGCGCCCCCGCGAATACTCGCGGGGGTATTTTTATTTTTGGGAATAGTTGTAAAATCAATTCAGAATGACTAAAATCATCTCGCGTAGATGGATCTATGAATCAAACTGAACCGCCCGCTTCGCCATCATGGGGCGCGACTACCAAATTAGTGGTCGCGTTGACATTTGTGGCCATCTTGGCCTGGCTGTTATTTCGTTTTGACGGAATCATCGCGCCGTTATTGATGGCTTTTGTTTTGGCATATCTCTTTTATCCGGTAGCCAGCTTTCTTCAACGCGTTTTTCGTTTTCCATGGCGGCTCGCAGTAGGACTGATCTATTTAATTCTGCTTGGCATTTTGTTCAGCCTGCTTGCGCTGGGTGGTTTGGGACTTGTCCAGCAAATACAAAACCTGGTCACCTTTATTCAAAATAGTTTAACGGTTATACCCGGCTTGATTGAGCAAGTCGCTGGTCAAGTCTACCAGTTTGGCCCCTTCCAATTCGACTTCCGCCATCTTGATCTCAACGCTTTGAGCCAGCAATTGGTCAGCCTGATCCAACCTGTGCTTGGACGAACTGGAACACTTCTCGGCGCAGTCGCTAGCGGGGCGGCTCAATTTCTCGGCTGGGTGCTTTTCGTTTTGCTTGTCTCCTATTTTGCGCTGTCCGAAAGCGCCGGGACTCGTCGGCGCATCGTTTGGTTGGATATTCCAGGTTATACCGAAGACATTCATCGCTTCGGACATGAACTGGGTCTGATCTGGAATGCATTCTTGCGGGGTCAAATGCTTGTCTTTTTCTTTACCTTTATTACTTATCTTTTTGTTTTTGAATTGCTCGGTGTGAAGTACGCGATCGGGATTGCCCTTCTCGCGGGCTTTGCCAAATTTGTGCCTTACATTGGCGAACCGGTTACATGGGTCACAATTGCATTAGTCGCTTATTTTCAGGGAAGCGGCCCGTTCGGACTCCCGCCGCTAACATATGCCATTGTTTCTGTTGCAGTTGCTTTTCTGATTGATCAAATTTTTGATAATCTGATCACGCCGCGTATTATTGCGCACGCTTTGCATGTTCATCCTGCCATGGTTTTGATCGCGGCACTCATTGCTGCTTCCTTTCTCGGATTGTTGGGCTTCATCATCGCCGCGCCGATGCTTGCCACGGTTACTTTGTTCTGGCGATATATAATGCGTAAAATGCTTGACCTCGACCCGTGGCTGGAGGGCGAAGAAACTTATCCGTCGCCGCTTTCGATATCCGCTATCCTTGCTGCTGTTCGTAAGTTCTGGGATACTGTGTGCGGACGATTCGCTAAGTCAAGTCAATAATGTGATTCTAAAAAAAATATCAAAGGAGAATGTCATGTCTGATAATAACAGTGAACCTAAAACCCAAACTCTGGCTGAGACCGAGAATTACCTCGTCTGGAGAGCGGAAGAACCGGATGGCGAGATAACTTATCACGTTGAACTCAATAACGTCACGGTTCATTTTTTTCAGGAGGAGTGGGAAGAGTTTCTTGAGCTGGCGCGTATTCTGAAGTAAATGAAATCAAAAGATTCCATTACAGAAGTACCGGGCGTTGAAATTGGCCACGCGCAGGATGATGGCGCGATGACCGGTTGCACGGTGACCTTATGCCGCAAAGGCGCGGTGGCTGGTGTGGATGTGCGCGGCTCTGCGCCCGGTACGCGCGAAACGGATTTGCTCAATCCAATCAACCTTGTGGAAAAAGTCCACGCCATTGTATTGGCGGGTGGTTCTGCCTTTGGACTGGATGCGGCCAGCGGCGTGATGCGTTATCTCGAAGAACAGGAGATCGGATTCAATACAGGTGTTGCCAAAGTTCCGATTGTGCCTGCCGCGATTTTATATGATTTGAATCTCGGCGATAAAAATGTTCGCCCGGACGCGGAAATGGGATACCAGGCTTGTCTCAACGCGTCGAAGAATGAATCTGCTGAAGGTAATGTTGGTGCCGGAACTGGGGCAAGCGTGGGAAAACTATTTGGCAACGCGCTCGCCATGAAGTCCGGGTTGGGAAGCGCAAGCATCGATATCGGAAATGGAATCATCGTTGGCGCAATCGTCGCGGTCAATGCCTGGGGCGATGTGATCGAAGATGGGAAGATTATTGCCGGTTTGCGTTCAGGGAAAGTCGGACCGATTCGCGTCGGCGGCAAGGAATATTTTGCCGACACGTTGAAGATGATGAGAACGTTTACGGGACGCAATGTGATGCAGCTCGCGACCAAATCGAATACAGTGATCGGCGCGGTGGCGACGAATGCCGCGCTGACGAAGGTCGAAGCAACGAAGGTGGCGCAAATGGCTCACGATGGATTGGCGCGTTGCATTCGTCCAGCGCACACGATGCTGGATGGCGACACGATCTTTGCGTTATCAACTGGAAAGAAAAAATCGGATGTTACGACAATTGGAACATTCGCAGCGGAAGCGATGGCCCAGGCAATTCTGCGTGCGGTGAAGACATCTGCACCTGCTGGAGGATTGCCGGGATTAAAAGTGTAGGGACACGATATTCGTGTCCCTAACACAATAATTGGGGAATTACTTTTATCTACCCTTCAACTCATCCTTCAAGATCAGGCTCATTACAATGCTCACAACTGTGATAACCAGTGCGCCCCAAAAGATGGGCCAGAAGCCGTTGAAGGTGAGTGCGATGCCAAAAACCTGGCCAATTTGTCCGGTCAGCCAAAACAGAAATGCGTTAATGAGTAGGGTGAATAGGCCGAGCGTTAAGACAATCAATGGGCAGGTCAATAATGTGAGCAAGGGTCGCAGGAAGGCGTTTACCAATCCGAAGATCAACGCCAGCCAGATAATCGAGAACAAACTTGTCAGATGAATCCCCGGCACAAATTTGATGGCCAGGAAGATGGCGATGGAGTTGATGATCCAACGCAAGATGAATTTGGTCATTGTCTTTTTCCTTTCCTTGATTCAATACGCAAAACGGCTCAGGATGTCGCGCGCATCCAGATCAAGGTGCGTTGAGGTTTGAAACCTGCAGACTGGATTGCCTCGGTCATTTCGCCTGCGGGATATTCAATGGTCAATCGGCGCTGATTGGCAAGTTCGCGGCAAGCCGCTTCCAGCGCGGACCTCAGACCGGCCGCGTCACCATCGGGCGGAGTTGCCACCCAAAGCAATTCTGTTGGACGTGTCGTTCCGAGCCAGCTTACTGTTGCGAGCAATTTACCGTTTTTTAGGGCCACCCATTGCCGAATATCAAACTCCGCGAAGAAGCGCTGCAGCCATTTCTGCAATCCCGGCCCTAGCCGATTCCAATCCCAATGCCAATACCAGCTCAATTCATCGGGATGCGCCCGATGCAACCAATCGTGTTGAAGCATCCAAAAATAAGGCTTCATTTTTTTTACGATGATATCATTCGTAGTCGAGGTGCGAAACGAATTGGGATAGGTTTGATAAGTGGTTCGGCGTGCGCGTTCGACAAAACCCAAATCTTTATAAATTTTGATGGCGGTCGGGTTATCGTCACGGACTTGAAGCCATAATTCCTTTGCACCCTTTTGTCGCGCCTGAAGCACGGCCTGTTCAGTCAACGCACGGCCGATCCCGCGTCGGCGATAATCAGGATGTGTGGCGACGTTGGCGATCAATGTGATTTTCCTGCCCTTATAATTATGGGCAACGAGACTAACGTTGCCAACGATTTTGCCGTTTTCCTCCCAAACAATGCCGGAGAGCGGCACGGAGGAAGCTGAGTTGGCCCACTGTAAAAAGCTGGTATCGCGTCCGGCACTGCGCATTTGCTGTAGGTAGGATTGGCCGTCCTCATCCATTGTGGCCGAGAAACATAGTTCGATCAAATCTGCCACTTGCGGCAAATCACGGAAAATATTGAGCGGACGCAGGGAATTGGTGTCTCCGCTCTGAATTTGAACGGTAGTGGAAGCCATTGGGTGTATTATAGCCCTGACTCAGGCAAAATTTAACACAACTCTAATGCAGTACGAACAATTTGTTGACCCCGGTTTTGTTATAATCCCGCTATAAATTTGTAGTAGGGACGGAGCAGCGCTCCTCTCTACAGGAGAGTTTTCTTATGATGCGATTTGATCGTTTTACCGAACGTGCCCAGGAGGCCGCCCAGCGTGCTGCGGAAATTATCCAGCGTTACGGCCATAACCAAATTGACACTGAACACATTCTGCTAGCTTTGATCGAACAGCCTGGCGGTGTGATTCCCCAAATCCTTGAAAAGATGAACGTCAGCCCAGATGCATTGGTCGAGCGGCTTGATGCGACCCTGCGTTCCAGTCCGAAAGCGAATATCTTTGGCGGAGGGGCAGGGCAGATTTTCATCACACCACGCGTCAAGCGGATTATTGACCTTGCCAATGAGGAAGCAAATCGTTTAAAGGATGAATACATTTCAACCGAGCATATCTTTTTGGCGATCTTGACAGAGCGCAACACACCGGCCGCGCGCATTCTCGAATCGGCAGGCCTCACCCGTGACCGGGTCTACGATGCGATTCAGGATTTGCGCGGCGGACAGCGCGTGACCGATCCGCAAGCCGAGACGCGTTATCGCACCCTCGAAAAATATTCGCGTGACCTGACTCAACTGGCCCGCGAAGGCAAACTTGATCCCGTGATCGGACGCGATAACGAAATCCTGCGATTGATTCAAATTCTTTCGCGCCGCACCAAAAACAATCCTGTGTTGATTGGTGAAGCTGGTGTGGGAAAGACCGCCATCGTCGAAGGACTGGCGCAGAAGATTGCCACGAATGATGTGCCGGAGATTCTTTCTGGTAAGCGAGTTGTGGCGCTTGACCTCGGCTCGATGATCGCTGGCTCACGCTTCCGCGGCGAATTCGAGGAGCGACTCAAGGCTGTGATGGAAGAAGTCCAGCGCTCACAGGGTGATGTCATCATGATGATTGATGAACTGCACACCGTTGTCGGTGCAGGTGCGGCACAAGGCGCCATGGACGCATCCAACATGCTTAAGCCCGCGCTCTCACGCGGTGAGTTGCAGTGCATTGGCGCGACAACCCTGGATGAGTTCCATAAATATATTGAGAAAGATGCTGCCCTCGAGCGCCGCTTCGCGCCGATTTACGTCGAAGAGCCGAGTGTGGATGACACAATCAAAATGCTTCAGGGATTGCGTGATCGCTATGAAGCGCATCATAAAGTCCGCTTTGCGGATGATGCACTGGTTGCCGCGGCTCGTCTCGCGGACCGCTATGTCACTGATCGCCGCCTACCCGATAAAGCCATTGACTTGATGGATGAAGCCGCGGCGAAGTTGCGCGTGGCGCTTTACTCCATGCCTCCTGAGTTGAAGGAAATGAAGGCAGAACTCGACCGCTTGCAAGCAGAGGAAGACGCGGCTTCGAACTCGCGTGATTATCAACGCGCGGCCGAGATCAAAGTGGAGCGCTTGCGCAAAGATGAGGAATATCACGCCAAGCGCGATAAATGGGAGTCGGAGCATCAACTCGACGAAGTCGTTGATATCAATGATATTGCGGAAGTTGTTCATCAATGGACAGGCATTCCTGTCACCCAGATGATGGAGACCGAAGCGACCAAACTTCTTGAGATGGAAGAACGTCTGCACGAACGCATCATCGGTCAGGATGAAGCTATTCATGCCATCTCCGACGCGATCCGCCGCGCGCGTTCTGGTTTGAAAGATCCGTCGCGGCCGATTGGTTCGTTTATCTTCATCGGGCCATCGGGCGTCGGCAAGACCGAACTCGCAAAAGCCCTAGCTTGGTTCATGTTCGATGATGAAGACGCCTTGGTGCGCGTGGACATGTCCGAATACCGTGAACAGCATACCGTGAGTTGTTTGTTCGGTGCGCCGCCCGGATATGTCGGCTATGAGGAAGGCGGCCAGTTGACGGAAGCGGTTCGCCGCCGTCCGTATCGAGTGGTGCTGTTCGATGAGATCGAGAAGGCTCATCCGGAAGTTTGGAACGCGCTTTTGCAAATCTTGGATGATGGCCGCATGACGGATGGTCAGGGCAATGTGGTGGATTTTCGCAATACGATTCTGATCATGACCTCGAACCTCGGCACGGAATATGTCCGGAAGGGTGGCACGCTCGGCTTTCTCCAGCATGCCGATAATGACGAAGAGCGTGAAGCTCACGATAAGGTCGAGAAGGCGTTGAAAGGCACATTCCGCCCCGAGTTTCTCAACCGCGTTGACGAGATCATCATGTTCTCCCCACTGTCGCTGGATGAAATGGAACAAATCGTTGATCTGCAACTGAAAGAAGTTCAGGACCGCTTGAACGAGTATCAAATCCATGTCGAATTGACGGAGGCGGCGCGCAAGTGGCTTGCCAAGGAAGGTTACGATGCGGCGTTCGGTGCCCGTCCACTGCGACGTGCGATCCAGAAATATGTTGAGAGCCCGTTGTCTGTCGAATTGCTCGGCGGGAAATACAAGGACGGTGCGACGGTTCTGGTGGATGTAGACGAGAAGGAGAACAAGATTTCGTTTCATAAAGCGGAACCGCTCAAAAAAGCCAGACAGCAGGTAGCGGCTTAAATTGAATATCCCAGTACGTTAAATACCGCGCATGCGATGATGCGCGGTATTTTTATTCACATTTCCTAAAGCAGGATTAAGCGAATTCAGGTAATATGGTAGGACTTTGAATTTGGAGATAACTCATGGATCAACCTGAACCCAAGTCATCTGCCCGAGGCTGGATCATTGCAATTGTTGTAGTGTTATGTTGCATTGGTTTAATGGTCATTTCAATCGGCGGGTATGCCTATTATTATTTGAGCAATAATAAGCTTTTTAAATCCGAATTGCCCAGCCTGTCATCCAATAACAGCACATTGCCGCAGCCAACAGTTCCGGTGACACGCATACCGGTTGAATCCATTTCCGATGGGACGTTAAATACATTGGAGCAGGATGTTGTTCCATATAACGATCTTTATGATCTTGGGTGCCGCTTGAAGGATATTTGCAATGTGCCGCATACGTTGCCCGCGCCTGCCGCGCCGCTTCAAGTAGGCGCGCAGGGACAGTTCTGGGTTGCCAACGTGGAAACCGCCCAGAACTTCCAGGTTAATGCAACTTTGTTTTATATCACACCGCACACGTATTTCTGGGCACAGAATAACGTTCAGGTCAATCAGCCGGATATGAAGAAATTGATGGATACTTTTGAAAACAAAATCTATCCAACCGACCGGCAGTTTTTCGGGAGTGAGTGGACGCCGGGCGTGGATAATGACTCGCATATTTACATTCTTTACGCGCGCGGTACCGGCACTTCCAATGCTGGTTATTTTTCTTCACCTGATGAATATAACCCTCTTGTATTCAAATACTCAAACGGGCATGAGATGTTTGTGCTCAATGCCGATAACGGATCGCTCTCTGACCCGTATACATACAGCGTGCTGGCTCATGAGTTCCAGCACATGATCCATTGGAATCTGGATCGCAACGAATCCACTTGGTTGAACGAAGGTTCTTCCGTGCTAGCGGAATTTATCAACGGTTATCCACCTTACTTTGATCAGATGTATGTGCTGAACCCGGATCTCAATCTGACCGATTGGCTTCCCGATCCCGCCGACAACGGTCCTCATTATGGAGAAGCGTTTCTCTTCATGGATTATTTCCTCGACCGCTTCGGCGCCAAAGCGACGCAGGCGTTGGTGAGGGATAAAGAACACAGCCTTCCCAGCGTGGACGATACATTAAAGAATCTCAACATCACCGACCCGCAAACTGGCAAGCTGATCACCGCTGATGATGTGGTCATGGATTGGTTCGTTGCCATGTATCTTAAAGACAGCTCCGTCGGCGACGGACGTTATACGTATCATAACTATCCGGACGTGCCGCAAACTCACGACACGCAGACCATCACGGCTTGTCCGCAAACGCCGACCAATCTATCCGTGAATCAATATGGTGCCGAATACATTGATATTTCTTGCGCCGGAAATTACACGCTTTCTTTCAAAGGCTCGACAGAGGTCAATCTTCTGCCGACCGAACCGCACTCCGGCCAGTATGTATTCTGGTCGAATGAGGGCGATGAGTCCGATATGACTATGACGCATGCATTCGATTTCACCAACGTTACTGCACCAATCCAAATGTCTTATTGGGCTTGGTACGATCTTGAAAAGGGTTACGATTATGCTTACTTGGAAGCGTCCAGCGATGGTCAGCATTGGCATATTATCCACACACCGTCCTGCTTCGATCAGGACACGTCGGGCAACGCCTATGGTTGTGGTTATACCGGCAAGAGTGGCGGTGGAGATGCATCTCAATGGCTGAATGAGACGGCTGATCTTTCTCAATATGCTGGCAAGAAAATCGAACTGCAATTCGAATATGTGACCGATCCGGCAGTTAACCTGGAAGGTCTGGCGTTGGACGATGTCTCCATACCGGCGATCCACTACTCGTCCGATTTTGAATCGGATGATGGTGGATGGCAAGCAAATGGCTTTGCGCGCGTCGAGGACGATCTGCCGCAAACCTTCCGCCTCGCGCTGATCGTCAAAGGTGAAAAGACCACCGTTCAAAATATCACTCTGACGCCTGATCAAACCGCTAACATTCCACTCTCCTTGCAGGCAGGCCAGAACGCAGTTTTAGTGGTAACGGGCACAGAGCGCTTCACGCGCTTGCGCGCCGGCTTTACACTCGAGATTAAATAACGGAAGGTCCGTTATCAGTCTCAAATCAAAACAGCGGTCGCCGAAAACGTGGCGTGGTTGGATTTGTATTTGCGTTCCACTTGTTCCAGTTTGGAAGATTCGCAGGCCCGCGAATTAGCCGTCCCTTTGGTATTGAAAAACAACCCCAATTGTTATATACTAAACCTAAGGAGCGAACGGTTTAAGCCGGATGGAAAATTCAGAAGACGCCCTGAATAAGAAAATAGATACTGAGGATCTGGATCATTCGATTCCCGATAATGCCTTTTTGGTCATCAGGGGTACGAAATCCGTGCCTCTCAACCAGAGTATCATCAAGATCGGCCGTCACCACGATAATACCATTGTGATTGATGACCCCCGCATTTCGCGCCATCATGTGGAATTGCGCGCCATAAAAGGTCATTTTGACATCTTTGATCTAAACTCCACTGGCGGAACATATATCAATGGTAGGCGAACTTCGCAGGCGATACTTTATCACGGCGACCGCATTTCGCTGGCTGGGGTGGAAATTCTGTTCACGCAGAATGCATTGCTTCCAAACCGCACCCTGCGTGATACGTCTGTGCTGATGCCCGGAACGGGGGAGCGCGGCACAGCTTTCTTCCGAACCTCGTTTCTCAACTGGAAGAAAAAGTAGATTGTCAATTTTAAGACTTCGGAAGTCTCTGAGACTTCCGAAGTCTTTGTTTTTAGATATGTATCGGCGTTCCATCGGCTCCGTGCGCTGCTTCCATCACTACTTCTGAAAGTGTGGGGTGCGCGTGGACGTTGCGTGCGATCTCATGCGGCGTCAGTTCCATCAAATGCGCCAGTGTGAGTTCGGGCAATAACTCGGTCACTTCAGGACCGATCATGTGTGCGCCTAAAATCTCGCCATACTTTTCATCCACCACGATCTTGACCCAACCTGCGTAATCGCCGAGTCCCAACGCCTTGCCATTCGCTTGAAATGGGAAGCGTCCGATCTTGATGTTATGTCCGCGTTCTTTTGCCTGTGCTTCGGTCAAACCAAATGAAGCAATTTGCGGCTGGCAATAGGTAGCGCGCGGCATCATCTCGTAATCGAGCGTCACCGTCTCCGCGCCTGCAATATTTTCAGCGGCGACAATTCCCATCGCTGAGCCGACATGCGCCAGCATCAACTTGCCGGTCACATCGCCGATGGAGTAAATGTTCGCGACGCTGGTTCGCATCTTTTCATTGATTTCAACAAAACCGCGCTCACTGATCTTGACGCCGACCTCTTCGAGTCCGAGCCCTTTTGAATTGGGTCGGAATCCGATCGCGACCAAAGCCTGCTCAGCCTCCAGCGGCGTTGTCTTCCCGTCCGCGGATACCGTTACCTTCACGCCGGTAGCTGTTGCCTCAACCGACTCAACTTTATTCCCAACCAAGCATTTGATGCCACGCTTCTTGAATTCCTTTTCCAACTCTTTCGAGACTTCTTCATCTTCGAGCGGAACCAAACGCGGCAACATTTCAACGATAGTGACATTTACGCCGTATGAATTCCACACGGTTGCGAATTCCACACCGATCGCGCCGGAGCCGATAATGATCACTGACTTCGGAAGTTTTTCTTGAAGGATTGCTTCAAGATAGCTAACCACTTTTTCGCCGTCCACTTTCCATGCGCCGGGGACAGCCGCGGTTGCACCGGTGGCGACGATGATATTCTTAGCGGATAACTCTGTCAGCTTGCCGTCTTTATCTTTAACGGTGACTGTTGTTGGCTTGGTCAGATGTGCTTCACCCATGAAGACCGTGATGTTATTCTTCTTCATCAAAAAGCCGACCCCTTTGGTCAAGCGATCTGAATTTTGCCGTGAGCGTTTAACCGCCACGCCGTAATCCAGTTTTAAATTATCAAATGAAAAACCAAATTCCTTGCCGCGCTCACGCAGTGTGTGTGCCACCTCGGCATTCTTGAGCAAGGATTTGGACGGAATGCAGCCGACATTCAAACACACACCGCCGAGCCATTGTTTATCAACGATTGCAACCTTCTGCTTGAGTTGTGCGGCGCGGATTGCGGCAACATATCCCGCAGGCCCAGCCCCGATAACGACCACATCAAAATTTTCAGCCATGAATTCTCCTTAATGTCATCGCGAGCAGAGCGAAGCAATCTCCTTGAACATGAGATTGCCACGTCGCCGCTTCTTCTCGGCTCCTCGCAATGACATTTGATCTTTGATTTTACTACGCTATGTGACGTTCTTCTTCAAAAACTCAATTGTCCGATTCCAAGCCAATTGTGCGGCATTGGGATTGTATTCAGGGCGATCCTCTTCCATGAACCAGTGATGAACATCTGGGTAGATGTGAAGCATCACGTCCAGTCCGGCATTCTTCATATCCTGTTCCATGGTCCGCACACCATCAAGAGGTTCCCACTCATCGTTGTCACTGAAATGTCCGAGAACTTTTGCTTTGGCTTTACTGAAATCCGGGCTGTAGCTGCCATAGAATAAAACCGTCGCGTCTATATCCGGTTCTTTAGTCATCGTCATAGTTGCCCAAGCCGCGCCCATGGAGAATCCTATTACGCCAATCGGCTTGCCCGGTCGAAGCGACACGAGATGATCCTTTGCCGCTTTGACTGTATCCCCCATAAATTCACCTTCAAATTTGTCATGAAAGGTTTGGGCTTCTTCAATTGTTGAAGCAATGTTTCCTTGATAAAGATCAGGCGCTAGAACCACATAACCTTGTTCGGCAAGTTGATCGCATACTTGTTTGAAGAACGGCTTGAGTCCCCACCAGGCGTGCAAGACTAAAATACCGGGCCCGCCGTTTTTTGGTTCAGCAAGATAGGCATTTGCAGTTTGATGGTTGACTTTCAATTGAACGGTGGATTTGTTTATATCCATTGTCTCACCCGCGAGCAATATTGTTTGTATTGTTCACCGAACTTTTCAGTGAGATAAAGTTCCTCGGCGTGGATGACTGCTTGCGTCATCGTCCAAATCAGAAACGGTGATGCGATCAAACCCCAGAGCGTACCGGCCAATAATGTAAATCCAAGATAGATTAGAAAGAATCCGAGATAGATCGGATTGCGCGTGAATTGATACGGGCCGGTGGTCACGAATGCTGTGACCGGTTCGCGCGGATCAACTGGAGTGTTTGCTTTTCGCATTTGCAAGAAGGCTGAGCCGACGAATAATATTCCGCCGATAATTGCAAGTCCGCCAATGATGGACAAGACAAATGTCCATGGGGCCGGGAACGGTACGATCCAATTCAATATCAAGGCGCCGATTAAGTAACCGAGAAAGACTAGTGGCGGCGGGACCATGACTTGCGCATGATCCATATTTTGATTTGTCATGTTAACTCCAATTCTCCAAAGTTTCCTTTACTCTCATTAAGAACCAATCTGCAGACGCACCATCGAGGATGCGATGATCGAAGACAAATGATATATAAATCATCGGTCGAATCGCGATTGCATCGTTGATGACAACCGCACGCTTCTGCATGGCGCCGACTCCGAGGATTCCGCATTGAGGCTGATTAATCACCGGAAACGCAAACAGCGATTTGCTTACGCCGTGATTGGTCAACGTGAACGTTCCGCCTCTGACCTCATCAGGTTGAAGTTTCTTACTGCGGGCGCGGTTGGAGAGATCGTTGACCGCTCGCGCCATTGTCAATAGAGAAAGATTATCTGCGTTCTTGATGACCGGAACGATCAGCCCTTCCTCGCCGAGCGATGTTGCCATGCCGATGTTGATAGCTTTATGGACAAGAATGCCTTCATCAGTCCATGAAGAGTTGGTCATCGGATAAGCTTTCAAGCCTGCTACGATTGCCATCATAAAATAGGTGGTGAGTGTAAGAGTTACACCATCGCGGGCGAAGATGTCCTTGTTTGCATTTTGATGAGCGATGACTTGGCTCATGTCCGCTTCCATCACAGTCAACACATGCGGGGAGACATGCTTTGAAAGCACCATGTGCTCGGCGATTTGCTTGCGGATGACGGAATGCTTTATAAGCTGGTCACCATCAACTGGCATCGAGTTAGCTGATTTAGCAATTGGCATTGCGCTACCCGAATTATGATTCTCAATCAACACCATCACATCATTTTTAGTAATCCGTCCTCCTAATCCTGTCCCTTGAACTTGTGATAAATTAATTCCATTTTCTGCAGCAACCTTAGCAACAATGGGAGAGATGAATCCAATGTTAGTTGAAGATTTTATATTCGAAGTTGAAGGTTGAGCATTTGCTGTTGCGTTTTTCGTTTTGTGTTTTTCATCTTTCGCGGTTAGTGCGCCCGATACCTCCACGTTTTCTCCGGGCTTGCCGATGATCGCCAATATCGTGCCGACCTTTGCGGGCACACCTTCTTGGGCGACGATCTTCAGCACCGTCCCTGAGGCGGGCGCGGGAATTTCTGTATCCACTTTGTCGGTGTTGACCTCGAGCAAAGGCTCCAACTCTTTGATAAAGTCGCCTTCCTGTTTGAGCCACTTCGTAACAGTGACTTCTTCCACGCCTTCGCCGAGCAATGGAACTAAAACTTTTGTCGTCATAAACGCTCCTTCTTTTTCACCACAAAGAGCAAAAAGGAACACGAAGGAAAAACCTTTGTATCACTTCGTGTCCTTCTCGGTTAAAGAATTTTTGGATATGATTCAGGATCAACTTCATTCATCATTTCATACACTGCATCGAAGATCGTTTCTGCATTCGGCTTGGACCAATAATCGCCATCGCTTCCGTATGCAGGACGGTGATCAGATCCGCTCAAGGTGCGCGGTCCAGAATCAAGATGATAGTATCCGCCTTGCTTCTCGATGACTTCCCGCATCATATAAGCAGATGTTCCGGCGGGCACATCTTCATCCAAAAACAAAATGCGATTCGTTTTCTTTAATGAATCAACGATCTTACCGTGAATATCAAAGGGCAGAAGCGATTGCACATCAATGACTTCAACTTCGATGCTAGCCTTCGACAATTTCTCTGCCGCATCCAATGCGATGCGACAGCACGCGCCGTAGGTCACAACAGTGACATCTTTTCCTTCTCGAATCACTTCTGGCACGCCGACTGGAACCGTCATCTCGCCGATGTTATCGGGCATTTTTTCTTTGATGCGATATCCGTTCAACACTTCAACGATGAGCGCAGGTTCATTGGTTTTCAATAGTGTGTTGTAAAAACCAGCCGCGCGCGTCATGTCACGCGGCACCAGAATATTCATACCGCGCGTCAAATTCATTATGCCCGACATCAATGAACCCGAATGCCAGACGCCTTCGAGACGATGGCCGCGCGTGCGCACAATGACCGGCGCGGATTGTCCGCCTGCGGAGCGCCAGTGCAGGGTCGCCAGATCATCCGACATGATTTGCAATGCGTACAGCAAATAATCGAGATATTGGATTTCACAGATTGGCCTCAGCCCGCGCATCGCCATGCCAATTGCCTGTCCCAAAATCGTCGCTTCGCGGATGCCGGTATCGGTGACGCGCAGGGCACTATATTTCTCCTGCATCCCTTTGAAACCCTGGTTCACGTCACCGAGCAAACCCAGGTCCTCGCCGAAGGCGATCACGCGCGGGTCGCGCGCCAAAATTGAATCGAAGGCGACGTTGATCACCTCGAAGCCCATCATCGTTGGCGATGAATCAGAGTAAACGGGCTTCACTTCTTTCACTTTCAGTGCTTCGCCGCTATAAAGATTTGAACCATATCGTTTGGCATTGACCTTGTCCTGCTCGTTCTTCCATTCGACCAAAATTTGTTTCGTGGGATTTGATTTATCGCACAGGAGTTGCAAAGCCTCATGTGCCGCGACGTGGATGTCACGCCTCAATTGCACGGGGGCGGCGGCCAGCCGTTCTTTGATGTCCTCCAGCTCTGAAGCATGGGACGAACTACCTGCGATCTCGTCGAGCATATCCATCACCTGGATGCGCTCCTCAAGAATTGGATGGAGATAAGCCTCCCACGCGGTTTTACGGATTCCCTCCACAGTTTCGTAGTCTTCTTTTTCAACAGCGGCCAATTCAGGTTCCGAAATGATGTGGTTCTCGATCATCCATCTGCGCATCTTGCGAATGCAATCGAACTCATCTTCCCATTTGAGTTGTTCCGGAGATTTGTATCGTTCCTGGCTTCCAGAAGTGGAATGGCCCTGCGGCTGAGTCATTTCAATGACATGGATCAATTGCGGGATGTGATATTTGCGCGCGATCTCGGCCGCGTTCTGATAGATTTCGATCAGCGCGGGATAATCCCAGCCGCACACTTGATAAAGGTCATAGCCGCGCTCGCATTCCTCTTCCATGCAATCGTCGCGCTCGAAGCCTTTGAGGATGGCATAGATGTTTTCTTTGACCATCTGGAATTGATTCGGAACGGAGATGCCATAGCCGTCATCATAAACGGTGATGACCGCGGGCGCCTGCAAAACACCGATGGCGTTGATTGATTCCCAGAACATGCCCTCGGCGGTGGAGGCATTGCCGATGCTGGCAAAGGTGACTTCGTTGCCCTTGCGTGAAAATTGTTTGAACGGTTGGATCTCTTTCAATTTGCGATACAGCACCGACGCGTAAGCCAGTCCAACGGCGCGCGGCATTTGCGTTCCGGTGGGTGAGACATCAGCGGCGGTGTTAAACATTTCGGTTTGATTTTTCCATGAGCCATCGGGATTGATATAGCGCGAGGCAAAATGTGCGTCCATGCCGCGCCCACCGGTGTTCGATTCGGCATTTACGTCGGCGTGCGCGTAGAGCTGGGCAAAAAATTCTTGGATGCTCATGACACCCAACATGAACATCCAGGTTTGATCGCGATAATAACCCGAGCGCCAATCGCCTTTTTGAAATGCATGTGCAATTGCAAGGTTGGCAAGCTCCTTGCCATCGCCGAAGATGCCGAACTTGGCCTTGCCGCTCAACACTTCGCGCCGACCGATCAGACTCGCCTGCCGCGATTGATAGGCGAGACGGTAATCTTTGAGTATCTCTTCTATTTCAAGGGGGAACGCAACAGAACCCTTCTTCTTGGGCATGGACTCTCTCCGTAGGTTGGCTGAGGGGAATTATAACGGAAAAGAAAAATGTTGCAAAAACCAATATGCTTTACCGAGTTCTCAACAGGTTTTCGTAACTAATTTGTATTCTGCACGCAGCGGAAACCTCGCTCCTGTCCTGCCGAGGTCGGTTCATGATAGGCGCGATAGGTTGTTTCCACTTCTTGAAAGTCGTCATCAAACGCGCCGCCGCGCAGGGATTTATATTCGCCGCTATCGGGTCCCTGCGGATTCTTGTATGGCGAGACAGTATAATACGTTCGTTGATACCAATCCGACATCCATTGGCGGACATTGCCCGACATTTGCAACACGCCATAGGGGCTGAGTGCAATCAGGTAGTCATAGGCAGAGACGATATCTCCATGATCACCGTTGTAATTTAATAGTGTAATGTCCGCCGGGCTTGTACCCCATGGATACGGGCGTCCATCCCAACCGCGCGCGGCCTTTTCCCATTGTGCTTCGGTGGGAAGCGTTCCGCCTTCCCACGCGCAAAAAGTCTGCGCCGCGTACCACGTAACATAGACTACGGGATAATCCGCGTACTTGGAATCATCGAAATAGTGGTCATAACGCGCGGGGTGCGAGCAGGTGCTCGCTTTCACGCAAATCGCATACATCACATTGGTCACATCCGTTTGATCCAACCAATACGCGTCCAAATAAACCTTGTGCGCCAGAATCTCTTTGTCTTTTGCGCCTGATCCCATCGTGAATTCCCCGGCGGGAATGTAAACCTGATTCATATGATCTTTCAAATCGAACCGGATTTGGACAAGATGATTGCCGTGTTTGATTAATAGTGCTTCAGTCTCAGCCGCAAGAGTGATCTGCCCCAATAATCCTGACATCCACGCATATAAAAGGATCAGCACAACGATAAGAACGCTGGCTGCGATCCACAACATTTTTTTAAGTTTCACTATATCACCTGGAAAATATTAAAGTGAACCGTTAATTCTATTTCAATCTCTCCGCTACAATTTCCGCCACATCCTTGACCTGAAGCGAATCGCCATCAGCCTTCGAGGCGTCATTCATCATCGTCAAACAGAATGGACAGCCAACTGCGACCGTATTTGCTCCCGTTGACTTTGCTTCTGCGAATCGTGCCGTGTTGACGCGTTCACTTCCTTGTTCTTCTTCTTTCCACATTTGTGCGCCGCCCGCGCCGCAGCAGAACGACTTGGACTCATTACGCGGCATCTCGATCACTTGCAACCCGGCCGATTTCAAATCTTCGCGCGGTGCATCAAAGATTTTGTTATGTCGTCCAAGATAGCATGGATCGTGGAAGGTGATCTTCATGGTATTGCCATCCAGCTTCATTTGGATTTTTCCCGCGCCGACCAGTTCATTGATCAACTGTGTGTGATGGACGACGGTGTAGTTTCCGCCAAAGGCCGGATATTCATTCTTTAACGTGTGCAAGCAATGTGGACACGTTGTGACGATTCTCTTTGGTTTTATTTCGTTCAAGATTTCCACATTGGCTGATGCTAACCCAAAGAAAATATCTTCGCGTCCCGCACGTCGAGCCGAGTCGCCGGTGCATTGTTCGTTCTGTCCGAGCACTGCATAATTGACTCCTGCCGCGTTCAATATTTTTGCAAAGGCTTGCGCCGTCTTTTGGGCGCGTGCATCCGTTGCCGCCGCGCAACCAACCCACCACAAAATCTCCGGTTCCGGATTCTTTTCAATCGTCGGTACATTCAAACCGTCCGCCCATTTCATTCGGTCGGCTTGCGAAACATTCCATGGATTGGAGTTGCGTTCCATGCCTTTGAATGCCGTCTCCAACTGCTTCGGGAATTTGCTTTCCATCATGGCAAGATTGCGACGCACTTCGAGGATGTCGCGCATCGGTTCGTTGCCCACCGGGCAAATGTCCACGCACGCGCCGCAGGATGTACAAGCCCACACTGCTTCTTCCGGAATCAAATCCAGCATTGGTTTATCAGTGCCGCCGCCATAATTAAAGTTATAACGTTTGTTGATTTCCAACGCGGCGGGCGATAACAGTTTTCCGGTGTTGTAGGCTGGACAAACTTCCTGGCAGCGGAAGCACATGATGCAGGCGTACGAATCCATCACTTGTTCCCAACCCAAATCTTTTATCGTTGCCGCGCCGAATTGTTCAATCGAGGTGTCGTCGAGATTGATGTAATTCAATTCGCCCATCGAACGCCGCTGCGGCTTCATCCAAATATTCAACGGTGCGAAGAAAAGATGGATATGTTTGGAATAAGGGAAATATGGCAGGAACGCAAGCACTACACCAAGGGACAACCAGAACATGACATGTTCACCGATCACGAGTGTATTTGCGCTCACACCTGACCATAGACCGGCTACCACTGAAATGGTTGGTTGCCATTTGTCAGCGGAACCGCTTAATGCCACGCTGAAAGATTTTCCCAAATAGCGGGAGGCGTTATGAACGATGATAAATGTCGCCACGATGGCTGAGTCGCGGCTGATGCCGAAGCGCGCGTTCGGGTTGAGCAGAGTCGTCTTGCGTGTGGACAGCGTCGCGGGTCGAAGAATGAAGCGGCGGATGATCATCGCGATCATGCCAATAAGGATCGCCAGGTTGGCAATATCTGCCAGCAGGCGATACAAATCGCCGAATAATCCGGTTTGGTTGAGGATGCTGAAGCCAGTATAACCGTAGATCAAATCCGAAAGATTGACCACCACAAAAACGAGAAAGCCCCAGCCGATAAGGGCATGCAAAATGCTGGACCATAACCTGAAACGAAAAACAGGTTGAAACGAAATGACTTTTGCAAAGGCTTCGGGAATGCGTTTGAAGGCGGCTTTCCAATCAGGCTTGCCTTGCCCGCTGGAGATCAGTTTGATGATGTGATCCGCTCCGCGGTAGGTGAAGTAGAGTGAAGCAATGGTTGCAATTGCAAAGAGGATTTTTTCGGTGAGGGTGAGCATTGTGCCTCCAATATTGCCCCCTTCGACCTTCCGCGAAGAACAACGGACTTTCGGTGGTTCCTTCCCTACGTCCAAAGAATCAGGGGAGAGATGGAATGGGAGCTTATTTCTAGTTTAGCACAGAATTAAAAAGTTGAAGACAATGTTTCTGCTTACTTGCTGATATTGTTCACACAACCTTTATTTGAAAAATGAACAACGACAAATTTGGATGACAACAATAAACATAATGAACTCCTTGAAGATATGGATAACCAAAATCAATCTTCAAAAAGTCAGGTTTTCATTCAAGAGCCAGTAGGATCTTATGGATTCTACTTTTTCTTTATTGTCTTTTTGCTGGCGGCTTTCCGTTTTGCGAGCTTAACTGTTTTTTCTTCTTTAATGTTATTTTCTTTTTCAATGGTTTCAAGCGTTTTCAGATCTTGATGCAGATTGTGCCAGCGTACCAGCAAGCTGGCGATATAAATGGCGGCAACAATAAAGAAAACGGTGTAGCCTGCAATCATGTAAGCAGATGTGTCGGGAGGGGCGTCAAGAGGAAACATGGATTGCTCCTTCAATCTTTAGTGCATGCGGTTGAGTTTCATTTGCTCAACCTTCGCCGCCAGCTGGCCCATACGAATGCGATTCCAGAACAGGTCAATGAAGATGACCGTGAAAGCGAATAATCCAAAGAAGAAAGCAACTTCCATACGCGGCGTCATTGCAAAGTTGCCTTGTGCATTTGGATCACCGCTTCCGATGACCACCGGATGAATGGTGCGGAACAAGCGGATCGAGAGGAAGGTGATCGGTGCGCTGACTGAACCGATCAATGCATACACTGCGCCGAAGCGGGCGCGGCGATCCGGATCTTCGATGCCCTCGCGCAACATGAAGTAAGCGACGTAAATCAATTCCGTAATGGCGGCAGTAGTCAGGCGCGGATCCCAAGTCCACCAGGTGTTCCAAATGGGACGCGCCCAGATCGAGCCAAGCACAATAGTGATAAAGAAGAATACTGCACTAATTTCAACGGCAGCAAATTCAGCGATATCCCATTTAAGATCCTGCTTGACGAGATAGGTGATGCCCAATCCCGCCGCGAACAGAAAGCCCAGCAGGCCGGTCCAGGCCGTTCCAATGTGGAAATAGAACACGCGCTGAACCTGTCCCATCACGGCTTCTTCGGGCGCGTAAATCAGTGCGAGATAGGTTGCAATTGCCAAAGCGAGTACAGAAGCCATGTCAAGAATTTTTAAAGTAATCGGCTTGGATTGCATAATCATCCTTTCGTAAATTTATTTTACTCTTCAACCACGTAATCGAAAACCATATAAGCGATGGCAATGAAGATCACATCATAACCGATCAACAGACTAAGAGACGCATAAATCGTGTTGAAATCACTTCCAGCCAGGAATCCTTCGCTGGCTTTGACGGCGGCGATCAAAACCGGAACCGCAATTGGGAACAGCAAAATCGGCAGAAGTACATCCCGCGTGCGCGCCTGAATGGCCATGCTTGCCAATAGAGTTCCGACTGCAACATAACCAATCGAGCCAAGCAAGATGACCAGGAATAAGCCGGGATTGAAAAGATTGACATTATAAAGGAACGAGTAAACCGGCAGAACGATGGCTTCGACAATTAACATGAAGACCAGATTGCTGATCACTTTTCCAAAAAAGATAGCAGCGCGGTCAACGGGTGCAAGCAGGAGTCCGTCGAGACAGCCGCGGTCCTTCTCGACTGCCATCGAGCGGTTGAGGCCGAGGGTGCCGGCAAATGCAAAGGTGACCCACAACACACCGGCAGTCACAGATTGACGTGTGGCGATATCCAGTTCAAGGGCAAAGTTAAAGATCAAAATGACGAGCAGGGAAAAGACCAGCATCGCAGAGAAAAGTTCGCGCGAACGAAATTCGGCAGCGAGGTCCTTCCATGTGATTGCGAAAGTTGCCTTCAAGAAAGAAGGGCGATGTGGTTGATGATTGATTGCTGTTGTCATATCAATCTGTCAGTGCTTTCTTATAGAACGAAAGCAAGTTGCTTTTGCCGAGTTGTTTGTGTGTGGTAGAAGCGACGATGACACCGTGTGACAGAATATCGAAACGAGATGCCAGCTCTTCGGCTCGCAATACATCGTGGGAGGTCATTACAACGGTATGACCTTTATCCGCGACCGAACGAAGCAAATCGTCAAGCATGGCGGATGCATCCTGATCGAGACCAGTGTAGGGTTCATCGAATAACATCACATCGGGATCATGAAACACGGCACGTCCGATCGCGAGACGTTGTTGCATGCCGCGCGAAAAAGTACGGACGAGATCGCGTCGGCGCGAAACAAGGCCAACCATTTCAAGTACTTCCGTAATTCGGCGATCAATATTTGATACGCCGTACATGCGTCCGAAGAAACGCAGATTCTCTTCGGCGGTTAAATCGCCGTATAGCAACGGCAAATGCGAGACCACGCCGAGTCGAGCGCGCACTGCCGCGGCTTGGTCGGGAAGGCGATAACCATCCACGCTCACCGCACCGAGTGACGGACGTGAAAGCGAAGAAAGGATTCGGAGAAAGGTCGTTTTGCCCGAGCCGTTTGGACCAAGGATGGCCACGAACTCACCGGGCTGAACTTCAAAGTCGAGCCCACGCAAGACGGTTTTCATGCCGAAACGTTTGACCAATTTGTGAACGATGATCATGTTCGAAACGCTATGCCATTTCCTTAAGAATCTCTTTCAGCTCCGCACGCCGTGTCTTATAAGCCTCATCGTTGATTTTGCCTGCGCGATGCAAATCATCCAGCGCAAGGATGGCGTCCATGACTTCATCGGCCGATTCGAATTCGTCTCCCTCTTCTTCTTGCGTGCCCTTTCGACTGCGGAAGTAGAGCCAGATGCTGACGCCGATTAATATCACCCCCAATGCGCCCGCGCCGATGAATACCATTTGCATTGCGTTATTTGGTGAGGCGGTTGTCTTTGGCAAGCCAATGACCGTGAAGTCCAATACATCACCGGTTTTGAAATCACTGGCCGAGAATTCCTGGTAGTTGTTGTTTTGTATTGCAACAGCACCTGCGCCCACCAATTGATTGCCAGTCACAGTGATTCCTTCTGGCATAAGCAGAACCACGGAAGGTGCATCAATCCCAAACGGTTGTTTGATTTCCAATTGACCGCTATATGGCAGGGTGAAGAAGGCGATGATTGCGTATGGATTACTGTTGGGCGGCACAGCCACGCCTTTCCCTATGGTCGCGAGTTGTGCGCTATTGGGATCGGGTTCGTAACCTGTATTCTGGGCACCGTCTGGAAATCTGATGAAGGGAATGGTCACGCCATCTTTGGAGATGATTACGGTTTGATTGCTTGTGTTGGTGAATGCATAAATCTCAATGAATTGCACCAGCCCTTGTGTGGCAAAGTCGGTATAAACGTGAACCTGCTCCATTTTGAGCAGGGTGAGGTCGTCGGTCGATCCAGATGAAGGAAGCGGAGTCGAGGCCGGAGTGATTTCTGTGGAGATGGTTGCCGCGCTGATTGTCGAGGGCGTTGAAGCGATAGTTGGCGTAGTCAGAGCGGTGTGAGATGTGGATGCAAAGCTCAGCGTGCGGATGTACATCGCCACATCTAATGCTTGATCATCACTAAAGTTCTTTCCAAAAGCTGGAATATCTCCTTGACCGTTCTCGATGATGCGGATGATATCATCTTCGGATAATGCCGCCATTGTTTTCTGGTCAGTGAATTTATCGGCACAATTGGAACAATTTGAGTCGAATAACGCTTTGCCTTGCGTGATTTGATCTGGTTTGGTATGAAGAGTCAGCGCGTAAAAAACGACATCCCAGCGATCCTGGTCGCTCAAATCCCCGATGAAAGGCGGCATGAAGCGATCCAGGTTTCCCTGTGAGACGGTAGTAAACCATTGGGTGGGTGAATCGGAGCGCGCAGTATCCGCCAAGCCCAGCGCTGGAACAGTGACCGGCAATTGCTGGCTTTGAGGTCCGTTCCCTAGTCCGGTGTCGCCGTGACAAGCTGCACAGTTTTGTGTAAAGATCATTGCGCCGTTTTGAACGTCGGGCGCAGAAGCGGGATATAACAAACCCAGCGTCGGCAGGGGAGTGGGCGAAACATAGCCGGGCGGCGGTGTGATATCCGAAGCGAGAGTACACCCGGCAAGAAAAATAGTGATAAGAGCAAGGGCGGGTATATAGCGAAATTTCATTGGTTTCCTTCTATGTGAAACGCAAATAATAAAATGCAAAACGCAATCCGCTTACTTTATGCTCTGCGTTTTTATTTTAACGCTTTCCCGCAACTGGCACAAAATTGGTCGGTGATCAAAACGACTTTGCCGCACTTTGGACAAAAGCCTGCCGGCTTGCCCTTTCGTTCTTTGCGCCGCGACGCCAGCATCGATTCGATTTCATCGTCCGAGGGTGATTCGGTTTTGACGGCCGCATCAGCCCGCTGTGCTGCTGCGGCTTGTTCGATGCGCCTCTCCACTTCGTCATCGCTGATCGGCTGTGGTTGCAGGGCATCCAATTTGCGCAGGAGGTCCGCTCCTTTTTGTAGGAGTTCGGTGCGCTGTGTTGGATAATCTTCATTGGGAATTTTACCAAGCCTGAAATCGAAATCAAGTTCCTGCAATGAGTTGATGATACGGTCGCGTTCCGCCATGAGGGAAGAGATTTCTCTAGATTCGCCGTGTGCACTGGGGCGACTCGATTCGAAAATCAATGGAGCGGCGAGATATAAGCTTACGCCCAACAACAGGGCGATTAGCAAAAGAATTGCACTGAGATCCACAAGCCCTCCTACTTCAACAATGGGTTAATAATCGATTTTATCTCATCCACGGAGGAGAATGGTCCAATTTGAGCATACTGAAGAACGCCCTGTTGGTCAATGAAATACGTTTCGGGAACACCTTTAATGCGGAAGAGTTGCGAAACGCTTGTTCCCAGATCGGGACCGTTTGCAAATGTAATATTAAACTTTGCCAGATAAGCTCGCGCTTCCGGTTCCGTATCCACATAGTCCGCACCGATGAATATCACGCGGCCATCGTCTTTATAAAATTGCCAGGCTTGTTCTAGATCACCTGCTTCCTGTTCGCATGGCTTGCACCATGAAGCCCAGAAGTTGACCATCACCACTTTACCGCGAAAATCGGAGAGCTGGATCTGCGATTGCCCGTTCCAGTTGTAACCGCTGAAAAGTGGCATGGAAAAATTGCTGATCTTAGCTCCGGGTCCAATTTGGCCTTGTTGCGAACGATTTAATTCAATGGCAACAATCACAAGCAGACCAAGCAAGGAAACCCAAACGATAATTTGCACCCACAGCGGGACGCCGCGGCGTGGAGCGCTCGTTTTTCTTTCAGTCATAAAATTCTCCATCAACGAACTTGCCAAGAGCAAGATCGAAATTTATTTTCTCTTCTTTAATTCTTCTTCCAGGCGCGCAACATATTCATCCTTGAATGCATCTTCATTTGATCCAGAAACGGCTGAGGCCGATATGGGCTTAGTCCACATCCTCAAAGCGCGGAAGAGAATGAACGCGCCGGCCAAGATGATCAGCGGCGGCAAAATATAGATCAGCCAGTTGATCCCCGTTTGAGGCGGTTCCGCCAGTACGCGAGCACCATATTGCTGAACAAAATATTGCTTGATCTGTCCTTCCGTCCAGCCTTGAGCCAATTGTTGACGAATCAAGTCCCGCCATTGGCGGCAGGCATCGGTGGGACATACATCTAGCGGCGTATTTGCACAAACGGGACAATACAACTGATGTGCAATGCGATTCACTTGATCGTCTGATGGTGTTGGCGCGGGCTGTTGTGCAAGGGCGATGCTTGTAAAGAAGGCGGCAATCATAAAAGTAAGAATGAAAATCCAAAATGTTTTTTTCATGATCGTCTTGAGATTCAATCCGCCGCGCTGGCCTGCTTGCTGTCATTTTGCTTGTTTTCAGTTCGATGAACAAGGTGCGCCCGCACAGGAACGCGTTCTGCATCGCGTTCGGGCCATGCCGCAATGATAATGCCGAACAAGAATAGGATTGCTCCGATCCATAACCAGTTCACCAGCGGATTGACAAAGATTTTGAACGTTGCTCCGTTGGTGGATGTGGGTTGCCAATCCACAAGAATAATGTAGAGATCATCTTTCAAGGTTGAGCGCTCACCGGGAATCGTCATGTTTTGTTCTTGGCTTGGGTAATAATCAATGCGCGGATATAAATCGCCTAAATAATTATTGCCTTGATAAACGCTGACCACCGCGCGCGTCACTTGCTGTCCATCCGGGCCGGGGAATTGGGCGACTGAATCGTATTTAACGGTATAGCCGCTAAGCAATAAAGAGTTGTTTAAGGGAACAGTTCCTTGAGTTTGTACTTGAAATAGATTGATGCCGAGAATACCAATCGCCATCAGCATCATACTGATGTGAATCACATAGCCGCCATATCGTCTGCGGTCACGTCCAACAAGACGCCAAAATGCTGTGAAGAGATTTTCGTTCTGCGCTCTCATGCGGGCAGACGTGGCGCGCCAAAATTCCTGTAGGGTCACTAATAATACCAATGCGATCAAAAAGAATCCAACCAACGCAATGAGATTGTTTGTATAAGCGAAGAACAGGATTGTAGTGATGACCAGCGCCGCAACTGCCGATTTCCAGATCGCGCGTCCCAATGTTTTGAGGCTGGAATGTCCCCATGCTGAAAGCGGGGCAACTCCCATCAGCAACATCAACACTGCAAAGAGCGGAGCGACCGCAGTTTGATAGAACGGCGGTCCCACGGTCACCGTCTGACCCGTGACCAATTGTGAAATCAGCGGGAAGACCACGCCCCAGAAACAGACAACTAATACGCTTATGAATAACAGATTGTTGAGCAGGAAAAGCGCTTCGCGTGAAAGCATGGATTTCATCTCTGTTTCGCCGCGTAAGTCGGGCCAGCGATAAATCAATAATGCAACCGATCCAACAAAAGTGATTCCGATAAAGACGAAGAAGACTGGACCGATGGCGCTTTGAGCAAAAGCGTGGACCGAAGAGAGCACGCCGGTCCGGGTCAGGAATGTTCCGAAGATCACCAATGAATAGGTCAGGATGATTAGTAGCATATTCCATTGCTTGAGCATTCCGCGCTTCTCTTGAATCATCACGGAATGAAGAAATGCTGTACCGGTCAACCACGGCATCAAAGCCGCGATCTCAACCGGGTCCCAACCCCAGAAGCCACCCCAGCCCAGCACATCGTATGCCCAACGACTGCCAAGCACGAGGCCGCACGAGAGGAACAACCAAGCAAATAAAGTCCAGCGGCGCGTGATGCGGATCCAGCGGTCATCAGTGCGGCCTGTGATCAAAGCCGCGATGGCGAACGCAAATGGAATCACGAATGAAACAAAACCGAGATAAAGCATCGGCGGGTGAATGATCATGCCCGGATGGCGCAGCAAAGGATTTAATCCATTGCCATCTGATGGGAAATATATGCTTGCTCCGGCAATTGGTGCAAACATGCTTGTAATGGGATTTCCCAGTGCGTCGGCAATAATATTCCCATTCGCGCCGCTCCAGTAAAATGCAAATGGATTCTGGTAAAAGACAACCAAGCCGAGGAAGAACGCAGTGGTAATGGATGTAACGACAATAACCCACGGCAGAAATTCTCGGTCACGATCCCATTTACGGAGGGTGACGAGTGAAGCAAATGCCGCCATCAACCATGACCAGAAAACAAGCGAACCAGCTTGTCCACCCCACCAGGCTGTGATCTTAAGATAGGTCGGCATCTCGCGGCTGGTCACTTCATAAACGAATGAAACTTCAAAATGATTTGTGACAAGCAGATAAATCAGTGATAGGGCAGAGAGCGAGATAAGCGGCCACAGCAATAACATGGCGCGACGCGCCGACTTAACCCAATTTGCGGATTTTGTTCTTTCACCATAAATGGCCGTGCCCACACTATAGAGCGCGACCACAAATGCAATAACGATAACTCCATATCCGAAATCAGCAATCATAAATACTCCTAAAGAAAATGAGACCTGACAGATTCCAGTCAGGCCTCACCGGGTCAACCACCGACTTGATTGGGTACCGCATCCTGATACTTGGTTGGACACTTCAGCAGTAACTCGTCGGCGTGGAAAACGCCATTTGAATCGAGATGACCGGTCATAATTGCCTGTGCTTCATTCTTGAGGAGGTCAGGTTTAGGACCGTTATAAATAATTTGGAGCCGCGCCCGGTTCGGGTCAATGACTGCCGCGTGCAGAACAGCGGCCAATCCGCCCTGCGCGTCCACTTCCTTTTGATCGCCCGGAACTTGGGCAATGTCGAAGGTCAATGTGAGCGTATTCGCATCATATTGAATCGTATCGCCGACGACTGAGCCGGAGACGCGCACATCCTGACTGACCATGCTGGCGCCCTTGGCTTTCAATTCGTCAACGGTCATAAAGTATTCAGCGTTGGCCTTCGTAGCTGTGAAGATCAAGTAGATCACTGCCGCGAGGATTAACACGCCGCCGACGATAAATTTGGTTCGTCCCATGAACTGCCTCCGATCATAAACAGATAAGACTTTGCAACACTCTCCATTCTACATGTTGAGATTAATAGAGGCTGAAAAAAGCTAAACCAATTGTCATGCAGCTTGCCCTATTTTATCCTGTGAATCAGATTCTTCTTAAGATGGAATGTCATCAAGCCTCGCGCCTTAGTTTGGTGCCGCATACTCGGCAAAAGCGATCACCCTTATGTGCGCGTGTTCCGCATTGATAACAATATATTTCACTGTCGCCTTCCGATTCAGCCTGCGGCGAACGCCGCCTGCGTGACTTGTTCCTGCCACGGCGCCCCGATTGCCAAAAATAGAATCCGCCTCCGATTATTAAAAGCAAACCGAAGCCGACGATGACATAAGGCAAATAATTGCTCAACATGACTCGGCCAGGTGTATTGGAATTGATGGGCTGTGAAGGTTGAACGCCGGATTGAGAGCCGGGCTTGGTCAATCTATCGGAAGTCTTGTTGTAATTGATTTGTAGAGTGAATGGCTGATTTGCCGAAAGAGCGCCGAAGTCTTTTTTCCATGAAGTCGTACCATCCATATTGGTGACCAAATTCAAGGAAGGATCGGTCGTGAGTTGTGTAATGTCTGTTGGAGGCAGTATGCTGAGACTGAAATCATTGATCGGATAATCACTCATCCACACATAGTTGAACTCGCGCTCTTTGCCGGTCTTGGATATTGGCGCGTAATATTCGATGTGATAGGTTGTCTCCGTTTGGACTTTGACTTGGATGATTTGCCAATCGTTATCAACGGTTGGGCCATTGTAACCTGCATTCAATAATTGTCCATCAGATAAGTATGCCACCGCCACCAAATTATCATCTTTGGGAATGCGGAAGGTCACATTCACTGGAAGGCTTGTGTCGCTCGCAAGTTGGAAATCGTAGATCAACAACATGCTGGGCTCATCATATTCAGGCCGCAATTCAACTTGCAGGGTTGAAAATTTAATTGCGCTTTGTGCGTGAGCGGAAAACGGCAGTGCTGCTATTCCCAAAATAAAAAGAAGGACAAACCACCTGCGCATGGATACCTCCGTATTAAATCTTATTTATCTTACCATGCAAGTGGGCGGTCTAGATACTCATAAAATGTGCGAACTTGTTGATGAAAAATTTACTCTCCTGGTGTCATAGCCAGCACCAATTGCCAGCAGGCATAATTGATGGGTGTTGGGATATGATGCCGTTCTCCTGCACGCGCGACTGCACCGCAGATCGCATCGATCTCGGTCGGCGCGCCGCGCTGAATATCCTGCAACATGGACGAATGATTACCCGCCGTTTTACGGGCCACATCTTCAACGAATGCAGCAGGATCGCGAAATGACAAGATTTGCTTTTTCGGCAGAGGCGACGGATGCGGCTTCTTCCGCCAACACGCGCATCAGTCCGCGCGCCGCGGGACGCTCGAGTAGTTCTCCATTGGCAACTCTCAATAACGCGGTCAATGGATTGATAGCCGCGTTGATGATTAGTTTGCTCCACACCAAAGAACGCGCATCGTCAATCACATTTACTTTAAATTTGGCAGACTTCAATGCTTTTTCTAACGGACCCAAAGCGGGATGCGCTTCTATGGAAATTGTTCCATCGCCTCCGGCCTTGACCAGTCCCGGGCCAAGCAAGTTTGCTCCGATGGTGATTGTCCCAAGCGCAACACGTGACTTGCCCAATTCCCTAACAAGAATTTCCCAATTCCCCAATCCGTTTTGCAGTGTAATTGTCAATCCATCATCTGCCAAACATTCTTTCAATTGATGTGCGGCGCGCTCCGTCTGCCACGATTTGACCAGGACAATCGCAACCTTTGCGCCTCGGCAGTCCTTTGGATCATCTGTGGCATGAATGGAAAACTTTTTTTCATTTCCATTTGCATCAATCATCCGCGCACCGTTTTGACGCAACGCAGATAAGCCCTCGGGCCATGTGCCAAGCATGGTGATGTGATGTCCGCTTGAGGTCAGGCGCGCAGCAAATAAAGTTGCCAGCGCGCCGGTGCCAATAATCAAAATATCCACGTCATCCGATTTCTTTTTGTAAAGCCTGCCACTCGTTGTCATCCATCTCGACGGAATGTTCCGTGGCAGGGAATGCTCGGCTTTGCACATCAGACATGTATTCGCTGAAGGCACGTTGCATCTCACCGTGGAAGTCTGCATACTTCTTGACAAACTTCGGTGTGAAGCGATCAAATAATCCAAGAATATCGTGTGCGACCAAGACCTGGCCGTCGCATCCGACGCCCGCGCCGATGCCAATGGTAGGAATGGAAAGTTTTTGTGAAATCAACATCCCAAGTTTTGCAGGAATAGATTCGAGAACGATGCTGAAACATCCGGCTTCTTCCAGAAGCAACGCATCTTCGATCAATCGTTTCGCGGCGGATGCGGTTTTCCCCTGGGGGCGGAATCCGCCGAGTTGATTGACCGATTGCGGCGTGAGACCAAGATGCCCCATGACGGGAATTCCTGCGGCGACTATGGCGCCGATCGCTGCGAGGCGTTCGCGTCCGCCTTCGAGTTTGACCGCGTCCATGCCGGCTTCCTGTAAGAATCTTCCGGAGTTGCGAACCGCCTCCTCGGTCGAAGCTTGATACGACATGAACGGCATATCGCCAATTAGTAATGCAAACTTTGCGCCACGTGCCACAGCTTTGCAGTGATGAAGCATATCGTCCATCGTGACCGGCAATGTGTTTGGATAACCGAGCACAACCATCCCCAGTGAATCGCCGACAAGGATCGAATCGATTCCGACTTGATCTTCGGCTAACGCCGTGGGATAGTCGTAGGCGGTCAGCATCGTGATCGGTTCGCCGCGTTCTTTCTTTTGGCCAAGGCTTAAGGTCGTCATCTTTTTGCGTTGTGACGCGGTTGAACTTACAGTTACGGTGGTTAAAACAGGAGAAATAGTAGACATGGTATCCTCCAAATAAAGGTAGGAGCCGTTGGTGCGCAGTCTCCCCGGTTGCCGCGCCGTTCACAGCTGAGATTTGGTTTGCGCCGTCGCGTTTGCTGTTGCGTTCTTTGCAATATGCGCGGGTGCTTTATTATTCCACAAAAGTGGATTTTCGCCTATAATAATTTTGTTTGAAATAATTCCGCAATAACATATCGTAAAAGGAGAATCCTATGCGTCGCATGCTTGGTTTTATGATAGGGATTGTGGTAGGATCTTTGGTTGGTTCGACCGTTGCGCTTCTGCTTGCGCCGGAAACGGGCGACAAATTCCGAAATCAAATCCGCGCTCGTGGCGAAATTCTGGTCAACGATGTGCGCCACGCGGCGACGGCGCGCCGCATTGAGCTGACAAACCAATTGGAATCCATGCGTGCTCCGCGAGCAGATTCTTGAGTAGTTTAGTGAATCATCTTAGTTGATTAGTTTTGAATAAAACTTTTCTACCAGAGTCATACAGTGCGTATATTCGGCGCGCTCGGTGATAATTTCTTGATTCAGCCCTGCGGCTTGATCCCGCAGGGTTTTGTTTTCCAAACCCTCCATCATCGCGTTGGCCAAACTTTGCGGATTGGTTGCATCGGTGAGGATGCCATTCTTGCCGCTGGTGATCCATTCACGAATTGAATCCAAATTTCCTGCAATCGGAAAACATCTGCAAGCCATGCCTTCGAGCAGGGAATTGGGTGTGCCATCATGAATGCTGGGGGAAACCACAATCTGTGCGCGGCGAAAAATGTCTGCCATCTGAGCATGGGGAAGTGCGGGAAGCAATTCGACAGATCCACGAATGTCAAATTTATCAATCCACTGAAATGCCTGCGCTTCATCTGCCATTGAGGCACAGATAAATTTAGACTTTGGATATTTTGCTAACACCAGCGGAATGGCTCGAAAGAAAACATCGTTGCAAACATAGGCGCGGAAGCCACGCGGATTGAAGATGACGGGTTCATTAACAGACTGTGTCGGTGGATAAAAAATATCCATTCGGACGCCCCCATTGCCCGGCGTGACCAGCGTCGGCTTGGATGGTTCAAATCCCCATTGCTTCGCAAGACGAATATCGCGGTAGCAATCGGCGTGAAGTGCATCAGCGACATTCATCGTCCAGTGCGTGTAATGATCCATCAGTGAAGTGGATGGCGCGTGCAAGGTGAAGTCATTGCCCCAAACTGAGACCAGCAATGGAATTCCATTGTATGCATCAGCGGCGAGCATGCCTTCGTAAGGAATTCTCATTGCATGAACCAAATCGGGTTTAACACGTTCGATGAAGCTGCGCAGTTTTTTCGATGTGCGCGATATCGTTAAAGGACCAAGAAAATGCCGAATGGCACTTCGTAAACCTAAAGTTCGGGAAGAAGCGGAACGTGAAGTAGTGGATAATTTCTTTGTCCCGCTGAAAGCAACGGGTGTGATCTCTAATGCCTTAAGCGGAAAATCCACTGCACAATGGAATGTGGAAGCAAGATAGACTTCATCCCCGCGTTCGGCAAAATATCTGATCCAGTTTTGGGCGATGGGTGAGCGTCCGTCGGCTACAAAGAGAATTCGCATGGGGTCAATATACCAGAAGTTGCCCTCATTAGTAAGCCGTAGTATCATTGGACAGCTTGAAGCGAGATTCGATATGCCCCGCGTGTTGATCGTGGAAGATAACGTTGATAATTATGAACTGGTTCGCTTTTTGCTGGAACGGGCATGCTATGAAACACGCTGGGCGCGCAATGGCCGCGAAGGGATCCTGATGGCCAAAGAGGAAAAACCTGATTTGATTTTGATGGATCTATCTTTGCCGGAGATTGACGGTTGGACCGCCACCGAACGCATCAAATCGGACCCGGAGACGAAACATATTGCAATCGCCGCGCTCACTGCTCATACTCTTCCCGGTGATCGCAAGCGTGCACTGGATGCTGGATGTGATGGTTATCTATCAAAGCCCATGAATATAGCGCTGTTTACAGATACGGTTGCGGACCTTATCGCCAGGTCAAGCGTAAAGCCAAAGCGCAGGTCTAGGAAAAATCCGGAAGGCGCTAAAGAATAATATCTAATTTCAACTTGAGAGGAATATCAGATGAAACAAATTTGTGTGGTCGGCGTGGGATACGTCGGCTTGGTAACAGGGGCTTGCTTTGCAGACTTGGGGAACAAAGTCGTGGCATTGGATGTAAACGAGAAACGCATCGAGAATTTAAGGAAAGGCATCATGCCCATTTATGAACCGGGCCTCGATGAACTGGTCAAGCGAAATGTAAAAGCCGGACGGCTTTCTTTCACTACCTCGTATCCCGAGGCGGTGAAGGATGCGGAGTATGCCTTCATCGCGGTGGGAACACCCAGCGCCGCTAACGGCGAAGCGGATTTGCAATACGTGGAAGCCGCGGCCAAATCCATTGCGAAGAATATGTCTGCGCCGTTGATTATCATCAATAAATCCACGGTTCCCATCGGGACTGGGGACTGGGTGGCCGATATCGTGACCAAAGCCCAGCCCAAGCCAGTTCCGTTTTGGGTAGTATCGTGTCCTGAATTTTTGCGTGAAGGCTCGGCCATTTCTGATTTTATGAGTCCACATCGCACAGTGATTGGTTCTATGCACCACGACGCGGCAGAGAAAGTCGCACATTTGCACTTGCCATTGCGTGCACCGATTGTCATCACCGACCTTCGCACCGCTGAGATGATCAAATATGCCTCGAATGCATTCCTTGCGACCAAGATTTCTTTCATGAATGAATTGGCTGATTTATGTGAGCTTGTCGGCGCAGACATCAAAGAGGTTGCGGCCGGCATGGGTTACGACGCGCGCATTGGACACCACTTCCTTGATGCCGGATTGGGCTGGGGCGGTTCCTGCTTCCCGAAGGATGTCAAAGCGCTGGCATTTATGGCCCAGGAAAAAGGACTCGAGCCGCGCATTCTCAACTCCGTAATGGATGTTAATTACAGTCGCCGTTCGGAAGTGGTCAACCATATCGGCGAAATGGTCGGCGGGTTGAATGGCAAGACAATCGGCCTGCTTGGTTTAGCTTTCAAAGAAAACACGGATGATATGCGCGAAGCGCCATCCATTGATATCGTCCAGCATTTAACGGAGGCTGGTGCAAAGGTCCGCGCCTATGACCCCGTGGCGATGGAAGTGGCACGTCCGCTTCTGCCCGCCATCGAAATGTTCAACGATCCGTATGAAATGGTAAAAAACTGCGATGGCTTAATTGTGGTCACACCGTGGAATGAATTCAAGCAACTCGACCTCGACCAATTGAAGTCTTTGCTCAAGAAGCCGGTCATCCTAGATGGACGTAATGTTTATGATCCTGAACGTATGAAAGCAATGGGCTTCGCTTATCGCGGCATTGGGCGTGGACTAAAAGGAAAGTAATGTATCAGGGCGGAGCATTGCTCCGCCCTGACGTTTAATTATGACTCATCCTCCCGTTTGCGATTACGAGGGTTCGGATTATCAATCTTCGTTTTGGGATCAAGGAGGACGCGAATACGAAGACCGCGTCGAAGCGATTGCATTGAAGCGATTGCTTCCCAAAAGCGGACGGCTCTTGCTTGAAGTTGGAGCGGGGGCCGGACGCAATACGCCGCGTTACGTGGGCTTCGGGCGGATCATCCTGCTCGATTATTCTCGAACGCAGTTAGAGCAGGCACAACAGCGATTGGGTAAATCAGAAAAATATATTTACGTTGCGGCGGATGCGTATCGTCTGCCGTTTGTGGATGGCTTGTTCGACGCGGCTACGATGATCCGCACCCTGCATCACATGGCAGATGCACCAAATGCATTAAAGCAGGTTCGGAATGTGTTAGCCCCGGACGCCATATTCATTTTGGAATTTGCCAACAAGCTCAATCTCAAAGCGATGGTACGTTACTGGCTCAAACGTCAAGTGTGGAGTCCATTCACCTTGGAGCCGGTTGAATTTGCGAAACTTAATTTTGATTTCCATCCGACGGCGATAACCAAATGGTTGAATGAATTGGGCTTTCGCGTCGAAAAGACCTTGACGGTCTCGCATTTCCGGATTGGCTTCTTGAAGCGCATCGCTCCAACATCCGTGTTGGTACTCTTTGATTCACTCTTTCAGTGGACGGGTGCGTTCTTTCAATGGACGCCGAGCGTGTTTGTTCGTTGTCGATGCGACCATGAAGGCCGCCCAAGGGCAGAAACAAAGATTGACCCTGCAAGCGTGATCGAATTTTTCAAGTGCCCTGAATGTGGTCATGCGCCGCTGGATGATAAACCTGATTATCTCGAATGTCCCAACTGCAAACACAAATGGGGAGTTCGAGACGGAATTTATGATTTCAGAATGCCTATTGAAAGCTAAGGATCAAAGCTGATCTTCCTGGCGCCGGACTTAGCGGCGCACTTGTGTGCAAAGGAATTTGGCTGTGTTTGCGACTTATCATCATCGTTTCATCAGTTGGTCTATCAACTATATGGGCTAATTATTTTGGCAGTTGAGTCGTTGATGGACTCTTCTTCTGGGTTTATTTGGTGGAAGTCTTGCAGGATAATCAGTGTTCGGAGAAATCCAATGAATGAATATTCCAAAACCTATGAAATAAGATGGTCGGATATCGATGCCAACGGCCATGTGAATTACGCCGCCTATATTGATGCCGCTGGTGATTTACGCTATCGGTTCTTTATCGAACATGGTTTTCCGCCGGAGAAGTTCAGTGAACTGGGTATTGGCCCAATCTACACCATGATCCATGCTGAGTTCTTGCGGGAAGTGCGAATGGGTGAAACAGTGACGATCACCTATGCTTTGTCTGGTCTGTCACCCTCTGGAGGACGCTGGAAAGTTCATCATGATGTACTCAAGGTCAACGGAAAGAAAGCAGTCGCCGTCGACCTTGAAGGAGCAATCCTGAACCTGACCACCCGCAGGCCCGCCCTCCCAACTCCTGAATTATCCGAAACGTTCAATCTGATTCCGCGTTCAGCAGACTTTGAGATCCTGCCCGAGGTTCGCAGGATTAAAATAGCAAGCATTCGTCCGGCGATCTTTTTCCGTTATGGTATCATGATGCCATTCGATCAATACAATGTCAATCTGATGAAGGACTGGAACATGTACACTGAATATCCCCTCCTGAACCTGTCTTGTCATCAATTGGAGCCGATATGAAGTTGCGTTTTTTTCTCCAAGCTGTAACTGGGCTTTCGTTAATTCTGATGGGTACAGCCTGTGCATCCAAGGCAACTCCCTCACCGGTGGATCAACAGGCGACTAATATTGCAATGGGTGTGGCGATTGCCCAAACTCAAACCGCTCAAGCACCAACGCTTACCCCATCCGTCACTCCCACACAAACCCCTCTCCCTCCCACCGCCACTCCAACGAAGGGACCGGTCCAGCCGCCTGTCGTTGTAGGTTTTGCGAATTGCTGGTTATTCGGGCCGGGTTACTCCTACTCTTTGGATAGCCACATCAAATCGGGTAAGCAAGTGAAACTGATTGGAGTTGGAAGTGTGCCGGGCTGGTATATCATCATTAACCCATATTACAGTACAACCTGCTGGATACAGGCTGCCAACCTTAGCATTGACCCGAATATGAACCTGTCTCAAATCCCGATGATGACACCCTTCCCGTTAGCGCCCACACCTTGATATCAAGACATAGGGCGTTCCAATGTGAACTCTGAGGGGGCATCGTACCGTACCTAAATAAGAAGAGTCTGCCCAATAGCGATTTGCTGAGAAAACGGATTCAGTTATCCATTTGATGCAATAGGGGACGAGTTGCTCTTTTGGTCCCTTCGGCGCTGACACTTGCGCTGCAAAGCAGGTGGCGCAGCGAGTGAGATGCCATCCGTGATGGAAGGCATTATACTTGCCATTACTAGTGCTTTGAAAGAGTACGATAAGACTTTCTATCGAGGTTGATGAAATGACGAAACTTCCCAAATCCATATCATCCCCTCAACTGGAGGCGATAATGAACCTGCGATTTCTGCGTCTAGTTATTATTGGACTTGTTGTGATTCTCTTGAGTACGGCGTGCGCCTCCAGTTCAACTCCCTCACCGGCAGATCAGCAGGCGACCAATATAGCCATGGGTGTGGCTCTTGCCCAGACTTCGAACCGCTAAAGCGCCCACGATTACTCCATCGGTCACTCCCACACATACTCCTCTCCCTCCCACCGCCACCCCGACGAAAGGGCCGATCAAGCCGCCGACCGTTGTAAATTTTGCATCCTGCTTTTGGGGCCCATATAGTCGAGATACTGCTTATGGCTTGGAAAGCAACATCGAAGCGGATGAGCAAGTGCAGGTCGTTGGAATTGGAAGCGTGCCGGGCTGGTTCATCATCATCAACCCTTATTTCCAGCAAAAATGCTGGATACAGGCCAGCAATCTGACCATTGATCCGAACATGGATTTATCCCAATATCCGATCATGACGCCGATTCCGTACAGAACACCGATCCCGCTGGTAACAGCCAAACCTTGAGTTGTGTATAGGAAGATTATGCGGAAGGTGAGTGACGGTGGATTATAAATTCGTAGCGATGAAGCAATACGAGGAGGCTTATGAATCTCGTGGAATGGATTGAAATGCATCAGAACGACTTTACGAACCTCAGTGATCGTGTGTGGGAGTTTGCGGAGGTCGGTTACAGGGAAGTGCGGTCCTCCCAACTGCTCACCCAAGCACTCGAAGAGGGGGGCTTCACAGTTGAGAAGGGTGTGGCTGCGATTCCCACGGCTTTCATCGCTAGCTATACAAAAGGTAAGGGGCCCATCATCGCTATACTTGGCGAGTTCGATGCGTTACCGGGGCTCAGTCAGGATTGCGTGCCATATAGGAAACCGCTAGTCAACGGTGCGCCGGGTCATGGTTGCGGACATAACTTGTTGGGAGTGGCAGGCATCGCAAGCTGCTTCGCTCTCAGGCAAGCGCTTGATGCAGACGATATAAAAGGCACCGTCCGCTATTATGGATGTCCCGCAGAAGAAGGCGGCGCAGGGAAAGCTTTCATGGCAAAGGCCGGTCTCTTTGACGATGTGGATATTTGCCTGACGTGGCATCCCGATGCGTTCAATGGCACCATGTGGGCGAACTTCCTTGCCAACTATCGCGTAGGATTTAAGTTCCACGGTAAGCCTGCCCATGCCGCCGCCGATCCTTATAACGGGCGCAGTGCATTGGATGCAGTGGAATTGATGAATGTCGGCGTCAATTATCTGCGCGAACATATGATCCCTGACGCACGTGTACACTACGTGATCACGAACGGTGGCGGGACTGCGCCGAACGTTGTCCCGGCTGAGGCGGCTTCTTTATACAGCGTACGCGCGCCGCGCACTGATCAACTCAATCCGCTATTCGAACGCGTCAAGGATATCGCACGCGGTGCAGCGCTCATGACGGGCACCGAACTCGACATCGAACTGTATTCCGGCATGTCGAATCTTTTACTCAATGAAACCATCAACAACGTTTTGCAAAGGAAATTGGAAGAGGTGGGCGCGCCCAAATTCAGCAAGGAAGATGTGGCCTTTGCAACGGAGATCACCAAAACGATTCCTTCCAATAGTTTCGAAGAGTTTGCGCGTTCCTATGGCTTAGATGCCGATGCTGTTGCCAGCATGAAGAGCACCTTCCTGCATGAAAGCGTGCTTCCGCCGTATAAGTCGGATATTGTACAACCTGGCTCTACTGATGTAGGTGATGTATCCTGGGTGGCTCCGACCGGGCAAATCGTCACCGCTTGTATGGCGCTTGGCACACCAGGTCATTCATGGCAGATCGTTGCACAGGGCAGAGCGGGTATCGGACATAAAGGCATGTTGTACGCTGCAAAAGTCATGGCGCTTAGTGCGCTGGAATTCATGCAGAATCCCGAACTGATCCGCAAGGCGCGAGATGAATTCAAAAAACGCCGGGCCGCTTCGAACTATATCTCGCCCATTCCAGACGGGTTGAAGCCTCCGCTTGATATTTAAATGTTGGAGGATTTCTGCTTCGTACGTCGCGAAGAATTGTGAAAGGAGAATCCATGCGTTTTGGAAGAATATTTTTTATCATCGTTTTGCTGGTCTGCATTTTTGAGACTGTGCGGCTTTGGAGCATCACTCCGGCTCAAATGGCTTCTCATTTTGATATTACTGGGAACCCGAATCGCTTCACCACCAAAGCGCAGTTCTTTGGTTTTGAAATTGAAACCATGCTAGTTGTAATCGGGATGGGTGTTGCGACGCAGATCTTTGTTCTGATCACGCCTGTGGAATGGATCAACATTAAAATGCCCAATCGGGAATACTGGCTCGCGCCTGAGCACCGAGACGAAATTATTGACCGTATGAGTTCTTTTGTCGCCATGCTTTTTGGGATTGTTCTTGTGGGAATTCAGGCGGGATTTGAATTGGCTGTCTCTGCCAATTTGCATCAGCCAATTGTCTTCAATGCTCAATTGATGTTTATATTTATTGCAGGATTCTTTGTAATCAGTATTTTGATGCTTTTCTGGTTGACGATTTCTTTTCGCGTTTCTTCATCCAAATCTTGATCCACTACTTTCTTTCGATAACCCAAAAATGCGACAAGCCAAAAATCTTCAGTGGGGTCTTTTCTAAAAACTGCAAGATTCCGCGCAGAATTTTCCCCAATGCACCAAAGCGGACAATGATATTGTCGTATGCCCCAAAGAGGATGGTGCGTTCAATGAATTTCACCGGCAGGCTCTCGAACAGCTTTATTCAAGTTACCCTTTGAATAAACTCGCACGTGCGGTGCAAGCCGGTTTCGCCAATTCCGCGGTAGATAATTCACGAAAGGTTTGTTACCGAAATAATATTTACCCTTCCAATAGATGCCATGCGTTTCAAACGGATAGCCGCGATTCGGACAGAATAAAACGATGCGTCCGCCGGGTTTAAGAGCTCTCACCATCTCGCAGATGGCGAGGCGGTCATCCTGAACGTGTTCGATTACTTCATGGCTAAGGATCAGGTCGAAGGTCGATGATGGAAGCGGAAGGGATTCGCATGCCGCGTTCATGATGCGCTGGGAATTCTTTATAGCTTCGGCAGCGCGCTCGAAATCAAATTCCAAACCGTAAACAGTTCCGCCCAATTGAGTGAGATGCTCAACATACATTCCAACGCCGCATCCATTTTCGAGGATGCGCCCTTTGATTCGCTCTCCGGCTGCGCGCACGATCAGTTGGAGTCGGCGTTGTTGTCCGGCGCGCCAGACGTAGGAAGGTTCGCCGCGCAAAGCGGCCTTTTCAAGATCGCGTTGATTCATCTCTGCAATTATATCTTGCATCTTTCATTCACCTATGCTAAAATAAGCGCTGTAAGGAAGATCAATATCGACGACATTGAGAAGTGGGCAACCCCCACTTTTCTGCTTGTATATGAGGAAACATCACGGAGCAAGAGAGTATGACGAAAAACGAATTTGCCCTAGCTTTCAATGAGGTGCTCGAAGAAAAGCAGTTATCCAAGGATATCATCCTCGGCGCTATCGAATCTGCCATGATATCGGCTTATCGGCGGTCAGTCAACGCCTCGACGGCGCAACATGTCGAAGCCAAAGTGGATACTGAAACAGGCAAGGTCACCGTCTTTGCGGAAAAAGAAGTTGTTGAAGATGTGCAGGAAATCAATACTGAGGTGACTCTTGACGATGCGCGCCAGGTGAATCCTGAGGCGCAATTGGGCGATATGGTGATTGTCGAATCCACGCCCGCAGACTTTGGCCGCGTCGCGGCACAGACCGCGCGTCAGGTGATTCAACAGCGCATCCGCGAGGCAGAACGTTCGGCGCAGATGGAGTACTTTGCCAAGCAGGTGGGTGAAATTGTCAGCGGTGTGATACAAGCCAGCAATGCGCAGGGTGCAACGATTGGCCTTGATATGAAAGCAGAAGGTGTTCTGCCGGCGAATCAAAAAATTCCAAACGAACGTTTTAAAGTCCACGACCGCATTCGCACAGTGGTGTTGGAGGTCAAAGACGGATCACGTGGCCCACAGATCATTCTCTCTCGTGCTCATCGCAATTTCCTGCGGCGTTTATTGGAGAACGAAGTCCCTGAAATTTATCACGGCGTAGTGGAGATCCGCGCCATCGCACGCGAGCCGGGAGCGCGCGCTAAAGTCGCTGTGATGGCAACACAGGCGGGTGTCGATCCGGTCGGTGCATGCGTGGGCATTAAAGGTGTTCGCATTCAGGCCATTGTTAAAGAATTACACGACGAAAAGATTGATATCATTCAATGGGATCCCGATCCGATTGTTTACATTTCCAAAGCGATTAGTCCGGCGCGGGTCAGCGGCGTATATTTGAACGAAGTGGATGGCAACCGTACGGCGACGGTGGTTGTAATGGAAGATCAACTGAGCCTTGCCATTGGGCGTGATGGTCAGAATGCGCGTTTGGCCGCGAAACTTACCGGCTGGCGTATTGATATCAAATCCGTGGTCGAATTTGCCAGCGATACACTCGCGAAATTGCAGAATGATCCTCAACTGGCCGCTTCGCTGCCTGCTGCCGCTGAGGTGATGCCTCAGGTGGAAGAAATCCTTGCCAAGAAAGCGGAGAATCGTCCGGTCACACCCGAAGAATATACGACGCTTGGTCAGTTCGTTGACCGCGTCGAACGCCGCACGATTCAAATCAAAGAAGAAGCGGTCCGTGTGGATGATGAACGCGTCGCCGCGGCAAAAGCCGAAGTGGCGCCTGCCGCGTTTAACATGCCACTTGAGCAGATTGGTCTCAAAGAACATGTCTTTAACATTCTGACTGAGGCGAACTTCGAAACTGTTGGCGATTTGATGTTAGCCATGAAACTCGACGCGAATAAGGTGTTGGGCTTGCCAGGTGTGGGGCCGAAAGCCATGCAGAACATTGAAGAGCAACTAGCGGCGGTGAAATTCCCAGAGCCAGAACCAACACCTGAACCAGTTGTTGAGGTTCCGTCAGCACAGGTTGCAGAAGCTGCTCCGGTTGAAGCATTGCCCGTTGAAGCGGAGACTGCCGCGGTTAAGAAAGAGACGAAGAAAGCAGTAACCGAAGAAGATGAAGATGAAAACGCCAAGGATGGTGTCTCGCTGGATGAGTTGTTCAAAATGAAACCCGAGATTTTCCAAGCTACTGGCGCGGCGGAAGAAGACGATGATGATAAAAAGAAAGGTAAGAAGAAAAAGAAAAAAGGCGTCGAGTTGGTGCTTGATGAGGATCTCGGCGAAGTAGTAGGCCGCAAGATCCATAAGCGCGGCGAAGATGAACTTGCGGAAGAATAAAGTATTCTCCTTTCCCTGGCCCTTTTATTTTGTAATGGGCAGGGGATCGGAAAGTTAAGTCGAAGGTGTCGAAGAAACCTGCTCAGCGCATGAAACATGTTCCCCAGCGTACTTGTGTAGGATGCCGCACCGTGATGGCAAAACGCCAACTGGTGCGCGTTGTCCGCACGGCGGATGGGGTGCTGGTTGACTTAACCGGAAAACTGGCAGGGCGCGGCGCGTATTTGCATGACCGTCGCTCATGTTGGGAGTCCGGTTTGGCGGGAAGTCTCGCTCACGCGTTGAAAACCGAATTGACCATGGCTGACCGCGGGCGCTTGGAAGCTTTTATGAATGCGCTCCCGCAGGCGGAATCTGGCGAATAGTGTTTATGAACGAATAATCACCGCTCATAGACCATCGCTAGTTCAAACCAACCGTGTGTTGTTTACGTGCTGATTTGATGATTTGAATTTCGGAGGTGGCCTATGAGTAAAAAGATTGAATTACCTGCCGGCATTGTGATTCGTGACCTGGCGCAGAAGATTGAAATAAGCCCAATTGAGGTTATCAAGAAACTGATGGCAAATGGGGTAATGGCCACCATCAATCAGTCCGTGGATTTTGATACCGCGGCGATTGTGGTTGCCGAATATGGATTTGAGGCGGTCCCCGAAGAACAAGAAGAAATCGCAAAAGAAGAAACCGGCGAGGTTCCGCTGTGGAGGCGTTTGATCGCGGATGAAGATGTGACTAAGCTGGTTAACCGTCCGCCGGTAGTTACAATACTCGGACATGTGGATCACGGAAAAACATCCCTGCTTGATGCTGTTCGTCAAACGGACGTAGCCGCCGGTGAAGCCGGAGGCATTACACAGCACATCGGTGCGTATCAAGTAGAGAAGAAGGGGCGCACGATAACATTCCTGGATACGCCTGGTCATGCGGCTTTCACGGCCATGCGCGCACGCGGCGCGCAAGGCGCGGATATCGTGATCCTTGTGGTCGCGGCGGATGATGGCGTAATGCCGCAGACTCGTGAAGCCATTGCCCACGCCAAAGCGGCGCGCGTGCCGATCATTGTGGCATTGAACAAGATTGATAAACCGAACGCCAACCCGGAACGCGTCAAACAACAATTGGCCGAGTTGGAACTGGTGCCGGATGATTGGGGTGGAAACACGATGGTGGTTCCGGTTTCTGCGAAACAAAAACAAGGCATCGATGATTTGCTTGAAGGCATTCTGTTGGTGGCGGATAATGCGAATATCAAAGCCAATCCGGCCGGCAAAGTGATTGGGACGGTTGTTGAAGCGGAAGTGGATAAGTCCAAAGGAACGATTGCCACGCTCCTCGTTCAGAATGGAACGCTAGAGGCGGGAGACATTGTGGTTGCAGGCAAGTCCTATGGGCGTTTGAAAGCCATCACGGATTACAAAGGCAAGCCGGTCAAGAAAGCCGCGCCATCCACGCCGGTGGTCGCGCTCGGCTTGAATGATGTTCCCGCAGCAGGCGATGTGTTCCGGGTTGTTGATTCGGAACGGGAAGCGCGTGCGATTGTCGGCGAGAGAATCGAAATGGAGAAGTCCCAATCGCACACGAAGAAGAAAGTTTCATTGGAAGATTTGTTTGCCAGCGTTCAATCTGGTGAAACGAAGGAATTAAACCTGATCGTCAAAGCCGATGTGCAAGGTTCGCTTGAACCACTCGTGGTTGAATTGCAAAAACTTGGTCAGGGTGAAATCGGACTTAAGATTCTTCATGCAGAAGCGGGCAACATTGGCGAGAATGATGTGATGCTGGCTTCGGCCTCGAAAGCGTTGATTGTTGGCTTCAATGTGCAGGCCGATGTTGCCGCTCGTCGTCTGGCCGAGGCGGAAGGTGTTTCTATTCGGTTGTATGAAATAATTTATCGTATGACCGAAGACATCGAAAAAGCATTGAAAGGAATGCTTGAACCGGATTTGGTTGAGAAAGTGATCGGCCGCGCAACTGTGTTGGCTGTGTTTCCCGCTTCCAAACTCGGACGAGTAGCGGGTTGCCGTGTCACGGAGGGGGAACTGCGCCGTAATTCGAAAGTGCGTTTATTCCGTGGCACTGACCTTGTCTTTGAAGGCGAGATGGCTTCGCTTCGTCACGAAAAAGAAGATGTGCGCGAAATCCGCACCGGCTTTGAATGCGGCGTTGGCTTCAAGAGTTTCCATGACATTCAAGTGGGCGATCAGCTTGTGTGTTATGTGATCGAAAAGAATGAAATATAGTGGACTAAAATGCCGTCAGGACTTCGCCTCCAACGCATTGCGGATCGCATCCGTCAGGAAATCGCGGATATGCTCATTCGTGAGATCAACGATCCACGTTTGAAACTGATTTCCATTACCGATGTCAAAGTCGATAAAGAATTGGCATTTGCTGATGTTTATGTGTCTGCGGTGGAAGGGCATACGCGTTCTGCGGAAATATTGGCAGGATTAGAATCTGCCAGCGGATTCCTGCGCCGGACATTGGCCAGCCGAATCGAATTGCGCGTTTTTCCGCGTCTGCGCTTTCACTGGGATCCGACGCCTGAGAATGCTGATCACATTGAGAAGGTGCTGGCCGACCTACGCGAAAAAAGAAAGCCTGAAAAAGAAAAGTAACATTCTTGTGGTCTACAACGACTAATAAATAGTGCAAAAAGATAAGAGGGCATGATCGAATGAACGAATCAGTAAATAAAGCAATCAAGACTTCAACTCGCTGAGGCCAGGGAGATTCTCATTGCTTCCCACGTCCGTCCCGATGGCGACGCGGTCGGCGCGTTGCTTGGATTGGGATTGGCTCTTCAGCAATCAGACAAGAAAGTGCAAATGGTTTTGGCGGATGGAGTGCCATCGTCCTTCAAAGATTTGAATGGTGCACAGCAGATCAAGACTTCAATTGATGGCAAATTTGATACCTTCATTACTGTGGACTGTGCCGACTTCAAACGCACCGGCAAAATATTTGAATCGATCGGTCAACCGGATATCAATATTGACCATCATGTGACCAATGAAAAATTTGGCAGGATCAATTTGATCGAAGGCAAAGAGGTGGCAACCTCAGCCATTCTCACTAATTATTTGCCGATGTGGGGATGCCAGATTACCAAACCGATTGCCGCGGCCTTATTGACCGGCATCATTACCGATACGTTGGGATTTCGCACCTCCAATGTGACTCCTGAGTCGATGAGACAGGTCGCTACCTTGATGGAAACTGGCGTGGATATGCCGGAACTCTATATGCGCGGACTTGTACGCCGCTCGTATCCTGCGACGAAATATTGGGGCGCAGGTCTTTCGAAACTCGAACGAAAAAATGGAATCGTTTGGGGGACGCTGACACTTGAGGATCGAAAGGCTGCCGGTTATTCCGGGAACGACGATGCCGATTTGATTAATATTATTTCCGCCATTGACGGATTCAAAGTGGGAATGATTTTTGTGGAACAATCCAATCAGCGCGTCAAGATTTCATGGCGTGCCTTGGAACCCGGCATTGATGTTTCTCCAGTTGCCAAATTCTTTGGCGGCGGTGGTCATGCCGCGGCCGCAGGCGCTGATGTTGAAGGAACTTTGAACGAAGTTCAAACGAATGTTTTACTAAAAACTCAGGAAACGTTAAGGCTTTAGTATATAATTAAGATAATAGCGTTGGATTTATTTGTCTTGAAAAAGACATAGGAGGAAAAAATATGGAAAGTAGAATGGATAGTCAGGATGTAAAGAACGCCATTTCGGGTGTTCTCGTTGTGGATAAACCAGTCGGCATGACCTCGCATGACGTCGTGCAGGTCATCCGTACGGGCACGGGCTTAAGACGCGCTGGGCATACCGGCACATTGGATCCGCGCGCTTCGGGCGTGCTTGTGATTCTGGTTGGACCTGCGGTTCGTTTATCTGAATTTGTTTCGGCTTCGGATAAACGCTATCAAGCGATCATTCGCCTCGGGTCCACGACTGATACGTTTGACGCCGATGGAAAGATAACGCCCTCCGAGGAGCCGGTCAACGTGACGGAAGAACAATTCGAGGCAGTGCTCAAGACTTTCATTGGCGAGATCGAACAGACTCCACCACCGTATTCCGCCGTCAAAGTGCAGGGACGCAAAGCTTACGAGATGGCGCGTGAGGGCGAGGAAGTGGAATTGGCACCGCGCAAGATCACAGTTCATCATCTCGAAGTGCTTGAATGGGCGCCGCCCGAAGTGGTGATTGACGTACATTGCTCGTCGGGCACATATGTCCGTTCACTGGCAAATGATTTGGGCAAGGAACTCGGATGCGGAGCATATCTTGTGGGTCTGCGCCGTACCAAAAGCGGACGTTTCTCTTTGCGCGATGCAACACCGTTGCGAAAGCTTCAAGATGCTTTTCACGCGGGAAATTGGTATCAATTCCTGATCCCCGCAGCAGAGGCGCTTGCGGAATGGCCTGCAATTGAACTCAGCCCCGATGAAGTGGAGGCAGTTCGCCACGGTCATCGCGTAAAAGCCAATGCGGATGCCAAACCGGGATTGGTACGCGGCGTCAGCACACAGGGCGAATTGGTCGCGCTGATGGATCTGGTCACAGGCGAGACCGGCGAACCTGAGTGGCAGCCGAAGAAAGTATTCTTCTCATAAAATAAAATTTAACCACGAAGCTACACAAAGGACACTAAGAGAAACCTTTGTGTGACTTCGCGTGCTTTGTGTTTAGAATGATACACGCCCATTCCCTGAGTGAACTTCACCTGAAAGACAGCTGGCTGGCGATTGGCGTTTTTGACGGCGTTCATCGTGGTCACCAGAAGATCATCGCCAAACTTACGGAGGGCGCTCATGCAAAAACAGTGCCTGCCGTTGTGTTGACGTTCTGGCCGCATCCCGCTTTTGTATTGGGAGGGGGCGAGGTCAAGAAGTCTTACCACGCCGAATGAACGTGCGGAGTTACTCGCTTCGTTCGGCGCGGATGTCGTCCTTACTCATCCATTTGATTTAGTTGTTGCCGATTTGTCGGCGCGCGAATTCATGGAGCGTTTGAAGGAACACCTCGGCAGCAGTCATTTGTTAATGGGTTATGATTTTGCCTTGGGCAAGGGTCGCGAAGGCAATGCGACTCGTCTTGCAGAACTGGGACGGGAAATGAATTACACCACCGAAGTGATCGAGGCTGTCAGTGATGAAAGTGGGGTGATTTCATCGACAGAAATCCGCAAATTGGTGTCAGTGGGTAATGTGTCGGACGCTGCGAAACTTCTTGGGCGGAATTACAGTTTGCAAGGTCCAGTGATACACGGCGATGGGCGCGGACGAAAGTTCGAAATCCCAACTGCAAATATAGATTATCCCAAAGATAAAGTTATTCCCGCAAATGGAATTTATGCGGCTTGGGCTTGGATGGACGGCAAGAAGTATATGTCTGCCGTGAATATTGGAATCAATCCAACCTTCACGCCCGATAAACAAACACCAAATTTGGAAGCTTATATTCTTGATTTCAAGCGGGATATTTATGGGAAAGAAGTAAAGATAGAATTTGTTGTGCGCTTAAGAGATGAACTGAAATTTGATTCAGTGAAAACATTGGTAGAACAAATTCAGAAAGATGTTGCGAGAGTTCGAGAAGTGTTAAGGAAAGCGTAAGTTGTCCTTTTTGTTATAATCCTGCGGACCAGTAGAGGAGAACTTATGTCTGACCGCCAGGTTTATCTTCTTTCACCAAAAGAACACAGCCCGGAAACCATTGCAGTTGCTTTTGCAAAAACTTCGCGTTCACCTGAGTTGTTTCGTGAGATCGCGGCTGGATTGACGGATGAAAAGTCAGCGCAGTTTCATGAGAAATGGGTTGTCGGCTACGGACATGCTTCCGTGGCTGAGCACGCGGTTTTGCATATTGCTTTTGAAAATGTTTCGCGCCTTGCTGTCGAGAGCCTCGAGTCCAATCGTCTGGCATCGTACACGGAAAAATCCACACGATATCAAAAATGGGGAGCCGATAATTTTTTCATTCCATCAGAATTGGATGGACATCCATTGCGTGATGAATTTGTTGCTACTTGCCGCCTCTTATTTAAGACTTATAGTGACTCCCTCGATCCTGTGCGGACTCTCGTCCTTCAACGCACTCAGCGACGTGAAAATGAATCCGATGAAGCATTGGATCGCCGTGTACGCTCACAATATGTGGATGTATGCCGTTTTCTTTTGCCTGCTGCCTCGCTGGCAAATGTCGGGATGACCGCCAATGCGCGTATCCTGGAAAACGCAATTCGTAAAATGCTGTCGCATGAACTTGCGGAAGTTCGTGACATCGGTGAAGAAGTTAAAGCCGTTGCGGAGAATGAAGTGCCGACACTGGTGAAATATGCGGATGCAGCGCTGTATTTAGTGGATACGTATAAAGAACTTGGTGAACTTACAAACCGCAAAGGGCAAATCTCAAATCAAAAATCAGAAGATTTTTGTGTGCTCATTGATTATGACCTCGATGGCGAAAATAAGGTGCTGGCCTCGGCCTTATATCGCTTTGGCGAAATGACGTTTGCCGATGCGCTTAAATATGTCGAATTGCAAAATCCGTCTCAGCGCGTTCAGCTTGCGGATGCTTTACTTAAACGGTTGGAAGAGCATGACATTCCGCTGCGCGAGCTGGAGTACGCGACTTATATATTTGATTTAGTAATGGATCAAGGCGCGTACGCGGAGTTCAAACGTCACCGCATGATGACGCAGACGCCGCAAATGCTGACAACGCGCTTGGAATATGCGATTCCGCGTTTGATAACGGAAGCAGGCTTTCAGTCAAGATACGAAGCGGCGATGGATGCCGCAGCAATGACGTATGAAAAGTTGCATTCATTCAATCCGCAAGTGGCGCAATATGTTGTCCCCAATGGATACAACCGCCGCGTGTTGGCACAATTTAATCTGCGCGAGGCATATCACTTTTGTCAGCTGCGCGCCGCCTCGAACGCACACTTTTCGATTCGACGAATTGCTTATCGGATCGCAGAGGAGCTTCACCGCATTCATCCCGGGCTGACGCGCTTCATGCGCCTGCCGGATGAAACCTGGCAAAGCGTCGAGGAAAAATATTTTACAAGTATATAAAAATGTCGGTCACTTTCACGGTGACCGACATTTGCTTAATCATCATCTTCTTTCTTTTCGATTCCGAAAATCTTATCGATTCTTTCCATTATCTCCGGCGTGATCTTCGGCTCGATTTCATTTGCCTTCATGTTCTCCTGGACTTGTCCCACGCGGCTGGCGCCGGTGATGACCGTGCTGACAAATGGATTCTTCAAGCACCATGCAATGGATAATTGCGAAAGCGTGCAATCCAGTTCTTTTGCAATTGGTTCGAGTGCATGGACTTTTGCAAGTTTCTCTTGATCGGTCAAATGATTTTTCAACCAATCGTATCCATTGAGCGCGCCGCGGCTGTCTTTGGGAATGCCATTACTGTATTTGCCCGTCAACAATCCGGATGCAAGCGGACTCCAAGTTGTTGAACCGTAACCATAATCTTTGTATAAGCGCACATAATCATTTTCAAAGCGACCGCGTTCGAATAGATTATATTGGGGTTGTTCCATCACCGGCTTGTGCAGATGATGCCGCTCTGCGATTTCAATCGCTGCGACGATTTCTGATGCCGCCCATTCGGATGTGCCCCAATACATGGCTTTGCCCCATTCGATAATGTTGTGCATCGCCCACACTGTCTCTTCGATGGGCGTGGTTGAGTTGGGGCGATGACAAAAAATCAGGTCCACGTAATCCAGTTGAAGTCGCTGAAGTGAACCGTTGATGCCCTCGATCAATCGTTTGCGGCTGAGAGTATTTTTTTCGTTGACGCTGTCATTAAATCCCCAATAGAATTTGGTCGAGACGAGATAACTGCCACGCCGCCAGCCAAGCTTTTTCAGCGCCGCGCCCATCACTTCTTCCGACTTGCCGCCTGCGTACACTTCGGCATTGTCGAAGAAATTCACGCCCGCATCATAAGCGGCTGCCATACATTCAATGGCGGCCTTCACATCGACTTGATTGCTGAACGTGACCCACGAGCCAAACGAGAGTTCGCTAACGCGAATGCCCGCCCGTCCGAGATGACGATATTCCATGGTACCTCCAAAAGGATTTCGGTTAATTATATTTCGTCTCTATTATAATCATCTCATGCGAAAGATTTTGATCTTGTGTATTCTGTTTGCAACCGCCTGCGGCACAAATAAATCCGCGACTCCTGCCTCCCAAAATATTCAGCCATATCTCACCCTGACTCCCATCGCCACCGCTTCACAACCCGATGGGTTGGTGGTTTCCGTTACTACGCCTTTGCCTTCTCCGACGCCGTTCATATACACGGTCAAGTCTGGCGACACGATGGGGCAGATCGCCCAGAATTTTAATGTTTCACTCTCTGCATTGACGGCGGCGAACCCAAACGTGGATCCGAATACGATATCCGTTGGGCAGACGCTAAAGATACCGAGCCAGCCAAATTTATCAGGCGCATCGACTCCGACTTCGGTACCGTTTCCCGTTAAACAAATCGTGTGTTACCCGACAGCGGATCGCGGCATGTGGTGTTTTGTGTTGGTTTATAACAATTTGTCAAACCCCATCGATGATGTGACCGCGCAAATCACATTGCTCGATACCAATGAAAAATCGATCGCGAGTCAAACCGCGACGCTTCCGCTGGATAGCTTGTCGCCGAATTCGTCCATGCCGTTGACGATTTACTTCGCCCCTGATATTCCATTGAATGCAAAACCGCAAGCCCAAATCTTGACTGCGATTCAAATCCAGCCGAATGATCCACGTTATCTTCCGGCCACTCTGCAGAATACATCGTTCAATGTAGATTCATCGGGATTAACGGCACAAGCGAATGGACAAGTTGTTTTGCCAGCATCGTCCTCCAGCCCTGCAAAACTGATTTGGGTTGCAGCAACTGCCTACGATGCGTCGGGAGGCGTCGTAGGCGCCCGACGATGGGAATCGATGACCGGTTTACCTGCAGGAGGCAGTCTGCCGTTTTCTTTTATGGTATCGAGCATTGCGGGCACAATTTCGCGCGTCGAGTTTGGAGTAGAGGCTAGACCGTAGGCTCGCCTACCGTAGCTCGCAACTCATTTCTTCTTTGCTGTTGTCTTGCTTGAGGATTTCTTTCTTTCGCTCTAGTTGCCGAGCCTTTTTATCTTTTTCGTAGATGCCTTTTCAGTTTCTTTGCCTGCTTTCTTGTTTTCTTTTTTGATTGCAGGCTTCCTGGCAGAAGGCTTCTTGGCGGTAACAACTGTTTTCCGCACTGTCTTCTTTGGCTTATTGATAGTTTTCTTGGCATCTGTTTTTGCTTTTACAGGTCTCTTCGCGGCTTCCTTTTTCGTTCCGCGCTTTGCGGCTATTTTCTCCTCGGCTTTCTTGCGCGGCCTCTTGATCTTTACTTCTTCAATCGTCACTTTTTCCTTTGTGACAAACATCTCATCCCATTTCGCTTGCATGGACTCCACACCCGCGCCATTTAACGCGCTATTCACCATTTCCCATTCACTACTTTCCACAAATCGAAAATCCATAAAGGCGCGACACTGATACGCATTGAGGTCAACGTACAAGCCTTTTTCCCACAACTCCGCGCACGAGTGGATATATTCCAAGTGTGTAACGTAATCTTTGAAGATCACAAAACCCTCGAACGGCAAACTCAGTCCTTCGGCAAGAGATTTCTGCCGCAGGTCGCCTGAGCCTTTATCGAGATACGCCGCGGACGTTTTGATCCAGCCACGCGTATCGGCAAAGCGGTTGTGGTAGATAATTAATCCGCGTTCATCATTGAAATGATTTGAATAGGCAAAGACGTTTTCGTCTACGCTGCCGTTGGTGCGATAAAAGTCATAGAGCAGGAAATTCTCGACATCGGCGAACAGGTGTCGGCGGTGAAGGAGCGGGAAGATTTTCCACTCATGGCCGCGGATCAAACCATCGTCGGGAGTCTCATCCAATTTTGGTTTGCGAAACTCCATCCCGTATTTTTCGCGGAAGCCCTCGATCTGTCCGTGACCGAACATCGGCAAGCCGGGCAATGTGGATAGCACCGTCGCAACGCCAAAATATTTGTCGCCGTTGCCAAATTGCTCGACGGCTGTTTTTTCATCGGGATTGTTCATGAAGTTAACGTAACGCTTGAGAATTTGGGGATCGAACTCCAGCGTGTTTTTGATCGCCATGCGATACTTGGCGTTATCTTCATCGCGCAGCATGTGCATGAACGCCGAGTTGTAAACGCGATGCATTCCAAGCGTGCGGACAAAATACCCTTCGAGCAACCAGAATGCTTCAGCGAGGAGCAACGTATCGGGGACTTCGGCCGCGACTCGATCCACAACTTCGCGCCAGAACTCCTCCGGCATCGCCGCGTCAAACTCGGACCGGGTCATACCGTGCTCTGCCCTTGAGGGGATTGCTCCGCCTGAGCCGGGCTCGGGAAACCACAAGCGCTGGATGTGTTTCTTGGCGAGAGTCATCGCTGCGTCAAAGCGAATGATCGGGAAGTTGCGCGCCACGTGCAAAATGGTTTGAATGACCGCTTCACGCACTTGCGCTTGAGAATAATCCAATTGGGCGGTGTCGTTCCACGGGAAAGATGTACCATCGTTGCCGTGATAAATATATTTGGTTTGGTTGTTTTGATAGTTGTAGTATTTGAAAACCACGGAAGCGTCGGAATGATTGTAGTAATGATCTTCCAGAACAACCGCACCGCGCGAATCATCCGAAAGATTTTCGCTGTTGAATGTATAAGAGGGATAGGGCGGTTGGTCAACCGACAAGAACCAATTGGGATGTTCCATGACCCAATATGAATCAATGCCCATATGATTTGGAACCATATCGGCAGATAAACGAATGCCGCGCTGCCAGGAACGAGCACGCAGATTGCTGAGTGCGTCCCAGCCACCCAAGTCATTCGCAATATCATATGAATTCAATGAATACGCCGAAGCGACCGCGTCCGCGTCACCCATGCGTTGTTTCATGCGCTGACTGGCGTGCGAGCGTTCCCATAATCCGATCAGCCACAAGCCGGTAAAGCCGCGGTCTCTTAACAAATCCAATTCTTCGTCAGGGATTTGATCCAGCGTTCTGATCCAACGTTGATATTTTCGTGAAAGTTGTTCCAGCCAGACATAGGAATTCTTAGCAATGAGAACGAGTCTTGGCATCCATTCTTTATCGGGACTGTATCTTTCGTATTCCGCATACGCACCGCCATAAGTCGGCGCTTCGAGGATTGGATGAGAATTCCCGAAGCCGCCATGCTGGCGGATGACTTCTTCGCGAACGAAATCGATGGCGCGCAAAATGCGGCGAATAATGTCCTCGCCGAGCAGGTCGCCCCATTTATCCAACAGGAACTGCAACTGACCTTCCAGCGAATACGGCGAGGCCCTGCTTGGCGCAGTGAGTATTTCAACTAATGTTTCGCCCTTGCCTCGACCGGATATTGGCGGTTGCTTCGCAAAGAAATTTCCAAGCAATGAAATAGAATCCATATACGCCGTATGGAGCAACGTGGAATCGTCGAACAGTTCTTTGTAGGGGTGTGCCGCAGGATTGTTGTTCGTGACGTTCACCAACAACATTTCTTCCATCGAAATCTGTTTATGTGAAATGCCATTCGTGGAATTGGATAAATATTCCTGAACCGACTGGTTCCGCTGATAAACTGCAATAGGAGGAAATTCAGCTATGAATTTGAATAACGTTTCATCGAGCCGCGCGCCGAGATTGGATTGCAGAGAATCCAACGCCCGTGTTATTACGCCAGGATTTTGTTTCTCGTATTGGCGAATAATGAGATGCAGGATTTCGTCCATCAATCCCAAGGCGTAAATATCGGAGGCGGGGATGAGGCGTCCGCTCACAGCGTAGATTCGTTCAGCGAAACGCCGAGCCGCTGAAAAGTCAGAAAGAACGACGCGGCCATCTGTGGCGAAGAGAGTCTCATCGAATTGATACTTCTGCCGCGCCTGCCGCAGAACGTGAAATTCAAAAATGGGCTTCATGATCCCAATGATATACCATTTATAGAATTCGGGTATACTTTTATTTTCCCATGAGTTCTCTGGATCCCACTTTGATTTCCTTCATTCTGCTTGCAATTGCCGCAGCCCTCTATTTGCCGCTCCTATTTTTTGCCATCCTGCATGGCGCAGGGCAGGAAGTTGCGGCAGGCCTCATCATCTTATATGCATTCATTGGCACAGGGCTTGGAATCTTTGAAGCATTCTGGCGTGGTGGGCGTTTATCGCAAATGGATGCGCTGGCATTTTGGGATATCGAAGTTTATGGCGCGCTGATACTGGCATTCTTGATGACGATCACAGCATATGTTTTCATGCGGCGTTCGCCGATAGCCTGGCTGATTGTCGGTGGAGTCATTGGTCTTGTGTTGGTGATGCTCCTGAATCAGGAAATGCAATTTCCGCACGTGGTCTGGTCGAGCGGCGATTTCATCTTGACCAATGACCGCCTCGGCATCGCATGGGCAGTCGTTGGCTGGCTGATTTTTATAATTGGCGCGGCATTTGCTGTGACGGATGCCTATCAAAAATCACGACAACCATTGTTACGCAATCGCTTGATTTATTGGGTTCCGACTTTCATTTTGATCGCAGTCAATGATGGATTGATTCTGGCGGGCGTGAATATAGCGGGCAATCCGCTCCGCCTGCTGGCCGCGGCATTGATGAGTTACCTCGCACTCACGCATGACCTGCCCGACGTTCGTCAGATCATGCGGCGGACTTTGGTCTACCTCATTACTGTATTATTGATCATGACATTCTATGTGCTCGGCGTGGACTTTGTCGAAGTCATCTTCCGCGCCCTGCCCAACTTTAATCCTTTATTCATCGGTGCGGTCATCGCGCTATTACTGGCAATCCTATTCACGCCTCTGCTCAGCCTTGTCCGCGGCTTGTTGGATGCATGGCTGCATATTGATCAATATGATGCTGGCCGCACACTCCAGGAATATAGCGAAAGCATCAGCAATATCCTGGAGATGGAACGACTCGCCGGTGTTGCCGTTGGTATTATCATGAAAAATATGCGCGTCCAACGCGGATTTCTTTTTCTCGTGGATCAAAAGCGCGACGCGGGCGGCCTCCCGATTTATCAATTGCGCTCCGTCCGAAACGTGGAAGAAAGACAAATTGTCTCTATTGATCTGCCAGGGAATGGCCCCATTGCATCGCATTTCGCGCGGGATGGCCGCCCGCTTCTGCAATACGACATTGATCTGCTTCCTGCATTCCGCGCAACATCATCGGTTGAGAGTGATTGGTTTAAAAGTTCTTGAGTGCGAAGTCTATGTTCCCATCTCATCGAAAAAACAATGGATTGGAATGCTGGCCTTCGGCGCAAAACTTTCGGGACATCGTTACACAGAAGACGATCTGGTTACACTGAGTGCACTCGGAAATCAAACTGCGGTTGCACTGGAGAATGCGCGTCTCGTGGACAACCTGATGCGCCTCAATGATGAACTTCTCCGCGCTCGAAGCGAGCTTGAAAATACCAACCGCGCCCTCGAACGTCTCGACCAGACAAAATCCGATTTCATCAGCGTCGCATCTCACGAGCTTCGCACCCCCCTGACGGTGATTAAAGGCTATGTCGAAATGCTTTTAGAGAATCCAGGCGCTGATCCGGAAGTTCATCAGTTCATCAAGGGTATTAATGATGGAGCTATTCGTCTCCACGAGATCATGGACTCGATGTTTGAAATCGCGCAGATTGATGCGCGCTCATTACAACTTCATCTTCAGCAGATTGATCTCGGTAATATGATTCAGGAAGTATGTCAGACGCAAAGCAAAGTAGCAATGGATCGTAAATTATCGCTTTTAGTTGATTTGCCTGTTCTTCCCGCCCTCAAAGCTGACCCGGACAGTTTGCGAAAAGTCTTTCAGCATCTGGTGAATAACGCCGTCAAATTCACACCGGATGGAGGTAAGGTTACGATCACCGGACATGTGACCGATGCGCGTCCAATTGAGCTACCGGACGGTGGTGTTGAAATTGTTGTTAGTGATACCGGCGTGGGCGTGGATCCGAACTTACGCGAACTGATCTTTACCAAATTCTATCAAGCAGGCGACCTGACTAAACATTCCACCAGCAAGAGCCGCTTTAAAGGCGGAGGTTCCGGATTAGGCCTGGCGTTATCGAAGGGAATCGTCGAAGCTCACCATGGTCGCATCTGGGTGGAAAGTCCAGGCTATGATGAAGTTCATTTCCCCGGCAGTCAATTTCACGTTTTGATTCCGTTGACCAAACTTGCTGAAGGCGATTTGCTCAAAATGAGCGAGCCAGTTAAATTAAATCTATAGTTTTGTTCTGTGGTGTTTCAATGACAATTGAGTTTTTATTTCCCACTGAAATTTTGCAACGCCATTCTCAACCGTTCTTCCACGTCATCGGGTGCATCTTTGGGCAGGGATTGAATTGCGGTTTGTGCTTCGACGACCGAATAACCCAAGGCGGTCAGCGCGGCGAGCACTTCGCTATCCTTGTCCGATAGCGCTGCGATCTTTGCCAAAGCATCGGCGGGTTTAAGCCGGTCATGTAGATAGAGAATGATCTTTTGAGAGGTCTTCTTGCCGACGCCGGGAACGCGGCTCAAAATTTCCGGCTCTTCGGTGAACACCGCACGTTGAACGGCATCCAATGTCAGCGTGGAAAGAACCGAAAGCGCCACCTTCGGTCCTACGCCGTCCACGCCCAAAAGCATGTTAAATAATTCGCGGTCTGGCTGGGATTCAAATCCATATAGAGTTAACGCGTCTTGGCGGACAATCAGATGGGTGAAAAGCAAAGTTACTTCACCCGCCTTGAGTCGTCCACGCAGAGGCGCAGGGACAAAAACCCGGAGCCCAACTCCGCCGACCTCAATGATGATGGCATTTTCTTCGATTTGACTCACTTCGCCGCGCAAGGTTGCAATCATGGTTCTATTTAACCACATTTTTGCACTGTGATGTATGCAGACTCTCGCATGATATATAATTGTCCAAGTGTTGTTTAGATCGCAAGAGATAAGTAGGAGAAATGTTATGTTACCAAAAACGGAAATTCCTAATACGCCAGTTCATGCCGTGCCACCGCCGCTGATTCAGGTTTATGGAACACATTTGGAGATGGGACAGCAAATCGGCGAGGCATGCCGCCAACAGGTCCAACATAGTATCGCCGATGCGCACGTGTTGATCAACTCAGCTTATGATCAACTCGAGTTAACTTGGAACGGAGCACAGATTCAATCACGCAAGTATTTGCCGTTCGCCGAGGAGCGCTATCCGAAGTATGTGGATGAGATGCGCGGTATTGCTGAGGGCGCGAACGTGGCTTTCGACGATGTGATGACGCTCAATGCCATGGAAGCGGTCACCACGGACGCTCTGCATTTGACGCGTTGCACAAGTTTTGCCGTGAACGAACAGCGTACCGCCGATGGTCATGTGCTGGCCGCGCACAACGAAGATTGGGTTCCCGAAGATGAGGACGATGTGTATGTAGTCTCCGCCAAGCCGCAGGAAGAACCGCCGTTTCTTGCCATGACGTACGGCGGACTCCTGTGCAATGTCGGATTCAACGCATTTGGCATTGCCCAATTAATTGATTCGGTCTATCCATCTGATTCACGCATTGGGATTCCGCGCCTTGTGGTATCGCGCGCCGTATTGGCTTCGCGGCGTATTTCAAGCGCAATCGGACGCGCATTGGTTCCTCATCGCGCCGCGGGTTATAACCATATGCTTCTCCATGAAAGCGGCGAATTATATTCGATTGAAGTTTCGGCGCTGCGCTCTGAGATTCTTCACGGCACGGACGGTTATCTGGTGCATACCAATCACTATCTTGCACCGAGCATGAAGGACATCGAAAGTGAGCCGGAGGAATTGATCGCTTCGCGTGTTCGATATTTCCGCGCCGATCGCCTACTGCGCCAGAGCCAGAGTCACTCCATCAAGACCTTGCAAGCCATTCAAAAGGATCATGTCAACTTCTCGAATTCGATCTGCAATCATGCCGTCGAATGGACCGACCCGCTTGACCGTGAGAAAACCATCAATGCCATGGTGATTGATCTGACCGCGCGCGAGATGCACATCTGCTGGGGCAATCCGTGCCAGAATGTGTATCACACCTATCATTTGGATGCCTAGTGAGAAAACATTTTTGTGGCAAGCAACTAGGTGTCAGGCTTGTCAGGGTTAAAAAGATCAAGAACGAAATACACATCGCCGTCGCGGAAATGAGTAAAACGAAAACCATTATGCAAGTAAAATTCGATTGCTTCATGCCAATCTTTGGTCGTTTCTAAAACAATCTTCTGGTATCCGTAATCTTCGGCATATTGGATAAGATGATGAAGGATTTGAGTTGCGACGCGCTTGCGTCGCATCGCTTGTGCAACAGACATTCTCACAATTTGTGCAATCCCAGCTGAATGAGGAATGAGCGCACCGGTTCCGACAATTTCGCCTTTAAACCATGCTACGAAAAATGCCCCACTTGCATAAGTTGAAGTTATGTCGTTAAGATCGGGATTTTTACTTAAGTCAAGTTCGCCCCAATGTTCAGCAAGCCCAGCAAGGATGAGATTCTTTACCGTAGCTTGATCTTCTGGCTGAAAAGGTTTTATAGTAACATTTGAAAACATGACATCTCAACTTAGCAATGACATAGCGGCAAGCAATCATCGGTAGAGATTGTGTTCTTGAATGTATTGATATACAGCCGGAAGCAGATAATATCGAAATTGCAAACCTTCGCGCCGCGCGGCGCCGAATTTCGCTGGAGGCGATTTCAAGCAAAGGCGCTTCGACAAATTTGACTTTGGCCTTCAAGCCCGGAATTTGCGCTTCCAGCTGATCCATGTCAATTGAATCGCCGGGACGGCGCATCACGCCGATTTGATGGCACGCCGCCACCAGGTCCGCGGGACGATGCCACGTGGGAAGATCGCGCAGTGAATCGCCGCCTAGCAAAAGGATCAAATCAGCGTTTGGATATTGGCTTGAAAAAATCTGGATAGTATCTAACGTGTAATGCGGACCCGGACGTTCGATCTCGATGTTGGAAAGTTCAAAAGCAGGCTCGTCTTTCAATGCAAGTTTGACCATTGCCAAACGATCCTCGAGCGAACTGATGGGTCGATTTAATTTATGCGGCGGGACCGGCGTCAGCACCCACCGCAAACGCCCCAGCTTGAGTTGCGCGTGAGCTTCAGACGCCAGAATCAAATGTCCGAGATGAGGCGGATCGAACGTTCCTCCGAAGATACCAATCCCTTCAGGCATGAAGTCAGTTTACAACGGGACAATCCTTATGTCAATTGCGCTATAATTTCGACATGACCAATGAATCCCTCCGCTCGCGTTACGAAGAACTTAAAACTGAAATCAACCGACACAATTATCGGTATCATGTGCTCGACGCGCCGGTCATCAGCGACGCGGAATATGACAAGCTGCTGAATGAATTAAAGCGAATTGAATCTGAACACGCGGATTGGATCACGTCCGATTTGCCGACGCAACGCGCAGGAGCTAAAGCGGCTGACCGTTTCGAGAAAGTCCGCCACCCCGCGCCGATTTTGAGTCTCTGCCAATGCCTTTGGTGCGGACGATGCACGCGCGTGGTTTGAACGCGTTCGCAAACTGGATGAAAAAGTCGCCTCCGCAAAATTTGTCGTTGAGCCGAAGATTGATGGTTTATCGGTTGTCCTGCATTATCGTGAGGGCGTCTTCGTGCAAGGTGCAACGCGCGGCGATGGGGAAGTCGGTGAAGACATCACAGCCAACTTGCGGACGGTGAAAGCAATTCCGCTTCATGTTCCGGTCGATCATAAGGGGCCAAAGCCGCCGAGATATTTGGTGGTGCGCGGCGAAGCGTTTATTCCCATCAAAGAATTTGAAGAACTTAATCAACAGCTCGAAGAAGCCGGTGAGAAAACCTATCTCAATCCGCGCAACACTGCGGCAGGTTCATTGCGACAACTTGATCCCGCGTTGACCGCTTCGCGTCCGTTGACGTTACTCGTGTATCAAATAGTTTATTCCGAAGGTGGACAAATCCCAACCTCACAATGGGAGTTACTTGAATATTTGAAATCTTTAGGCTTTCCGATCACGGACGTTGCAAAACGATTCGATGATATTGAATCAGCAATTGCTTACACCGAAACATGGAACACGCGCCGCGATGAATTGACTTATGAGGCCGATGGCATGGTCATCAAGATTGACGATTTGAATCTCGCGGCAGAGTTGGGCTTCGTGGGTAAAGACCCGCGCGGCGCGACCGCATTCAAGTTTCCAGCGCGCGAAGTGACGACGAAATTATTAGATATCCGCGTCAGCGTGGGAAGAACCGGAGTTTTGATTCCGAATGCAGTGCTCGAATCGGTTGAGATCAACGGCGTGATCGTCGAGCGCGCCACGTTGCATAATTTCGATTACATTTCAGAAAAAGATATTCGAGTCGGAGACCGCGTGTTGGTCAAGCGCGCGGGCGAAGTCATTCCATATGTGATCGGACCGGTGGTGGATGTGCGTACGGGCAAGGAGAGAAAATACAAACCGCCGCAAGTTTGCCCGGTATGTGAACAGCCCGTGGAACACTTTGAAGGCGAAGTCGCTTGGTATTGCGTCAACGCGGCTTGTCCCGCGCAGCTCCAGCGAAATATAGAGCACTTCGTCTCGCGCGGCTCAATGGACATCAATGGGTTAGGATTCAAGATCGTCGAGAAGTTGACTGATAGCGGCGCGATCAAAGATGTGGCGGATATTTATACCTTGACGCGTGAATCGATTCTCGAAGCCGTCACAAAAAAAGATCGCAAGACCGAGAAGGAACCGCCCGGCAAGATTGCCGATAATTTATTGTCGGCGATTGCCGAGTCGAAGAATCAATCCCTGCCGCGGCTGATCACGGCATTAGGGATGCGCGGCGTGGGCGAAGTTTCGGCGCGCGATCTTGCTAATCACTTTGGAAATTTGGATGCTTTGTCAAAAGCAACCGTTGATGATTTACAACAGATCGAAGGCATTGGGCCCAACATTGCTGAAGCCATTGTAGATTGGTTCAAACGTCCGGCGAACCAAAAGATACTGAAGAAGTTAAAAGCCGTTGACTTGTGGCCGATAGAGCAGGGGAAAAAGGAAAAAGGAGAAGGAAAGTTGAGCGGATTGAGCTTTGTGGTCACCGGCACGCTTCCAACTTTTTCGCGTGATGGCGTGAAAGAGTTCATCGAATCGAACGGCGGCAAAGTGACCGATAGCGTCAGCAAGAAGACAAGTTATCTTGTACTGGGAGCTGAACCCGGCTCGAAGTTCGAGAAGGCTAAGTCACTGGGCGTGAAGATTATTGACGAAGATGGGTTGAGGAAGTTGGGTAAATGATGAATGACCTTTTCATCAAATGGTTCATGACATTCAACTCGTTTCTCGTCCGCATCAGCCGCGGACGGATTGGTAGCAAACTTGGCACGCAAACGATTTTGCTTTTGCATACCACGGGTCGCAAATCGGGACAGGAACGCATCATTCCGATTGCGTATTTTGATTACGAAGGCAAGTATTTAATTGTCGCATCAAATTGGGGAAAAGATAAAAATGCCGAGTGGTATTTAAATCTAAAGCATCAGCCGCGCGCTGCGCTGGAAGTCAAGGGAAAAAGAATCGAGGTCGAGGGCCACGAAGCGCTGGGCGAGGAATATGACCGGTTGTGGAAATTCGCAACCGAAAAACATCCACCATATTTGGACTATCAAAAGATGACGACGCGCCGCATCCCAATTATGATATTTGAACCAATCAAATCATAACTGCTCGATGCGGCCATTTTCTGCCAGCCAAAGCTCGGATGCAAAGTGTTCGATGAAATAGCGGTCATGAACCACAGCCAGCACCGCACCTTTGAATTGATTGAGCGCCTGCTCGAAGCGCGCCCGCGCGGGAATGTCGAGATGATTGATGGGTTCATCGAGCGACAGGAAATTACAACCTTCCGCCACCAATAATCCCAACTGCAGGCGAGTGCGTTCACCATAGCTCAAGTCGCGGCATGGACGCAAAGCGTCATCACCGCTGAATAAGAAGTAATGTAGAAAGTTGCGCGCTTCGGTTTCATTGAAAGCAGCAACGCGTTGAACCGTTTCCAATGGGCTGAGGTTTAAGTCAAGTAATTCCTGCTCCTGTGCCATATAACCAACTTTAACAGATGCGCCCAATCTTAACTTTCCGGATAAGGCCGGCAGCTTCCCTGCAATCGTGCGGATGAAGGTGGTTTTGCCCGCGCCGTTCGATCCGGTCAAGGCGATACGTTGCCCAGCGCGGATGTGAATATTTATATCGGCCAATAATGGTTTATTCGCTTCATACCCGACCGATAAGCTTTCCGTCATCAAAACATTTCTGCTCATGTCCTGCTGTGAATTGAATTCAAGCTTCATTTGCCAGGAGGGCTTGGGCCTTTCGATGCGCTCATCGGATTCGAGGTAGCGCCTCATTTTTTTCTCGCGACTTGGCTTTGATCGCCACCTTTTTGGCAAGCCTTCTTACACCCGGCTGGCCTGAAGTCGTTGTAATTTCGACGTGACGGGCTTGTTCTTTCGTGCGCGCAATATCCTGTTTCATGCGGCGGATTTCAACTTCCTGATCGCGATACGCGGCCCATTGCTTATCCTGCTCCTTCAAGAATTGCAGAAGGTAATCAGAGTAATTGCCGGGATAGGTGCGAATGGTGTGCGTCTCGGTATTGAGATCGAGAATGGCGCTGACGGTATGATCCAGAAAAACGCGGTCATGCGAAACGATCAAGGCCGCGCCGGAAAAAGAATTCAGCCAATTTTCCAGCCATTCCAGCATCTCGATATCCAGATGGTTGGTCGGCTCATCGAGCAGAAGGAGTTGCGGTTCATCGAGCAGGATACGCGCCAACATAAGCCGGGTCTTTTGTCCGCCGCTTAGATTTTTTACCGGTGTGTCGAAAGGAATCTCGGCCAGACCTAAGGGCGACAAAATATCTTTCGGTTGATAATTGTTGGAAGAAAGCTGATGAAGAAGTAAATCATATTTAGCTTGCAGCGCAGGGTTATCGGGGTCAACTGCGAGCGACGCGGCAACGGATGCGATTTCAGCTTCGAGTTTATCTAGTTTGACGGAATCCAAATTCAGCGCGGATTGAAGTGTTTGATCTAGTGCAAAGTCCATGCCTTGTGCAAGATATCCGATCCGCAATCCCGGTAATGTATGAATCACTAATCCCGAAATCAGGAGACTCAATTCCTGCCAAAATGTGCATCAATGTGGATTTGCCGCATCCGTTGGGTCCGATCAGGCCAAGGCGTTGGTGGTTCGAAATACTGAATGAAATATCGTTAAGAACGGTATGAATGCCGTAAGATTTTTTAATATAGTGAGCAGTGAGCATAATGTCTCCTGTAGAAAACGAAAGCCGGGGGCAAACGCCCCCGGCTGTGAAATCATCACAGCGGGCAGTTGCCCGAAACGCGTGAAAGACCTACAGGGAAACCAACATTTTTCTTACGCTCCTTTTGTAATTCCAACGAAATTATATCATGCTTGATTGACAGAAGAATGGCTCTCGGCTAAACTTGCGCAAGTTATTTTTAGGAGTCACTTATGGAATTCAACACGAATGATACGGTCTCACGCCGCATCAAGGTCTTCACTGAACGCGTGGCGATGTTAAAAGCCAATGATCTATATTTCTACAATCAGCCAATAGAAGAATTGCGCGGAGGCGCAAAGGTTTTGGTGCACGGCCGCGAAATGGGAATGTATGCTTCTTACGGTTATCTCGGTTTGCTTGGTCACCCGCGCATCAATGAAGCCGCAATGAAGGCCCTCGATAAATTTGGCACGGGCACCAACGGCGTCCGCATGCTGGCAGGGACATTGACAATTCATACCGAGCTTGAGGAGACCATCGCCGAATTCAAACACACGGAGACGGCGATTACATTCACTTCGGGCTATGCCACCAACCTGACCGTCATTTCGGCTTTGATGGGACGCGGCGATTATGTGTTATCCGATAAATTGAATCACGCCTCGATCGTGGACGGATGTTTGATGTCGGGCGCAGAATTCCGCCGCTTCAAACACAACGATATGGAAGATCTGGAGCATCGGCTTGGACAGATCCCGGAAGGCGCGGCAAAAATGGTCGTGGCTGACGCAGTCTTCTCGATGGATGGTGATGTAATTGACCTGCCGAGCGTGGCCGCTATCTGCAAGAAGTACGGCGCGTATCTGATGATTGATGAAGCGCATTCGGTGGGCGTGCTTGGCAAAAGCTGGTCGTGGAATCGAAGAGCACTTCGGTTTGGATAACGTGATCGACATCAAGATGGGCACCCTCAGCAAAACCATTCCCTTCTGTGGGAGGATATATTGCTGGCAGGAAGGAATTGATAAACTACCTGCGTAACCATAGCCGCGCTTATATGTTTTCTGCGGCACTGCCGCCCGCACAAGACGGCGGCCGCGAATGAGGCCTTTAAAGTGATTCTCGATGAACCGTGGCGCATCGAGAAATTGAATCACAATTCACAGTTATTTATCCAGGGACTCAAATCCGCTGGCTTCGATACCTTGCTAACCACCACTGCAATTGTCCCGGTGTTATGCGGTTCGGATGAATTGGCCTTTACTATGACGCGTGAAGTCCAGCATCATGACGTGTTTGTATTGCCGGTGGTCTCTCCCGCGGTGGCAGAAGGTTTGGCGCGACTGCGTGCCACGGTCACCGCCGCGCATGAGCCGGGCGAGATCGAACGTGCGATTGATGTGATCGCCACCGCTGGAAAACAAATCGGGATTATCCAATAAAAACAAACTTGGTGGGATTTTCAAAAAACTTTGTCCATGCCAAACATTGACGCGGAATAAACACATAGAGACCACCGCTATCCCATTGATTTGGTTCGGGCGAATATCCTTCACTTGAATATTTGGATTTGTATTCTTGGGAAAGCCTTTCAGCCAATTCGATAGAAGGTTTATCCATAGGTTGAGAAACTCCATCCATAATCACAACATCGCTGCCGCTTTCCAAGTGCAGTGATGCATTGGGATTTTGCATGATGTTCTTTGCATGACGAGTTTCGGGACTGCCGTCATAATAGAATTTTCCGTCCCAAAAAACTCCCCAACGCGGAATCACATGCGGATGTCCATTTGGACGAACGGAACAGATCCAGTAATTCGTGGATCGAGTCAAACGCTCCTCAACATGTTCCCATGCGACTTCTGAAATTGGATGATCCACATACCCTTTTGGCAAAGTGGGGCGTAAGATTTGTGACGGTTTCATATTTATCTTCCTTGTTGCGCCGGGACTGAACAGATAATCATACTGACGGAATAAACCTTTTAATCCGTTCCTTCTTCTGCGGCAATCGGTTCATGCGGATGGACATGAAATACTTTGAACGACGATTGCACTGCAGGCCCGATTAATAATGCAAAAACCAATGTGCCGATTCCGGCCGGCCCGCCAAGCAGCCATCCGACCACAACCACGCTTAATTCAATGAATGCGCGCGCCCATCCGACAGCTAATCCGGTTGTGCGTTTGATAGCCAGCATCAAACTGTCGCGCGGCCCTGCGCCCGCTTCCACGCCGATATAGATCGCACTCGCGATTCCTTAAATCAAAATTGCGCAGAGTAGCATCGTGACCTGCAAAGCTAGATTATTTTTTATCGAGGGGATCAAATACAAAAATAAATCTTCCCACGGCCCGATACTCAAGATATTTGCCAATGTTCCCCAACCCACCTGTTCACGCAAGAGCATCGACACTGCCAGTACAACGAAACCGACCAGCACAGTCATTGTGCCCGGCGTCCGGAGCGTGATTTGGGAAAGCGCCACATCCAACACCGACCAGGCTGCTACTCCCAAATTGGCGCGGATGATCATTGCAATCGAAATTCCGAATAGCGCGAAGCCAATCTGGATGTTGAACATATCGCGCACGAAAGTTTTCCAACGGATGGGCTTTAACATAAGCGGCGATGATACCACGTATATGATAAACTCACTAAATGGCATCTCTTCTTCTCAAACCCGGGCGTGAAAAATCTTTGCTTCGACGCCATCCGTGGATTTTCTCCGGTGCGGTTCAACAGGTGGATCAGAGCCTCGCATCCGGCGCGACGGTCGATGTGCTCTCCTCAAGGGGCGAATTCCTCGCCCGTGGTGCGTACTCGCCTCAGTCGCAGATCCGCGTGCGCGCTTGGACATTTGACGATGAAGCTATTGACAAAGGTTTCTTTCGCCAACGAATCCGCGCGGCACTTGATCTTCGAAACTCGTTATTCGATTCGCAAGATACAAATTCAATTCGTTTGATCTACGCTGAGTCCGATGGCATCCCCGGTCTCATCGTAGATCGCTATGATGACATCCTTATTCTTCAATCCTTGACCGCTGGTTCTGAATATTGGAAAGAAACTATCGCTGATCTTCTCATCGAAGAAACCGGCTTGAAAAATATTTACGAACGCTCCGATGCGGATGTCCGCGACCTTGAAGGCTTATCGTCACGGGTTGGAAATTTACGCGGGACGATTCCAAATTTCCGAATTACGATTACCGAACAAGGTTTGAAATTACTGGTTGATGTTGAACATGGCCACAAAACTGGTTTGTATCTCGATCAACGCGCAAATCGCCAGCGCGTGCGCACATTTGCAAAAGGTAAAGATGTGTTGGATTGCTTTTGTTACACCGGCGGATTTACACTAAATGCATTAGCTGGCGATGCAAAATCAGTTTTATGCGTGGACGCATCATCCGAAGCATTGGCGCTCGCGCATCAAAATATTGAACTTAATAAATTACCGATTGAGAAAGTACAATTCCTCGAAGGCGATGTGTTTCAGGTCCTGAGAAAATTCCGCGACGAAGCCCGCGCCTTTGATATGATCGTCCTCGATCCGCCCAAGTTCGCGCCGACTGCCGCACAGGCAGACAAAGCCGCGCGTGGTTATAAAGACATCAATCTGCTTGCATTCAAACTATTGCGACCTAACGGAATCCTTGTTACTTTCTCCTGCTCTGGCGGTGTGGACGCGGCCTTCTTTCAAAAAATTGTGGCAGGCGCGGCGCTGGATGCTGGCGTGGATGCGCAGATTATCGAACATCTTTCGCAGGCCAGCGATCATCCGATCTCGTTGCATTTCCCCGAAGGCGCCTATCTCAAAGGATTGATATGTATAAGAAAGTAAAGCCCAGCGGATAACGATTTGAGAGTTTGTAGATGATGTTGGGCGGCCCTGCATTTAAAAAGCAATTTTGCCAAGCAATCCCTTTTCAAAAATTCGCCTTTTTGGATGACAAGCATTCTACTTGCCAAGTCTCAATTCGAAACTTTTCCCAATCATGTTCCATAAGGAAAGCAGGAAACACCGTCTCACTTGTAAGCTGATCTCTAGTGAACCAGGCTGCTTCGATAATACCTTCTTTTTCTGCGTCTTCTGTATTATGAACTTCTCCTTCAATAAATTCACAGATCATCCAGATTTTTAATCATCTTGTAACGAGAGCACAATAAGTCTTCAATTGCGACGACTCGTTTTGGTTCTATAACAATATCAGTCTCCTCTTTCGTCTCCCTGATAATGGCCTGGACGATGTTCTCGCTATCATCCAACCCACCCCCCGGACATACCAAATAAGTCCCTTCACCGCCATTGCGGTATCTTACAAGTAGAACCGTATTACCTTTGAATATAATTCCTCCAGCAGAAATGCGATGTGGTTTGTTCATGGCTTTACTTGCTTTTCCTTTTTGGTGAATGCTATACTTCCACAAACCGCCCAACCAAGATCATACGAACAGCTTAATTATTTTTGGTCTGGTCGTAATCTCGCCATCTCACTTTGAAAGTTCGCTCGCAATAAAATCCATCTGATTGAGGACCGCGGCCGGTTGGTTGGATGCGATAGCGGGTTGATTATCAAGTCCAGGACGAAACATGTAAGAGAATCCATCGCCCAACATGATTTGAACCTTGCGCCATGAAGCCAACTGCGGCTGGATTCCTGCATTCGGCAGTAGAGCCAACGCTGCATTCCATTGTGGATGACTATTGCTATAATCCTTGAGTAGTTCCATGCGATGAAGCCCGCAAGGGGAACAGGCCCAACGTTTCGACCCATTTGGCTTGATTCTCCGGCGATAACATCCAGCGCACGAAAAGCCATGAAGCCAATTGCTGTTCAGGTGTGGACTTCAACACGATATAGGATGAACCATAAATGAACAAGCTACTTTGCGTGTTGCCGGGGAAAGCCAGCACAGTCCATTCATCGGAATTATTTGCCGCGCCGAATGCGCGCGACTGATCCGATAGATCTTCGAGGCTCGCCGTCGAGAATAATGCTTTACGATTCGCAAAAGCATCATAAACAGTAGATGGATCGGTTGTTATCCATGCGCAGTTATCATCATAAAGTTGCTTCAAAAATAAAAACGCGTTAAGATTGTTTGGAGTCAAGAAATGATAACTGTTTCCGTTCAATACTCCGCCACCAAATGCCGTCAGCCACGAAAGGGCCGTTACCGGCTGCGTATCCATCAGCCAGCCGCCCATGGCATCATTCGATTTATCTTTGTCTTTTAACATGGCGGCGTGTGCCGCGCAAGCTTGCTTTTGAAAATCGTCCGCGGTGACGGGCGCAGAGTTAAACCCAAGTTCGCGCGCCCAGCTTGCGTTGTAGAGCAGGAAGCGTGCCGAGCGTTCCGCCGGCATTCCCAATCGTTTTCCGCCGACCTCATCCTGATCCCAAAAGATGGATGGAATATCCTTGATATCGCCATCGCTTAATCCATATTTGGGATCTCTCACGTAATTCGTCAAATCAACCACATCGCCGTCCTCGTTCCACAATAAGGCATATTCGGGAAGACCAATTACGAGTTGGGGATCGTTGGAGGCCGACAAAGATGTTCCAACATTTTGGAAAAGTTCGTTGTAATCGAGTTGGCTGGTGGATTGAACCTTGATTCCCCACTGGTTGGTTTGATTGAATTCATCCATTTGCGATTGAAATAGATTCGCTTCGACGCCAAACCACGGATGCCAGATTTGAATCGTGATTCCCTTAAGCGCTTCATTTCGTGACCCCAAGTCTTGCTGGCCGCTTGCGGAGTGATCATCGTCGGCTGAGGCGTGGTCCCGGCTTTCGCCGTGGGCGCTGCTGTTAAATGAATCGGTATTGGCTGACAAGCCGCGAGCAAAAACAAAAATAAAATTGAAAGTCCTCGGCGAAAAGTCATAATCCGCCGAACACCGCAAATGGCACTGGAGTGAAGGTCAATATGAATATGATAATTACCAGTAATGCGATGGCACGGCGACCTGAATCAAGCTGCGTAATTTGATCGAGCGGCTCGGCATGAACGCGTCCCAGCCAGAGCAAGAGCACCGCCCAAATCCACCATCCATTCCAGACGATACCCAAGAGAATCAATAGCTCCCCAAATGAATGGAAAAAGCTTTCTGGCTGAATCACCGAACAACGAATAGATCACGTGGCCGCCATCCAAGGTTCCCGCAGGAATCAGATTGAGCGCCGTGACAAGTAATCCCGCCCAACCCGCGAATGCAATCGGACTGGTGAGCACATCGGTAGCGCCCATTGGAAAAGGCTGGCCTGTGAAAAAGTAACGAAGCCAGTACATGCCCAGAGAGAGACCATGAGTAGTTGCAGGAGTGGGCAATAACTTTCCAAAAGTGATGTACTTTGCCAAGAGATACAACAGCGAGTTGCCTTCCTGTTCCAACATCGCTCCTTGTATGGGCTGGATGACTTCCAATTTAGAGATGGAAAGACCGTAGAACAAAACAGGTATTGCGACGATGATTCCTGCCAGCGGTCCCGCCACGCCGATATCAAACAACACGCGCTTGTTCTTCGGTGTGCCCTGCATCAGGATGGCAGCGCCCATCGTGCCAAGCGGTGGAAATGGAAGCGGAATAAAGTAGGGCAGAGTTGCGGCGGTTTTATGATGGCGACTCATGAAGTAGTGACCGAACTCGTGCGCTACCAGAATGGACATCAAGCTCAAGGCATAGGGCCAGCCGGTGAGCATGGTCTGGAAGATGGCAATGATCTGTCCCAAGATTCCCGGCAAGGTTGGCGCCACTGGTTGCTCCGCGCCCACCAGCATTACACTCAATACAGTTAAGATGAAGAGAATAATATTGGTGGAAACCCGCGTCGGTTTTGGATCTTGCTTCTTCGGCGCGAGAAAGACCAGCTGTTGTCCATGATCCAAACGAAATAAAGGCGTGATGTCGTAAGGTTTAAGGGAGTCCGCCAATTGGTCGTAGGCGGAAACGGAATCTTCAGAGATCAAGTGTCCGCGATAACGCGCAATCGAACCTTGAGTTGGATCGCCTATTGTAAAATCTTCAATTCGGAAAACGCGTGAGACGAGACCATTTAGAATTTCAATTTCAGGAATTGGCATTTGAACCTTTATAAGACAAAATTAAATAACTTGGATCGAGCGGGAGTGGATGGGAGTCGAACCCACCGCGGCCCGCAACGCGACCCGCCACAGGTTTTGAAGACCAGGAAGCCCGCCGGGACATAACCACTCCCAGAGACAAGCATAATCGAAGCAGATTAGATTAGCAAGTCAGAATACACCGACATTTTTAATGTCAAAGTTGAATCCACGCTTTTTGAAGATCATGCTCAAAAGATGGAAAGAACAAGACGATGAGTGCAATGATGCACATAACCGCAAGCATCGTCAGACCGCCGACCGAGATTCCGATCCACGCCAGCGGACGGCCTGATTCTCCGCTTTGACGGATTTGCAATAGGGATGCGAATCCCAGTATCAGCGCGATCGCCGCAAAGAGCAGGCTGAGGGAATAACAAATAAAATCAGTGAATGGGATCGGCGCAACACCCAAACAGAATGAAACGATCGTCAACGTACTGGAGATGAAACTGATGACCGCGTTGCGATTTGTCGAAGATAGCCGTCCGGTTTGTTCCATATAATTTAATTTGCAAAAAAATCGTTTTTGCTTAAGCGATCCAATAGTAATTAACCCAGCCAGCAAAGTAAATGATTTGCAAAGCGAAGAAAACCGCAGTTGCCATATCAAACCATTCACGGCGTTTGAGTTTATAGCCGAGAAAAATAAAGATCGGGAAAGAGATCAATAGATAGCGCGAGATCGAGACCAACAGCCCGGTGGATAATGCCAGAAGGATCATTAGTAAAGTAAAAATCCCAAACGCTTTAATTTGCCACTTCCAAAATATATAAAGACTGCAGATAAAAAATAGGATGGTTAATATAAGATCGATCTTGAATACATCCAAGCCCGAGCCCCTCAGATTTTGGAACGGATTCAAATAAGCGGACGGCTGAATCCCGCCCCAGGCGGTCATCGCGTCTAGAAAGGCAAGGGGATGACCCGACACGAGATAAAGATCATAAAAGTGGAGTATCAACGCAATCGGCGTAAGCAGGAACCAAAATATGGATGGACGGATGTTTTGCAATTTCCATTGTTTCTTTTCCATGTATAGCCATGCCAGAGCAAACACAGGAATAATCCCAGTCGGCTTCGTGACGATGAGCAACGCCGCACAGATTCCAGTCCAAGCCCATTTCTCCTTCATTGCAAATGTAAAACCGAGCAGTGTCAGGAATAAAAACAAACTCTCTGGATAAAATGCGGAGAAGAAAAAGCTGACAGGAAAAACAATTAACAGGATCAGTGTGCGACGCGCTGTGTCTTCATCAAAACCCAATGAGCAAATGATCAAACGATAAAGCAACACGGCTGAAGCGATGAAACAAAGGTTAGAAAGTAAAAGCCCGATAAAAATGTAAAAGCCATCTGGTAATGAAATACCTAGCCATCCCACGCTTTTGACAAGATACGGATATAGCGGAAAGAATGCCAAATTGCTGTATGTTGTTCTGAGATTTGCAGAAGCTTGATATCCGGTTTTGATAATGGAAAGATACCATTTCGAATCCCAGCGCGTGAATATATCGAGCGGAAAAATGCGCGTAAGAAAATATCCACGCTTGAAATAATTCAAGTAACTTGGATTGGGCAGGTAATTGTTGTTCGCAAAATACGCGGCCAAAATCCAAATTGCACGCGTAACCAGAAATGGAAATAAGATAACGTTCCAAAACCAGTTGTAGGGCGCTTGAGGAATTGTCAAGAATTGTTTAAGTCGTTGCATAAGGAATAACATGAAAATTATAACAGAATGAGTTAAATATAATTATCACTGAGATTTGTGTCTTTGAAGGATTATTTAAGAAGCGTGTGGGCTTGGACAATCAATCCTAAAACCGTAGGGAAAACCGAAGGATGGATGGTTACTAAGTGACCACCGGTTCAGGCGATAGCGTCCGGTCGCTTGAACCGGCTTTGTGATCGACGCGTCATCCTTTCTTGAATTCGGCAAGTTCAATCAAATTTCCGGCGGGATCATAGATCATCACCCAGCGGTTTTCGTTGTCCTCTTCCACGCCGAAGGGTAGTTCCACTTGATGAGACTGAAGAAGCTGAATGGCAGCATCCAGATCGTCCACGGAAAAGGCAATGCCGGGAAAGCGGCTTGCCGACGCCACCGTCGCCTTTCCTTTGAGAATGGTCAGATGGACTCCGCCGAGATCGAAATGCGGACGGTCATGGTGCGACGCGAGCGGAAGTCCGATCACGTCGCGGTAGAAATGCGCGGTCAGGGCCACATCCTCGGCCCAGAGAGTAACTACGAACAGTTTCGGATTCAATTTTTCTCCTTGTGTTTTGATTTGACACCGATCTCATCTAAACATCGATGGAAACACGAACAATAGAACCGCTGACATTTAGTCAGCGGTTCAAAAAATAAGAGACATCCTGCCATAAGGATGTCTCTTGGTGCTCTCTGTCGGGGCGAGAGGATTTGAACCTCCGACCTCTTGCACCCCATGCAAGCGCGCTAGCCGGACTGCGCCACGCCCCGATGAACAAAACGAATTATAGCCTTATCACAGCTTTTTGACAACGGCCTCGCCGATTATGATAAAATAAGAAACCCTTTGGAGTAACCTATGATAGAAGTAACGATTGATAGCGTGCGCGTCAACTTGATGTCCCCACAAAGACTGGTCATTCTGCGCGAAACCAGCTCGGATCGTTATCTTCCGATCTGGGTTGGGCAATATGAAGCGGAAGCGATCACGGTTGGGTTGCAGGAAGTCGAAGTGAGCCGCCCGCTGACTCACGATTTGATGAAAAACGTTTTCATGACGTTCAATGCCAGGATCAAACGCATCGAGATTATTTCCCTCAAGGAAGATATCTTTTATGGAAACATCGTAGCTGAAGTCAACGGCAAAGAAGTCAGCGTGGATTCGCGTCCATCGGACGCGATTGCGCTGGCCGTGCGTGCCCACGTTCCCATTATGGTGGATGAATCCGTGATGAAGAACGCGGGGATCACGCCTGAAGTTGATATGAAAGCATCGGCCAGCGCGTCCACTCCAACTTCAGGAAAGTTGCGGCCCGCGGCGCCGATTGGCGATGTCAGCAGTGAGCGATTATCTGTGTTCGAAGATTTCGTGGATAAGCTCGATCTGGATAAGCTGGACGATAAAGATAAACCTGAAGATCAAGATAAAGGCGAAGACGACAAACCCGATAAACCGGGCAAGCCTAAAAAGCAATGACCGAATATTACCCTGTTGAAGAATCCGCCGCCCCCGCCGCGCCCACGATCCCGCACAGCCGGGAAGCCGAAGAGGCCGTTGTAGGGGCGGTTTTGATTAACCCCGAAGCTTATTATGACGTTGCCCAGTTTTTGCAGGCAGACGATTTTTACATTCATCGTCACAAATGGATTTGGGAGGCCTTTACCGGTCTGCATGAACAACGCATCCCGATCGATCTCTTAACCTTGACCGAAGAATTGGATCGCAAAGGTCAACTCGCCGAGATTGGCGGACCGGCCTATTTGACTGCGCTGGTCAATCAAGTGCCGTCATCGCTCAACGCCGAATCATACGGACGTATCGTCGAAGGTCATGCCGTACGCCGCAAGATGATCAACGCCGCCAACTCGATTGCTTCGTTGGCGTACAACGAAAGCTCGACCATTGACAACGTGATGGATGAGGCGGAAAAGGCTGTGTTCAATGTCAGTGAGCGCCGCCTCAAGCATGATGTCGAGCCGATCTCCGTTGTATTGAGCGAATACTACGACCGCATCGATGATCTCGCCAAGCGCGACGAAGAAATCTTCGGCGTGCCCACCGGCTTTATCGATCTTGATAAAATGCTCGGCGGCTTACAGCAATCGGACTTGTTGATCATTGCGGGTCGTCCTGGCCAGGGCAAAACCGGTTTCCTGCTTTCGGTTGCAAAGAACGCTGCCTTGACTCATAAAAAGCATGTCGCCATCTTCTCGCTTGAAATGTCGAATGAACAAGTGGTGCAACGGCTTATCGCACAGGAAACGGGAATTGATTTGCAGCGTCTGCGTACAGGCAAATTGGCGGAGAATGAATGGCCTTTGTTCACTCATGCCGTCGAAGTGATGTCGGATACGCATATCTTCCTCGACGACACGCCTGCCATCACTCCGCTTCAACTACGGACGAAATGTCGTCGCTTACATCTTGAGCATCATCTCGATCTGATCATCGTGGATTATCTTCAGTTGATGGGCGGCGATACGCGCAATGATAATCGCGTGCAGGAAGTCTCCTATATCTCTCGCAATCTCAAAGTGCTGGCGCGCGAATTGAATGTGCCAGTGCTTGCAGCCGCACAATTAAGCCGCGCCGTGGAACAACGTTCCGATAAACGGCCCGTGCTTTCCGATTTGCGCGAATCTGGATCACTCGAACAAGATTCGGATATCGTGATGTTTATTTATCGTCCTGATCAATATGAGAAGGATACTGTCAAACAAAATGTGGCCGAGATCATCATCGCCAAGCATCGCAACGGTCCCGTTGGAAGCGTTGAATTGATTTTCCGTAACGCACTGGCAAAGTTCGAGAATGCCGCCACGAGAATGTTCAATCCTAATGAGTAACCTCATTGCGAAGAGCAAAGCGATACAGCACTGACATGATCATATGAGCAACTTCAAAGGTTTCACCGACTCTGAAACATTCACTCAACTTCCCAACTCATTCTTCAATCAATTGTTGAATGAAATTACTGGCGCCGACGAGTTGAAAGTAACGTTGTATGCCATCTGGCGCATTGAACATATGGATAGTCCCTTCCGCTCTTTGTGTGAAACCGATTTCGACGCGAAAGATTTGGGTCTCGCAGCGGACGAAGTCGCTTCGGGATTGGAAAAAGCCCTAAAGCGCGGAAGCCTGCTCAAGTCACAGCATGAAGCGGATGTATTTTATTTTCTAAATTCCCCGCGCGGACGCGCCTCAGCTGAATCATTTTCAAAAGGAAATTGGCGAGCGTCGGCACAAATAAAGTCTGTGCCGATGGAGCGACCGAATGTATTCAAATTGTACGAAGAAAATATTGGTCCACTCACACCATTGATTGCCGACGCATTGAAGGATGCGGAAGAAATGTATTCAAGTGAATGGATCGCCGATGCAATTGAGTTGGCAGTGAAGAATAACAAACGCAATTGGAAATATTGCGAAGCGATCTTAAAACGCTGGAAGGAAGAGGGCCGTGCCGAAAAGCAAAATAGACGAGACGATCAAAAAGTTAGCCCGAGTCTCGAACGAAAAATTGAACAGCTCCGCCGTCGTGCCAGTTAGTGATCTGCCGGGTGACCCAAATTGCCCACATTGCCATGGCGTGGGTTTTCTGCGTGCCGATGTTCCCATTGGTCATCCCGATTTTGGAAAACTGGAAATCTGTGTATGCCGCCGCGCGAATGTAACTAACTCGGTGCGCGAGCACTTGTTCGCATTGAGCCATCTCGATGAACTGAAAGATTTAACATTCGAAACATTCAAGCCGCGCGGCCGCAAAGGATTGGGCGAGATGCAAGCCAATTCCTTGGAGATGGCTTGTAATCAGGCCCGGCATTATGCGCAAAACCTCAATGGCTGGCTGTTGTTGCAAGGCAGTTATGGCTGTGGAAAAACGCATCTGGCAGCGGCGGTTGCGAATTATGCAGTCAGCATGGGCGTGCCTACACTTTTTCTCACCGTTCCAGATTTGCTCGACACATTGCGTTTCGCATATAACGATGAAGATACGACCTTTGAACAACGCTTCGACGAAATCCGTAATGCAAAGTTATTGGTGCTGGATGATTTCGGAACGCAGAATGCAACTGGTTGGGCGCAGGAAAAATTATTTCAGATCGTAAATTATCGCTATATCAACAAACTATCTACCGTAGTAACGACCAATCTCGCGCTCGATGAAATCGAAGCCCGTATCCGTTCACGTTTAGCGGACCCCGAATTGGTCACACAAGCAAAAATCAACGTGCCTGATTACCGTCGCCCGATGGACAATTCTGGCCATCCGGAGCTTTCATCACTCGATTTGATGGCACACAAAACGTTTAGCACGTTTGACGACCGCGAACGCGAAGGATTGGATGCGGACAAATTGAAATCCTTGCAAAAGGCGCTCAAGGCGGCACATGTCTTTTCAGACAAGCCAAAAGGCTGGCTGGTCTTTGAAGGAACCTATGGCTGCGGTAAAACTCATCTCGCCGCGGCAATTGCCAATTATCGCGCTGACCTCGGCGATCCGCCTCTCTTTGTAATGGTTCCGGATTTACTCGATCACTTGCGCGCCACCTTCAGCCCCAATGCAAGCACAAGCTATGATCGTCGCTTTGACGAAGTACGAACCACACCATTACTTATCTTGGATGATCTGGGATCACAATCCGCTACGCCTTGGGCAAAAGAAAAACTTCATCAGCTGATCAATTACCGGTATAACGCAGAGTTGCCCACTGTTTTCACTCTTGCCAAAGAAAACGTGGATCAAAATCAAATCGACGAACAAATCATCACCCGAATGATGGATGAACGGATCTGCAACTATATTATTATTACGGCTCCCGCGTATCAGGGCAAATCGGGCGGACGCAAAACGAAAGCTAGATAGTAACGCTTGAAGTCACAGACAATTTTTTGTCTTCCCAAATCTTTGTCAGCATGATAGACTTTTCAAGTCAGCCTCTTAAAGGCTGACTTTCTTTATCAATATCAATTGAATGACGGAGAATACTTTATGAGTTTTATACAAACCGTTTTGCTTGGTGCCATTGCGGGGTTTACCATTTACCTCGGTTTACCTTTGGGGCGAATCAAAAAAATATCAGTAGGAACCCGCACGTTCCTCTCCATGACATCTGCAGGCATCCTGCTTTTCATCCTATTTGATGTTCTTTCGAATCTTTCCGATCCGATTAAAGCGGCTGTTACGGAAAATAAAAACTTTCCTGAGTTCTTTACTCTGCTCGGCATCTTTGTGTTCGGATTTGGGTTGGGTCTGCTTGGGTTGATCGCTTTCGATCAGCGCTTCATGCGCGTCCAAGCTGGATCCAACCAACCGATTGACCCCACTCGTCTGGCTTTGATGATCGCCACCGGAATCGGATTGCACAATTTCTCCGAAGGACTTGCCATTGGTCAATCTGCGGGACGCGGCGATATTGGTTTTGCCGCGCTGCTCATCATCGGCTTTGGATTGCATAACGCCACCGAAGGTTTTGGGATTGTTGGTCCGCTGGTGGGGGAAAATCGCCCTTCATGGGGATTTATCGGACTGGCGGGTCTGATCGGCGGCGGGCCCACTTTTCTCGGCACCATCGTTGGATATTATTTTCTTTCCGATGCAATGTTCGTTTTATTCTTATCGCTTGCAGCAGGCGCGCTGGTTTATATCATTGGTGAATTGTTCAACTTGAATCGCCGCCCTGAGACAAAATTCCCCGCGGGCTGGGGACTTTTCATCGGCTTTCTATTTGGCTATTTTACAGATATGATCTTGACCATTGCCGGCGTCTAATTCAATCGTAAAGCGTGGGATGGATTCATCCAATCCAGATTGCAGGATGGGATCTACCCATCCCATCCTTGACGAATTATTCCTGCCCCTTGAATCTCGGATAGGATCCCAGCACGCGTAACATCGCGGCATATTCGCCCAAATGATCCAGGGCGCGCTTTACGGTTTCTTCGTGGGTCGCGCCGATGAAGTCAATGTAAAACAAGTATTCCCACGGCTTGCCCTGTAATGGCCGCGACTCGATTTTGGTCAGGTCAATGTTCCGCAGGGCAAAAACACTCAAGGCTTTGAATAACGCGCCGGGTTCATTTCGCAATGTGAACACGATCGACGTCTTTGCCTCAGCATCAGGTCGAATTTCCTCACGCGCAATCGCCAAAAAGCGCGTGTAATTTTCTGAATTATCTTCAATCCCCTCTTCCAGGATTTGCATCCCATACAACTCAGCCGCCCGCCGCGAAGCAATCGCCGCCGTATCGCGTGCGCCGCTTTCCTTGAGCATCTTGACGCTCCCTGCCGTATCGTAAACTGCTTCCGCTTTGATGCTTTGATTTCGCAAATATGCATCACATTGTCCCAACGCCTGGGGGTGGCTGATGGCTTTCTTGATCTCGGATTTTTTTACGCCAGGCAACGCGATCAAACAGTGGCGGACGCGCAAAAAATATTCGCCGACGATGTGCAGTTGATGCCGCAATAACAGATCGTAGTTTTGATGAATGCTTCCTGCCAAAGAATTCTCAATCGGGATCAGGGCCGATTCGCATCTGCCCGAATCAACAGCGGCGAATACTGCCTCAAACGATTCGCATGGCTGGGTTTCCGCCTCGCCAAAATATTCAAACACTGCCTGCTCTGAATATGCGCCCGCTTCGCCTTGAAATGCAATTTTCATAACCACTCCACTGCTCCCGCTTTATCCTTTTATTTTCTCAGCCCACTCGAGGATTCTTCTGAATCCTTCTGCCACCTCTTCATCGGATGCGGCGATGGTCATACGCACAAAGCCTTCACCTTGTTCGCCAAATGCCGAACCAGCCATCAGTCCCACACCGGCTTCTTCGAGAAGACGTTCGCAAATCTCAACGGAAGTCATTTTGAGGATGCGCATATCCAGGAAAAAATAGAATGCGCCCCTCGGCGGCGTAACCAAAACTTTTTCGCTTTCCATGCTGTGCGCCATTCGCAACACCAACTCGCGGCGACGCGCATATGTAGCACGCATATCCTCGGCGATCTTCCAGACAGTGGGATCGGTCAACGCAAACGCCGCGGCTTTCTGGATAAATGGTGCAACACACGTGATGGAATTTTGTCCTGCCTTGAGCGCATTATCAATAACCTGTGCAGACGCCGCCAGATAACCGACCCGCCAGCCGGTCATAGCATAAGTTTTTGATAAACTGTGAACCAAAATCGTATGTTCTTTTGTACCATCGAATGCCGCGGCAGAAGTTGGCCTTTCGCCGTAGTACAGATTTTCATAAACTTCGTCGCTCACGATCCACAACTTGTGGGCGGCAGCAAAATCATGCAACTTCTGCAAATACTCTCGCGTCGGATACACGCCTGTTGGATTGGATGGATAATTCAAAACGATCACATGTGTCTTTGATGTCAATGCCCTTTCCCAGGATTTCAAACAGCGGAATGAATCCATTATCAGCGGGCGCAGGCACACGGATCACGTTGCCGCGCAACATGATTGCCATGTTCGAATGCGTTGCCCATGATGGGTCAGCGACCAACACTTCATCGCCGGGATTCAATATGGATTGCATTGCTAAATAATAGGCGTGGATTCCGCCGTGAGTGATCAGCAGTTCCGTTTCCGGGTTGTATGAAACGGAGTTGTCGCGTTGAAGCTTCACGGATGCCGCACGTCTTAAATCCATCAACCCGCGGCTCGGCGCATAATGAGTTAAACCAGCTTGCATCGCTTGAAGCGCAGCACCCAAAACAGCAGGCGGAGTTGCAAAATCCGGATCGCCGGTTTGCAGACCGATGATCCTGTGTCCCGCCGCCTTCAGTGCATGAACACGATCTGCCATGGCAACGGTCTGAGATTGGCGGATTTTTTCAAATTGGATGTTAAGCATGTCCATGAATAATCCTTTTCAAAAAGAGCTGGAAATGATAATTCGCACGATTGTAACCTCGATCCAGGAACATTCTAAAACTGCGTTGAATCCATATTTTCCCCGGTCGGTTTCCAGTATTTTATACCGAGTCAGGCCGAGCGATTGCACCGCTCGGAATCATCCCCATATTGTGCAGCCACCTGTTCCCTGGCGCCCAGCATGGTATTATGGAAATCATATTCCGTAGAGAACTATAACTCGCGCAACCCTCGAGAGCACAGGATCTTTGACGACTCCAGGCGTGCTGGTCATTCAAGTCCAATGCCTAAATGATGGCCTTGATAACGCCCTCGATACCCGTCAGCACTTGATTATTTCAGAAGCGAATTACCTGATATCATTGCGATTTCAAATAGTTTGTTCTTTCTTCGTTATGCTTCTCTTGTTTCAAGTGCTGCGACCAAACGGGGTAGTCAAAAGAATTTCTGCTCAGCTAACCATGATAGCCTGATTTAGGATTTGAGCTAGTTAACCTCTCAGTTCGATTTCTATTCCTACAGACATACATTTTTCATCGCGGATTTATGACAACAGATCAATCAACTATGAGGCATCTTCTGATCGTTGCCTTTAAGCAGGCGGGTGATTTCTTCAATCTGCCGCGATTGATCCATGATCTTCAGAAACAGAATCAGTATGCCAACTCCAGTCATGAAGGCTCCCACATCTGCCCACAGGTGATTGGAAGGATCGTACCCAATGACAATTATCAGTGGGCCAAATATCACCAGCGCTGGAGTGAGGGGCAGAAGAAGGTTAATGAATGTTCTCATGATGCATCTCCTTGTGGATTTGAAAAATTGACCAACATTTATTATAAGGCTTAATGGTAAAAGTTCCTTGAGTAGCGCATGTCGCACAGTGAAACCGGAACAAGCCGAAAGCGGGCCATCCTAATCCATTTGCCAAAATCCAGTTTTCGTAGCAAAATCTACATACAAAATACACATCTACTATGATAATTGAGATTATATTGGACGTATGAAGGAAAAAATGCGCGTAAATAAACTTCTCGCTTTATCTTGTATTGTTGCATTGGTGATGGTCGCTTGCAGTGTGACCGTCGATCTGGGTACGTCGCCTTCCAGCGCGCCGACTTAGCAGGATACATATGTGAATCAGGCTTCAACGATGGTAGCGCAGACCCTGCAGGCTCTCACGCAAACTGCGCTTTTTGCCACTCCTGCCAATACCGCCACACCCACGGCGACCGCAACGACTTCCGGTGCATCGATGCCGCCTGCATTGAGTGTCAGTGTTGCCACAAACTGCTATGCTGGACCTAATACCAACTATGGCTTTGTGACTACCATCCGCCCTGGAACTACCGTAACGGTGGTTGGAAAAGATACGCCAGACAATTATTGGGTCATTGACGTTCCTGGTTATCCCGGTACAACCTGTTGGCTTTCAGGACAGTATGCAAGCGTAAGTGGCGACGTTAGTTATCTCCCTGCACCAGCTGCGCCACCACTAGCATCGATAGCATATAATCCGGGCGTCTGGTGCGCTTACTCCTCACATTCAAGATGGTGGACGCATTGGCCACATGGGCCTCATGGTACATCATGGTCACATCATTGGGGTGGTGGAGGATGGAGAGGTGGAAGTGGAGGATGGTACTGTCCATAAACAATTCTCCGGTCGCAGAGCGTTGACATTCCTACAGCAAACACCTCTTCTCCTTTTGTGTCAATGAGGGAAATCCCTTAATTGCTCAAAACCTACCATTCGCAAGATACGCTACGGGCAGCTCTTTCAAGCTGTAGTCGATAAAACAAGAAAAGTCAAGGCTGCAACTCAAAACGAAAATGAAAACCGGTCGTTTTTGAATTTGACGACCGGCTTTATGTTATGCTTTTTCAACCTCGACTTTTGCCTGCCTGCGGAATACCGTTTGAATAGCCCCACCCAATGCGGTCAATATCATCAGCGGCGTGAAAGCAAACCAGCCGACGAACGGTGTGAAGCCTGCAAGGATCAGCAAAGCTCCTCCGCGCACGACCGCATCGAATTCATTGTTCGATTTGCCCATGTGATGCCCGAGCAAATCTGCGAACGAGGCCAAGCCAAGGAAGGCCAGCAACGCCAGGGCCAGCGTGATTATTCCACCGATGATGACCAGGATGCCGCTGATGACTTTCACGCTGCTGGTAAGTTGGGCCAGCCAGATGAATAACGCGTCCAGCACACCCACACATAGAAAGTTAATCAGACCAAGCAACAACGATCTGCCTAGTGATGCTTCCAATGCCGCACTCGTTCGTTCGACGGGTTTGGGAAATAGCAGGCCGATCACAGCGAAGATCGAAATCAATCCTGTGCCCCCGAAGATGATGACGAAAAGCAAACCGAAGATATTGTTCATATTTTCTCCTTTTTAATTTACTTACCGGCACGGAACAAATCCCACAAATCCAATGCGGGCTTGGGCGTGCCGTCTGAATTACCAAGCCCGACCGAGGCAAACATGCCCAGTGTGTTGATGTCGGTCGAGTTGACGCCATTCGCTTTCATGTAATTGGAATAGGAATTGAGATTGAAATCCTCGAGCAGAAGGTAAACCCAAAAAGCCAAGCGCGAACCGATTTGATTGTGGATCGCGTTCAAGTACGCAACCTGATCTTCGGGCGTGCCGTTGATCGGCCCGATGGGCCTGGATGTGAATCCACCTTCGGCAATGGCAAGCGGCTTTGATGTCCGCGCAAGAAGCGGAGTGTAATAATCGGACGGAATATCCGCCCCTGTTTTGAATGCAACAAACGGATAGGAAGAAATCACCCAAACATCCAGGTTTGGTTCGAAGGCTTCCACCTGATCCCAATTCGGCTGGAGACGCGGGCGGCCATTCGCGGCTTGCGATATGAGATTGTTTAATTCCTCCCACTGAAAGGTGACGAAAATTTTCGTGTCCGGCGCTTCGGCCTTCACTGCTTTATAGATATCGTTGTACAAGTTGATGAAGTTTTGTGCATCGCTTGGATGTGTGTCCATGTAGGTGTTGATCTCGGATGCCAGGCCGAGATAACGTGGATGGAACATGCGCACAACCCATAAAGTGTAATTGGTATACGCGGCGCGGACGTTTGGATTGGCAAAGCTGGCATCCCAACCAAACGGCAGGCCGCTGAACTGGCTGCGGTTGAGTCCGTTCAAGCCATCCACAACAAAAATGGCATCGAGATGATTTTGCCGCGCAAGTGTAACTTGATTGATGATATCAGTACGCTTTTGCGATGAACCGTCCACGCTGTTGAGGAAATCGTTCCAGGGAACATTTTCTTGAATCAGGACAAAGTCGGCATGGTTCCCGATGTCTTTATAAATTTTCATGACGCTGTCCATGGAAACTTCCGGAGGGGTCGGAAAGAATCCATATGTGGTGCGGCCTGAATCAAAAGCTGAACTTGCCAGTGTAGGAAATGGCATGGTGGGCGTTGGAGGAGTTTGTGAGCCACAGGCCAGTGCGGCCAAAGCCGAAGCGAGTATAAGAATCAATAGGCGTTTCATTTTTGGACCTCAGAGCGCTCACATAATAAGATTGCGTTCCCAATCAACCCGAGTAATAAAGTGAAGATGGCAATAATGGAAGTTTGAAAGCTGGAAAGCGGAATTCGGAACGTGGGCAGTTGTGGAATGTATGGTGGGGCACTGAGCGTTGGGAATGAGAAACGGGAAATTGAAAATAGTGAGCGGAAAATAGGAAATAGGGATTTGGGAATAGCGGAAGGAAAATTAGGAATTGCGAATTGGAGTTCGGGAAGCGAAAATTGGGAAGCTGGAATAGGAGGAATACGGATGCTCTGGGCGATCGCGACGGCAATGAACAATGCCATCCCGAGTGCCGCTCCGAGTTGGACCGCAAAGATCGGAGTGAGAACAGGCTCACGCCGTTGCGGCAGGCGTGAGACAATGCTTGTCGAAAGATCGTGCGATAACTTTACATCTGGTAAACTTTTCAGAGTTGAAAAGACAGTTTGTATTTCGTCCAATCTTGCGCGGCATTCGTCGCAGTCAATTAGATGTGCTTCCGCTGCACGACGCGCGGATGGATCGGGGATATTGTCGAGATATTCGTTGAGTTGAAAATCTGAAAGATGATTTATGGCTTTATAGGTGGAAAGTGGATGGCGGGGTGATTGGGAGATAGAAAATGGAGCAGGATCGCCCAGGGAATGCTGAAAAGGAACGGCATAATGAAGGCCAGTAATCCGTGCCAAAATTTTGGCGGAGTTACGTTTCTTTCATTTGGAATTGTATAGGCTGGCAAATAAGTCATCAGGCCATAGACGAAGATCCACAATCCAAATTCGCTGAGGTGTTGCAAACCGAACGTCAATGTTTCGGCAAGCAGGCCGTTGAGTCCGGTCAGCAAGAAAACCCAGAATGGACTAAAGGCATAGCGTTTGAGAATCCATGCCCAGGCGATAAACCAAGGAATAAAAACAATCACACTGTGGTGCAGAATGACGTCTACGTAATTAGCAGAGGCTGTAATGTACGCCTCGCCGACTTTCACATCAAATATTGGAGCGAGATTGGTCATGGTGGTTGTGATGGCTTCTTCGAGCATGGCGAGTAAAGTTGAGAATAAAACAAATTTGATCTGCCAATTCAAAGGAATGCTCAAAACAAAACTTTTTATCGGCTCGCGAAAAACATACATCAACGAACCGCAAAGAAAAACCCACAAAACGATCAAGCCTGTGCCCATGCTAATCTCCGTGTGGGCGATCCGGTTGCCCCACGTAAAAACCAGCACGAGCGTAGTGCTGAGCGTCAGCCATAGCCCAAGCAAAAAAATAAAAGTGGTTTTGATGTTTTGAATAACGCGGATGTTCATAAGATGTCTCTGAGTTTTTCAGCTAATAACTTGCGGGCGCGGAACAAATTGCTTTTGACATCGCTTACCGGTTGTCTTAGTTGCTTCGCAATTTCCTCGTAGCTCAAATCCTGAAAGTGCCGAAGTTCGATCACGAGGCGATAGCGTAACGGCAGGCGATGTAATTCAAAACTGATACGCTCATCACGGTCTCGAAGAACGGTGATCGCTTCCGGATCGGGATGTGGATCGGGAATGGGGGCCAGCTCATCGTCCAGAGGCGAGATAGATTTTTGTCCCTCGAGTCGATTCAAACAAACGTTGACGGCAATCTGTTTGAGCCAGGGAGTGAGCGGGCGGTTCAGATCGAACTTATCAAGGAATTGATAAGCCCGAATGAACGCTTCCTGTGTTGCATCCTCCGCATCGTGAACATTTTCGAGCAGGCGGTAAGCAACATTGAAAACCGTTTGTTGGTGGTAATGCACAATTTCGCCGAAGGCCTCACGGTCACCTTGTTTCGCACGGCGAACCCATTCAAGCTCTGGTGCGGATGTCATTTCTACATTGTAGTACAGGGGAGATGAGGAAAAAGTTGCAAGCGTAAATGATAAGATGACACGCCTGAGAAGGCATCATGCGCTTCTGCGCCAGACTGCGCCCGCATGCGCGTAAGATATTGCCCCTGGATAAAAATCATTTTCCGTTCAAGACTTCTAGAAGTGCAAATGAAGCGACCGCCTAAAATTAGGTGCTCTCTTTGTTGTCGGGTGCCGAGATTTGGACTCGGGACCTTGTCGACTCAAATCGCGTTTTCTAGTTTCAAGAATCGACTCTATTCAGAAAACTGGACTCAATATTCTTTATTTTCTCTGTCAACCCAAAGTATAAATGTCCCCTGTTTGCTAAAGTAGAGATATCCCCTCGATGTCGCCGCCGTTGAAGCGGTGGACATGTGGGCAACTCGGAGCGCAGCGGAGAATTATCCACTTTGGGCTAACACTGCAGTTATGAAGATCGAAAGTATTGTTCTAATTTGTTAGCTTGACAAACTATAAATCTTATTATATAATTAAGTATACTTAACTATTAGAAAGGTGAACTATGCAGCGTTCTGATCCGCTGGCTCTCACTCTTCAAGAATGGATAGGGGACTTCATGCGAAGTTCGATGCGCAGCTTAATCCTTTATTCTAAAGAGAATGGCCTTTCCATGTCACAGATTGGCGCCTTATTCCAAATCTATCATGGCAAGAGCAATGTTTCTGATCTCGGGGAAGGGTTGGGCATCACCCACGCTGCAGCAAGCCAGATGCTGGAGCGTCTGGTCCAGCAGAAATTAATCCTGAGGACAGAAGACCCCCAGGACCGGCGCGTCAAACAACTCGTCCTGACCGACAAGGGTTGTCGGATCATGGAGGAGAGTGTGCGGGCCCGTCAGGGCTGGCTGGACGATCTCGTTTCTGGCCTTTCTGCAGGTCAGAAAGAACAGATCGCGGCCGCACTAAAAATTCTGATTAAAAAAACTAACCAGCTCGATCAACAAGTCGAATCGAAGCGGTAGTAACGTTTGCTTTGAGGAGTCTTTATAACCATGCTACGTTTAGCCAAATATTTAAAACCTTATCTTCTCCTGCTCCTGATTGCTGTTGCTCTGTTATTCATACAGGCAAACGCAGACTTGGCTCTGCCGGATTACATGTCGAACATCGTTGACTACGGTATCCAGCAGGGCGGCGTGGTCAATGCCGTCCCAATGGCCATTCGGCAGAGCGAAATGAACCGGCTGGTGATGTTCATGACCGCGGGTAACAAAAATTCCATGCTGGCAGATTACACGCTGGTGGACAAGAACTCCGCGGATTATGCCACCGATGTAAAACTATATCCCGCCTTGGCAACAGAGCCAATCTATGTGCTCAACAAAAACGTTGACCAAACCGAGATCACAAGGCTGAACCCGATCATGGGTAAGGCATTGCTGGTAGTCTCTGGTATCGAACAGGCCATAGCCAACCCGACCACGGCGCAAACCATGAGCCAGAGCTTCGGCTTGCCCAAGATCCCGCCAGGAACAGACGTTTTCGCCGTGTTGCAGAAACTCCCGGCCACGACCCTGACCCAGATCACAGCCACGATCGATCAGAAATTTGACGCGCTGGGCACCAGCATGATCGTGCAGATGTCCGTGGGCGCGGTCAAGACTGAATATACCGCCCTGGGGATGGATACCGGGAAATTATCAATCAACTACATCATTCACACCGGGATGCTGATGCTGCTGTTGACATTGCTTTCTGTAGCCTGCACGATCTCGGTCGGGTTCCTTTCGGCGCGCATTGCAGCAGGGCTGGCCCGCGACCTGCGTCGTAACATCTTCCAAAAAGTGGAAAGCTTCTCCAGCACCGAGTTCAATAAATTCTCAACTGCTTCGCTGATTACGCGCTCCACCAACGATATCACCCAGATCCAGACCGTGGTTGTGATGATGATGCGGATGGTGATCTACGCACCCATCATCGGGGTGGGTGGCATCATCCATGCCCTGGCGAAATCCGCATCGATGTGGTGGATCATTGCTCTGGCGGTGATCGTCCTGCTTGGGCTGATCATGACCATATTCTCGATTGCCCTGCCCAGGTTCAAGGTCGTCCAAAACCTAATTGACCGCCTCAACTTGGTGACGCGCGAGAACCTTTCCGGCATGATGGTCATCCGATCCTTCAATATGCAAGGATTTGAAGAAAAACGCTTTGATAAGGCCAATGTGGATTTGACCTCGACCAGCCTGTTCATTAACCAAATCATGGTTGTGATGATGCCGGTAATGATGTTGATCATGAACGGCGTGTCGGTCCTGATCATCTGGGTGGGGGCTCACCAGGTGGCAAATTCACAAATACAAGTCGGCGATATGATCGCCTTCATGCAATACGCTTTGCAAATCGTGTTTGCTTTCCTGATGCTCTCGATCATGTTCATCATCCTACCGCGCGCTTCCGTGTCCGCCGACCGGATCGCAGACGTCCTGGAGACGGATCCCCAGATCAAGGACATCGAAAATCCCCAGCAATTCTCCTCGCCTTTCAAAGGCACAATCGAATTTCGCAATGTAAACTTTCGCTATCCGGGCGCTGAGGAGGATATTCTGCACGACATCAGCTTTACCGCTAAACCGGGTCAAACGACCGCTTTTATCGGCACCACTGGCTCCGGCAAATCTACCATCGTCAACTTGATCCCGCGCTTCTATGAAGTGACGGATGGAGCGATCTGCGTAGACGGTATTGATATCCGGGAAGTTAGGCAGCATGATCTGCGGGAAAAGATCGGCTATGTTCCTCAGAAGGGCACATTATTTTCCGGGACGATTGCAAGCAACCTGCGATATGCCGATGAGAACGCCAGCGACGAGGATTTGAAACTGGCGGCGGATGTTTCCCAATCCACGGAGTTCATCTCTGCCAAGCCGGAAGGGATGCAGACTGAGATTGCCCAGGGCGGCATGAACGTTTCAGGCGGCCAGAAACAACGGCTCTCGATCGCGCGGGCCTTGATCAAGAAAGCGCCCATCTATATTTTCGACGACAGCTTCTCTGCATTGGATTTCAAAACCGATGCGGCACTACGCAAGGCGCTCAAGGAACACACTGGGTCGAGTACGTTATTGATTGTGACCCAACGCATTGCCACCGTCAAAAACGCTGAACAGATCATCGTTCTGGATGAAGGCAAGATCGCCGGAAAAGGCAACCATGAAGAGTTAATGGAGACCTGTGAAGTGTACCGGGGAATCGCCTTATCGCAGCTCAGTGAGGAGGAATTGGCATGAGTATGCAGAACAACCCACAAGCAAATCGCGGTGTCATGGGTGGACCTGGCGCAGTACGCGGGCCGAACCCAATGGGCGGTACCAACCCAAGAGCAGTAATGATGCGAGGTGAAAAACCGCGTGACTTCAAGGGGACCATGAAAAAATTGATCCAGTACCTAGGATCCTACCAATTGTTGATCTTGGTTACGATGATATTTGCCTTTGCATCGACCATCTTCTCCATCTTCGGCCCCAAATTACTTGGTAATGTCACTACCGAATTGTTCACGGGCTTAATGGCTAAGCTCGCCGGGACCGGTACGATTGATTTTGGTTCGATTGGCCATATCGTGCTCGAGGTTCTATTCCTGTATATCCTTTCTTCCGCCTTTGCTTACGTGCAGGGCTGGATCATGTCCGGTGTATCTATGGATATCACTTACCGGTTCCGCAAGGATATTGCTGAGAAGATCAACCGCATGCCGCTGCGCTACTTTGACGGCACCAACCATGGCGAGATCCTTTCCCGGATTACGAATGACGTGGATACGGTTAGCCAGAACTCTCAACCAGAGCCTTTCCCAAGTCATCACATCGGTGACGACGGTGCTGGGCGTGCTGATCATGATGTTCACGATCAACTGGGAAATGACCCTGGTAGCATTGGTAATCGTCCCAGTGTCATTTGGCCTCATCGGCCTAGTGGTCAACCTATCCCAAAAATACTTCAAACAACAGCAGGACTATCTGGGCCATGTAGACGGTCATGTCGAGGAAATGTACGGCAACCATGTAGTCATGAAGGCCTTTAACGGCGAAGCAGAAAGCGTTGCGGTGTTTGACGAACTAAACAACACGCTTTATAGCTCCGCCTGGATATCCCAATTTCTGACCGGGCTACTATACCCGATCATCAACTTTATCAGCAATCTGGGTTATGTGGTCATCTGCATCTTGGGCGGCTACTTAGCCATTAAAAATGTCATCACCATCGGCGATATTCAGGCCTTCATCATGTACGTGCGCACGTTTACCCAGCCAATCACGCAGATCGCAAATATCTCCAACATCTTTCAGCAAACGGCCGCGGCGGCAGAGCGCGTCTTCCAATTCCTGGCTGAGCCCGAGGAATCTCCTGAAACTACCACTCCAGTCAAGCTGGAACAAGTCCAGGGCCGCGTGGATTTCAAAAATGTCCACTTCGGCTATAACCCGGATAAGATCATCATCAACGATTTCTCCTTCTATGCCGAACCCGGGCAGAAGATTGCCATCGTCGGCCCAACCGGCGCCGGTAAGACCACCATGGTCAAACTTTTGATGCGTTTCTATGATGTTAATAGCGGCGCCATCATGGTCGACGGTCATAACGTCAAGGATTTCACGCGCACCGACTTGCGCCGAATGTTCGCGATGGTTTTGCAGGATACCTGGCTCTATAATGGTACCGTCATGGAAAATATACGGTATGGCCGCTCCGATGCCAGCGACCAGGAAGTCATCGAAGCTTCCAAAGCTGCCCACGTGGATCACTTCGTTCGCACGATGCCAGAAGGTTACGCGTCGGTGCTTAATGAGGAAACTAGCAACATTTCCCAGGGACAGATGCAGCTGATGACGATCGCCCGAGCGATCCTGGCTGACCCGGCCATCCTGATCCTGGACGAAGCCACCAGTTCAGTCGATACCCACACTGAGGTTTTAATCCAGAAAGCCATGGACACTTTGATGCAGGGCCGTACAAGTTTCATTATTGCTCATCGCCTGTCCACCATCCGCGATGCCGACTGGATCCTGGTCATGAATAACGGTGATATTGTCGAGCAGGGCAAGCACGAGAAACTGCTGACAAAAAAAGGCTTCTACGCGGAACTCTACAACAGCCAGTTTGAAGGAAAAGAAATCTGATCTCGGAAAGAGGTAAGGAGATACTGGATGACTAATCTCTTGACAATTATGGTTAACGAAAAAAAGTATGAAGTACGATCCGCGCCAGATACTCCCTTGCTCTACGTTTTACGCAACGAATTGAATTTAAGTGGTCCACGCATGGGTTGTGGCCTCGAGCAATGCGGGGCGTGCACCGTGCTTTTGGGTGCGCGGGCGATCAGGTCATGTAAGACGCCCGTGATTGAGGCGACGCGTGGCCCTATCACAACGCTTGAAGGATTGGGTACACCGGAGGAACTACATCCGATACAACAAGCCTTTCTCGATGAACAGGCGGCGCAGTGTGGATATTGCACAAGCGGTATGATCATGGTGGTTGCCCAACTGCTTTGGAAGAATCATCATCCCACGGATGTACAGATTCGTTCTGCCCTTGATGAAAACCTTTGCAGGTGTGGCAGTCATCTTCGCATTCTGCGCGCTGCCCGTCGAGCTGCCGAACTGATGTGGAAAGAGGTGAAATGATGAATGCGCAGCGTAACCCTTCCAGAAATGCATCAGGGCGCGCCGAGGCCGCCTGGGGCAGCCGGCCAACCGATCAGCTCGATGATTGGCTGGCGATTGAATCCGACGGCACAGTCACCGCCTACAGTGGTAAGGTGGAACTCGGTACTGGTACCTTGACTGCTCTGGCACAAATTGTTGCGGAAGAGCTTGATGTCTCAATGGATCGGGTCCGCATGGTGATGGGTGATACCGCTCGCACGCCGAACGAAGGATATACTGCGGGCAGCATGACCATTCAGTCCAGTGGCAGCGCACTGCGACAAGCTGCAGCGGAAGCGCATCGCTTCCTGCTTGAGATGGCTTCTGCTAAATTGGACGCGCCCAAATCAGAACTCCTAGTCAACGATGGGACAGTTTCTGTTCGCGAGCATGCAGAGCGCAACATCACGTACGCAGCATTGATGGGCGGAAAACTTTTCCACAGAACTGTTTCTCAGCAGGGCCCCGTTAAGCGCGCCGATTTATATCGCCTCGTTGGTACATCAACTCCCAGAGTTGATCTGCCCCTCAAGGTTACGGGCCAGCCTGCGTTCATTCAAGATCTACGTGTGCCCGGCATGTTGTACGGACGCGTGGTGCGCCCTCCCAGCGAACAAGCCAAATTCATCTCAATGAAGGAAGACTCGGTTAGAAATGTCCCGGGTCTTGTTCGCATTTTCCACCGAGGGAACTATGTCGGTGTCATCACCGAGCGGGAAGAGCAAACCATCCTTGCCGCGCGGTTACTCAATGTGCAATGGGATGAAAAGCCAACTCTGCCGCGCATGGCTGACCTTTACAAGCATCTGCGCGCCCTGCCAACACTGGAACAACCGTTAACAGAACCAGTAGATATTGAGACTGCTTTCAGTCGTTCTGTGCAACAATTTCACGCGGAGTATTTTCAACCATATCAAGCCCACGCTTCCATCGGTCCGTCGTGCGCGGTGGCAGATGTCAAACTAGACGAGGCCACTGTCTGGTCTAGCACATCAGGTCCACATCCGTTGTGCGGTGCTTTGGCGCAGTTGCTCGATATGCCGGAGGACAAGGTACATCTCATTCATGTTGAAGGCGCGGGGAGCTATGGCCAAAACGGTTCCGATGATGTGGCCGCGGATGCAGTCATTCTTTCTCAGGCGGTTGGCAAACCTGTCCGCGTGCAGTGGGCGCGCGAGGAGGAGTTCATTTGGGAGCCTAAAGCTCCCGCCATGGTAATGGAGATTCGCGCCGGCCTCGATGCCGCGGGAGACATCGTAGCTTGGGATTATCATGCATGGTCTCCCACGCACGTTGCGCGCCCTAGAATGGCAGAACAGCTATTGACTTTTCAATTGATGAATTCCCAAAAAGCGCCGCCCCCCCGATTCTCCTTCGGCGCCGAGAGAAATGCACGCACCAATTACACTTTTCCAAATCAGCGCGTTGTCATTCACTGGATTGAAGAGTCTCCCTTGCGAGGTTCGTCTTTTCGGAGTCTCGGAGGCGCTGAGAACACTTTTGCCAACGAATTTTTCATGGACGAGTTAGCCTTCGCTGCTCATCAGGATCCTGCACAGTTCAGGCTTCGCGATCTGAAGGATCCGCGATGCCGTGATGTGCTAGAGGCTGCTTTGAAAAAAGCTGAATGGGACTCTCGCCCATCTCCTCGCCCGAAACAGGAAGGTGTTATCGAAGGCCGCGGTTTGGCCTTTGCACGCTATGAAAACGATCAAGCGATCGTGGCCTGCGTTGCTTTTGTAACCGTTGATACTGCTACCGGTATTGTACGCGTACCACGCGTTGTTGTCGCGCACGATTGCGGATTGATCATTAACCCCGACGGCGTCAAGAACCAGATCGAAGGGAATGTGATTCAATCCCTGAGCCGCGCCCTCAAAGAGGAAGTTAAATTCGACGAATACCGCGTGACAAGCGTCAACTGGGAAACCTATCCGATTCTCAAGTTTTCGGAAGTTCCTGAAATTGATATTGTGCTCCTCAACCATCCGGATCAGCCCGCGCTCGGAGCTGGCGAGCCGTCCCAGGTTACTACCGCGGCGGCTGTGGCCAATGCGATCTTCGACGCAACCGGCGCTCGCCTTCGTCAAATCCCGTTTACACCCGAACGCGTAAAGGCTGCTCTGCATTAACTGGATGGCGGTAGGCTGTTTCTCAATTCTTACAACCAGTTGTCTGATTGGATCAGACTGGTGCCGAATTGGATGAATGAAGGAAAGGAGATGGATTATATGGGTGATCGTGTGAAAGATAAAAACATACTTATTACCGGAGCGACCAGTGGGCTGGGATATGCAATGGCTGAGGCGCTCTTAGGGGAAGGAGCGACAGTGGCGATTGCTTCCCGGTCTGATGCGAAACTGGATCAAGCCGTTGAACAACTCAGAAGAGTGAGTGATCGAGTAGTCAAAATCCTGCTCGATGTTCGTTCCGAGCAATCTGTAACCAGTGCTGTAGCTTGGGTATCTGCCAAGTGGGAACGGCTGGATGTGCTGATAAATAATGCAGGGATTGGTATGAAAACGGTCAATCCCCGCTTCATGACTGCGCCTCAGCCTTTCTTTGAAATTGAGCCGGATCGGTTTCGCGATCTGATGGATACAAATTTGACGGGATATTTTCTCGTATCGCGTGGCTTTGCTCCATTAATGGTCAAGCAGGGTCGAGGGCGGATCATCAATATCTCCATGAATTATGAGACCATGAAACGGCAGGGATTTATTCCGTATGGACCCTCCCGCGCCGCGGTTGAATCGCTCTCCATCATTATGGCTCAAGACCTGAAGCCTTATGGAATCACTGTCAATCGGCTGCTGCCGGGAGGGGCGACAGCCACAGGGATGATACCGGATGATAATGAAATTCGTGCTGAAATCTCAGCACACATGAATTTGCTACCACCGTCCATTATGGCAAAGCCCGTTATTTTCCTTTGCTCTGATGAAGCAGATGGAATTACCGGCGAGCGGATTGCAGCCACTGATTTCGATGTCTGGTTGAAAGCCAGAAGCAATACCAGCCAGTAAAGTAGCTTAGCGTAAAATGAGGTCGGCAATATGCCAGCACCTGTAGGAAGGCATAGCGCGTCACGCTATCGGATAGCGTGATGGTTTAAATGGCGGGATTTGCAGGTAGGCAACACGAGAGTTGTAGCTCCGCTATAACCTTATGTTGGCTACTTCCATTTTTAAAAATATATATCCCAATATTGTTTATTGAGCCCCGCTTGAACCTTTCATTTATTTTTGTGGTCTTGACAGAACTCGAACCTGTGACCTCATCGATGTGAACGGTGCGTTCTAGCCAACTGAACTATAAGACCGAGATGCCGTATTTGTGAGATTTTGATGTATCTTGAAAAATGTATCCAATGCTTCCAATCTATTCACAAGTTGGGATTTTCTTCCAACTGATCCACTCTATCGATTTTTTTGAATGCGTAAGTTAACTGGCTTCGGAATTCTAAAAATCATATTCCCCATATCTGTCTCACGAAATAGATTCTTAATGATTTCCCCAATATTTAGTGGGCGCGGATCGCGAAGCACTCGAACCCCCGACCTTATGTGTGTGATTTATTGGGTAATTTGAATACTGTGTCAATTGTGAATGAATGTGTCTGATCCACGAATTTTTGAGCCCACTTATCCCAATGTATAAAATCAGTTTTTATGTATAAGCTATATTAAAGGGCTTCAAATATCTTGTCGATATTATTGGTGGATGAGGCGGGAAATTGAAGCATGGCTTCAAAAATAAAAAAGTCAAAATAGGAAGGAGGTGAAAACAATCGTTTCCCATAAATGTACAGAGAATGGAAATTTCCAAAATCAAAGCGCAGTGCTAATCAAGTTTTATCGCCATCCGGCACATGGATCACACGCGGCCGCGTAGACCCTTCCTTCTTAATCGATTTTCCCTGCCGGTGGAATAATTCGGAAAGCCTCATTTGCTTCTGATAAGTTTGCGGCAACTTCTGTCAGCTGCCGGATGTAGTCATCGGAGCCATGGATTTCCTGATATTTCATGTTCCATCTTTCACAGTATTTAGCCACTTGCAAAGCCTGCTCGCGATACTTATATAAATCCGCCTCGGAATAGCAGACTAGCGCCAAGCGCCTGTAATGCTGGTATTGCTGATCCATGATCCACTGGGCAGTTTCCTCTCCAAATTTTTTTACCGCTTTTTCATATTCCTGCAACGGATTAGAACCAGATTCCAGCCAGCCGCCTGTCAGGTAATATGTGCCGGGATTTGCTTCAAACTCGGCTCGGTAAGCCTGGTCCGAGCCTAGAAAAATGGCAATGCAATCTTCCGTTTTCGGCATTAGTAAAGTATGGATGCCCGAGCGGATGCCTTTCAATCCATTGCCACACATGCCATAGGCCAGCACGATCAAGCTGGGTACAGTAATGGTATCAATGGCAGCCTGCAAAGTATCGCGCAAATGTTTGGGTTGGGAATGCAGACCGTAATCCAGATAAAGGACGCGATCTGCCATCTCCGGTGGAAGTTGATGGGAAAGCAGAGTTTCAAATACCTGACAAGAAATAAAAACAATTGGGAAATTAGCCACTAAGTTTTTTTGGATTCCCTTTCTTCGGCAAGTTTGAGTATCTCCAATATCTTTTCTTTTGCCTGGGCAAGTAATGCCGCAGGTTGATGTTCACTCAGTATTTTCATCACCTTCGCGTTCACAGCGTCTTCAGTGGTTTGTGAACCTTTTCGCTCCCAGATGCTATACGGATCTCGATCAAGCACGGTCGGAACCCAGGCTTCCTTGCGACATAATGAAGCGGACTTTGCCTGATTAAGGAACATTCCACCAGGGCCAACCTTTTCGATCAAATCTAACATAATGGTTTCAGGCGTGACCTCGATGCCTCGCATGACGCGCTTTGCCATACCGATGATTTCATCCGCAAGCACCAGATAGGAAAGTGAGCCAATATCGGCGCAATCGAGAAAGCCGACATCATGAACAAGTGAAGCCCCGCTCAAAGCGGAGAGCATAACCTGAAGAGCCGCTTCGGCTCCCGCTTGTGCATCGACGCGCTTCGCCTCAGAGGCGCCAGCAGTCCCCATAAACGGCAAGCCGAGATAGCGGGCCAGGTCAGCGGCGGCGGCGCTATGCAAGCTGGCCTCTGGAGATCCATAGGCCGGTCGAGCCGTGCGTAAATCCATCATCGAAGGCAAGCCTCCAATTGCCATGGGCGCTTTGGGAACATATAACTGAACAATGGTCAGCGCGGCTAGCGCACTTGCAAGATAAAGCGTCAATGCAGAAGCGCCAGTAAAAGGCGATTCCAATCCAACTGTTGGCCCACCCAAACAAATGGATGGTATCCCGCGGTCAGCGGCTTGCATCAAATTAGCAAGCGGTTCATTGGCTAATTTGAGCGGAGACTCATAGGTGGTGAAATAAGCGAAGATCGGTCTTTCCCGCAATATACTTTCACTGCCTGCCACGGCAACAGCGATCTGACAAATATCCAAAAAGGATTCGGGACTGTTGGCCCACGCCACAATGGGCTTGGAGGTGTTTGCCATCTCCTCGGCAAATTCATAAACGGAAGCGAGCGACGGAGTCACATCATCAAAGAGACTCAACCCCATGATGTAATCAATGTTTGGAAGAGCATCGCAGACCTTTGCCGTCAGGCCTGCGTCGCCGCGCCTGGCTCGTCGCCGTTCGCCTGTATTAGGATCTATGAAATACGTGCAGGTAGGTCCCGGGCCAAAGTGCACACGATCGGGCGCGACGTGTAGTGCATATTGTTCATCCCGTCCCCAAACCGTGAACTCGTGCGGCGTGAACTCGATTGCCTGTTCCACGATTTGTTTAGGGATGCGGACGACGTGATCTTTTACTTCTGCACCCCTCTTCCTTAACAAATCCCGTGCGGCGGAGTTATGAATCTGAAATCCCCACCCGTTGCAGGCAGTCTAGGGCGGCATGATAAAGTTCTTCACATTGCGAATCGGAAAGCACGCGAAATCGAGGGCTGAGAGGATTGGTTGGATGGGATAGAATCATGATCGGTATTCCTCAGAGCGTTTCATTATTTTAGACATGTCCATAATAATCCCGATGTACAACAACTGAATAAGCATAATCAAGCAAAGTGCCCCAGCTGAATATTGGAATGTTGATCGCACGTTGCAAGGCGCGCGCAAAGGGTGGAAAGCCCGTGCATTCCAGTACCATCGCACCCATTTTGGGATGCTTGCGGCAAAATTCTATCGCGACTTCCAGAAATTCCGCTTCTGCCTTAGCGTAGTCAGCAGCTGGGGGTTCACTGCGCAGGCCATCGGTCCAGAGATGATCGAATTCCACGCAACGTCCGTCATCCATTGCGCCGCCGATAACATAATTCGAACCGATTTTGACGCCGACCGATTCCAAATGATGATCGGTCAGATATTTTGAATTGGCCATCAAAATGCCAACTACTCGAGTGGCTCCCACGACTTGTTGAGCCAATGGCACTTGAAGCAGGCTGGACATAAACACGGGAACCTTCACACTTGCTGCTACCTCGCGTTGAAAATATGCAAAGTATCCGCATTCAGCCACGATGGCGCGGCACCCGAATTTTTCCAGTTTTTGTGCGGCTCGAATGATGGATGGAAGGATCATGATCTTGTTGTCGCTCAGTACAATCTTTTTTATGTCCACACCTGTGATCACCTCGTATTGAATCGGAAACGGAAACCCACTCGCGTTTCGTACGTCCCCGGGAAAGCCCGGATACACATCATCCAACAACATCACGCCCAAGCCTAATCCATACGCTTGTTGTCCTGGACGCGCTTCGATACGATTGATTCCCATATCTTTCATGGCATTTCTCCACGTATAATATTTAAAAGATGACCTGTGTTAATATTTCCGCCTGATACAATGCAAACTATTTTTTTTCCTGCAGGCTGTTCCAACGCCGCGGCTACCGCGACAGCTCCCGCTCCTTCAACGATTAGATGGTGTCGTTCTGCGAGCAGGCGGATTGTGGATGCCACGCTTTTCAGCTTGGCCACATGCGAACCATCCAATAAACGACTTGCCAGCGGCCACATTTGTGGAAAAACAAATGGTGCGCCTATGCCGGATACAAAGCTGGATTGGTACGAGACTTCAACTGGCTTTCCCGCTGATAAAGAGGAGGTGAGCGGAGTCGCGGTGGACACTTCAACCGCTTCCACGCGAGCCTTAGGCTTGCTCGCCTTGATTGAGGCAGCAATACCACAACTCAAGCCGCCTCCACCGAATGGAACTAACACAGTGTCTACATCTGGCAAATCTTCAAGGATTTCCAATCCAATCGTCCCGTTTCCAGCTACCACGGACTCGTCTGCAAATGGATGAATCAATGAACCAGTCAGAGCGGGATAGGCACCCTCTTTTTGAATCGATTGATATTCTGCGAATGGAAGTTTGATGACCTTTGCATTGAATCTTCTAATCGCCTCAACTTTTACATCCGGCGCATCATCCGGAACAACAACTGTGCAGTCCATCTTTAGTTTGCGTGCATACCATGCGAGAGCCTGCCCCATGTTTCCAGCGGAAGCTGTCCACACGCCATTCTTGAGTTCAGAAGGTTCAGCCGATAAAAGGGCGTTGCCCGCGCCGCGTACTTTAAAAGAACCGGTTGGCTGGAGGTTTTCGAGCTTAAGATAAATTTCCGCGGCGACATCATCTATTTGCAAACAAATCAAGGGAGTGCGCAAGACGGTTCCCATCAAACGTTCGCGGGCAGATTGAATGGTTTCAAGTGCGGGAATGTTAAGCAATTTCATGCGTTCAAAATGGATAACCAACTTAACGATGCAAATTCTGCGCGGCCACAAATGCTAAGCCGCGTTCCGTTAAAGCACGTGCAGTGATGTTGACCGAATCAAATTTATCGAGAAAATTCAAGAGTAATGCTTCCCATTCACCGCTCGCCACGATCTCGGATTTCTCTCGATAGTAATCCTGAACATCAGAAGGCCGAGGGCGTGACTTCTCCACTTCCACCTCGCCGCCTTCGTGCTTAGCCGAGATGTTATGGATAGTTTCCGCCAGCCCTAAAACTTCTTCGCGGCGATCATAAGGCTGGATGACAAGCCCCTTCCATGTTTCGGTGACATGGTGTTCAAAACGAATTCGTTCTTCGAGATTGAGTGCTTTGCGAAGCTCCGCGGCATTTTCAATCGTCCCGGCATTAACCGAATTACTCCAATTAAATCCTTTCAACGGCGTGGAACGATCAGAGCGTGTGAACAGGGAGGCGGTCAACAAAGTCCAAAGCGCGGCATATGGATTGTCGTTACCCAATGTCACCGAAATTTTGAATTCGATGTCAATCCCAAGGCGATAAAGCATATAAGCCAGCAAGATCGTGCCGCTATTAACATTCAAAATCTGGCGCACGCCATAGGTTGTGTAATAGTATAAAAATTCGTCGAGCCATTTCAGAGCATAATGATTTGGTTCACCCACACCGCCGTAATAGCCGATCAGTGTATCCACACCGCCCAGATGGATATTCGAGCCATCCGAGCCGCGCGTATCGAGCTGCTCCACGAAACTCGCGCCGATAATTTGCATTGCGGCGGCGAAGGCGGGTAAATCTCCATCAGCCTCCTGCTCCTTCATGTTGCGAACCCGGATGTATCGTCCCGGCATGATCTCGCCATTTTCCACCGCACGATGAGCAATGTCTATCAACCAAGAGAAATACTGACAGGCGCTGATCTCCAGCGTCACTGGATTCTCTTCATTGAAAACAGCCAAGTCCGATATCTTTTTCCGATAATCGGAAATGCGGATGAACGATCCGCTCGCAACTTGCTGACTCAGCCATCGGAGATCGGCCAGATATTCCGGGCGGACTCGTTCTACCATCGCCTCCAAATTGGACAACTGGCCTGCCTGTGCTGCTTTGGCATTGATCTCGTCTGGGGTACCGTACTTCTCGACGATATCCAGAAACTCGGAGAAGGCGCGCAAATCGGGGCGGAAGAGTGCCTCGTTGATCACCTCGACGTGGCGCGGGTCGAGATATAAACGCCGCAAAAGATCCGAGCGTTCAGTCTTTCCCTGCATAAGCCACCACGTCGATCTCAACCAGAATCCCAAGCAGTTGACTGCCTACCGTGGTGCGGACCGGTTTCGGGTCAGGGAAGAAGCGGGAATAAACTTCATTGAATTGCGCGAACAAACTCAAGTCGCTAAGGTGCACTGTGGTTTTGACAACATCCTTCATTCCGAGCCCGGCGGCTTCCAGGATGGCTTGCAGGTTCTGCAAAGTCTGGGTAGTTTGTTCCTCAATGGTGTTACCAACGACTTGCTTGGTGGAGGGATGCCATGGGCCCATTCCAGCCGTAAAGACAAAGTCACAGACTCGCAAAGCTTGTGAGTAAGCGCCGCCCGGTGCGGGGGCATTTGATGTAAGAATTTGTTGTTTAGTCATTTTCTACTCGCTTCTGAGAACAACGACCATTCAGTTGTAAGGTCTCAACTGAATGGTCCGCATAAAACATCTCGCGTTGCCTATAACCTCGCAAGCGCCTGATCCAAGTCGTTGATCAAATCGGCAGGATCTTCCAGTCCAACCGAGAGGCGGATCAGCCCATCGTCAATGCCCGCAGTGTTGCGCTCTTCCTGAGTCATATGCTCGTGTGTAATGGTGCGTGGGTGCATACAGATGGTGCGGCTGGTCCCGAATGTCACGGCATGAATGATGAGCTTGAAACTATCGATCAGCGTCCGCGCTCCTCCTATGCCGCCATCCACTACGAATGAAAGCAGTCCACCGCCCCCCTTCATTTGACAACGCGATAACTCGTACTGCGGATGCAATTTCAGGCCGGGATAATTGACTTGCCTGACCTTTGGATGACTGATTAAAAATTCAGCCACCTTCTGCGAATTGGAGGAATGCTTCTCCATGCGAAGAGGCAAGGTTTCCAAATATTGAAGTGTCAGCCACGAATTCAAAAGGCTGCATGATCGCGCCGACAAACTCGGTGGTGTTCCAGCGAATATCCTCGGTCAAATCTTCCGGGCCGACAATGGCACCACCCAGGACCGTCGCGTTACCTGCCAAAAACTTTGTGATGCTGAGCAAGATGATATCTGCGCCCAATTCTAGTGGTCGTTGCAGAGCTGCCGTGGCAGTAGTGTTGTCCACCATCAATGGGACATTATGCGAATGTGCAACTTCAGCCACCGCTTTTATGTCAGTGACAAATAGAGTTGGGTTGGAGGGTGTCTCAACCCAAACGAGTTTTGTTTTCAGGTCAATTTCTTTGTCCCACGATTTCGGGTTGCAAGGATCTTCGACAAAGTGGAACTTAATGCCACAACGCTCCGGAAAGATCGAGACAGCTTGTTTGTAACCTTCGCCAAATGTATTGAGCGTTGTGACGATATTATCGCCGGGGCGCGCAATGGTGAAAATCAGATTGAACAATGCTTGCGAACCGGAACCAGCTGTCAGCGCGGCCTGACCGCCTTCCAATATGGCGAGACGTTGTTCGAGCATATCAGCAGTTGGCGTTTTTGTCCGTCCATAGACCGGATATGGAATTTCGTCAAACTTCTTGTAGGGATACGTCATCGAGGGAACGATCGGCGGCACGAAAGCGCGGAAGCGTTCCATATCGTCGCTGGGACGGAAGCCGGCATGCAAGGCTTTCGTATCAAAGCCAAGATTATCACCGGCGCGTACTGGTCGTTTGAAAGCCGGGTTGAAGTGCCAGGCGTCGCGCATAAAAAAAAGTTTTTTGTCAGTCATGGTGAAAAGCCCTCCAAAAAAATTAAAACTACGTCATGTCAACTTATCTGTGGCTTGCTCAGCTCTTCCGGCGATAAGTGACAGTAAATCAAATGCCCTTGGCCTAAGTCATGTCTGGGCGGTTCTTCTTGCTCGCAGATTTTTCCAATCTTGAACGGGCAACGCGTGTTAAAGCGACATCCCGAAGGCGGGTTGATGGCGCTGGGCACCCTTCCGCCCAAACGGATTTTAGATGGCTCGACATCTGGATCCGGGCGAGGCACAGCCGCCAACAAAGCGGTCGTATATGGGTGGTTGGGCGGATGGTAGATGGCTTCACAGGGGCCAACCTCAACGATCCGCCCCAAATACATGACCGCCACATCATCCGCGAAGAAACGCACTGAGCTGAGATCGTGCGAAATCAGAATCATGGTTGTATTCTGCGTTCTCTGAATCTCAAGCAATAAATTTAGCACAGCCGCCTGCACGGAAACATCCAATGCCGAGGCGGGTTCATCGCAGACAACCATGGCTGGATTCGTTGAAATGGCCCGGGCAATCCCGACGCGTTGTTTTTCTCCACCGCTTAATTGCCTGGGCAGACGGTTGTAATAACTCTCATCCAATTTAACGGCGTTGAGCAATCGCTCCACTTCGGCGCGCACTTGATTCCGCGGCACAGTTTGAAAACGTCGCAATGAAAAAGCAATCTGTTCTCCGATTGTGTAGGATGGATTTAGTACGCCATTGGGATCTTGGAACACCATTTGCAATTCGCGAATAGTATTTATATGGCGCTTGCTGAGAGGCTTGGATATATCCACGTTCAGGAATTCCACGTTGCCACCGAAAAGGGGTTCCAATCCAACCAGCGCCTTGGCGATCGTGCTTTTGCCGCAACCCGATTCACCAACGATTCCCAACGTGCGGCCGCGCTTGATGGCAAAACTCACATCATCAGATGCGTGCACATATTGTCGCTTTTCGAGCCCGACCAAGCCGCCCACTGTTTTATATGGCACTGGATAATAGACCTTAGCATCCTGCACGTCCAGGACTGTCTCGTTAGAAAGTTGGAGCTTAGCCATCTCCGGCTCACGCGGCGTTGACTCAGCGGCGGCCCACAGGCGCTGGACTTCCTTCCAATCCTTACCGCGCCGGAGACAGCGCACCTGATGACCGGGTTCCAATTCGACCAGCGCCGGATGTTCAATACTGCATTGATTATTGGCCTGCTCACAGCGCGGTGCAAAGATGCAACCATTGGGTAAGTTGGCCGGAGAGGGGACGCGTCCGGGGATCGGATGCAAAGTGCGTGTCCCTTTGGGCGCGTCAACATCGGGCAAACAACGCATCAGCCCCATGGTATATGGATGCATGGGATTATGGAAAATGGTTCTGGCGGGAGCCAGCTCCACGATTTCACCCGCATACATCACTGCGACCTTATCGGATACGCGTGCCACCACACCCAGATTGTGGCTGATATACAGGGTCGCTGTATGATAACGCTTCTGTAGTTCAGCAATCAGATCCAATACTGCCGCTTCCACAGTCACATCCAGTGCGGTGGTCGGTTCATCCATAATAAGCAATGACGGATTATTCAACATTGCCATCGCAATCAATACGCGTTGCTGCTGGCCGCCTGAAATCTGATGCGGATAGCGGCGCATCACGCCTTCCGGATCCGGCATATATACTTTCTTGAGCGACTCAAGCGACTCCGCAAAAGCATCCGCTTTTTTGTAATTGCGATGTGTGATGAGAGTCTCGGCCAATTGATCCTGAATGCGCATCGAAGGATTTAGAGCAGATAGCGGTTCCTGATAAACCATGGAGATGTCGGCTCCGCGCAACTTTCTCAATTCCGCTTCAGATCGACCTCGAAGCTGTTCCCCTTTAAAAAGAATTTCACCTCGCTTGACGCGGCCATTCGGTCCCAGAAAGTTGACAATGGCATATGCAGCAGTGCTCTTACCGCATCCAGACTCGCCGACCAGTCCCAGGTTTTCGCCACGATGAATATCGAACGAAACATCGCGTACTGCGTCAATTTCACGCTTGCGTGTCTTATAAGACACAGCCAGGTTCTTCACAGAGAGGATCGGCATCTCAGTCATAAGTCATTCCTCTCCGATTATTGATAGCGCATACTTTCTTCGCGCAGGCCATCAGCAAACATGTTCAAGCCAACGACCAGTGTGACAATTGCCAGCGTGGCACACAATACCGGCCATACATTGCTCGTCATGTGGCTGTGTCCTTCTTGAACCATGCCGCCCCAATCTGGAGTAGGTGGTGGAAGACCCAAACCGAGGAAGCCCAATGTACCGATGTAGAACGCTGCATAGCCGATGCGAAGTAGAAAATCCACAATGAGCGGTCCGCGGCAGTTAGGCAAAATTTCGCGCAACATAATCAGGATATCGGGATCGCCGCGCAATTTGGCAGCAGAGACATATTCGCGGGTACGAATATCCATGGTCAGAGCGCGCACGAGTCGGGCAATTCCTGGTGCGCCTCCGATCGCAATGGCAATTACCACGTTAATGGATGAAGCACCGACCGCCGAAATGATAATCATATACAGGAGAATGGTCGGGAAGGCCATAAATGAATCCAGGATGCGCATCACAACCTCGTCCATCCAGCCTTGATAATAGCCAGCAGGAAGACCGAGCGCGATACCACAAATAAAGGCTACCAACACCGAGAGGGGACCCAGCATCAGGATGGTGCGCGCTCCATAAGCTACGCGCGCCCATACATCGCGTCCCAGATCATCTGTGCCCAGTATGTGTGATGACGATGGCCCTTTATCGATCAACATATAATCCTGTGAGAGCGGATCATATCGAGTGATGACTGGAGCAAAAACAGCGATGAACACCCAGATCAATACGACCGTAAGACCAACGATGGCCGTGGGAGAGGCGAAAATTACCTCAGCCAAATTTCTGATCGCCTCTGTGAAACCGGAAGGGGCCTTCTGTGTTTGTTTTGGAAAAGCCAGATTTTCTGTTGCCATTGTCGGTTCCTAGGTATACCGGATGCGCGGGTTGATCAGCGAGTAGATCAAGTCTGCAATTAACTGCGTGCCAACCGCCAATATGATTAAGACCATCGAGGCGGCTTCGATTGCATAGACGTCTTTATAAAGCGCAGCATTGAGAATGAAATTTCCAAGTCCCGGATAACCGAATACAGATTCAACCACCACCAAGCCGCCAATGAACCAATTGACATGAAGCATAATCACAGTAATGGGGGCCATCATGGCATTCTGGAGCACATGGCGCAGCACCACTTGCCGGTACGATAACCCTTTAAGGATTGCAGTGCGGACGTAAGGGCTGTTCATCACCTCGACTACACTCGAACGCGTGATCCTTAATACATAACCAAGCTCAACCAGTCCTGCGGTCAATACCGGCAGAACCAATAAGCGCGGATTTTGTAAAATCGCATTGTCCGATGTAAATACCGCAGCGCCCGGCAATATCTTGAGCCAGAGCGCAAAAACGATGATCAGCAGGATGCCGGTCGCAAAATCCGGAGAACCTGCTGTCATGAGCCCAAGAATGGAGATGATGCGATCGACCAATTTTCCTTCGTTCAGCCCTGCAATTAATCCGAGCACGACTGCCGTGGGAATCGAAAATAGGAATGCAAATGCCGCTAGAATCAGAGAGTTGATGATTCTGCGGCCGATCACTTCAGAGACGGGCTCCATATAGCGGAGCGACACACCTGCATCACCGCGTAGTAGACCCTTGCTCAAAGGAATGTATTCCACTGGCGCATCCGTCTTCTCTTGCCAGCCAGAATAATCGTAAGTATATTGAATGTTTTTCGAACCCTTGATCCATTCGGCAACACGATTGCCGGTATCAACTCCCCAAAAATAAGTCTGACCGCTTGCATCTACTTTCCAGCTTTGGTCATCTGGTCGTTTGATTGTGCTGCCATCCGGCTGTCGGGTCAACCGGACAAGCTGACCGTCCTCAACATCCCATTGGACTAAGTCACCGTTTGGCTCAACAGCCCACCATTGCTGAGATTTTGCCACCAGGCCCTGTTGGCTAATTGTCTCGCGCAGGGGTAGTCCAACCTTGGGAGTTGATTGCCAGTCCGAACCGAAAAGCCATGAAATATAACGGATGACCACAGGTCGTTCTAGCCCTAATTGCTTTCGCATCGATTCTTCCTGCTGCGGTGTCGCAAAAGTCCCCAGCATGTTTCGTGCGACATTTCCCGGAGCAATCTCCACAATGGCAAAAACGATTATTGAAACCAGGAACATGGTAAGCAACATGGTGAGTAATCGCCGGACGATGTATCTTGCCATTATGTCTCCGTATTGAGCTTAGCTTCTTACAAGAATGATCTTACACCTATAAACCGTTTGTAAATTATTTTTGTTTATCAATCCAAGCCTGCTCCCGCACGACAATTTCATGGACGGCTTGTTGAATCTCAGCCGATAAAGGTTCGGGCTTGTGTTTTGCCAGAATGTCATCCACCATTTTGGTGGCGCGTTGTTCCATGGTTGTGCTCCCGCGCTTTTGCCAAATTGAATAGGGATTCTTATCAATCAGTTTTGAATAGAAAGGTTCCTTGAAGTGACGGAGCGTGTGATCGTGTCCCATGTAGTTTCCCGTCGGGCCAAGTTCTTCCACAACATCCAGCGCCAGAGTTCTCATCATTGACTTCCACGCCTTTAGTGGTAGCTCGCAGAAAGCCTAGGATTTCGTTGCACATGGCGATCAGTTGCAAACTGCCTTGTAAGCCCGCATCCATAAAGCCGACATCATGCACGATGTTTGCGCCATTAAGAAGTGCGGTCATCAAACTAAGCGTGGCTTCGAAGGCGCATTGTTGATCCATTACCTTGGAGTCCGTTGAGCCCCCCAAGCCGAATACCGGCAGATCGTAATATCTACCCATCGAAGTAGGTACGCCTTGCTCATCTGCAAGAACGTAGTTGCCTACCATTGTTTGTAAGTTATAAGGACCACCATTCCATCCTGGGACTGCAATCGGCGCGCCCGGATGAACCAATTGTGAAAGCACGACGCCCAACAGGATTCCGGCATTCATGGTAGCCATGCAGCCAGCGGTCGTATGCGGCGAATTGACCCCGCCTGCATTCAGGGGAATATACAACTGGGGTAATCCTTTTCCCGCTAGATACATACATTTTTGGAGAGCCTCCTGATTCGCGATCAAACCGGAGGTAACGTTGATGTAGCATGTGGCAAACGGTTTCCGTTGGAACGCTTCAGCTCCGCCCGCCACGGCTTCGCACATCTCGACGGCAGCGACGCAACCCTCAAGATCAGGTGAGACGAAGACGATCGGTTTAACGGTGTTATTGAGCATGACCTCCATTTGATAGCGATCATAAATGCGTTGATCCACATCCTCAGGCAGGAAAGCTGACATTACGAAATCAATCTCAGGGAGAGAATCCATTAAGATCGAGGCATCTCTAACGTCGGTCAGAAGCGGACGGCGGCGTTGCCCGGTATGGTGGTCCAAAATATTAAGACAGTCAGAGCCACCGCCATAATAGGTGTTGTATTTGCCGGCCTGCATGGCCACATTCCCTTTGCGGTCATAAAGCGTGATTGACTTTGGAGCAGTTGATAGCGCCCGCGTCACCATTGACTCTGGAATCCGCACTCGCAGGCCATCGGCTTGTGCACCTCCCTTGACTAGAATTTCTCTAGCTTTGTCATCGTGAACGTCCACACCAATTTTTTGGAGAACCTTTAAGCTAGCTAAATGAATCTTTTTACACTCCTGAGCACTTAATCGGGAATAATGGGTGCCCATTATCTTCATTTCGTTAGTCTCTATCATTGTCTTGCCTCATGAAAATTCAATGTTCCTTGAAGATTTCCCACGCTGCCATTCAAGGAGAACAGGATGGCAGCGTGGGATGCAAATCTAGTGTCCGAGGTGATTAGGCTTCTTTCCAAGCCGAGGTCAAGATGCAGTACTCATCCGGAGAGGGTTCGATGTCATGCACCTTGGTACCGTAAATCTTCCAGACATCCATGAAGAACGGCGTGCAGATTGAGCCGCGCTGTTGCTGGATGGTCTCAAGTTTCAGAACCAGCGCCTTGCGGGCAGTCAGGTCAAGCGTTCCTTCCGCTTGAGTGAGGATCTGGCTAAATTCCGGGTCCACCCAGTGGCTCTCATTCCAATCGCCCGGTTTGCCGGTCTTGGGATCGGCGGTATAAGCCAATCCCATCGTCATCAAGGCCTGCGTGCGGTGCGACCACCAAGTAATGCCCATGTTGAAGTCGGTCCAGCCGTTCCAGTATTGGCTGGCGGGCATGGTAGTCAAATTAATGGTGAAGCCAGCAGCCGCGGCATCTTCCTTGAGCGCTTGAGCATAGGCCATGGATTCGGGCCAATCGCTGGCTACCGTCAGATTGACAGTTAAGCCGTTGGGATAACCTGCTCCAGCGAGTAGGGCCTTGGCTTTGGCGGTATCAAAGGGCAATGGATCCAACTGGGAGTAGTCGGGGTTGGCTTGAGTGGCATGGCTATCGTTCCCAATCACACCTTGTCCTTGAAGGGCCAGTTGCAGGATTTTCTGGCGGTTGTGGCAGTACTTGAGTGCTGTAAGCACATCGTTTTTCGTCCAAGGATCCTGGTCGACGCGCACACGTAGAACACGCGTGGCGGAGGTGGGGGTCGAAACAACGGTGAAGCGTTTGTCGTCTTTAACCGCTTCCCAGCTCGCGACGTTGGGCTCAAGCAGAGTATCTACTTGACCACTCTGCAACGCAGCCACATAGGCGGACTGATCTTCGCCTAACATAACCATAACGATCTCGTCCAAGTAAGGCAGGGGCTTGCCGTCAGGAGCCATTTGCCAGTAATCCGTGCGCGCTTTGAGGTGTGCACGCTCGGCGGTCACATATTCGACCATCGTGAACGGGCCGGTGCCGATCGGTTCCTTGGTGATATCGCCGCCAAAGGTAGCGGGAACGATGCAGGCTTGGTATTGAGCCAGGTTATCCGGCAGGAAGATCGTTGGACTGTTGAGGTGAAGAGTGACCGTATACTGGTCGGTTTTCTCGACACCGGTGCCATCCATGTAGCTCATCGCACTTGCCATGGATGATTTGGTATTTGGATCCAACCAGCGTTTGATGTTGAAGACAACATCGTCAGCGGTGAAATCTTGGCCGTTATTAAACTTAATGCCTTGCTTTAATTTCAGTGTCCAGGTCTTCAAATCATCACTGGCAGTCCAGCTATCGAGCAGGTAGGGATGGGTGATCCCCTGCGGATCTGTGTGGGTTAGATACTCGAACACTTGACGCCAAGGATGCGAGGCGCTGACCAGCGAGAACTGTGCTGGATCGGAAACGCGCTCAATACGACAAGCAACATTCAGCGTGCCGCCGCGTGTGATGGCTGGTGCGGCAGCTGTTGCAGTAGCGGCTGGAGCAATCGTCGCGGCAGCAGTCGCTGATACTTGAGGTGCAGTGGTAGCTGTCGTAGCGGGAGCACAGGCAGCCAAAACTTCAGCTCCGGCAACCGTTAGACCGAGTAGTGTCGAGAGCCTGATAAAATCACGTCGGGAAATATTTCCCTTGCGAAGCTTTTCAGTAGCTTCAGTAATCAGAGGATGAACTTTTGAGGGTTCCATACGTTTCTCTCTTTCTGGTTAAAAAAATTTTGAGCGAACGTTTCCTTTGGTTCGTTGAAACACTTCTGTTATGGAGACTGGCCACCTCCTTCAGACATAGAGAATTGATAGAATGGAGCGGCAGTAAACACAACTCTAAGGTTAGGTTTTCATAGAGGAATTCTGATATATTTAATAATATCATTAAATATATCAGAGGTCAATAATTGATGTATCAGAATTGAAAATAATTGCAAATTGATATATCTTGTGGTAATATTTGGGTAGATTGGAATGCGGGCATGACAACCCCAGATGTAAATCAAACATCGAAAAGCCTGATTTATAAAAAGCTGCGGCGCTCCATTATGATGGGGCATCGTGAATCGGGGGAGCGCCTAGAGATTGAAGAGATTGCCGCCGAGTACAAAACGAGCGTTACACCGGTACGAGATGCATTGCAAATGCTTAGCCATGAAGGCTTGATAGATATTAAGCCGCGCTCGGGTTATTTTGTAGCGCGGATCACTCTTAAGAAGCTGAGGGATTTGCTGGATATTCGCCGCCTTTTGGAGCTAACTTCAGTGGAGCGCGCCACGTTACGGATCAGTGCTCAACAAATCATCGAGTTGCGCACGGTTCATGCGGGTTACACTGGTGACGACGACGAATCCTATGATCGCTATACAGATGAAAACCGAAAGTTTCATTATCTGATTGCCAAAGCAAGCGGCAATAATGAACTTGCTGAAATGATCGGGCGATTGCATGACCAGCTCGCTCGTTTTATGGTCATGCGCCACGCTGGAAAAACGCAGGAAATCACTCATAAGATCATTGTGGACGCGCTCGAGGCTCATGACATGGAAGCGGCTCGGCAGGCTCTGCTTGATGATATAGACCGGGCACATGAGGCCATTTTGGATGGCGTTATGGAGGATGACTCTAACAACTGGCACCTGTGATCCACGAAAGTTATAGGCTCTAGTTGAAAATAAATTCACTAAGGTTTGCAATTCTCAACTCAAACTCTGCAAGGAGATAAAATGGATCTGAAACAAATTTACGATAGTGTGATTGACGGACAACTAGTTGATGTGGAAAACGGGGTCAAAGCCGCGTTGTCCTCTGGCATCGGTGCGGACATCATTCTCAAAGATGGGCTGATTGCCGCAATGGATGAGGTGGGACGACGCTTTGAAGATGGAGATTTCTTTGTTCCTGAAATGTTGATCTCGGCGCGTGCCATGCAAGCCGGCCTTCAGCACTTAAAGCCCTATCTCGTGCATGGGGAAGTGAAGGCTGCCGGACGCATAGCGATCGGCACTGTCAAAGGCGATCTTCATGATATTGGCAAGAATCTGGTTGCAATGATGCTGGAAGGTGCGGGTTTTGAGATCATTGACCTTGGCGTGGATGTCTCTCCTCAGGCTTTCGTGGACGCCGTGCAAGAAGGCGCGCAGATCATTGGTATGTCGGCATTACTTACCACTACGATGAGTAGCATGGTGGGCACCATCGAGGCCCTGAAATCCGCAGGCTTGCGGAACGAGGTCAAGGTCATGATTGGAGGCGCCCCTGTAACTCAGGATTTTGCCAATCGGATCGGCGCGGATGCTTTTGCTCCGGATGCATCCAGCGCGATACGTATTGCACGTCAGTTGGCTGGATGAATATGGAAACCAAACTTTCATTCAAAGATAGAACCGTTATCATAGGTCCTTCGCACCCATTCGCGGTGATTGGCGAACGCATTAATCCAACCCGTCGAAAAAAATTAGCTGCTTCCATGGAACAAGGTGACTTTAGCATGGTGCAGGAGGACGCTCGGGTGCAGGCACAGGCAGGAGCCACGGTGTTGGACGTGAACGCGGGCATCCCCGGTGCGGACGAACCTGCCTTGCTGCGCGGGGTTGCGCAGGCCGTTATGCAGGTGGTGGATCTTCCTCTATGCTTCGACAGCGCCAACCCCAGAGCTCTGGCTTCTGCGCTTGAGGTTTATCCTGGAAAGGCATTAATTAATTCCACGACCGCTGAAACAAGAATGATGGACACGGTCCTACCGCTCGCCAAGCAATTTGGAGCGGCGGTCATCGGCGTGATCACAGATGATAAGGGGGTCCCTCCAACGCCACAGGATCGCCTGAAAGCGGCGGAAAAATTAATAAAACGAGCCGGTGATTATGGCCTTCCCCCGGAAGATATCGTGATTGATCCGCTGGCCTTAACCGTCAGCGTGGATCACAACGCTGCGCGCGTGACCCTAAACTCGATTCACCTCATCCAGCAAGAATTAGATGTCAACATAAGTCTCGGTGCTAGTAACGTTTCGTTTGGTTTGCCAGACCGCAAGATTGTAAATGTCGCTTACCTGGTACTCGCTATTTCCCGTGGTCTCACAGTTGCCATCACGGACCCGACTGTACCGGAAATCCAGACCAGTCTGCTCGCTTGCGATCTGTTAATGGGTCATGATGAATACTCCATGCATTGGATCAAAGCCTTCCGGGCGCGCGAAAAAGTTAAAGCCGAAGTGGCGTAGGCGTTCCGGCAAAACCATCCAGCGCTAGATCAGGCGCAGTCCATAGCAGATGAAGAATTTGAAGAACTTTAGCAGAGGATGAATTAGATTCGCAGAGCCGCGGGAACGCGACCCTGAGCTATCACGAAGGAAACCGATGTCTTACGCCACACGCATCACTCATCTCAAACCGGAAGGTGCCTATCAAGTCCTGGCACGCGCCAACCAATTGGAAGCCGAGGGCCGGGAGATTATTCACCTCGAAATCGGCCAGCCGGATTACGCCACATTCGAGAATGTGAGCGAGGCAGGCATCGCGGCCATTCGCGCCGGTCATACCCGATATACACCGCCTGCCGGAATGCCGTCTTTGCGCGAAGCAATCGCCGAAGATAGTGGACGGCGGCGCGGCATCAGTGTTCAGCCTGATGAAGTGGTGATCAGCCCCGGCGGAAAACCGAACCTATTCTTTCCAACCCTGGCTCTGGTCGAGCCCGGAGACGAAGTGATTTATCCCGATCCCGGCTTCCCAACCTATGAAGCGATGATTCGATTGGCTGGTGGCATACCGCAGGCAGTGCCGCTTTTGGAAGAAAGTAATTTTTCATTTGATCTGGATGCATTTGATCGTTTGGTCAGCAAGCGAACCAAGTTAATCATTTTGAATTCTCCCAGTAACCCGACCGGCGGGGTGATTCCGTACACTGATTTGGAACACATTGCGAAAAAGGCACAGGAATTCAATTGCTGGGTCATGTCGGATGAGATTTATGCGCGCCTCATCTATGACGGATTGAAAGTGGCATCCATCGCTTCCCTGCCGAATATGAAGGAACGCACCATCATCGTGGATGGTTTCTCCAAGACCTATTCGATGACCGGCTGGCAACTCGGCTACGGCATCATGCCATGCGAACTAGCGGCCCGCGTCGATCTTCTGCTGACACATTCCGTGGGTTCCACTGCGCACTTCACGCAGTTTGCTGGATTGGAGGCTGTCACCGGACCACAGGATATGGTGGAGGTGATGGTGACGGAATACCAGCGGCGGCGGGATGTGATCGTCGAGGGGCTGAACCAGATCGCCGGTTTCATCTGTCAGAAACCGCAAGGTGCCTTCTATGCATTTCCAAATATCAAGGGGACTGAAATGAAGTCGACTGAGCTTGCCAACCTGCTTCTCGAAAAGGCGGGCGTGGCATTATTGCCAGGTTCATCCTTTGGCGAATATGGCGAAGGTTACCTGCGCTTATCGTATGCCAATTCAATTAAGAATATCCGACAGGGAATACAGCAGATCAAATCCATATTGGGCTAAATAGAATCGAATTGATTTATGATTTGGATAACCTTGATGCCACAATATTTGTTCATTGAATTAAGAGGAGGCTGAAATGCCCTTTGGAATACAACCCATTCACATCGTGGTTTTAGTAATCATTGCCCTTCTTCTCTTCGGACCGAAAAGCCTGCCAGAGGTAGGACGCTGGGCAGGAAGGTCGATCAGTGAATTTCGGAAAGGGTCACAAGAGATGACAAGCGCGTTGCGCGAAGAAATGACAGAGGCTAAACAGGCTGATGTCAAGATGGCAGTCGACCCTGCCCCAGTGCAATCCTTGCCAGCCGATAATCTGTTTGTAAATGGGAAGTTCTGCACCAAGTGCGGTTCGCCTAATCCATCTGAGGCGCTTTTCTGTAGCAAATGTGGCAACTCATTCCAAGCATAAATTCTGAAAGCGAATTTCCTTAAATCGATCAAAAAACAGGTCGTCAAGGGATCAAAACTTTGCTTTATTTCGTGAAACTACTTGAGCTTATTCTGACCTGTCTCTATTGCTTATCCTACTAAAAATTGATGCTGTTGGCGAAATAGGTCGAGCTGTTGCCAATGCAGCCAAATGGGACTGATAAATCACAGAACGCGGTGTCTTGGCAAAGCAACTCAGCATTCTTTAGATGTTAATCGCAGCAGCTATGACCAAGTGCTAGAAATAGTATTGGTTACTCGGCGATAATGACTTTACTGCATCCCCAGTCTTTCAACCACCAGATCGATCATGCATGCCTTCGATCCCAGACGAGATAGAATACGTGTCCAGAATATTTTTAATTTTTGTCTTTCCCGAGCTGCTTGAAGGGTCAACTGTTGTTCCAAGATAGGTTGAAGAGTAATGTTTTTGCCGGTTGACATTGTACGAATAAACTGTGCTCTGGGTGGGTGAGCAGGATAACCTGCTTTCCACAATGCACTTGAATAAAGGGTTTCCATGTGGCCCGTGACCAGGAAGCCACTTGAGACCTGTTTTCCGCATGGCTGATTACTTTCTGCTTATTCAAATTCGACTGTCAGTGGAAAACCAGCCAGACGTAAAGAAATGCAATAGCCATAATTGAGCGGAACAAGTCAAGGCAATGATAGGGCAGAGTATTTTCAATCAAAGCTTTCTTATTTTGTTAATAAAAAGAAATAGAAAAGTTTAACGAGCCATTAAACGATTCATAGGATGATCGCGCTAGAATGCTATTATTCTATGCCATACAACTTCCGTCTTTTCTTGCGCACTGCAATGCGTTCTTTCATCAATACAAGCAACACACATGCGCGGCTAGAACGTAAACGCCTAGTCTTCATTTTACTATTCTATTCTGTGTGGCCATGGTGGGCGCTTTTCACAAGTTTATGCTTCTGGCTGGACGATCTCCTTTTCCCTGCTTATCGCAAACAACCCGTAAATAAACCACTCTTTATTTTGGGAAATTTTCGCAGCGGCTCCACATTCTTGCATCGCCTGCTTTCGTGCGATAGAGAAAACTTTACAAGCCTTCGCACCTGGGATATTTTTATTACGCCGTCCATTACGCAGCGCAAGATTGCAGGGTTGTTTGCAAAGGTTGATTCGCACTTCGGCAGTCTACTCCGCAAGCTGATCGTGACCATTGACCAACACTCACTCGGGCGCGTCAACATCCATCGCACTGGTTTCTTTGAACCGGAGGAGGATGAGAATATTCTTCTGCATATATGGTCCACTTTCTTCATCGGCGTGATGTTCCCTTTTCTCGATGAACTTCCGCCCTATCAGTTCTTTGATGATGCCATCCCTGAACGGGAACGCAAACGCATTATGCAGTTCTATCGTGGATGCATCCAGCGTCATCTTTACGCCACGGGCGGGAAAAAGCATTTTGTGTCCAAGAATCCTGCTTTCAGTGCCAAGATTGAAACGCTGATGGATATCTTTCCCGATGCAAATATCATCTATCTTGCCCGCAACCCACTCGATATGTTGCCGTCCACTGTTTCATGGCTGAGTTACGCTTGGCACATTTTCAATGTTCCACTCGAAAAATATCCTTATCGGAAGGAAATCCTGGATTTCACTCAATACTGGTATCGTCACCCATTGGATTATCTCGACCGCAATCCGTCGCAGAACAAAATGATCCTGCTCTATGATGATCTGATTTGCAAGCCTGAAGAAGTAATTCACAGTTTTTATCACCGCTTTGGTTATACCGATCAACTCGCCCTCGAACGGATTGTGCAAGACGCGGTGAATAATATACACCATTTCCAAAGTGAGCACGTTTACGCGTACGAAGAAATGGGATTTACGCGTGAGCAGATTCTGGCTTCCTACGCTGATATCTTTGCGCGCTTCGGTTTCGATCAACGCGAGCCTACATCATCCACACCAATGATAGATAAATCCATGCTTGAACCGGTTCCTATGACCGATTAGTATCATGTCTTATAGGAGTGATGAAATGTGTGTATAAATCGAACAGAGACTATTTATGTGGACTGTGTTCGATATAAATCTACGCAATTTGCGCTATGAAATCTTCTTTGTTGAAATTTTATACGTATTCGGTATATTCGGCAGGAAAGCGAGATGAATTACTTCGTATCGCCAGAGCAAAAACAGCACACCAACCAATGCCATCAACAGCGAAACGAGATTAGTATAAGTTAACGCTAGTCCGGGAATGCGTGGCTGGTCTGGACGGAACTGCTCGATGAGGGAGCGTCCGACTCCGGCACAGATCAGCCATCCAGCAAACATCGCTCCCGGCTTGATCCGCGTCGTGAAGTGGTAAAGGAGCCAGAATAACAAAGCCGCGGCGAGAAAGTTCCAGATCATTTCATAGGCGAAAGTCGGGTGGAAACGAGTCGTCGCGACGGGATATAGTGACAGATCTGAGTATATCGGGAGACGATGGTCCGCAGAAATGGGGATACCCCATGGCAAAGTCGTGGGCTGGCCGTACAGCTCCTGGTTAATGAAATTGGCAGGACGCGCTAGCGCCTGACCTATCAATATGGTAGGCGCAATGGAATCCAACAGAAGCCACAAATCCAATTCGTATCTGCGCGCATAAAGAAACAAGGCAATCGCGCCGAAAAGCAGGCCGCCATAAATATGAAGCCCGCCCGCCGGGATGTTGAGAATCTGTAAAGGCTGGTCAAGATAAAGAAGATTGCCTCCTAACGTAGCGTTAACAACAAACCAGAGACGCGCTCCCACTACTCCTGCCGGAATGAGCCAAATCGCCGCATTCCAAATGTGATCGCCGTTCTCGCCGCGTCGACGCACTTCGCGTTCGGCCATCCATGCGGCAATGACGGTCGCCGTCATTAAGATCACGCCGTACCAATGGACCGGCCAACTGAAAGAACCGATGTGAATGGTGAATATTATAGGATTAATCAAGACCTGTCTCCAAAGTAGGTGCGACGGGTTTCTTAGCCAACGCTTCGCGTCCCCATAGCCAGATCGCGCCAAGACCAAACAGAATAATCATAAAATTAAGCAATCCGCCGAGGATGCCGGGAATGAGCGGGAAGGATAGCAGCGCAACTACGAGAGTCGTGATGACAATGCCGATCACCATAGGCCAGGCTTTATGTTTGGCTAGTGACGATTTGAGTCTGACCAAAAGCCATTTTCCAAGTGCCATTCCAAAAACCACCTTTGCGATGAACGAAGTGATCAGCACAAACCCGACAACTAGCACAAAAAGTGCCACTATGCCGAGCCAGATCACTGTTCCACTTAATCCACCGAGGGTCAACGCGCCGAATAAGATTCCGCCGAGGATTACGACGAATAAAATCAGTAGGATGGAGAAGAAGAAAGCCGCGTAGGCAATCACTCCCCAACCCAAACTCGGCCAAAACTTCGATTCCAGCTTCTCCATTGGCTTTTTGATCAGAGTCGGGAGGAGCCAAAGCAAAAGCAAGCCAATCAAGATCAAAGTCACGAGCGAACGGATTAAGTTCAATAACCAGTTTGTCACTTTTTGAGCAGGTGTCTCTTCAATGTTGGAGGCTCTGCTGCTTTGATTCTGAGTTGGCGCGACACGTATAGTCTTTCCGCTGATCGTTCCGGCAGGGAAGGTCAAATCTTTAGTTTGAGTGTAATTTAGGTCGCCTGAAATTTTTGCGGATGGGTCAATCGTCAGGCCAGTGCCAACCAGCGGCATCGGAACCGTGGATGGTCCCATGAACATGGTCGGTGGCGGACCCGACTGGCCTTGATTGTTGCCTACATCGGCATTTACATTGCCGCCAATGTCTCCTGCAACTTCCAAGCCACTAGTTGCAACTTGAACATTACGTGTAACATTGCCTGCTGCCAGGATTTGGCCTCCTCCGAAAATAAGATCACGGCCAATCATGCTTCCTTTTCGGGACTCAAGGCTATATCCCGCACCGATCACATCTTTGCCAATACTGGCTTTTTCGCCGATGAACAACACGGAAGCGGCGATCCGGCTCGACCCCGTGACCGTGCCATTGATGACAATGGTTTGACCTACAGCGATCAAATCACCATTGATCGTTCCATTGATGGTGATCATTTGCCCGGCGGCCAGCACATCCCCGTTGACCGTTCCATCCAGAACGAACTGGTTCGCGCCAATATATAAATCGTCGTTTACAACATCACCCGTTTGGATCACAACTGTATTGCCGCTGCGACCATCAAAAGCATAGGCAGGCGTGGCACTCAATGTAAATAGCGAGAGCAGTACCAAGATACTGAACACTTTATAGATTTTGGACATCGCATTCTCCTTGCTGAAGGATTCTCGTATGGAATGAATTTGCACCCCTGCTTGAATGTACGAAAACAAAATTGATAAGTTTCAGGTCCGAGGCCAGCAAAACATTGCTGTTGTGGCAGGGGCGCCAATTATCGTACGCAATCAGCTAGCTAAATAGGATTAATCCACAGAAGCCTTCTCTAAACCAAAGCGTTATTCCTATCTAATCTCGCAAGGGACGGCATCCTTTCCAGTCTGACAGGTGCATCCGGACAACGATTGTATTCCACCCAACCGGCTCTTCGTAGTAAGTAACCTCTAATCCAACTTAGCAAGATCAAGGTAAATGCAGTGTTTTTTACGGAATATGATACCGTGATCCTCTTTTCAATTGCAGAGCGCAAGTCGCCAGCAGAATGTCCAGGAAATAAAGTAATGCCATGACCGATAGTCCAATTCAAATGTGAATCGGATGAACCAATCTTTGCGAGGCTCAATTCTTGACTCAACCTTAGCGCCTTTCCGATAGAAGATTTATCAAAAAGGCTTGCGTTGAAAGTCTCGATACCTAGGAGGGATTGTTGCACTCCGGGGTGCTTAAGAGCACCTCTAACTACTTGCCCATGCATTCCTTGCGAATACTTTGCCTCCAAGTGAGGCACGATACATAGACCACCTAATTCTTGGACTCGCAAAATAGTCTCTACTACAGATAGTCCTGCTGGAATCTTTTTTGGGATGAACAGAGCAAGCAGATGGCCGTCTGCGGTCGAAATCTCGGAACCGGGAATGACCTCAATCCCATAACGCGGCGCTAACTCTGCGGCCTCCTGCGCACCCTGAATCTCATCATGATCTGTAATTGCAATCACATCCAGTTCTGCTGTATGCGCGGCTTGTTTCAGAACAGCCTCGACAGTGCAGGTTCCGTCCCAACTATAGATTGTATGAATATGTAAATCAGCCTTTCCCATTATTATTTACTCCAGTTTAGATACTTCTAATAAAATTGATACTCTATTCCAATTCGAAGCGATGATTATTTCGGTGAGAGGTTTAAAAAACTTTCGTGCATTCTACTTCGCCTACCTTCCTTTTTTTGTTGTCTTCACCGCTTTTTTCTTCCCCTCTTTCGTTACCTTTATTGCCTTCTTTTTTACTTTCTTGGTTGTTTCGCCTTTCTCATATTTTTTGTTATTTTTCTTACTTTCTATGTCAACTTCTTCGTTGTCTTCATCACCTTCTATCTCAACTTCTATTTCAACTACTTCTTCAATTTCCTTTTCTTCGTTGTCTTCATTGTCTTCTATGTCAACTTCTAATTCCCCTTCCTCTTTGTTTTCATCATCATCATCATCATCATCATTGTTGTTCTCTTCATCGCCATCCACATCTTTATCGTCGTGTGGCATTAATTCTTCGGCATTTTTATGAATGAGCGATTCAAGTTTATCCTCGGTTTGTTCCATAGTGAGGTCTTTGAGCAAATCGCTATGGATTTCTAGCGCATGCGTTTTGGCCATGCCCATAACTTCAATTTTGGTCTCAGCGGTGGCAACATAATCACACTCTATTCCCATATCAATGCATTCAAACGTGAACATCAAGATACTCCTTTGTTGGAAAAATAGACTGATTCATATGTAAGGATATTAGCATCATTGGGTTGGAATTGTGTTATGGGCTATTTAAGAATTGGTTCAAGAATTCGTTAACGAATCATTTCTGACTGGATTTTTATTTAACTCTAGTTGCTACCAAAGGTAGTTGATGCTGGAAGCGAGAACAAAGAGAGCGACTTTGATTTCAAATCCTTTGGCCGTCAAGGCATGAATATATTTGGGCAGCAAGCGTTCAATCAAACTGCCGGTGGTTTTTAACCACTTTGCGAATCGAAGCTTGCAAGTAAATCATAAAAAGATATCGGGAGCAGAATATCTCCGGAAGTTTTGCCGCACATCTTCGAGCGGTCCCGTCGCGGCGATCCGTCCCGAAGCGGGAATGAATCAGGCTTGGGGCTGGCTATCTCGAAATCGATTGTGGAATTATATGGGAGGAGAATAAGTGTTGAATACAGACCAGATCGAGGAACTCAGTTTTTATTGATTTTGGCATTCTCACGGTAAATGTTCATGTGTGGTGAAAGAGGTAGTCTGTCCCAAAGATTGTATTAGTGGTTAAGTAACCCTAACAACAGAGTCGAGGATAAACAAAAATTGATCCGCACCTCGTAATATCCAACGATCTGAGTGGCATGTGTTTTCTATCAACTTCTTTTAGCCATTCTATCGGCAATGTCTTTGTGTTCTATTTTCAGGAGCGAGGCAACGAATGTGGCGCCTACGAGTTATTGCTAGTCCATCCATGTTAAGCGTTGTTATTCAAGCAGGCGGCAAGTCTTCACACATGGGACAGGATAAAGCCCTTAAATTTTTCTAGGCCATCCATTAATTCAACGCGTGGCCGACCGATTGCGACCGATTGCGGATGAACTGTTCGTGACGACCAATCATCCGGCGGATTATGCCTTTCTCAACCGTCCGCTCTACACGGACCTCAAGCCGGGCCGAGGTGCACTGGGCGGACTCTACACCGCGCTTTTCTCCGCCAAATATTTCATCTTAACAGTTGCGGCGTGCGATATGCCGTTTGCCAATGCTGAACTTTTTAGAGCTGCCTCCGGAATCATGGTTGAAAAAGTGGATGTGGTCATTGCTAAAACAGACGAAGGCTATGAACCGCTCCATGCGATCTAACGCTGCGAGACATGCATCCATGCCATCGATGCCGCGATTGCTTCGGATAAATGGCGCATGGACTCGTGGTTTCCGCAAGTTAAGATCCGCTTGCTGACGCCGGAAGAAATTAATCGTTGCGATCCGGATAGCCTTCCATTTCTTAATATAAATACGCCTGAAGACTTTGCACAAGCTGAGCAACGCGCTCGCGAATGATCAGCACTAGGCACGGTGCGTGACTGACTGCTTCATGGCTGGCGCTTCCCAGCAACTATTCGGCAATTGCACTAAATACGTGTGAGTCCGTGCCAAGGTCTGTATATATGGCTGGGCCAAAATCCTGTTCATAAATACAGAATGGGATTTTGGTCCAGCTTGATTGACCTACTTCGCTGCGCGGATTTTTGGACCACTCAGCGGAGCTCCGAAAAGGGGAGCAAACACACAAAAGTCAAAAACGCCCGCAAGCAAAGGAACCAGGCCGATAATCGCCACAATAATGCCAACCGTACCGCCGAGGCCAAACCAGCCCCAGACGACCAAAGCGATACCGGCCACAATGCGGACGATGCGTCCAGCGGCGGATGTCATGAAAGAAACAAACGGATTCATTTTTATCTCCTTTTATTGATGATCTTGCCATCAGTATAAGAGCTTCAATGAATTCTGTCTGTGACAAAGTCACACAACTCCGGATTTTCCTTGTGATGATTAAGATTTTGAGTCAGCGAGTTTCGTTGTGATATCAATCTTTGGCGGGCTTTCAAGATGCTTCTTGACCGCACATAATTCCGCAGAACGAATAAGTGAGTTCGCGATATTTCTCCGGGAAGCCGGACGGAATTTGGATCTCCAAATCAATTTTCTCGACCATGCCAGTCACTTGATTCCGGTGAATACGTTCGATGATGTGCATATCCTTGGTCGGAAGGTTTCGCTGTCTGCAAAAACCCAGCACGTAAATACCGGCACAAGTTCCGATGGCGGAAAGAAATAAATCAAATGGAGATGGGGCGCTCGCTGTCGGTGGTTGGTCGGTGGGCACAGTGAATCCGCTGAAGTGTGCATCGACTCGAGATTCGCCCGGAAAGTCAATCAATAATTCCATATCTATTTTCAACTCCTTTACCGAATTCTATGGGAAAATTTGAGCAACGGTATTTAGCTCGTCCATAGTCTAAAAGTTCGATCAATCCTTGTCTTTGACAAAGTCACATAATATTGCGGGTTTGCAAGCCATCTGGATCCAAAATTTCAACCTCGCCACGACGGACGCAGATAAACCCGCGTTCAGAAAAGTCCTCCAGCAACCGGCTGATGACCTCGCGTGAACTTCCAAGCTCGGCGGCGATTTCTTGATGGGTAATCCGTATCGGGTTTTGAACACGCGAGCGGATCAATAGCAAAGATGCGACGCGTACGTCCATTCGCTGAAAAGACACCTCATCCACAATCGCCATGACATTGGAAAGTCGCTGGGAAAGTAAATCAAAAACGAATTTGCGCCACACTTCGTAGCGGCTGACCCATTCGCGGAATTTTTCAGCGGGGATCATTACGGCTTCGGCGTCCTGTTCGACGGTTGCAATCGCGGGGAAGGACTGTTGACTTAAGATGGCATTGGCAGTCAGGATACAGCTTTCACCCAGGCCAAAACGATAAAGGGTAATCTCGCGTCCTGTTTCACCAACCTTATAAACCCTCGCGACACCGGAGATCAGCAAGGCAATCGCATCACAATGATCCCCCTCGATAAAAACATCCTTGCCTTTTGCGATCTTGGTAAAAAAGGTAGCTTGCTTAAACTCGCTTAAAGAGTCCTGCATTTACGTGTTGAAGGAAGGGCAGCGCCTTAACAATGCGGGTGAAATTCTCTCCGTCGAGCATATTTTTCGATGACCTTATTTGCATTGATGATTTAGGATGGTGCGTAGCTCTGTCGAAACAGGCTTGATTAAGTAATAGCCCTCATTCGCGCAGGTGCGACATAGCTTAACTCCATCCCGGACAACTTCTCGTTCGTTGATAATTTCTTCCCCGCAGTAATCACAAGTGACTCGCGCGAGTGGTTTACTGATCAACTCTTCCAAAGTTGGATTGAGGACGACTTCCTGGATTCGCAGCAACTCCTTATCGGGCATGACCTGATATCCTTGCAGTTGGGCAAAATAACGACGCGGCTCATCCGGAGCATAAATCAGTGCGCGTTCGCGCACATTCAACTCGGGGGAAATGCGGATGGCACGTCCGGTCTTGATATCCGCAAATGTCGCAGCCATCTTTCCGAAATCGTTGACGCGCAATGTGCGATGTCCAATCGCTGCGCCGGTGGCGACTTCAATGCCATCTGCAAAACACCCGTCGCTTTCGATGATGATCAACGCCGTGCTTTTGTTGATCGGCGATTCCAATCCCAAAGTCATCAGACCTGCCAAGCCGATTTGCACGCCTAATACCTGGCGCGGGCAAAGATGATCATGTCGTGCCGACGATTGCCTAAGCAAATCCGAGATACAAAGAGACATATTGAACTCCTTCGATTAATCCGTGTGCAAGATCAAATGTTGATCTGATGTAATTTCAATCCGCAAGGAACGCAAGGGTTTTTGAGCGGGACCGCGTAGAACATTTCCACTGGCATCATACCGCGAACCATGGCAAGGACATGCGAAGCCATTGTCTTTTTGTTGAACCGTACAGCCGAGGTGAGTGCAGACCAAACTCAAAGCAGAGAATCCGTTTTGGTTGTGGATGAGAAGAGCCGGAACATCCGGGATGAGTGAGCGGCTTCCGAATGGATAGTTTTCAGCCAACCCAATATCGAATTCTGTTTTCACAGGCGGCTCGGTTTGATAATTCAAGAAACGAAATAGCGCGCCAATTCCTAGTGCGCCGCTGACGGTTAGCAAGGCGGTGGTGATGAGTTTGAAAAAATCGCGGCGGGATAGATTGGACATGCTAACGCTCCACCGAATGGCAAGTGTGGCAATACTCGGACGATTGATCAATTCCGTTTTGTGTGCAACCGCTGCCCATCACCGGTGGGATGGTGAAGACTTGACCGGTGGCTTTACCCACAAGCTGATAGGTTCCATCAGGCAAGACACGCGTGTTCCACATCGGCTCGCCTTTATCGGTAATAATAACAGTATCACCAAGTTCCAGATCAACAACCGGATTCAACTGCGCCTGCCGAAACGCAATATCGTTTGGATTGGTGAGTGTTTTCGTCAATGGCAATTGAGTGGGTGTGCCGTGACAAGTCTTACATTGAATGTATTGGATGTCAGCTTCGTTGGAATGAATATCGCCATCACCCATGGCTTCGGTACGGGTATGGCAATCAATGCAATCCAATTCATATTCGCATTTGGTGAACTGAGCGATGGGTTGATAATAATTTTGCAAGCGGTCGGTCGGCTGAGGTTGATCGGTGCGCTGGAGAAAAGTCATTGTTTGTAAATCGTAATTGCCGCGGTTGTGGCAGGTATTGCATTGTGTATATGGAATATCGGTTGTCAATTTATGGATTTGACCTTGCGAAAACGAATCGACGTTTGGAGTATGACATGCCGCGCAACCGGTTAGACGTTCATATTGCGGACCTGGAAGCGGTTGCGCACTAAGGTGACAAAACAAACAATTCACCGCAAATTTTCGGATAAACGGATTTGTTTCTTTCGCTGGATCAAATGCTTCCAGAGACGGCACACCGGTTGACGTTGTGATTTGATTATCGGTCACAGCGCGGATACCAAAATGGGCGGTTAGATCCGATTGCGCACCAAAAGTATAAAGGATATTCGTGATCGCCCCTGCATATGTGGATTGAACACTACTCATCACACGTTGAATATGATTGTCGTTATCCGCCGCCAAACCTGAGTGGCAATTGCTTCCGCCGCAAGATTCTTGAACAACTGATAAGTCAGAAGGATTTGCTCCGCTGCGCAATGTACTGTGCGCCAGATTTGCATCCAATGCTAATGCCACTCCACCATGACAAATCACGCAGCCAAAAGTTTTGACGGGATGCGATGGGCTGATTTCCGGTAAATCATTATGGCAAGTGAGACAATATTCTGGCTTGCCAGTTAGCGTTGGAATTAAGACAATCGGTTTTGGCTGACGAGAATTGGTCCACCAGGCCGCGAGGATGGCAAGCAAGAGAATGGCGGAGCCTAATGCAATCAAACGTTTCATCTTTCTAAGAGGCAGGCAGACTGCCGAAAATTGTCAATATGATGATCAACAAAGCAATTACGGCTAAGACAATTTGAGCTAACCGGTTTGAACGCGGAAACCATTTTCCTATCTCAGCATCAGCGGGTTTGGGAAACACATACGGAATCAGTGCGAGTACCAGCAAGATAATCAACGGGCCAAGCACGCCCCAAGTGAATGGATCACCCCACTTGAGCATCTGCTGAACCCAAAGGAAAAACCACGGTGCGCGTGCATCGCCGGACACGACTGCAATATTGGTAATCGGTTGTGCAATCGGCGCGGGGATGAAAGCTCCGAAAAGAATCAACGCCGCGCCGGTCAATAGCATCGCCAGCGCTTCGCGGCGCACCAATTCATAGCGGGTGATGCGATCCTTGTTCACGCGCAGATGTGGCGGCGGAACCGCGATCCCGCCATCGCGTCGAACGCGGAACGTGTGCCACACCATCAAGATTATTGCAGCGAGAGTTAGCCCGAAAATATGCCAGGCGTAGAATCGAATCAAGGTCGGGAGTCCGGGCTGGGTCCCGCCAGTGAGAACGATGTAAAGCGAATTCCCAATCCATGGGATCGTTTTGATGAGATTCGTCCCGACTACCAAAGCCCATTGAATTCCCTGATCCCAGCGGAGGATATAACCAGTGAAATCAAGCATGACGGCGATGATGAATAATGCTAATCCAAGCAAATAGTTGAAGCGGCGCGGCAGCGCGTACGAACCGGTAAAGACCACGCGCACCAGGTGAATGGCGATAACGATCAAAAGAAGTTGCGCCGCCCAAAAGTGAATGTTGCGAACCAGCCCGCCAAACGGGATGAGGTAGCTGATGGTTTGTATGGATTGCGCGGCTTGATCTGGCGTGGGGATGTAATAAAACATTTCGAGAATGCCCGTCGCACCCAACACGAGCATCAAGAATATAGCTGTTCCACCCGCGCCAAGCGTGTATCGCCAGCGCGATTGTTTGACTGGAATGGTCGGCGGATGGAGGTGATGAAAGAAGGACGGGCGCATTTTGAATACAGATAAATGATAATTGATATTACTGATAAAAACCGCCCCGGTTGAGGAGCGGTTCTCGTTCAATGCGATACGCTTGGATGATGACCGTCTTCATCTTCAAAGATCGGCAAGTACTTAATTGCTAATCCAAAAGCGAGGATGCCTGCGGAGAAGATGCCAAGTGAAATGGAGATTTCCGGCAGGGACGGCAAGTAATGAACATTGTTCGCCATGAAGGTTGGGATGTAGGTGAGTGGATCGGGATGTTTGACCGCTAACCAACTTACATCGAATCGATCTAAAATCATTCCCAAGAGCAAAATAATCGCGCCGCCTACTAGTCCGCTTGGGCTTTGACGTATCCTCTTGAACGAGAACAGAATCAACGGGATGATCGATCCAATAATGACCTCCGTCCAGAACAAAATGCTCATGGTGCCGCTATTGAAGAGATATTGCAAATCATCAGCTAAAGCCAGTTGAACAAAACGGACGATCAGATACAAGCCCAGTACATACGGAATTGCTGCGGCCAGTTTTTCCAAAAGATGAGTTTCGAGTTCCGCGATGGAAATAGCGCGAACTAAGTGAAGACTCGAAGATAGTCATGGCTAAGGCAATCGCCACTGCAGAGATGAAGAACAAGACTGGCAGGAGAGGTGTCCACCAAAGAGGGAACAGCTTTGCGGGTTGGATTAACAACAACGCGCCGAGTGAACCTTGATGCAACACCGAAATCGTCGCACCGATAATCACCAGCGGTTTCATATAGCGTTTGATCAAGTCAGCAAACTTTTGAAGCTTCAGCCGTTCCAATAGAGCTGGAGCGAGTTCAACCATCATAATCGTCGCATAGATCATCACGTAAAGACCAATCGCTAGCAAAAACGATGTGAAGTTTTGGTAGATGAAGTAATGCCAGATGCGCTCCGGATGGCCGAGGTCAACTAATAGCGCAATCACTTCCATTACATATCCGAGTAAGCCAGTAAGCAGAGTCGGTCGCACCAGCGGGCGAAATTCCTCCAGCTCAAGAATGTAAACTATTGAAGTAAGCACGAATGCACCACTGCTGACGGCAATGCCAGTAAACAAATCAAAGCTCACCCAAAAGCCCCACGGATAGGCGTTGCTCAGATTGCTGATGGCACCAATGCCGTAGATGTAACGGATCATGGCCACGACAAAAGCAATTCCCATCAAGACCAGCAAAACCCAAACAAGCGGGCTTAGATGGAATCGGAGACGCGGGTTGATTGCGATTTGCATTTTCATTTCGTCTCCTCCGGTTTTGCTTTCGCTTCTGCTTCCGCGAATTGTTCTTTTCTCTTGTTGAACTCATGCACGCCAACGGTAACGCCCGTTAATACCGCGCCCCAGGCGAGCGCGAACGGAATAGTGAGTGCCATCGCTGCTTCGCTAATATCTCTAACCGGCGTGGATCCGAGATTCGGCAATCCAAGTTCGGCGAATGGAACATGCGAAAGAATCAGATAAGAGGTGCCGCCATTTTCGGTCTCGCCGTAAACGTGATTGATGTAGCGAGTGGGATATGCCGTGATTCTGGAATGAGCCTCTGTAAGCAAGTTTGTGCGTTCGCCAAACATCAAGGCGTCGGTGGGACAGGTTGCGACACAAGCCGGTTCAAGTCCAATGTCAATGCGTTGTGGACACATCGTGCATTTATCAATGAACGCGCCCTGTAGAAGGCCTTTGTTGAAGTCAAAGTGCGGCACGCCAAAGGGACACGCATTCATGCAATAGCGGCAGCCAATACACTTGTTGTGGTCGTAGAGCACAGGCCCATCGGAACGTTGGCTGTATGCACCGACCGGGCAAGCCGATAGACAATCGGGTTCGTTGCAATGCATACAGTGATAAACCATCGATGCGCGTCCCAGATTCGGATACTCGCCCATCAGCCCCACACCGGCCACCCAGATGCGGGTCTTATCCATGGGGATATTGTTTTCCACACTGCAGGCGATCATGCAGGCGCGGCAATCAATACAGCGCGTGGCATCGAAAAGAAAAGTCTTATGTTTAATGTTTTGGATATCAGTCATGCTGTCCTCGCTCAAGCCTTCTGTACCGTTACGAATGTCTGACTGAGGGCTTGTCCGCCGCTGATCGGATCGGTGTATGTCACACGCACATCTGAGTCGCTCGAGCCTAGGCCGTAAGCTGTGGTCAAGCCCATCGAGAGGTGACCAAAGCCGGGTTGCATGTAAACACAATCGGGGCGGATGGCTTGCGTGACGATCAGCTTGACATAAATCTGACCAACAGAGCTGGTGACTTGAACCATGTCTCCGTTGTTCAAGCCTTTTGATGCTGCAACCTTGGTGTTCATCCAAAGACCGGGCTCATCATCATATTTATGAAGCAATTGATTGTTCTGCGTACCAAACTGGGTTTGACGTGCGCCTTTGCCAGTCAACAAATAAAACTGGCCGGACTTGGGCGCGGGTGGCTCTTCCCATTTAGGAACACCGTCAAACCCGGCTTTATCGAGCGAATTAGATTTGAGCTCAATTTTGCCGCTGGAGGTGGTCCATTTGTGGATGTCAGTATTGCTCACAGGCAAATCCACATAACCCTGCTTACGAACCGCGTCCAATGAAACGCCTAACGGCGCCAGTTGTTGATTGATGTAATCTTCCTCATCCTTATACTGGAAGAAATCACTCAAACCCAACCGGTCACCAAGTTGTTTGTAAATCCACATGGAGGATTTGCCCTCGCCTTGCGGCTCGATCACTGGCTGGCGCACGAAGGCGCGACTGCCAACTGCGGAAAGCGGGTCGCCAACCAAGGAAAGCGGGTCATAGCGTTCGAGGTAAGAGGCCTCCGGTAGAACGACATCCGAAAACCAGGCCGTGTCATTTACAAGGATGTCAATGGTGACAATGAAATCCATCTTGGAAAAGGCTGTCAGCGTCTTCTTGCGATCAGGAATTGACATTACCGGATTCTGGCGCGTGATGAACCAACCGTGCGCAGCATACGGGTTTTCGGCTACGATGGCGTCGCGCAGCTCCTGGATCACCCCATACTGAAGCGGAACGAATGGATACTTCCAGGGGACCCCATCCAGACGCAAGGCCGAAACGCGCGGGAACGCTGGTTGCTTGGGCACGCCTAGACCAGTTCCACTGCCAGCTGGGAACATCGTAGTTCCCCAATTGCCAACGATCGCATTGAGAATCGTAATAGCGCGTTCGGTCTGAAAAGAGTTGACAAAGTTCGAGGTGCGCCAGTTGTTATGCGCCAATGCATACGGCGCGGCCGCCGCGAACTCGTGTGCAATGCGCCGGATCGTATCCGCTGGAATTTCGGTGATGCCTGCCGCCCATTCAGGGGTATATTGTTGAACTGCGCTGGAAACTTCATCAAAGCCAACAGTATATTGCACTACAAAATTTCGGTTGTACAAGTTCTCGCCGATAATGACATTCAGCATGGCCAGATGAAAGGCCAGATCGGTGCCGGGGCGAACGGGCAGCCAATCGGTTGCTTTTGCGGCAGTCTTCGTAAAGCGCGGATCAAGATAAACCAGCTTGACGCCGCGGTCAACAGCATGCACCAAGTCGCCAGTCTCAGAGTTGGAAATTGCCTCAGCTAGATTGCGCCCAGTAAGGATAAGGTACTTTAGCTGGCTGTAATCGCGTTCGGGTTCTTCCATTCCAAACGTCATCAGGTTCGCGACCGTCATCGCATTGAAGCATAGACTGCGCTGTGTACCATAATTGGGTGAACCATATGCTTGAAGCAGATTTTCAAAAAGCGGTTGCGAGAGATTATGCGTGGATGAAAAGACCATCGCCTCGGGACCATATTTCTGTTTGATGTCCAGCATGTTCTTGGCAACGAGATCCAACGCTTCATCCCACGACGCCTTGCGGAACTGGCCTTCGCCGCGGTTTCCAACCCTGATGAGCGGATTCAGCACACGGTCAGGATCGTAAGTGTTCATCAATCCGGCTTGGCCTCGCGGGCATAATTTGCCTTTGGAATGCGGGTGATCCGGATTGCCTTCCAGTTTCACCACACGTCCGTTCTGAACTTTGGCCAGCAAACCGCATCGCCATACACACATCTCGCACATGCTGGGAATGTAACCACTATCGCTGGCATCGAGATAACCGGCCTCGCGCGCGGCTTGCGCCACGAGAGGCGGAATGAACTGGCCAGTGGCAAGTGCCCCAAACGCCGCGCTGCCCAACTTGAGAAAGTCGCGTCTTGAGATAGTGGTTCCGCTCTTTCGAACCATTGTATTCGTCATGGGTTTCTCCAATGATTTGGATACCGGCAATTATTGATTTAGTTCTCTTTTTCTTTTCTCTGCATACCCATGCGATCAATCAAATAGAATAGGAGCAGAGCCATCAGCGAGAAAGCCAACACCGTCAAATATGGGTTGAGGTTCCATAGATCTGGTATCACCACACCACCATAATTAGCTAGTTGTGAGATTTGTGGAAATACCTGCTGATAGGTGAGACCGTAAATCACTGCACCGGTTAAGAAACCAAGCAAACCAGGGATCAAATAATCTAATTTTCCTTCGCCGGACCCGGCGACACAGGTACCCGGTCAGTATCCTGTCAGTGCCATGCCGACGCCAAATATCAGCCCGCCGACCAGGTTCCCAACGATATATGTATTCGGTACGGCCGGAAACTTAACCAACCCGAGTCCGCGCAGACCGTAGAGTCCAATCATGGCGACGACCAATGCCGTCATCATGAATTTCAAAACCGCCATATCGGTGAAGCGAAATTGATTGACGATCTTGTTGTATTTGGTCAATCCGGCTTTGTTCAACGAGAAACCGAAGAACCCGCCGAGGAACATAGCAATCACATAATTCATTCCAGCTCTCCTATGTGGTAGGTGTTTGCCCTACCATTTTTAATAGCGGTTGCGATAAATGACCAGCGCGGTAACGATGCCAGAGGCAAACATCCCGGCAATAAACAGGAAGGCGGCTGGAACCAACAACATGCCACCTGAGATCGCCAACCCGCTGGTACAGCCACCTGCGATGCCCGCGGCATACTCCAGGATAATCGCGCCGACAAACCCCAAGGCCCAGCGTTTCCAAGTTTGTGGACCAAAGATACGCTTCCATTGGGAATCGTCATTGACCGCATCCTTCTTGCCCCACTTCAATGTGCCGCTGCTCGCGGCTCCGATCATGCCGCCGAAGAACACACCGACCAATAGGATGACGCCCCATGTGATACCGGGCGGCATTACAAACTTGAAGTACGTGTTATCGAAGGCCTGCGGCGCGATGGCCTTTCCGATCAATCCGGCGATGTTCTCGAAAGCGCCGGAGGCACCCAGGAGGGTGTTGGACAGAACCACGGCCAGTATGCCGACAATGCCAAGCAGGATGCCAGCTGCATACGGCGACCAGGTTTCCTTATGAATTTGCTTGATGATCCAGTTCATATGATTTTCCTTTCACAGAAAGTGAATTTGCTGGTTCATTATTTTTTCTGATCCGATGACTTGCCTTCGGTCAATTTATCAATAGATGTCAACACCTCGGCGGTTGCATCGGGTTTTTCCAACAAGCGGCGTAATGACTTCCGCGCATTGGGTTTCAACTTCGCGATCTGCGGTACCATCTCCACCACATCCGCTGGATAATCACCTTCGACTGGCTTCGTATCTTTGAAGGAAACCTTGACCAATCCCTCGCGGCTGATCACCAGCGCACCGCCGCCAATCAACAACGCGCCAATCATGATGAGCAAAATCACGTTGCCCCAATTGATCGGATACTGGCCCAGCACATTTTCGTTGTAGCGCTGAACATAATTAACCAAGTCTGGACTATTGGGAGACAACGCGGATTGTTGTACTGCGACGGGTTGAGGTGTGGCTGATGTATTGCTTGAAGCTGGTGCAGCGGATGCGGTTGCAGTCGCAACAGGTGTTCCACTGCTCGATACCGTAGCGGCGGATGCGGAACCGGATCCAATCTGAACACCCAATTTGGTCGCGTAAACTTGTGCTTTGGCTTGATAATCGCTCGGATGGCACGATTGGCAGGATGCCTTAATATCCGAAAGCGGATCCACCATGCCGGTATGCGCCACAGTTTCATCTGTGGCTTGTTGGTTTCCACCATGACAGATGTAACAAAAATCGCCGAAGGCGTGCGAGGTGTGCCAAGGCGTGCTATCGTTATTCACTGGCTTTTTTCCCTGGACTTCGTGGCAATTTTTACAGGATGATATCTGGGAGCCGCACTGTGCCAGCACGGATGATTCTTGTGATCCGCATTGGGCGGCATGAGCCGGCTGAGTCAACGCCAGCGCAATGCCGCTCGCAATCACGATCAGGATGCCGGCAATCACGGGCATTACGAATAGTTTCTTATGTTGCATGCAATCCTCCTCAGGAAGAAAGGATCTTGATCTTTTCTAAGCATGCGAGACGGTCCTGGTCCCCTTCACTAAACTAGCTTGATAGGTGAGACGATCCCGCATCACGGTCCGAAGTAAGTCGAGCGCCTGAATTAGCCTTTGGTCAGATAAATGGTATGTAATCGTCGAGCCTTGGCGAACCGTATAAACCAGCCCGCGTTCGCGCAAAACTTTAAGGTGTCGCGAAATCGTAGGTTAAATCGTATTTAATTCATTGGTCAGTTCAGTAACGTTGCGGGGGGAATCTGCCAGCGCATATAGAATAAGAAGGCGGGTCGGGTCGGAGAGAGCTGAGCAAAAGTCAGCTTCGAGGTGAGATATTTCCTGGACAAGGGTTTTTGATACCATAGTACATTCCTGCTTTATATGGATAAGCGCATATATGCAATTAGATAATAGCCCCATGAAGAAAACCAGAACAGTGAAGGAAATCACATCGAGCGTAACATAATGTCATACATTGGGTAGCATAATTGGAGTGATTTGACCTAAATTACAGGGAGATAAAATAAATCTTCAGCCAGAAGTCCAATCCATTTATGTGGGTTCGTACGCTTTATAAATTGATAGACGCGTTAGGCGTGTGGTGACTATGTTTTTCGGTGCTACTGCAGAAGGCAAGAAAAATGTTGTGCTGATCAAAGCGGGTGAACGCCCGCGCATCCCTTTCGCACGTAGTGATTGAGAAGGACTCGGCAGCGAGAAGTTCACGCGACGGGTCGAGTTATCTGTGTTCCCGCTGGAAAGCGGCGCATCTCAAGTGGGCTGCCGAGCATTGTACATTCAGGCCATGAGTTGGTTTTCTGTTTGCGTGGATAGTTCGAATATTTGGTCGAGAAACTGATCTCTATCAGTTGGAAGCTAGCGACAGTCTGCTGTTTGCGGCTCAAATGAATCATCTCTGGAGAAACCCGGGCAAGACCGTCACGAATGCCCTCTTGGTTCTTTCTGGCTTTGCAGAGGGGGAACAGCCCTATATCATGCATGAGAGCATAGATCACTGTAACCTTGTGGTCAAAGCCATTGCCGAATGATCTACTACAAGTGCAGGAACTGTAAATCTTCTCTTGAGGAAGAGGTACCCAAAATGAAGACAATTGCATTCACAGAATTCGGATACACTGTACTTATTTTTTTAGAGACACGAATATAACAATTCCTCTTGACAATCTGTTTTAAAAGGGTTATCCTGCTTATATAGTGACTGACGTCAGTCATATTTGAAGGAGGCAGGCAAATGCGAAAATCACCGGAAACACGGAAAAAGGAACTGCTTGCCGCGGCGGAGCAGCTTTTCCGGGAAAACGGAGTTGATCGAACGGCCATAAGTGACATTGTGAAAAAGACGGGTGCGGCACAGGGAACGTTCTACAATTACTATCAATCCAAGGATGAAATTTTTGCCGCGGTTTTGGAACATGTTTCGGAACATATCGTGACGGAAATTCAGAGAACGGCGGAGAGGAAAGACCTTGGCGTCACCGAGAAGATCGGTTTGATTTTCCAGCAGGATTTTCTGATGAACCGCGAAAACGACCCCCTGTTCGACGTGTTGCACGAGCCACGCTATGCCTATGCCCACCAGAAATATATTGTAAGCCATATCCTTCTGCTTCAGCCGATTTACGCAAAGCTGATCCGGCAGGGCGTGGAGGAAAACCTGTTTGACACGCCGTACGCCGAGCAGGCGGCCCTATTCCTGCTCACAGCGATGAATTTCGTCTTCGACCCCGCGTTCTTCATCCAGAGCCCGGAAGAAATGCTTCAGATGGCAAAGGCGGTACAGGACTTCCACGATAGGATAGTCGGGGCGAAAACACACAGCTCTCTGCCTCCGGAACTAGAGCAGGGAATCAAGAACTATAAAAGGAGTGATTAAGATGAAAGTTGTATTTGAAGACCCCCAGTTTTCTTTTCAGACGCTCAGGTTGCTGAGCGAGGTTGCCTCGGAGCAGGCGGACGTCAACGAGGTCATAGAGACGGCGCGGAGGATTGCCGAGGGCAATATCGAATGCTGGCGGGAGGAATGGGCTAAGACCGCAGACCGCGTGCGCGGTTATGCCGAGAACTTCGAGCGCGACGGCCATCCGGTCAGCGCCGCAGAAAGTTATCTACGCGCGTCGAACTACTACCGCACCGCCACGTTTTACATCGGGCTTTCTATCTTCGACGGCTGCGGAGATGACGTCAAAAGAAAGCTAGATGAACTGGAAGACAGCAGCCTTACCTGTTTCCGCCGTGTGATCGACCTGACTGGCGACGCGGAGCTGGTGAAAATTCCCTTTGAGGATACGGCGCTTCCAGCCTATTTTTACCGCGCCAACTGCTACGACGGAAAGCCAGCCCCGACCGTGATTATGCTCAACGGCTTCGACGGAACCAAGGAGGAATTGTACCTATTCGCGCAGGCCGCCAGAAAACGCGGCATGAACACCCTCGCAATGGAGGGGCCGGGACAGGGCGAAGTCATCCGCAAACTGCACCTTCCTTTCCGTCCGGACTATGAAAAGGTCATCATACCGGCAGTGGATCTCCTGATGCGGCAGAACAGCGTCGACCCAAGAAAGATCGTTCTGTGGGGCGAAAGCTTCGGCGGCTACCTCGCACCTCGCGCCGCGGCCTTCGAGCATCGGCTTGCCGCCTGCGTCGCAAACAGTGGCATCTACGATTTCATCGGATTTCGCGGCGGTGAGGGTGTGGACCGAGAGATGTTTTTCCACAGCGTCGCATCCATGCCGAAGGCCCAGTCCCAGGCCATGTTCGGCCAGATGATGGAACAAAACAGCCAGACTGCCTGGGCGCTTAAACACGGGGTTTATGTGTTTGGCGCGAAGGACCTGAGGGATTTTACCCAGAAATCCAAAGACTACTATCTTGGCGGCGTCGCTTCGCAGATCCAGTGCCCAACGCTGATAACCGACAGCACGAGCGACGAAAATTTCCCCGGTCAAGCCAAGCTGCTTTACGACGCGCTGAGCTGCCGCAAGGACTATATCCTGTTCTCGGAGGAGGACGGGGCGCAGGAGCACTGTCAGTATGGTGCCAAACTCTACGCGAACGGCTGCATCTTCAATTGGCTGGAGAGCGTTCTGAATGAAATCCCGGAATAAAATTTCTTTGGAAGGAAAACATGTTGGCGTACCGGAACTCCGGTACGCCAATTTATTCCTTTGTTTTTAAGAAGGGTTATTGAGACTATGCCTGTGGAGAGATGGGATGGCGAGCTGCTCTACTCCAGGAATGAGCGCGGAACGATCGAGCAATTCATTAAAAGGATGATGAAGCATGAAACCAATGATCATTGTAAGATTGTGATCAAAGCTATTGTCGAATGATCTACTATAAATTCTGGAAAGGTCGATCTCCTCTTTTGTGGAATTAATCTATTCCCCACTCTCCAGTCGAAGCTTCAATAAGGAAATGGTATCTTCACGAAGCTTAGCCTTTGCCCAATCTTTCTGGCTATTGGTCAACAGCTCTCCCACGCCATCCAGAATATGTCTGTTGCTCATTTTTTCAAGCTGGCCGATACATTTTTGGAGCAATTTATCATATGTCATCTTTGATCGTTGTTCAACGATCTGCTTGTTGATCGGAAATCGATGTTGTAAGAAAAACCAGACATCATAAATATCCCGGCTGGTTTTTCCGATCCTTTCATGCATCGCCATCAGCTTATGGGCAAACATATCTTCAGGAACCATGACCAGCATGGATACACCCAAATAGGTTTTGATTTCATAGCGGGATCCGAATTGCCGTCTATTGATTTCTACCTTAATGTTGTGTGCCCTATCTTCATAGGAAAGCAGGCAGAATAAGCTGAACCTCTTTTTATGTGTTTCCTTAAGCATTCCATACTGTTTGACGATGGAGATTACCTGCTCAAAGACCTGATCTTCTCTTGATTCGTCCAAGAGGTCAAAATCAAGATCAACGGAAAAACGATCCAGGCCATAAAACATCAGGGCCGCTGTACCGCCTTTGAACCCTAAAAAGGGCGAGATATTTGTATCCGAATAAATACCTTTAAGGATTTGGAAAAGTATAGTTTTGTGAGTCGCAATATTCAGTCTCATATTTGTTCTTTGGTACCGTTAACTTGCTGGTACAGCACGTTGACCTTTTTGATCATTCTTTTATTCTCGTAAATTGGCAATATCTCAAATACTTTGCTCCAGTCCAAACCACCGAGATTGTCGAAATGGTAGTCGGTGTTGACGTAGAGAATATCCAGGAATGCCCGCTCTTTTGTAGCCATAGAAGATTTGTCTTTATGCTCTACCCCGGCAGGATTGGTGAGAACGGTGTTTTTGATTTTCCTGAAAGAATATTCTTGACCATCAGCGATAATTTCTCGGGTCAAGTATGAGGCTACAAAAACCGGCCTGTAGAACTGAAAAATAAGTCCCCCTTTGGAAAGCACCGTCTCAAAACTCACATAAGAAGGTATGAGTATCCGAGTTGCAAGCTCCTCCTTTTTGTAGTTTTTGTCCTTGGCGTATAAACCCCTGCGGATCCGGTACAGGTCTCCATTTCTCGCATAATGGTTAAGCCGTACTCTTGCGGCGTCAGAACCCGGTTCTCCCCACAATAAGAGAATATCTTTATAGGTAAAGATGGTTTTGGGGCTTCGCAAAATGGTCCTTAAATAATTGCCTTTTTCCATATATTTGTCCTAAAGGTTAGCTTAAAGCTAACTTCCAGTTCATATGTTATGGCATTCTGGCGCTAAAGTCAAGGGGCATCTGTTTTGGAAGGCTCTGGATAAGAGATAGAAATATCTGCTACACTGATACGATGAGGGGAGAAATAATTGATATGCCAGTAGAGCAGATTAAGCTCTGGCCCAGAGATGATGAACGACAATACACCGGATAATTCCAGTTTACAAGCAGGACTGCTTGCCATAATCTTAGATCTTCCATGGCTGGCGATGATCGGTAACCTAAGAGAGTGTTTTAAAAGTGGTCGAGTAAGATTGGAGAATGACCAAATTCAACCAAACCTACCCGACCGATCTCAAGTATACCGAATGGCAGCAGATTTCGGAATTCTTTCCAAGCTATGCAATGGGCCGTCCGCCGAAATGGGAGAAGTGGCAGATTATCAATGCGATTTTCTATGTCAATCGTACGGGCTGCCAATGGCGCAATCTGCCGATCAATTTTCCGTCATGGCCAACGGTGCACTACTACTATTGGCGCTGGCAACAGGATGGGCTGTGGCAGCAAATCAATAAGGTGTTGGTGAAGAAAGTGCGAAAGAAAGTGGGTCGCGAAGAACAGCCGAGTGCGGCGGTGATCGACAGCCAAAGTGTGAAGACGTCGGAAGGCGGTGAAGAACGGGGGGTGGATGTGCATAAGCAGACGCCGGGCAGGAAACGGCACTTGGTCGTGGATGTTTTGGGCTTGGTGTTGTTGGTCGTAGTGCACAGCGCCAGCATTCAAGATGGAGCCGGAGGCCTCCTGACCTTGCAAAAATTGTTTGATCGCATCAAACATAGTGTTCATAATCGCTGGTGTCGCTTAAAACTCATTTGGGCGGATGGCGGGTATCCTTCGATTGTCGATGACGTTCGCCAACGATTCGGTTGGACCTTGCAGATCGTGAAACGTTCGGATGATGTCAAAGGTTTTCATGTGCTCCCTCACCGCTGGGTGGTGGAACGAACTTTCGGATGGTTAGGTCGTTACCGCCGTTTGGCTCGCGACTATGAGCACACTACATTATCCAGCCAGAATATGGTTTATATCGCCAGTTCTCGACGCATGCTAAAATTGCTCGCAACATGACTTTTAAAACGCTCTCTAAGCCGGAAAGGCGTGGTGGATGACCTTGTTGGCAAATATGGTTATTTGATCGTAGATGAATGCCATCACATCTCTGCCGTTAGTTTCGAACAAGTCGCCAGGCAGAGCAAGGCCCGGTATCTGACTGATCTTTCCGCTACGATTGTGCGAAAGGATGGGCACCATCCGATCATTTTTATGCAGTGCGGACCGGTCCGCTACCAGGTGAACGACCGCAATCAAGCCGAGAATCGCCCATTTGATCATAAGGTCAAGATTCGTCCCACCGGTTTTCACCTTCCTCTTTATCTTCAGAACTCTTCATCGCTGTCGATTCAAGATTTATATGCACTGCTCGTCAAGGATGACCAACGCAATCACATGATTATTGAAGATGTAATTGATGCAATTCAAGAAAAACGTTGTCCTGTTCTGTTAACTGAGCGCCGCGAACATCTGAATGTGCTTGCTGATTTGCTTTCCCAGCGTATCCCGAACGTTTTTGTGATGGCTGGAGGAATGGGTAAAAAGCAGCGCGTGAAACTTGCCAAACAAATCAGCGATATCCCCGTCGACCAGCCACGCCTGATTGTTGCCACCGGTCGCTACTTGGGAGAAGGATTTGATGATGGGCGATTGGATACTCTATTCCTGGCTCTGCCAATTTCTTGGCGCGGAACTTTGACGCAGTATGCCGGGCGGCTCCATCGGCTAAACACGGCGAAAAAGGAAGTGATAATTTTTGATTATGTGGATTTCGATATCCCGGTCTTAGCAAAAATGTATGCACGCCGACGGGCTGGATATAGATCAATCGGATACGAGATCGTCTCACCGGAAAACAAGAGCCGTGCCGTCCAGCTCGCGCTGGAAAACCAGTCAGCCGACACCTTCTGAAAGGCATTCCCTATGCTGAGAAAATCGCCACGGTTCAGAATGAGACAAAGCAGGCCTATTTGGAGCTGAGTGACATGGGTACAGCCAAGCGCCCGATCAAAGAGAGCCTTGAATTCCAATTCACCAAGCACGTGCACAAGATAAAACCACTGCTCGTAATTCTCGAGCTGGTTCAACATCGAGGTGGGAAGGTAATCAAAATCTGTCATAGGTCAAAATGGTGTAATGACACTCGAGGCATAAGATGGTCACAACTAAGATCGGATCTAATTACACGATAAAAATACCGGAAGGTTTCCGAACAAATCTGCACATTGGTCAACAAGTGGCAGTGAGCGTGGATAGCCAGGGACGATTGATCTTAACCCCAATGGAACAGGCTCGTGCCATACTAGAGGAAACTTTTGGCGTATGGGCAAAACGAACGGATGTTCCCAAAAGCGGGATACGATATATGGATCAAATCCGCCGTGGACGCCGTTTAAAAGACCTGGGAATTCGTAAAGCATGAAGCTCATTGATACAGACATTGCAATTGATCACTTTCATGGAAATAAGTCTGCACATTCCCTATTCGCTGGTATCCTGGATTCCGGCGATGGGCTTTATATATCCGTTGTCACCTTGGCCGAATTGCTGGCCGGAATGCGATCCGGCGAAGAAGAACTTACTGAAAAGCTACTCAGCTTGTTCACAGTGGTCGATGTAAACAATGTCATTGCCCGACGGGCGGGGGAATATTTGCGTCACTACAGTCGTTCGCATAATCTTGAACTGGGTGACGCCTTGATCGCCGCCACTGTTGCAGAGTTGGATGCGGAGTTGGTCACGCGCAATGTGAAACACTACCCAATGGACAACATCCGTATTATGGTTCCATACGAGCGCTGACGAAGATAAGAAAATCTTGGTAGTTTTCATCTAATGGTTTGGTTTTAGGTCTTATAAGGCGTTTTAAAAGAAAAAGGTGATTTCTGGATAACAAACAGCAAGCGCTGTCAGGTGTTCCCGATATTGAACGCTGACGCAGCTTTCCACTGCATAAGCTAACTGATTAGCTAACTGTTTTTGGGTTTTAAAAACTACATCCCCCGTATATGACGTGGGGTGTAATTTCTTGGAATACCGCATAACTTAACACGGCCAATGGCCAATAAGCACATCTTTATTTTGTGGGCGCGGAGGGACTCGAACCCCCGACCTCATGTGTGTGATACATGCGCTCTAACCAGCTGAGCTACGCGCCCGGGTTGGTGCAGATTATAGTCGAGATAATTTCCTTGTGCAAGATGGATTCCCCTTCGCTGTAATCATGGCGAGGTTGCCCAGGGGGCAGGGGATGATGGCGGTAATACGTCCCAAGGATCAATAGGAACGCCATTATAACGGACCTCAAAGTGCAAATGCGGACCGCTGGCGTTACCCGTTGCGCCGGCCGCACCGATGACTTGACCCTTATTGACACCTTGGCCACAGCTTACGAAGATCTGACTCTGATGAGCATATAACGTTTGGAATCCATTGCCGTGATCAATCATGGTCATATTGCCATAACCAAAATTATTCCAGCCGGCATAAACGACCACGCCGCCATCGGCGGCATAGATGTTATCACCCAAATTGGCAGCCAAGTCAATGGCCAAATGATTGGTCTTAACGGAATAATCAAAGCCTGAAAGATAATGCCTGTCGGTTGGATAAACAAAGGTGCCAGTGCCTGCTGCGGTACTATTCGTAGGAGGACAAGCACCCGGACCCGCCACTTGCGCGCTCGCCGGGCTTGTACGGCTGACAAAACCTATCTGGCCTGGTGTGTGATATTGATACTCACCGCCAGGCACAATCAGCCAGGTATCCACTTTAATATTTGCATTGGCGGGATCACCCACGGCATTTGGATCTAAATGGTTGGCAGGATAGTTTATGATATCTTCCGGTTTGACTTTAAAATACGCCGCCCATTCCCCAAAGGGGATTCCCCCCGTCCATTCCCAATATACTCCATCCACTGGCAGGATCTTAAGATTCTCGCCTGGTTTTAGGCTTTCAGGATCATCCTGTAGAATACTGTAATTGGCGGCGAAAATTGTTTTTGGCTGAAGGCCAAAATTATCTGCGATGCCGGCAACCGTATCGCCATTTTGCACTGTGTATTGAATAATGTCCTGACGTGGTCGGGTAGGGATATTGGTATGGATGTTTGCTTCACGAACGATCCCCACCGAAGATAGATCAATCGGCCCCCCTACAGAAACCGTAGTGGAAACCGCTATCGGTGTCAGACCTTGAATCGGCGTGCTGTTTGCCTGCGTCTGTGTCCGCGGCTGATTGAAATATGCCTCCGCCAGCCAGATTACAACAACGATCGCGATAATCGAGAATATATTTGTAACAGTATGCAATAGCGAATTGCCCAACCCTATCTGAGATAAACTCTGCATCCAACGGGTAAATTGACCGGTTGTTTTTTCCCCTTTGTCGGTCCCTGAATTGTCATTTAAATTATTTTGCATTCGTGCTCCAGTGAACCATGATAACATGCCGGGAATTGAGCGTCAAGCAAGCCCGCTTATCCAGGGTTAATGGAAGGTTTTGGATTGAGTTAATTGTAGATAAATGACGTTGAAAACAAATCTAATTCTCTTGGTGGGGCGCAATACATTCCGCGCGATCATTGGCCGGACTGTTGACCAACGTCGAAACGGGATACGCCTCCATTAATTCCGCAGAGAATGGTCGGATGAGATGTGCGAGGCTATCAGGAGTCCGAGGCGTCGTGTCCAGCCATTCCGCATAATCGGAAGGTTGAAGGATTACAGGCATGCGGTTGTGAATCTTGGACATCAAATCGTTCGGTGTGGTTGTGACAATTGTGCAGGATCGGATTGTTGAACCATCGGAAGAATGCCATTCATCCCACAATCCCGCAAAGGCAAAGACATCGCCACTCTGGAGATGAATAAAATAAGGCGCTTTGGTTTTTGTTCCGGGCTCGGATTTCCATTCATAGAATCCATTTGCCAAGATGAGGCAACGTTTATATTTGTAGCCGCCGCGAAAGGCAGGCTTCTCTGCCAGAGTCTCACCACGCGCGTTGATGAGTCGGTTGCCAATGGATGGATCTTTTGCCCACGAAGGAATCAAGCCCCACATAAAAAAATCCACTTTGCTCTTTCCGTCGTTTGGGATCGCAAGCACAGGCTGAGTCGGCGCGATGTTAAAGCGCGGCGCAAACTTTTCTGGGAATTTAAAATCCGCAAAAGCCTCTTTCAATTCGGCAGGATCAACGGTTAAAGTAAATCGTCCACACATCACTTCCTCAACTTTCGATAATCACCAGCGCGCACCGTAACGCCGATGGCATCCAAATGTTCGAGCAACGCTTGCACATATTTGCGGCTGGTGTTAAACAGGTCGCGGGCTTCCGCCAGTGAAATTTGTCCTTTGGCTTCGAGGGTTTCTTTGATTCTTTTCACCATCAAATCATAATCCTGTTTTCGAAACACGACTTCTGGCGAAACTGTAACCAACTGATTTAATTCAATCAAAGCATTAAAGATTTCCTCACCGACCTCGGCTTTGCCTTCTTTGACGCTTGGCGACGCATATGGATTTTGTGCGAACTTCCGCATCAATATCTGGACTTGGGCCTGCTGACCGTTATCGAGCTGAATCTCGCGTCCGGGTGTTGCAACTGAGCTTCCGGTTTCACTCAATAATTGAAGGGCAGCAAGCCTTTTGATGATTGGATTGAAAACGCGTGGCGAAAGTTTGAGTCTGCTTTTCAATTCTTCACGTGGCATCCCGCGCCGCAATGGAAATTGATTGTGGTAATCGTTTACCAGCTTTTGAACTTTGATTTGCAAATCATTCCAATGCGGCTCTGCGATCATGAGCTGATCAGTCGCATTGTCTTCCAAAGCAATTAAACGACCACTCCCTAATAATTCTTTCAGTGCATCTTTAGCTATTTTGGGTTCTAGCCGAGAACGCTTGATCATTTCATCGGCGGATGCAGATTGAAGTGCGAGCGCGGCTTCGAATAAAATATCTGCCGGCGAACCTTTTGCGAGAGAAGATAAGGATTTCAATATTTCGTTGTCGAATTGTTTATGGCGATTTTTGGGCTGTGCATCTACAATCACACCGCCGCCGAGGGTTTCACTGGGCGATGGGCGGCGCAAAATATATTTGTCGCCGCGCACGGCCACAATTGGATCGCGCAATTCGAGTTGGATCCAGCCTTCCTGTCCGGGTGCGAATTCTTCAGCGTCTAGCAGACGTAATGTCCCGATGGTCTCGCTCGCACCGATAAACACTTTGACTTCACTGGAATTTTTCAACGCTGAAGCAATATCTTTTAGCAAACGAAAGCGCGCATCAACGCGGCGGGTGGAAACATATTGATTCGGATGAACCAGCACTTCGCCGCGTTGAATTTGTTCGGTGGAAATGCCAGAAATATTGACAGCCGTCCGCGATCCGGGCAAGGCTTGCTCTTCTTTCTTTTTGTGCGTTTGCAAGCCTCGTATTCGTCCCGTTAATCCGGAAGGCAAAATTTGAATTTCATCGCCTGTAGAAAGATGGCCGTCCATCAATGTGCCGGTTACGACAGTTCCGAATCCGCTCATGGTGAAGACACGGTCAATCGGTAATCGCGGCCGGCCAAGATCGGAACGCGCGGGTTTTTGTTTAAGGATTTCGCTGAGCGTCGTAACAAGTTGGTCAAGTCCGCTTCGGGTGCGGGCAGAAACGCGCACAATAGGCGCATCTTGCAGGATTGTATTTTTCACTACAGCACGTACATCCGATTCGATCAAGTCAATCCAATCTTTATCCTGGATCAGATCTATTTTGGTGATGACAATTAATCCTGATGGGATTTGCAATAAATCGAGGATCGCGAGATGCTCGCGCGTTTGCGGCATGATGCCTTCATCGGCGGCAATGACCAGAAGCGCGGCATCAATGCCGCCCACACCGGCCAGCATGTTCTCGATGAAGTCGCGATGTCCGGGCACATCCACGATGCCAATCTCTTCTCCAATGCCTTGCGTACTTTCTGGGTCCGGCAAGGTAAGCCAGCCAAAGCCGAGATCAATGGTCATCTCGCGCTCTTGTTCTTCTTTTAGTCGGTCGGGATGTGTGCCGGTCAACGCGGCGATGAGCGTGGACTTGCCGTGATCCACATGGCCTGCAGTGCCGATGATGCGCATGGCTATTTCATGCCTTTTGCTTGCGATGACTGGAAACTATTTGGCAGCCTTCTTCGTTGCTTTGGTCTTGCTATGTCCCATGATTTGTTCATACGCAGTGAGCCATTCATGGCTGACGTTCATCAGTTCCTGTAGTTGTTGCTCGGTGGTGCTGGAAGTCTGGTGCAATTGATCCTGAAGAATTTGAGAAGAATTGTTGAGCTGTGTGAGGCGGCCTTCGAGTTTATCCAGGTCTTTGCGCATATCGCGCATCGCCTCTTCCAGGGAAAGGGAGTGGCTTGTCCAACGTTTCTGTTCATCGGCCTTGAAGGCCACCCATTCCTGGCGGATGCGGTCTTCTGCCAAACGCTGCATTTCGCTGATCTCAGCAATCCGGCGTTCCAGCTTTTGATTGAGATCGTTATACGCGTCTTGCGAGCGCTTTGCCGCGCGGATCGTATCATCCAGTGCGGCAACTTGCAGATCCATATTTTCCGCTTGTTTTTTGAAGATCTCGTATTTTGTTTGCCAATCCTTCCAAGCGCGATCCCGTTCGACTTGTGCGAGGACTTGTTCATTCAGAAAGGCAGTCTGCGCTTCTTTGCGCCCGGCTTCTGATTCCAGCAACTCATTAATTCGGTTTTCCAGATTGCGGATGCTATCGGTATGCAAGCTTGTTTTCTCGCGGGCCTCGTCGGCACGTCTGCGAACGGCTGTCATCTCAGCCTGAATATCCGTGATCCGCTTGAGGTTCTGACGATTCGTTTCCTCTGACTCCTTGGAGATATTCAATCCCGCTTCGATTTGACTAAGCGCCGCTTCAATTTTTGGTTGTATATCCTGAATGGCGAGGGATAGGCGTTTGTCTTCCATCGCTTGAGCTTTGAGCTGTTTTTTAATCGATTCGAAATCAATTTCCGAGCGCAGTTCATCAATGGATGCGTTGACCTGTTTCAGCTCAGTCTGGTGTTGTTGGACGGCTTCGCGCTCGCGCCGCTGTGCATTTTTCTCAATCTCTTCAAAGGCCCTGTTCAATTCAGTGCGTTGCTTGGAAAGGATCTGATCAAACTGATTTAAGCGCGCGGCCGCAGGGCCAAGATCTGAAACATCCTTCGTGATCGTTTTGATTTGTTTGGAAATTGCATTGACCGTCGTTTCAAGTGCAGCGAGACTCTTTCCAAGGTCAGAAACGCTGGCTTTGCTTTTGCGTTCTTGATCATCCAGCCATTCCAAACGTTTTGTAATTTGCTCGAATTCCATGAATTCCTCCGAGAGAGGCTGAATTATAGCATGGAGCTTTAGTGCCCCAAATGCTGGAACATCAGTGGCAATTGATCCAAGATCGGATTCGCTATTTGCGGAAATAAACCGAGGATGAAAAGTCCGATCACTCCGATGCCAAGCATGCCGCGTTGCGCCCATGATTCTTTGGAAGCCCAGGCAGTTTTTTCATCAGCCATTACGGTCACCGCCAGCACACGGATTGCACCTGTTGCGAGTCCGATGATGCCAATCAAAAGCCATAAGCCGTAGCCGAGCGATTGTTGTGCCAAACCATTCCATAATGCGAGGCGCGGCGGGAATCCGGCGAGAAGCGGAAAGCCTGCTGTGGATAACGCGGATAAGATCAACCCTGTCGCTGCCAATGGATATATACGTGCCATTCCCTGAACAGAAGAGAAACCGAGCGATTCTGTATTTGAATCCAAAACGGATAGAGACAGTGCCCACACTGCCAGGCCGAGGCCGCGCGGGATGAGCAAAAGGAAAATGATGGGCAATCCCATGGTCGGGTCGAGGCTAAGCGCTAATAGAATAAAGCCTGTTTCGGCAACAGCCGCGAATGCCATCATCCGGCCGAGGTGACGTTGAAAAGCTGTCCATATTCCGCCGCTCACAACCATCAGCAAGCCTGCAACACGCAAGGCGCTCATCCCTTGTGCCGATGTTCGTAACCATGCATAACGATCAAGGAAGTTCAGCACCAAAATGCTTGTGATGGTTGGCAAGAGCCATAAGAGAAAGCCAATGATATAAGGCGAACTCTCTTCCATGAGCAAGGGAAGCCAGTTGTAAAGTGGGAAGACTGCGAACAAAAATGCAAATCCTAATCCAAGCATCGTGGTGGATTGGATGGTGAGCGCTAAGTCACCCGGGCTGGCTTCCACGCCTGCTGACAACCAACCGGCAACCAGAATGAATGGCATCCCCAAGGTTTGATATATCAGAAAACGAATTACGCCGCGGCTTGGAATTTGATTTGCAGGTGAAAGCAAGGGAACTGCGACCAAAACGGAAATTTCGATCAACAGAGCTGCATAGAGAAATGGTTGCACTGCGATGGATGCAACTAATAAACTGATAATAATTAATCCAAATGGTGTAAGACGCTTCGCCACTCCAACAGATTCAGCGCCCACGAACCATAGCCCGGCAACTCCAAACAAGATTGCCAACAAGGGTGCTTCGGATGAATCAAGCGTAAGACTGCGGCCAAGTATCTGAAACGAAGATGCGACCTTCAGGGAGAATGAACCGAAACCCAGCGCTTCATCAATCGGGACGAAGAGGGCGGCTCCCATTAAAATGATTGCCGTCACGCCACCGATAACTGTTGCCATGCGTTCTCGTGTGACAAACAATGATAATCCGCCAACGATCATCGGTATAAAAATCCAAATGAACGGCGCGCTCATGGGGATTTCTCCTCAGATGCGGCAGTGAGCAAATATGCGCCGACCAATCCCAGACCGAGATTGATCACCACTAATAACGCGGCCACCAGACTCGATCCTTCCATCGCCGCATAAAGGATTTCAAATCCTGATAGAGTTGTTAATAGTCCCAAGATAACGCGTAACACTTGTGTTGTCATGCCAAGTTGAAGCAGGCCCATCGCGATCAAAAGAATCCCGCCAATTACAACAGGGATTCCAATGCCCGGTAAAGTGGATTCGATGAGCGGTGCAGCGGCTACTGCCAGAAGTGCAGCCATGCCGATCATAAATAGAAGGAAGGATCGACCTTGAGTCCAGTATTTGTCTCTTGGTTCTTGTAGATGCAGATTAAGCAAAGTCATTCCGATGGATGCAGTTGCCATCCAGCCGCCAACCAGTTTCGCGGCGGCCATACCAATCGGCCAATGTTGTAGTACAAGCCAAAACACGCCAATATATTGTTCGGCCAGAAAACTGATTCCCCAGCGCCAATCTCGATACAATAAAAGTCCAGAGGATGTAATTAACAAGCCCACAACGACAGCCCAAGACACGACAGTAATGATCATGGTTAGGGCTTTCTTTGCGTGATAAGCGAAATAAACAGCACAATGAAAAGCAAAGTCCACATGATACCGCTGTCGCCTTCGAGGATATCAGAAACAGTTTGGCTGAGACGTCCAAGCCAGTGATAAATGGTCCATAGATTTTGATAGAGGCGGTCGATCCGCGGCGTAAAGGATGGACGCACCCAGTGAGCGGGTACCGGATTCAGAACTGGAAAACGTGGAATGGCCCAAAGCAAGCCAAGTGTCAAGAGAGAAGCGAAGAGGCTTGCTTCCCATGTGCCAATTTTTAAGGCGCCATTCCATCCCCAAATTCCCAAAAGAGTTTGATCAAAAAGTAAAAGACCAATTCCAACCGGGTAAATGCTTCGTGCCCAAATCGGCTGTGATTCAAGCGAGGCGCGCGTCGAAGGCCGCAACGCACTTCGAATAAAACCAGTCAAAAGCAGCGCTTGCGCGATCAACAGAAAAGGAAGGATATACCAAGAGCCGAGTACATTCCCTTGCCACGCAGAAGCTGTAAGGGAGAGCGGCAAAGCGGATAAGCCGAACGCACCGATCAGCAAAGCGCGGCTGATCCAAATTTGTTGTACAGAGGCCAGAAATAACGCGCCGCCTGTAAGGATCAAAGCTGTTCCCCAACTGGCAGCCCCAATCGGATTTCCAAGCAACGCCGCGGCAACAGCCAATGATGCAAGCCCGATGATCCAGAATGGACGACCGATCAACTCGTCGGGTGCGCGCAACCACATCCATCCGCCGTAAATTCCGGCGATGGCTGTCAGGATCAATAAGAACGGCGTGAGAGGCGATGCGAGACTGGATGCAGGAATATGCGCCAACAGAACCAAGCTTGATGCGGCAGAGACCAGCCGCAAGGTTGTACCAAAGCCGCGTCGCAAAGTTGATTCGGAACTGTAAGGCAAATGAAGCGGCAACACACCAAGGCGTAATCCAGAGGCGATCAAGAGATAAAGCCCGGCTTGCGGAGGGATTGTCGAGAAATCAAAGCCTTTGCCCGCTGCAACGGTAACCACATTGGCCCAAACCAAGAGTCCGATGCCCGCGGCGCGTGTCGAAAAAGAAATCACGACGCGCTCGCTGGCGGTCGAATTGTTGACCGAGCGAAGCATGATGATTAACTCGGTAAGATCAAGTGCGGCCCATGCCAATGCCAGTGTCAACGGGTTGGCGGCAGTAACCGCCAGCAATCCCAATCCACATAAAGTCAATGAACCAGCCCATGCAAACGCGCTGGTAAAAGTTTCATTAACGGAAGCGGTCAGTAAAATCGAGACCGCCAGTGTAACCAAACTCAATGCGTAAGGCCAAATGATAGTCTCGGCAGAGAATGCAGGCGATTCGGAAAAAAGGCTTACCGGTTTCCAAGGCAGGAGATTGAATGATAAAGGCATGTTTGCCTGCCATAACAAAACGCTGATCCATGCGAGGAGCGCACCGCCGACCGCAGTCAGCCAGGTGAAACGATATTCCGGGCGCATGATTTGAAGGGTTACGACAGCGAGGGCAGTAAGAAACAAAAGCAAAGTTGTAATTAAGATTAACATAATCTGGGAGTATTTTATCAGTTTTGATAATCAATCGCCATGCTTGCTTTGGTACAATCATATCCATGCAACGGCATCGCTTCTGGATAATATTTTGTTTACTGCTTCTGCTTGTTGGATCTTCCTGCATTTCTTCCCCGGATTTGAATGCGGCTCCTAATCCTGATGCTCTTCCCTCGCCGACGCCGTTTCAGCCGGACGTGCACGGTTATGCATCCCTCGTTCCAACATTTGATTCTCAAAGCATTGCCACCTTTACCCCTTATCCAACTGTGGTTCCAAGAATTGGCTTATACCCTACGCCACAGGTTTCTTCGAGCAGTGATGCACCCTCGATAACCATCGATCCTTTAACTGGTTTGCCGCCTGCCGATCCGAGTCTGTTACAACGGCGCCCGCTTGCGATCAAGATCGCACTTTATCCGCGCGTGGTTCCTGTTTTTGGTTTATCTCTGGTTGACGTTGCTTTTGAATATTATATTGAATGGGGCGACTCGCGCTTCATCGGTGTTTTTTACGGTCATGATGCTAGTCAAGTCGGACCGGTGCGGTCGGGCCGCTATTTTGACGAACATGTTCTCCGCATGTATCATGCCTACTATGTTTTAATAACGCGGATCCTCGTGAACAGGATTATTTTCTCGGCAGCGATTTTGAAAGGTTTCTCGTTGCGCCTGGCGCAAACGACGCGCCCTGTCCGCCGTTTTTCACCTTTCGGTGGAGTAAAGACGTCTCGGATGTAAATCATTTTGAGCAGTATTTCGATACCACCAAATTCAGTAATTGCTTAGCAAAAAAAGGCGCTGACAATTCTTATCAATCCTTGCGCTCCAGTTTCTTCAGCGAGCAGGCTCCAATCACTGGCACGCCGGTCAAGCGCATATACACCCGTTATTCTGACAATGATTACGATTATTGGGATTATGATTCGACCTCCGGCAGATATCTTCGTTACCAACAACCCAATGATCTCGGCGACCCAGTAGAGACCTATGTTCCGCTTATGGATAACCTGACCAACCAACAGGTCGCGGCAGATAACGTGATTACTTTATTTGTCCCGTATACTTTTGCGAATCTGAACGAACAACAGGACGAGGTCTACCACGTCAATTTGATCGAACTCGGGCAATGCGTTTGTTTTTCGCAATGGTACCGCTGTTCCTGCGAGGTGGTTTCGCACCGATATTAATCAGCCATTGCTGATTACAAATTTGGATAGCTCGCCTATTTATTTGAAGCCGGGTCAAACATTTTTTCAAGTCATCGGTGAGTCTTCCATTCTTTCGCAAAATGGCAATGATTGGCATTTTGAGTTCCATACTCCGTAGGTGTAAAATAGATTTGGCTCAATAAAAATCCAGATAGATCAGGAGCATGAAATGATCGAGAACGAATTCCGCACCGAAAAAGATTCGCTGGGCGAACTGCGAGTGCCGGCGAAAGCTTTGTACGGCGTACAGACGGAACGTGCCGTGGAAAACTTTCCTATTTCAGGCTTGCGGCCGTGGCGCGCTTTTATCTGGTCCGTTGCTGCCATCAAGCATGCTGCTGCTGACGTGAATTACGATTTGGGTTTATTCAATGACCGTGAGGTCGATGGCAAGAAATTTACTGCGAAGCAATTATCCAGTGCAATCACAAAAGCTGCACAGGAAATCATGGATGGCAAATGGGATTCTGAATTTGTAGTTGATCCTTTTCAAGCAGGAGCAGGCACGAGTCATAACATGAATGCCAATGAAGTCATTGCCAATCGCGCCACACAAATTCTTGGCGGCGGACTTGGAAAGTATTACGTTCATCCCAACGATCATGTCAACATGGCGCAATCCACCAACGATGTCATTCCGGCATCCATTCGTCTCGGCGGCTTATGGCGCTTGGATGAATTGTTGACTTCGCTTAAAGAACTTCAATCTGCGCTGGAGATGAAGTCGCGCGAATTCGATGATGTTGTGAAATCCGGTCGCACGCATCTTCAAGACGCCGTGCCGGTTCGACTCGGTCAGGAGTTTGGCGCGTATGCCAAGGCGGTCGCGCGCGAAATCGGATCGCATCGCGCGTTCAGCCGAGGGATTGAGGCGGCTCGGAATCGGCGGAACCGCGGTCGGGTCCGGATTGAACGCACATCCTGAGTATCACAAACGGATGATCAAAAAGTTATCCGAGTTGACCGGCTTAAAGTTATACGAGTTGGATAATCTATTTGAGTCGATGCAATCGCTTGCAGACGCGGCGGATTTCTCCGCATCAATTCGTACGCTGGCATTGACATTGATTCGCATCGCCAATGATTTTCGTTTGTTGGCCTCTGGTCCATCCACCGGCTTGGATGAGATTCGTTTGCCCGCGGTTCAACCGGGTTCGAGCATCATGCCGGGCAAAGTAAATCCGGTGATGGCGGAGATGCTCGATCAGGCGATGTTCCATGTGATCGGATGCGACACGACGATTGTGATGGCGGTGCAGGCCGGGCAGTTGGAATTGAATGTGATGATGCCGATTGTCGCGCATAATTTGTTTGAGATGATGCAGGTAACCATCGGCGCGGTGAATGCATTTACCGAACGCGCCGTCAGAGGTCTGACCGCGAACCGTGAGAAAGCGGAAGGCTGGCTCTCGAAAAACGCCATTGTAGTGACTGCGTTGAATCCGGTCATTGGTTATTCACAGGGCGCGGCGTTGGTGAAGGAAGCGTTGGCGAAGAATGCTTCGATCCGCGAGCTGGCCGTTGAGAAAGCTAAAACGGGCGCGCTCAAACATCGCGATGAAGATCGGCCTGTGACCGTGGATGAAATCAATGCCGCGCTTTCCGATTTGCGTAAACTTACCGAAGGCGGAATTGCGGGTGGTTCCTCTGGAGGATAAAGTTGAATATTGTGCTTATAGGTCAATGACGTCTCAGAAGTTTTTAATCGGTTGGTAATAAAATCATTTTCATTATGAAGAGACATACTTTCAAGGGCTGGCCTTTTCTTTTACGAGGAACAGCCCTTTTCTTAATCCTTCTGTCGGTCTTCTATCCGACTCTGGTTGCAAGCGCGCATCCAATTGATATGTATGCCCAAACCCAATCCATCCTGATTGGTTCGGATGGGATTCAAATCGATTGGAAGATCACGCCGGGACCTTTGCTGGCGGACGCGATTTGGAGCGCGGCCGATCAAGATCAGAACGGTTCAATCAGCCCGCAGGAAGTGCAGGCCTGGACTGCACCGTGGCTTTCCGGTGAGACAGTTTTATTCGACAATCAGCCAATCGCTTACACTCAGACTCAGGATATTCATTGGCCCGCCACCGTGGATGTCATGCGCACTGGCGAGGATTCGATTGAGATGCATTTGCTGGTCAAGTTACCGGCGGGGCTGAACGGCAAACATTCGGTTGTGATTCATAATTCGCATTTGGAACTTAACAGCCTCAACTGGTTTTCTGTTGCAAGCCAGCAAAGCATGACGTTTGATCAACCCGCGCAGAACAATGGCTTACTTGGTTTCGATATTTATTTTCCGAATTCATCTGCTGCGGGAACATCCGCTTTGACATCATGGAACAGTGGCACGCCGAACCTTCCAAGTTTTACCAATGCAGTCTCGCAGATGGCCGGGAATCTTTCCAACTCGAATCCATCCCCGCAATTAGCGGGAAGCCCAACGATGGTTACATCGGCGCTGACGGGGCTGGTAAAGATGCCACAGTTCTCCCCGCTGTTCTTACTGGGTGCATTTTTTTTATCGTTGGTTCTGGGAAGTTTGCACGCCATGACGCCCGGCCATGGAAAGGCATTGGTCGGCGCGTACCTGGTCGGTTCGCAGGGCAGGACGCGTGATGCAGTCTTTCTCGGAACGATTGTGACAATCACTCATACTGGCTCTGTTTTGTTGTTGGGTTTGATTACGTTGATCGCTTCGCATTATATTCTTCCCGCATTGATTGCGCCGTGGCTGGAAGTAATCTCTGGCGTGCTGGTGATTGTATTCGGAATCAATCTATTGATTTAACGAAGGCACGATCTGACGCGCTTTGCATCCAATCGAACCAAGAAACCAGTGGGAGGATTTTCCATCAAAGTGGCGGATCATGCCCACGATCACGAATCGAGTTTGTTGCATACTCCTACTCATGATCACACTCACGCTGGAGAACACGATCATTCTCACCCTCATACCCATGCCTTGCCTGCCAACGAGATTACTTGGAAATCACTACTGACTCTGGGCGTCAGCGGAGGCTTGGTTCCTTGTCCAGATGCGATTGCAATTCTGTTGGTTGCAGTTGCGGTGAATCGTATTCCTTTCGGCATGTTTTTGATACTAGCTTTCAGCATTGGTCTGGCGTTTGTGCTGATTGCGATTGGGATCGCCATGGTCCAAGGAGTTCGTTTCATTACTCGGAGTGATATCTTATCCCGCTTTAGCGTTTATGCTCCGGTTGCCAGCGCCGTGGTGGTATCAGGATTGGGAATCGTGTTGACAGTCAGCGCCTTGAATTCGCTGAATTTCTTTTCGGCAGCGTCTCGTTCTCCCGCCAGCCAGAGCGCTTCCGTGGATGCAAGTTCAAGGCCTGCATCTTCATTTGATATCAAACAAGCGAAGTTGGTTTATCTTGCGCCGGATAATCAACCTCAAAGCGAAGATCAATTATTTATGATGCCATTAAATGGGGAACGCCAACTCAATTTACAAAAGAAACTTCCGGCGTTGCTGGATATTCGGTCTCGCCGGATGGGAAGAAGATTCTTGTATACAGCATTCAAGGTGGATGGCAGTTCTTCCATCTCGGCGATCAATATAGATGGGGCGCAACAACATTTGATTTTGAATTGCCCCACATCCCAGTGCGGCGATCCGCAATGGTATCCTGACGGTCAAAAGATTGTGTATCAGCGGCTTGATTATGCAGGCGATTCTGCTTTATCGAAATTCAGCATTTGGTGGCTTGATATGCAGACCGGCAAAACGATGCCGGTCTTTCAGGATCAAACTTTTCCAAGCTCCGCTCCCACATTTTCTGCGGATGGTCAATGGCTGAGTTATATCTCTCCAGCGAATAATACTATTCAAATCTATCATCTTCAAGACGCCAAGGATATTTCCATTCCCATTGGTTATCAAGGCTTGATGCCGGAGGTGTGGAGTCCTTCATCTGATGCAATATTATATTGGGACGCAGTATCTCCCGAAGCTGGATCATCCATTCATATTCAAAGATATGTACTGAATTCGGGTCAGAAGATTGATTTAGGTGGTACACAGGACCAAACGGATTATTCCGCTTCTTGGTCGCCGGACGGAAAATGGATCGCCATTGATCGGAATTACTCCACGTCTGACAGTACCAAGAAAGGCGATGAAGTCTGGTTGGTTAAACCTGATGGAACTCAGTCCCACGTCATATTGAACGAACCGGATGTTTCTTACACCGATTTGAATTGGTCTCCCGATGGAAGCTATCTGGCGTATACGCGATATTCCTACGATAACATTGGACATTCGGATGTTTGGATAATCAACATTCAAACCGGTCAGACAACCATGCTGGCTTCCGGAGGTTTTATCCCGACCTTATTGCCATAACCTGCCAATGGAGGGTACAATTCAATCGGTAGGCATTCTATGACCTTCGATCCGACCTTCTTCAGTAATTTCGTGCTTGTGTTAACCGGATTTGGCGGAGCGTTTTTAGCCGCCTTGTGGATTGCGCTTGTCATTTGGACGTATCGTGATATCCGCGCCCGTGCCCATGACCCGTTGGTGCATATTCTTTCAGCCCTGCTGGTCGCTGTGTTGAACTTGCCGGGCGTGTTGGTTTATTTGATTCTTCGTCCCGCGCGAACATTGGAAGAGGAATACCAGCACACACTAGAAGAAGAAACTCTGCTTCAATCACTGGATGATTTGCCGCTTTGCCCGGGTTGTGAGCGACGCATAAAAGACGATTGGCAGATTTGCCCTAATTGCAATACCAAGTTAAAAAAAGCTTGTCATCATTGCGGCAAGCTGATGGAACTGCCGTGGAATATTTGTCCATATTGCGGCACGCCAGTTCCCGGCATGCGACAAGAAAATATAAGTATGGATGAAGCTTTGCGCAACCTGAAAGTGGATGATGATGGGGAAGTAAAGATCGGATGAATTACAATTCCCAATTGAAAAAAATCTCCGAAAAGCCTTGGTTCTACCCAGCGGCTTTGCTTTTGATTGGCTTTACTGCATACGGATATTGTTTGACTTACTTGGGCTTTTACTGGGACGACTGGGAAGTTGTGATGTTCACAAAGCTCAATCCATCCCTGCAATCTGGGTTCTATGCCAATGATCGCCCATTTCCCTGGCCTTCCCAACTCACTTACCTTCTGGTCGGCTCCAATCCAATTGGCTGGCATATCATTGCCCTGCTTCTGCGCTGGGCGGGGATTTTGTTCCTCGTTTATTCGCTGACTTTTCTGTGGCCGCGCTATGCCTCTTATCTGCGCTGGCTTGGAGCATTATTGATTGTTTATCCAGGGTTCCTTCAGCAGGCCGCATCTGCTCAATATGACCGTCATTTTGCAGCATTTTTTTCATTTGCTTTATCCATCTATTTGATGTTCCTCGCGGTGAAGCACCCCAAATGGGCTTGGATTCTTTTTCCGTTTTCGTGGCTGGCGACTTTTATTCATCTCTTCACGATGGAATATTTCGTCGGGCTTGAATTGATTCGGGTCATCTTGTTATGGATGATTGTCTTCGCCGTCAATAAAAAGATTTTCCGTTCGTTGGGTCAGACAATTGTCCAATATTTGCCATACTTGTTAATCACGGCATTTTATTTCTGGTGGCGATTTATTATTTTTCCTCAGCAAGTAACGTCACGTTTTGGCGATCTTAAGATACTTCACAACAATTCTGGATCTTTAGCCACCACTCTGTTTACTTTACTTACGCGCGCATTCCTCGACTTGATCTATTCCACGCTTCCAGTTTGGACAAGCGCCATTTCCAGCCTCGAAGGTTTTACATTTCAAAGCAAGGTGACGTGGCTGGCTTTCGGCTTGGGTATTTTGCTTACCATCCTCTTTGCGGTTTTTCAAGATGCCAAGGAAAGAGAAATGCAAGAGAGTTCGTCGCCGGCATCTATTTTTGTGGTTGGCGTTTTAGCGTTTGTTCTGGGTGCAGTGCCAGTGTGGGCCATCGGAAAACAAATTAGTGGAGGCGGCCGCTGGGATGATCGGTTTACTCTTGCTCCCATGCTCGGCGCGGGTCTTATCGTCATTGCGCTTTTACTTTGGCTTGTCCGCTCTTCAAAACAGAAAATCGTTTTAAGCCTCCTGCTTATTATTTCTATCGCCACACAGGTCCTGGTGGTTAACAGATATCGTCTTGAGTGGAAAGATCAGAGCGATTACTATTGGCAGCTTTACTGGCGCGCTCCTGCGCTTCAACCGGGCACGTCCCTCTTGTCTTTTGAACAACCCTCTCTCTCGGTGCCAGAAGACGATGCAGGCTGGGCGCTGAATGTTTTATATCATTACGAAACTACCAACGGTTCACTCCCTTACTGGTATTTTACGAATGAACCATTCATGACATCTGGTCTCAAACCAGGCATTCCGGTGAGTCATATCATCCGAAATCTTCGATTTCAAGGCAACACCTCGGATAGTATTGGTGTTTTGCATCAGGGTGGTGCCTCTTGTTTGCGAGTGTTGGACACGGTTTATGCAGATGATCCGATGTACTCCGATCAGCAAAGAGGCCTAATCTCCGTCTCTAACCTTTCACGCATCATTCCCGCCCCTGCAACTGCCGCGCCTGACCCAAATATTTTCGGCCCTGAACCTGTCCATGATTGGTGTTACTTCTTCGAGAAGGCGGACCTCGCGCGCCAACGAAAAGACTGGAACACTGTCATCATGCTATATCAGCAGGCGACACAAAATAGCTTGGTTCCTCAATATGGCGCGGAATATATTCCTTTCATCGAGGCTTATGCCCAAACCGGGAACTGGCAGAAAGCGTATGGTTTGACTCTTGCGGCTCAAAAACTGACCTCGAATCTTGAGACGATGTTGTGCGATAATTGGTCGCGCTTAAATCAATTGCCATCGCCTGATGCAAAAATAATAGATCAGATTAAGCAAGCTCTTTCGTGTAAGAATTTTTGATTAAGCAAACGGATAAAAATGAAAATCGATTCCATCACCCTTCATCATCTTAATATGCCGCTGGTCGCGCCGTTCGAAACTTCGTTTGGGCGCGAACTGGACCGCGAATGTATTATCGTTTCGATTCAATCGGATGGATTAACCAGCTACGGCGAGTGTGTTGCGGATCAATCTCCGGGTTATAACTACGAGACTACTGGCACAGCTTGGCATATCATTAAAGATTTCATCGCGCCGTTGGTGCTTGGGCAGGATGTCAGGGACGCTGCGGATTTTCAGAATCGCGTTTCCGGGATTCGCGGACATCACCTCGCCAAGGCAGGCGTCGAGATGGCGTTGTGGGATTTGCTCGGAAAGCGCGATAATAAATCCTTGCGAGAAATGTTGGGCGGCCTGCGAGATAAAGTTGAAGTGGGCGTATCGGTTGGATTGCAGGATTCGCCCGAAGTCCTTGTTCGAACCGTGACCGATTATGTGGGAAGCGGTTATGCACGCATCAAGATTAAAATCAAACCCGGACGCGATGTCGGCGATGCAACTGCCGTGCGGAAACAATTTCCAAATATCCGGTTGCAAGTGGACGCGAATTCTGCTTACTCATTGGAGTCGGCGCAATCGCTCAAACCGTTCGATGATCTAAATCTTTTGTTGATTGAACAACCGTTATTTGAGGATGATATTTGGGATCATCATAAACTGCAAGAACAATTCCGTACGCCGATTTGCCTCGACGAAAGCATCTTGTCGCCGCGTCACGCACGCTATGCAATTGAGATGAAAGCATGTCGCATCATCAACATCAAAGCTGGACGTGTCGGTGGCTTGAGCCAGGCCGTTGAAGTGCATGATTTGTGCCGCATACAAAACATGCCAGTGTGGTGTGGCGGCATGTTGGAGACGGGCGTTGGCCGCGCATCGAATCTGGCGTTGGCTTCGTTGCCCGGTTTTACATTGCCCGGTGATATTTCCGCCTCGGATCGTTATTACAAACGCGATATCACCCGTGAACGTTTTTCGCTCAATAAAGACAGTACGATTGATGTGCCGCGCGGCGTGGGTCTCGGTGTGACGATTGATGAAAAGGCGTTAGCTTCATTCACATTGAATCGCATCGATCTTAAGCCAACGTAAGTTGTCATTGCGAATGGTGTTTTGCGTCCTTCAGTATGGCAATCTCCTGTTTGGCAGTTAGTTGAGATTGCACGTCGTACTTTGTGCAAGTGCAGGCGTGACCTCAATGAATTGAGGTACATATTTACCTGGGTTTCTCCAGCTACGATCGCTCATTGTGAATAAATTTATTTTGGTCATTGTCGTCCTGCTAAAAGCCTGTGTGCCTCAATTTGTGGTTCAGCCTTCGCCATCCGCGCCGGGGACCAACCTTTCGAAAGCTTCTTCTGACAACGGGACGCCAGTGTTATGGGTCAGTTCAGCAGTTCCTGACTCGCTGCGTCAAGCTGTGTTGAAATGGGGTTTTCCGGTCGTTTTTGATTCAGCATATTCCAATTTGAGACTTGATGTTGATAACGAGCCACTTTGGGGAGAAGGAATGAAAGTGGATTGGATATATGCTTTGGTCGCGCCCTTTCCAACAGTGATTGATGGCGTCACCTCCAAGGAATTAATCGATGGCTGGCAGGGCTCAGCGTCTGGTCCATTTAGTGGAAGACCGTTCCTAATGGATGCAGCGACTCTCGCAGCGTTTAGCGCGGTCTGGGGTCCGCCCGCGCCGGGGATAGTTCAGACAGCCTCTTCTAATCAATTATTGGATATAGCTTGGCGTGAGAGACCGTCTTGGGCAATTATTCCTTTTGAAACTCTAAATCCGCGCTGGAAGGTGTTGTCGGTAGATGGTCAATCGCCTATCCATAAAAACTTTGTCAGCCCCCAATTTTCATCAGAGGCCACCTTAGCATATCCTTTATTGATCTCTTTCCGATTATCTTGCATTGACCCTTGTCCTGTTTCATCCCTGCCTGTTCTGCCCCCGTCCAACCTTGATCCATCAAAAATGACGATTGTTGTTATGACAGGTACAACCTCGTTAGTGCGAGGCACAGCCTATACAATGAATATCAAAGGCATCACTTATCCTGGTAGCGACATTCAAGCTTGGCTCACTCAAGCTGACATTACGCATATCAGCAACGAGACTTCGTTTTACGCTGGATGTCCTCCACCGGTGATGGACTTGAAAGGCTTGAAATTTTGCAGCGATCCCCGTTATATTGCACTCCTTAATTACGTTGGCACGAAGGTGGTGGAGTTAACGGGTAATCACCTCATCGATTATGGCCCGCAACCCTTTTTAGATACCTTGGCGATCTACCGCCAGAACAATTTCCTTTATTATGGTGGGGGAGCCAATCTCAACGATGCGCGTCAGCCGCTGCTGATTGAGAATCATGGAAACAAGATTGCCTTCATTGGATGTAATTCGGTGAATATCGGACAATATCCAACCGCCGCAAATGATCGTCCCGGAGCGGCCCCATGCGACTACGCTTACGTGACCCAGCAGATCACTCAATTGCGAAGCCAGGGTTACCTTGTAATCATGACTTTCCAATATTACGAGACCCTTGATCCCCAACCGTTTAATGCCCAGGTCAGGGATTTTCGTTTGATGGCCCAGGCTGGGGCAACCATTGTGCAAGGCAGCCAGGCTCATTTCCCACAATCGATGGAATTTTATCAAGGTGCTTTTATTCATTATGGGCTTGGGAATCTTTTTTTTGATCAGATGGGTTATGATCCCAGCATTCCAGGCATTCGGCGAGAGTTTATTGATCGGCATATTTTCTATGATGGACGCTACATCAGCACTGAGTTATTAACTGCGATGCTCGAGGATTATTCGCGCCCGCGTCCAATGACCGCCGATGAGCGTGCCGCTTTTTTGTCTGAATATTTTTCCCATAGCGGCTGGTAAACCGTGGTCCTTATCTATGAAAAAGATAATAATGATGTTAAGCTAGAATGAGTTTCGATTTTCAAACGAGGTTCTCCGGCTATAATCAATCTTCGTGAAGAAACTCATTCCAATACTCATACTATTATTGAGTGCCTGCGCGCCTCAAGTGACTGCCACTCCAACTGCATCATTATCAATTCCACAACCCATCGCGAACGCCACTGCTTCGCAAACTGCGACGCCATCAGCCAATGCGCTTTGGATCAGCCCGGCTATGCCGGATGGACTTCTCGCAACAGCAAAAAGTTGGGGCATTCCCATTGTCAATAATCCGGCATCTGCTTCGATAAAGTTTGACGTTGCTTCCTCCACAGTCAATGGTCAGCAATCAACTTGGATTTATGCACTCGTTGCTCCGTTTCCCACGGTGACCGATGGTGTAACATCCGATGATTTAAAATCCGTTTGGCACGGTTCATCATCCGGACTGTTTGCCGGTCATCCGTTATGGATGACGGATTCGACTCTCGCTGCATTCACCGCACTTTGGGGCGCGCCCGCTGACGGCGCGGTCACGACCGCACTTGCTGATCAATTGGTGGATGCTGCGTGGAAGAATCTTCCAGCGTGGGGAATCGTTCCGTTTGAATCGCTTGATCCAAAATGGAAAGTATTGACTGTGGATGGTCAATCGCCAATCCACAAAGATTTCGATGCGACCCAATATCCGCTGCAAATCACGTTTGCATTAAAAGGCAATCCGCAATCAGCGATCAGCCTTCCGACTTCAAACTACGATGCATCGAAATTAACCACCGTGATTATGACCGGCACAACATCGCTGGTGAATGCGATTGCCTATCAGATGGAAGTCAAAGGCATTGATTATCCCGCGCAAGACATTGGTGCTACGCTTCGTCAAGCGGACATAGTGCATGTGAGCAACAAGACATCATTTGCCCCTGGTTGCCCAGCTCCCAATCCTGATGACTTGTGGCCGCGTTGCAGTGACCCGAAATATATTCAATTGTTTCTTGATAATAATATCAATGTCGTGGAACTTACTGGTCCGCATATTTTGGATGATGGCGTCGATCCGTTTTTATTCACGTTGAATCTTTATAAGCAAAACAACATACAGTATTATGGCGGCGGTGAGAATCTGGCCGAGGCAAGCAAGCCGCTGTTGATCCAGAATCATGGAAACAAGATCGCGTTCATCGGTTGCAACGACGGCGAACCGCCTCATCCCTTTGCAACTGAGTATACGCCTGGCGCAAATCCATGTAATTATAAACAACTTGCGGTAGAGATTGGTCAAGTCCGCGCACAAGGTTATTTGCCCATTGTAACGTTTCAATATAAAGAATCTTTTTCGCCGGGCCTAATCATGTCATGGCAGGAATCCGCCTTTCAGCAAGTTGCAGATGATGGTGCAATGATCGTCAGTGGGAGCCAATCCCATGTGCCGCTTAAAATGGAGTTCTATAACGGTGCATTCATTCATTATGGCTTGGGCAACTTCTTTTACGATCAAATGGGAAACCAGCCGCCCGATCCAACCCGTCCCTATCTTCCGCCTCTGCCCGCACAACGTTGGGAATTCATTGACCGTCATGTCATTTACGATAACCGTTACATCAGTACTGAATTATTGACCGCCATGCTGGAAGATTACGCGCATCCGCGCCCGATGACTCCCGATGAGCGCGCCGCATTCCTGACTGCATATTTCGGTTACAGCGGATGGCTTCCGCTCATCCCAACGCCCGCGCCGGAGCAAACTCCGACGTTATATCCATTGCTGAATTTCAGTCCACTCCCGACTCATACGCCGCTGCCGCACGAATCGCCAACACCGTAAGTGAATTTTTTCACCTCTGTTGATACATTCAATTTGTTTTTTTATAAATCTCATTCGCGGCATGGATGCCCGCGATGGCCGCCGCTTCGACGCCTCCGCCCATCACGCCGGAACCGGCAACGTAAAGATTCTTGACTGGAGTTTTGATGGTCAAGCGTTTTTGCCCGGTGGCGGGGCCATAAATGGAACCGTTCGTTGTCCACGCGTAACGGGCGAATGTGGCGGGCGAGCCTTCCTGCCGATACGTGATATGTTGCCTCAAACCCGGGATGATTTCTTCAGCAGAAGCGATCATCGCATCGGCGAATTGGTGCTTGCGCTGAGAATAGCCCGGAGACTTGCGACCCCATTTAGCGAAATCCGTTTCAGGGAGAAGTTTCAGCAATGTAACGGATGCGTGTCCGGTCGGAGCCAGATGCACATCCAACTTTGACGGGACCATGATTTCGGTGTCATCCAGCATCGTAATCGGCGCGATGTTTGGGACGATATCCAATCCCAAAAACACAATAAAAGCTGATGTTGAGGGTTTGAGCGATTCGATCTGATTCACGAAATCGGAAGGAAGATGTTCTCGTCCAACTAATTCAAGAAAAGTTTTGTGCACATCGGCATTGGAGAGGATGGCTTTGGCACGATGGATTTGTCCATTCTTAAGTTCAATGCCAGTCGCGCGATCTTTTTCAACGAGGACACGTTGAACCGGTGTGCGAAGAAATACTTTGCCGTTGTGTTTTTCGATGACTTCAACGAGAGCGTTGGGCAAGGCCTGCGAACCGCCGACCGGATAATATCCGCCGTTGAAATAGTACCCGAGGACGGGAGCCATGCTTCCAACTGTGAGAGACTTGGGATCGTCGCTAAGATAACCCGAGAGCGCAGTGAGCAAATCCTTCACGCGCGGGTCGCTGAAAAATTCATCGAGCATTTCAACAAATGGCTTGTCCATCCACTTGTATGCGTGCGGATGTGTTTTTGGATAGGTCAACAAATCCTCGATATTATCGGGACTGCGCGGTGCGCCGCCCGTCTTTTCGAGGTCTGCATACATATCGCGCAGGACAAGCTGTATCTCGTTGAAGAACCTGCGGATGTTTTCAGACTCGGATGGAAAACGTTCGCCCAATTGGTGGATAAATTCATCCGCATCATGCGGGACCTTGAAATGAGTCTCGGCAATAAAATATTCCTGCTCGTTGAGTTTCCACTCGATGGCGTCTTCGATATCTAGCATTCTCAACAGTGAACGGATGCCGCCGCGTTCGCTAAGTCCGCTGACATCGTGCACGCCCGCGTCGAAGACATAAGTCCAGCGTTCTTTTGAATTGGGTGTTGAATGGGTTGGACGGACGCGTCGTTCCCATGAAGTGCAGTATCCGCCGGGTAGATAATGCTGTTCGAACACGGCGACCTTGAGTCCGCGCTTGGCGAGCAGAGCCGCGGCGGAGAGTCCGCCGATGCCCGAACCGATCACGATTACATCATGTTCGTTTTCATTTGTGGGACGGCCATTAAATTTCGGCGCCGGCCATTTGTATGGATCCCATTCGTCGAGCTGCGCTTGTATACTCTTGCGGGCGGCGTAATTTGGGAAGCGGGAGGAGAAAATGATTCCTGCAACCACACCTACGTTTGGCAAGATCACGACAAACCATAATTCTTGTGCAGGGAAGACAAAAACCGCCAGCGCACCGAGCGCCGCATTGAATGCGAAAATCCAACCCCAAACGCTTGTGATGATTTCATTGATGCGGATGAAGGCGGGATTGCTCCAGTAGGATTTATCCCAATCTTCTTTTGCGTACTGATACGTGAACGGGTTTTTCATCGCCAGCGTGCCAAACGCCATCCCGGCCAATACAAGACTATTTGCGATTGGTCCGTATGTTTTTAGAAACGATGAACCCAATACAAAAGTGACAATGGCGTGGATAGCGAAATATCCCAGCGTGACAATTTCCATTGTTTTGAAATCGCGGCACTTGAACCAGCGCCATGTGACCAATGCCGCCGCGGCAATCAATCCGCCGAGGATGGCGATTGTCCAAAGTCCGGGCCCTGAGAAACTCCAGTAGAGAATCCAGGGAATGAAACCTACGAAGACTTGCAGCATGATGCCCTCCAAATATCAAATATCAAGGATTGTTGGTAGTAAGATTGCGATTACGACGAGAGTGAGAGAAAATCTGTTTATGATTTCCGTTGACGATTGTTCAGTTGTTTCGGAATTTCAAGCGATGGTAGTTTGTGGACGCGCTTGATCGCTGTTTCGATCCATCTAAGTTCAGATTCGTAATATGCGATTCCGTAATCGGCAGTCATCTGCCAGAGCAGGCGTGAGCGTTCAACGCCGATACGGGCGGCGTTTTCATCGATCGCAGTCGGGGTTTTGGTTTGAAGTGTGTCAAGCTTATTTTGGATAGTTTTCTCACGCGCCTTCAATAGGTTAATGATCTCCTCGTTGGAACTGGCGTGTGAAAAGAAGATCTGGATTAACCAAGCCTCTCGCACCATTTCCAGCGGAAGCGGCATAGTAACCCAGCGATGCAATTCGGCGCGGCCTTCCTGAGTGATGTGATATTCCTTGCGATTCGGTTTGTCCTCTTGTGGGATCACCTTGACTTCGACAAAGCCGTCTTTTTCCAAATTTTCCAGTGCCTTGTAGATGTGGCTTTGCGTGGCAGACCAGAAGTGGGTGATAGATTGGTCAAAGTATTTTTTTAAGTCGTAGCCCGTCATGGGTTGGTATTCGAGAAAGCCAAGGATAGCATGGGCGAGTGGCATAATTTCCTTTCCAGTAATATATCTATATAGATATATTACTGGAAAGTCTTATAACTGTCAAGAGGGAACGATGGAATCTTTGAAGTCTGCACGGCTTGACAACCCGTCCCAAATTTTACTTTGGCATCTGCAGCGCGTAGCCGCCATCAAGCACAATTGTTTGCCCGACGATCATCTTTGCGGTTGGTGAACACAAAAAGGCTATGACTCCCGCTACATCTTCCGGTGATACCAACCTTCCTGCAGGAACCCGTTCAATAAATTTCTGAAGGATGTTTTCTTTGCTTTCCATTGCGGCGAAATGAGTTAGTGCGTCCGTCTCGACCACGCCAGGCGACACCGCATTGACGATGATATTCTTCGGTGCCAGTTCCACGCCGAGATAACGCGTCAATGATTCAAGTGCGGCTTTGCTGGCACCGACCACAACATAATCGGGCAGGACGCGGGTCGAACCGGAGCTTGAGACGCTGACGATATATCCGCCGCCGTGCTTTTCCATTAATGGCACAGCGCGCTGTGCGGCAAACAATAAAGCCCTGGCATTGATATTCATTGTCCAATCCCAACCTTTGGGCTTTTGCTCCAGTGCGGGATGGTTATATCCCGAAGCGGCGTTATGGATAAAAATATCCAATCCTTCGAACTCCTTTTCGACTTCATCGAATAAATGATTCAAATCATTGAGATCGCCCACATCTGCTTTGACAAGCAACGCGCGGCGGCCAAGTTTTTCGATCTCATGCACGGTTTCTTCTGCCGGGGCGCGGTTGCGGAAAAAGTTGACAATCACGTCCGCGCCGCGTTGGGCGAAATGCATTGCAATAGCGCGTCCGATGCCGCGGCCTGAGCCAGTGACCAGAACAATTTTGTTTTGAAAAGGATTATCCATTATCGAGTCACGATTTCCATCAATCAAAATAAAGATTCAAATCCGAGCAGTCAAACCGATTACCGCAGTTGGGACAAATGATTTTGCAATTGCTTTCGTACATCTCGAATCCGCATCGGTCGCAGATGAACTTCTGCTTTTCGCTTTGCTCATCGTTCATTATGCTTTCCGTTTTTGGCTTCGCTTCATCTCTCATCTTGATCATCTTTCCAAATCACTGGTTTCAATAAATCTCGATTGAATTCATGGATCCGCTCTTGGCCCAATCGTTTGACTTCCTCGATAGCCATCCCCAGATCATTTCGCAATTGTCCCACTTTCACACCGCGGCAAGTTTCGGGCCATTGCCTCAGCCATCTCATGCTTCGTCCATAGACTTTGATCGCACCTGCATAATTTCCGCGGGTGATATGAAGATAAGTTACACCAGCTTGCAGGATTCCTTGATACAGTTCTCGTATCTTTCCCTTTTCTTCTTTCCACGCGGCCTCCAACTCTTCATGCGCCTCGAAATATTCTCCCTTGTTGAAAAGAATTAATCCTTCGCGTGCGCGGGGATGAAGCCTTTCATCACAATCGGTCATGTTTGCGGCAGTATAACACGGTTATCTTAGTAGCCGGTGGTAAAATTTCTTAACATGAATCGAAAACGTTGATATCGAATGGGGAACAGGTTGTGACTCTTTTTGCCTTGCTATTCAGCATTCTGTTGGGCATTGGTTCGCTGGCCTTCGGCTATCACTTAGAGGGCTTAACGCAATTTGTACGCTGGATTATTTTCTTCGGGGCGCTTTGGTTGATTACAGTCTGGCAGCGTTGGCGCTGGTTTGCATTTATCGGGATTACGTTCAATATGCTGATTGCCGCTTTGGGACTGTGGCTTTTGAATTTTCCACCCGGCTGGATGTTCGCCGGCGCGATCGGTGGACTGCTTGCATTTGACCTGACTTACTTTTGGCATCGCGTGCGCTTCATTACGACCAACAAAGAGCGACACGGCCTCGAGGCGCGTCATCTCCTCCGAATCTCTTTGCTGGCCATCCTCGGCATGACACTGGCGAGTCTTGCCATGCTGATTAAAAAGCAATTTACTTTCGAGTGGATAGTGCTGTTGGTGATCGTGGGAGTTTTCGGGATAATCCAGTTCGCTGTCTGGTTTCTTAGACGCGGAAAGTAGGTTTGGTCTTGGAGCAGTGAAGATTTGGGGCGGAGGAGCCGGTAAGTGTCATGTCCATCCTTCGTATTGGAAAAACAGTCCTGCTTGTTTGAGCAATGTGTGGGGAACAAGTTTTCAGCCCGCAGGAGACGAGATCAGGTAAGCCGATTCACTCAAAGGCAGGAGATCTTGCTTGGATTCGGGTTCAAGACGGGGATTTGGTCATCAAACTTTTGCCAACCATATACCCCCCAGACCAAACGGTCAAAACGGGAATTTCATTGAAAATTAGAATAACTGCTAAAGATCGATAAGCAGAATCCGCCATCCTCCTGGATGTGTACTGCTCATCGAGATTTTGTGGATATAGCCTTGCCTATTTCGTGTGCACAGAGATCGAGTTCGTCTCTGCCAATTGCAAAACGAAGAACTGGATTTAGTTTGAATGGAACACGATCAGGTAATGCAATTGTTGTTGTAGGTTTGAGATGGAGAAATGAATGAAGAGTAGTAAAAATTTTCGATTATTTACTTCGATTGCGCTCATCACGCTGATGGTTTCGCTGATGTTTCCCGCAGTGGCTCGGGCCGATGATGGAACCGCACCTCCCACTGTTGTCCCAGCCGTAGGAACATCGTCGTCTGGGGCCGCAACCGATCCGGCTTCAACGGATGTTCCCGCCACACAGGTAGCGCAAACTCAACCCGCTGGCGCACCTTCAACAGATGTAGCTGCCATACAACCGGCGGCAACACAGGCGCCTGCCATTGCGACTTCGGCAGATAATGCTACGCAACCGGCAGCGACACAAGCTCCTGTCAGTGCGGCTTCGACCGATACTGCCACACAGCCGGCGGCGACGCAAGCTCCCACCAGCGCAAGTTCGACAGATGTTGCTGCACACTCTGTCAGCACGACTTCGACAGATATTACTGTCACACAAGCAGCAGCAACGCCGGCACCCACCACCGCGACATCTACTGCTGTTGCTACACAACCAACAGAGACACAGACTCCTTCACCAGAGTCCACCAGTCAGGCTACGGCTAATGCTACCGAAGCCGCAGTGGCTGCTCTGGCTAATTCCGGTTCGGTATTAACTGATCAGAATGGAAATGCAATTCCGCTCGCTTCTCAGCAAGCCGCGGATATTTTAGGGACTGGTGATCCGTACATTATCCGCGGCGGAACCACCTACCATTTCTCCTCCATTCAGGCGGCTATTAACTTTGCGAATCCAGGGGAAGAGATTTACGTGGAGCCCGGCACCTACACTGAGCAATTGCAAATCCAAGAAAATCTCACAATACAGGGCACAGCTCCAGGCGTCATTGTTCAGGCGCCATCATCCCTGCCATTATCCTTCACAACATCTGCTGAACACCATCCCATCATTTATGTACATGACGCGAACGATGTTTCTCTCATTGGCTTGACGGTTGATGGAATGGGTTTGGGGAATGCCTATAATTATGATCGATTCGATGGGGTCGCTTATTATAATGCGGGCGGTACAATCCAGAACAATACGATAATGGATATTACCGATACGCCCCTAGACGGTATGCAAAGAGGTGTGGGGATCTATGCTTATAACGCGGTTGGATCGCCACTTACGTTGGATGTGATCGGCAACACCATTCTTGATTATCAGAAGAATGGCATGGCCTTGAGTGGTAACAACTTGGTCGTCGATGTCGAAAATAATACAGTAACAGGTGCAGGTCCGACAGATCAAATTGCTCAAAATGGTATTCAGGTCAGCTACGGCGCGACAGGCAAGGTCAAAGGGAATAAGGTCAGCGGGAATTATTGGACCGGCAAGTATGCGGGACCGGGCAACAATGATCCTGCCAGCGATCCCAATGCAGATTCTGCAGCAGGCATCCTCGTCTATGAACCTGGTTCGTCCACCCTTGAGATAGCAAACAACACTCTGACAGACAACCAAATTGGCATTGCCTCAGTTGCTGCGGCAAGCTTGAACATACTTGACAATGAGATCGAGGGTCCTCCTCATATCGGATATGGGTATCCGGTCGGTATCCTAGTTTCTGACGAGGCTGGGTGGAGTACAGGTAGCGGTCTTGGTTCAAATGGTTTGATCACTGGTAATGAAATCACCTTGAATGATTATGGAATTCTTCTTCTGGATACCGCTGGAAGCGCCGCAAATGTTTCTGTTCATCAGAATTCCATCACTTCAAACCGTTTGTATGGTATTTATAATAGTGTTTTCACTTCACCACAGACTACATATACCGATGCTATGGACAATTGGTGGGGCGTCTCCCTGGGACCGCTTGACCCTGGTACCGGTACAGATCATTGTGGATTAGCGCAATCGAATCTGGGCGTGCCTGCAAACGGTGTGAGCCCATGTGTGCTTTACACACCGTGGCTTACAGCGAATCCGTTTGCGGCTTCAGGAGGAAACGGCAGTTCAAGCTCTGCAGAACTAAGCCCTCTCATCATTCCAATTACGGGCGGTCAGCCAGCCACGATCAGTTGTGTCAATCCGTCCGAGATGTTCCAGGTTGGCGATGTTCAGGTGACCTTCACGGGTTTGTGTAACTATGAGGTTGTTCTGGATCAATTGTTAAAAGACAACCTGCCCGGTAATTTAACTCAGGGCAACAATTTTGTCGAAGGTATATCTATGAGCCTCTTGAAGGATGAAAAAGCGGTTGATACTTTGCCTGCTGGGGCTTCAATACAGGTTTCGTACCCGAACCCATCAGGCAATGCCTCCGTCCTGGCATGGATTAGTTCTTCATGGGTTGAGAAACCATCCTATGTGATTGACGATCGTGTTGTTGCCAATCTCGATAAGCCTGTCACCAACGTGATTGTGACTCACTGAGTAGCATGTTCTAAAGGACACCCTCTTCAATGATTTGAGGAGGGTGTTTCTTTTTTATTTTTTTTGGCTTTCTTGGAAGCCTGCCAGCCACTCCTCCGCCTCGCGCGGGGAGCTGAGGCGGACTATCGTTAAATGGTTATAACGCGGCTCTGCAAACAATAGTGGATATTCGCGCCTGCGTCTCCAATAGGTTTTGAATAGCCAGTGATAAAGTGATTCATCTGACCATAACTTGAAATGCCACCAGAGTTTTTCGCGGTTGCCATTCCATAACTCTTCCTGCAATACGCCGCGTCGAAACGTGCGGACGGTCAACTGCCAGAAAATGCGCGGGAACGAATAATCTAGCCAGAGCACAGCCTCGGCGCGTGACCAGACGATATCACGAACCTGCAGATAATTCCCGGCTACAACCCAGCGCTCTGCGTGAGTTGCTTCTTTTGCGCGGGCGCGGAAAACTTCATCCGGCGCTTCACGCCAGTTTGGTTCCCAATGCAACGCGTCGAGTTCGATGAAGTCCAGGGCAAACTGGTCCACCAGCAGTCTTGCCAACGTTGATTTTCCTGAACTGGTCGTGCCGACAACCACAATGCGCTTATAGGGAAATGATTTCATAGAGCAGGGGATTATAATTTGTAAAACGTAATGATCAAAATATAAAACGCAACCATAAAACGAGGCTCTCATGTTCGATCTTCCCGATGATGAAATCCTGGCTCTTTCCAAAGAACATGTCTTTTGGACGTGGTCGGCGCAGGCGAAAGTTGATCCAATTCCTGTGAAGCGCTCCAAAGGCGTTTACTTCTGGGATGTGGACGAAAAGCGCTATCTCGATTTCAACTCGATGACGATGTGCGTCAACATCGGTCACGGGGACGAGCGCGTGATCGAAGCGATGGTCGAGCAAGCGCGTCAACTTCCATACACCGCACCGGGCATGACGAACAAAGTCCGCGCGCTGGCGAGTAAATTGGTCGCGGAGGTTTCACCCGGAGGACAATTGACGAAGGTCTTGTTCACGCTTGGCGGCGCGGATGCCAACGAGAACGCAATCAAATTAGCGCGCGGATACACAGGTCGCTATAAAATCCTAGCGCGCTATCGCTCGTATCATGGTGCCTCAGCGGGTGCGATGGCTGTGACTGGTGATCCACGGCGTGTGGCTTGGGAACCGATGCTGATGCCGGGCGTGGTGCATTTCCTTGACCCATACCGTTATCGCTCAACGTTCCATCGCACCAATCCGAATATTTCCGAAATAGAGTTCACGCGCGATTATTTGAATCATCTCGAGGAGATCATCCAATATGAAGGGCCGGAGACGATTGCTGGAATCTTGATTGAATCAGTCACTGGAACAAATGGCATCATCATTCCGCCGGAAGGTTACATGCAGGGTGTGCGTGCTTTGTGTGATAAGTATGGCCTCGTCATGATTGCCGACGAAGTCATGAGCGGATTTGGCCGCACCGGCAAATGGTTTGCAGTGGATCATTGGAATGTCGTGCCGGACATAATGACAGTAGCAAAGGGACTTACGTCCGCGTATGCGCCGTTAGGTGCGGTGGCGATGAAGCCGCAGATTGCGGCTCATTTCGGTGAGGTCGTTTATAAATCCGGACTGACTTATACATCGCATCCCATTTCGCTGGCCGCCGCGATTGCCAATATCAACGTCATGAAAGAAGATCACATCGTCGAGCATGCGGCCACCATGGGTCCGGTCTTGAAGCGCATGTTGACCGATCTGGGCGAATCACATCCATCCGTCGGCGAGGTCCGCTCGATTGGATTGTTCGGAATTATCGAGTTGGTCAAAGACCGCAAAACGAAAGAACCGATGGCACCGTGGAATGGCTCAAGCCCGGAGATGAACGCCTTCAAGAAATATTGCTTCGATCACGGTTTATTTCTGGATATTCACTGGCACACCGCGTTGATCATCCCGCCGCTGATTATTACGGAGGAGCAATTGAAGGAGGGCTTTGTTGTGCTGGATGAAGCCTTGAAAATTACGGATAAAGCGGTAGGTCACGTTTGAAACGGGACCTACTGTTACAGATAACTATCGCTTGAGCCTCATGCAAAACCTTCGCGATCTACTGAATCGTCCAACCGCCATCAATCATTAGCGTTGCTCCTGTGATCATTGATGCTTCCTGAGAAGCCAGGAAAACCACCGGCCCCGCTACGTCCATCGGATCGCCTACTCTGCCGAGTGAGATTCTCTTGATAACAGATTCATGGAATGCGTCGTTCTCCAGCCATTTCCGCGTGCCGGGAGTCTTGATAAAGGTGGGTGCGACAGCGTTTACTGCAATATTGTATTTTGCCCATTCCAAGGCCAGACACTTGGTCAAATGTGCTATCGCGGCCTTGGTCATGCAATACACCGATTCAGTTTCCAGTGCCACAAAACCGGCCTGTGAACTGATATTGATGATCCTCCCGTAGTTTTGCTTGATCATTTCCCTGCCAACAGCCTGAGGTGTAAAGAACGTACCCTTGAGGTTTACATTGATCGTTTCGTCGAAATCCTTTTCGGTCACACGTTCTGCTTGGTTGGGCGCTCCAATCCCCGCATTATTGACAAGTATGTCAATATGCCGAAAATGTGTGATACCGGCTTGTATGGCCTCGTTGATCTCTTGAATTTTTGAGATATCCATCTGCACGGACATCACATCGCGCCCCATTTTCTTTATTTGTTCGATGACTTCCCCTCCAGTGGATCCATCTTTTAGTCCAAATATTATATTTGCCCCGGCATCTGCCAAGGCAAGAGCGCAGGCTTTTCCAATCCCTTTGGCAGCACCTGTTACCAATGCAACCTTTCCTTCGAGTGAATCAGATTTCATATTGCCTCGCATGTATTCGTGAACCATATTGAAAGAGACGGGGATGAATGTAAGTCTATTCTCCCAGGCCGGCACGCAGCCAGGATACGATTTGTCGTAACGCTTCATACGCTTTCAGACGTGCCGGATCAGTGCCGTCGGCTTCAGCAGCCGCGATGTGTTGCTCCATTTGATGGACGACCAGCGGCCCCATCGCCAGTAGGGCGTCCGCGTTGGAGGCGGCATACTTTACCAGAATATAGCGGATCAGGCAGGGCACGGGGATGCCCGTACTCAGGCTCAATCCCTCGATGGTCGGCAGGGGATCTACAACGGTGTAGTGGGTCACATCGGCTTTGAAGTTGGCATGTGGATCATGTTCTTCCCAGGTATCGGTATAGGCGTAAAGCTGCATGGCGTTTCGCCTCACGCATTCTTTCTGTAGTGGAGGGCGACCGCGCCGGATTGAAAGGTTTTCGAACCGATTAATTCCAGCAGAAGCCTATCCTGCAGCTTCACGGTGTCGAATAAGCGCGGTCCTTTACCGGCGATCACCGGGTGAACCACGAAATGATACTCGTCAATCAAACCGCGCTCCGAAAGCTGGGAGGCAAGGCTCAAACTATCTACAAAAATGTCTTTTCCAGGCTGCTGCCTCAACGCGAGTACCTCTTCCACAAGGTTTGTGCGCACGATTCGCGTATTGTTTCCTTCAACATGTTTCAATGTCGTGGAGAAAACAACCTTGTCGAGCGAGGCGAACACGCGCGCAAACTCATTCTCTGACTCTGTCTCTGATTGGTTCTTGGCGATGTCGGGCCAATAGGGAACCATGAGTTGATACGTGATCCGGCCGAAGAGCAGGAGGCCCGCATTGCGCAGCATTTCGGTGAAGAATTTGTGCAGTTCCTTGTCGGCAATCACGTCCGTGTGGCTGCAATACCCGTCAGCAGAAGTATTGATCGCAAAAACAATCTTTTTCATAGGTCTCCTTATATGACATAAAACGCAAAGTTAACGCCGCGCTTGCCCTGTCGAGTGGAGCGACAGGGCGCATTATCTCTGGCCCTTCCGGGATTATGCCGCTAATCCTCAAGGACGCAGTATGGGCAGCTTTTGAGTTGAAGAATATCAACCGCAGCAGTATCTCCGCTACGAAACTGCTTGACTTTGAGCTTATTTTGCAGGTTCTGCTACGAAGATTGGGATAATGCGCTCGGTTTTGTTTTGGTATTCTTGATAAGGCGGATATGCTTTTACAGCGATATTCCAGAGACGTTCTCTCTCGACCGAATCTACTACTTCCCGAACTCGCATGGCATAAACTTTAGTCTTGTCTCGAATTTCAACATTGGGATCTGCCTTCAAATTATGATACCACTTGGGATGCGTTGGTGCGCCGCCCTGAGATGCCACGAGGATATAGTTGTTTCCGTCCGCTACTCTCATAAGTGGGGTTTTGCGAATAGCCCCTGTCTTCCATCCGTGATTTGTCACAATGATGACCGGTAAACCTGTATCTCTCAAAGTTAAACCTTCGGCACCCCCGCTTCCTTCATAAAGTTCAACTTGCTCTGCCACCCATTGCCGTGGACTAGGTATGTATTTGTTCATATTTAGCCTCCAATATTTTTTATAGTATATCAACTCATCAGTGAGAAACGTATTCGATCGATGCTGGCTAACGGTGTGCTCTACCCGCTGGTGGGCGGGACGGGATGAAGCCGATTTGACGGAATTTGCTTGAGCGTAGTTTACTCCTGCTTTGGCCGCCAATCAGGTGCTTTATCCCGCTGATCTTCCGGGACGCTGGGTTAGGCAGCATTTCTTTTTGAAGCGGTCCTAACCATTTGATATTGACAAAATCCTAGCTTCCCATGTTGTTATAAATCGCCAATCTGTTTTAGGAAGTCCTGAGCTTGCTCGAACTCTGGTGACATAAGTCTGTTGGGCGCTGGAAAGGATAAGGCCTTTTCAAAATCCAAGCGGGCTTCTTTACCCCGATTTTGTTGAATGAGCAGTTCACCTCGCCAATAATAGCACATAGGATTCTCGATATTTAATTGAATCGCATGACTATAACGATCAATTGCTTTGTCTATCTCCTCCAAGTCTTCATATCGTGTTCCAAGAACCATATAGGCATTGGCAACTTGAGATTGTGTCCCCAACAAGCCCGCTCTGATTGCTTCTTCCAGGCGATTCACAGATTCTCGCGAATCCATATCTCCGACCGTTGCATCTATAAGGTCATCAAGTTCTTGACTCCAATCATCTGGAAAGCCGTTTGCTCTATTTTCCATTGTTAATCTATCCTTTTGTAATGCTTTCATGAACAATCTTGCTTCTGCCGCCCAACGGTTTGCGTTCGCTCGCGAAGCACTCCCGAAGGGAGAGGCACGGCGGGGTAGACGGGCAAGACTCGCTAATATTATTGCACGAAATTGACCAAACCGCGCTGCGATTCTCTGGGGCATCAGGCGAGCAAGCTTCCCGCTCGCATCGCCTACTTCGGAGACATGAGTCTCCGAAGAACCAGTCCCATCCGGCGCACGCTTTGTGGGTGGTTGTTCATCAGGAAGCTACTAAAAAGCGAAGAGGGCCCCTTGTGTAATGGGAGTCATATACGCACATTGTTCCAAAGTCAAGTACACTCCATTCACCTGCTTTATATTTGTTCTATATTCTCTTGCGTGTTCTTCTGACCAGAAGAAAATTGAATTTCGTCAGTAAGAATCAATGATGGTCTGTTCTGCGAAATGATCCCAATCCATATCTGGCATAAACACCAATGGACTTGCGCCTGCTTCGCGAACGGAAACCCACATATTGCTATCTATTGTAAAGCGCATTATTTGGTCACAATGGCTACACTTAGTTTCGATTTCATTTGAAACGTATTCTTTTCGTAATTGCCCTTGCACGAAAGGCGCCGCGATCGCGTCTTCTGCTCAGGCACCGTAAAGACGTTCTCCGCTGGCGAAACTTAGTTTGTGCGGCGTAGGCTCTACGGTTATCGGATAAGCCCAATTCACTGCGCCTTGTTCATTCCGAACCAGGAAAAAAAGTTTGTTTTCCAATTCTTCCAAAATGGGCTTCACTCGTTCAATCGGCATATTCAACCTGTCAGAAATGAATTCTGGTTCAATGGGCTTTTGGGTGTTTGCCATCTCTTTCACAACGAAATAGCGAATTTGATGATGGGCATCGGTCATGAAACTCAATCTAGCCTGGCTGTGTTGCGGAATTTGCGTCAAGTGTTGTTTCCATGTCGCCTCCGGGATTTCGAGTATCTTTTGGCCTTGCCCAAGAAGGATATTTTGTTCCATAAGTGCTCTCTCCCTTTGCTGGGTTGTAAATTGACCGCCCGACGGAATAGGTTCGTTTGCGAACCACCTTGGTGCTTGGCCAAGGATTCGGGTGCGCTGTTAGACGGTCGCTGCATTAAAGAACTTTGGCCTCTATCACTTTGCTATCGGGATTAGCGCATTGGTAGCTTCGCCATAGCTCCAACCATCAATCTCTGGAGGAGTCACTCCCAAGGCGCTCAGCATGCTCTTGATCTGCTCGCGGTGTTCGGTCGCATGGTTGATGACCTGTAGCATGACAACCCACGGCTCCACGAAGAACCCATCCTTAGTGCGGAGTTGAGTCGTCAAGGACACGCTCGACTCGTCTCTTGCCAATGCCAGCAACCCTTCTCCGCTCATGCGCGCCGACTCCCTCAGCTCGGCGAATGTGAGGGAAGTATTGGGCCTTGCTTCAACTGGCAAGGTCAGGAGCACAAAGTATCCTCGTTGCGAAGTTACAAGATGCAATAAGGTACTGCGAATGCTCCCTTGCGTGGCGGACTGGGGTTCAGCGTCAAGTTGCTCATCACTCAGGGTAGAGCAAGCCTGGATGATCTGGCTGTTCGCCCAGTTGTTGTGCTCAAATAATTTCGTAAGAAAGTTCTCATTCATCAAGGGACTCCTTTCTAATGCAACCTGATAAATCTTGCCTCGAAGCCGCCCACCAGTTTGCACTCGCTCGCAAAGCACTCCCGAAGGAAGAAGCATGATGGGTGGGGGTACGGGCTTTGTTAGGCGCGATCTTCCAATTATGATTTTGGATCAATGATTGTCTCATTGATCACGTTGTACTCTAAACGAATGTATGAATGCTCAAGTGCTTCACACCTGACAAGATTCAGCGGCTTCAGGTTAGTCAATTCATCCACACTCTGAAGGGATCGTCCATCAACTAGAGAAGCAGTTGCCCGCCCTCCAACTAGCAAAGGTACAACGATGATCAGAACATGATCCACTAATCCTTGACGTACAAAAGCCGCATTGAGAGTACCTCCCGATTCGATGATCACGTGTTCAATACCATACGTCTGCCTTGCCAGTACCAATAGATCAGCCAAGTCTATCTCTTGAGGATAGAAAATGATCTTGACATTCTCATGATTTGAGCGTTCGGCAAATGCTGGATGTGACGAGTTGTTAGTGACGATGTACAGCTTTCCTACACGCTGAGCCAGGTATCGAACACCGTTTGCATCCAAATGCGGCTTTCGATCTACGATAATGAAGGTTAGGCGATTGTCCTTTTCAGGAATTTCGGTACGCGAATTGAGGCCGATCTTCTCCATAACTCGGCCCGTGTTTAAGGAGTTGATGGCGAGGGATTGTTCGAGCTGATAGTATTGAGGCAGACCTTCTTTGACCCCTCTGATTCTTCGCCAGTCCCGATCCGAATCAAGCGTATCGGTTTCTCCCGAGGTGATCTTGCCGTCCACGGACATCAGAAGAAAGAGTGTGGTTTCTGCGCGAGAAGCCTCTTTCCGCATTGAGTTTGTGGTATTGGCTTTTGTAGAATCCATTTTATTGTCCTGTGTCTCAATTCTGTATACCTTACGTTTGCGTCATCGTCCCCGTACTTTGGGGAAAGCCCCGTGTTCGCCTGCCCTGTGTTTTTGAGGGTCAGGGTACTCGCTGTTGGGCGGCATTGGAATGTCATTTACATTTTTTCAATCAAGCGTATAAGCCTTTTGGCTGTCGTTCTAACGGCTCCTTTTTCATGAGCCAGATTTTCTTTGGCAATTTTCTGAATTTTGGCTTTCTTTTCTGGCAAGACCACCAGAACGTTTTGCAATCCTTCAATCGCTTGTTTTGCGTGTCTTTGTTCCCATACCATCGTGGCGTGTTCCAAAATGGGGAAAGCAATTTGAGCCGCGTCTTTTCCTGTTTTGGCATAGTTGCCCACTATGTCAATCGCGTAGTCTCTGACGATGATACTCTCATCTCTATCAATGATTTTCTTGAGTTGCGCCAACATTGGTTTAACGATATTGGGAGTATGTTCCGCGATGAGGGAGATACAATGCATGGTTTCCCAGCGTGCCCTATTGTTTTTGTTGTTCAGTAATTTGGGCAAGGATTGCCCGTAAGGCGCTACCCAAGTTGGTTGTTCTTTCGCCACTTCGGTAAGCACTTCGACACAGTCAATCACGATTTTATTATCGTTGCTTTTAAGCCCGTCAACAATTTTTGAGATATGAGATTGGTCCTTCAAACAAAGAGAAGCAACATTGTGATTGCCAGACCTGTCATTTGCTTGTGATGATAATTTTTCGTATATGTCCATAATGTTCTCTTCTTGACGTGGAGGTTAATCGGTAGGCGGCACATTTTTGGTGACGATCATGATATTAGTTTTCACCACTATATTTTTTATCGACGATTATAGGTAAAAAGTAGTATAAGAACATTATTATTGCCAATCCTACTGGAATGACAGAACGGACAGAACAGGCTTGTAACTTCGTGCTATTTCTAAAGTGGGTGTATGCTAACGATATTTCCCTCGCATATTAATTATCACTATACTCCTTTTATTGTGCCAATTCAAGTGCCCTCTTGCAAGCGTTGGGAAAAGTGCAGTAAATAGAAACGAGACAGCTACTTTCAAGGTGGCTGTCTCGTCATGAAGTTCTTTTCTTTTGGCCGCTTGTGTTAGCTTTTTTTCACACACGCACGAAGCTGGGTATCCACATGCGCAACGTGGTTAAGCAGCCACGATTCAAGACTCGAATAAGTCTCGTTCACCAGTTTCGGAGTCATATCCCCCGTTTGCCACTCTGTGTAGAACCGGCCAAATGTTTTCAAAAATTCGGCATGAGCCTTTTTGTTGTCTGCGGCCACCGGGCACTTGTATTGATCCATGCACTGCTCCTCCCGTCCAAAATGCCAGGTTGCATAGAACTGGAGAAAATCCAGTAGTTCGCCGGCGGCCTCTCTGGAGGCTGATTCGGCTGATGTAGAAAATGCCTCAGAGAATTCGTTGAATTTCTGAAAAAGCATTTTATGCTGCGAATCAATCATTGGTATTCCCGTACTCATGGTATCAGCGTTCCAAGTGATCATGTTTTCTCCAATGCGACGTTTTTTAAGTGGGCAATCAGTGTGGATTATACCTACAAAGCGCACTGCGGACAATGACGACGTACCTTCGGCAAGACTGTACCAATTGTCCAATGGTTCGCACGACTCGCAGATTGGAGCGGTTATGCTTTCTGTCCCTCTTAGCTTTCTTCAGCATCTGATAAAATGCAAATGTAATAGGCGCACTGTACATGGCGTCTCTATAAAGGCGAAAATTGAGAGTAGGTGTTATTCCAATGAATTCTAACGGCAATTCAAATCATATCAAAGTATTAGTGCTGGGCTCGGGCCCGGCAGGACTTTCCGCGGCGCTGTATGCGGCGCGCGCTGAACTTGCTCCGGTGGTGCTAACGGGAATTCAACTCGGCGGGCAAGCCGCGCTCACTTATGCGATTGAAAACTATCCGGGTTTCCCCGAAGGTGTGGGGGGGGCGCAGTTGGGCGAGTTGTTCCAGAAGCAGGCCGAGCATTTCGGTGCGAAAGTGGAATTCGATACGGCCAGCGAAGTGGATCTGTCCAAACGCCCGTTCGTCGTCAAAGCTGATAGCGGCGAGTACACTGCCAACTCGATCATCGTCTCCACCGGCGCCGACCCCAACAAGCTCGATGTTCCGGGCGAAGAGGAGTTGACCGGACGCGGCGTTTCCTATTGCGCCACCTGCGACGGCTGGTTTTTCAAGGATAAGAAGGTCATCATCGTCGGTGGCGGGGATAGCGCTCTCGAAGAAGCACTCTTCATCACGCGCTATGCCTCATCCGTGACGGTCATTCATCGCCGCGCAGAATTCCGTGCTGGCACACTATTGCAGAAACGCGCCAAAGAACATCCCAAGATGAATTTCATCATGAACACGGTTGTGACTGAGGTGATCGGCACGGAGAAGGTCGAGGCGGTGCGCTTGAAGAATATCCAGACCGGCGACGAGACCATCTTTGAAACCGACGGCGTGTTCATCTTCATCGGTCACACGCCGAATACGCAGATGTTCAAAGGCCAGTTGGAGATGGACAAGCTCGGTTATATAAAGGTGGACGATAAGATGCAGACCAGCAAAGCCGGAGTCTTCGCGGCGGGCGAGGCGGCTGACTTCACATTTTCGTCAGGTCGTCACCTCGGCGGGAATGGGCGCCGCGGCCGCCATCGAGGCAACTCATTTCCTCGAAACAGAATCCGGTTAGGATCAAGAAGGATGCAAAGAAGGGCTTTCGTAGTTACATTAACAAACGAAAGTCCTTTTCTTTGTCAAAGCGTTTTATCCGTCGAAAAAGTGACAAATGTTATGTTTCAGCCTAAGACTTTCGGATAGAATAAAGTACATCTAATTTCTTGGAGGCATGATGAACAAAATCTCGATCATCGGTGCAGGTATGACCGGTTCGACAACCGCTCATTGGCTGGCCGAACGCGAGCTGGCCGACCTGGTGTTAGTGGATGTTGTCGAAGGAATGCCGCAAGGCAAGGGGCTTGATCTGCTCGAAGCGATGCCGATTGCCAATAAGGATGTGGAGATCGTCGGCTCGAACGATTACGCCGCGACCAAAGGCTCGGACATTGTCATCATTACCGCAGGCCTAGCCCGTAAACCGGGTATGAGCCGCGACGACCTGCTGACAGCCAATGCTGAGATCGTCGGCAAAGCCGCAACCGAAACCTTGAAATATTCGCCGGATGCCATTTACATTGTGTTGACCAATCCGCTCGACACGATGGCGTATCTAGCCATGAAGTTGACCAAGCTGCCGCGCGAACGCGTGGTGGGGCAGGCCGGTGTTTTGAATTCGTCGCGTATGCGCGCCTTCGTTGCGATGGAGACCGGCGTCAGCGTCGAGAACATTCAATGTTATGTGCTGGGCGGACACGGCGATGAGATGGTCCCGTTGACGCGCTTATCGAATATCGCCGGCATTTCCTTGAACGATTTTCTGCCCAGTGATAAACTCGAAGCGATTGTCAACCGCACGCGCAAAGGCGGCGGTGAAATTGTCAACTTGCTGAAGACTGGCTCGGCTTATTATGCGCCCGCCGCGGCGGTCACACAAATGGCGGAAGCGATTCTGAAGGATAAGCATTTGATCGTCCCCTGTGCGGTTTATATGAATGGCGAATACGGCTTGAAGGATATGTTCTTCGGCGTGCAGGTTCAGCTTGGCCGCACGGGCATGGAAAAGATCATCGAATATAAACTCGATGCCGACGAGAGAGCACTGTTGGATAAATCCGCGGCCTCGGTCAAGGAAACGCACGAAGCGTTGAAGAAGCTGGTGAAGATTTAAGGTCATTGTAGTTGCAACCGAGCAATGACATAATACGATTGGAGGTCATATGATTCTGCACGAAAAGATTTCTGCTCAACTTCCTGCATGGCGTGAACGCATTAAAGTTCTCGCCAAGGAACATGCCGATGTCGTTGTGGATCACGTCACGGTCGGACAGATCGCCGGCGGGATGCGCGATATCAAATCGTTGTTGACCGACGTCTCATTCGTGGACCCGGCAGAGGGCATCCGTTTCCGTGGCATGTCCATCCCCGAAGTGTTAAAGAAACTTCCCAAGGCGCGCGGCGGCAAGATGCCGCTGGTGGGCGGACTGTATTACCTGCTGATGGTTGGCGAAGTCCCGACCAAGGAAGAGGCCTGGGAAGTCGAGGCTGAATGGGGCAAGCGGGCGGTGGTTCCTGATTATGTTTATAAGATGATCAAGGCCATGCCGAAAGAGACGCATCCGATGACGTTGTTCTCTCAAGCTGTCCTGGCTTTGCAAAACAATTCCGTCTTCGCTCAGAAGTATCACAGCATGAAGAAGGATGTCTACTGGGAAGCTGCGCTCGAAGATAGCCTCGAGCTGACCGCGAAGCTTCCGGTCATTGCCGCGTTCATCTATCGTTATAAATATTTTGGCGAGACCAAGAAACCGAAATACAATCCCAAATGGGATTACGGCTTGAACTTCTCCAAGATGTTGGGTGTTGCGGATCGAAAAGGTTACGCTGATTTGGCGCGCCTGTATTTCATTTTGCACAGCGATCATGAATCAGGCAATGTTTCAGCGCACACCATGCATCTGGTCGGTTCGGCCTTGTCCGACCCCTATCTTTCCTTCTCGGCCGCGTTGAATGGGCTGGCCGGTCCATTGCATGGACTCGCCAATCAGGAATGCCTCGGCTGGCTGATCGAAGTCAAGAATAAATTTGGCGGCGTGCCGTCCCGCGAGGAGTTGCGCAAGTTCGCATGGGATACGCTGGATGGCGGCCACGTGATTCCGGGTTATGGACATGCAGTTCTGCGCGTGCCCGATCCGCGCTATATGGCGCAGATGGAATTCGCGAAGAAATATTTCCCTGAGGATGAGCTGGTGCGCCTCGCCGATTTGGTCTTTGATGTTGTCCCGCAGGTGTTGAAAGAGCAGGGCAAGGCCAAGAATCCTGCGCCAAACGTGGATGCCATCAGCGGCACGTTGCAGTATTACTACGGCGTGCGCGAGTTCGATTTTTATACCGTGCTCTTTGGAGTTGGCCGCGCCCTCGGCGTGACTGCTAATTATGTTTGGGCGCGCGCGCTTGGCTCACCGCTTGAACGTCCGAAATCATTGACGACCAAGATGCTCGAAGATATGGTTGCCAAAGCGGCTTAGTCTGTAAAAGATTTGCGAATCAAAAAGCGGCGCATTCAATATACGCCGCTTTTCTTTTGGTGTTTTTATATTCCTAAGATTCGATAAGACGTCGCTGATCTCACGGATCGTGTTGACCAGCGCTGGGTGAGTCAACTCAAGCTCTTCCACGGATTTTTCCAGGCCATCTTTTGCAATCTTAAACAATCCGGCGTTTTTATTCGTCCTCATGGCTTCATGCGTAGCGATTTGAGTGAAGCCCGCGATGCTTTTGGCATCCTCGTCATGCGTTTTGGACAGAGCTGTAATTTCAACCTTTAGCTCACCGATCAATTTCAATAAAGCGGATCGCTCTTCGCTTTTGATGGAATCAGCGTTCTCGATTCTTTCTTTGAGTTCCGAAATCGTCTTATCAAACATATCCGCACTCCTATTTTGCTGGTCTTTAACTATTATACAACGAACAAGAAGGTTGTCAGCCGCCGCGAAAAAAGCGCGTCGTTCCTGTCATGATGAGACTCAATCCGCTAAACATCACCAACAGGTTGAGGATCGTCCACCAAACATTCGACTGGATCGTGGAAATCCAATGGCGAATATCGCGTCCCAAGATCATCAAATCGACAACATGGGTTGCTGGCTTCGAGCAAATATACAAGCCGAGCAACACACTGAAAAGTCCATCTACTTCATCGTTGCCGGTAAACGTGTGTAGGAAATGGAACAGACCCCCGACGATGATTGCAAGCAGAATGAGTCCCCACATCGTTTTTTCATCGCGGTCTTTTGCAATGGAATCCATTTCTTTTAATGATTATATCCCAATCGGATTTCAATCCAGTTGTATAATGAAAGCGGAGCGAAATATGGCAACTCTTAACTTACCAAAAACTCTGGAAACCGTTCATCAAGCACGCAACCCTGGCATGGACCTTGATCTGGATTGGGTGATGGCCGCACATGTCAATAAAAGCGCGGTCGAACGCCGCGTCGAATCTTTGCCCAAGCGGAGAACTGTTAAAAAAGAATGGCAAGCCGCCTGGCTGTTGCGTGCCGTCACGTGCATTGACCTGACCACGCTCTCCGGTGATGACACGCCCGGACGCGTCAAGCGTTTGTGTGCCAAGGCCAAGCAGCCGATCCGCCCTGATATGTTGGAGAGACTTGGCTTCGGCGATGAGAAGATCACGGTGGGCGCGGTGTGCGTTTATTCGGGTCGAGTCAAAGATGCGGTTGAGGCGCTTCAAGGTTCGGGCATTCCAGTTGCTTCCGTTGCGACTGGTTTCCCGGCGGGACAGACTCCGTTGCCTCAACGTATTCAAGAGATCGAGCAGGCCATCGAATCCGGTGCGCGCGAAATTGATGTGGTCATCTCGCGCAATCATGTATTGACCGGCGATTGGGAATCGCTCTACGATGAACTCAAACAGTTCCGAAAAACCTGTGGCGACTCAACGCACATGAAAACAATTTTAGCAACCGGCGATCTCGGCACGTACAAGCAGGTTTATCAAGCCAGTTTGGTCGCCATGATGGCAGGCTCGGATTTCATCAAGACTTCGACTGGAAAAGAATCGGTCAATGCCACGCTGGAAGTCAGCTTGGTAATGGTGCGCGCCATCCGTGAGTATCTCGAACGCACCGGTTATAAAGTTGGCTTCAAACCAGCGGGCGGAATTAACACAGCCAAGCAGGCGATGGCATGGCAATCGTTGATGAAGGAAGAACTCGGCGATGATTGGCTGATGAACGACCTGTTCCGCATTGGGGCGAGCAGTTTGCTGACCGACCTCGAACGGCAGTTGTACCACTTCATCACCGGTCATTATGCCGCGAAACATCACATGCCAATGGGATAAAAGCTTTGAACACGAAGGGCACGAAGAGCACAAAGGGAAGTACCTATTTTTTTATTCCTTCGTGACCTGTGAGTCTTTTGTGTTTAAAAATCGGAGTTACTTATGACCAACTTACTTGAAATCTTCAAAACTATGGAATATGGACCTGCGCCTGAATCACCGTCCGCGGTTAACGCGTGGCTGGAAGAACATAATCGCAAGTTTGGACTGTTCATCAACAACGAATGGGTCACGCCGAAGGGCGCGAAGTATTATGCATCTCATGATCCTTCGAATGGCGGGTTGCTGGCTGAAACAGTTCAAGCCGGACAAAAAGAAGTAGATGCCGCTGTTGCCGGGGCGCGAACAGCATTCGAAATCATGGAGCAGGACGCCTGGCGTAATCCGCGCCCGTTACATGTATGCGATTGCGCGTAACATCCAGAAACATCATCGTCTGCTGGCGGTGTTGGAGTCAATGGACAATGGCAAGCCCATCCGCGAGTCTCGTGATATTGATGTGCCATTGTTGGCACGTCACTTTTCTTATTACGCGGGCTGGGCGCACCTGATGGAAACCGAACTGCGCGATTATCAACCTGTCGGTGTGGTGGGACAAATCATCCCATGGAACTTTCCGTTGTTGATGCTGGCGTGGAAGATCGCGCCTGCGATTGCGATGGGCAATACCGTTGTGCTCAAGCCCGCATCTTATACTCGTCTCAGCGCATTGCTGTTTGCTGAAATCGTCGCCGAAGCGGGATTGCCCGCAGGTGTGATTAACATCATCACCGGAAGCAGCGGCGCCGGTTCGATGATCGTCACACATCCCGATGTGGACAAGATTGCCTTCACGGGTTCAACCGATGTCGGTCGAACGCTGCGTCATCAAACCGCGGGTTCGGGAAAAAAGTTGTCGCTTGAACTCGGAGGCAAGAGTCCGTTTGTGGTGTTTGAAGACGCCGATTTGGATGGAGCCATTGAAGGCGTGGTCGATGCGATCTGGTTCAATCAAGGTCAGGTTTGCTGTGCGGGCTCACGTCTCATCGTTCAAGAAAATGTCGCGGATAAATTCATCCACAAACTTAAAGCGCGTATGGAACATATGCGCGTCGGCGATCCGCTCGATAAGGCGATTGATATGGGCGCCATCGTTGACCAGACGCAATGGGACACGATTGATCATTGGGTGAAGACGGGCGTGAGCGAAGGCGCGGAATGTTATCAGCCGAATATTCAATTGCCATCGAAGGGACTCTTCTATAAGCCTACGCTTCTCACCGGACTCGATCCGGCGGCGTCCGCCGTTCAGGAAGAAATCTTCGGACCCGTTTTGGTTTCTTTAACATTCCGCACTCCCGCCGAGGCGATTGAACTCGCCAATAACACGCGCTACGGACTCGCTGCCAGCGTGTGGAGCGATAACATCAATCTCGCGCTGGATGTGGCGAGCAAGATCAAAGCGGGCTCGGTGTGGGTCAACTCCACAAATCTTTTCGATGGTGCTTCGGGCTTTGGCGGTTATCGCGAATTTGGATTCGGACGTGAAGGCGGCAAAGAAGGTTTGTTTGAATATGTGCGACCGAAATGGATGGATCGTCCACGCCCGGAATTTAAATTGGATGAGTCAAAGAAATGGGGTGAACATATTCCGGCGCGTCCCTCCGCGCCGTCAACGGCTCGAGCCAATGGGCGTGATCTGCCTCGAATTGATCGCACTCCGAAGATGTACATCGGCGGCAAGCAAGTTCGTCCCGATGGCGCCTACACAATTGCGGTGCTCGGCGCAGATGTAAAAGTGATCGGTCAAGTCGGCGATGGCAACCGCAAAGACATTCGTGACGCGGTTGAAGCCGCGCACGCCGCGCATCTGGCAAAGCCCGGCTGGGCGATGCGGCATGGATATAACCGCTCGCAGATTTTATATTTCATCGCCGAGAACCTGGATGCGCGCAATGAAGAGTTTGTAAAACGAATTATTGAAATGACGGGGCGCATGCAAGAGTCGGCGCAAGCCGAAGTAGATGCTGCAGTCAAAAGATTATTTACGTACGCGGCATGGTCGGATAAATATGGCGGTACTGTGCAAGAAACGACTCTGCGCGGCCTTACAGTCGCGGTCAATGAGCCGGTGGGCGTGATCGGCATTGCTTGCCCCGATGAAATGCCTTTGCTGGGATTCGTGTCGTTGATGGCTCCAGCGATTGCGCGCGGTAACACGGTGGTGATAATTCCGAGTCAAAAGTATCCATTGAGCGCGACAGATTTATATCAAGTGTTGGATACGTCAGATGTGCCCGGCGGCGTGGTCAATATTGTCACCGGTGACCGCGATCATCTGATGAAGACTCTTGTTCAGCACGAAGATGTTGATTCGGTTTGGTATTTTGGCTCAGCAGAGGGGAGTTATCATGTTGAAAATGAATCTGCCGCGAACATGAAGCGGACCTGGGTCGGATATGGCTTGCCGCGCGATTGGATGAATCGCGAGCAGGGCGAAGGTCATGAGTTCTTGCATGAGGCGACGCAGGTGAAAAATATTTGGGTGCCGACGGGAGAATAGTTGGCATTATATAACAAAAAAACGATGGACTAGACTTTAAATCGCAAAAGCCATTGAAAGATGAAAAATAAGATCTCCGAGGTCTTTAAAACCTCGGAGATCTTATGCTAAGTTCTAAGCTATGGCTGGTAAGCTCCCATACCGCATACTTCGGAAGGTTTTATGCTACTTTATGGAATATGATATGACTGCAACTCCGCGGTTGTGCCCGGATAAGGTGCTCCGTTTAACTTTACAGTATTGGAGGATTTCACTATTCCAACATTGGGTGCGTACCAGTCGAAGCCGTCAATTATTAAATTGATCGTTCGTCCTGCAACGATGGCTTTTGATGTGACGTTCACCTCGACCTTCATCGCGTTGAAATTTCCCGCAGTGACTGTCACCTGCTCAAGTCCGATTCCCTTGAAACTATAATTGAGCGTAAGGTTGGCTGAGGCTTGCGCGGAAGTGAATGACAATTGCGCTTGTTGTGACCAAGCGCCTCCCGCGCTGATGTTTGTAGGCAGGGTAACGCCCGTCGAGGAGACGGTCTTCATGGTCGCGTCACCATAAATGCTTTGGAAAGTAGTGGCAAGCGGTCCGCCCTGCAGAATGAGTCCGTCTGGTGTGCACGCCCATGAGTCCGTGTATGTTCGTTGGACTCCATTACTCTGTGCCGTTACAACTTGACGCTCGAAAGAGTTTGGATCCACGCTCGTGATCGTGGTAGTGCGCGTAAAAGTTCCCGCCGCGTCTTGACCGCTATAAGTCCAGGTTGTGCCCGCTTGGATGGGTATATAGCTGTTTTGACAGCTTCCAGATGACGATGATTGCGCTTGGGTGGGTTGGCTGGCTGGCTGTGCCGATTGAGAGATAGCATTTGACAATCGCGAACCCAAACTGCATGCGAGTTGAGCCGATACCAACGCAAGCAGGACGATCATAATTTGTTTGTATGGCGATATAACTTTCATTTTTCTTCTCCTTTGATTTGCCCGAGTTCACAAAGCTCTGATTATCATGAATGATAGAACGATTTCTACATAAAAACAATCCCCCTTCTTTGGAGTCTTATTTTCTTCTCACTTCGAGCATTACGATTTTGTTTAATGATTGAACGCCGATGATTCGATAATCGTTCCGCCAAAGCGCGAGTAGCTTTCATCATCGCCGAGTTGACTCGAATCCGATTTGGTACAATTGGCCACAAGTATCGATAATGTTCTCCTAACGATACTTACCTTGATATTTGTTGAGGAAAATCCGAAAATGTCAGATTATGTTCTCAGTTGTTGTTCCACCGCAGACATGCCGCTTGAATATTTCCAGAAGAGGAATATCCCGTTCCTTTGTTTTCATTTTAATATGAATGGGAAGGATTACCCCGATGATTTAGGGCAGAGCATGCCCTTCGAGCAGTTTTATAAGAGAATCGCGGAAGGTGCGCTGCCGACCACATCACAGGTGAATATGGCAGAGTTTATCGCCTTTTTTGAGCCATATCTGGCAGAGGGTAGAGATATATTGCACATTTCTTTTTCTTCCGGTTTGTCAGGGACATATAATTCAGCTTTAATGGCGCGCGAACAACTCCTGCAGAAATACCCTGACAGAAAAATGCTGATTGTTGATTCGCTGGGGGCGTCCTCCGGTTATGGGTTGCTGGTCGACCTGGCTGCCGATCTGCGTGATGGCGGTGGAACACTCGAAGATGTATCTGCATGGGTGGAAGGGAACAAACTCAATGTTCATCATTGGTTTTTCTCGACGGACCTGACTCATTACCGGCGTGGTGGGAGAATATCGGCCGCCTCTGCAACGATGGGAACCCTGCTGAATATCTGTCCGTTGATGAATATGAACTACGAAGGAAAACTGATTCCACGCGAAAAGATTCGCGGTAAGAAACGTGTGGTCTCGGAAATGGTTAAAAGGATGGAGGAGCACGCCGAAGGCGGCACAAATTATTCGGGTAAGTGTTTTCTCTCTAATTCCGCCTGTTTTGAAGATGCGCACATGGTTGCCGATCTGGTCGAGCAAAAATTCCCGCAATTAAATGGCAAGGTCATGATCAATAGTGTTGGAACGGTAATAGGTTCGCACACAGGGCCAGGCACTGTTGCGCTTTTCTTTCTGGGTGATAAACGCACCGATTGATTTTTTCAGGCACATTCAAATGTGATCTATTTTCTTTTCACTTCCACCACGACGATCTTCGTCGAGTGATTGAACGGCGACGGATCCGTAACAGATTTGCCAATGCGCGTTTCGGGATAACCCGTGAAATCATCCAGGACGGGTATCAACTCTTTGATTTTCAGATAGCCGTCAGCACATAACGACTCAAGCGTCTGCATATATTCTTTTCCGCTGACATACAGTGCGTTATTGATCGCGATCAATGAACCGCCATCGTTGATCAGCGGGCGGACTTTGTTGATGAGCCGTGGGCTTTCATTAACTTGATCCACGGTTCCACGGGGTGATGTTGAGAAAAACGGCGGATCAATGAATACGCAATCGAAGCGTGTGTCCGTTCGTTTGAATTTTGCGACTTGTGTAAAAAAGTCCGATGCAATGAAATCTTGTTTATGGATGGGGAAACTGTTCAACGAATAAGATTCTTTCGCTATGTTCAAGAATGGTCGGTTGTGGTCAAGCTGGACCACGTGGCTGGCTCCGCCTGCCGTCGCAGCGACTCCCAAACTACCGGTGTATGCGAACGCGTTCAAGATGGTTTTGCCTTTCACATTTTTGACAATCCATTTTCGGAGATTGCGCGTATCAAGATAAAAGCTGGCATCTTGATTTAGCGTCAGATCAACGGCGTACCATATGCCATGTTCGTTGATCTTTCGGTCTGGTTGATTGCCGAATAATAATTTTCCCCGTTTCTCTTCGAGCGATTTGCCGTTGCGCGTTTTGATAATTCCTGTTTTGAGCCACGGCAAGTGATATTGATAAAACCCTTGAGCTTCTTGAATCAACGATAAAGTTTGTTCTGGCACATCGGCGTAGTTATGCAGGAGAATCGTTTTGGCATAAAGATCAACAACCAGCTTGGCATTGCCTTCGCTGAATCCGTTGAAGAGTCGAAAAGCAGATTCGTGGCGCGCATCGAATAAGGCCGCGCGTGAAGCGAGAGCTTTTTTCAACAATTCAACAAGCAAAGGTTGAGTCATGAACTAATGGAAGCCGTCTCTATCTCTGCTGCGCGGGCTCCGCTGATTGCATTCCATGCAACTCCTGCGAGAACAATGATTCCGCCGATCAATGCGAAGCGTCCCGGTTCTTCGCCGATGAATAAAAACACCCAAACAGGATTCAATACCGGCTCAAGCGTGCTGATGAGGTTGGCTTCGAGGGCTGGCACATGTTTGATGGCGTTGGAGAAAAGGATAAAAGAAAGACCCATTTGTATCGTGCCGAGATATAGCAGGATCAGCCAGTTCGTAACCGTCCACGATTCTTTGATGATGAACGGGATGCCCAGGATGGCCGTGAAAAGATTTGCAACCAAAATGCTTTCGGCTGGCACACCGTCTTTTTGTGCGCGCAGGGACACGATCATCAACGCCGAGGTGACACCGCTTAAGACCGCCAGAATATTTCCGTAGAAACCGCTGGTGCTGAGTTTGTCGCCAAAGAACAACAACATGCCGATGAAGATGATGAGCATCGAACTCCAGTCCACGTGCGAAGGCTTTTCATGTAGAAACCACAATGCAAGTAGGATGACATAAACCGGCGCGGTATATTGAAGGAAGATCGCGTTGGCGGCGGTGGTCAGTTTCGTGGACCAGATGTACAGGAATTGCGTCAGGATATATGCGATGGACGCCAGCAATTTCCAGCGTGTCCATTTGGTGGGAATGCGGCGCAAATAAATGAAAAGTACAATGCTTGAAAAAATACTGCGTCCTGCAAGAATGGCGATTGGCTGCCAGCTGATGATCTTGATCAGTACGCCGCTAGTGCTCCAGAGTATGGCTGTGATGATGATGAAGAGGATAGATGTCCGGCGATCTAAGGAGGATTTCATTGATATCTTATATAACCTTATCATTCTTTCCGGCAAGCTGGCGGAATAATTCAGTCTGACCCACATGATACGTTTCATGAAAATATAAAAAGAAAACCCGCTGTGCAATACTTGCCTTGCGGTCGTCTGATTGAATTTCGCGCGCAAGAAATGCATCATCGACATGATTAAGCGATTCAGAAATTTTGATTTGACCACGCTCAAACCATTCCACCAATTCTTCGAATCGGAATGTGCCTTCGTCTTCATGAGTCAACGGTTCGGATTCGCGCTTGTAGCGGTCCAGCTGACCCACGAATAAACGTGGCTCGCCTAATGCTCCGAGAATGTCATCGTGATTGGCAACGAGATGTCCCAATACCCAATTCAGGCAGTTGCCTTGAAATGGCGGTTGAATCAAACTATCTTCGTGGGTCAAATCCTTGGTTTGCGACTTGATAATATTTGCGTTGCGTCCAAATGCTTTTGCCAGATCTTTTTGATCAATCATTTTCTTCTCCATTCTGTTTCTTAATGTTCTTCGGATTTAAAATCGAAACCAACTTCGTGGATTTTCCGAACATTGGTTCCACAACCCGGTCCAATTCCACCCAATAAAAATTGCGGTGCTCAGAATATGGATCAATACGCATGATCATGCCATCAAACCAGCCTTCGCTCTTCCAATAATTCGACTCTAGGAGAATCTTTACGCGGTCGCCGGTGTGGAAATCATTTGATGACATGGAATGATTATAAAGGAAATGAAAGGCACCCGAAGTGATCACTTCGGGCGCCTTTCGCGATCGTTATGATCAGATATGCAGAACCCTATTAGGGCGTGGGCGTTCCAGCAACCGCCGCGCCAACCCAGGTAAAGACTCGTTGATCGCTTTGTGCGCCGGCTGTATCCCAAATAGGTTGTCCCTGGCTGTCGGTCCCATCATCCCGCACGGGCACCACCCACCAGCGCATAACGTGTGCAATGTTATCGTTTGGACGAAAAGTGGTTGGGACAATGTACTTGGTATCGGTCACATAATCCACGATGCGACGTCCTTGGTCCACCGTGACATCTTCTATGGTGACTTGATATTCTTCGTTCGAGCGCAATGTGCCGATGGATGCCCATTGCAACGTAACCACATCATCGGCAAGGGTGAAGGCCGCGCCATCCGCAGGCAGAAGTAAATTCGGGGCGGGGTAGGGAGGCGGAATGGTCGGCGTTGGTGTGGGGCCTGGGGTAGCGGCGCGCATACACAAAGGAATGGTCAGCGATTGTCCAACGAAAACATTATCGGTGGAGAGGCCGTTGAAATCTTTGATGGCTTGCATGGGCACGGCATAGTTTAAAGCGATGCTGGAGAGCGTGTCGTTTTGTTGAACAGTTACGACCACGTGGTCGCAGGCCTGTTTGGTCGCGTCTGCGGCTTGAGGCGTATCCGTTGGAATCGGGGGCGGCGTGGCAGTCGCATATGGAATCTTGAGAGATTGTCCCACAGAGAGCGGACACGTGGCTGCAAGGTTGTTCAGAATGATGATGCTTTGCACCGAGATACCAAATGTGACTGCAATCCCTCCACATGTATCATTTGCCGCGACCTTGTAATTGAACGGCGGTTGAATTGTAAAAGTGGGCTGAAGCGTTGGCAAAGATGTATCAGTCGGGGTTGCAGAATTGGTTGGCGTGGCCGTGGCGCTGGGAACTGGGGTCGGGTTGGTGATATGTTTGGTGACGTTCAATCCCACATAAACCACCAATGCGCCAACCGCGAGAAACAATACAAGAAAGCCCAATGCAATCGGCAGGGTAAGTGTAACCTCCGGCATGCGCGCCGGCCTCGACGGATGATTCGGATTTTTTCGGTATCCCGGCTTTGGCTTTGCCGCTCAGGTCGGTGCCGCAAACCGGGCAGCGCGTTGCAGTTTCCGCTAAGCGCGTTCCGCAGGTGGGGCAAGCTTGTGTTTTTTGAGATGAAGAGTCTGGGCTCATACGGGCTGACATTATACCATGCGAGCGGGAGCGCTTGGATTACGCTCATTCGCCGATTTGCACGCTATATTCCTTCGACGACAACCATGTTGCTTTTTGCATGTTGATGGCGTAATTTGCGTGCTGGCGCATACTCCGGCGAATTCACCCATGCTTTGGCTTTATCTACATTCTCAAATTCCAGAATCACTAAACGCTTGGCATGCCAGTCGCCTTCGAGAGTTTCGTTCGGTCCGCCGCGTGCCAGATAGCGGCCTCTATATAAGATCACGGTGGCAGGCGCGAGCTCGGCATATTCCTGGTAACCTTCGGGATTCGTCACATCAATATCTACAATCACATAAGCCGACATTTTCGCCTCCTAGAACAAAAACGGAAAAAACGATTTGACTTTATGTTTATATTCGTTAAAGTTTGGATAACGTGAAAGAGATTTTTCTTTGCGAATTATGTTTGGAATCCAATAAAAAAGGATAAAAGCCAGCAGCGGTAAATAAGCAATCCATGTCATTGCGAGGGTCGCCATCGCGGCATAGATCAACAATTCGCCGAAATAGTTGATGTTGCGCGCTAAGCTGAATAACTTATTGGTAATCAGTGTTCTAGGTTGCAACTCAAGCGATGTATATTTTTGCATATCGCTGGCAAAATGGAAATACACGCCGAATATATAAATGCTGACACATACAGCCAATAACCATGCTGGCGCTTGAAGCGAGCGCGAGAAAATAAGCCAACCCGGAAGCCAATACAAAGCCAACGCAAACCAGGTCAACAAACCGAACCCAAGCGTAGGATGCTGTTCCCATTGTTTATCCGGAAAGAGCCGCGACTTCATGACCCACATCAATCCGTAAGTTCCATGTAGCGCGAGGTAGATCATCGCGGTGGAGTTGTTCCATTGCCGGTAATAAATAATCATTCCAAGCAACACCAGGAACGTGATACCTTTGTTGCTGTCAATAAAATGTTTCAGCTTCATTGACCGACTCCTATATCAGGCCTGCTGCATAGCCATCTGCGCGCGGGTCGCTTCCGCCGACAAGAACGCCGCTTTCTGCATCGCGCACAATGATTTGTCCACGGCCAAATAAAGCGCGTTCCCATCCCGTCACTTTCTTGACCTGATGTCCGCGTTCCGCTAAATTGGCAGCGACATCATCTGAGATTCCTTCTTCCAATGCGACAGCGCCGCCAGCCGTTCCGTCTTCGATGCAGAAGCGCGGCAAATCCAACGCGGCCTGTGGATCGAGTCCGCTGTCCACGATTGCGGTAAATACCTGAACATGTCCCTGGGGTTGCATGAATCCACCCATCACACCGAAGGACGCAAACAAGGAACCATCGGATGCGCGAGTTGCCATGGCTGGAATGATGGTGTGATATGGCCGTTTACGCGGCATCAAGGCGTTGGGATGATTTGGATCGAGGTCAAAGTTATGGCCGCGGTTTTGAAGCGTGAAACCCCAGCCTTTGGCAACGATGCCAGTTCCAAACCCCATATAATTGCTGTTGATGAATGAACAGGCATTGCCAAATTGATCCACAATGCTGAAATAAACCGTGTCGGATGAAGTCACCGGCGTGCCGCGTTTTTGGTCGAGCGTTGCGCGGCGCGGATCAATTAACTTGCGCCGTTCGGTTGCATATTCTTTTGAAAGCAATTGCCCTATAGGAATATTTGAGAACTTTGGATCAGACACATGCCAGCGTGAATCTGCAAATGCCAGCCGTATTGCTTCGATTTCAAGATGCAACCTATTAGCTGAAATTGGATCAAGCAAAGATAGGTCAAATCCTTCCAGCAAATTCAACGCGATCAATGCCGTGATGCCTTGTCCATTTGGCGGACATTCATATACGCGGTAGCTGCGATAGCTGATGCTGATGGGTTCTTCCCACGTTGATGTATGCGTGGCGAGATCATCAGTCGTCATACATCCGCCCGCTACTTGAATTGCTTTGGCAATCGCTTCCCCAATCTCGCCTTGATAAAACGCTTGCTTTCCGCTTTCTGCAATCTTCTTGAATGTCCGAGCCAATCCCGGGTTCTTAAAGATTTCTCCTTCGCGCGGACCGCGCCCATCAATTGTCATTTCGATGCCATTCAATGCGGATTTGAGTTGTCTCTCCGCAGCGCGTTGCCAAAAATACGAAGTGAGCGTGGCAACGGGAAATCCTTCTTCGGCGAGTCGAATCGCTGGAGTCAAAATCTCAGTCATTGATTTCGTTCCATGTTTTTCGATCAAATCAAACCATCCCGCGCACGCGCCTGGCACAGTGATGGTGTATGGATGATAGGGCGGAAGTTCATTGAAACCTTCTTTTTTCAAGCCATCAATCGTTAGCGCGGCGGCGCGCGGCCTGATCCATTCAATGCACTGATTTGTTTTTTGCTTGCATCGAAGAACAACGCAAACATGTCACCCCCGATTCCTGTTGAGGTAGGCTCCGTCACGTTGAGCGCGGCGGCGACTGCCACGGCCGCGTCCGCCGCGTTGCCACCTTTAGAAAGAATCTCAATGCCTGCCGCGACCGCCATGGGTTGTGATGCCGCTACCATTCCGCCGCGTCCGTAAACCGATGAGCGGTGTGATGCAAAAATAAGTTCAGACATTAATTACTTTTGTGCTTGCATTGGCTGGGTTGATGAACGCGCCGGCAGAGTTGTCACCAGCACCTTGTCGACGCGATGCCCGTCCATATCCATGACTTCAAAGCGCAGGCCATTCCACTCGAAGTGGTCAGACGCTTGCGGTACGCGTCCGAGCGACATCATGACGAAGCCGCTTAGAGTTTCGTATTCGTCTTCATGAGGCATGGTCTCGACTTTGAAGATTTCCTTGAAGTTGTCCATTTCCAACATGCCATCCAGCAGCCACGAGCCATCTTGCCGTTGAGTGGCTTGCGGCTCGATTTCGATGTCGCCAACAATTTCTTCGATAATATCGTTGAGCGTGAGCAGGCCCTGCAAGCTTCCAAATTCGTCAATGATGAACATGATCTCTGCGTTCTTTTCCTTGAACACTTCGAGGGCGCGTGAAGCCAGCATGGTTTCGGGAATATAGATGGCGGGCCGCAACTTTTCCTTCAGCTTGAAATTCTCATTTGAAAGACTTGGAGGCGTAAGCAGGTCGCGCGCTTTGACAATGCCGAGCACGGTGTCTAGGCTATCCTGACAAACGGGAAAACGGGAATAAGGACTTTCAGAAATCTTGCGGCGGATCTCATCTTGCGAATCGGTGATGTCGATCCAAACAATGTCTGTACGCGGTGTCATCAAGGAATAGACGCGCGAATCGCCCAGGCTGAATACGCCCTCCACCATATCCTGCTCGGCTTCTTCAAACACGCCCGCCTCGGTACCTTGATCAATCAATAATTGAATTTCTTCTTCGGTTACAGGCGGTTCGTTGGTCGGCTTGATGCCCATCATCCGCAGAATAGAATCAGTGGCGCGACCTAGCAGCCAGACGAGCGGCGAAAATAATTTTGAGATGAAAAGCATCGGACCGGCGATTGCGGCCGCGATTTTTTCCGGATCATGCAACGCAATCCGTTTGGGGACAAGCTCGCTCAATACCAGAGATAGGGTGGTGATCAACACCACTACGATACCGAGCGCCAGCGAATCCGCGTATGGAACCAAAGCCGGCCACCGTTTCAATAATTCAGCTAATGGCCCGGAGAATGCCGGCCCGCCCAGCGCTCCGAGCAACACACTAACCAATGTGATGCCGATCTGGACCGTGGAAAGGAATGTGTTTGGATGTTGTGCAAGATTTAAGGCCGTGGCGGCGCGTTTATTTCCCTCGTTGGCTTGTTGTTGAAGTCGTGCCTTGCGCGCGGAAACGACTGCCATCTCCGACATTACGAATAAGCTGTTAAGCAAGAGCAAAAGTACTAGAATCAGAATATCAGTTGGAATACTTGACATGATTGTTTGGCAGGGATGCAATCCCTGTCCATTCTATTTTACCTGAATCCCCTGGCCTTGTTTCACTTTTCCAATTACCCATAATGGTTGATTGAGTTCTTTCGCGTGTTTTGTGAACGCGTCTAGCTTATCCTGCGGCACACCGAGCAATAATCCGCCGCTGGTTTGCGGATCGAACAGGAGCATTTGTGATGGCTCATCTAGCGATTCATCGAATTGTACATGTGATGAAAAGAAAAATCGATTATCGATCAAACCGCCGGCGAATGCTCCCATCTCGGCATATTTGCGTGCGCAACTGACAAATGGGATTTTACTGTATTCAATTTCCAATGCAACGTGGGCGGCGTTTGCCATTTCGCAGCCGTGACCGAGCAAACTGAATCCGGTAATATCGGTACCGCCGCGCAGACCAAATTCAACCGCTAATTGCCCAGCGGTTTTATTCAAGCGCGTCATCCATGTCACAACTTCCTTTACATCGTTCTCATCAGCTTGCTCACGCTTCAACGCCGTGGTCGTGACACCGAATCCAAGCGGTTTTGTCAGGACCAATTCATCACCAACTTTGAGCCCGCCTTTGCTCAACATCTTTTCCGGATCAACGAATCCGATCACAACCAATCCGTATTTTGGTTCTTTATCTTGAACCGTGTGTCCGCCCGCGATAACAACTCCCGCCTCGCGTGCTTTTATTGCGCCGCCGCGCAATATCTCAGCAGAGATTTCGATGGGAAGGTCAGGCGGAAGCGCGGCCACGTTCAAAGCTAAAAAAGGTGTTCCGCCCATTGCATAAATATCCGAGAGGCTATTCGTTGCGGCAATCGCGCCGTAATCGTAGGCGTCATCTACGACCGGTGTGAAAAAGTCCGTGGTCACAACCAACGCGCGCGAATCATCCAGACGCCAGACTGCTGCATCGTCCGGGCCATCAAGTCCGATCAACAAATCAGGATAATCGGACGGATGAAAAATATTTTGCACGGGGCGCAGAACCTGCGCCAGCGTTTCCGCGTTGAGCTTCGAGGCTCAACCCGCGCAAGCCGAAAGACTCGTCAATCGAATCTGCCGGCCGCTTGGTTTGATTGGGTTCATGGGAAATATTATAACCGCTTGCCGCGCTTTGAAAGCCATGTTAAGATGATGCCATGCAAGCTGAAGGAATCATCAATGAACTTGTTTTGCTTGACGGGAAACCCGCCGCGCGGATTCAATGTGACCTCTCTTTGATCCCCGCGCCCGGACAATATCTCCTAGCATACGCAAACGCATCTGAATCACCCTTAGCAACTCCTGTTTTCTCAGCCAAATCTTTTGCTGAAGGTGGCTTTCTCGCTGCCCCTCCTAAGCCCACTTCATGGAATCCTGGGACGCGTCTCCATCTGCGCGGCCCGCTGGGTCACGGATTTATTCTCCCGAACGAAGCGCACCGGGTTGCGCTGGTTGCCTTTGACACTCAACAAGCGAGTACAAGTGATTCTCCGGCGCGTTTGTTAGCATTGCTTGACCCCGCTTTGAAACAAGAAGCATCCATCGTGTTGGTTTGCCAAACTCCGCCGGATGATCTTCCCCTTCAAATCGAGGTCCAACCGATGAGTGCGTGGCTGGATATTTACGATTGGGCGGAATACATGGCCGTGGAGGCGAGTTGTGAGTCACTGCCTGAGCTCAAGAAAATGCTTGGGAGGAGTAATCCGCTAATCGTCAAGCATGAAGCGCAGATATTGATTCGCACTCCGATGCCATGCGGCGCTCTCGCGGAATGTGGGGTCTGTACCGTCGCAAGCCATCGCGGCCCATTGCTGGCTTGTAAAGATGGACCTGTATTTGATTTGAAAGACTTGTTGAATTAGCGGCTAATACCAAACTCTGAAGGATGTATTTGTATTGCCCGTTACATTGTTTTGGTACTGACAGTTCACAGCAATGGGAACTAAGTTCCCAGCTGCTTTGTTCGCAAATGAAATTTGAAGGATTGCAATGCCACTGCTGTTTGTTGCAGTGCCAATCACTTGCGCCGATTCATTCGGCCAGTTAATGGTAGCAGTACAAGCCGCGTTGCTGACAGGTTTTCCGCTTTGATCGTTTGCAACAATGAATATCGATTGCTGGTCGCTTGCCACCGTGACTGCTTTCCATACAGAAGCCTGCACTTGAAGCGAAGTAATCTCAGGTTGGATGCTGGCGTTTAGCGGTTGCATGGGATCTTTACGGGCAGGGTCTTCACTGAGCTTATCGAAGTATAAGCTTCCAAGATCGGTGAGGATCACTCGTTCGCTTTCTGGATTGGATGGCTGCCATTCCATGCGCGCCCGCTGAAAATATTGAACGATGAGTCCATCGTGATATTCAAACGGCGAAATGGGATAACCAAATTGAAGCGGTCCGCCGTATTGATTATAAAAATCAAGGAAGGCAAAGCATACAGGAATGTTTGTGTCTGTATAAAGATGACAGGCAAAAGGATTGGAAATGTTTAATTGAGTAGACGGTGTGTACATTTGCGTGCCGAGATCGGTCAGCACTACGCGTTGCCCATTAGGCAACTCAGGGTGATATTCGAATCGGGCGCGCTGAAAATATTGAACTTGCAATCCGTCTTTTCTGGTGAATTCCTCTGTGATTGGATAACCGTATAAGATTGTCGGATTGGGAATGGCGTTATAGAATCTCAGAAAATCCCCTTGAACATTGTGACCGGTTTCTGGAAAATACTGATTGTTAGGGTCTTGTGCGTTTGCAGGAGACCAAGAGATTGCCAGCAGGCAAAAAACAAACAAGAACGCCAGTGTGCGACGTAACAAAATCATCAATCTCATTATACACACAAATGGGTTAGATAAGCATTACCAAACCGCACCGTAAAGCCCTCGCATTTATGCGAGGGATATATAAGGCGCGCTACCGAAAAGCGGTAGAATTAATGGAACAATTGTGCTATGATATTGAACGGGGTAGAAATATCATTTGCGCTAGGGCTATATCGCATAGGTTCTAATCCTTAGAAGCTCCCGGCTTTAGCCGTGGGGAATAGTCACAAAGCCTTGTAATTCTGTAATGCACGAACGATGTTTTGAGCGGCGTGTCCATCACCGAATGGATTTGCAGCTTTTGCCATTGCCCGATACTCAGATCTATCCTCTAGAAGCCGCCTCGCTTCTTTGACGATTTGCCGGGTGGCCGTTCCCACGAGTTTCAAATTCCCCGCTTCGATTCCCTCCGGCCGCTCTGTCACTTCACGCAAGACTAGGACAGGAATGCCAAACGCTGGCGCCTCTTCCTGGATCCCGCCCGAGTCGGTGAGGATGAGCGTTGAATGCTTCATCAAACTAACCAGCGGAAGATAATCCAGCGGCGGGAGAAGTGTAATGTGATTTATATCTTTCAAGATGCGATGGACTGGTTCCCAAACATTCGGATTGAGATGGACAGCGTAAATAATTTCGACATCCCCGTGCGTAGCCAATTCTTTGAGCGCATTGCAAATGCCTTCGAGCGGTTTGCCGAAATTTTCTCTGCGATGGGCCGTTACCAAGATTAGCCTCTTGCCTGATTCCTGTTTCCCGATTTTTAGCTTACTGAGTAACTGCACGATCTCTTCCGGGTCCGGTTGTTTGGCGACAAATTGCAAGGCGTCAATGACAGGATTGCCTGTTACTGAGATTACTTTTTCCGATATGCCCTCTCGAAGCAAATTTTGTTTTGCCCATTCGGTTGGCGCAAAATGTAAGTCGGCGATGACGCCTGCCATCCGGCGGTTGATCTCTTCGGGAAATGGTTGCCACTTGTCATGCGTGCGAAGTCCGGCTTCGACATGTCCGACGCGGATGCGGCGATAATAGGCGAGCAGGGCAGTTATGGCCACGGTCGTTGTATCGCCTTGCACCAAAACCCAATCCGGTTCGAAATTAGAAAGAATGGGATCGAGATGTGTGAAGATCGCCGCGCTAAGTTCTGCCAACGATTGATCCTCGCGCATCAGATCAAGATCGTATTCGGGTTTGATATTGAACAAACTTAGAACTTGATCGAGCATTTGACGGTGTTGGGCAGTGACGCATACCCGCGATTCGATTTTCGGCGTTTGCGCCAACTGGCGGATTACCGGCGCCATTTTTACGGCTTCGGGCCGCGTGCCAAAGACAGAGAGGATTTTCATAAACCGCAATAACAAAACACAAAGTCAAGTATGTTTGTGTTCTAAGCTTTGCACTTTACTTTCTCACACCCAATCTTGAAACTGTAAACCCTGCGCTTTGCCAATCTTTAACATTCCAGCCATTGACCGTATCTATGATTATGCGGGCTTTTGTCTTTGACGCAAGATCGGCGGGCCTCAAATTGATAAATTCGGTGTGACGAACCAATAACAGGATCGCGTCAGAATTTTTGAGCGCATCATCGAGACTGGATGCCATGTTAATGCTTTCTATATTTGCATCCGGCTTGAATGGTTCCCAAGCTTTCACCCGTGCGCCTTCTGCTTGAAGCAATTGCACAACTTCCACTGCCGGGCTTTCGCGCAAATCATCCACATCAGGTTTATAGGCGAGTCCTAGCGCGGCGATCCTTTTATCTTTGAGCGAACTAAGTGCGCGTTTGACCAAGCTCACTACATAATGCGGTTGTGCGTCATTGACTTTGCGCGATGTATAAATCAACGGAGTTAGTTCTGGCGCCGTTTCAACAAAGAACCACGGATCCACGCTAATGCAATGCCCACCCACACCAGGACCGGGACTTAATATCTTTACACGAGGATGACGATTGGCAAGCGAGATGGCTTCCCATACATCCACTCCAAATTTATCAGCGAGGCGTGCGAATTCGTTGGCGATGGCGATGTTCACATCGCGATAAGTATTTTCCATCAGCTTGACCATTTCCGCGGTGGTTGCATCCGTTTGAATAATTTCACCTTTGACAAAGATGGAATAAAGGTCAGCACCAGCTTCTGCTGACTCAGGTGTAATGCCACCAATTACGCGCGCATTTTCGATCAGCTCGCGCAGAATTTGTCCCGGTAAAACTCGTTCGGGTGAATAAACTAAATAGAAATCACGTCCCGCTTGAAGTCCGGAACGAGCGAGAATTGGAGCGACGAGTTCAATCGTGGTGCGCGGCGGCGAGGTCGATTCGAGAACAACCAGATTGCCTTTTCGCAAAAACGGGACAATGGCTTCGGTGGCAGATTGCACCGCACCCATATCCGCTAATTTGAATTGCTGCCCATTAAAGTACCCAAATTTGTTGTGATGAAATGGAGTGGGCACTGCGATGATGAATGCGTCTGCTTCTTCAGCCTGAGTTGAAACGGTGAAATTACCCGAGGTCAACGCAGCTTTGACGACATCGCGCAGACCCGGCTCATGAATGTGAATCCCGCCGCCTTGCAAAGTTTCGACGATTTGCGGGTTCACATCCACGCCGATAACTTTGACGCCGTGCGATGCAAAAGTGGACGCGGTTGGCAGGCCAATATATCCAAGGCCAAGAATACAGATTTTTTTGAAGTTCAATGCAGGCTCCTGTTATCCTCACCTGACCTTCCTCTTTTTCAGTTTGAAAATGAATGAGGATTCCCAGAGGGCAGGGGGATGCAAAAATCGTAATCATTATACACCGTGCATAACTTTAGTCCTGGGCGTTTCCCTGCAAATGGACCATCCAAGGCATGTCAATGCAGGTGGAGTGCCTTGTGCTTCACTTCTGATTCAGCCTCCCCCAACTGGCGGAGGTCAACACCCCCCGGACGGTGGATACGGCTCGTGATGATTTATAGTAAGATAAATTCTGATATAAATCACTCAAGGCGGAACGACTAGCTTCACTCCATCAGTTGAAACTGCCTTTGCAGAATGATTGTTGTATAATAGATTTGACTCTCGGCGTGGACGCTATATGGATCTCTTACTGAACCCGAACATTGCTTATATTCTGCTGGTCGGTGCTACGTTTCTGGCTATGCTGGCGCTTATCGCGCCCGGCTCACTAATAGTAGAAACTGGCGCCATCCTCTGCGCAGTTCTAGCGGGTTACGCGGTCTATCACCTCTCCTTTAACTGGTGGGCGCTGGTATTGCTGTTCTTGAGTATTGTTCCTTTTGTTATGTCAGCTCGAGGTTCACACCGCGAGGCGTGGTTGATTCTTTCGATCCTCGGCTTGATCGTTGGATCTGTGTTTTTCTTTCCCAATTCAAATGGCCTTCCATTGGTCAACCCTCTGCTCGCGATCCTGACGTCCACATTGCTTGCCCTGTTTGCTTGGATTTCTGCGCGCAAGGTGCTGCAAATCTCGCTGACAAAGCCTATGCAGGATCTTTCGACTTTGGTTGGCCAGCGCGGCCGCACAAAAACTCCCGTTGAAATGGAAGGCTCCGTTCAGGTGGCCGGGGAATTGTGGTCGGCCCGCAGTAAGAATTTGATTCCCCGTGGAAGCACGGTACGCGTGATTGGCCGTGAAGGCTTTGTCCTCATCGTTGAGAACGAAAGTTCATGATAATTCTAATGTAACGAAAGGAGTAATAAATGACACAAGTTGTTCTTTGTATTCTCGGCGGAATCGTGGTCGTTGTCGTTATTCTTTTGATCAACGCCATTCGAGTCGTACCTGAATATCAGCGCCTGGTGGTTTTCCGCCTTGGACGCGTACTGGATAAGCCTAGAGGCCCTGGTATTGTTTTTCTCATACCGGTTGTGGACCGGCCAGTCAAGGTGGATCTGCGCGAGCAGATTCGCGAAGTGCCGCATCAGGTATCTATTACGAAGGATAATGCCCCGATCTCGATTGACTTTCTGTGGTATTTCAAGGTTATTGAGCCGACAGCGAGCATAGTCGCGGTGGGCAACTTTGAACTCTCAGCAGCCGGCATGGCAACGACTACACTACGTTCCGTGATCGGTGGGATCGCGCTGGATGAGGTTCTGTCTCAGCGCGAAAATATCAATACCACTTTACGCACCAAGCTGGATGAAGTGACTGAGCGCTGGGGCGTTAAAGTAACCAACGTGGAAATCCGCGAGATCATCCCGCCCAAGGAAGTACAAGAAGCGATGAACCGGCAGATGACAGCTGAACGTATCCGCCGCGCAGTCGTGACCGAGTCTACAGGCACGCGCGAAGCAGCCATCAACGTGGCAGAAGGCGAAAAGCAGTCCGCTATCTTGAAGGCAGAAGGCGCTAAGCAGGCCAATATCTTGCAAGCCGAAGGTTCCAAACAAGCGCAGTTATTGCAAGCGGAAGGTTACTCTGCTGCCCTTGAGAAAATCTTTGCTGCTGCCAAAAGCATCGATCAGAAGACCATGACGCTTCAATACTTTGACACATTGAAATCCCTCGGTCAAGGCGCGTCCACCAAATATATCTTCCCGATGGAATTCACCAGCATGATCGAGAACTTTATCAAGAACAAGGATAGCTAACAACAAGTGGTCAGGTGATACAATCAAGGCCTCGCGTGAAACGCGAGGCCTTTGGTTTTATGGAAATCACAAACGCTTCACTCCTTGATCTTGGCGCGCTCAATAAACTTGAACGTATCTGCTTTGAAAAAGATGTTTGGCCGTTCCTTGACCTTATCGCGGTCTTGACATTTCCAGATGTGATTTGTTTAAAAGCGGTGGATGATTCTGGAAAGATGATAGGCTTTGTTGCGGGGGATCCGCATCCGTCGGAGGGATTTTCGTGGATCGCCACCATTGGTGTTGTGCCGGATTTTCGCCGTCGCGGTATCGGGCGCGATCTGTTGCGCGCCTGTGAAGCTCAACTAAAAACGCCGCGTGTGCGCTTATCGGTGCGGGCTTCCAACGACGGGGCGATCAGGCTATACGAGCAGGAAGGCTATCATCGCGTGGATGTTTGGCAGTCATACTATAACGATGGTGAGGCAGCCATCGTCATGGAAAAGACGCGCGGGATATAATCATACTTATGGTTGTTGACCAGCTTGCGCCGCCTGAATTAATTCAATCGTTGAGTCAACTCAATCAACTTGTTGATGAATTGAATCGCCAGTCTCGCATTGCAGTGGATACTGAGTTCGAACAGTTTGCACGCCTATCGAGAGCGCGTCTGCCTCATTCAATTTTCCACACCCGCAACAGATTTCTTAGTGGATCCATTTGCGTTCGATAACTTGGATATTCTTGGACCTATCTTTGCTGACTCTAAAATCGAAAAAATATTTCATGCCGCGGAATATGATTTGATCTGTCTGCGGCGGGATTATGGATTTAAGTTCGCGAATCTTTTCGATACGATGCAGGCGGGACGAATCCTTGGCCGCAAACTGGCTGGCTTGGATCGGTTGATTGAAGAAAAATTTAACGTCAAAGTGAATAAACGGTTCCAAAAAGCGGATTGGGGTGCGCGTCCGCTCTCGCCCGACTTGATGTTGTATGCCCGACTCGATACGCATTTTCTTCTGTCGTTGCGCGATCTACTAAAAGCCGAACTCGAAGAAAAAGGACTCTGGCCTCTTGCTCAGGAAGATTTTCGGATGGCGTGCCATGCAAATGGCTCCAAGCCTAAATCTGAATCGCCTTCTTGGATTCATTTTAGCAATCGCCGTGATTTAACTTTGCGCGATCTGACCGTATTGAATGAGTTGCTTGCGCTTCGCGAGCAAATAGCCGAGCGACTTGATCGTCCTCTGTTTAAAGTGCTGGCGGATGATCGTCTGATCGAGGTTGCCAAAACGAAACCATCCTCGGTCAATGAGTTGGAAGTTGAATTGACCTCGCGGCAGATTCAAAATTGGGGATCGCTAATCTTGGAAGCGGTTCAGCGTGGGGTGCAGAATCCGCTGGTGAAACGGATTCCGCCCGAACATCCGAATGAGGCGTATGTCAAGCGCATCGATATATTGAAGAACTGGCGAAAGAAAATCGCGGTGGAGATGGATGTTGAATCAGATGTAGTACTGCCGCGGTCACTATTAATTGCGCTGGCGGAACGCGGGCCGCAGGAGGTCGAAAGAGTGATGCAATGTTCTCCGTGGAGATTGGAGCATTTCGGCTCGCAGATTGTTACGATACTTGGAGGCTAGGATGCGAATCAATTTTCATGGTGCGGCGCAAACGGTGACTGGCTCACAGCATCTATTGGAAATCAACGGTGCGACTCTTTTACTGGAATGCGGCATGTATCAAGGCCGCCGCGAAGAAACTTATTTTCGTAATCAGAACTTTTCTTATGATCCGCGCAAGATCGACGCGGTGATCCTTTCTCACGCGCACATTGATCATAGCGGCAACCTGCCACATTTGATCAAAAATGGTTATACAGGTCCGATCTATGCTACGCACGCCACTGCTGATTTGGCGGATGTGATGTTACGTGACTCGGGTCACATTCAGGAAGCAGATGCGGAGTTCGTTAATAAGAAAGAATCGCGCCACGGCGGTGAACATGTCGAGCCGCTTTATACCATGGCGGATGCCGAGCACGTGGATGAACATTTCAAGCCAATGGATTATGACCAACGCTTCGAACCAGTTCCCGGCGTGACGGTCTGCTTTTGGGATGCAGGTCATATTCTCGGCTCGGCTGGCGTTTCATTGGATATCGAAGAAAAAGGACGAAGATTTCGCTTTTGGTTTTCCGGCGATATTGGCCGCATGAATCTTCCGCTCTTGCGCGACCCAGTCATACCGGAAGCAGTAGATTATCTTTTGATGGAATCAACCTATGGCGATAAATCTCATGATGATCCGCACCTGGCGTTTGAAGAATTTCGTAAGGTTGTTTTGGAAACAATTCAGCGCGGCGGAAAGGTCATCATCCCTGCGTTTGCGGTCGGACGCACACAGGAACTGGTCTATTATTTGAATGAAATGATGAGCGACGGCGTCAAGCCGGTTCCGGTTTATGTGGACAGCCCTCTGGCGGTTCATGCCTCCGATATCTTTCGCGCTCATCCTGAATGTCTCGATGAAGAAACAAATCAATTCATTCAAAAGGAAAAACATCCCGCGCTGGATTTCAAACAATTAACGTATATTCACTCGGTGGATGAATCAAAAGCGTTGAACGAGCGGAAAGACCCGATGATCATTATTTCCGCTTCCGGCATGGCGGAGGCGGGACGCATTTTGCATCATTTGCGCAATAACATCGAAGATCCTAAGAACACGATTCTGATTGTGGGCTGGACAGCGCCGGATACCCTGGGCCGCCGTTTGGCCGATCGCGAGAAGCGTGTCCGGATTTTTGGCGAACCGTATGAAGTCAAGGCGCGCGTCGAAACGATTGGCGGACTCTCGGGTCATGCTGGGCAGGATTTGCTGCTCAAATATGCTTTGGCCGTCAAATCACAAGTGAAGAAAATTTTCCTGGTGCACGGTGAATCCAAACCTGCCAATGCTTTGATGGAAAAAATGAAATGTGCGGGTCTGGGTGAAATTTATTATCCTGAACTTCATTCAAGCGTGGAAATCTGAGATATAATTTCGCCGCGCTTATGGAGAGGTGCCAGAGTGGTTGAATGGGACGGTCTCGAAAACCGTTGTGGGCCTCGTGTCTACCGTGGGTTCGAATCCCACCCTCTCCGCTGAATCAACCTGATGCATTGAATAGTAGAGTGCGAAAATGAATTCCATTTTCGCACTCTTCTTATTTATTGGACGGGGGGGATCATTGAACGCCGCTTGTTTTTTGCAAAACTTGAATCAACGCGTCGATTAGTTGGGGAGGTACCATCCCGCCGCAGGCTGGAGAGGATGCGGGTTTCTGTCCGTTGCTGGGTGGCTGTCCACCGCTTGGAGGCGCGCCCGCTGATTGTCCCGCGCCGGAACCATTCGATGGCGGATTGTCCATCGGTTGTCCGCCACTTGGAGGCGCACCCGCTGATTGTCCCATGCTGGAACCGTTCGACGGCGGATTGCCCGTGGGAGGCTGGTTGCCATTCCCAGTGTTGTTCGCATTGCCTTGTTGAGGATTGCCCATCGTGATTCCAAGCGTCTGCATGATCGTCATGGCCGACTGTGGCGTGATCTTCATCGCGGCAATTGCCGTGAGCTGGTCTGTTGTCATGGCAGACTGGATCTGATTGACCAGTGCGGGGATCTGGTCTTGATTTGATGTGTTGCTACTTGTTGGCTGGGCCGTTGCATTGCCTTGTCCCTGAGCAGGTGCCATACTTGGACTTAGAGTCTTTATCTCCTTCCAAAGAGGCAGCAGGGTGGTAGCCTGCTCTTTTGTGACGGCCAAGCTTGTGCCCTGAAGCTTGATGGTTCCCAACAGAAGTTGCTGTTCAGCGGAAGCCGCGTTACCGCACGAGGCATCCAATGTGGCGGCGGGCGTTGCTGTAGTGGATGCAGTATTGGCAACTGTATCTATTGTTGTTCTATTTGCGTAGGCAGAGAGAAACAGCATGGTGATGAGTGGGATGATTAGGATCGTTTTTTTCATTTTGTCTCCATTTCTATTCGCATGTGCAAAGTCGGTTATCACAAGGGCGCATGCGCAATGTGTCCCATTCTAGAATTCCTTGCTGTGAGAAGGCCAAGTAAATGCTGTGAATGGACTGAGAACCTGTTGTCCATATCTCTAATATCGCCATCCCGAAAACCTGTCAAGCATTTTGTTAAGCGTGGTAAGATTCAAAGGATGCAACTTAACCTGGCTCTTGCTCAAATCGCGACAAAACTGGGAAACGTTCAAGCCAACCTCGAAAAGCATCTGGACTATATCAAGCAGGCTCAAGCCCAGAAAGCTGATTTGATAGTATTTCCCGAACTCTCCCTGACCGGATATGTTTTGCAGGATTTAGCTTCAACAGTTTCCCATAAGCCGATGGATGATGATCCTATCTTCAAGCCTCTTCTCAAAGCGAGTCAAAATCTGGACATCGTGGCGGGCTTCGTTGACGAAGATACGCGTCACCGCTTCTACATTGCCTCCGCCTATCTCTCCGCCGGACGCGTGCTTCACGTTCATCACAAAGTTTATCTGCCCACCTATGCTTTGTTTGACGAAGGCCGCTTCTTTGCACGCGGCGATTCGATCCGCGCCTTTGATACCCGTTTTGGGCGCGTGGGCATGTTGATCTGCGAGGATTTCTGGCATGCCTCGCCACCTTATCTTCTATGGCTGGACGGAGCGGATATTTTGATATTCTCTTCTGCCTCCCCGGGACGAGGCTTGAATGAGCATGATAAACTCGAATCGGCGTGGTGGGTGGAAAACGTCAATCAATCGTATGCTAATTTATTCACCAGTTTTGTGGTGCATAGCAACCGCGTTGGTTACGAAGACGGCTTGGTTTTCTGGGGTGGGACGACGGCCTATGATCCCAAAGGTGAAAGGCTTGCTTATGGTCCATACTTTGAAGAAGCACTAACGTTTGCGACTCTTGATTTAAATCAAATTCGCCGCACGCGGGCGCGCCTGCCGTTGATGCGAGATGAACGGGCAGATCTCGTCCAGAAAGAACTTAATCGTATCTTATCCAAATGAACATCGATATCAGCATCCATACTGACCTTGCCCGCAAAATCTTGACCGGTTTCATTAAAAGTGAAATCACGCGCGTAGGTTTTACGCGTGCGGTTATCGGTCTTTCAGGCGGAATCGATTCTGCACTTTCGTGTGTGCTCGCGGCGGAGGCGCTGGGATCGGATAATGTGCTGGCAGTGCGGATGCCTTATAAAACTTCGTCTGCTGATTCCTTGGTGGATGCCGAAAAAACGGCGACCCACCTCGGCGTCAAGATGGAAACGATTGAGATCACGCCGATGGTGGAGCCGATAATCCAGCTCGATGCGCAAATGTCGAATGTCCGAAAAGGCAATCTCATGGCGCGGGCGCGGATGATCATCTTATATGATCAATCCGAGGTTTTCAAGGGATTGGTTGTAGGCACGAGCAATAAAACTGAAATTCTTTTAGGCTACACAACCCTGTGGGGGGACATGGCTTCGGCACTCAATCCAATTGGTGATTTATATAAGACGCAGGTGCGTCAACTTGCGCGTGCGATGGATGTGCCTCAATCGGTGATTGATAAAGCACCTTCCGCTGATTTATGGAATGGGCAGACTGATGAAGGCGAACTGGGTTTCACATATGGTGAAGCGGACAAGCTGCTTTATCTTTTGGTAGACAGACGATTTAGTGTTGATGATTGTATGGCTGCTGGCTTCAGCAAAGAGTTTGTGAATCAAATTGTCGAGCGGATTCGCCGGAGTCAGATTTAAACGAATGATGCCGCCGATTGCGAAGTTAAGCAACCGTACCATTGGTTATGATTTCTTGTATTTGCGCGATTGGGGAACTTAATCTCAAGTCCCAATTTTAGTGTTGCTTGAAAAATGCATATTCCTCCTGCTTTAAAACATCGTCAATTCTTTTATCTATGGCTCGGACAATTCATCTCCGTGGCCGGGAGTCAGATGCAGATATGGGCCATCTTCTGGCATATCCGTACACTGACCGATCAGCCCATTGCTGTGAGCGGGGTTGGCCTGGCACGGATTTTGCCGGTAATTATATTTTCCCTTATCAGCGGCGCGGTCGCTGATGCCTATAATCGTCGCACGATCATTTTCATTACACAATCCAGCGCGGCGGTTCTGGCATTGATCCTTGGCTTGTTGACCTCATCCGGGCATATCAACCTCTGGTACATTTATCTGATCACTGCGATTCAAGCCATTGTGATGGCATTCGATGGCCCGGCGCGCGCCGCATTAATTCCAAATCTTGTGCCAACTGATGATTTGGCAAACGCGTTCAGTTTGAATTCAATCGCATTTCAAGCTGGCTCGGTCATCGGTCCGGCAATCACCGGATTTGTCATTGCTGCAAGCGGCCTGGCCGGTGTTTATTATATTAATGCTGTCTCTTATGTGGCCGTGATTCTGGCTTTGATTCTGATCGGTAACATACCGCAGAAATTTGATCGCCGTGCAACAACGGGTATCTCGCTTCAAGCTATTCGCGAAGGCATTCATTTTATCGTCAACAAGCCGATCATTTTTTCATCCATGATCCTTGATTTCATTGCGACCTTCTTCGCTTCCGCCAACACGCTGATGCCTTTTGTGGCGAACGATGTTCTGCATGTGAATGTGGTTGCGTATGGCTGGCTTTCTGCAGCGCAATCGGTAGGGGCGGTGATTGCAGGAGTGGTAATCTCGCAGGTGCATCAATTGCGGAAACAAGGTCCGCTTTTTCTTGTGGCAGTTGCAATCTTCGGACTGGCAACGGTTGTTTTTGGCGCGGCCACTTCCTTTGCGGTAGCTTGGATTGCTTTGGCTGTCACTGGCGCGGCGGATGGAGTCAGCACCATTATCCGGAATACGATCCGGCAATTGCAAACGCCGGATGAAATGCGCGGACGAATGACAAGCGTCAATCAAATATTTTTCAATGGCGGGCCGCAGTTGGGAGAGTTTGAAGCTGGCGTGGTGGCTCAATTGTTCGGCACACCGTTTGCCATCATCAGCGGTGGAATTGGTTGTATTATCGGCTTGGGCTTTATCAGCATTAAATGGCCGAGGATTTGGAGGTATAACGGTGATGAACCGATCATGGCCGGGACCACTGCTGATTAATGTTCACCCTACAATGTCCATACGAATTCACAACAATCTCACAAATCGCGATTGACTTGTCTTCGGAATCTGGCTATACTCGGTGCACACAGTTTCCCGCTATGCGATTTTTGACTGACATTCAGTAGTTGTTTGAATTGGAAAGACACGCGTTCCCGTGCGTGTCTTTTATTTCAAATCCGAAAGGAGATTGAAGGATGGATTCTGGAATGATCGGAAAGATCGAAAAAGCCAAGCGGTACGCCGAGGAGCGGAATCGCTTTCGCTTCAACAAATTCGAACTGACCTTTCACGGCGACAACAATAACCATCATGTGACATTTAATGATGGAACCTTCGAATGTGATTGCGAGTTTTTCATCACCCATCATCGCTGTGGGCATACCATGGCGCTTGAGATTCTTCTGAAAGACATGATCCCCGCCTCGGTCCAGGCTTGAGACGGACAACTGAATAACTCATTCAACCCTCCGACTCGGAGGGTTGAATTATTAACAGAGTCAAATTTAAATCCAAACTGTTTTCGAGTACAATCTTTCGCATGTCAAAATATTTTTCCCGCCGTAATTTTCTCAAGCTGGGCGGACTCAGTTTGGGAAGTCTGGCGTTTACCCGTTTTACTCCAAATATCTTCTCTCCGAATTTTATCAATTTCGACGATGCTGACATTGTGCGCGTGGCAACCACGTCAGTGAGCGTTTATAGTTCGCCGTCTCTTGATCCGCAGAAATCCACCATCACGCAGACATGGTACAAGGATGATCTTGTTCATGTATATGAGCAGGTGACAGTCGAGGAACCAAAAACCAATCCGGTTTGGTATCGTGTGTGGGGCGGATATATGTGGCGCGCTCGGCTTCAACCGGTGAAGACTTTGCTCAATCTTCCGCTGACATCCATCCCGGATAATACGCGTTGGCTTACCGAAGTCACTGTTCCATTTACACAGCCCTGGCGGCATAGTCAAGCGAACGGCTGGGAGCAACTTGACTTTCGGCTTTATTATGAATTGGCTTATTGGATTGAGGCCGTTGAGGAAGGTCCGGATGGTCGGCCGTGGTATCGCGTGTATGACGATTTGCTGGCACCGGCTCGCATCTACGTGGATGCTACACATTTGCGGCTCATTCCAACGGATGACATCAATCTGATCACACCTGAAATTCCGTGGGCGGGCAAGCGCATCGAAGTCAACTTGACGACGCAAACATTGATCGCGTATGAAAACGATAAATCGGTTTTTCAAACTAGCATTTCCTCAGGTATCCCGTCTGGAAACCACACAAGCACGCCAATTTCTCCTAAAGAAGGATTCCACATTCAAGAAAAGATGCCATCCAAGCACATGGGTGATGGGAATTTGTTTGCTGGGCCAGATGAGTACGAACTGCCCGGTGTGCCGTGGACGGCTTTCTTTACCGAGTACGGTCACGCGTTTCATGGCACGTACTGGCATCAGAATTTTGGCACACCGATGAGTCACGGCTGTGTCAATATGCGCACCAGCGATGCCAAATGGCTGTTCCTGTGGGCAAACTGGATGCGTCTGCCTGCGATACAAGATGGCATCTCAGTAGATAACAAGGGATACGGCACGACTGTGGATATTCATTACTAACATGCCCATCCTTGCTTGGCCAACGAAACATCGTTCGGAACCTCAACCGGCTTCCGTTATAAAGGATTCAATTATCTATCCAGCTGGACGCGGCTATCCGTATGCTCAACCCGAAAATCGCTTGATCCTTGGCGATAATCTAGCCATCATGGCCGCGCTCCTGCCGGAATACGAAGGCCGAATCGATCTTATCTATGCCGACCCACCTTTTTTTACTAATCGCAAATATTCAGCGCGCATTGGGCGTGGTGAAGACTCGCGTAAGCCAGAAAAATGGGCCTTAGCCGAAGGTTACGCTGATCATTGGCGTGACCTTGATACGTATCTTGATTTCTTGTATCAGCGTTTGGATTTGATGTATCGTTTGCTTTCGCCGAACGGAACTCTTTATCTCCATCTCGATTGGCATGTTGATTCTTATGCTCGCGTATTGCTGGATGAAATCTTCGACCACGATCATTTGCTCAATGAGATCATTTGGACTTATCATGGCCCGTCTCCCATTCGACGCGCGTTCAATCGCAAGCACGATATGATTTTGGCTTATGTGAAAGGCAATGACTTCACTTTCAACGCTGATGCTGTGCGCGAACCGTATCATCCTTCGACTATCCAAACATTCAAGGCTTCACCGAAAGCCGGCTTTGGCAAGATGCCGGATTTGGAACGCGGCAAAGTGCCTGAAGATTGGTGGTATTTTCCGGTAGTGGCGCGCTTGCATAATGAGCGCACCGGCTATCCGACCCAAAAGCCCGAAAGCCTATTAGAGCGAATCATTCTGGCATCATCGAATAAGGGTGATCTCGTTGCTGATTTTTTTTGCGGTTCAGGAACCATGCCGCTAGTGGCCGCGCGGTTGGGGCGAAAATTTATTGCGTCCGATATTAAATTGCGGGCCGTTCATACAACTCTTCAGCGATTGACTGGGTCATCATCGGAATCATTTAGCTTTGAACGCGATGTTTGTTTTGATTTGCAATATGCCCTTTCTTCAAAAATTAAAGCGGATGTATTCCCAAACGTAGTAAAGGTCGATATGCGTTTGCCGATTGATTATTGGGAGGTTGACCCGGCTTGGGATGGGAAGATTTTCAAAAGCGCCGCGCAAGCTCAGCGTCCGTTGCGAAGCGGAGAAATAGCTAAAGAAATACAAATCAAAACCGGACGCAAAGTCTGCATCCGGTTGGTTACGATTGATGGGGAAATGTTTCAACTAATTAAAGAGTAATTCTATTCTTCTGGCGCGGCCGCGGGTTCGTCACCACCATCCACGCCCATATCAAGTGGCAAAGCTACTTCACCGCTTAATGCCTTTTGGCGGACAACGTTTTCGATTTCAGCCATCATTTCCGGATTCTGCCGGATAAATTCCTTGGCGTTCTCACGTCCCTGACCGAGACGGGTATCCTTGTAAGAGAAGAACGCGCCGCGCTTCTGGACAATCTCAAATTGGGTGGCGAGGTCGAGCACATCTCCAGATTTGGAAATACCTTCGTTATACATGATGTCGAACTCAGCGGTGCGGAAGGGCGGTGCGACTTTATTTTTGACAACCTTGACGCGAGTGCGGTTGCCGATGATTTCCGCGCCGACTTTGATGGCTTGAATGCGGCGCACGTCGAGACGAATGGAGGCGTAAAACTTGAGCGCCTGACCGCCGGTGGTGGTTTCCGGATTACCGAACATCACGCCGATCTTTTGGCGCAATTGATTGGTAAATACTACAGTAGTTTTGGTTTGGTTGATTGCGCCAGAGAGTTTGCGTAATGCCTGTGACATCAAGCGTGCGTGAACGCCCATCGTCGGGTCGCCCATGTCACCTTCGATTTCTGCGCGCGGAACCAGCGCCGCGACGGAATTGATCACAACCACATCCACTGCGCCCGAACGCACAAGTGTTTCAGTAATTTCAAGCGCCTGTTCACCAGTATCGGGTTGTGAGACCAATAAGTTATCGATATCTACGCCGCACTTCGCTGCATAACCGGGATCAAGTGCATGTTCCATGTCAATAAACGCGGCAGTGCCGCCGTGGCGTTGTGACTCAGCCACGATATGTTGACAAATTGTGGTTTTGCCGGATGATTCCGGTCCGTAGATTTCCGTGATGCGTCCACGCGGCACACCACCGACACCGAGGGCGATATCAAGCGAAAGCGAACCGGTCGAGATTGCATCCACATTCATCATGCTTTGCGCTTCGCCGAGTTTCATAATGGAGCCTTCACCATAACGTTTAAGTATATCGCCGACGGCCTTATCCAGCACTGCGCGTTTGGCGCCATCTACTTGCGGCGCGGATGATTCTTCGGTTTTTGCGGCAGATGATTTTCGTGGGGACATTTTCTCTTCTCCAATACAAGTGTTTAGGTCAAATTATAGTGGGCACAGTATAGCACAAATGTTCAGTGCGTCAAGGGGTCGGCAGTGGAGGCGGCGTAATGGGCAGAAAATCCTTTGTCGGCGGGGGGGGCGGCGCTAAATTAAAGTCGACGCCATGATAGGTAAAATACGTTACCTGTCCGGGATAGATGCGCATCCAATCCTGTTTTTCCCTGCCCTCATAATTGAAGCTGACCTTGTAAATCCCGGCAGGCAGATCACTCAAAACCATATTCTCATCGTAATATGGATCATGATTTACCGGCCCGGGCCCATAGGTTTTGACCATATACGCAGCATTTGATGTCGTGCTGGTAACATCCACTTCCAACTGCTGGAACGTCATCCCAGTGTTATCACCGATGTTGCCCACCAGAACTCCCCAGCCTTGAGGCGGCGCCATCCATAACTCAGGATTATAGGTATCGTAAAATGAGTTATATCCCAACCTCACTTCGAAATGTACATGCGGTCCGGTGACATGGCCGGTTGCACCAACCAACCCAATCACATCGCCCGTGTTTACATGCTGACCCACGATGGCAATGATCTTGCTCATATGAGCGTAAACAGTATAAAGCTGTTGATCTTCATAGCCAAAGTCCATACGAATCGCAACCGCCTGTCCGTATGGATCATCATGATTACCTGGAGCTGAAGTGAGCAAACCCCAGTTTGCCCAAACGATGGTGCCCGGCCCAGCCGCGAGGATCGGCGTGCCATATGGCGCATCGATGTCCACGCCGGTATGGACGAAGGGCGGCGTCCAAACTCCGCCATAGCGATAATCCGCAAGCGGCCAGTTGACCTGATCTGCAGCGATGGGACGTGCAAAATAAAAGTGATCATACGGCGAGACTGCCCACGGTATTGGATACAAAGGCGGACGCCAACCAGAGACAGGTGCCGCACCGGGCGTGGGCAAATAAAAATGGAAGGGCTCCAAGGTTGGAGTGACCGCTACATGCTGGACTTCGCTTTGTGGGCTGTTTTCAATTTGAACGACAGGTGTGGGCGTTGCACCATTAAAAATATTCATGGAACAGGCGCTAAGCAAGAAAACAAATATCAGAATCGATCCTCGAAGCAATCTCGTGTTGAAATTGGAGATTGCTTTGCCCAGCTTGCAATGAGCTGCTTGATTCATCATGGGATTAATGTTTAGGCGTTGATGTTGCCGTCGGTGTCAGCGTCGGCCGAGTTGGTGTAAAGGTCACTGAAGGTGTAAAGGTAATGCGCGGCGTATTGGATGGAGCTGGTGTACTGCTCGGTATCGGTGTGATCGTAGGCGTTAATGTCGGAGGCAAAACGGCAGTTGCTGTATATAGTGCGTCCGGTGGATATAGCTGGAGCATGGCAGAATACCAACCCAAGCCGCTGGTCAACGCGAACTCGGTAAAGCGCGCTCCCGCGTAATAATTGCGCCAGTTGGGCAGTGCCGGCAGGCGTTCCCAGCCATACGCTTGAGCCAGCGATGTGAAGTCGACCCAATAGCCGGAGGGGACATCGCTATATTTTCCTCCGGCTTCATAAATGACCGGATTGAGGTCATAGCGAGCGTTCAAATCCCAAGGCGGATTCTCAATCGGTTCGCCTTCAGAGCCATCTTGTTTTTGGGCGCGGATGTAAAGCCGCCAGTAGGTTTGCGAGCCGATATCTTCGCGCACAACCGCCATCCATCCAGCATTGATCATCAAAGAATTGAGAGCAAAGGCGCGGCCCGTATAAAGCCAGTCTTCACCGAGACCTGGGTCGAGGGCCGTGGTCAACGGCACAAAGGCGTTCTCAAGACTGGCAAGCGCATCCCAACCGGAGTCCGAGATGACGCGCTGACGCAAAGCGGTAAAGGAATCCTCTGCGAGGTCCTGCAATTGCGGATAAGGCGCTTGAACACTCGGAAGCGGTACCACAATCTGTCGTTGTGATGGAACTCCACTGAGCGGAGTGACAAGCGGTGTCCATAAGGACGGCGGTGTTTGCTCTGCGGCTTGTTGATAAGTTTGCGGAAGGGCATCTGGCCAAATAATATTTGGCCAGATGATGCCGTGCAAAGTTCCAGGCAGGGCCGCAGGCAGAAGCAACGGATTGCCTTGTGTCGTATATGCCGTTATCAATTGCTGATTCGCACCAGTCACGCCTGCTACAATTTCATCGCCATGCGATTTCCATGCGGGCCAATCGCCATCGCCGACCCATTTGGGAGCTTGGTTGGGCTGTGTTACATTCCAAACATAAACCCCGCTGCTGTCCACGTTCTGCGATGCGGAGGATGCCCATGCAAGTTGAGTTCCATCCGAGTTCCAAACGGGATGACTCTCCGCGGCTTGCGGGGTTTGAGTAACGTTCGTATAACGATCCGATCCGGTCTTGTTGAGATCAGCCAGCCACACGTCATCATCGCCAGTGCGGTTCGAGATGAAGGCAATCTCCCGCCCATTGGGCGCCCAGGCCGGTGAATGACTCGTCGAAGAATCGTCGGTTAAGATAATGGGTTCCTGTCCTGGATTTGTTAAGGATAGCAACGCAATTTGCAGGTTGCCGTTCTGATAGGTTTCGTACGCGATCCATGCCAGATCGGGCGACCATGTGGGCGCGGCGTTGTAATTGTGATTGTTCGTGAGTTGAACGACATTTCCGCTTTGAATATCCAGCGTATATAGATTCCAAAATCCATCGCGATTGGAGGCGAACGCAATCCGTTTTCCATCCGGACTCATGGCGGGATCGATGTCGCTCCATTGCCCGGACGTGAGGCGGGTCAGCGTTAATTGGGTGGGGATGGTCGCAAAGAGATGCGCGTACCCGTTCTCTTCGATGGACAGGATCATCACATCTTTAGGGCACAACCGGTGTGGATGTAATAGTCGGCGTATTGGTAGGTTCAGCAAAAGTTGGTGTGGAAGTTGGCGTGGCTTTCGAGGCACAGCCGATCAGGGTGAGGGCAAGAACAAAGGAGATTGAAATTAGATTGAGGGATTTTGTGGGAATGGGTCATTTATGTTCAATTCGTTGGCGGGACATCGAAGGTATGTAGGACCGGCGCATCGTGCGGACCATCGGGATAAAACAATTTAGCTTCGATCTTGAAAGGACTGGCCTTTGCGCCGCGCAAGTGCATGGTGAATTCCAATTTCCATCCCATCGGTTCGACAATGCTGGCTGTGGCAACTTCATCGCCATTGACATCGGTGAGCAGGACTTCGATATATGGACGCGTTTGAAACGGCGTCATCTCGATGTTTACATGCACGCGCTCGCCATCTGGATACGCCTCGGCAGTCAAGGATGTGATATGCGTCTCTTCGGGGGTCATGCGTTGTAGATTATCTTCGGGGAAGAAAAAACTCATAGGCACAATTATAATCAGTTAGGCAGGGGGGGTTGATTTTGTGGGCAATCTGTAATTGTGTTATTCTTAAATGTATATAAGTGTTGCAAGGAGACAATAATGGATCATAGTAAATTGTTTAGCGTTAATGATCGTGTTCGCATTCGCGACCATGTGCTTCAACTGGCCGAATCCGATAAGCGGATCGTTGCGGGAGCGGTGGTTGGTTCGCTCGCGCTCAGTGAAGGAGACCGTTGGTCGGATCTCGACTTGACCTTCGCAGTTGTAGACAGCTCTTCGGTGTTTGAAGTGCTCGAGGATTGGACGCGTAACCTCGTCAGGGAATTTGATGCGGCGCAGCTATTTGATCTGCCAAGTGGAGCATCCATCTACCGCGTCTTTTTGCTGCCCGGCTGTTTGCAGTTTGATCTCTCCTTCACCCCTGCTTCCAAGTTTGGTGCAACGGGCCCGAAGTTTAAATTGCTCTTTGGCAATGCGATCGAAAAGCCTTTCCCTTCATCTCCATCTGCACAGGAACTTTTTGGATATGCCGTGCATCACGCTTTGCGTGCCCGCTTTTGCATCGAGCGCGGACGCTATTGGCAAGCCGAGTATTGGATCAGCGGTGCGCGCGACTATGCCCTGAGCCTCGCATGCCATCGTCAAGATTTATTAACATCAAACGGACGCGGCTTTGACAATCTTCCTGCCGACGTGCGCGACGTTTTCGAGAACGCACTGGTGACTTCGCTCGAGCGCGATGAATTGCTGCGCGCGCTGGGTTGTGTTATTAACGGACTGTTGGGTGAAACGGATGAGGTTCAAGAGCTGGCGGCGAGAGTTCGAACCGGAGTTGCGTATGCTGGCATTTGCATGGGATGATTGATTTTGTAAGTTGCATAATTCTTAAATCGCATCAATGATAACGACACATGGTCTTACTTTGGGAAAATTTGCACCTTTACACAAAGGGCATCAATTTGTAATTGAAACAGCACTTTCTGAAGGGAGGAAGCAATTGTCAAAATATATGATGCTCCAGAAACGACATCGGTCCCTCTAAATATTCGTTCAAATTTTTCGGGTGAAGCTCACTTCTCTAAAGGACCTCCGAGGTCTAAGCTCGATAAATTCTGCGGGTAGCCACCACCACTCATCTTTCGGTGATTCTTCGCTCGTCCTAAATTCATCCTATAACCATCCTATATCCTCCTATAATCAAGCTCCGCCTAAGCTATATGTAACCTTGCTCGGTTGCAGTAGATTCACTGGCAGTTTGTGCAGATGTGAAACTCCTTGGAATACGAAAAAGACCTCGGAGGTCGCAGAGACCTCCGAGGTCTAACTACCTTGTGCTCTTTGTTTAAATCTCTTATCCGTGCTTCTTCTGGAATTCGCGCATGAACTGTGTCAAAGATTCAGCGGCCTTGACGTCCAACGCGTTATAAAGAGAAGCGCGCATCCCGCCGACGGAACGATGACCTTTGAGCCCAATCAAATCATTCTTCTTTGATTCAGATGCAAAGGTATCTTCGAGTTCCTCGGATGGCAGGCGGAACGGAATGTTCATGATCGAGCGCGCATCCTTGTTGGCATGTCCGCGATAGAAGCCCCCGCTTTCGTCAATGGCTTTGTAAACCAGATCTGCTTTGGCATGGTTGCGCTTGGCGATTGCTTCCAATCCACCAAGTCCCTTGGCCCATTTGAGAACCAAGCCTGTGATGTAGATCGCATAGCAAGGCGGCGTATTGTGCAATGATCCGCTACCGGCCAATGTTTTGTAATCAAGCATCACCGGCAGGTTGGCGGGAGTCCGCTCGAGCATATCGTCACGCGCGATCACAATGACCACGCCCGACGGTCCGGCATTCTTCTGTGCGCCGGCATAGATCAAGGCATATTTGGAAACATCTACAGGATGGCTGATGAAGTCTGACGACGAGTCGCACACCAGCGGAACTCCAGCAGGCGGAACCGGCTCCTTGAAAAATTCCACGCCATGAATCGTTTCGTTGGATGTGAAGTGCAGATATGCGGCTTTCGGATCGAGATCGAGTTTGGCGGGCAAAGACTTGAAGCCTTCTGCTTCGGTGTTGGCCGCGGCGTGTGTTGCCCCAAGCTTCTGTGCTTCCTTGAACGCGGTCTTGCTCCATGTGCCGGTCACGATGTAATCGGCGGAGCCAGTGGCGCGCAGGTTCATCGGCAACATCGCGAACTGTAACGACGCGCCGCCTTGCAGGAACATCACTTTATAGTTGGCGGGGATGCCGAGCAGTTCGCGCAAATCCGCTTCGGCGGTTTGGATGATGCTTTCGAATTCTTTGGAACGATGACTGATTTCCATCACCGACATACCGGTGCCTTTGTAATCAGTCATCTCGGTCTGTGCCTGCTGCAACACTTCGAGCGGCAGGGCGGCAGGACCGGGGTTGAAGTTGTAGACACGCTTTGAATCAGACATGACATTTACTCCTTCATTTGTTTGGACATGCGCAGGGCGCGCTGGGAATTTGTTTTCATCTTATTATATCTCTTTGTCTGACAATTACCAAGAACAATCAGCACGAATCGATACTGATTTCCGTCGTTGACAAAGCATTTTCTACTGATTAGAATGACTTTGCTAATAGCAAGTTTCCAACCAGGGAACGCATCCCTGATGTCAACTTCATTTCCCAAAAGGAGGATCTGATGAAGATTTTAGTTTGCGACAAGACCGAAAAAGAGGCCATTGAACAAATGCGCTCAGCTGGCCTGACGGTGGATGTGCGCGATGACATCACGCCGGAGGAACTTCCCAAAGTATTGCCCGCCTATGATGGCATGGTCGTTCGTTCGCGGACCAAGGTGCGGCAGCCGTTGATTGATGTTTGTCCCAACCTGAAGGTCATCGTGCGTGGCGGCGTCGGCCTCGATACCATTGATGCAGATTATGCCAAATCCAAAGGGATCACAGTGATGAATACGCCAATGGCGAGTTCTGCTTCGGTCGCTGAATTGACCGTCGGTTACATGTTTGCCCTGGCCCGCTCGACTTATCAAGCCGCGGCTTCGATGAAATCCGAAAAATGGGAAAAGAAGAACTTCGAAGGCGATGAGATCGGCGGCAAGACACTTGGACTTGTTGGCGTTGGAAATATTGGCAAGGAAGTTGCGAAACGCGCCAAAGCTTTGGGTATGACCGTCGTCGCATATGATCCGTATGTCAAAGCTGTCGAGGGCGTGAAGATGGTCACGCTGGATGAGCTATTGGCGCAATCCGATTACATTAGCCTGCATCTGCCGAAGACGAAAGAGTCAGCCAACATGATTGGCAAGGATCAATTTGCTAAAATGAAGAACGGCGTGCGGGTCATCAACTGCGCGCGCGGCGGCATCATGGATGAGAACGCATTGCACGATGCGCTGGTCAGCGGCAAGGTTGCAGGCGCGGCGCTGGATGTCTATGCCGAGGAACCGCCGACCGATTGGAAGCTGGTCAAACTGCCGAATGTGATTTGTTCACCACACATCGGCGCGGCGACGAAGGAAGCACAAGGCCGCGTCGGGGCGGAAGTGGCTGAGAAGCTGATCGCGTTTGCGAAGAACGGAAAATAATTTTGTAGGGGCACAGCGACGCTGTGCCCCTACAATTTAGGAAATGAAGAATGAAAATAATCAGCGATATTGGCATTCAAATTCCACAAGTATATCTTCCCAAACCCGGCGTGGATTTAAAGAAGTGGGCGGTCATTGCCTGCGACCAGTTCACATCCGAGCCAGAGTATTGGAATTAAGTTGAGAAGATAGTCGGCGATGCGCCGTCCACTTTTAATTTAACTTTTCCCGAAGTCTATTTGGAGAAACCGGGCGCGGCGGAGCGCATTCAAAGCATTCAATCTACGATGCGAAAATATCTGGATGCTGGAATTCTGCAGCCGCGTGAAGGCTTGATCTACGTCGAGCGCACAGTTGCCGATAAAACTCGCAAAGGTATTGTTCTTTGCCTTGACCTCGAACGTTACGATTACACCAAAGGCTCCTCGAGTTCTGATCCGCGCTACGGAGGGTACGATTGTCGAACGCCTGCCACCGCGCATGAAGATCCGCGAAGGCGCGGCGCTCGAATTGCCGCATATCCTTGTGCTGATTGACGATCCGAATCGCACGGTCATCGAGCCATTGCGCGCGGCCAAATCCAAACTTGAAAAACTATATGATTTCGATTTGATGCTTGATAGCGGACATCTGACTGGCTACGCCATCAATTCGGATTTTGAAAATAAAATTGTCGAATCACTGCGTGGACTCGCCAAGCCTGAAACATTCGCCTCCAAATATGGAATTGATTCGAAGAATCCAGTTTTGCTATTTGCGATGGGCGACGGAAACCATTCGCTGGCAACCGCCAAAGCCATCTGGGAAAAAATCAAGCCGCAAGTTGGCATGGATCATCCGGCGCGTTATGCGTTGGTTGAAATCGAAAATGTCCATGATGAAGGCTTGGAGTTTGAGCCCATTCATCGCGTATTGTTTGGATTGAAGAAAAGTTTGTTTGCCGCGCTTCAATTAGTCTTCGATAAAAATTTCGAATACACACCGGTTACCAGTGCGGACGAAATGGTCAAGGCGGTAGATCATGCTCATGCTGAGAAGCAGGCTGTCGGTCTGGTGATAGGTGGCAAGGGATTTGGCGTATTGGAGATCGCGCATCCGACCTCCAATTTGCCGGTCGGTACGATTCAATCTTTTCTCGATCCATACATGAAAGATGGTGGCGCGGAAAAAATTGATTATGTGCATGGCAAGGATGTCCTTGTGAAATTGGGAAGCCAGCCGAACAATGCCGGGTTTTATTTGCCCGGCATGAGCAAATCCGATCTATTCAAGACGGTGATTCTCGATGGTGCATTGCCGCGCAAAACGTTTTCAATGGGCGAGGCACGCGAGAAACGCTTCTACATGGAAGCGAGAAAAATTTCGTGACGTGTCGGGGCGACCATGAAGGTCGCCCCTTTTTTTAGGTGAGCATAAAGTCTGTTTCTGCGTTTGTCAACGCGGTTTCAAAATCAGTGGGATATGGCGCAATGAATGAAACTCTTTCGTTTGTTTGTGGATGTGTGAATGTTAAGGAATACGCGTGCAATGCTGGACGTGCAATTAGATTCGTTTCAGATGCGCTATATAAGATATCGCCCAACAACGGATGTCCCAACGCGTACGCATGCACTCGGATTTGATGCGTTCGTCCCGTCATCAATTCCGCTTCAAGCAGGACGTGATCTGGATACCGCTTAATTATTTTGAATCTCGTCTCGGCTGGTTTTCCGTTTTTATCATCCACCATGGTACGATGCTTGTGCCCCACATTGACTCGCAACGGATGTTTGACAGTCTTTTCATTCCAGTTCGGATGACCCTCCGCAATGGCACGATAAATCTTCGACGCTTCATGCTTCTCGAATTGCATGTTGAGCAAGCGATGCGCTTCAGCAGTCCGTGCAAAGAGCATAACGCCGGATGTGGTTTTATCGAGACGATGGACAATGTATATTTTCCCGAATTGTTCTTCAAGCAATTTGACTAAATACGATGAATCTTTTTCCCAGCCATCAGGCAGGACAGGGAGTCCAGCGGGTTTGTCAAGAACGATAATAGCTTCGTCAGAATATAGGATGTTCATCAATCAATTTTACTTTATATGACGCCCAACCCTTGACATTAACGTAACGTCATGGTTTATAGTATTCGCCATGTTCACTGTCAAACAGCTTTCCAAACTGGCCGGCGTCACGCCGCGGACGTTGCATCATTATGATGCCATCGGACTCCTCAAACCGTCTCAAGTCGGCGAGAATGGTTATCGCTATTATGGAGAGGAGTCGTTGTTGAGGCTACAGCAAATTCTGTATTACCGTGAAATGGACATGCCGCTCGAAGACATCAAGAAGATTGTGGGGCGACGCGACTTCGATGCATTGGATGCACTCGAAAGTCACAAGGATGCGTTGAAGAAACGAGTCGAGCGTCTGAATGTTTTGCTATCCACAGTGGACAATACCATCAATTTTTTGAAAGGGAAAAAGACGATGAGCGATAAAAGTCTATTTGAAGGTTTTAGTGAGGAAGAGCAGGAGAAGTATGCTGGCGAAGCCGCGCAGAAATGGGATGCAGAAACCGTCCGTACTTCGAACAAGAAATGGAAATCCTACTCGGATGCCGAGAAGAAAAAGATTCTTGAGGAAGGCAATACCCTTTATACTGATCTAGCCGCGGTGATGTCAAAAGGCGCGGCAAGCAAGGATACACAGGCGATCATTGCGCGCTGGCACAAACACATGCAATATTTTTGGTTGCCGAATGATGAACAATTGCTAGGTCTCGCTGACTTATATAACGATGATCCGCGCTTCAAAGCCAACTACGAAAAGGTTCAGCCCGGGTTGGCAGAGTTTATGCGTGAAGCCGTGAAGGTGTATGTAAAGAATGGGCAGAAATAATAAAGGCGGCTGATGGCCGCCCTTATTAACTGCTTGCTCCACTATAACGTTTTATTCCGAGTTTCCATACTTGCGACGCAATCAGTAAAGCGATCATGCTCACCGCTAAAAATATAAACACCTGTTGCAGACTCAATTCCCCGCGCAAGGCTTGGACTGGGATCGTCGTAGCCAGACCGATTGGTATGATGAATGTGACGATGATTCTCAGCCACCATGGATATACCGTGATCGGATAACGTCCAGTATCTGTGAGTGCTTGTAAGATCGTCACATTGTTGTCAAATTTGGTGAACCAAAATGTGAAAGCGATCAATACAATCCACAAGCTGTAGAGGATGAGTGATCCCGAAACAATCAACAGAAGAAAAGTTGCGAGGTGGAATGGGGTGACGATATCTCCAGCCATTCTGACGCCGATTACGATCAAGATAATCGCAACAAATAAATCCACGATACGCCAGATCGAGATACGCGAAAAAGTAACCAGGAAAAGATTATTAACCGGTTGAAGTAACATATAATCGAGCGAGCCGTCGTGCATTGCGGCGTTGAAAAAATCCGTGTTGGGCCAGATAAGCGCCGACATGAAGGTGTTGACCATCAGGAGCACGCCCATCAATGCAATCAAGTCGCCCTTGCTCCATCCGCCCAGTGATTGTGTATTCCCAAAAATGATCTGCAAACTAAGCAGCTCCCAGCCCAGCCACATCAGGTCGAGCAGAAATTCGATCACTGCCTCCGAACGATATGCCAATGACATTTGAACATTGACCTTGATGAAAGTCCGTATCAAGCGCAAGGTATCCATGTTATGCACCGACTGCCGTGTATTGCTTCAATCCGCCGCGCCATGCAATGCGGAATAACACGTAAACAACAATCAACCACACGATGTCCATGCTGTAACCAAGCAGGATATCGTGTGTGGAAAGATTACCCAAGATCAATTGAGTCGGAAAATATTTGAACAGTTGAAATGGCAAATAGATTGCCATTGTCTGAATAATTTTTGGCATCAACTGCAAAGGAACGAACTGACCGGAGAATAACGCCACGGGGATTCCGTACAAACGATATAGCGCCCAAACGCGCGTCGTCCAGAACGCAACGCAGACAATGGCTGAGCTGAGCAGGAAGTTGATCGCGAATCCGAATATCAGTGAAGGTATTGCCAGCAAAACATTTGTTAAGGTAACGGTAGAAAATGCCGGCTGGAAAAGAAGCGAGAGCAATAACCAAATGGGAATCAACACGAAGGTTGTCATCCCCTTGAATGCGATGTTATTCATCAAGGTGCGTGTCAGGAGCGGGTGAACCGGCAGGATGATTTCACTCGAGAGTGAGCCATCCTGGATCTTGTATGCAAAATTATAGACCACGGTTTCGCCGGTGACCTGATCCACTAGCAGCATAATCATGTAATAAACAATGAAGTCGTTAGCAGTGAGTCCGCTGACGCTGCCTTGGGCGTTTGCGATGGAGGTCCAGACTGCAATATAAACAATCGGTGTGATCAGTCCATAAAGAATGTACATGAAGAGATTGGCGCGGTACTGCCATTGCTCCGCCCAGTTGACCTGCGCCATGCGTTGATAAATGCGAAGCATGGTTAGCCTTCAAAGGCTTGCTCGATCACATCCTCGATGGGTGGATCAGCGATGGTGATATCGTGAATGGGAAGTTCGGCTAACATACGCTCAGCGACGAACGTTACATCTTTAGCGCTGACCTGAATATAACTTTTTTCCCGATCTTCCTCATTCTCAACAGGCTTCCCGTATTTATTTAGATCATGCACCGCAGTGTCGCGCAGAATCACTCCGATTAATTTGAACGGTGCGATCTTGTGCGAAAGGTCAGAGAGACCGCCATCATATTTGAGTTTGCCAAGATGGATGATGATCACACGTTCGCACAAAGCGGTGACATCGGCCATGTAATGGCTGGTCAATAAAATCGTCGCGCCGGTTCGATGGTTATATTCCCGTAAAAAGTCGCGGATGCTCGACTGCGCGGTGATATCGAGACCGATGGTCGGCTCATCGAGGAACAACACTTTGGGATTATGGATCAAGCCGATCGCCAGTTCGCATCTCATGCGTTCGCCCAGCGACAGATTGCGTACCGGCTTTTTCATCAGCGGACTCAACTCAAGCAACTCATCGAGTTCTTTGAATGTGCGCTTATAAACATCGTCAGGGATGCGATAAATGGCTTGATCGAGCAGAAATGAATCTGCGGCGGGAATATCCCACGAGAGCCTGTTGCGCTGACCCATCACCAGCGTCATGGAACGCAGATAATCGGGCTTGAGTTCCCAAGGCGTAAAGCCGAGCACTTGCGCTCTGCCTGAGGTTGGATTCAATAATCCGGATAGCATTTTCAACGTGGTGGTTTTCCCCGCGCCGTTCGGACCGAGAAAGCCGACGATTTCACCGGGCTGAATCCGAAAGCTGACACCCTGCACTGCGTTCACATCCGTGTATTTGCGTTGGAAAAAGCCGCGCACCGCCGCGCCGAATCCGCCCTCGCGCTCAGAGACTTGATAGGTTTTGGTCAATTGCTCTACGATGATTGAATCTGAAGCCATGAATATCTGCTCCTCGAAGGGCGATTGTATCATTAGACTTCAAATGTTCAGTTAGCCTTCAAACTTGGTTCGTGTGCTTGATTCTCAGATTCCGGTTTGGATACCGACATGCGCGAGGCTATCCCGACACCGACAATGACCCCAGTTGCGACACAAAGCCCGACAGATAGCACGGAGACTATTAGGGCAAGCGCGATAAGGAAGAACGCACTAGTAGCACCTGCCCCTACCACGCTGACGATGTCGGAAGAACTTGAAACACCATTCATGGTTGCGAGCGCGAGCAACGGTATGTTCCAAAAAATCGAAGCTGCTCCAGCACCAATTAGACTTCCAATGGAACCGATTGCACCAATGAGCAGTCCTATTTGGATACCAACGCGCGAACCAGCCAATATCGGTTTTTCTTTAAGCACTATGTAGGTAGCCAGACCCGTTGCAATAGGTGAAAAAATCAGACCACATAGGCTGGTGATAAAGCCAATCGTAAAATTCGCAATAGCCGCACCACTTCCAAAAATCAATGCCCATTTCGTTGATGATTTCATGCTTTCCTTTCAACTTGTCTCTATGGCATTGTCTTGCTCATTGCTATTTCTACCTGTGTAATAGAATCTTGAGCTCATTATGGTTTACGTAACTGTTGGCCTTTGCTTTGGAAAGTTCTCGTATTTTTTTTCTGCCACCACATGCTGGATGCGATTAAATCCTTCCCATACTTCTTGAAACGACGTGTAGAGTGGCGCAAAGCCAAGACGAATATTATCAGGTTCCCGGAAATCGGGGATGAGGTTCATCTCTTCGATCAGAGCGCGGCTGATGCGGTAACCTACCTCGTGCCGGACGCTAATGTGCGAGCCGCGTCTGGCAGGATCACGCGGCGAGCCGAGTGAAAAGCCAAGCGGGGCGAGCAGGTGATCGGTCAAGTAGGATGCGTACTCAGTCAACAAGACGGATTTTGCGCGAATGGCTTCCATCCCTACTTTGAGAAGCGGGTCAAGCGCGGCTTCCATCGTAAGCAGAGATAGCATGGGCTGAGTCCCCACGGGGAAACGATTAACTCCCTGGGCAGGGGTGTAATCGAGGTCGAAAGCGAACGGTTGGTTTTGTCCCCACCAACCCCAGATCGGCGAAGTAACTTTATCCTGCAGGGATTTGTTCACGTAAAGAAAGGCAGGCGCGCCTGGCCCGCCGTTGAGATATTTATAGGTGCAACCGATGGCGAAATCCACCTTGCATTGATCGAGGGCGATTGGGACTGCGCCAGCCGAATGACTTAAATCCCACAATACCAGCGCGCCTTTGCGATGCGCGAGTTCGGTAACCGCGGCCATGTCGTAAAGATAGCCGCTCTTGAAAACGACATGCGAGAGCGTGACCAGTGCCGTATCATTGTCGATTGCTCTTTCGAGTGCGGCCAGATCGGGCGTGATGTCCTCGTCGTTTGAGCTGATGCGAACGATATTATGTTTGTCCCCGAGCAGTTGGACACCTCCCTGCAGGATGTACAAATCCGATGGGAAGTTGAGCGTATCGGTGACGATGCGCTTCCTTTCGGGAAGAAGTGCCAGCGCGGCCATCGTCAGTTTGAATAGGTTGATTGAAGTGGTGTCACCCACAATGACCTGTCCTGCTGCAGCTCCTATTAATTGCGCGATCTTTTCACCCACGCGCGCGGGTGATTCCCACCAACCTTTATTCCAGCCGCGGATTAATTCCTTTCCCCATTCTTCTTCGACGATTTGTCTGGCGCGTTCGACCGAGGCTTTGGTCAAACGTCCAAGTGAATTGCCATCGAAGTAGACTAAATCGGGATCAGAGATGACGAAGTCGTTTCGATAGGAGGCAAGCTGGTCCTGTTCATCGAGTAGCGCAGCATAGTCTTTGGATGTTTCAAAGTTACTGTTCACAGAGGCTCATTTCTTTTTGGTATTTTCGACATCGCATATTCTGCCAACGCGGTAATCGTCAACGACGGATTGACTCCGGGATTGGCTGGCACGATCGTACCGTCAATGATGTACATGCCTTGATAATTATGCACTTCAAAATTTTCGTTCACCACACCTTCGTTCGAATCTTTTCCGATCGGTGCGCCGCCGAGAATGTGAGCGGTGGTTGGCAGGCCCAGGATGTTTTCGCCAATTGATCCGAGCGCCACGCCATCGGTTCGTTTTGCAAATTCACGCGTCAACTCGTGCGAGCCTTTCACTTGTGCATGGATTTCATAACCTGGCTCCGCCTCGGCTATCATGCCGTGCCGAAACAGCGTAAACAAACTGCGCCCCATGCGGAAACGCATCCGGTTATCGGCATGTTGCATCACCAGCAAAATCGTCACGTTGTGCGCCCAGCCTGGCAAAACCAACGCCCTCAAGAAATCAATTGGATGGGTCACTGCCCAGCCCAAAAATCTCAACAATCGAATCGGCACACTTACATCAGTATCAATCAGTGGCGCGGCAAGAAAACGCATCAGCGATGAACCATCGGGATAGCGAACCGGCTCGACCCTCGTGATTTCGTCGTGATTGTAAATCGAGGAGATTGCAATACCCTCTGAATAATTGACATCAGATTTTCTGGCAACCGATCCGAGCAACGCTTCGGAATTCGTCCGCACCATATCACCGAGACGCGGCGAGAGATTCGGCAACGATTTTTTAACATCGCGCAGATTCAACAATAACTTGATCGTGCCCATCACGCCCGCAGATAGAATCACGCGTCTGGCTTGGACCCGCTGCCGGTGTCCGTTTAAGAAGCGTGTGCTCGACTTAAATTCGATCACATAACCGTCCCTCACCCCGCCCCCTCTCCCGTTGGGCGAGGTACTCAGGGTGAGGGGTTTGATATCCACTACTTCTGCTTCCGAGATAATTTTCGCCCCGTTTTTTTCCGCAAAATACAAATAATTTTTCGGCAGTGTATTCTTGGCGTTGTATCGGCATCCGACCATGCATCCGCCGCAGTGACGACACCCTGCGCGCGCCGGACCTTCGCCACCAAAATACGGATCGGGTACGCTTTGATTCGGGTCGCCAAAATATGCGCCGACTTCTGTCGCACGGAAAGTCTGGCTCATGCTGCGCTCATTCGCGAATTGCTTTAGAACTTCATCAGCCTTCCATAGTTTTGGATTCCGCGCTGCACCGAGCATTCGCTTGGCAGTCTCATATTGTGGCTTGAGAATCTTTCCCCATGCAATCGGTTGATTCCAGGCAGGCGTTGCAAAGGTTTCGTGGGTGGGAACCTCGAGCACGTTGGCATAGCCGATGCTCCCGCCGCCAAAACCTACGCCATGCAAAACCATCGCACCTTTGAGAATACTGATTTGCAAAATGCCATATGCGCGGATGGCCGGCATCCAGAGATACTTCCAGTATTGCCAGTTGGTTTTGGCAAAGTCGTTATCGTTGAACCTTTTGCCTTTTTCAAGGACGAGAACAGAATATCCCTTTTCTGTCAGCCGCATTGCTGAGACACTTCCCCCAAAGCCGGAACCAATGATAACGAAATCGTAGACTTGATTCATGTGTGCCCTCCACAGTGAATTAGGCTGATTATAACAATAGCCGCCAGCATTCGCTGGCGGCTAGTAACGGTTATTATCAGTGCTGCATTGTTATTGAGCTATAACTCCATTGCTGTTGAACGTAATGGAATGGCTCGAACGTCCGGGCAGGTTTATGGCTCCGCTGAATTCCTGCCCGCCGACCCAGGCCACATAGTTGTAATAACCAGCGGGAATCGTGACGCTAAACGTTCCGCTCACAGGGTATTCGCGAATTACATTGGTCCCGTCTCTGGCGGTACCTTGAAGCGACACATAAACATTGCCGTTGGCCTTGTTGGATAATTCGACGTTTGCCATTGGAGACCCCGGCGATACCTTTCCATACGAAAGCGGTGTTGGAATCTCGGTGGGAGTTGGTACATATCCGTACCGCCAAGGACGCGGATAAGGTCCATACTGCGATGAGCCATATTGAGGTCCATATTGCGATGAGCCATATTGAGGTCCATACTGCGATGAGCCATATTGAGGTCCATACTGCGATGAGCCATATTGAGGTCCATATTGCGATGAGTTATATTGAGGTCCGTACCAGGGAGGTGTAGGTACGGGTGTGGACCAGAAGGATGCGGGGATATTGAGCACCTCCCCCGGATACAAAAGATTTATATCTCCGATATTCGGATTGGCGCTCCAGAGATCGTGCAGACTGACCCCAAAGCGGTTCGCAATATCACCGAATGTATCCCCAAATTGCACAACATACGTTGTCCCGTTCAAGCTGGACTGAGCACAGTTACTTTGAATGCAGTTGTAATAATACTGAGCACACTCGCCCTGACTGCAGTTGTAGTACCCCGGAGCACAATTACTTTGGCCGCAATTGGAATAGCCCTGAGCGCAGTTGCCTTGATAGCAGTTGGAATAGCTTGGTGCGCAGTTCGGGCAGTTACTGCTGGGAATCGTCACGACTTGACCGATATACAGGTTTACGCTGATTCCCGGGTTGGCAGCGTAAATGGCAGAAGTGGTTGTGCCGCAGGTGGCGGCGAGCGTGTCAATCGTCTCGTCCTGTTGGACAGTATACGTGTCGCTACAGGCGCCTCCTGCCTTGGCACTAACCGGAATGGCAAAGCACACGAGTAGAAGCAATATCAGAACGGAGGTTCGGGTAAAAGTCTTATGGGACATGGTTCTTCTCCTTATAAGTAAATGCCGGAAAACACCTTCCATTGCAATGATAAAACCAAATAACCCGAAATACAACCATAGGAAGTGGGTGATTCTCCCCAAAGATCAATGGCATCCTGCAATTAATACCGATAAAATCCTCGTCCTGTCTTTTTTCCCAAATATCCAGCGTCCACCATCTTCCGCAGCAACGGCGCGGGACGATATTTATCTTCTCCAAGATCATGTTGCAAAACTTCCATCACCAATAGGACCACATCCAAGCCAATTAGGTCCGCCAGCGCGAGCGGGCCCATCGGATGATTCATTCCCAGCTTCATCACCGCGTCGATGGCTTCCGGCGTGCCAACATTTTCCTGAAAAGCAAAAATCGCTTCGTTGATCATCGGGCATAAAATGCGGTTGGAGATAAAACCCGGCGAGTCATTGGCTTCGACCGGTTCCTTTCCCATGACCTTGCAAAGTTCCAGCGTTGTTTGGAGCGTCACTTCGCTGGTGGTGAGTCCTTTGATGACCTCTACCAGTTTCATCAGCGGCACCGGATTCATAAAGTGCATCCCGATGACTTGGTCGGGACGTTCAGTCTGCGCCGCGATCTTGGTGATCGAAATGGATGATGTATTCGATGCGAGAATTGCATCCGCCCGTGCAGCCGCATCCATGTCTTTGAAGATTCTGAATTTGATTTCGGGATTTTCCGTTGCCGCCTCGATCACGAACTCGGCGTCTTTCATCGTGTCCATGTTGCTAACGAACCGGATTCTGTCTGCGTGCGACTTTTGCTCTTTGGTTAGCGCGCCTTTCTCAACAAGTCTCGCAGTGGATTTATCAATGGCGGCTCTGGCTTTTTCCAATGCTTCGGGCATTACATCCATGCATGTGACTTGATGTCCGCTCGTCGCAGCGACCTGTGCGATGCCGTTGCCCATCGTCCCTGCCCCCACTACGAAGATCTGTTGGATTTCCATGCCGCCTCCTAGTATCAGATGTCATTTCGAGAGTGCGTAACACGCTCGTCTCATGAAGGATATAGGAAAATTCTTCATTCGCAATGATCTCTTATTTCTGTATCTTTACCGTCTCCACCGTTTTCATGATCTGTTGAATGTGATCGGGAATGTGGCGTGCATAAATATTAAGCCATCTCTCAAAAGTATATGGTTCTGATGATTCGGGATGAATAACCGAATGTGTAAAGACTTCATCAGGCAAGGTCTTGAGTAGGTGATATGTAGTTTGGCGTGCCAGCTTGATGATTTGCAATGCGTCGTCCGCGCTTTGTTTTTTGTAGTTGAGTGCGTCGGCCCATTTGGCTTCTTCGTAACCCATCAATGTGCTGCCTGGCTCGACGATTAATTTACGGACTCGCAATGCAGACATCGACTCGCTATCTGCCATGTGGACGACGATTTCATGCACACTCCATTCATTTGGCTCTGGTCGTACTTCCCACGCTTCCTTCGGAACTTTAGCTAGTGCAGCGGTCAACAAATCAAAGCCGTGCCCATATTGTTCGATCTTTTCATTGCGTTCTTTTATGTTCATCATTGGTTCCTCATGTGTTGGTAAGCTGACAGGTTCGATATTCTAACTTTTCATTTCAATCGCCATTGCCACCGCCTCACCACCGCCGAGACATAGCGATGCAATACCGCGCTTCAAACCGCGGTTTTTTAAGGCATAGATCAACGTGGTCAATATACGCGCTCCGCTTGCACCAAGGGGATGACCGAGCGCAATTGCGCCACCGTTAACATTGACTTTATTCCAATCCCAGCCTTGATCTGCAAGAGCATAACCATCTGCAAGCACTTGCGCGGCGAAGGCTTCATTGAGTTCGATCAAATCAACATCTTTCAGCGTCCATCCGATTTTCTTTAACAATTTGGGAATCGCGAGCGCAGGTGCGATGAATAAATATTTTGGTTCCACTGCGGTTTGGGTATAACCCACAACACCCGCCATCGGCTTGAGATTATTCTTCTCTGCATAAGACCGTGACGAAATCATAACCGCCGCCGCGCCATCGTTCATGCTGGAGGCATTGCCGGCTGTTACCTTGCCATCGGCTTTGAATGAAGGTTTGAGATTTGCTAGTGACTCAAGTGACGTATCTTTGCGCGGTCCCTCATCATGATCTATGATGATTGTTTCACCTTTATGTCCTGCGATTTCAACGGAGACGATCTCATCTTTAAACTTTTCTGTTTCAATCGCGTGAATTGCCTTCTGATGACTGCTGAATGAAAACTCATCCATCGCTTCGCGCGTGACTTCATATTCATCCGCGATAAATTCAGCCGCGTTGCCCATGCCCCAGTTTTCAAACGGATCCCATAAAGCATCATTGAGCAATGCATCGGTTAATGCTTGATTCCCGAATCTCAGTTCGCCAGCTCGTCCATTGACCAGATACGGCGCGCGGCTCATGGATTCCATTCCACCCGCGACGAATAATTCCGCGTCGCCGGCGCGGATGGCTTGCGCCGCGCTCATGGCGGCTTTCAATCCTGAGCCGCAGACTTTGTTGATCGTGGTTGCGCTGACCGTTGCTGGAATGCCCGCATAAATCGCGGCTTGACGCGCTGGCGCTTGTCCGACGCCAGCTTGAACCACATTTCCCATTAAAACCTCTTCGATGTCTTTGGGATCAATCCCTGCCCGTTCCACCGCGGCTTTGACTGCAACTGCTCCAAGTTTCGTAGCAGCCAATCCGCTCAACGCACCCTGAAATTTCCCAATCGGCGTACGGACCGCGGAAAGAATCACGGCCTCCGTTTCTTTGCTCATGGCTTCTCCTTGGCGGACCTCTTTAGTTGATTATAAATCCGATGTAGATGATTGATTCTTATGATGTCGCGCCTCTTTTATTCCAAATGCTTCATTGCCTCTCGCCTGCTTAACGGATGAAGCGGCGTAGCCTCCACGAACTTTTTCACAACTTTTGGATTTACGCGGGCGTATTGCCTTAGCGACCAGCCGATGGCTTTGTTGATGAAAAATTCCTTTGAGTTGAGATTTTCCCGAATGATCTCACACAGTAAATCAAAATCGGTTTCTTTTTTATAATTTAATTGAAACAGGATGGCTGTTCGTCTCAACCAGAAATTATCCGAGATGCGCCATTTGGAAAGATATTTCTCGCGTATATCGGGAAAGCGGCTGAAAGTGGATTCCAACAGTATCGCCTGCAATGCTATCCACGGTATCCCACCACGATTTGTGGATAATCATATATTCAATGGTTCTAATGAACGTCGATGAAAGTTGATTTTCTAATCGACCTACGAAACCAACAGCCAGGTATTGAAACTCGCGTTCAGGCAAATTCCATAAATCTCGAACGATCAAATCTAAATCAGAAAAAGGCGGCAATCCGTGTTCGTTGATGAAATTTCTGAATAGCACTTTAAATTGTGGCGATTTGATTCCCAAATATTCAAACTGATCGCGCATATATTTTTTCATGGGACCGGCTTGAGTTGAATTGGCATTCTCTTGAAATAGAGAAATTAAAGGGACAAGATAGGATTGCATATCACCTCCATACGATTCTTGAAATCTAACGCGCCTCACCTTGTGGAGGAATATACCTTACCAAGTACGTGCCACTTTGTCCTTCGGCAAAATAACTAAAGGGCGTGACGATGATCACCCACGTGTGACCTGGCTTGAGAGCAGCGGCTGAACCGTCCGCATTGATAAATCGGATCGGGCGTTCGAATCCTGTTTTCTTTTCGTAGTCACCTGCGAGTGTGCTCCATTTGATTTTATACATCAGCCCATCTCGGAAGAGAAAAGCATCGCCAGTGTTGCCCGGATCAAGGTGAATATCGAGATTGGTAGGCTCAACAACATCCGTATCCGCCATGACGACGACCACATTCTCGAAATGCAGTTGCCGTCCGTTGAGACGATCCACATCCAGATGCAGAACGCCCGCGTTGTTTGGATCGGACGTGTCTGTCGACCTTAGCCATGATTGATACAACGGATCATACGTCCAACCCGATTGATCCAGATTTGCAAAAAACACATTGATCTGCGAAGCAGGCACGCCTCCAGCTGGCGGCTGGTCAGTGTACAGGTTGCCCGTATAGTTGAACTTGGAATTGGATTTCTTTTGATTCTCCAAAGTAATCTCTTTAAATCTTTGAAGATCAAGCATGTTTCCACCGCCTTCAACATCATGGACAACACAATAGCACATGGGAATCTTTACCAACACTTCCGGGGATGCAAATGCATAAACGAGGCCGCTGTCTGTAAAGAAATGGGCGACATAAGAATAAAGCAAACGACCAGAACGCACCGGCCCGATGGAAGCTTCAGGTAATGGAACGAGTGTGCCGGTTGGTGTGGCTGCGTTCGGTGAAACGATCAATCCTGCATCCCATGAAAGGTCATCGCCGGTTACATGAATCAGTTTTGTTTTTCCAGTGGCTGGATCCGCATCGCTATCATGTCCATCGTCGCCAACATTATGTTGAGTAAATTCCATGCCGTTCGGTTTGACAAACTCAATGGTGTAATCTTCGCCGTTTTGAACGTTGAATCCATAATAGCCATTGGAGTTGGTGGTCGTTTGTTGAACGAGAATTCCCTTCGAATCATACAAGTTGACGCATATGCCGCCTAGGCCGCGCTCGCCCGGATCTTGAATTCCATTTCCATTCGCATCGAGCCAAACCTGATTGCCGAGAATCGTTCCTGTTTTGATGAATGCCCCCTGGCGGACTTCACATCCGCCGGTCACTGGAACTTCGGGATAAGGAAATTCGCCGTAGAACGCGGTAAGGAAACGATTGTCACCTTGAGTGATGGAAAACTCGAAGACGTAAGGCGCGAATGAAAGCCCGGCCTGCGGACGCGCCGTTGCCGGGAAATTGGAAATCGAAACCAGCATCACTGGGGCCAATAATGTTGATGGATCTGTAACGGGTTGTCCCGTCAGTGGATTGATGTTTGCTGGAAAATTGGCTTGATCAGGTCCGTAGGATGCGGGCGTTGAAGTCGATTGCTGAGTGGGTGTAAATGTCGAGGTGGAAGTTGGCTGTTGAGTTGGCGTAGCTGTAGAAGTTTGTGTGGATATTGGGGGTAGGGTACCAGGCGTTGAAGGACTACAGCCATTGATGATGAACACAAAAATTAAAAGAATAGTAATATTCCATTTAGATTGCTGACCCATAAAGCTCCATCGATAAATAAATGTCATTGCAAGCGAGCAACAGCGAGTGTGGCAATCTTCTGTTTACAAATTAGTTGAGATATTATCCCCTTGAGGGGTTACCACACTGAAAGAACGCAGTACACTCGACCCCCTGCGGGGTCTCGCATTACCAAATATGTATTCCTTTAAGATCTAAAACCTGCTCGGATGCGCCGCCAGCTATCATCCAACGTTTCAGGCAGGACGCGCGTCTCAGCCAGCGTAGACATGAAATTGGTATCACCGATCCAGCGCGGAACGATGTGGATATGAACATGTTCCTTTACACCCGCGCCGGCCGCCTCGCCGATATTTGCGCCAATGTTAAAGGATTTTGTACCATAAATTTTACATAATACGCTGGTTGCCTGCGAAATTAATTCCATCATTTCAGCGCGTGTAGCAGAATCCAATTCTTCCAGGTTCGGCTTGTGAGCAAACGGCACGACCATTACATGTCCACTGGTATAAGGATACAGATTTAGAATCACGAAAGCCAATTTGCCGCGCTGAATGATCAGATTTTCGGGGCTGTCTTCTTTGGCTTGTGCCTTGCAAAAGACACAGCCTTCTTCCTTGTTTGCATTATCAATGTATGTCATACGCCACGGGGACCAGAGATGATTCATAGCAGGATGTTTCGATTGTAGCAGAAAAAGTAAAACGCGGCGACCATACCGAAAATCGCCGTAAAGCCCCCGCCTAAATGCGTAGGGATATAAGGCGTGGTTTTCCCCTGCCCTCGGGCGGAGGAAAACCTAGAGAAAGGGAGTGGGGAGTAGTCAGTTTATGGTATCCTCGACGGGATGCAACCTTCGCTCTTTGCCTCCGTTCAATGGACAGTCTCGTCTCTCACCAAATATATTCGTGATTTGCTCGAAGGCGATGGGTCCCTTCAAGATGTTTGGGTGCAGGGAGAAATCTCAAATCTTTCGCGTCCTGCTTCCGGTCATATTTATTTTACATTGAAAGACGCGGGCGCAGCGCTTCGATGCGTGATGTGGCGAACGGACGCGGCGCGGCTTAAGCTTTCGCTTCAAGATGGCATGGCGATTGAGACGCATGGCAGGATCGGCATCTATGAAGTCGGCGGGCAATACCAGCTTTACGCCGATCAAGTTCGACCGGTGGGCGAGGGCGCGTTATATCAGGAATTTCTGCGACTGAAAGCGATGCTCGAAGCTGAAGGACTTTTTGACTCGGAGCGCAAACGAGAAATTCCATCTTTTCCAAAACGCATTGGCATCGTGACTTCATCAACGGGCGCGGCATTGCGCGATATGCTGACTGCCATTCGACGACGTTTGCCGCTGGTTGAAGTGATCCTTGCACCCTCGCCGGTCCAAGGCGAGGACGCACCGCTGAAATTAGTTGAAGCGATTGAATCTCTCAATCAACTTAAACTAAAACCTGATGTTATTCTTTTAGCACGCGGCGGCGGCTCGATTGAAGATTTATGGGCATTCAACGCGGAGCGTGTCGTACGCGCCGTGGCTTCATCGAAAGTTCCGATCATTTGCGGCGTGGGACACGAAACCGATTTCACGCTCTGCGATTTCGCTTCGGATTTGCGCGCACCGACTCCCACTGCGGCGGCGGAACTGGCAACACAAACTACCATAATTGAATTGCAAGACAACTTAAAAAATTTCGATTTAAAACTCGCAACTTCAATGCAGGATATTTTGGAAGAGCAGAGTAACGCGCTTGCTTCTCTACACGATGGCTTGCGATTCTTCTCTCCGTCTCGCCGCATTCAATCGGAGCGACAACGGCTTGATGATGTAGGTCATCGTATTGGTGTCGCACAAGCTCATCGTGTCGCGCTCGAAGCGAATCAAAATGAGGGCTTTCGCAAACGCCTCGAGGCGCTGAATCCGCTTCAAGTCCTGGAAAGAGGCTACGCGGTCGTCACACGTCAAGCCGATAAAAAGTTAATTAGCAAAATAAAACAAATTAAATCAAAAGATGAAATTCATATCCGCGTATCTGATGGCAGTTTCGACGCGACAGTCAAATGAGGTGACCTTATGCCAAAATCATCATCATCATCATCTAAATCAGTGGAAAGTTTGAGTTACGAACAAGCTTTTGCAGAATTGGAAAGCATCGTCGCCGCGCTGGAAAATGAACAGCGGGCTTTGGATGAGTTGATGGCGCTTTATGAACGCGGTCAGGCGCTAGTCAAGCGTTGCGCGAAAATTTTGGATAAAGCTGAATTGAAAGTCAAACAATTATCAGGCGATGCGTTGACCGATTTCGAAGAGGCGGAATGAATCTCATCGGCATCTTTCATAACGATGTGCTGCTCAGCGCGTTGGTCGCATGGCTCACCGCACAGGGCTTGAAAGTCCCGATGGAATATTTGCGTTCGCATCGCTGGCAGTGGGCGATGGCGTTTGTGGCAGGCGGCATGCCGAGTTCGCATTCAGCGCTGATTGTTGGCGCAACGCAAGCCATTGGTTTGCATCAAGGCTTTGATAGTCCGCTGTTTGCATTAGGTGTGATCATTTCCATGATCGTCACCTACGACGCGGCGGGCGTTCGCCGTCAGGCTGGGAAACACGCCGAGCGGATCAATATATTATTCGAAGAGTTGATGCGCGGTCAAATGCCGGATGAAAAAGAATTGCGTGAAGTACTCGGTCATACACCGCTGGAAGTAGCGGGCGGAGTGTTGTGGGGGATTGTGGTGGCAACGTTAATGTGGTCGCTGGGAAAATAACCGCTTTATCTTATTAGTTCCAAAGCGGATTCCTTTAATTGTTTTTTATCAACCTGCGGCGAATGGCGTTAATCATTTCTCCCAATTCAGGAACGCGTAGCATAATCATGATCGCAATATATATCATTCCACCTGCGACGATTCCAACCGGTGCGATGATCCAAACTGAAAATCCAGATGCGAAATGCAGCCAGCCTAATATAAACAAACTCATCACCAGAGTTGCGAACCCGGCTTGAAGAAGTCCGCGCCCGATATTCATAGAGTCTAATCCTTTTAATTGGCGGCGCATCAAAATAAATAACGCGCTCATTTCTAGTGCTGTCGAAACGGAAAGGGCTAATGCAAGTCCACCGTGCGGCATCCAACCGAGGTTTGCAAATAACGCTGAGAATGCAAAACTGAAAATGATGTTGAGACTCATCGCAATCGTCCCGACGATGACCGGCGTGCGCGTATCATGCAAAGCATAAAAGGCGCGCGAGAGAATCTCCACGACCGAATGTCCGACCAAGCCGGCGGTGTACCAAAGCAAGGCCCAAGCCACCATGTCGGTGGACTGCACATCGAACTGGCCGCGTTGATATAACAATGCAATTACCGGATAACGGAACAGAATCAAGCCGAGGGTGGCAGGCAATGAAAGGAGCAGAACGCCGCGCAACGTCGAAGCCAGAGAATGACGCATCTCAACCAATTCGCCGCGCGCTACTTGCGCGGAAAAAGTCGGAAGCGCGGCAATCGCAATCGCTTGAGCAATCGCAACTTCCGGCATGGTCATGATTTGAAACGCGTATGTCAATGACGAGACCGAGCCTACCGGCTGTCCCGATGCGATGATTGTGCCAACAACAAAGTTAATTTGCACGACCGCCACACCAAGCAATCGCGGACCCATCAATAACAAAACTTCGCGCACCGCGGCATCATCCAGCCCAAGTGAAAAATTGAAGCGCCATTCGGGCAATCGCAAGAGTTGCGGAAGTTGAATGCCGATGTGAAGGAATGCGCCCAGCACCGCGCCCCAGGCTAGGCCGTAAATTCCCATCGCAGGGACGAAGAAAATCAATCCGAAAATGTATCCGACCCATAACATGGTCGAGGCGAGAGCGGGCAATAGGAATATTTGATGTGCGTTGAGCGCTCCCATCACAATTCCACTGACCCCAAAGATCGTCGGCGCGATCAACAAGATTCGCAACAGGGATGCGGCGAGTTGTTGTTTGGCCGGATTGAAATCCGGCGCGAGGATGTACTTGATCACTTGAACTGAAAAAATAGCCGAGAGAATGCTGATGGCTGTTAACACTAGAACAACCAAATTGATGACAGCCGATGCCAGCTTCCAGGCGGAAGCGCGATCGTCTTTTTCCAGAAAGCCCGTGAAAACCGGGATGAACGAAGACGCCAACGCGCCGCCCGCGATTAGATTGAAAATCAAATCAGGATAACGCGACGCCGCGACGAACGCATCGTACGAATCTCCCGTGCCGAACGCGCGTGAGATCAGAATCTGCCGCACCAAACCGACGACGTTGCTCAATATAAATGCGAACATCACCGTCCCCGCGGCGCGGGCGATCTGGCGATTAGCAGAATTATTTGTTATGGTCTCATCCATGGGATGCAAGGATTATATCATTTGAAATCATTGAGATTTTCGCTATAATAATCTTGGAGGGTTCTAATGAAACGGTTCACATTTTTTACATTTTGTCTTCTGATCCTTGCCTGCCAATTTGGGTTGGACGTTACATCAACAACACAGCCTGCTACCGCTGTACCGTCCGGAGTAACGGTTGCGCCAAGCACGCTGACCGACATTCCAATGCAAATCGGATACGGGGTTAGCCGGCCATGGTTTTAATGGTATTTTACAGATCCGACCAATCCCGCCAAAAAACAAGAAACAGGTGGTCCCGATGTGCCGCTGGTCGCTTCACTGGATTCCGCACGTGTCGCGATTGATATGGCCGACTACAATTTGAATCTTAGAGATATTGAATCTTCGCTCCTGCATGCTCGACAACGCGGCATGCAAGTGCGTCTCGTCATGGAAAGCGATCATATGAACACAACTGAAGTGTAGGCATAACAAAGCGCCAATATTCCGATGATCGGCGATCATCTTCAGGGTTTGATGCAAACAAGTTTGTGGTCATTGACCGCGCCGAAATCTGGACCGGCTCAATGAACTATACCGAGTCCGGCACATATAGCGACAATAACAACCTGATGCATATCCGCTTGACGCAAGTGGCAGATGATTATGAAACGGAATTTATCAGATGTTTGTGGATCATAAATTTGGTTCACATCAGGTTTCTGAAACCCCGCATCCTTTCTTGACGATTGACGGCATGCCATTAAATATTTATTTCTCGCCTGCCGATCATCTTCAATCCGCCTTACCGCCGTTGATTAATAATGCCAATTGAGCATTTACCGAAAATTGCCGTAAAGCCCCCGTCCCTTTAGGCATGGGGAGTAGCCAGTTTCTCGCATATTCATTTATTGCCGATCCACTGGGAAACGCGATTCGCCAACGCGCCGCCGCGGGAGTCAAAGTGGCGGGCGTAATGGAAACCGATCAAGTCAGGTCCGATATCGGGACGGAGAATGCCGCGTTTCGAAACGCTGGATTGGATGTCCATCTGGATGGCCATCCCGGGTTAATGCATCATAAAATTTTTATTGTTGACAATAAAATTGTGGTGATGGGTTCATATAATTTCACAGTTAGTGTTGAGAAGAGCAATGATGAAAACCTTATCGTGATCAACAACCCAGATATTGCCGCGCAATACATGAAAGAATTTCAACGAGTTTACGCGGTGGCGCAACTATAATATTTTATAATGGTGATTATGAATACACTAATTTTGATTAGCACGTTCGCTGTGTGGGGAATTGTCCATTCCCTGCTGGCATCGATTGCGTTAAAAGATTTTTTCCGCAAGACGCTGGGCGATGCTTTTATGCGCGCCTATCGCCTTGGCTATAATGTTTTTTCGGCGCTTAGCCTCTTACCGATCCTATGGTTGATATGGATATTGCCGAACCGTACTTTATATCTCATCCCCGCTCCATGGAAATATCTCACGCTGGCAGGGCAGGGAGTAGCTGCATTCCTTCTTCTTTATGGTGTTTTGCAGACAGATACATTTTCATTCGTTGGATTGCGCCAATTGGTCGAACCGGAGAGCAAGTCTGGCACACTCGTAACGAGCGGACTCTATCGCTTCGTTCGGCATCCGCTCTATAGCGCGGGCTTGCTTTTTCTTTGGCTGACTGCCACGATGACAATCAATCAGCTGATCGTCTATATCTCTGCTACGATTTATATTTTCATCGGTGCGTATTTTGAAGAGGTCAAACTTCTGCGTGAATATGGCTCGACTTATGTCGAATACAAATCTGTCACGCCGATGATTGTTCCCGGTTTGCGGTTCAAGCAAAATAAATGATCTTCCGTATGTGAACATTTGATGAATTCATGTTTGGGGGTTAATGTATTTTTCATTATGCTGGGTATAATAGTCGCTGATGTCTTCACTTTCTTATCCTGCTGCACAACGCACACCGATATTGGCTCAACTTTTAACCGCTATTGTCGGCGGGATCATTTTGTTTCTCGCCGCGATCTTTCTTTGGACGCTGGGATATCAACTGATATACGCGGGACGCGTCTTTCCGGGTGTGTCGGTGGCAGGCATTGATCTTTCGGGGATGTCCCCGCAAGACGCGGCGCTGAAATTGAGTCAAACTCTTTCCTATCCGATCAGCGGCAAGGTATTGTTTCGAGACGGATCGAATGTCTGGGTTGCATCTCCAGCACAACTCGGCATGGTCTTTGATCCATCTTCGAGTGCGGAGTCCGCTTACAGGCTGGGACGAAGCGGAGATGTATTTGCGGCGCTGGACGGTCAACTCCATGCGCTTGAATTTGGGGATGAGGTCGCACCTGTCATTGTCTTCGACCAGCGTGTGGCGAATCAGTATTTAGAAAAGCTCGCGCAGAAGATCGATCAACCAACAATGGAAGCCAACCTTCACGTCAATGGAACGAAGGTGATGGCGCAGGCGGGACAGGTTGGGCGTTCACTCAATGTAAACGCAACGCTGACATATCTTGGCGCGCGGTTGCAAACCTTCACGGATGGCGAGGTGCCGCTCGTGATTTAAGAAACGCAACCATCTCTCATGGATGTTTCGTCACAGGCTGATGCCGCGCGTGCTATTTTGAGCCAGCCTCTGCAATTGGTTATTCCGAATGCGGGACCAAATGATCCGGGTCCGTGGGTTTATGATCCGCAAACGGTTGCCAATATGCTTGGAGTGGAGCAGGTGCAAAATGGCAATCAGGCTGGTTTGCAAGTGCTTTTAAATCCTGATTCTGTGCGCCAAATGCTGGCAAACATCGCCACCCAGGCGGACCGTCAAGCGGCGAATGCACAATTTCATTTCAATACAACGACGCAGCAATTGACGCTCATTACTCCATCGGTCACCGGACGCACCATCGACATTGATGCCACCGTCAAGGCGATCAACGATGCGGTGGCGCAGGGCCAGCATACGATTCCGCTTGTGATGCAAGAAACTCAACCGGCAGCGGCTGATAACGCAACAGCCCAGCAGTTGGGCATTACCCAATTGATCGAGCAACAGACTTCTTATTTTTATGGCTCGCCCGCAGCGCGCATTCAGAATATTCAAACTGCGGCGGCGCGTTTCGATGGCGTACTGGTTGCGCCGGGTGAAACGTTCTCAATGGGACAGACTCTGGGCGATGTGAGTTTGAACTCTGGATTCGCTGAAGCCCTTATTATTTACGGCAATCGCACCATTACCGGCGTGGGCGGAGGCGTATGTCAGGTAAGTACCACTTTATTTCGTACCGTATTAAATGCTGGCTTCCCGGTTGCGGAACGCGTTCCTCACGCCTATCGTGTTCATTATTATGAGGAGACTCCAAGCGGTATAGATGATCCGAATTTAGCAGGTTTGGATGCGACGGTTTATTTTCCGCTGGTGGATTTCCAATTTATAAACGACTCGCAGTATTGGATTTTGATGGAGACTCATGTAGGTTCAGACTATCTTACCTGGCAATTCTTTTCAACTTCTGATGGTCGTAGTGTGACGATCAATACAACGGGTCCGCAGAATATCGTTCCTGCTCCTGCGGCTTCTTTTGTGGTTAACCCTGATTTAAAACTCAACCAGATGAATCAGACGGATTTCGCTGTGGACGGCGCGGATGTGGATGTGACGCGCACCGTAACGAAGAATGGTGCAGTTTATTTTCAGGATGAATACAAAACGCACTATGAGCCGTGGCAGGCGATTTGTGAATATGCGCCTGACATTCAAAACCCCGCCGATGTGGCAAAGCATGATGGCCTCTGCCAGCCGCCAGCAGTGAGCATGGTACAATAGCCGCCTGATTGGAGAAAAAATGGTCAGCCAAGAATTACTCGAGATTTTGCGTTGTCCCAATTGCGTACGCGAGAAAGATGGATTGCTCAAGCTTTATAAGGATGCCTGGCTTGTCTGTCAGGATTGCGGACGCAAATATCCCATCGTGGATGACATCCCGGTCATGTTGATTGATGAAGGTGATAAATGGATGAAGATGGCAGAAGCTCAATTGCCAGTTCCGCCGCCGCCGAAATAAAGAGGCTCCGTGCTATCTCTTGATAATCTGATTGAAGACTTAATAAGCGGAGATGAAGTTCATGCTGAGAATGCCGCGTCCCAGCTTGCAGAATTGGGTGGCGCGGCGGTTCCCGCGCTGGAGGTGTTGCTGAAATCGTCCAACTGCGGATCATCGCTGGTGGGCGGTTCGGACTCTGGCGCAAATGTCTCATATCGATACGGATTCTTTTATCAACGTGCTAGAAGATGTTTCAGCGGAAGTCCGTCAGGCCGCAGCACTGGCTCTCGCCGCGCATCCGGCTGAGAAAGCGGCACCGATTCTCGTCCGTGCATTGAACGATGATGACGCCTTGGTCCAAACGCTCGCGGCAAATGCTTTGTCTGCAATTGGTAAACCGGTTGTTCCCATCCTGATTGATGAGTTTCCACGGGCGTCTGCCTCTGCGAAGATCCATTTGATGCGCGTGCTAGCTGACATGCGCGACTCGCGCGCAATTCCCGTTATGATGAAGGCTATGGATGAGGACTCGGCGATTTTGCATCATTGGTGCGAGATTGGTCTCCAACAACTGGGTCTCGATATGGTGTATCTTAAGTTGAGTTGATTATGAATCAATTTGTTGACTTTTTCAAAAACCTAAAACTTCCAAAGGTGGGTCGCCCCTCTGCACGGCAAATTGTATTTTGGATTGCCATTTTGGCTTTGGCTGTGGGTTTATATATCTTTACTAATAATTTTGTCACATGCTGGCAGTTCACTACTTTGGACGGCATTCCACCTGCGAGTTGTAATGTTGAAAGTAATGTTTTAGGCACGCCGGTGCTGAACGCGCAAGGTACGCCGATCGCTGCAGCTCCCACGGCAGATGTTTCGGCACCTGTGGTGCAGGCACCATCATGGGATGGCGGCAGTCGAATCAACATTGTTTTCTTTGGCTTGCGCGGTGGTGGTGGAGACATTAGCGGGCCAGATTGCCCGGATTGCACAGACACGATCATTTTGTTTACCGTAGATCCCGTTTCAAAAACAGCGGGCATGATCTCGATTCCGCGCGACCTGTGGGTAAATATCCCCTACGGCATAGGCTACAGCCGCATCAACACGGCCTGGACATCTGGTGAGGCTACCAAGTATCCAAATGGCGGCGGTCCAGGCCTTGCCATGCAAACGGTTTCGCAACTGATAGGCGTGCCGATTCAATATTATGCTCAGGTGGACTTTGGTACTTTTGTGGCCTTCATCAATACAATCGGTGGGGTGGATATTCATACATATGAGACTCTGCGCTTGGATCCGAATGCGTTGGGTGCGGCGGGGGTTGACCCAAAGGATAAATTTATGCTCACCTGTTGCGGTATGCGCCATTTGAACGGTCCGCTTGCGCTGGCCTATGCCCGTTGCCGCGATCAGGACCAGTGTGGTGCCAAAGGCGGCGATTTGGATCGCTCCAAACGCCAGCAACAGATTATTCTAGCCATTCGCGATAAGGTTCTGGACCCAGCCAACTTTCCAACGCTGATTGCTAAAGCCCCGTGGTTCTATAATACCTTTGGCGCCGGCCTCCATACCAATATGTCTTTAGATGATGCGATCAAACTGGCATATTTAATGAAAGACATTCCTTTCAACCAAATCAAAAGTGTTGTATTTGATTATACGGATATGACGATAGCGAATACGACCCTTGCCGGACAAGCTGCTTCGGTCTTTAAGCCGATTCCAGATAAGATCGAGCTAATGAGGGACCAGGTTTTCACAACAGGTGGACCAATCAGTCCGATGGCACAAGGCAATCCCATCGCTCTGATGCAGGCAGATAAGGCGAGTGTCGGCGTGTTGAACGGGACCTATGCCACAAATCTGGATCAGCGAACCGCTAATTATTTTTCTTCGGTAGGTCTGAAAATTGCAGGGACTGGGCGCGCAAGCCAGCTCTACAGCCAGACGACAGTTTATATGTGTTCTCCCAAGCTGTATACATTGCGCTATTTACTTTCTGGATCTACAGGTCGAGGCGTGATTACCAGTGGTAATCAAATATCTTTCAATACGAAACAATGTCAGTCATATCCGGGCGTTGATATTATTGTGGTGTTGGGAAGTGATTGGGTTCCCAAGCTTCCCAGCGGCTTCTAATGAAAGAAAATGTCACAATGAAAATTGTGGCACTTTCTTCTAAGGTTGTTGGAATGTGAGATGAAGCCCGCCCGTGTAGGTCTGACCGCTGGAATCCGTACAGCTGGGCGCAGTCAGATTAGGAACCGGTGTTCCCGATTCCGCGATCTGAACTGTGTATGTCACATTGGGCTGCATAACGTAATCGGCATACCCGTTTGCAATGTCAGGCTTGAAGCCGGTAAAGATATGCTCCTCGCCACCATCCCATGTGATGACAATTTCAACGCCGGGCATTTGATGGTGGCGGCTGTCTATCGCAGAAATTTGCATGAGACCGTCTGTTAAATTTGGACTGCAAACTTTATCATTGCTCAACAATATAAAAGGCGCGCCTGCAGTAGGTGTGAGCGTATAAGTGGGACGCGGGGTGATCGTATCCAACGGGAGGATTGTAGTGACGATTTCCAGGGTGGGGGATTCAGCAGGTGTAGCCCCCGGCGTTTCGGTCCCGGACAACGAAGCAGCTGGCGTGGACGTTGGCGACTCTATGCCGATGTTTGATTCCATGGTCGCGGTCGGCGGAATGTGTGCGACGCCCGATTGTACATCGTCGGCCAACATGGCGACTTGTTGCACAACATCAAATGGCTGGCCCGCTGCCAGCATGCGTTGAGCTTGGGCGCTCAATACCTGCACGGGATCAACGTCACCGAGCAATTCAAGGCGGACTTTCGCGCGCGCCAGATCGTGCGTAGAGGCATAAGATGCAGCGATCAGCATTCGATATTGATCCTTGAAGTCGGCGCGTAAAGTGTCTGGAGTTGTATTGATATAACGCACGGGAGCAATCAGCCAAGCGTATAACAAGCCCAAACCAATTCCAACCACCAACACGGGAATCACTTCCCACGGAAAGCGTTTCATGGCGTACCGCCTGTTGGTGCGCTGTCTGTCTGCGTGCCTTCGATCGGCGTAGGCGGTGCTTGATAGGCTTGCAGGGCACGCGTCAATTCCTGGAGCAGTGAAATGTCATTGGCGGAGTAACCGATGTTTTGTCCGGTTTGAAGGGCCTGGGATGCGATATCCGCCGGAGAGTTGCTTCCCAAAACCGCTAGTCTGCGAATGGCGAGATCTGTATTCTGATCCGCATCAAAGGCTTCCGCGATCATCAAAACGTAATCCGCGCGATAATCGGCGCGCATCGAGGCGGGTGTGGTGTCTACAAATTGAACGGGATTAATTTTCCACCCATACAATAGGCCGAGGCTAATGCCAATCACAAGAGCAATAACGGAGTAGAGCCAACGGGGCATGGGATTATTTTGCCACAGGAATCAAAAACCTGATAGGTCGAGATTATCAAGCATTGAGAAAATATCCAGGCAGGAGACCGGCGGCACCCAAAGACACTTCCTTACCGTTGCTATCTTTCGATCCTGGCGGGGTTCGAAAGGCTCTGCCGCGCCGGGCCTGCCCGGACGGTGGTGAGCATAACTGAATAGAAGGAGGATGTCAACCGAAGTATTTGGGATTAAATCTGCGTGAACGATTGCCGAATTGTGTCAACCTGGAAGTTTGTAAGTTGCAAAAGCTCAAATTGAAAGGAAGCTATTTTCTTAAATAAAACAGATGCACTTCGAGTCACTGCATTCCAGCCCAAGTTAAAATTAGTGCTTCAATAAAAACAGTAATGGAATCTTTGATCTTATTCGAATGTCGGAGCAATTCCTCGACCGGACCAGATAGCTTATCGAACCGATCTTGGTTGAAGAATAAATATAATGTGGCAATTCCCATGATTTCCCTAGCTCTATAAGTATACTTAAAATAGGTGAGTGCTGTCACAGCACCGCCAGGAACAGCAAATACTATGGATAAAGCAAATAAGGATTTTTTGTTAATTGGGTTTCCCTTTTTTCATGATTGCCATCCACCTCAAACAATTATTGAAAATAAAACAGGTCTTACTATGACTCTTTGTCCCGTAAGACCTGTTCAACTTCTAAGATTAACTTTGTGCGAACGTATCAATCAATAATCTGAAATTTCCGCCGACGGGATAAAGGATGGGACAGGTACAGCCGCGCTTTTTGTATTCTTCCACCTTGTTGCGCGCTTCCGCAGGTGTGCCGGAGGCGGTAATGCGATACACCAAATCATCGGGAACGAGATGCTTGGCTTTGTTGATTTGTTCTTTTGTGGCAGGCCAGCCTAGCGTAGTTTGAATTTCATTGATGACTTCCTGCGAAACCCCGGATGCTTTTGCGATGTGCGGCTGTTGCGCCAAATATTGGCAAAGCAGTTCCTTGGTGTATTCGATGGCCTTGTCGTGATCGGGATCTACCGAGCAGACGATTAACTGCGGGCGGTCAAAATCTTCCATCTTGCGACCCGACTTCTTCAAACCTTTTTCAAGTAATTCGAGAGCTTTATCATTATATTCCGGCGGGACGCAATAATTCATCACCGCACCGTCAGCGATTTCGCCGGTCAACTCCATCATCTGATCACCGGTAGCGCCGATCATGATCGGGATGTGACGCGGCTCGCGGCGCCCATGAACCACATCCAGCTCGATGCCTTCCACGTTGTGAAATTCTCCGTGGAACGTGACGCGCTCCATGTTCAAAAGACGGCGCATGACATCCACTGTTTCGCGCATAGCTAGGGTAGCCTTATGGCGTTTGATGCCGACGTTGCTTGCGAGCGGGTCCCACCAGGCGCCGATGCCGCAGATGATGCGATTGGGAGCAAGGTCATCGAGCGTGAGGAACGTGGCGGCTAGCAGACCAATATTGCGCGTCCAGTTGTTGATCACGCCCGAGCCGACTTTGATGCGTTGTGTGACCGCGGCGTAGGCGGCCATAGGAACAATCGCGTCGCGCACAAGGCGTGATTCCGCCTGCCAGACTGCTTCAAAGCCGCGCGCTTCTGCATATTTGACGTAATCCAACCCGTCTCGCAGATCATGGGAATCCTGTAAATAAAGGGCTACTCTCTCCATGGTTGCACTCCTCAGTTCACATAATGTTAAGTATGAATGGGCATTATACCTGAGAGTTTGAGAGGGAGTAATGTCTTGATTATTTAGGAGGATAGTCAATAGGATCGGTGGGGAAGATGTTTTATACTGATATTGGAATAGTAACCGTTTAATTCGGAAGTCGTACAAAGGACTTTGCCATGAAAGCAGAAAAAACAAACTCAAAATCCAGGAATTTGCGTAAGACAGAAAATTGTTGCGTTTTTGATATAGGACTGAACGGCTTTGCCGAATGCCAAATATCCGGGCCAAACCCGTGTCCTTATGCCATGCCATTTGGATATAGCTTTTTGTGCCAGCATCCTCACGTGGATAAATTCATCGCAAAGAGTCAGGAAAGACAGAGTGTGGCGGTTTCGAAATAAATCATTCAACTTTCTTTCCAATTAAAGATCTTTCAAAGACTGAAGGAAAAACAAATGCTGTCCTCGAATATCGAGGACAGCATTTTCTATCACGATCGTGTTGCATAGCGCGGAGCTATAGCCTCTTCCATACTTTCGGTGCGAGTTCCCTCGAACGCGCCGCGATCCGTTCTTCATCGAGGGCAAGGATTTTCTTGTTCTTCATCAAAATCTTTCCCTTGCAGACGGTGGTATCCACGGTTGCATCCACCAAACCGAAGATGAGATGTCCGAGGAAATTTGCGTCGCTGATGGGCGTGGGAGGCTGATAGTCGATGATCGCAAGGTCGGCTGGCCGACCTTCTGCAAGCTCGCCCAACTTCAGACCAAACTGGCGTTCGCATATTTCTGCATTATTCGGCAACAACATTTGCGGCGCTTCCATAAAGGCCACGCGCGGATCATGATTGGCAAGCCGGTGCAGCAAGTAGGCGCATCGCATTTGCGCCAACATATCAGACGACATGCCGTCGGTTCCCAAACCGACCAAGATGCCTTTCTTTAACATATCGAGAATCTTTGTAACACCCACCGCGTTATTCATGTTCGACTCGGGGTTGTGAACCACAGCAGTCTTGGTCGCGGCAACGATGTCCATTTCAGAATTGTCAATGTGAACGCAGTGGATGAAAAGTGACTTTTCGCCGGATGCGCCCATTTTGTTCAAGCGGTTCACCGTGGGCATTCCATACTTTTTGATCGAGTCTTCACGGTCGGCGAGATCTTCAGCGACATGGACATGGCACCCAACTCCCGCGTCCTTGGCGATGCCGACGCATTTTTGAAGCGTCTCATCTGACAACGTGAACGAGGCATGGAGTCCCATCATCGCTGCGATCTGTCCATCGCCTTTTCCGGTCTTCTTGATGAAGCGTTCGTTTTCCTGGATACCACCACCGGGGATATTGCGATCTGATACTTCATAACATAACGAGGCGCGAATCCCGGCCTGACGCACTGCGCTTTCGATTAAATCAAGCGAACCATCGCGCATTGAGGGAGATGCGTGGTGATCAATGACGGTTGTCGTTCCATTACGGATACATTCGATCAGCGGGATTTGCGCTGAAAGAGTGATGTCTTCGTCTGAAAGCGCCATATCGAGTTTCCACCATAATCGCTCAAGAATTTCGACAAAGTTGGATGCTGGTTCTCCGGGGATAGCCATGCCGCGCGCCATGGTGGAATAGAAATGGTGATGCGTGCAGATGAAGCCAGGCATGAGGACTTTGCCTTTGCAATCAACGGACTCCGCTTTTGGATAGCGTTGTTTCATCTGTGCAGAGTCACCAACCGCCACAATCTTTTCGCCGTCCGTAACGACTGAGCCATTCAACAAAACTTTATTCTCTTTGCCGAGAGTTGCAACAATGCCGTTTTCAAATCGCGTTGCCATTGCATTTATCCTTTCTTTTTGTTTTATCAACAATCAATTTTCTTTGAGTACCGCAAGCTCTTGCGGAGTTCGTTCACGCATCGTGATGGCACCGACCAGACATTTCTGCGCGCAGAGCGTGCAACCGATACATCGCTCCGGATCGGAGAATGGGAACCGCTTGTCGTCGAGGCTGATCGCCAGGTATGGACAGCGCGCACAGTTTCCACATGAAACGCATAAGTCGTAATTGAAAGCTGAAAGCCTCTTGATGGGCGAGAGCGCCATGAAATCCGTGACCGGATGCGGTTGAGCGATGCCAATTAATTCGCGCATGGATTTGATCCCGCGCTCCTGCATGAGATAGGCCGTGCCGGACTCAATTTCTTGAATGACACCGTATCCGTATTTTGTGGGAAGCGTGCAGAACTGAACGGTCTTTACACCGAGCGCCAGGAAATCCACTGCGGCTTTATAGTTCATTGGGCCGCCGTTGCCGGAAATTGCGATGCCTTCAGGCACGGCTTGTGATAATGTTAGATTCGAGATGGGTGTGACTCCTTCGCCGCTCATGCCGACGATCACGCCTTCTTCCCAAACGCGATCATTCGATTTGCGGCGGAAGGCAAGAGTTGGGAAAGAGTTCGCCAGCGTGACGCCTGCTTTTTTATTCGGATATTTGGCGAAGACTTGTTTGATCGCGCGCAGGATCGGCACGATGGAGGTAACCGCGGCAGTCAATTTGAAAAGCTTGGGGACATTGGGGTCACCGACTTCCATGACCCAATCAATGATCTTGGCTGTGAGTGCCGCGTTCTGCGAAACGATATCACCTTCGGTTCCATCGCCGCCTTGTGGGCACGACAGGGAATATTCGATTCCCATCGCGCCGGCAGCTTCCAGCTTTTTAGTGTTGGATTGCCATCCGGCTTTATCACTCTCATCGCGACCTGAGACGGGTCCACCTGTCGAAGCCATTGTCAAACGATCAGGCCATTGCTTAACCAGTTGTTTGATTTCGCGGCAAACGCGATCCAGCGGATGTCCCGAAACGTTATCTGCATTGGCATAAGTCGATTGGCTGAAAGAAAACATGTATGCGGCGGGAATATGGATCGGAACGTTATCGAAAGCGGTCTTCATGATTGCGCCGGCCCAACCGGCTTCATATGCTTTTTCCATTTGTTCCAAACCATCGGTCATTGGAGAAGCCGATAGCAGATACGGTGAACGGATCGGTCGTCCAAAGAAATCGGTTGATAGGGAAACGGGCACGGCATTATAGCCGGGGAATACGTAGTACGATTTCGTGGTCTTTTCAATGACTGGCTTGGGCTGTTTCTTTAGGTACGCATCAATTTCAAGCGCTGCGTTCTTGCCGGAGGCAACGGCCTGGACTACAGTCTTTGGACCGGTCATCATATCGCCTGCATAGAAGACTCCATCGATTGGATCGCGCGGCAGAGTGGAGCGCATTCCAATTGCGATGACAACCGCATCGAAATCATCGCGTGTGCCTTCAGTGCCTTTTAGATCACGCATATTCGCGGGGCTAAATGTTTGACCTTCCGGTAATTGAACCTTCAAAGTATCGATTCCCGAAATGCTTTTTCCGTTTTTCTTGATGTGCGTCACGCGAATGCGTCCATTGACTTCAACGTCAAAGTCAATTAATTCCTGACGCTCTTTGGAGGTCAGTGGCATTTCGGAAAGTTTCTCGAGCATAAACATTTCGACATGTTTTGCGCCGCGTTTCTTGGCTGTGATGGCGCAATCAATTGCGGTCGCGCCGCCGCCGACAACTGCTACGCGCTCATTGAATTGGAATGCATTGGGATTGGAGAGTAGGTCAACCATTTTGATTGCAAGGTTTTCATTTTCGATGCCCAACTCAATCGGTTTCCATAAACCGACAGTTACACAAACAGCGTGATAGCCTTGCTTCAATAATTGTTTTGGATCGTCAACTTTTGTGTTGGTCTTTACATTGATCGCGCCAAGTGAAAGTAGAAACTCAATATCGGTTTGAACCACTTTTTTGTCCAAGCGATGATCCGGGATCATGTTCATCATTCCGCCCAGCTGGTCGCGGCTCTCATAAATATCAACTGCATATCCCATCTGCGCCAGCGATGCTGCGGCTCCGAGACCGGCTGGACCGCCGCCGATCACCGCCATTTTCTTTCCATTCGATTCTGGTGTTGAAAATTTGGGAATGCCACCGTTGCTCTTTGCCAGTTCGACGAGAGTGGCTTGAATCTTTGGAATGTTGATCGCTCCGTCGAAGTTCTTGCGAGTGCATGCCGCCATGCAAAACGTATCCGGGCACACCATTCCGCAAACGCCTCCCAACGGGTTGGCATGGATGATCTCCGCCGCAGATCGACGGATGTCCGATTTGTTTCCGACGCGAGCTGCCATGATAAAGTCAAATGGCGAGCAATTGACGGGACAAGCCTCCTTGCAAGGTTTCTCCTCGCAATACTCACATCGCATCAATTCTGTGTGGAGCTGGCTTTTGGTCATGATCAGGGAATCTGGATGTTCGTTCATTCTCGCACCTCACTTATAGACAAGATTTTGATCGTTGATGCAAACCTAATGAATCTATTTTATGACGTTCAGTGAATCAAGCGGAGTGTATAAACTCCATATCTCAGAGGTGATATGTCACCTTACTTGAAAAAAATAAAGCAACCCTCCTAGACATGCTTCTTTATGTATGAAGGAGAGTTGCTATTTGGCGCAAAATTGAACCAGTCATTTAATCTTGAGCTTTTCCATCTTCCTAATCAATTCCAAATCTTCAGGTAAATCCAAATCCAATTCAAGGGAAGGCAGCTTTACAATTTCAAGGCGCGCACCTGCTTTCTTGGCGCGTCTGCAATGACGTTCGAAAGAGCCCTCACCGAATTCGTATTCGATAATGTTGGATGGCGATAGAAGTAATGCGTTGGTTCCTTTTTGATGGCGGTCGGGCGCAATGACAATCACCGGAGGATTCACCGCGCGTGCCAGCAATGCCTCAACATCCTCCCGATTGAGCAACGGCAAGTCGGCGGGAACAATCAGCACGCCGCGCGAGGCATAGACTTGAGCAACGACTGTCGCGCGCTTGAGGGCGGTATTCAAATTCGGCGCGCCATCATCTTCTTGAACGGTGCGCGCCCCGAGGTCGCGTGCGAGCGCAAGCGCCGCTGAGTTGCGGCTGACTACCAGGACTTGTTCAATTTCCTTTAGGTTAGTAAGTGTTTGAATGGTGTGTTCAAGTAAGATGCGATTGAGTTCCGCCCGTTCGTCCTCGGACAAGGTTCCGGCGAGTTTGGACTTACCGCGCCGCAATGGTTTGACTGGGACAATCGCCCAAAGTGTCATGATTGATTTCTAATAAAGTTTAACACATCTTTCGCCAAACGTCTGCGGTTATCTGAGTTTTCCATTAACGTTTTTGTAATCAATGTCCGCATGTTTAAGCCTCGAATATCGGTTTCGAGTTTCGCGTCCACTTCATCAAGGATGAATCCAGTAACGAGATTTTGATAATGTTTGGCGACGGCAAGTGCTGATGGTTCGATTCCAAGCTCGCGATACATCTTTGCGGCGGGACCTTTGACGGCTTGTCCACCGATGATGGGGGAGACGGCACAAATCTTTTTCGCTTCCATCGCCGACCTGATGCCCGCCACCGCTAAAATGGGCGCGATGCTCACCCACGGATTCGATGGACAAATCACAATGGCGTCTGCTTCTTTGATTGCATCCACGATTCCCGGTGCGGGCTTTGCGGATTCGATGCCATCGAAACGGAAACCTTGCACACGCGGCTCACATCTTCGATGCACAAAATATTCCTGAAATGCAAGTTCGCCTTCATCAGTATTCACAATGGTTCTAATAGAATTATCGCTCATGGGGATGACAGCAGGATGAATTCCCCAAGCTTTGCAAAAGTCATGCGTGATTTGTGAAAGCGGTTGACCTGTCTTCATTCGCCGCGTACGCTCGATGTGAGTGGCTAAGTCCTGATCGCCGAGTCGGAACCACGTGGCTCCGCCAAGTTTTTCAATGTTGGCAATAGCGTTAAATGTTTCATTGACCCGTCCCCAGCCGGTTTCGGGATTTGCCAATCCTGCTAATGTGTAACAGACCGTATCCAAATCGGGACTGATGTATAAGCCGAGATGCTCAAAGTCATCGCCGGTATTGACTATGATGGTTAAATCTTCGGGTGAGAGGATTTGGGCGAGTCCGTGAGCGAGTTTCGCACCGCCGACTCCGCCAGCAAGGGCAACGATTTTCATAAATAAAAGGAGATTGTATTCAATGGCTTCAATTCTTTTTGTTTTGGCTCTTCGTTAGAATACCCAACAATAATCATCGCCTGTGGTTCCCAGTTTTCAGGCAACTCCAAAACGGATTGCGTTTCGTGTGTTGCATACAACGGCCAGCAAATCCAATTGGCGCCGAGGCCCTCGGCGTGAGCTGCGAGCAGAAGTTGCAATCCAGCCAGCGCGGTGGATTGGATATTCATGATTGTTTCTTCTGGCATATCCATGCGGACGTCGGTTACATCGCGGCAAAGCATGATGATGATTGGTGCTTCGTCGATGCGGTGCAAAGAATTCGAAACGCGCTTTTCAATTTCAGTTTGAGGCGCGCCTTCGGCTTCCATGTCGAGACGCATTTTATCGGTCAATGTTTTAGCGAGCCGCGGCTTGACATCCGGATTCTGTATAACAACGAATCTCCACGGCTGGAGATTATGCGCGGATGGGGCGTAGTTGGCAGTGGTTAAAATGCGCTCGATAACTGAGTCCGGTATCGGACCCGGTTTGAAGCGTCGGATTGAACGCCGCGAGCGCAGGAAGTCGTGAAGCGTCATCCCATCGTTTGAGCTTTGATCGGCTCAATCTTGTAAATCACGCGCGGATGTTCCGGACTGTGGTTGGCATAAAGGGGATTTCCATGATATTTCATGTTGAGCTTGTCGATATGTTCTTCCGCACCTTCGGTGATGATTTCCACCACTTTGCCCCGGATTTGTACATAGCGGTACGGATTTTTGGGATCGCTGATGCACAAGGCAACGGATGGACGGGCGCGCATGTTCTTGTCTTTGAGGCGTCCCTTTGCTGTGTTGATCCGGATATATTCGCCCTCTGTATCGAACCAGATTGGCGTGACTTGTGGCGAACCATCTTTCATTAATGTTGCAAGATAGACGAAAGCTTTGGTTTCGTCTTTGAGAAGGTCTTGGTGGGATTCAGGTATAGCTTTCATTTTGTTCCTTAGGATTTGAAATATAGAGAACTTTCATGTATTCATGGAAAGCCAAAATGCTTTCCACATCATTGGCTGTACAACCAAGTAGAAGTTTTATCTCGGCATCGCTTTTGAGTGTATCAAACGTGCATAAGATTCCTGTTAGCATTTTAGTTTGGAGTGATCCGAGCCAAACGTCAATGCCGCTGCCGTCCGAAGAAGATGTTCCCTCTACGTATCCGTAATCGAGTGGATAGGTCTGTTGCGGCCAATTTGGATGTGGCTTGCCTTTTGGTCTATCTATGACGATGCGATGGGTCGCGGCCAAATCTGTCATCGCCTCCCAAAATGCTTGATCTCGTGGATTGTTCATCTGAACAAATCTTGTTCCTTCGGACGAATCAATTCTTTGAGCGATCCCTCTCGTAACGGATACGGGAATCCGCGCACATGGACAATCGGTATTCCCTCCGCGGCTTGTCCCATGACGAGCGATGCCGCCGCGGCAAGTTCATCCGCCACGCCGACCACAGTGATGCGCAAGGTGTAATCAAATAAATCTTTCCAGCCGCGTTCATCAATCGCGCCGGGGATTCCGCTCAGGCCAATGCAAACTCCTTCCGTGCCGATGCGCCAAGCGCGGCCATGTAAATCGATAATCATCACACCAATTTTTTGGTTGGTCCTTGATTCTATTTTCGCCCGAATTTCACTTGCGGACTGATCGGGATTCTCGGGTAGGAGCAAAACATATTCTCCCTCACCGGTCACGTTGGAATGGTCAATGCCGGCATTAGCGCAGATGAAGCCAAGCTTATGTTCAACGATGATTGTGCCGGGACGAGTCCGCACAACCGATTTACTTTCCTGCAATATGAGTTCAACAAGCCGCGCATCCTTTTCGGTTTGCCTGGCGAGGTCAATCGCATATGGACTTGGTGTCACCGTTGCGAGATTAACCAACCGTCCTTCGGCTTTGCTGACCACTTTTTGTGCCAGCACGAAAATATCATTGTCCTCGAGTGTGATGTTTGAACGTTCAAGGGAATGGACAATAATATCCGCCAAGTCATCACTTTGGCGGATGAGAGGAATATCTTTTAGCGGGGTCAGCGTGAGAGTCATATCAAGTCTTGCTGACCCCGGTGATCTTAATCCCGGCATGGGTTGAACCGTATTGCTTGTTGATGTTGATCAATACACTGGTCAGTCCTTCGAGAACGACGGAGTTTTCAATTGGGCCGGCGTCCCAGCCGATCAAGCCAGCTGCTACAACGAGTTTCAATGTTTCGGCACGCGCCTCCTTGCTTGTGCCCGTGACCAATACATCGCATTCAACATCCTGATCTTGCAGTAGATGCTCATATGAAATGTTTTGAAATGCCGCGGCAACTTCCGCTCCTTCGCCGAGGATTTGTTTCGCTTCCTGCGCCGCCGAACCGGCGGGCGGCATTTGGACTTTGGTGACTTTGGGAGGCACAATCGGCACAGTGACATCAATCAACAACTTGCCTTTCAATAAATCCTTTACCGATTCGAGTGTATCGCGATGGGCTGCGTAGGGAACGGTCAAGACAACCACATCTGCTTTCTGAGCGGCTTCCTGATTGCTCAAGCCTTCAATGAGCCCGTTGCCATCAAGTGTTTTCCACAAATCCTGCGCGGCGGCTTTGGCTTTGTCCGTATTGCGCGAACCGATGAAAACATGATAGCCCGCCTTCGCCCAGCGATAGACAAGTCCTTTGCCTTCCTTGCCCGTACCGCCAAGGACAGCAATTGAAAGAAGAATTGGTGAATCGTTCATCATTTGAATTTATCCTGATATCGTTGCCAGACTTTGGACGACAACTCACGCGCTCGAGCCGCGATTTCCGCTTCATCCAGCGTCAAGAGCTTGCGGTCCCTCATCAGAACTTTTCCGTCCACGATGGTCGTTGTAATCATGCTTGGCTGGAATCCGAAGATGATGTGCCAGGGAAGATTATCAGCAGTCCATTGAGTTGGGGATTGATAGTCAACAAAAATCAAATCCGCGAATGCCCCAGGAACAAGTTGACCAATTGGTGCAGAGGGAAAGAAGACATTTGCCAACAGGGCATTGTTGTAAATTGCCATATCAGCTACGCTCGTTCCGGACATACGGCGTGGATCTCGATTCCAAACCTTATGTACAAGATAAGCGGCTTTCCATTCTTCCCACATGGCGTTGGAGAATCCATCGTTTCCCAGACAAACTTTGATTCCTGCCCGCATCATCGATTCGACCGGTGCGAACTCCAACTGCATTGTTCATATTTGAACGCGGCTGATGCGAAACCCACGTCCCTGTATCTGCGAGGATTTCCATTTCGCGTGCGTCTATGTGAACTCCGTGAGCGGTGATGGTCTTTGGTCCGAGAATTTCATGATTCTGCAACCGGTCAATCACGCGCATTCCGGATTTGTTGATGCTGTCCCACTCGTCTGTATCGGATTCGGCGGCGTGAACATGAAAACCTGTTCCTTCGGGTGCGGCGGCGCGGCAAGCCTGTAATGTAGCGCCTGAAAGCGTCAGGCTGGCATGCAAACCGAAAGTCCCCGCGAGACGCGCATGTGGATTCGCCGCCAGCCATTTGATAAACCGAACGTTCTCTTTAATTCCGGCTGTTGCTTTATCTGGACCGTCGCGGTCGGTGACTTCATAGCAAAGCACTCCGCGCAATCCAGATTTGTCAACAGCATCGGCGATGATATCAAGCGAGCCGTCAATGGCATTAGGTGATGCATGATGATCGATCAAAGTGGTGGTACCATGTTTGATCGCGTCCACGAGGCTGATCAAAGCGGAGAAGCGAATATCTTCTTCGAGCAGAGACTTATCAAGTGGCCACCAAAGTTTTTCAAGGATTTCGGGAAAATCTTTTGGCGCCAAACCTGGAATTGCCAGGCCGCGCGAGAACGCACTATAGAAATGAGTATGTGCGCAGATGCCACCCGGCATGACGATTTGGCCCTGTGCGTCATGCTTCTTCGTCTTCGGATATAACTTTTCCAATTTTGCCGAAGGACCGATGTCGCGAATGCGATTTCCTTCAAGAAATAAAGCATGATTCTCCAGGATGCGATTCGGAGATTCCCAAGTAATGAGGGTGGCATTGGTTATTAACATGTTTATGAAAGCCCAAATCGAGTTGGATCAGGTAGTTTATATCCTGAAGTTCCAATTTCCCAAAGGGTCATGTAAGCCGCTTCGCGGACTTCGGGTTCGTCTCCGTACATGGCCTGATAAATTTCCTTGATCGCTCCATCGGTAGGATTTTTCCTTAAATACAATAATGCAGCCAGACGCTCTTCCACCTTGCCACTCTTCAATGCAGTGACAAGGATATCTGTGGCGGAAGAGCCGGATGGGATGCCGACGCCCTGTGTTCCCGCGAATTCGATCAGCCACGTAGTTTCCGAGGGTGGTTTGGGCGAACGGGGTACGCGTGGATTGTCGGTCTGATTGCGCGCATCAAGCACTTCACCCGCTGAATTACGGACAACCCATTGCTGATCTTCCGACTGCACCTTTTGCAATAACTCGATTGCCCATGGTTCATCCACGCGTGCCAATCCATAGACCACTGCACGGCGCACTAAAATATCGGAAAGGGTCGCGCCGTCTTTTAACATGGCGTGACCTTCGCCGGTGTCATTGGCGAGGGCCTCGGCCGCGGCGCGGCGCAAATCTTCATCTGCGTTGAGCAGGGTGTGTGCAACGATTTCAAGCGCATCGTTCGTCCCGATGGCAACCAGCGCCAGGCAAGCCGCCCGCCGCGCGGAAATACTGGGTGATTCGAGAATACCCTCCAAGAGATCAATAGATTTTATGTCGCGCATCGCGCCGCAACCTAAGGCAGCCAGCTTGACGACCTCGAATGACAGCGTTCCCATCATTTGACGGAATAATGTTGTAACCGCCGGATCGTCACTGGCCACGAATGCAGCAACTGCTTGTCCGCGTAGAGCTGACGGCAATCCCTCCGTCTGTAATAAGTGGGCTAAGGCGGCCATGATTTTTCCGCGCCAGGGAGCGTCCCGTGGCGCATCACGCAGCCAGCGCGCGGCAGAGATCAACGGACGATGAATGGGTGCGCGGGACCATTCCAACATGCTTTCCACAAATTTACTTACATCGCTGTTGGTTGCAAGATAATGGATTGCCAAATATTTACCGGACCAATCGGGTTGATTTAACAAAGTCTCAGTTGCATTGCTATAGCTGCTCAGCGCGCGCCCTGCTAAAAATCCGCCAATGACCGGATGAACGAATCGCATTTTGTTGTTCGGGTGCGAAACGACCAATCCCGTTGATGCCATCTTTCCCAACAGTCCGGGTGTAGGCATTGGTGTAATGGTTTTGGACTTCTTTTCCTTTTTCTTTTCTTTGCTTTTATCAGCAGTTGTATCTTCTTCTGTTTCTTCCGATGCGGATTCCTGAGTTTCCGGTGTTGCTTCGGTTTCCTCAAGTGGCTCAAACGATCTGACCCATTCGCGGGCGCTGCGTGGATCGAACACAGGCTGTCCGCTCACAATGACTTGCATCGCCAGCGCTTCTAGTGCGGCAAGCGGAGTGTTGGCTGGTGCAAGTCTCCGTACATGGGATGCAATCACTTCCAAAACATGCGGCCCCAAACTATCGCCTGCATAGGCGGCCCATACTTTAAGTGTCAACTCGAATGGCGAGAGTTTTTGATTATCCACAATAAGCCACGAGTTCAATAGAATGGGGTCAATTTGTTCGGGTCCGGTTTGCGCCCAGGCTTCCACCGAGACGAATTGAGTCCACAACTCACCCCATTTCTGGATGAATCGCCGGACGTGTGTTTTATTCCACCCGGCCACGGAAAGCGGGACAAAACCCAGTCCTATGATCCCGTCGAGATATTCCGGCGCGCCGGTGATCACCGTACGAGTTTTGGGATAAGTTTGCAAAAGCATTTTAAGATAATTGGAAATAACCTCTTGGCCTTCCGCTGTTAATTCATCGTAGCCGTCCACCAGAAACAGAGCGCGACCCGAACGGAAGGTATTTTCAATGAAAGCAGGAATCCGTCCCACGTCAAACATGGATGCGTTTTCCGAGGCCAATTCAACGATGGGATTAAGCACGTTTTTGGGATCATTAACAGGTAGTTTCAAATCTGCAACATGAACCAGAAACGGAATATGATCCTTTAAGGTTCCCAATGCTTCGCTTCGATTCGCGGCCAACGAAGCCAAATAAGCCAATGCAGTAGTTTTTCCAATACCCGGCTGGCCGATCAATACTACGTTGCTTCCGCCGGAAAGCGCCTGCGGAATCGTTAAGGTTGGTGCATTATAGAACGCCGCTAATTCCGGCCAGCCAGGCAAATAGGGCAAGGCTTGTGTGACGGCATTCTCGGTTGCCAATGGACCGCCTGGTTCAACGCGAGGAAGCGGCGCCATCACATGCGGTTCTTGAATGATCTCATCCAATGCAAAAAGGGGCGCGGCTAAATGCATGCCTTGGGCACGGCGCAACGTGACGCGGCGATGATTCTCCTCAACATTGCTGGTACGTCTTACTTTGGCTTCTTCCTGTTGCTTCTTGGAGTTTTCAGAAATTTCTGCCAGTAGAGGGCGGGCGCGGCCAAACAGCCACCAAAATAAACTGGCCGTAACGAAGCCAACCAGAAACGAGAGTGCATCAAGTGAAAACGAGAAATTCATTGAATGTTAAACCGCATATAAAATTCTTCCACACGCGGGACATCGCACGAGATCGGCGGCGTAACGCGCGGTTTGTTGGATAGCGGCTGTTAACGTTGTGCCGCATGCGGCACAGGCGTTGTCCAAAACCTCTGCTACTGCTACACCGCGTCTTTGCTGGCGCAGCTCGTCATACGTTTTCAAGATATCCACTGCAATGGTGCTGACCGCCGCCTGTCTTTCAGACTGAAAGCGATTCAGCTCATTGCTCAGCGATTCTTTTTCTTCAAACAATTGGTGATGCTCACCACCCAACCTCGCTTGTACACCGTTCAATTCATCCTGCGCTGTTTTCACGGTGGCTTGAGCAGCTTCGGTCCGAAGCATATCCTGTAGTTCAAGTTCCTCCAACGCAGCCAAGTGTTTCTTTAAGGATGCGATATCTGCCTGAAGGTCCTGCAACTCCTTTGGATTACGAACCATTCCGCTATACAGACTCAACTCCGCCTGCTGGATTTTTATTTGCTGGTCTTGCGCCTCAGCCTCTGACTTGTGCTGGGCGTGCTCCGAAGCGCGTTGTTCCTCTTCGGCGGCCTTAACCTGTTCCAGCGCGGCTTGTAGCTCTGCGTTATCTTCCAGCGTCTTCTGTATCTTCGCCAATCTTGTTTCGATTTGGTTAATATGACTGTCTATTTGCTGAAGGCGGAAGAGTCCAAAGGACGCGCTCATGTTCTGATTATATACGAAAACCTGACCCTTCTTTAATAAATAACGAATTTATTATGCTAATGAAACCTATAGATTGGATATTTCTCTTACCAGCTCTCCCAGTGTGCCACTTCATCCAATGATCGTCGTCCACCTTTCTTCGGCGCGGCGGTTAACTTTTCTTCCTCAGCAGGATAGCCAAATGAAAGCACGATGCGCAAATGAAGTTCGGGTGGGAATCCGAAAATCGTGCGTGCCTTCTCCGGCTCGTAGATCGAAGCCGGGCACGAGCCGACTCCTAATTCCCATGCGGCAAGTTGCATATATGCCGCGGCCTGACCCGCGTCGAACAGCGTCTGAAATTTGGCAGTCGGTTCGGGCGTCAAAATTGCAACTGCCAACGCCGCGCCTGCAATGTGTCCCGCAAATTGGCCACACTCGGATAAAGCCTTTAGCATCTTTTTATCTTGGATGGCGATGAAGTGCCAGCTCTGTTCGTTCTTGGAGGATTGTGACCTGCGACCCGCGTTTAGAATGGCAGTGACGATTTCCTTTGCCAAAGGTTTCTCTTGAAATTTGCGCACTGCGCGTTTGGTGCGAATTGCATCAGAGACGTTCATGTTTCCTCGGCTTTCAAAAATAAATTAAATTCAAAGTACACGAAGGAACACAAAGAAAAAACGGATTTTTCTTTTACTTTGTGCTCTTTGTGTCCATCGTGGTTAAGACTTTCTTTTGCGAACTTGCATTGTCCTCCGGATGATAACCAAGTTCTGCTTCCGCATTCGAAATATCCCAGAAGCGTTTGGTGTTATTGGAAACGCCATAATAGATTCCAAACTTGACATCTGCCGAAAAACTCTTCCTCACCAATTGAACCAAATCTCGGTGGCTGAGCCATGTGCTTTCAAAGCGCGGATTGCTTTTCGGATCATCATCTTTTGTTACCGATCCGATGCGGAGGCAAACCGACTCGAGTCTATACACTTCATAATACAGTCTGGCGATTGCCTCACCCGCCGCCTTACTGACGCCGTAAAACCCATCGGGGCGAATCGGTTCACGCGTCGTAATCAACTTTGGATTTTGCTTCGTATGCAAACTCGGCGGGAAACCTTCATATGCACCGGTCACATGATTTGAACTGGCGAAAAGGATTCGCTTCACACCTGCTAACCGGGCGGCTTCGTAAATATTTTTTGTCCCGCCGATGTTGTTCTCGAAAACAGAATCCCAATCCGCGTTGGCTTGTGGATCGCCAGCGAGATGCACGATATAGGTCAGCGATGCGATGCGACTGAATATTGATTCAACTTGTTGACGGTTGGTAATATCCGCTTGAAAGATTTTCCCCGATGATTTGCTGGAAGAAATATCGAGACCGTACAAATCAAAATCATTTTCCAAATGAGTCCACAAAATTTTTCCAACCAATCCATTGCAGCCAGTCATCAATAATTGAGGAAGTGCCATCTAGGTTTCTCCTGCGTCTTCACGGTTATCTCAACCGAGTATAATTCACTTGATGGACACTGCACCCTCGTTTCGACAATATCTTTTTTCTTTCCTCTTCTTGATGATAATTGGTTGGGGCGGACTGGCCTTGCTCATCTTCTATTTTGAAGTGCCTCCATTGGTCTGGGCGCGTTGGGGTTTCTTTGCATTATGGTTCATTGCGCTCACAGGCACATCGCTTCCCATCACATATTTTCTCAATCTGCGTTTTCCATCCAATCCGCCTGCCGAGTCGAATGCCATTGTTCGTCAGGCGATGTGGGTTGGCTTTTATGGCGCGACGCTTGCCTGGCTTCAACTGGGACACCTGATTACGTTGTGGGCCTGGATGGGTTTGGCAGGCGGATTGATTGCCATTGAATCTCTGATCCGATGGCGCGAACGCGCTCGCTGGCGTTTGCCGAATCTCAACTCTCAACCTCCAACTCCTGACTCTCAATTTCACGTCTTCCGACTCCGATGACCAACCTTCAGACTCTTCCCTCCATTGAACAACTTCTGCAAACTCAGTACGCGGCAGAGTTGATTGTGCATTATGGCCGTCCGTTGACATTGGATGCACTGCGTTTTGTGTCAGATGAAGTGCGCACTCGCCTCAAACTCGACCCTGAAGCGGCCGCGCCCGAAAATGATTTGATCTTATCCCAAGCCGAATCCCGTTTATCCACATGGACGGCTTCGACTCTGCAACCAGTTATCAATGCCACCGGAGTGATTCTCCATACTAATCTCGGGCGCGCACCGTTATCGAAAGCTACTATCGAGGCGATGACTCAAGTTTCATTGGGCTATTCCAATCTTGAATTTGACCTTGAAACTGGTAAGCGTGGCTCGCGATTAAATCATGCTGAAGACGTTTTGAAGAAATTGCTTGGCGTCGAAGCGGCGGTGGTTGTCAATAACAATGCCTCGGCAGTTTTGTTGGTTCTATCCGCACTTGCCTCGAAGAAGCGCGTGATCATTGCGCGCTCACAATTGGTTGAGATCGGCGGCGGATTCCGCGTGCCAGATGTAATGAAGCAATCTGGTGCGAAGCTCGTCGAAGTGGGAACGACCAACAAAGTGCGCTTATCGGATTATAAAGAAGCTCTTGAAGAATCTGCTGGGCTTGTGATGCATGCTCATCGCTCGAATTTCAAATTGGTTGGTTTTACCGAAGAACCTGCTTTGAACGAGATTGTGGATGTGGCGCATCAAGTAGGCACAATTGTATTGGATGATCTGGGCTCCGGTGCCTTGTTGGACACAGCTAAATATGGTTTGGCTCATGAGCCGACGGTGCAAGAGTCGCTTGCCGCTGGCGTAGATGTGATTTGTTTTTCCGGTGATAAACTTCTTGGCGGGCCACAAGCAGGGATTATCGTTGGCAAGACGGAATTAATTGCCAAGATCAAAAAGCATCCGTTGGCACGTACCATGCGCGCCGATAAAACTTGTCTTGCGGGAATCAACGCGACTCTTTTGCATTATCTGAAAGATGAAGCCGAGCGCGAGATTCCGACATGGAAAATGATCTCGATGCCGCTTGGCGAGGTCAAGGCGCGAGCAGCGAAATGGGCGCATGTAGTGGGGGCCGGTTCGGTCGTGGCAAGTGAAGCGACTGTCGGTGGTGGAAGCTTGCCCGGCGAATCATTTCCATCGTATGTTTTATCGTTGAAGGTTAAAAGTCCTGATAAGTTTTTAAAAAAATTACGTCAACAAAATCCACCAGTTATCGCGCGAACCGAGAACGATGAAATTCTTCTTGATCCGCGAACTGTATTACTTGAACAAGATCAATTGCTACTTTCCACTCTTTGTTCTCTATCAACGGAGTTGAAATGAAATCGGACCTTGATGCTCTCATGCAAACTCGCAATCTCGACGCCCTCGTTGTGCTTGGCAGCGCCGAACATAATCCGCCGATGTATTATTTTGTCGGCGGCGGACATGTGAGCGACGCGCTGCTGGTCAAGAAGTGCGGTGAAGAGCCGGTTTTGTTTTACAACGACATGGAACGCGGCGAAGCGGCCAAGAGCGGAACTCAAGACTCAACCTTTCAGTGAATTTGATTTAGGTGAATTAAGAAAGCAAGCCAAAGGTGATTCATTATTGGCTCTCGCAATGCGCCTCCAAAAGATTCTCGAAGACTTTGATTTAACTCATGGATGCATTGGCGTTTATGGTCAGGTTGAATTCTCGTCCGCGTTTGGGATGATGATGAAATTACAAAGCCTCATGCCTAACGTGGAGTTTGTAGGTGAATCGGGGATGGATTCGATTTTCCTCAAGGCGATGGAAACCAAAGACGAATTTGAAGTGGAGCGGATTCGCAAGATGGGGAAAATTACGACTGAAGTCGTCCGACGCGTACAGGAATATTTGATCAGCCGTAATGTCCGTGCCGACGAACTTTTATTGAAGGAAGACAGCTCCCCGCTGACTGTTGGTGATGTGAAATCCAAAATTGATCTCTGGCTGGCGGAACTCGGCGCGGAGAATCCGGAAGGAACGATCTTTTCCATTGGACACGATGCGGGCGTGCCGCACTCAACCGGTAATCCTGCTGATCTTATGCGGCTTGGCCAAACCATTGTGTTCGATATCTTTCCGTGCGAGCGCGGCGGCGGTTATTTCTATGATTTCACACGGACCTGGAGTCTCGGTTATGCTTCACCTGAAGCGCAAGAACTTTACGATCAAGTGTATGAAATCTATAATAAGCTCGCCAACAATTTTGATTTGAATGCACCATTCAAAGATTATCAACGGATGACATGCGAATATTTTGAATCCAAGGGTCATGCTTCTCCGTTGAATACCAAAGCGCCTTTGAATGGATATGTTCATTCGCTGGGACACGGCGTCGGTTTGAACATTCACGAACGTCCCTTTAGTCATTTGACTGTTGGCGAGGAACATCGTCTCGCGCCCGGTGTGATCATCACATCTGAGCCGGGATTGTATTACCCGGAAAAGGGAATGGGCGTCCGCATCGAAGATACAATCTGGGTGCGACCCGATGGTAAGATGGAAATCCTTGCTGAATATCCCCTTGATTTTGTTTTGCCGATGAAGAAGTGGAAGAAGAAAAACTGACCAGGTGATTATGGTTGACTTAAAGCTTACTCGTATTCTTGGCATCGAAACATCCTGCGATGAAACCGCGGCGGCCGTCATCGAAAACGGACGCGCTTTGCTCGGCTCGACGGTCGCCACACAAATGGAAATCCATGCACGTTATGGCGGCGTCTTTCCCGAAGTCGCCTCGCGCCAGCATGTGCTTTCGATTGTGCCTGTGGTTGAAGACGCGTTATCTAAAGCGCATCTCTCGCTCAGCGATATTGATGCGATCGCGGTCACGCGCGGACCCGGTTTGGCGGGTTCACTGATTGTCGGCGTCAACGCTGCCAAAGGATTGGCGCTTGGCGCAGAACTTCCATTAATTGGTGTTAATCATTTGGAAGGGCATCTTTATTCGGCTTGGGTCTACAACGCTGGAGATTCGCAACCTGAAGCGCCGCAATTCCCGCTGATGGTTTTGCTTGTATCAGGCGGCCATACCGAACTTGATTTGATGACCGATCATTTGACATATAAGCGTCTAGGCTCCACGTTAGACGATGCTGCGGGCGAGGCTTTCGATAAAGTTGCACGTCTGCTGGGACTTGGTTATCCCGGCGGTCCCGCGATTCAGCGTACATCAGAAGAGGGTGATCCAACTCGGTTTCAGTTTCCGCGCGCCTGGCTTGAAGGGACGTGGAACTTTTCATTTAGCGGAATCAAGACCGCGGTTCTGAAAGAGGCGAAGAACTATGAATTAAAGGGCAGGTCGATGCCAGTGCCTGATATGGCGGCATCGTTTCAGGCTGCCGTGGTGGATGTTCTCTTCAATAAGGCAATTCGCGCTGCGCGTGAATTTGGTGCAAAAGAGATTATTGTTGCCGGCGGTGTTTCCGCGAATCGTGCCTTGCGCGATACTTTCCGAAATCAAAGCGAATACAAAGTTCACATCCCACCGCTTTCGCTTTGCACCGATAATGCTGCGATGATTGCCTCGGCAGGCTATTATCGTTATACATTGGGACATGTTTCAACCATGGATATGGATGTGCAACCCACATGGCCGTTGTCAGCGGAGTAATTGCCAATTAAAAACCCAAACCGCGCTAGGGTCGGCCCTGACCCATACGCGGTTTGAAGAGGAGAATGCATTTATTATTATATTCACCGACCTGAATCCAACCTGAACAAAACATAAGAATTGAATAAGAGATTTACTGTCTAGTTATCGCCACAATTTCGTCAAATGTAATTGGTCCTTTGCGGCTGATAACTGGTTTGGCACCAATGCAATCTACTACTGTCGATGGCACGCCGCCTGGTGTTTTCCCACCATCGAGAATCAATGCAATGCGACCGTTTAATTGTGCAAAGACTTCTTGCGCGGTAGATGGACTTGGTTGACCGGATAGATTGGCCGATGTCACTGCCATGGGGCCTGCCGCGCGCAAAACGCTTCGCGCGACAATGTGATCGGGGACGCGTACCCCCACTGTGTTCGTCGCTGAAACTGAATCTGGTAAACCCAAATGCTTTGGCATGACGATGGTCAATGGGCCGGGCCAAAATCGCTCCGCCAGTTTTTTTGCGATAAGGGGAACTTCTGATGTTACTTTATTTATATCTTCAACGTCACCTAGTAAGATCGGTATCGCTTTTTCGACAGGACGATCTTTCGCGGTGTAAATGGATTCCACGGCTTTGCCATCAAACGCCAGCGCGCCAACACCGTAAACCGTATCGGTGGGGAAGGCGACCAAACCACCACCTTGTAAAACTTCCAGTGCTTGCTGAATTGATTCTGGCGAGTTACCTGCAATGATTTCTGTTTTCATTATGGTTCATTCTTGAGGTAGTTGAATTTCCAATAATCGATCCTGCTGAGCGAGGTCCTGATAAAGATGAATTTCTGATTCTTCAAATACATCATATGCCATGGATAATGCCGCGGGCCCGCGTGTGGCTTCGATCTCAAGTAACATGCGTCCACCGGGGGCAAGATGTTTAGGAGCAACAGCTAGCAATCTTCGAAACAAATCGAGCCCATCGTCACCGCCGTCAAGAGCGTGGGTCGGCTCGCGTCCGTATATGGGAAGCGTGTGTAATTTTCCCGTTGGAATGTAAGGTAAGTTGGCGCAGATCAGATCGAATTGGCTTTCATCAGGTAATTGCTTTGGTAGGATATCACATTCAATAAATTCAATCTGAGGTTCCACAAGGTGTTTGAGGGCATTGCGGTGTGCGACTTCTAACGCCGCGCTTGAAATGTCTGTGGCGAGAATGTGCGCAGAAGTAACATGCGTCGCAATGGAAACAGCAATACAGCCGCAACCTGTTCCGATATCTGCAATGGTGCGGCGCTGAGTTGAAGATTGTAACCAGAAAATTGCGCGTTCAACAAGCAATTCAGTTTCGGGACGCGGGATCAATACATCGCGCGTTAGATCAAAGTCGAGGCCAAAAAATTCCCAATGACCAATCACATACGGCAATGGTTCGCCGCCCTCTAAGCGTTGGACTAAGCTCTCTAATACGGAGACCGCTTTTGGGTCAAAAGGTAAATCGTCATGAGCTAGTAACCAAGTACGCGGCTGATCCAAAACATGTGCCACTAAGACCTCTGCATCTAATTGTGGCGTGTCGCTAAAAGGCGAAAGACGCGCCGCGGTCGCATCGAGTTCGCTCCCGTAAATTTGCGGCCAGTAAATTATTCTTCGTCATCATCCACGCCTGAGGAGGCGAGACGATCCGTTTCATCGCGCGTGGAAAGTTCATCAATGAATTCATCAATCGCGCCGTCCATGACAACGGGCAGGTTGTAGTTTGAGAGGCCGATGCGATGATCGGTCACGCGATTTTGCGGATAATTGTAGGTGCGAATCTTTTCAGAGCGTTCACCGGTACCGATTTGTGAGCGACGTGTATCTTCCAGCTCGGAGCGGCGTTTTTCTTCTTCGATTTCATATAAACGTGCACGTAAAATGCTCATGGCTCGCAGTTTGTTCTGAAGTTGCGAACGTTCATCCTGGCATGTCACAACCATGCCGGTCGGTTTGTGATACAAGCGCACAGCCGTTGAATTCTTTTGCACGTTTTGTCCGCCCGCGCCCGATGAACGATAGACCTCGATCTCGATGTCGCTATCGGGAATCTCTATTTCCACATCGTCCACTTCTGCCAGCACCACCACCGTTGCGGTCGATGTATGAATCCGTCCCTGGGCTTCGGTGGCAGGCACACGCTGAACGCGATGAACACCCAATTCATATTTCAATTTCGAATATGCGCCTTTGCCTTTGATTTCGAAAATGACTTCCTTGTAACCGCCGATGCCGATGGAACTCTCCGACATAATCTCGCTCTTCCAGCGTTTGCCTTCCGCGTAACGCGTATACATGCGGAATAAATCTGCCGCGAATAGTGCGGCTTCATCGCCGCCAGCGCCCGCCCGAACTTCGACAATCACGCTCTTTTCATCGCGCGGGTCTTTAGGAACCAGCAAGCCTTTGATTTCTTTTTCGAGCTTTTCGATCCTAGGAGTCAAATCGGTTAATTCGGTTTCGGCTAAGGACTTGAGTTCCGCGTCGGTCTCGGATGCGAGAATGGCTTTGGCTTCCTCAAGGCTTTTCATCGCCTGACGATATTCACGCGACTTGGCAACCAGCGGTTCCAAATCCACGCGCTCTTTATTGATCTCGCCCGCGCGCTGATAGTTTGCTCCAACTTCGAGCAACTCTTTTCCCAAGTCATCGTATCGTTGTTCTATTCCTGAAAGTTTATCGAGCATAAATCCCTTTTCACTACGAGGACACGAAAGACATCAAGGAAACCTTGGTGTCCTTCGTGCTCAGTTTTCTCAAGCGCGAGCGATTATACCAGAGCGATTTTACGGTGGAGGCTTAAGAATACTTTTTGTTTATAGCTTTACGAAGAGCGATAAGATAAATGAAAGAACGATGATCAATGTAAGCACCACAAAGATGATCTGACTGGTGCTTGGACGATTGACCTTCTTGGATTGCGACTTTCCTCTTGCCATTCTTATAACAAACCTTTCTGATGTTTTTGAAAAGCGGTATTCATGGCCGCCTCAAGTTCCTCGATTGTAACCGGCTTCGACACGTATCCATCTGCACCGAGGGTCAAAGCCTTGTCAACCGTTACGTCGGCGGCTTCGGTGGAAAGCATTAAAATGGGCAGATCGTTCCATTCTTTGCGACGTCTCACAAACTCCAACATATCCAGGCCCGTCACCTCAGGCATGTTGATATCGAGGATCATCAAGTCGGGTCGTTTGCCAGCCATCAGGGTTTGTGCTGCCGGACGCGCACCGAGAAATGCCGTCGTAGTGCAGTTGAGCAGTTTCAGCATCAATTGTATTGCGCGCGTCATCTCTTCATCGTCGTCCACAATCCAGATGTTTTTCATTCGAGGTTCGCCTTGATTGATTCTGCCGCGGCTCGTGTCATGCCTTGAACCGCAATCAATTCTTCAACGGTAGCTGCTCTAATCTTATCCACAGAACCGAAATGTTTCAAGAGGGACTTGCGACGCGTCGGTCCGATGCCGGGGATGGAATCCAATTGAGATGCCATTCCAAGTTTGGTGCGTTTTTTACGATGTGCAGTGATGCCGTAACGATGCGCTTCATCACGAATGCGTTGCACAAGATACAATCCCTGCGAATGACGCGGCAACATCAGCGAATCAGATTTGTTAGGAAAGAAAATTTCCTCGTGCTGTTTTGCCAGACCAATCACAGGCACCTTGCCAAACAAATTGAATTTTTCCAATACGTTGACCGCACGGCCAAGCTGACCTTTGCCGCCGTCAATGATGACGAGATCAGGCAAAAAGGAAAAAGACCCGTCGGGCTTGGACCCGGGCTGATCCGCCAGCTCTTGAGCGGATTGCCATCTGCGGAAGCGTCGCGTTAACATCTCTTCCATCGAAGCAAAATCATCCGGCGCTCCGACCACGCTTTCGATGTTGAACTTGCGATAGAGATTTTTGTTGGGCACGCCTTGCTGAAACACCACCATTGCGCCGAGAATCGCCGTGCCTTGTGTGTTGGAAATATCATAACATTCGATACGGTTCGGTGGGGCAGGGAGTTGAAGCGCGGATTGCAAATCAGCCAATGCTTGTTCCTGTTTGTGTGTGTCGGCCTGCCATTGTGTGCGCAACGCAGACAATGTCTCCGCCGCGTTCTCAGCCGCCATTTGAACCAGTTCGTGTGGTTGTCCTTCCTTCGGGACAAAGAGTTCCACTTTCTCACCACCACGCTTTGATCTCATCCATTGACCGATGATTTTCGCTTCTTCGATTTCTATTTCTTGCGGCAGCATCACTTGTTGTGGAATAGTCGCGGCTTCTGTATAAAACTGCTTGACGAATTCCGCCATCACTTCAGTATCGGCAGTATCTTCGGTGCCTTCGAGGATGAAGTATTCGCGTCCGATCAATTTGCCGCCGCGAATAAAAAAGATTTGCACGCAGGCTTCGCCGTCCGAGCGCGCCATTGCAAGTACGTCGGAATCTTTATAGTCGGAAGCGAAGACAACCTTCTGTCTTTCAATAACCGATTGAATGGCTTTGAGCTGATCGCGCAATGCTGCAGCTTTTTCGAAGCGCATTTCTTCCGAAGCCTTTTGCATTTCGTTTTCTAAACGTGTAACAATCTCTTCGCTGTGTCCGCTAAGGAAAGCCATCAGATCGGAAATCATTTGACGGTATTGAGACTGGGTCGCCGCGCCGATGCAAGGCGCGGTACACAGCTTGATGTCGTAGTAAAGACATGCCCGCTTGTCTTGTCCGGTGATAACGCGGTCACAAGTCAAATAAGGGAAGATGCGACGCAACACATCGAGTGTCTGATAAACGGCCCAAGCGGAAGTATAGGGACCAAAATAACGTGAGCCATCTTCCGCCATCTGGCGCGTCACCGTAACTTTTGGAAATGGATCGGCCCAATGAACTTTGATATATGGATAACGTTTATCATCCTTGAGGCGGATGTTGAATTTGGGGCGATGCTTCTTGATGAGATTCATTTCAAGGATCAACGCTTCCAACTCCGACCCAACGAGAATCCACTCAATGTTAGCGATCTCACGCACGAGGCGACGCGTCTTGGCGTCGTGACTCGCATCCGCGTGGAAATAGGACCGCACGCGGTTCTTCAGGTTGATGGCTTTACCCACGTAAATTACATCGCCATCTTTATTACGGTAAATGTAACAGCCCGGCTTCGATGGAAGGGTGGCGAGGATGCCTTGAAGATGCTCGGCAATTTCCATGGAATGTATTTTACTCGTATCTGTTTGGCTGGATAGGTGTTTTGGGCTATTGAAACTGTCTCTGTTTTGTGCTATAAAGATTCAAACCAATTCAAAGGAGGCTCTTATGAACATGAATATGCCAATGTCTAATTCACCAACGCCGTCATCAGGTGGGTCGCAATCGTTTTTTCAAGTTTGGATCGATGCGCTGACCAAGCCCAGCGAGAATACTTTTGCTCAAATGGCTTCATCGCCGAACGCAAAGGCAATGACAGCTTATATTTGGGTGTTTGTCACTTCGCTGATCGAGTTATTCTTCTCGTTCCTAATTAATGGTGCGCTCCTGCGTCGCGCTTTTGAGCAAGGAGGATATGGTGGCAGTCTTCCGGGCGGTGGTGTCGGTATTGCCTTGATTGGTGCCGTTTGCGGCGGGCCGATAGCTGCCGTTATCGGTACCATCGTCTTCGCAATCTTAGCGGCTTTGATCCAATGGATTGCCAAGATGTTTGGTGGCAAAGGAACTAACGATCAGCTTACCTATAGTTTTGGCGCGATCGCGGCTCCTTTTTATTTGATCTCAACGGTATTTGTTTTGTTGGGAGCGATACCCTTCGTTGGATTCTGCTTTCGCATTGTGCTCGGGTTGGCAGGACTCTATGTGATTGTGCTGGAAATCATGGCCGTCAAAGGCGTAAATCAATTTGGCTGGGGCCAGGCTGCTGGCTCTGTGTTGATCCCGTTTGCAGTTTTGTTCCTCGTTTGCTGTTGTTTGGGCGCGATTGCCTCTGTGGCTGCGGGCGCTGGACTCAAAGGCCTTTTCCAACAACTTCAACAAAATGGATTAGGCAGTTAAATCCTTTCATAGTCAGAACCTCCCGCATTTGCAGGAGGTTCTTGTTTTTAAATTAAAGTATCTATTGAAAAACGGGGCGGCGATGCAAAGGTGTGGAAACGGGCATGCCTTTTTGTCCACCATTTAAGCTATTTTCGATGCCCTATGGCTATTGACTTTGTTGAATAATCTCTTTATAATAGCAGGTCGCTGTCTTGTTAAACAAGACTGATATCATTTTTTAAGCAACATCTGTCTTCAGGCCAGGAGAGAACCGAATGGCATCGACTTTGCCCACAAAAAATTATGCCCGTATCCCAGTTAAATTCAATCTGCCCAACCTAATCGAAATCCAACTTAACTCTTTTGAACGCCTCAAGACCGAAGGTCTCGGCGACCTTTTTCATGAAGTGTCGCCCATCGAGTCGTATAACAAAGGGATGAAATTATTTTTCCCCGGTCGAAGCCCCGAAGCCAAGCAATGGGGATTGAAGTATTGGTTCGGCGAGCCGAAGCATTCCATCGAGGAATGTGTCGAGCGCGATCTCACCTATTCCAGCCCGTTATATGTATCCGTATTGCTGGCGGGTGTGGATGTCCCGGAGCCGATCAAGCAGGATATCTTCCTCGGTGATTTTCCCGAGATGACGGATAAAGGCACCTTCATTATTAACGGAACAGAGCGCGTTGTTGTTTCGCAATTGATCCGTTCGCCGGGCGTGTATTTTGAAGCGCCTACCGACCGTTCAACGGGTCGTCCTTTGGCAATGGCAAAACTTATCCCGGACCGCGGCGCGTGGATGGAATTCGAAACCCGCAAGAGTGATTATATTATTTTAAAGTTCAATCGCAAACGCACCGTACCGATCACGGTCTTTTTACGCGCACTATCGGCCGTCAGTGATGGCACAAAGGATTCGCCGCTCAAGACTGGCAGTGACGAGGAGATCCTTTCGATCTTTCAGGATGTGGATAACAATCCTGACCGTCTTTTTATCGCTTCGTCTCTTCGACAAGAGCCTGAGTGGCAAATTAACGATAAGCAAAACATTGCTGAAGCCGCGCTGATCGAGTTCTTCCGTAAAATGCGTCCCGGTGATCCAGCCACGCTGGAGAATGCCAAACAATTCCTCGAAGAGCAATTGTTTGATCAGCGTCACTATGATCTTGAACGCGTTGGACGTTATAAACTAAATCAGAAACTTGATCTCAACATTCCCATTCCTCATCGCACCGTAACGAAGAATGATGTTATTCGTCTTTTACGGCGCATGATCCAAATCAATAACGGCGTGGAACCGCCAGACGATATTGATCATCTTGGTAATCGCCGCGTCAAGACAGTGGGTGAATTGATCCAGAATAAATTGCGGATCGGTTTGCGCCGCATGGAACGCGTCATCAAGGAGCGCATGTCCATTCGCGATCAGGAACAGCTCTCCCCAGTGACACTGGTTAACATTCGTCCAGTAGTGGCGGCCTTGCGCGAGTTCTTTGGTTCAAGCCAGTTGAGTCAGTTCATGGATCAAACCAATCCATTGGCGGAGTTGCGCCACAAGCGAACGCTATCCGCTTTAGGTCCGGGTGGTTTGCGCCGTGAACGCGCTGGATTTGATGTGCGCGATGTCCATCATTCCCATTACGGACGCATTTGTCCTATCGAAACTCCTGAAGGTCCAAACATCGGTTTGATCGGGCGTTTGGCTTCATTTGCGCGTGTAAATGAATATGGTTTCATTGAAACGCCATACCGCAAAGTTTATAAATCATTTCCAGCTGATGACGAACGTCTGGTTGGCAGAACACTTCGAGAAGCGGTGACCGATCCGAAAACCGAGGAAAAGCTTGCCAAAGCAGGCGAGGTTATTGATGTGCGTCTTGCGAAGCGTTTGGCAAAAATTGGAAATGAAGTGCTCGTCATTCCATTCGTTTCCGATCAGACGGATTATCTCTCCGCGGATGCAGAGGATAAGTATGTGATCGCTCAAGCCAATGCGCCGCAGACTGAAAACCATGAATTTATGCGCGAGCGTATCTCATGCCGTTATCACTCTGGCTTCCTTTTCTCTTCCGCCGATGCGGTTGACTATATGGATGTCGCACCGAATCAAGTGGTAGGCATCAGCGCGGCTTTGATTCCGTTCCTTGAACACGACGATGCGAACCGCGCTCTAATGGGTTCAAACATGCAGGCTCAGGCGGTGCCTTTGGTTCGTCCTGAGGTTCCTTTGGTTTCAACAGGTATGGAGCGCGCCGCGGCATTGGATTCAGGACAAGTTGTAGCTGCTGAAGAGAATGGCGAAATTGTTTCTGTTACCGGAAGCAAGATTGTCGTCAAGGAAAGAAAGAGCGGACTGCATACCTATCAACTTCGGAAATATCAACGCTCGAATCAATCCACGTGTATTGACCAGAGACCATCCGTTGTGAAAGGGCAAGTGATTAAGCGCGGCGATATCATCGCCGATTCTTCCTCGACAGACAACGGCCAACTCGCCCTCGGCCAAAACGTGGTTGTGGCTTTCCTTTCTTGGGAAGGCGGCAACTTCGAGGATGCCATCTTGCTCTCCGAGCGTTTGGTGCAAGACGATCGCTTCACCTCTGTTCATATCGAGAAATATGAAGTGGAGGCGCGCGATACCAAGCTTGGACCGGAAGAGATTACGCGTGACATTCCCAACGTCGGTGAAGATGCGATCAAGGATTTGGATGAGAATGGAATCATCCGCATCGGCGCGGAAGTTGGACCGAACGATATACTTGTTGGCAAGATCACACCAAAAGGCGAAAAGGAACTTACTCCTGAAGAACGTTTATTGCGCGCCATCTTTGGAGAAAAGTCCCGGGATGTAAAAGATACATCACTGCGAATGCCGCATGGTGAACGTGGCAAAGTTGTGGATGTGAAGGTCTTTACGCGCGAAGATAATGCTGATCTTTCTGCAGGCGTGGATACAATGGTGCGTGTCTCCGTTGCTCAACGGCGCAAGATCACTGCCGGAGATAAGATGGCGGGTCGTCATGGCAACAAGGGTGTTGTTTCCAAAGTTGTGCCTGTGGAAGATATGCCCTTCCTTGAAGATGGAACACCGGTTGATTTGATCTTGAATCCGTTGGGCGTGCCGGGTCGTATGAACATTGGCCAGGTGCTTGAAGTTCATTTGGGTTGGGCAGCGAAGCGTTTGGGCTTCCGCGCGTTGACGCCGGTCTTTGATGGCGCCACCGAGGAACAAATCGAAGCTGAGCTTGCGCGCGCTTGGATTGTGGATCAGGCCTGGAAAGAGGCCGGCCAAGCCTCATGGGAGTGGATCAAACAACAGGAATATGACCCCGAATCCATTCAGGATGATGATGAGGTTCGTCGTCTCTATTTGGAGTTGTGGTTGGGTAAACGCAAGTACGATGTTTCCGAATTAAACGATGTGGATTATGCACGTCATGCCACGGCACGCGAGTGGTTGCGTGATCGTGAATATGATCCAAAAGTGATCCTAAGTTCCCTCGACGAAGAAACGGTTCGTTACGACCCCGAAGCGGATAAGCAAGCCATCAACGCTTGTTTGCGCCTGTGGATGGAAAGCCTTGGTTATTCCAAGCGGGTTGCTGATGCTAATATCATGGCCGCGGCTCAAGATGTTACCCGCGAAACAGGTTTCCCGCTGCCAATTCTTGGCAAGCAGGTTCTGCGCGATGGTAAAACAGGCCAACCTTACGATCAACCAATCACAGTTGGCGTGATGACCATTCTTAAACTGCATCACTTGGTTGAAGATAAAGTTCATGCACGTTCAACTGGCCCATATAGTCTCGTCACGCAACAGCCTCTGGGTGGGAAGGCGCAATTTGGCGGTCAGCGTTTTGGCGAAATGGAAGTATGGGCACTTGAAGCATACGGCGCGGCCTATACGCTGCAAGAAATGCTTACCGTTAAATCGGATGATGTTCAGGGTCGCGTGAATACATACGAGGCTATCGTCAAAGGCGAACCGATTGAAGAGCCAAGTATTCCGGCCTCATTCCGGGTTCTGGTCAAGGAATTGCAGTCCCTCGGTTTGTCTGTGGAGGCAATCAATGAGGGCGGGGATGTGGTTAAATTTGGAAAAGATGAAGAGAAAATGCATCCACCCAGGATGGGTACGGGTCTCATGGAACTTGGTGTGGATGCTGAATCGTCAAAGAAATAGTATGGCTTTTTTCTTGACTTGCGGATAACCGCATGTTAGAATAATTCGCCGTTGCCTGCAAGAAGGCGGCAGTTTCTCCCGCCACAATATGGCACCTACAAATGAGGCCATCATCATTGTTTCTGATGGCCTCATTTCTTGCAAAAGTCATTGTGAAAGATTTTGTTATCGGAGGCAAAGTGCCGACAGTAAATCAAATGGTCCGCAAGGGCCGCAAAAATAAGAAGGTCAAGAGTAAGGCTCCTGCGTTGCAGTATACATTGAACAGTCACAAGCAGCGACGCATACGCCAGGATAAAGGTGCGCCTCAAAAGCGCGGCGTCTGCACCGTGGTGCGTACGATGACTCCCAAGAAGCCGAATTCGGCTCTGCGTAAGATCGCCCGCGTCCGCTTGACGAATGGCATCGAGGTCACAGCGTATATTCCGGGCGAAGGCCATCAATTGCAGGAACACTCCGTGGTGCTTGTGCGCGGTGGACGTGTGAAGGACCTGCCGGGTGTGCGTTATCACATTGTGCGCGGCTCGCTGGACACAACCGGAGTCGAAAAACGGCGTCAAGGTCGTTCCAAATATGGCGCAAAGCGCCCGAAGGAAACAAAGTAAGGAGTATATTCATGAGACGTGGAAGCCCAGAAAAACGGCCGGTTCCGCCCGATATGCGCTATAACAGCGTCCAGCTTCAAATCCTGGTTCAACATGTTATGACGCGCGGTAAAAAGAGTACAGCCGCCCGCGTGATTTATGGCGCGATGGATTTGATCAAGGAACGCACGCAGAAGAATCCGATGGAAGTTTTCGATGCGGCGTTGAAGAATGTAGGCCCTGCGATGGAAGTCCGTCCGCGGCGCGTCGGCGGCGCAACCTATCAAGTTCCAATGGAAGTTGCGACAGATCGACGAACCACATTGGCGATCCGCTGGATTTTGAGCGCAGCGCGCGAACGGGGAGGACAATCCTTCTCTGACAAACTTGCTTCTGAATTGATTGACGCTTCCAATGAAACGGGCGCCGCAATCCGCAAGCGCGATGAAACTCACAAAATGGCTGAGGCTAACCGGGCATTTTCTCATTACCGTATCTAATTTGTATTTTAGGAAATCTACTTCGATTATTTGTATAGGAAAGAATGGCACGCGAATATCCGCTGGATAAGTATCGAAATATTGGGATTATTGCCCACATTGACGCCGGGAAGACGACAACCACCGAGCGTATCTTGTTCTATACCGGGAAGACGCACCGCATCGGTTCGGTCGATGACGGCACGACCGTCACGGACTGGATGGAGCAGGAACGCGAGCGTGGTATTACGATTGTTTCAGCGGCTATTTCTTCTGAGTGGAACGGCTATCAGATCAACGTCATTGATACGCCCGGACATATTGACTTTACTGCAGAGGTTCAACGTTCTCTGCGCGTTTTGGATGGCGGTGTCGTAATCTTCGATGCGGTTCAAGGCGTGGAACCTCAGAGTGAAACCGTTTGGCGGCAGGCTGACCGCTATGGGGTCCCGCGCATTTGTTTCGTCAATAAGATGGATCGCGTTGGTGCATCCTTTGAACGCACCATCCAATCGATTATTGACCGCCTCGGCGCAAATCCAATTGCTATGCAGTTGCCAATTGGTGCTGAAGCGACCTTTAAAGGTGTTATTGATTTGCTTACAATGCAGGGCGTCGTTTGGGAAGATGATCTCGGCAAAGAGCCCAAGGATATCGAGATTCCTGCTGAATTAAGGAAAGCGGCAGAAGAAGCCCGTCACCATATGGTGGAAGAAATTGCCCAGCTCGATGATCATTTGACGGTCAAATATCTCGAGGGGACGGAGATCAGCGTTGATGAGTTAAAGCATGCGCTTCGTAATGCTGTTATCGCCAATAAAGCTTATCCTGTTTTCTGCGGTTCCTCTTTGAAAAACAAGGGCGTTCAAGTAATGCTCGATGCAGTGATTGATTACCTGCCATCACCGCTGGATGTTCCTCCTCTTAAAGGATCTGAGCCGGGCAGTAGTGAATTTAATATTGAACTGCCCGCAAAAGATGATGCACCTCTTAGTGCCTTGGTCTTTAAAATCGTCACCGATCCTTATGTTGGGCGTCTGGCATATTTCCGCGTTTATTCTGGCGTGATTTCGCAGGGCCAAATGTTGACTAACTCAACCAAGGGCAAACGCGAACGCATTGGACGTTTGATTCGGATGCATGCCGACCGCCGTGAGGATATTACCGAGGTGCGCGCGGGCGATATTGGAGCAGCACTGGGTTTCAAGGAAACTTTCACCGGCGACACTCTCTGCGATACCAAACAAGTTGTCCTTGAAAGCATTACATTTCCTGAACCAGTGATCTCGATTGCGATTGAACCGAAGAGCAGTTCCGATCAGGAAAAAATGGGCGAGGCTCTTCGCAAGCTTTCGGAAGAAGACCCAACATTCCGTGTTCGTTCCGATGAAAATACTGGACAAACCATTATTTCGGGAATGGGCGAACTGCACCTTGATATTATCGTGGATCGTATGTTGCGCGAGTTTCGAGTTCAGGCCAATGTCGGCGCGCCGCGCGTCGCTTATCGGGAATCGATTACGCGCGTGGTTCCGGAAGTCAATTACAAATATGCTAAGCAGACCGGTGGTCATGGCATGTACGGTCATGTTGTGATCAAGATTGAACCGGGTCAACCCGGCTCGGGTGTTATCTTTGAGGATGCTATTCGCGGCGGAACAGTTCCGCGCGAATATATTCCGGCGGTTGAGAAAGGCGTAAAAGAGGCCGCGGAGAGCGGAGTGTTGGCTGGTTATCCTGTGGTGGATTTAAAAGTCACGCTCTTTGATGGATCGTTCCATGAAGTGGACTCGAATGAAATGGCTTTCAAACTGGCCGCATCCATGGCGTTTAAAGAAGGTGTTCAAAAAGCTGGGCCGGTTTTGCTCGAACCGATCATGAAAGTGGAAGTTGTAGCTCCGGAAGAATTCCTCGGTGAAGTGATGGGACAAGTCAACAGTCGCCGTGGCAATATTCAAGGCATGGATGTTCGACCGGGCAACGCTCAAGCGGTACGCGCAATGGTGCCGCTCGCTGAAATGTTCGGTTATGCCACGCAATTGCGTTCAGCGACGCAGGGTCGTGGTGTCTTCAGCATGGAATTTGACCACTATGCGCCTGTGTCGCAATCAGTGGCAGAAGAAATTCTCAAAGTGTAATTGTTTCTCTATAGATAAGGAGCGAAATTATGTCGAAGGCGAAATTTGATAGGACGAAGCCGCATCTGAACGTGGGGACGATGGGGCACATCGATCATGGGAAGACGACGCTGACGGCGGCGATCACGAAGTACAGCCAGTTTTTGGGGAAGGCGCAGTATCGGGCGTATGATACGATCGACAATGCGCCGGAGGAGAAAGCGCGCGGGATCACGATCAACATAGCGCATGTGGAATACGAGACGGACAAACGGCACTATGCGCACGTGGACATGCCGGGGCACCGGGACTACATCAAGAACATGATCACGGGGGCGGCGCAGGTGGATGGAGCGATCCTGGTGGTGGCGGCGCCGGACGGGCCGATGCCGCAGACGCGGGAGCATGTGTTGCTGGCGCGTCAGGTGGAAGTGCCGAGCATCGTGGTGTATCTGAACAAAGTGGATCAGATGGATGATCCGGAGTTGTTGGAGCTGGTGGAATTGGAACTGCGGGAGTTATTGAGCAGTTATGGATTTCCAGGAGACACGACGCCGATTGTGCGGGGGAGTGCCTTGAAGGCGTTGGAGAGCACGAGCACGGATCCGAATGCGCCGGAGTATGCGAGCATCAAGGAATTGCTGCGGGTGATCGATGAATACATACCGGAGCCGAAGCGCGAGGTGGATAAGCCGTTCATGATGTCGATCGAGGATGTGTTCTCGATCAAGGGACGCGGGACGGTGGTGACGGGCAGAGTGGACCGAGGCAAGGCGAAGAAGGGAGACGAAGTGGAGATCATTGGGTTGCGCGAGACGCGCAAATCGGTGATCACGGGGACGGAGATGTTCCACAAGGAGTTGGACGAAGTGGTGGCGGGGGATAATGCGGGGATCCTGCTGAGAGGTATCGAGCGGGAGGATGTGGAGCGCGGGCAGGTGCTGGCGAAGCCGGGATCGATCACGCCGCACAAGAAATTCACTGCGCAGGTATATGTGCTGAAGAAGGAGGAGGGGGGACGGCACAAGGCGTTCTTCACGGGCTACCGGCCGCAGTTCTACATCCGGACGATGGATGTGACGGGGAACATCGCGTTGCCGGAGGGAGTGGAGATGGTGATGCCTGGGGACAACGTCAATTTGACGGTGGAGTTGATCGTGCCGGTGGCGCTTGGAGCAGGGTTCGAAGTTTGCGATCCGCGAAGGTGGCTTGACTGTCGGTTCCGGCGTCGTCACCAAAATATTGGAATAAATCATGGCTAAACAAAAGATTCGAATCCGCCTTAAGGCTTACGATCATCGTGTTCTCGACCAGTCCGCAAAACGGATTGTTGAAACTGCTGAACGATCCGGCGCTCATGTAGTTGGTCCTGTACCCTTGCCAACTAAGATAGAACGCTTTACAATACGTCGCTCGACTTTCATAGACAAAGACTCTCACGAGCATTATGAAATCAGGACACACAATCGTTTGATTGATGTTCTGGATCCAGACTCCAAGACAATTGATATGTTGATGCGTCTCAATTTGCCTGCGGGCGTGGATATTGAAATCAAGATATAATGTGTAATTCATGATCCGTAATTATGGATCATGTTTCGACGGCGCAAGAGCCGGGTTGTAAGCGGACCAATATATTTGCTTCGCACCAATCTTGCTTACTGGGCCGTTCGGAGATGATGCAGACCAAGCCCGGTCTGACAGTCTCACAAAACTTTTGAAGGAGAAAAATCGATCATGTTAAAAGGGCTGATTGGCAAGAAGATCGGCATGACCCAGATCTTCGATGATCAAGGCGTCGCGTATCCTGTGACGCTCATCGAAGCTGGGCCATGTTACGTTACACAGATTCGCAAACCGGAGAAGGAAGGTTATTCTGCAGTCCAGTTGGGATTCTCCGAGGTTCATCCTAAGCGTCTGACCAACGGCGAACGGGGACACTTTGCAACCAATAAAATCCCAACTTTACGTTTCCTGCGCGAATTTCGCACAAAGACTCCTGATGTCAATATTGGCGATAAAGTCACTGTTGATACATTTACGGTTGGTGAGCGCTTGGATGTAGTTGGTATCAGCAAGGGCAAAGGCTTTGCAGGCGTTGTCAAACGCTATCATTTCCATGGAATGAACGCCACGCACGGGACTTCAGATCGCAACCGCGCTCCGGGTTCGAACGGCTCTGGTACCACTCCGGGCCGCGTCTATCGCGGTTCGCGTCGACCTGGACACATGGGCTCCGATCGCGTCACCGCTCAGAATCTCAAAGTCGTGATGGTGGATGCGGAACGCAATTTGATCGGTTTGAATGGCGCAGTGCCAGGCGGTAAAGGAAGTCTCGTTGTGTTAAAAGAGACGCGCAAGCAATAGACGCTGAGGAAACAGGAAGATAGATTATGAAAGTAGATGTTCTCAATATGCAAGGTGAAAAGGTCAAGCAGGTGGATTTGCCTGCGGCGATCTTTGAAGCCAAAGTAAATATGGATTTGATGCATCAGGCTTATCAGCGCCAGATGGCAAACGCGCGTCTCGGTACGCACGAGACAAAAGTTCGAGCCGAAGTTGCCGGAGGCGGTCGCAAACCGTGGAAGCAAAAAGGGACTGGCCGCGCCCGTCAGGGTTCGACGATTTCCGCGCAGTGGGTTGGTGGCGGACGTATTCATACGCCACATCCTCGCAAATATACACAAGCCATGCCCAAGAAGATGCGTCTGGCAGCGTTGCGTTCGGCTCTCACCGTAAAGGCGGCAGATTCGGGAATTGTTGTAGTGGACGAAATCAAGGTTGATGAGCTGAAGACGAAGGCTATGACCGCCGCGTTGAATCATTTGGTTGGCGATGCAAGAGCGTTATTGCTTATGCCAGTAAAAGACGCGTTGTATGATGATGTGACTCGTGTGGCAAACAACATTCCAGATGCCAAAGTTATGCTGGTCAATTATTTGAATATTCGCGATTTACTTGGCTTTGATAAAGTTGTTCTGCCGCTCAAATCTCTCGACGCATTGTCGGCGCATTTGGGGAAGGAATAAGCCATGACGACAATTTATGATGTGCTCCATCGTCCGCTAGTCACTGAAAAATCCAGTTATCTTTCCGGAAAATTGAATAAGTATTCATTTGAAGTTGCAGAAGATGCAAACCGCACCTTGGTAAAAGATGCGGTTGAAACGATGTTTGATGTGGAAGTGGTGCGCGTAAATATTATGAATACTACTGCCAAGCGTGGGCGTCGAGCAAAATCACGCCGCCTTTTAGTCCGCAAGTCTGGATTTAAAAAGGCGATTGTGACCCTGGCGGAGGGCCAATCCCTCCCGATCTTTGAAGGGGTGAAGTAATGACTGTTAAAAAATATAAACCCACAACCCCCGGTCAACGCGGGATGACGGGCAATACGTTTGAAGAAATAACCAAGTCCACGCCGGAGCGCTCGCTGACGGTATCGCTGGGTCGTCACGGTGGACGCAATGCATATGGACGCGTCACGGTTCGACATCGCGGCGGAGGCAACCAGCGCCTCGTTCGTATCGTGGACTTCAAACGCGAGAAGCATGGCATTCCAGCCAAAGTTGCCGCGATTGAATATGATCCGAACCGCACTGCTCGCTTGGCCCTGCTTAATTATGCGGATGGTGAAAAGCGTTATATCATTGCTCCGCTTGATCTGAAAGTTGGCGACACGCTGATGTCCGGCCCCAATGCAGAAATTCGTACAGGCAATTATCTGCCGATATCGAATATTCCAGTGGGCACACTCATTCACAATATCGAAATGAAGGAAGGCAAAGGCGGACAGATTGTCCGCACGGCCGGTGGGGCGGCACAGCTTCTGGGCAAGGAAGGCGATTTTGCCCAGATCCGCTTGCCGTCCGGTGAGGTGCGTTTGATCCATCAAGTGTGCTATGCGACTATTGGAACAGTCGGCAATTTGGATCATAGTAATATCAAGTTGGGTAAGGCAGGGCGTAAGCGCCACATGGGTGTTCGACCGACCGTACGTGGTTCTGCGATGAGTTCCGCGGGACCATCCCCATGGTGGTGGTGAAGGACGTCAGCCCATTGGACTTCCCGGACCGAAAAGTCCGTGGGGCAAGCCGACCCTTGGCAAGAAAACCCGTCGCAATAAGAAGACGAATCAGTATATTGTGCGCCGCCGCAGTAAGACCAATCGCTAGGCGCTGAGAGTAAAAGGTAACTATGTCTCGTTCTCTTAAAAAGGTCCATATATACAGCCGAAACTGCTCAAGCGCATCGAGGCGATGAATCAAAAGGGTGAGAAGAAAGTGATTCGTACTTGGAGTCGCGCGAGTGTGATTTTTCCTCAAATGGTTGGACACACAATTGCCGTCCATGACGGACGCCGCCATGTTCCGATCTATGTTACGGAAAACATGGTGGGTCACCGTTTGGGTGAATTCGCACCGACCCGAACTTTCCGCAGTCATGCGGCTGCTGCTGAAAGGGCAGCTGCCGCTCCGGCTCCCGCTGCTCCGGCGGCTGGAGGCTAAACTATGGCACACGATATTCGTGCTGAACTTAACTTTTTGCCTCAATCTGCCCAGAAGGTTCGCCTCGTGATTGACACAGTGCGCGGCCTGAACGCGAATGAGGCCCTCGAGTCGCTTCGCTTTGCCAATAAGCGGGCGGGTGTAGATATTCTCAAGTTACTGGAATCTGCAGTCGCCAACGCCGAAGAGAATTTCGGCGTCAGCCGGGATGATTTGTATGTGGCACAGATTTATGCCAACGAAGCGCCAACTCGTAAATGGCGCCGTTTTGGTGCGCGCGGCCGCTTCAAGCCGATCTTGCGGCGCCAGTCGCATATCACCGTTGTCCTGCGTGAGCGCGGGTCTTAGGAAAGGACTGATGAACTAATGGGTCGCAAAGTACATCCGATTGGAATGCGTCTTGGAATTAATCAACCGTGGCAGGGACGCTGGTTCGCAGAAGGCAAAACATACCGCGAGCAATTGCACCAGGATTTTGCCATCCGTTATTTGTTGTTGGGCGGTACATCCAAAGGCGGCGCGGCGGCAAACACTCGTGTGCGCGAGCTGCGCGGCGAATTGCCAGAGATGCTGACCAATGGTAAGGCTGGTATTTCGCGCGTGGACGTTGAAAGATTTCCTGGCAAAATTCGAGTTGCTATTCATACAGCGAAGCCAGGTATCCTGATCGGCCGCAAAGGCGAAGGAATTAAAAAGATTCGTGTTGCGTTGGAAGCATTGGTCGGTAAAAAGATTGATCTTGATGTAAAAGAAGTTACCTCGCCGGATACAGATGCTCAATTAGTTGCCAAAAATGTAGCAGATCAACTAGAGCGCCGTATTGCCTACCGCCGTGCGATGAAGCGTGCGATTCAGCAAGCCATGCGCCAGGGAGCAAAAGGCATCAAGATCATGGTGGGCGGGCGTTTGGGCGGTGCAGAAATGTCACGAGATGTATGGCTGCGTGAAGGCCGCGTTCCCTTGCAAACTCTGCGTGCCAATCTTGATTTTGCCAAAACTGAAGCGCTGACCACTTATGGTCAAATAGGTGTGAAGGTTTGGATTTATAAAGGCGAAGCGGTGCCAGAAGAAGTACAGGAAAAAGCGGAGACGACGACTGAAGGCGTTTACGTCAGCGAATAAGTCGGTTATTTTGGAATGAGGTTATTACTATGTTGATGCCAAAACGTGTTAAGTGGCGAAAGCAGATGCGCGGTCGCATGAGAGGCAAGGCTTTACGCGGCGCGGAAGTTTCGTTTGGTGAGTTCGGCTTGATGGCTCTCGAACCGGGGTGGATCACCGCGCGCCAAATCGAAGCGGCCCGACGCGTCATCGTCCGCGAAATGAAGCGGCGTGGCAAGGTCTGGATCCGCATCTTCCCAGCCAAGCCGTATACTCATCGTCCACCTGAAACCCGCATGGGCGGTGGTAAAGGCGGTGTGGAATATTATGTTGCAGTAGTCAAACCTGGCCGTATTATGTTTGAAGTTGGTGGCTTGCCTGCCGATCAAGCGATGGCAGCATTAAGAGGCGCGCAGTACAAGTTTTCCATCAAAACAAAAGTCGTGAGCAGTCATGAGTCAGGAGCGTAGGAAATGAAAGCCGAAGAAATCCGAGCAATGTCGGCGGAACAGATCCGCTCGAAACTGTCTGACGCACGCGAAGAGCTGATGAAATTTCGTTTTCAGCAAGTAACAGGTCAATTAACGGACACCAGTCGCATTCGTATATTGCGCCGGGATGTTGCCCGCATGGAGAGCGTTCTCCATGAAATGGCAGGTTCGGCGGCTACGAAAGGTAAAGCATGAATAATCGTCGTCGAATTGTTGGGAAGGTCACTAGCAATAAAATGACCAAGACCGTGGTAGTAGAAATTGTCCGCAAGTTTCGTCATCCGCTTTATAAGAAGGTCGTGTATTCCAGCAAGCGAGTCAAGGCTCACGATGAGATAGGATGTCAGATTGGGGATGAGGTCCAGATTGTTGAGTCCCGCCCGCTGTCCCGTGATAAGCGCTGGGTGGTTGAGTCTGTTGTCAAGCGCGAGACCCGCACTGCTGATGCAGGCGTCGAAGCCATTGCGAGCGCCGATGTAGTAACTGAGACCAAGCCGGAGGCATAAGTTATGATTCAGCATGAGTCTCGGTTGAAAGTTGCAGATAATAGCGGAGCGCGTGAACTGCTCGTAATCCATGTGATGGGCGGCTCGACGCGCAGGTACGGACACATCGGTGATGTAGTTGTGGCAAGCGTCAAATCGGCTTCGCCACAGGGTGGAGTTAAAAAAGGCGAGGTGGTGCATGCGGTCATTGTGCGCCTGACGAAGGAATGGCGCCGCGAAGATGGTTCGTACATCCGCTTTGATGATAATGCCGCTGTGCTTTTGGATGCGGACGGTCAGAACCCGAAGGGCACGCGTATCTTTGGGCCTGTGGCACGCGAACTGCGCGATAAGCAGTTCATGAAGATCGTGTCGTTGGCCCCGGAAGTGCTGTAGGAGTATTGGAATGAGAGTGAAGATCCGAAAAGGCGATACTGTGGAAGTCATCAGCGGCCGCATCGAAGACAAAGGCAAACGCGGTGAAGTCATCAATGTGATGATGAAAGAGAACCGTGTGGTGGTGCAGGGTGTAAGCATCCGTACCAAACACCAACGCCAGGTTCAGACGCAGGCTGGCCGAAATGTCAATCCCGGTCGCATTCAATTTGAAGGGCCGATTGATATCTCGAATGTGATGTTGGTGTGCCCGAAATGCAATGAGGCGGTACGCGTTGGAATTCAACGCGATGAGGCCGGTGCACACCGAGTTTGCAAAAGCTGCGAGCAGTTGATTGATTAGGCCGTGGAGCATTGATGATGAATAGAATGCAGGAACGTTATCAAAAAGAAGTAGCCCCGGCGTTATTAAAGGCATTTAGTTTCAAGAACGTGATGCAGATTCCGCGCGTGGAAAAGGTTGTGGTAAACATCGGTCTGGGCGAAGCCATGGATAATCCCAAGATGCTCGAGGCGGCGGTAGGCGATCTGACCACCATTACCGGCCAGAAACCTGTTACCACCAAAGCTCGCAGAGCCATCGCCAACTTCAAATTGCGCGAAGGCCGCTTGATCGGTGCGAAGGTTACCTTGCGCGGCGACCGCATGTGGTCGTTCCTAGACCGCTTGTTGAACATTGCTCTGCCGCGTGTCCGCGATTTCCGCGGCGTCTCTGCAAATGCTTTTGATGGACGTGGCAATTACACATTAGGTCTCAAGGATCAATTGGTATTTCCTGAGATTGAGTATGACAAAATTGATAAACTGCGCGGTATGGAGATCACGATTGTGACCTCTGCCAAAACCGATGAGCACGCGCGTGCTTTGTTGCAGATGCTTGGAATGCCGTTCAGCGGGAAGGAAGCGTAATTAGGTATGGCGAAGAAATGCATGCAATTTCGTGAACTCCGTCGGCGCAATGCCGTTCAGGTGCGCAATCGCTGTCAGCGTTGCGGACGCCCGCGCGGCTATATTCGCCGTTTCGGTTTGTGCCGCATCTGCTTCCGTGAACTGGCTCTGCAGGGCAAAGTGCCGGGCGTTGTCAAGGCATCTTGGTAGGCTGGAGATAGATCATGAGTGTTAATGATCCGATTGCTGATATGTTGACCCGCGTTCGCAACGCGGTAATGGCTGGGCAGTCCCAGATTGCGATGCCCAGTTCAAAAATCAAAGCCGAGATTGCCAAGATTTTAAAGGATGAAGGTTTTCTCGAAGGCTTCGAGGTAGTGGACGACGAAAAGACCAGCTTTAAGGTTTTGCGCTTGAAGATTAAGTACATTGGTGAGCGCCGCGAGCGAAAACCGGTATTGAGCGGTATTGAGCGCGTTAGTACTCCGGGGCGCCGCATCTATACCAATAAAAAGGAAATCCCTTGGGTGTTATCAGGTCTCGGTGTCGCGATTCTCTCCACGCCAAAAGGCGTGATGACCGGTGCCCGTGCTCGTCAATTGGGTGTAGGTGGCGAGATCCTTTGCAAGGTCTGGTAAAAGGAGGAGGTAAAAAGTGTCTCGTATTGGAAGATTGCCGGTCGAAATTCCGAGCGGCGTTCAAGTGGATGTCAAAGGATCCAATGTCCGCGTGAAGGGACCGAAGGGCGAACTTCAGCGCGTGTTCTCCCCGATGGTTGAGATCAAGATGGAAAATAATCATCTGGTCATCACACGGAAATCGGATGAAGCCTTGGAACGCGCCTTGCACGGGACGACGCGTGCGCTGCTTGCCAACATGGTTCATGGCGTGAGCAAGGGCTTTGAAACCGTGTTGGAAGTTGAAGGCGTGGGTTACCGCGCTGAATTGGAAGGAAAGAATCTGGCGTTGTACGTTGGATATTCGCATCCGGTTAAGATGGAACCGCCAGCTGGAATATCCTTTGAAACGGATCTAAAGACTCGCCAGATCAAAGTATTGGGTTTTGATAAAGAATTGGTTGGTCAGGTTGCGGCGAATATTCGTAAAGTTCGTCCGCCGGAACCGTATCATGGTAAAGGTTTGCATTATCTAGGCGAACACATTCGCCATAAAGCTGGAAAGGCCGGGAAGGGAGCCGCTGCTAAGTAATTATGGCTAACAAAAATCGTTCCATTGCGCGCGAGCGACGTCATCTGCGCGTGCGTTTGAATTTAGCTGGCACAGCCCAGCGTCCGCGGCTGGCTGTATTCCGCAGTGTTGCCGAGATTTATGCACAGGTTATTGATGATGCCGCAGGTAATACACTGGTGTCTGCATCCTCGGTGGATAAAGAATTGCGCGAACAGATGAAGGATAAGAAGAAGTCCGAACAAGCCAAGCTGGTTGGCAAGGCCGTGGCTGAGCGTGCCAAGAATAAAGGTATTGCTGCGGTGGTGTTTGATCGTGGCGGCTTTAAATATACTGGTCGTGTCAAGGCGCTGGCAGATGGTGCGCGGGAAGGCGGCCTGCAGTTCTAGGCCGATGTGGAGTTGATTATGGCAGATGTAGAAGTAGTTGCTGAACAGCAACAACAATTTGAACAGCAGGATGCGTTTGAAGAACGCGTGATTGAAATTGCCCGTGTCGCCAAGGTGGTCAAAGGTGGCCGTCGCTTCCGCTTTCGCGTGACCGTAGTGGTTGGCGATAAAAAAGGAACCATCGGTATGGGGAGCGGTAAAGCCAATGCTGTGCCGGATGCAATGCGTAAAGCGTCGGAACGCGCTCGAAAGAATATGCACGTGATGAATTTGTCTGGAACAACCATCCCTCACGAATCACTCGGGATTGTTGGCGGGGCGCGTGTTTTCTTGAAGCCTGCCTCCCCCGGCACCGGCGTGATCGCGGCAGGTGGTGTGCGTGCCCTTTTGGAAGTTGCAGGTGTCCGCGATATCCTTACCAAATCTATGGGCTCGGCCAATGTTCTGAACGTAGTGATGGCAACTTTCTCAGCTTTGAACAATTTGAAGTCTGTTCAAGTAGAGGCGGCTCGCCGCGGCAAGAAGGTCGAGGAGTTGTTGCCGTTCTGGGAACGGAGGAAGCAACATGCCTAAGAAAGAAACTACAGGCAAGACGATTCGCGTGACGCTTGTCCGCAGTCCAATTGGATATACTAAAGATCAAAAGGAAACCGTCCTTGCTTTGGGCTTGCGCCGTTTGCATCAAACGATAGAGCATAAAGATACGCCGGCCTTGCGCGGAATGTTGACCAAAGTAATTCATCTTCTGAAGATCGAAGAGTAGGTTGCAATGAAATTACATGAACTTGTGCCCAATCCGGGCTCGAAGAAAAACCGTAAACGCGTTGGACGCGGCCCATCTGCCGGCCAAGGTAAAACAGCCGGACGCGGCACCAAAGGTCAGGGTGCGCGCTCTGGCGAAGGTGGCCGCATCTATGCCCAAGGCGGAAATCTGCCGTTCTATCGTCGATTGCCGTTCATGCGCGGTGAAGGCTTTACTCCGCCGAATCAGGTGACGTATAACGAAGTCAATCTTGATCAATTGTCTGAGGCATTCAAAGCTAACGCGGAGGTAAACTTGGAATCGCTCGAGGCTGCGCATCTGCTTCGAGATCCGCGCAATCCGGTTGTAGTCTTGGGGCGCGGCGATTTGAAGATCGCGCTTAAAGTGAAAGTTCAACGCGTGAGCGCCAGCGCCAAATCCAAGATTGAAAAATCCGGCGGCTCCGTGGAATTGATCCAATAATCCAGCGAGGAGATTTCTGATGAAATCGTCGTTTTCGGGTTGGCGTTACCTGTGGAAGTCGGAAGATATTCGGCGCAAACTGCTGATCACATTTTTCATTCTGGCTCTCTATCGCATTGCAGCCGATGTGCCCGTGCCCGGCATCAATTTTGTTGCACTTAAGGCTTTTCGGGCAAGCGCCGCTTCGAGTGCCGGCTTTCTTGGCTTCCTTGATTTATTGTCAGGCGGCACGGTAACCAACTTCTCCCTGCTTTCGATGGGAGTTTATCCGTACATCACCGCGCAGATTATTTTGCAATTGCTGATCCCGATCATTCCCGCACTTCAGCGCCGGATGCAAGAAGATCCGCGCGAGGGTCAGCGATGGATGGAGCGTTGGACATACTTCCTTGCCGTGCCCATGGCGGCGCTTTCAGCAATTGGACAGATCAATATCTTCAACTCGTTGTCGGTTCAGGCACAACAAGGAACGATCGTTCCCTTTGGCTTTAGCAGTGACTTATGGCTTCCTTCATTGACTATTCTCTTGGTGATGACAGCCGGTACGATGTTTGCCATCTGGCTTGGTGAATTGATTTCCGAATATGGCATTCGCGGACAAGGGCTTTCGCTGGTGATTTTTGCTGGCATCGTGGCGCGCATGCCTGCAAATCTTTTTAGCATTATGCAGGATCAATCTACGCGCTGGTTCTTGTTGGTATTTACGATTGTGGTGATTGTTGCGACAATATATGCCATCGTTTACATACAGCAGGGGCGCCGTAATGTGCCGGTCATGTATCCGGGAAGACGGATGGGTAATCGTATGTCTATGCCAGTCAAAGGCACTCTGCCGCTGATGGTGAATCTCGCTGGAATGATCCCCTTGATTTTTGCAAGCGCCATTCTGCAATTCCCGGCGATCATTGCCAGTTATTTCACTCAATCCACGAATGCGGGTGTGAAAGCCTTCGCTCTTGGCGTGCAAAACACACTGGGCGGCGGGACCGGTTCAAGCAGTTGGGTGTACTGGCTCTTGTACTTCATCATGGTTGTGTCATTCACCTTCTTCTACACATCCGTTTTGTTTGAACAACAAAACTATGGCGACAACCTGAAAAAATCGGGTGCGCAAATCCCTGGTGTGCATCCAGGTGAAATAACGCAGAAGTATCTTAACAAAGTTCAGCAGCGTATTACATTCCCCGGCGCGTTCTTCCTCGGAGTGGTAGCCGCCTTGCCCTTCTTGCTCAGCCTGTTGCTGAAAGCATTTGGAATAGGTAGTGCGTCCACTTCAACGGGCTTGTTCCTGGTTTCATCGGCAGGCTTGCTGATTGTGGTCGGTGTTGTCCGCGATACATTCTTGAATATTGAAGCGGAAATGAAGTTGCACGGCTATCAAGACTTGTTGCTGGTGCGCTAAACAAAATCTAAGAAGGAGAAAACGTGGCGACCTATATTGTTCTGCTTGGACCTCCTGGAGTAGGAAAGGGTACGCAAGCAAAAATCCTAGCTCAGCAAACAGGCTTAATCCACGTTTCCTCGGGCGATTTATTTCGTGAGAACATTAAGAATCAAACAGAACTTGGCAGACTCGCCAAAGCTTTTATAGATAAAGGCGAGCTGGTGCCGGACGATGTGACTGTCGCCATGATCAAAGACCGCCTCGCTCGTCCGGACTGCAATGCGGGTGCCATTTTGGATGGCTTTCCCCGTACCCCAATCCAGGCTGATGCATTGCATAGATTGCTTGCAGATTTCAAAGGCGATGTTGATCTCGTTCCATTCATCACCGCTTCGCCGGATGTTTTAATTGAACGTATTTGTTGCAGATGGACATGCAAAGCAATGGGCCATGTTTATCATGAGAAGTTCAACCCGCCGAAAGTTGCCGGCAAATGCGATGTGGATGGATCTGAACTTTATCAACGTGATGATGACAACCCTGAGACGATAACGAACCGCATCAAAGTCTATTTTGAACAGACTGCGCCGTTGATTGATTACTATCGCAAGCAGAACAAACTGGTTGAAATTGACGGAACACAATCGATTGAGAAAGTCTCAGATGCGCTTTTATTGGTGACAAAAAAGACAGTGGCATAGGTTGTGTTGGAGTAAATTATGAATTGGGATCGCCAAATACATGTCAAAAGCCCTGACGAATTGAAGATCATGCGTCAGGCCGGACGTATCAATGCCGAGATTTTGGCGACCATGAAAAATATGATACAGCCCGGTGTTTCAACAGCTGACCTCAACGCGGCTGCTGAGGAAGTGCTGAAGAAACACGGATGTTATTCGCCTTTCAAAGGCTATAGCCAGCCGCCGTATCCGGCTTCGATTTGCACCAGCGTCAATGAAGAATTGGTGCACGGAATCCCGAGCAAGAAGCGGATTCTCCGCGAAGGTGACATCATCTCTGTCGATTGCGGAACGGTCTACGAAGGTTTTGTGGCTGATTTGGCTATGACCTTTGCGGTGGGGAAGATTTCACCGGAGGCGAAGCGCCTTATGGAAATCACGGAAGGCGCGTTGGCTGCGGCGATTGACAAGATGCGCGTTGGCAATCGCACCGGTGATATTTCGGCGGCGATTTAAAATTATGTGGAAAGCCGCGGCCTGCATGTTACCCGCGAATACACCAGTCATGGTGTAGGACGGCAGATGCACGAAGGCCCGCAAGTTCCCAATTATGGTACGGCGGGAACCGGAATGCCTCTTCGTCCAGGAATTACCATTGCCATCGAACCGATGGTTTTGGTCGGGACGCACGAAACCCGCACCCTGCGCGACCAGTGGACGGTTGTCTCGGCAGACAATTCATTGACGGCCCATTTTGAACATTCTGTGGCTGTCACCGAAGGAGAGCCCCTCATCCTGACTGTCCCATGACCTGCCGATGAGACCAAACACTGGACGGAAAAAGGTATAGCCTGTATAATCATACTTTTGGCTCTATGAAGAACTAAGGAGTGCACCATGAAAGTTTCACCATCTGTTCGCAAGCGATGTGCCAAGTGCCGTATCGTGCGGCGCAAGGGACACGTATATGTAATTTGCGAAAATCCTAAACACAAGCAACGACAGGGTTGATGTATATGGCAAGAATTGAAGGTGTTGACCTGCCCCGCAATAAGCGGGTTGAAGTTGGCTTGACGTATCTTTTCGGCGTTGGCCCTACACGCGCTCGCGAAGTTTTGGCCGCGACCAAAGTAAATCCCGATACACGCGTTAAGGATTTAACCGAGGCCGAGGTTACGGCAATGCGTGAGTTTATATCAAAAAACTATAAGGTCGAAGGTGATTTGCGCCGCGAACAACAAATGAACATCAAGCGGCTGATCGAGATCGGCTCTTATCGTGGCTTGCGGCATCGCCGTAATCTGCCCGTTCGCGGACAACGCACTCGCACCAATTCCCGAACCCGCAAGGGCAGTAAGAAGACCGTTGCTGGGCGCGGACGCCGACGTGGCGCCACCAAAAAGTAAAACAGGAGTTGATATTTTATGCCTCAGAGTGTACGCTCAGCACGCCGCACAGCCGGTGGTGCTAAAAAAGGGAAGCGCAATTTATCTTCTGGACAGGTGCATATCTTCGCATCTTTCAATAACACGATTGTGACAGTGACCGACTCGGAAGGGAATGCCGTAGCCTGGGGTTCAGCGGGTTCGGCGGGCTTCAAAGGCTCGCGCAAAAGCACGCCTTTCGCTGCGCGCTTGGCCGCTGAACAAGCGATCAAGGCCGCGCAACAGTTGGGTATTCAGGAAGTCGATCTGTTTGTCAAAGGCCCTGGTCCCGGACGCGAGAATGCGATTTGCGCGGTTCAATCCATGGGCTTGAAAGTCCGCTCGATGTCGGATATCACACCGATTCCGCATAATGGTTGTCGGCCTCCGAAAAAGCGCCGCGTGTAATTAAATTGAGGTAGTGAAAATATGGCAAAAACATTAAGCCCGGTTTGCAAGCTTTGCCGGCGTGAAGGCGAAAAACTTTATTTGAAGGGTGAGCGCTGCTTTACACCCAAGTGCGCTTTTGAGAAACGCAGTTTTGCTCCTGGCCAACATGGCAAGACAGGGAGCCGTGGTGGAAACGCCAGTCGCACCGGTCAATCCGATTTCTCTCGCCAGTTGCGCGCAAAGCAAAAGGCGCGCCGAATGTATGGTGTATTGGAACGTCAATTCCACCGCTATTATGAGACCGCTTTACATCGCCACGGCCTGACCGGTTTGACGCTTTTACAAATCCTTGAGTCCCGCCTCGATAATGTGGTCTTTCGCTTGGGATTCGCATCCAGCCGCTCACAGGCTCGTATGATGGTTTCGCATGGCCATTTTACCGTAAATGGTCGTCGCACCGATGTTCCTTCCATGCTTTTAAGTGAAGGCGATGAAATTACCGTTCGCGAAGGTTCGCGAAGTCTGACTTATTTCCAGGCTTTGCCTGATTTGGCCGAAAAGCGCACATCACCTTCCTGGTTGAATCGGGATACCAAAAAGATGTCAGGGATTATATCCCGGCTTCCTGAGCGTATGGAAATTGAAGGTACTCTTAGTGAACAGCTTATTGTTGAATACTACTCGCGCCGTTAATCTTTGGCCGTGTGGGAGTGATGGAATGAACAAAAACCATTCTTCACTCGTTGGCTTTCTGCTATTACAAGGGAGAGGTGAACTGTGACGGGTATCTCGAATATGGTCATGCCGAAGATCGAGCGCGAGGCTGAAGCTCGAAATTATGGCAAATTTGTAATCAGCCCTTTGGAGCGCGGTTATGGCGCGACACTGGGGAATGCTTTACGCCGCGTTCTGCTTTCATCCCTGGACGGCGCGGCGATTTCATCCATCCGCATCGGGGACGTGTTGCATGAATTTAGCGATATCCCTGGTGTGCGCGAAGATGTGATACAGGTGACTTTGCAGATCAAGCAAATTCGCCTCAAGCTGGACGGCGTAGATAGCACCCGTATGAATTTGCAAGTGCGTGGCGAAGGAACGGTTACCGCCGCCGACATCGTGGCCCCGTCTGAAGTCGAGGTTGTCAACCCGGAACTTTATCTATTTACGGTGGACAATCCCAAGACAAAGCTGGATATTGAATTCACCGTGGAGCGCGGTCGCGGGTATTCGCCTGCGAACGAACGCAGTGAACACTTGCCGATTGGCGAACTTCCTGTAGACGCGATCTACAGCCCAGTCAAGCGCGTCAATTGGGAAGTGACCTCCGCCCGCGTCGGCCAGAGCACGAACTATGACAAGCTGGTCCTTGAAATCTGGACGGACGGCACGATCTCACCGGAACGCGCCCTCGGCACATCGGCTAAGTTGATTATTGATCATCTGCGTATGATTGCGGGCATCAATGAAGAGATGCTGACTGTTGCGGTAGAGCGCGAGGTGGGCGGAAGCCGTTTATCGAGCGAGCTAGCGGAGACTCCAGTGGAGGCGCTTGACCTTTCAGTGCGCGTTTTCAACTCGCTCAAGCGTACAGGCATTACCACCGTTGGTGACGTGTTGGAATTGCTTGACAAGGGAGAATCAGCAGTGATGTCCATCCGCAACTTTGGTGAAAAGAGCCTGGATGAACTGCGCCAGAAGATGCACGAAAAGGGCTTTTTAAAGGACGAACAATCTTCGGAGTAATGAGAGATGCGACATAATGTAGCAGGTTATAAATTAGATCGAACCAGCGGCGCGCGGCTTGCCTTGCGCCGAAATCTGATCAAGCAATTTTTTGAGCATGAACGAATTCGCACCACCAAGGCGAAGGCCGCGGCAATTCGCGGCGAAGCGGAACATATCATTACCATCGCGCGCAACAGTGCCAATGGCAGTGATTCGGAAAAAGTTGCAGCGCGGCGCCTCGTGGCTTCGAAACTTGGAGATAATCAGGTGATCAAACGCGTGTTCGATGAGATCGCTCCGCGCTTTGCGAACCGCAATGGCGGTTACACCCGCGTGATGAAACTCGGACCGCGCCTCGGCGATTCGGCTGAAATGGTGATCTTAGAACTGGTTGAAGAGTAAATCGTAGTTAGCGTTTAGCCAAAAGCTGATGGCTGATAGCTAAACATGGCACGTTACAAACTGATCCTTGCCTATGATGGCACGGCATTTGCTGGAAGTCAACGGCAGGCAAAACGTCGGACGGTGCAGGGCGCACTCGAAAATGCTCTACGTGAACTTGGCTGGTCGGCTCGATCTGTGACTTTGGCCGGACGCACCGACACCGGTGTTCACGCCTCGGGACAAGTGGCTGCGTTCGACCTCGAATGGAACCACGGCCTCGAGCATCTGCGTAATGCATTGAACGCCAACTTGCCGGTTGATATCGCTGTGAAGGATGTCGAAATTGCAGATGCAAAATTCCATCCGCGTTTTGATGCCACGTCACGATGCTATCATTATTGCCTGTTTTGCCAGAATATTCGCGACCCGTTGCGTGAGAAAATGGCATGGCGTGTCTGGCCTGCCTTCGACGGCGATGCGCTCATCGAAGCGGCTGGAGTCTTTTTAGGGCAATATGATTTTGCGGCGTTTGGTTCGCCCTCGCGCGAACAAAGTAGTACGGTTCGCACGGTGATGTCCTCAGGGTGGAAAAGACTCAATGATGAGTGGCAGTATGAGGTCCGGGCGGATGCGTTTTTATATCGCATGGTGCGACGCTTGGTCTTCGTTCAAGTTGCAGTCGCGCAAGGAAGATGTTTGAAAGAAACTGTGGTCAAAGCATTGGAACGGCCGCAGACTAAAAATGAAATTCCCGCGGGTCTGGCTCCCGCACACGGATTGACTCTGGTTGAAGTGACGTATTGAGTCTTCCGAGCAAAGAATACGGAGATTGAAAGTGTACAAATCGTATTATCCGAAAGAAAGCGAGATCGAGTGCAAATGGTTCGTGGCAGATGCCAACGGACAAAACCTGGGCCGCTTTGCGGCAAAGGTTGCGCGCGTTTTACTGGGCAAACATAAGCCGACCTTCACACCCGGCGTGGAGATGGGTGATTATGTGGTGGTTGTCAATGCCGAGCGCGTGACTGCCACCGGAACCAGGACTAGTTTGAAGATGGATAGCAAGATGTATCATCATCATTCTGGTTACCCAGGCGGATTGAAATCTGTGAGTTTGCGCGAACAGTTGCGCATTCATCCCGACCGCGTTTTGCGCGAAGCGGTGTGGGGTATGTTGCCTCATAACAAAATGGGCCATTCGTTGATGAAGCGCTTGAAGATTTACGCCGGTCCGAATCATCCGCACAGTCTGCAAAACCCGGAACCGCTGAAGTAGAAAGGAATAAGCAATTATGGCTGTTCAATATTATGAAGGTGTGGGCCGTCGCAAAGAGAGCATTGCCCGAGTTCGTCTCATGAGCGGAAGCGGCAAGTTTGTGGTCAATGAAAAGGAAGCCGGTGCGTATTTTACGCGTCTCGGCGACCTCCACGACATTCTGATGGCTTTCACAGCCTGTGGCGAGGAAGCTGGCAAGTATGATGTCACTGCCACTGTGAACGGCGGCGGCGTAACTGGTCAGACCGATGCGGTCAAACTTGGTTTGGCGCGTGCGTTGCTTAAGATCAACATCGATTGGACTTCGTCTCTGCGCAAGTTCGGTTTGCTAACGCGCGATGCGCGCGTCAAGGAACGCAAAAAGCCGGGTCTCAAGCGCGCTCGCAAGGCTCCGACTTACACGAAGCGTTAAACTTCTTTACAAAAGTTGTAAATTGGTTTGTAATTGGTAATTCGTAAATCGCGAATTACCAATTACCATTTTAAAGGAGACTTTCATGAACTTCCCGCTCGTCGAATCTGTATTTGAGACTTTGCGCATCTCGCCGCCCCCAAAGTTGATCCTGCTCGAAGCGCCAACTCTTTTGTCCGCGCATGTTCCACCTTTTTCGCCTGATATACCGGCGTTGATTACGAGTTTGGATTCGCGTGAATTGACTGTGCAGGTGAAAAACGTTTTGCTTGCGACGTATCCGAAGGAACATGAAGTTTTTTTACTCAATCTCAATACAAAGATACAAAGCATTAAGGAAAAGAATGTAGTATCTTTAAGTCTGGTTGACCTTGCGGATGAAAAAAACCTCGACCAATATTTTTCACAAACAACTTGTTTGTATCTTCCCATGCTGGAAGAAGGCACATCGTTTGAATTGTTTCAGGAAATTGTTGCGCATCTGCGCGCCCCAAATGGCTGTCCATGGGATAAAGAACAGACCCACGATTCGCTTCGCAAACATTTATTGGAAGAATTGTATGAAGCCATCGCCGCGCTTGACTCGGGTGACTTTGATTCGATGCGCGAAGAGTTCGGTGATTTGCTTTTGCAGATCATGTTGCATTCGCAGATTGCCAATGAAGAAGGCAAGTTTACCGCCAATGATGTGGTCAAGGGAATTTACGATAAGATCATCCGGCGGCATCCGCATGTGTTCGGCGATGCAAAAGTCAGCGGCGTGGATGGCGTGCTGACGAATTGGGAAAAGTTGAAAGCGAAGGAGCGCAAGAGTAAAGGCGAAACAGAAAAAGGGATGTTGGATGGCGTGCCGTTGGCGTTGCCTGCCTTGAGTCAGGCCCAGGAATATCAGGACCGCGCCGCGCGCGTGGGATTCGATTGGCCGGTCGTTGACGGCGTGCTGGATAAGCTCACTGAGGAAATTCAGGAAGTCAAACAAGCTGAAACCGATTTTCAACTCGCAGATGAGATCGGCGATCTTTTCTTTGTGCTGGTCAATTTTGCGCGCTGGAAAAAAGTGGACGCCGAGTTTGCGCTGCGCGGGGCGAATATGAAATTCAAGAAGCGATTCGGTTATATCGAAACGAACGCCAAGAAGCGGGGACGAAATTTATCGGATATGAAATTGGAAGAGATGGATGCGCTTTGGGATGAGGCAAAGAGAAAAGAGTGATGACGGGCAGATCATCCGCGCGAATATCTTCTGGCCTTTGTCATATCCCAGGATAATCAGTGTATTGCTCTTGCATGCGCTATACGATTTTGCAGGGAATGATTGCATCTTCATCATAGCTGTAGACCGCACATAACCGATGATATCCATCTGCTATGATGAGTTTGCTTTGAGACGAATCCCGCACCAGCAGAAGTGGGGAAAGCTCCTTTCCTGATTCGATTTTCTTTTGATCTTTTTCCACGTGCGAATTGCTGGTTCCCAGCAAGGACAATCCGGAGGCGCGAAAAATATCTTTTGCCTTGAATTGTGATATCGGCGCCTGCTTCAATTTTTCAACATAGGCATTCGCCAGGTTGTCTTCATATAAAAGTCTCAGGTATGACAATGCGGCGGGGTAGTCGTGCTCCTCGGGTTCGTTAAGCCACTTGATGTCAGTGATATCATTTGCCATAGTTTATTCCTTCTTGAAAAATGTTTTATGGGTTGCATTGAAATTTCTGCAACGCTTCATTGAGCAGGCTTGCGGCGAGCTCAGCTTGAGGTGTGTAGGCTTTCCAAGCAAAAGCGCGCCCGCCACACATCCAGGCCGCCGCGCCGCCGTAGGGCAGGGCAGGAGTCGCGGTGGTAGTGATAGCAACATAATCTATATTTAAACCCCCAACTTGAAATGCTTTCAAGTCGCCGCTTCGAGAATCGGCATCCATGATTGTATCAAGCATAAACGACGCGTCGCTGGCGCCGGTCGCATCCTGCCACATGACTTGAATGACCAGATTTGGAGGGTTGTATCCTACCAACATACCTTGAGATAAATTGCTTGGCGTTTGCGGATTTTTTTCTGCCTCAAGATCCCAGAGCTCCACGGAAGCCGGATGCCCGATGCAAAATTGATATTCGCAGAACAGGCCGCTTAGACTCATCGGTGTTGCTGTTGGAGGAATGCGCGGCGTTGGATATGGCGTGTAGGTTGGGATGGCGGCAATGGTTTGTGCGACAGCCAATTGGATTTGCGCATCGGGATTGGAGGTCGGCTTTGGTGCGCAGGAATTAAGAAGGAAAGCTGGAATGAAGATGCAAATAAAGTATCGTTTCATGGACATCCCTGGACGATATACGGTGCAATCGTTTTTGCGAGTTCAGTCTCACCCTGTGGATTCAAATGCAACGGCGTATCGGTGTAAAAGCTTGCTGGGAAGATATTCCACAGGTCGAGATAGTTCCAATGATTTTCCGCCGCAGCGTGGCTGACGTATTGACGATATTGGTCATAAACCCAGCGAGGATAATAAACGTTATAGTAAATCTTGCTGTTGGGAATATTTGCAAGCACTTGCATTGGTTCGTTGATTAGGAGCACGGGGATGTTTCCCGCAATTTGATAAAAGTCCTTGACTTGATCCAGCGATACATCCGCGGCATTCAGTTTGGGCGGTTTCATGCCTTCAAAGGTCGCATCACTGCTCAATTGACTTGGCAATTCTTCGGGCGGACCCGGAATCTGGTCGAGGCCTGTGGCGAGATTGATTAGGCTATAAACTTGATAACGCAAAATGCGAAATAGGGTTCGACTCTGATCAGTAATCTGAGAGACCAAACTTTGGCTTTTATTGTTTTTCGGCAGGAAATTAAACCGATGCGCTAGTTTATAGAATTCAACCGGGTTTTGAGGGATCAGCGGATGATCGGTACGTGTTTTCGGCATCAACGTGTACCAAGTGATCAGCCATATGATTTTATCGGGTTGGTAGGACATAGCCTTATCGAGGATCATCAAGTCTTTGGCTGCCGAGGAAGCTGGAAAGCTTAAATTATAGACATGAACATTTTTATTTCCGCACTTCAGCCCCAGCGCATCCATCTGACCTGGAAGCGTTTGCTCCGGCGTGAGACCGATTCCCCAGACCGCTGAATCGCCGAGTACCAACACACGGTATTCGTTCGGCACCTTCGGTTCGGATACAATATGTGAGGCAAACATCGCATCGAGATTTTCTACGTCCAGTGCGTTATCTTCCGGTGCGACGGTGCTGATCGGAAAACGTTGACGCTTCAAGGCCGGTGTATTATAAACATTCAGCCATTGAAGATTTGGATTGAGTGTGTAAAGAGCAAATTCGAAGATAATAAAGATAGCGATCGCTTTTGCGAATATTCGCCAAGGATTGATGATGGAAGACATGGTCTGATTATACAATGTGAGGAACATTTTTGTTGTCCACTTCGTCTGGTTTAAGCACAAAGGAGCAAAATGGAAAAATTAATCTCATTGATTTCTTTTGTAGTGCTGTTTCTCGCAGCTTGCGAACCCGAATATATACCAACCCCGCCTACGATGTTGATGCCAAGTACGCAGGTTGCTGTTGGTACAAATATTCCTTTACCGACGAATATGCCTCAGCCGACCAGCATTACTTTAGCGACCCGCGGCCCGCTTGGAGTGAATCCTGCTCAACAAGCGGCAATCATGTCTCTCTCTTCGTCCTTGAACCTGCCTGCGGATCAAATAAAAGTGATCTTGGCCCAAGCAGTGATCTGGCCCAATAGTTGTCTGGGTGTGCAACGCATGGGAGTGATGTGCACGGATCAGCAAGTGCCAGGCTATATCCTCGTGCTGGGTGTTAATGGAAAACAGTACGAATTCCATACCGATCGCGATGGAGTTGAAATCGTACCTTCCGAAGGCGTCCAAGCTTTAGGAACCGCACAAGACTCGGTGAAAAAAAATCTCGCGTCTGCGTTGGGGATGGATGCCAGTCAAATAACCGTGGTCAGCGACACAGAAGTCGAGTGGCCCGATTCTTGTTTAGGGGTCGCGCTGGATGGAGTGATGTGCGCGATGATTGTCACGCCCGGACATTTAATTACGCTTCAGGCGAACAGCCTCCAATATGAATTTCATACCAACGAGGATGGAAGCAAAATCCAACCTGCCACGCTTGCGTTGACTTGGAAACGCAACGGCGGCATTGCTGGATTTTGTGATAGCTTGACTGTTTATTTGTCGGGAGAAGTGAGCGGAGATAACTGCAAGGCAGACCTACGCAACGGTATATTATTGCCCGCAGAGATGACACAGCTTGAAAAATGGGTAATGCAATTTGGTCAAGTCAACCTCGATGCATCTGATCCTGTTAATGCTTCGGATCGTATGACGCGCCAGGTTTCATTGTTTGGAAATGGAAGTGCTCAACCGAGCAGTGCAGACCAACAATCATTAATCACCTGGGCACAAGATTTGTATCAGCGATTGTACAAGTAAAACAAAACCAGCTGGTGGAAGAATTCACGGGCTGGTTTTATGAGGCTGATTTCATGTTTGAATGAATTGTGACAATCATCCTTGACGAGCTTCACGTCAGTTGGTATGATATGTATACCCTATCCCATGGGGGGGGGGGTAAGGATTAATGGCAAATAACGGTCTGATATATCGAGGCGCTATGAAAAACGATGTAACTTCCCTTCGGCGTTTGAAAACAATCGAGGGTCACTTGCGAGGCGTGATCCGGATGGTGGAGCAGGACGCATACTGCATTGACGTCATTCGCCAGATCCAGGCAGTGGAAGCCGCCTTGAACAAAGTGGGCTCGCAGATTATGGAGAATCATCTAAATTCATGCGTGATCACCGCTCTTCAAGGAAACGATAAGAAGGAACGCGAGCGCGTCCTGAAAGAAATCGCCGAAGTATTCGATATGGCGAACAAAGTGTAAAACGAGATTAGGATTTCGATACTCGAATTTTAAATTTCACCATTCTAAGGAGAAATAGCATGACCACTGTAACTTATCTAGTGCCAGCCATAGATTGCGAACACTGCATTCACACCGTTGAGATGGAAGTCGGTGAATTGCAGGGAGTCCAATCTGTGAAGGCTGATCTCGATACAAAGAAAGTTCAGATTTCGTTTGACGCACCTGCAGACGAGACCAAGATCAAGGCATTGCTGGCTGAGATCAATTATCCTGCTGCCGCGTAATTCAATTGTAATTTGGGTAGGGGCGCGAGTTATCGCGCCCCTACGGCTTGGTAAATAATGCCTGAAACAAAACAGTTAACGTTACCCATTACCGGAATGTATTGCGCCAATTGCGTTTCGACCATTGAGCGAAACTTAAAGAAAGTTTAATGGCGTTCAAAGCGCTGTTGTGAATTTATCGTCAGAGCGCGCGGTCGTTCAGTTCAATCCGTCTGCAACGGGGCTGAATGAAATGATTGCGCGTGTTCAACGTGCGGGATATGGTATCGCAACCGGCGAAGCGGATTTGATCATTAAACATCTTGCCGACGATAGTGATGCGCGTCAACTCGAGAAGGCTTTGCAAAAAATCGAAGGCGTGATCGAAGCGCAAGTTAACATCACTACTGAACATGCGCGCGTTGAGTACGTGCCGACAGTAGTGAGTCAATTAGAAATAAGGGAAACCGTTTCAAAGTCCGGGTTTGAAACGATGGATCTTGGCGGTGAAACAGAAGATGCTGAGGCAAAAGCGCGTCAACATGAGATCAATATACAACGCCGTCTGCTCATCACGGGTTTGATTTTTACCGTTCCAGTATTTTTGCTTTCAATGGGGATGGATTTTCATTTCCTGCCACCATTCTTTTTTTCTGAACATATGCCCGGAATGAACATGTACGAGCCGCAAACCTGGTTCTTGTGGCTGATGTTCGCGCTCGCCACGCCTGTGCAATTTTATGTGGGCTGGCAATATTATGTGGGCGCGTTCAAAGCGTTGCGAAGCGGCTCGGCAAATATGGACGTGCTGATCGCAATGGGTTCATCGGTTGCATATATTTATTCATTGGCGATCCTGTTCCATTGGGTTGGCGGTCATGTGTACTTTGAAACATCGGCGATGATCATCACGCTGATTCGCATTGGAAAATTTTTGGAAGCCGGCGCCAAGGGACGCACATCCGATGCGATCAAGAAGCTGATGAGCTTGCGCGTTAAAACGGCCCATGTCGTTCGCGCGGATCTCGAAGCGGAAAGTCCGCCGCTCTTAGCGGATGTGCCCATCGATGAAGTTCGTGTCGGCGACATTGTTCTCGTTAAACCCGGCGAGAAGATTCCGGTGGACGGAGTGGTCATCGAGGGTCGTTCATCCGTTGATGAGTTGATGTTGACTGGTGAGTCCTTGCCGGTTGAAAAAAAATCTGGCGACGCGGTCATCGGGGCAACATTGAATAAAGTTGGAATGCTTAGGTTCGAAGCCACAAAAGTTGGCAAGGAAACCGCGCTGGCACAGATCATCAAACTGGTTGAAGATGCCCAGGGCAGCAAAGCGCCGATTCAAAAATTGGCAGACCAAGTCTCCGCGATCTTTGTGCCGTCAGTGATTGCTGCGGCTCTGATTACGTTTGTGATTTGGAATTTTGTTATCCCATCGAATCTTGGCGGACATAATTTCACCACAGCATTGATTGATATGGTTGCCGTGCTGGTGATTGCTTGTCCATGTGCAATGGGACTTGCCACACCGACTGCCGTCATGGTTGGCACCGGCAAGGGCGCCGAGATAGGCATTCTCTTTCGAAATGGCGAAGCATTGGAACGCGCGGGAAAAGTTAATGTAGTTGTGCTGGATAAAACCGGAACGATTACTAAAGGACAACCCGCAGTGACAGATGTTGTCGTGAATGGTAAGTGGAATGCAGAAGAACTACTTCGATTAGCTGCATCGGTTGAAAAAGGTAGTGAGCATCCGCTCGGCGAAGCAATTTGGGCTGAAGCAACGAATCGTGGTTTGACGTTGAATGAACTATCAGGCTTTAAAGCGGAAGCTGGTTACGGCGTCCAAGCCGAAGTTGATGGACGACGCGTCAGCGTGGGCAATGTCCGCATGATGGAGTTGCGCGGTTATTCCCTGAACGGAATCGAATCCGAAGTGATGCGTTTGCAATCTGAAGCGAAGACTGCGATGCTGGTTGCTATTGATGGCAAAGTCGAAGGCATAATCGCAGTGGCGGATACACTCAAAGACAACTCGAAAGATGCGACTGATGAATTACATCGTATGGGCTTGAAAGTGGTAATGATCACAGGTGATAATCGCAAGACTGCTGAATCGATCGCAAAACAAGCAGGCGTGGATGATGTTTTGGCGGAAGTGTTACCCGAAGGAAAATCTTCCGAAGTCAAGAAGCTGCAAGCACAAAATGCAATGGGCAAAACGCAAGTGATAGCGATGGTCGGTGATGGAGTGAATGACGCGCCGGCGCTGGCTCAAGCGGATGTTGGCATTGCGATTGGAACGGGAACGGATGTTGCTATGGCTGCCGCACCGATCACTCTAATTAGTGGTGATTTGCGCGGGGTAGCGCGTGCGATTTCTCTATCACGCAAAACGCTCGGCACGATCAAACAAAATTTATTCTGGGCGTTTTTCTACAATGTAATTCTTATCCCCGCCGCGGCAATGGGATTTTTGAACCCAATGTTGGCCGCAGGCGCAATGGCTTTTAGCAGTGTGTTTGTAGTAAGCAATAGTTTGAGATTGAGAAGCGCGAAGATATAGTATCATTGAATTCATGCCTCATTATTTCACCCTTGAAGAAGCCAATAAAACTTTAGATGCGATTCGTCCGTTGATGAATGAAATTCAATCCATCCGGAATAACATCATCGCACATCAGCCTGAAGCGTGGCCCGCCATTGAAAAGTCGGCGGGCAACGGCGGCAATCCGACACTCAGCAAACTGGTGGAAGATTTTGATCGCTTGGATAAGTTATTGCATCGCATCTTGGACACCGGCGCGCAAGTCAAAGATATCAATACCGGTCTGCTTGATTTTTCCGCCTTGCGAAATGGGCATGAAGTTTATTTATGTTGGAAGTATGGGGAAGATCAAATTGCATTCTGGCACGAGATCGACGCAGGCTTTGCAGGTCGTCAACCCATAGAATTGTTTTGATATCAAGATATGCGATGGGGATTGGAAAATGAAGGGTGGAGTATACTTGACCCAATCACAGGAGACGCATGGAGAAAAACAAAGGCATTCTTTACGCCATTGGTGCGTATTTGATGTGGGGCCTTTTCCCAATCTATTGGAAACAGCTCGAAACAATTGATGCATTGCAATTGATTTGTCACCGCATGGGCTGGTCGTTCATTCTGCTCATTCTCTTTGTCCTTCTTACCCGCCAATGGAAAAGTTTTCGCTCCGTCGCGTTCAATGCCAAGACAATCCGTATTTATCTGATCGCCGCCGTGCTGATCAGCATCAATTGGTTCACATATGTATGGGCGGTCAACCACAACTTTGTGGTTGAGACCAGCCTCGGCTATTACATCAATCCGTTATTTAGTGTTTTATTAGGTGTTATTTTCTTTCGCGAGCGTCTTCGCTTCGTCCAATGGATTCCAATCGCGCTGGCGGCCATCGGCGTGATCTATCTTACTGTCACGTATGGTTCGCTTCCGTGGATTGCATTAACGCTGGCTTTTTCTTTTGGCCTTTACGGGATGGTTAAGAAAACGGCGCCGCTCAATTCGCTCCAAGGCCTGACTCTTGAAACGGGTTTGTTGTTCCTGCCTGCTCTTGCATATTTGATCTTTTGCGAAACAACCGGGCAGGGTGCATTCCTGCACAGCGGTCAACTCAAAGATTGGATGATGGTTGGTGCGGGATTGGTCACGACCGTACCGCTCCTTTTGTTTTCAGCTGCCGCGCCGCGTGTCCCACTCACAACTATCGGCATTCTGCAATACATCAATCCGACCATGCAATTTCTGCTCGGTGTGTTGATTTATAAGGAACCATTTACACATAACGACTTGATCGGCTTTGGGTTGGTTTGGGCGGGATTGATTCTATTCTGGGTAGAAGGGTTGTATGCGCGTCGCAACATCGCTCCCGAGCCCACGCCGGAAATGGGAGAAGGATAAATGAAAACATTGTTCATTGGTGGCACGGGTCTGATCAGCTCGGCCTGTTCCGAGCTTGCCGTTGCACGCGGACACGAACTCTTCATCTTGAATCGATCCGTCTCGACAAAATATCCCGTTCCAAAAGGCGCGACTTTGTTGCAAGGAGACGTCCACGCGGATGGATCGCATCTTTCCAAACTTTTAGCGGGTCATCGTTTCGACGCGGTGGTGGACTTCATCGCTTTTACCGTTGAAGATGTCGGGCGTGATATTAATGTGTTCCGCGGCAAGACCGATCAATTCGTCTTCATTAGTTCTGCTTCGGCATATCAGAAGCCGCCGAAGAATTATATTATCACCGAAGAGACACCGCTCGAGAATCCGTTCTGGCAATATTCGCGCGACAAAATTGCCTGCGAAGAACGATTGATGAAGGCTTACCGCGAAGATGGTTTTCCTGCAACGATCATCCGGCCATCGCATACTTATGGGCCATCTCAAATTCCGCTGGCAGTTGATAGCTGGGGGTATCCGTGGACGATTGTCGACCGCATGAAGCGTGGCCGAAAACTCATCATCCCCGGTGACGGCACCTCGCTTTGGGTTCTAACATGGAATGACGATTTCGCTAAAGGCTTGGTCGGCTTGCTAGGTAACCCAAAGGCACTCGGCGAATTGTTCCATATTACATCGGATGAAGCCCTATCGTGGAATCAAATTTATCTCGAATTGTATCAAGCTCTCGGTCTGGAGCCGAACGGGATTCATATTCCCTCGGATTTGATCGCGGCGTATTGGCCGAATGCGGTTGGAAGTCTGATCGGCGATAAAGCCAACAGCGCTATATTTGATAATACAAAGATCAAGCGTTTTGTCCCGGATTTTCGATGCGTGGTAAAGTGGGCGGAAGGCATACGCCGTTCCATTAAGTGGTATGAAGACCATCCGCAATTTCACACGGTTGATAATGAGATGAACGCGGCTTGGGACAAAATCATTGCAGCATACGAAAAGGCGCTTCCCTGATCTTTTGCCTGCCCAATTTGATATAATGGTTCGAATTTCCAGAACATGGAAACTTATGACAAGTGATCGGGTTATAAGCTGAGAGATCAAAACTAGAGGAGAAAACCATGGCTCAAGAATCATTCAAGGATCGTGTTGTTTTGATAACCGGCGGATCAACCGGAATCGGTTTCTCTTTGGCAAAATTGTTAGTCCAGGAAGGCGCGCGAGTATGGTTGGTCGCACGTAGGAAAGAGGTACTGGCTGAGGCGCAAAAGAAGCTGCTTGCCATTTCGCCGAATGCTAGCGTTGGAATTTTTTCCGCAGATGTCTCCGATGCGGGCCAAGTGCAGGCCGCGGCGGATCATGTGATCCGTGAAGCGGGGGTACCCGATTTACTGATCAACGCGGCAGGCGAAAGCTATTCCGATTATGTGCAAAACATTCCTATAGAAACATATCACAAAATAATGGATATTAATTATTTTGGCACGGTGCATGCGACAATTGCGTTATTGCCTCATATGCTAAAGCGCGGCAGCGGTCACATTGTCAATATTTCATCGGCGGCGGGCTATCTCGCACCTTTCGGCTATCTTGATTATGTCCCTACGAAATATGCAGTTCGTGGCTTCTCAGACGCTCTGCGCCTTGAATTGAAGCCATTGGGTATACGAGTCTCAGTGGTCTTCCCTCCGGATACAGATACCCCAGGGCTCAACCGGGAAAATAAGACCAAGCCTTATGAAACGCTGGCAGCATTCAGTACGAAGGTTGTTTCCGCTGATTCTGTGGCAATTGAAACCATAAAAGGATTACGCCGCGGCCAATACACCATTCTTCCTGGATTCGAAAACAAACTGTATTATAGTTTGGTTTTCCTTATGGGCAACGCAATTTATCCCATTATGGATTTTATGCTCGCAGATGCGCGCAAGAAGAAATCCTCATCTTAGATTTGTTTATCGGTTGAATTAAAAAGCATGAGATGCACCGGAGGTTCTTCTGAATCTTCAGGACCTACTAACATTGGCATTCAGTTGCCGATGAAAAACATATTACGGGAGAGACACATGGACCTATTTGAAAAATGCTATGGTTATACTGAAGCGAAAGATGCCATCCGAGACGGCGTCTATCCGTATTTCATTCCGATGACGGAAACCGAGGGAACCGAATCCGTATTTCATGGACATCGCCTCATTATGTGCGGTTCCAACAATTATCTCGGCTTGACCACTGACCCACGCGTACAAGAGGCGGCGATTGAGGCAGTTCGCCGCTTTGGGACATCCTGCACTGGTTCCCGCTTCCTCAACGGGACCCTTGAACTGCATGAGCAACTGGAGCATGAACTCGCCGAATGGTTGGGTAAGGAAGCCGCCCTCGTTTTCTCCACCGGCATGCAAACCAACCTTGGCACGATCAGCTCTTTGGTCATGCGAGGCGATATTGTCGTTCTCGACAAAGATGATCATGCCAGCATTGTAGATGGCGCTCGTTTGGCTTGGGGCGAGACGCGTCGTTTTCGCCACAATGATATGGCTGACCTCAAGCGTGTCCTTGCCAGCATCCCAGACGATAAGGGTAAGCTCGTTGCAGTGGATGGATTATTCAGCATGGGCGGTGATTTGGCCCCTTTGCCTGAAATTGTTGCCTTGTGCAAAAAATATGGCGCGCGTCTGATGGTCGATGACGCCCATTCTATCGGCGTTATGGGCGGTGGACGCGGCACCGCCGCTCAATTTGGGATTACGGAACAAGTGGATTTGATAATGTCCACATTCAGCAAATCATTTGCATCACTCGGTGGTTTTATCGCGGGTGATGAACCGATTATTCATTACATTAAGCATCACGCCCGCTCGCTGATTTTTAGCGCCAGCATTCCGGCCTCGAACGCTGCGGCCGCGCTTGCGGCCCTCAAGATCATGCGCGAAGAACCGCAGCATAGTGCGCGTGTCAATGCCATTGGAGTACGGGTTCGCAAGGAACTTAGCGACATGGGCTTCAATATTGGTCATTCCGTCTCGCCGATCATCCCAATTTTCATTGGGGATACGCCAAAAACGATTCTAACTTGGAAGACCTTGTTTGATGCAGGTGTATTTGTAAATCCTGTTTTGGCACCGGCAGTTCCCGCGGGCCAGGAAATCTTACGGACAAGTTATATGGCAAGCCATACCGATGAACAGATAGACCACGCTTTGGAAATCTATCGGAAAGTTGGTAAACAACTAGGGCTGATTTCATAACTAAAAGTTATCAACGCCTGATTGGCTTTCAACTCCCCATCGTCTAAGCCAATCAGGCGTATAATTCCCCGAGTTTAATTTTCATATCGGAGGAAAAAATATGGGAACGAGAAAAGGCGTAATTGCCATTCTGACAGGCGGGGGCGATGTGCCCGGACTCAATCCGGCCATCCGCGCTGTAACGATACGCGCTTTGCGCGAGGGATATCGTGTGATTGGCCTTCGTCGCGGTTGGGCCGGGCTAGTGGATCTCATTCGCGAAAAAGATGCGGATAACTCAGACAATTTTCAGGAATTGACTGAGGATATAGTCAACAAGGCCGGGCGAACGGGCGGAACCTTTCTGCATACATCGCGTACAAATCCTAGTAAAGTAAAGAAAGCGAATGTTCCTGAACACTTGCAGGATAAATTCAGTGCTGAACACAATGATCTGACGCCGGAGGTGCTGAAGAATTTCTGATTTCCTCGGCGTGGATTATTTGATTCCCATTGGTGGAGATGATACGTTGAGTTATGGCGTGCGTCTTTATCAGGAAGGCGTGAAAACTGTTGCCATCCCCAAGACCATGGATAACGATGTACCTGGCACAGACTATTGCATCGGATTTAGCACTTGTGTCACACGCACCATTGCATTGACCAATAATCTTAGGACGATTGCCGGTTCGCACGAACGCTTCCTCGTTCTGGAAGTTTTTGGGCGTTATGCGGGTTTCACGGCCATGCTGCCAACAATGGCTGGCGCAGCCAATCGTTGTGTGATTCCTGAATTCCAATTTAGTATTGACCATCTGACTGAATTGCTCAGCGAGGACCGCATGAAAAATCCTAGTCGATATTCTATTGTATTGGTTTCAGAAGGGGCAAAGTTCGACGGCGAGATGGTTTTTAAGGGTTCCGCAACAGATGCTTTTGGCCATGCCAAGCTAGGTGGGATCGGCGACTTGGTCGCGGCAAAGATCAAAGAAGCGTCGCCTAAATTCAATAAAGGTCGAACCGTGGATGTTGTGGATCAGAAACTCGGTTATATGGTGCGCGGCGGCGATCCCGATGCCATTGACTCGATCGTCCCGATGGCATTCGGAAATCTGGCGCTTGATTTGGTTCTCAGGGGTGAGCATGGACGGTTGATTGTTCTAAAGAATGGTCGCTATGACAACATGCCTTTGGATGTGATCACCGCCACCAAGAAGGTTGTCAACGTGCAGGAGTTCTATGACACGGATCGTTATCGTCCCATCTATGAAAATTTTGAAATGAAACCTTTATTCCTGATGACCAGTGAAGGATAACTTAAAAATAGCAATATGAGAGCCGAGGCAAATGACCTCGGCTCTTTGGAAGAATGCAACCTTATTGTTCCAATCCGCTAATCATCCAGTAATTTCAACACCTCTTTCGCGGCGAGCGGAATAGCCTTTTCAACCTCGGGGGAAAGGTTATCGGAGAAGTCATACACATTTTTTGCCTCGATTGCCACGATATCCACGCGTGAAGGAACCTCCGCACCGATGGATTGGGCGGCCTGCAGGGCCGTCATCAACGACGCATCGTGTGCAGACGCCGAATGTCCCGCATATGGATTTTCCAAGTCGGCAAGCGGAAAAACTTTAACGCATCCTTCCGGGCTTTGACCGGTTTCCATTGAATTGATCACGATCACACGCTGATAGCCAAGCATCCGCTCCATCAAACTAAGACCGCCTAACGAGGCGCAGTCGATATCAACGGAAGAATCAGGGTCGATGATGCCGTCTAACTGTTTGGCTACTTTCCAGCCAACGCCATCATCACCGAGAATGGGATTTCCAAGGCCAACAATTAAAGTCTTCATATCAGGCGTTTTAGTTTGAAAGTTCATTCCTTGCTTTACAGAGCGTTGCCCTAAGTATGTGGCCTTTTTCATAGCTATGCCAGATATAAATATCATTGTTTGACGGTGATGATTATCCTGCTGTTCTTTTCAGTTGATAAGCTTTCTTTGCCTAATTTATATTGACGTGTTTTGATTGCTTGAATTGCTGTATAATCCCCAAAATTTATTTAGGAGAAGTCTTATGAAGGTAAATTTTGCAATGTGGCAGAAAGCTTTGAATATTATCCCTGAAGTTTCAAAAGAGGAGTGGGATCAGCTCGATTTGGTTTCGCGCTGGCTGATTTCCACCCGCGCTGCGGTTCTTATCATGACTTTTCTTTCAGCCGCGCTGGCGGGAATCTTTGCATTTCGCGATCACGCTTTTCATTTACTGCCTTGGCTTGCTTTGGTTTTTGGCTTGATCATGGCACATGCCAGCAATAACATTTTCAACGATTACACGGATTTCATCCGCGGCGTCGACAAGAATAACTATTTTCGTACCATTTACGGCGCCCAGCCAATTGCCAGTGGCTTGATGACGAAACGCCAACATCTGACGTATTTCGCTATCACCGCTTTACTCGCTCTCCTTGCTGGCGTTTATCTTATTGCGATCAATGGCTGGGATTTGACCATCTGGATTTTGCTGGGCCTTGGTGCTTTCTTTGTATTATTCTACACTTGGCCGTTGAAGTATATTGCGCTCGGTGAAGTGGCGGTCCTGATTGTGTGGGGCCCGCTAATGATTGGTGGCGGGTATTATGTTCTGGCTCATGTTTGGAATTGGAACGTGGTAATTGCAAGCATCCCCTATGTTCTGGGGGTCACAACGGTGATTTTTGGCAAGCATATTGATAAACAAAAAATTGATCAGGAGAAAAGGATATTTACTGTCCCTGTTCTAATCGGAGAAAAAATCTCGCGCTATACCGTCTTGGCCATGATGATTCTGCCCTATCTTTTCACAGGCTATTTGATCGTGACGAGGTTCTTTACCCCGATTATGGCAATTGTTTTGCTGGCGGTTCCAACTTTTCTCCAAACCTATCCCGCGTTATTGAAGCCCAAGCCCGAGACGTGTCCCGAAAGTTTCCCTGATGGACAAGGTGGATGGCCGCTCTACTTTGCACCCCTGGCATTTCGTAATAACCGCGCATTCGGAATATGGTTTATGTTGGGATTAATTCTGGATGTGGTGATACGTCTTGTTCCCGCCACTTCAAATTTCTGGCGATAATTTTGCGCCTAACCGGATCATCTCCGTTCTGTTTGTTTTAGATCCACAAACTCGGCCAAGGGGAAAGCTGGAACGTTTTGGTCGAGCCAGCGGATTATAATCGAGAACAATTGTGGAGGCGTGATTGACTGATTTGCTTGAAATGCAAATTGGCGGGCTTCTTCGGGCGCATAAACTTAAACTAGCAACCGCTGAATCTTGCACCGGCGGACTTATTGCCAGCCGAATTACTGACGTTACAGGTTCGTCTGACTACTTCATTGGCGGTGTCGCAGCATACGCGTATGAGGCCAAGGTCGCGTTGCTCCATGTCTCATGGGATACACTTCAAACTTTTGGCGCTGTCTCACGCGAAACGGTTTTGGAAATGGCACGCGGCGCGCGCGAGACGCTTCAAGCGGATATTGCTATATCCGTCAGTGGAATTGCTGGACCCGGCGGCGGTCTGCCGGATAAACCGGTCGGGACAACGTGGATCGGTTTGTCAGCTCGGGAAGGCGAATGGGCGCGTGTTTTTTGCTTTGAAGGAAGTCGTCTTCAAAATAAATCGTCGTCTGCGGATGCAGCTTTGCAGATGCTGATGGATTATCTCAACGGCTCGCGCTCCCTGGACGCGGACTTTCGGAGACAATCATGAAACCGCTTGTTATTATTTCTGCAGATGGTGAGTGGCGTGCTGTGAAATCGTTTTATCCTGAAGCGGATATTCAGCAATCACCGTTTGGTGAGTATTTTGATATCGGATTCGATAATAGACGAGTGATTCTTTTTCACGGCGGCTGGGGAAAAACTTCTGCCGCGGCGACAACGCAATATGCAATTGATCAATACAAACCGGATTTGCTTCTCAATCTGGGTACATGCGGCGGTTTTGAAGGCCGCATCGAACGCGGGACAATTATTTTGGTGGAAAAAACAATTATTTACGATATTTTCGAGAAGATGACCGACGGTTCGGAAGAAATTGCTTTTTATACAACTGAATTGGATTTATCGTGGCTACCGCGTGTGCTTCCTTGTCCGGTCCTGCGTGGATTATTAGTTTCAGGCGACCGCGATATTGTGATAGAAGATATTCCGACGCTGATTCAAAAATATCAAGCAGTGGCGGCTGACTGGGAATCAGGTGCGATTGCGTGGGTCGCGAAAAGAAACGGCGTTCGGTCCCTGATCCTGCGCGGGGTTACCGATTTAGTGGGCCCTGGTGGTGGGGAAGCTTATGGTGATTATGAATTGTTCATCCAGCGCACGAGAGAGGTCATGAAGAAGGTTTTTGATCAATTGCCCAAGTGGCTCACCGCGATTGAAAAAGTGGAACAGGGGTACCGTGGCTATTAGTCTTTTAAAAGAGATCATCGGGGCGACGTAGACAGTCGCCCCGATTTTTTATTGGGCAGGATTTAGGACTCTACCGACGAACAGAATTTGTCCACTCTTCAGGTCACGGATGATAAAGATAAACGGGTGGTCAATGACTAGCTGCACCCTGTCCTGTAGCGGCGCGCTCATCCCCGCGATCATGACCGCCGTCGCCGCAGCAGCTTCCGTGCCTTTTTCGTCCACGGCGACAAATGCTTTATGGATTACGTCGCTGATAAATAAATCACGGTTGCCAGTCATGCCAGAGAAATCTGCGTGGTCATTAAAAGCGTCGGTCATACCGAGCGACTTGAGTTGATCGCTTAGGGAAAAATTGGTTGTGAAAGTGAATTTGGGAAGACCGAGCGCAATTGGTGTGGACTGCATGGAACTCAAAATCGTATTTAGCCTTCCCGGATCTAGAGCCAATTCGAGGTTCTGGAAATTGCCTGCATCAGGCATGATGATGTCCATTGCGGCTGTGTTTCCGTTGTAAGGCAGCTCAACTGCCTGATAGCCATTTCCTTTTATATAAGATAGCGTCAAATCGCTATTGTTCATCATCTTGACTTGTGTCTGAGATCCATCCAATAAGTTGAAGGTCGAATCGTTTGTGTTGTTCGCATCGAATGGGACAGCCCAATCGGCTTTGAAATATATGGCGTTGACCAGCACCATGCGCGTGCTGGAGTTGACTGAACCCGGGCCGAGCAGATTGTTGATCTTGTTCTTCGTCTGATTGCTGACCCAGCTGTTGATTTGTCCGCGCACTGGATCGAAGTTCTTAATGAAGTCGGCTAATTGGATTCCGGCCCCATAATTCTTTGCGATCAAATCAAGATAGGTTTGTTGGAAGGGATAGGTCTGTTCTGCCCAAATTGCGTTGGCAATATTGATTTGCATGGGTTGTCCGTTGTTGCCTTGTGCCTTGCCTTCATTAGCCAACTCCAAGTCAAGAGCATTGAAAGCGGGATGCAGTTTATCTTGTGGGAGAGTGAATTGCATCGTTTGTGCCATTTGGGACTCGGTTTGGTTGCGCGCACCAGCGTAGGTCATGGCGAGAGCGAGGGAAATGCTGTACGGTGAAAACACCAAATTCCCATTCTGCGTTTGAAGCGTGTGGAAAAGGTTGACGGCGAAAATATTATTCCAGGCTACGAGAGTCGAAAGATCGGCTTGCTGGACGTTTGGATTCGTGTCGCGCGCAAGGGAGGATTTTGTCAGATTGGCAGAGGCTGCGACCCCGCAGGCGGATAGAAACATTGAAATAAGAATCGGGATTGAGAAAAATTTAAAGCTTTTTTTCATAGGTTATTCCTTTCAATACTTCAAAGACGTACGATGAGTTGATTTTGTTCCGAGAAAGTTTTTGCCGAGTAAGATAAGAACCTTTCCTGTTATCATAAGAAGGATATTTCATTATAAGAGAGGAATTTAATTGTGAGTGAAGTAACCACCCCCGCGCAAAACCGCGGCTTAGACCAAAAATGGAAGGTGCTGATTACTGTGATGTTCGGCCTATTCATGGTGATTCTTGATTCGACCATCATCAACATTGCCTTTCCAACCTTGCGCCGCGTGTTCGGCGCCAGTCTGGCGGATGCCCAATGGGTAATCAGTATTTATGTGCTGGCGTTAGGGATTACCACACCGGTCTCCGGTTATCTGGCGGATCGCTTTGGAATCAAACGCGTTTATCTTTTGGGCTTGGCTATTTTTGCATTCGGTTCCTTCTTATGTGGCATCGCTCCGTCGCTTGGACTTTTGATCGCCGCGCGTGCCTTGCAGGGATTCGGTGGCGGGATTGCGCAACCGCTCGGCCCGGCACAACTCTATCGCGCCTTCCCAGCGAAAGAGCAGGGCACTGCCTTCGGTGTGCTTGGCATTGCACTGGTAGTTGCTCCCGCACTTGGTCCGATTTTGGGTGGCTGGCTGGTGGACATCAATCTTTGGCGCGCGATCTTTTTTATCAATGTGCCGATTGGAATCATTGGCGTGATCCTCGGCTCGGACTTTTTACTCGATTTTCGTGTTGATAGAAAACCGCTTTTCGATCCGCTTGGATTACTGACCGCGATCATTGGATTCGGTGCGATCTTATATGCCGCTTCCATCGCGGAAAACTTTGGCTGGGGTGGTCCATTTACTCTCCTCGCTCTTGGATTTGGTTTTGTCATACTCATCGTTCATGTGCTGATTGAACTGCGCCTGGTGAAGGAGCCATTGATGGATCTGCGGCTCTTTCTGAACCCGACATTCTTAATCGCCGCCCTGGTTGGTTACATTGCAACGATTGCTTTGTTCGGTGCGGAGTTTATGATGCCGATCTATCTGCAAGCCTTCCGCGGACGAACCGCTTTGGATGCAGGAATTATTTTGCTGGCGGTTGCCGCGACTTCTGCGATTGCCACACCATCAGCGGGTAAACTCTATGACAAGATTGGCCCTCGTGCGATCATGTTTGTAGGATTCCTGATCTTGTGTATCAACACGTGGCAGTTGTCGGTGATTCAAGGTACCACGCCGATTTCCTATATCGTATTCCTCTTGGCGTTGCGCGGCCTGGCAATTGGATTAACTTTGCAAACGTCATACGTGGCGGCATTGAGCAGTATCCATCTTGATGTGTTGCCGCGCGGTTCTTCGTTGTTGAACAGCACCCGCTTCGTGGTTCAGGCTGTTTCGGTGGCAGCGCTGGCGACAATCCTGGTCAGTTTCCTTTCGCCCAACATCTTGGCCCTGCAGAACAAAATGCAGGATGAGTTGGTCAATGTCACTACGCCTTATGGCGTTTGTGAAACCCCCAGCGTTTCGGCACAGAATAATTTCCCGCCCGGCACGCTGACTTCATTATCATCGTTACCGCCATCGGCCATCGGCGCGGCAAAGGCAAAGATTTTATCCACGCTTCAACTGGCCTGCGATCAATCCATGCAGGGCTTTGACGCGGCTTACCAATTGACCTTCTACGCCTCCATCGCGGCGCTGATCATGGCCGCCTTCCTTCCGGGCTGGCCCGGCAAGTGGGGCGGACGCGGCTCTACGCCAATACCAATAGCGGAATAGTCTGTACCATTGGGCACGCTTCATGGACGAGAAGTTAATTCGCTACATCAAGAGAGCCATGCATTGGCATGGCCCTGTTTTTTAGAATAAGAATGAAAATTCATTTTCTCTATGGCTTGACCGTAGGTAAAGCCTGAAGAGATTGCAAATATATAAAGATCGCTTTCAATTCATCATCGGAGTAGTTTTCGCCGAAATCTTTCCACGGCATTTGATCTGGATTTAAGACGTGACCGCTTGGGGCCACGCCGGTGCGAATCGTTTTAATGAAATCGTCAGAAGTCCATGTTTGCAAATCGCCGCCGGGCGTGAGGTTGGGCGCATCGAGTGCTCCCGGTTGGCCGCTGGTACCGCCAGATAATGGAGCGCCGTGACAGTCGCGGCAGCCTGTGACGTTAACCAGGTACTGTCCGTATTGAGATGTAACACCCGTCGGAACGGACGCCGGGCGCTGGTCGTGGGCAATCACAGCCGCAGGAATGATATCCGGGCCGAACATACCTGCACCGAACATCATCTTTCCAACCGGATTGATTTGTGGGTCTGGATATTCCTTATCGACCGGCGGAACGGTTTTGAGATACGCGACGATATCGGCAAGATCCGCATCGCTGAAGTTCCAAAATACCTGTGATGGCATGAGGACCAGTGCGCGTCCCTGATCATCTACACCATGTCGAAGTGCGCGTATAAAATCCGCATCTGTGAATTCGGAACCTGCCCCCCCTTTGCCGGAAGTCAAATTGGCTGAATAAACTTTGGCAAAGGGTGCGTTGATCATCACCTGACCGGAAAGGTCGGCGTTATGACAGCCGGTGCAAGTCGCTTGTACGAAATGCTTCCCGCGTGCGATGGAAGCGGCGTCTGTGGGGATGACAAGGTTTTCGGCGGGAATATCATAGGTGCGGCTGACCATGGCGTTACCTTTGAAATAAAACACGGCCAGAAGGATGATCAACAAACCAAGCAGAATACCGATCACAATTTCAAACCACTTTAAAAATTTTCTCATTTGCAATCTCCTTTACGAATAAAATTGTCCTATTTTATCAAAAAATTTCCCAAGACTGAATAATCTATAGGTACTATACGGCGCTAATCATAGGCCGCGGAAAGTCTGGCTGGTTTTGACTTCATCCATTTTGGTTTTACCTTTTTGTCTCAAGGTTAAACCAAAAACCTTCTGAATTATCCATAACACGATTTAGTTTAATCCCAACGGTTTAGGATCAAACCTTAATGCCTTAAGACTAAACCTTGGAACATGGAGTCAAAACCTTAAGGCGTTAGGACTAAGCTATAAGCCGTGGAGTCGAAACCTTAAGGCCTTAAGACTAAACCATAAAGCTCGGAGTCTAAACGATAATTCGTTTGGGGATTTTCTGAGAGAGAGCGGGATAGTCCGGGAGATCGGGGTAAATCTAATTTTCTACGTTCTAAACTGGCATTCCGCCGTATAATTTGGCCAATCCCAAATCTGGGGATACCCTCGTGTCCGACCGCAAACTCCGTGTCTTTTCTCTGCTATGATTCGCAAGACAAAAAAACGGATGTCGCGTTGACATCCGTTTTTTGATTTATTTTCCTAATCTTGCTCTTTCTTCTTCGATCACGCTTTCTTCCAACTTCTTGAACAGCGGACCGGGCTGATTTAATCGCGCATCCGGTTTCAACTCGCTAGGCCTCCACTGCAATCCTTCAATACCTCTATAACGCAACACCGTATGCTCACCGAGCGAGTCTTTGACCGTCTCCGTGTACTGCTCACCAAATAACTGAGTCTCATAGCCAAAGAACTCATGCAGTCGCTGGCTCGTGAATGGCAGGAACGGCGCGAACAAAATCTTCAACGAGTTGATGGCTTTCAACGCGGTGTAGACGGTCTTTGCCGCGCCATCTTTATCGGTCTTCATGGTTGTCCACGGCGCGTTGACATCGAGATAAACGTTTACCGCGGTGGCAAGTTTCATCGCTTCGCCTAATGCCGACCGCAGATGCACGGCATCGAGTTCCGCACCCACAGTGTTGAATCCGTTTTCGATAACGGCCAGCAATTCCAAATCTGCGGGACGAAGTGTAGTTACATCCACATTGGGCACATATCCATTCCAATTTTTGTAACAGAATGACAGCACGCGGTTGGCAAGATTGCCCCATGTCGCCACCAATTCATTATTGTTGCGTGCTACGAACTCCTTCCAATCCCAATCGCTGTCTTTCATCTCCGGCATGTTGACCGTCAGATAATAGCGCAGGGCGTCGGGATCGTAACGCCTCAGCGCGTCGAGTCCCCATATCGCCCAATTGCGCGAGCCGCTGATCTTTTGTCCCTCGAGGTTCATGAATTGATTGGCGGGCACATCATAGGGCAACGTGAGCGGCTGTTCATCGTTTGCAAAGATTTCCATGAATTGACTTCCAGCGCCCATCAGTTGTGCGGGCCACAGCGACGTGTGAAAGAAAATGTTGTCCTTGCCGATGAAGTGGAATTGCTTCGCTTTGGGATTGACCCACCACTCGCGCCACGCCTCCTTCGCCGCCGATAACTGACTCCATTCAATCGGCGCGGAGAGATAACCGATCACGGCCTCGAACCAAACGTAAATGCGTTTGCCTGCTTCGGTCCAGCCTGCGACTGGAACTGGAATGCCCCAATCAAGATCGCGCGTGATGGCGCGCGGCTTTAAGCCCTCGGACTCGATCTTGCGCAGCGATTCGCCGAGGACCGTGTCGCGCATGTGATCGGAGCGTTCCTGCAAAAACTTTTTGACATCGGGCTCGAGCTTGGAAAGATCAAGATAGAAATGTTCGGTCTCGCGCAGTTCGAGTGCGCCGCCTGTCTTCGAGCGCGGATTGATCAGTCTCTCAGGCTCGAGCACGTTGCCGCAGTTGTCGCACTGATCGGAGCGCGCGCCTTCGTATCCGCAGATATAACATGTGCCTTCGACATAGCGGTCGGGTAGGAATTTATTCGTTGAGGGTGAATACCATTGCATGGATTTCGCCGTAAACATGAATCCGTTTTTCTGCAACGCGAGGAACATGTCTTGCGAAACCTTGAAATGATTCTCGGTGTGCGTGGTGGTAAATAAATCGTACGTGATACCATACCCTTTGAAGACTTCGATGAAGCTTTCGTGAAAGCGCTTGTATACTTCCTCGACGGGCTTGCCTTCCTGATCGGCGCGGATCGTAACGGGTGTGCCGTGCGAGTCAGTGCCGCTGACCATGAGGACTTTATTTCCTTTGAGTTTGTGGTAGCGCGCGACGATGTCGCCGGGCAAGTGCGAGCCGGTGATGTTTCCAACGTGAATTTCGGCGTTGGCGTAAGGCCATGCAATCGCGATCAAAATATTTTCAGACATTCGTTTTTCTCTTTTCTTATCACCACGAAGGAATACCAGGGTGAAAATAAAAGCCTTTGTGTACTTTGTGACCTTTGTGTTTGATGATTTTGAATTTACAAACAAAAAGGCCGTCCGCAATTGGGACAGCCTCTCATTTCGACAAAGGTGAAACTAACGCTCATCCCAAACGCGACAATAGGTCTCCATTTGCATGGACATGGTAATTGTCACCATTTTAGAAGAGCGTGAGATCATGTGCGATAGTTTAAGCGGATGACACGGGTTTGTCAATGCTGTTTTGCAGGAGCATTAATCAATTTGTAAGAAATTTGCAGGTTAAAAGGTGCTACACTAGTTTAGATTGTTCGCGAGTGTTATGCTGGAGTATCCAGTTTAGAAGTGGAAGGCCACAATGAAACCTGCGAAAACGAAGCGAAAGACCAGCCCGAAAAAGAACAAAGCCGCCGCAAAACCGAAGAGTGCCAAATTCAAAGGGACATCGAAGGCACTGATCGGGGATAGCAATCTCCTTCGGGTACTGGTAGATAATCTGCCTGACCGAATCTACTTAAGGATCTTCAGGGCCGTAAGATAATGTCCAATGTTGCCGATTGGCAGGCATCGGGCGGAAAAAGAATGGAAGACGTGCTGGGAAAGTCGGATTTCGATACCTATCCGGCTGAGTTAGCGGCTCGATTCTGGGCTGACGATAAGATTGTCTTGGATTCCGGCCAGTCGATTATCAATCGCGAAGAACTCGGCCTTGATTCACAAGGCAATAGAATCTGGACATTGACTACCAAAGTTCCCCTGCGGGATAAGGAAGGGCAAATTGTAGGGTTGGTGGGGATTGGCCACGATATTACAGATCGCAAACGGGCTGAAGAGGCACATCGGGTTTCGGAGGCGCAGTTATCAAGCTTGTTCGCAGCCATGAGCGACGTAGTGATCGTGTTCGATCAGGTCGGAAAATATATCAGTATTGCGCCAACCCACCCTGATCTTTTGGTCAAGCCTTCTGAAGAATTGATCGGAAAGACGCTTTACGATGTCTTCCCCAAAAGCGAAGCAGAATCTTTCTCTAAAGATATTCTGGCTGTTTTGGCAACCCGCAAGATCCGGCAGGTGGAATATTCCTTGCCAATTTCCGGTCAAACGACATGGTTTACTGCCACCATTTCGCCGATGCAGGAGGATACTGTCCTTTGGGTGGCGCACGATATCACGGGGCGCAAGCGGATTGAATCTGAGCTAAACAATCGGAAGCAGTATTTTGAATCTCTTGTGCAAAACAGTCCGGTCGCAATCGTTGTGCTCGATAACGACGAACGCATCCTTTCCTCCAACCCCGCCTTTGAAAAATTATATGGCTACAAAGAACATGAGATCATCGGTGCCTTGCTGGATCCTCTCATTACCACTGAAGAGACACTTTCGGAAGCCAAGCAATATACCCAACAAGTGATGACGACCAACCTCCATGCGGTTAGTAGACGCCGCCGCAGGGATGGCTCACTCGTGGATGTGGAGATTTTCGGCTTGCCCGTCTTTGTTGGCAGCGAGAAGATCGGTGTCCTGATAATGTACAATAATATTTCTGAACTTCTCCGGGCGCGTCAGGAAGCGGAACAGGCCAATCGCGCCAAAAGCGAATTCCTTGCGAACATGAGCCATGAAATCCGTACCCCGATGAACGGGATGATCGGTATGCTTGAACTCGCCCTCGATACTTCCTTGACTGATGAACAACGGGATTACCTTCAAACCTCCTTGCAGAGTGCGGAAGCCCTGCTTTCTTTGCTCAACGATATTCTGGACTTTTCGAAGATCGAGGCTGGCAAACTTGAACTTGAAAAGATCAATTTCAATTTGCGTAATGCAGTGGAGGATGTAGCCTACACCATGGCTAAACGCGCGCAGGAGAAGGGACTCGAGATGGCGTGTCTTATCCATCCTGATTTATCGTCCGACCTGCGCGGCGACCCGGGGCGGATTCGCCAGATCTTAGTAAACCTTGTAGGGAATGCCATTAAGTTCACGCATCAGGGCGAAATCGTGATCCGCGCCGAACCAAGGGATGAAACCGCGGCGGATGCTACAATTCATTTCTCGGTACAGGATACAGGAATCGGCATTCCGTATGAGCGGCAGGCCTCAATCTTTGAGCGTTTTACGCAGGCCGATGGATCTACCACGCGCAAATATGGTGGTACAGGCTTGGGACTTGCCATTTGTAAACAGTTGGTCGACATGATGGGAGGAAAAGTTGGCGTCGAGAGTATACCTGGGATCGGGAGCACCTTTTGGTTCGATATTAAATTTGAAAAGCAGCCCCATGAGAAAAAAGTCACTGCGCCGCTTGCATTGGTTGGCCCTGGCAACCTGGCTCAGACTCGAATTCTCGTCGTCGATGATAACCAAACGAACCGCCTCATTTTGACGAAAAACGGAGAGGCATTGGGAAGCCGCGTGGAAGCCGTGACCAGCGGCGCAAAGGCATTGGAAATCCTGCGCAAAGCGCATCATGCAGGTGATCCATATCATGTCGTACTACTCGATATGCAAATGCCTGGTATGGATGGCGAGCAGACTGCCCGCGCCATCAAAAGCGATCCGGCGCTAAAGGATGTTAAGATCATCATTCTTACATCCATGGGCCGGCGTGGTGATGCTGTTCGTCTCGAAGCTCTTGGTTGTTCCGGATATTTGCTCAAGCCCGTCAAACAGCAATTGCTTTTTGATGCAGTCGTTGCAGCGCTTGGCCGCCAGGAACAACAACTTGGTTTGATCACACGCCATACGCTTTCCGAGCAAAGGAAACAGGGCATGCGCCTTCTGCTGGCGGAGGATAATTCCATCAATCAAAAACTTGCAGTGGCTCTTTTGCAGAAAGCAGGTTACTCGGTGGACGCGGTCGAAACCGGCCTGCAAGCCCTTGAGAAAGTTAAGGAGATTCCATATAGTGCGGTATTGATGGATGTTCAGATGCCGGAAATGGACGGCTATGAAGCTACTCAAGATATCCGTTTATGGGAACAGGAACGTGGCTCACATATTCCTATCATCGCCATGACCGCCCATGCCATGCAAGGCGACCGCGAGCGTTGTCTGGAAGCGGGCATGGACGATTACATCACCAAGCCGCTTGAGCCGAAGGTTTTGTTGAATGTGTTGGATCGTTGGGTGCAAGGCCACTTGGCCGCTGGACAACCCGAGCCTGTGCAGGATTATTCAACGGGCAGTGATTCTTTTTCTCCCGACTTCGCCGATGGATTATTTGGGGAAAGTACGTTACCTGGTTCGCGTGGAACTATAGAAACTAATGCGGTTTCGGAGGTTTCTTCTATTATTGAGACTCCCCCGGTAGATTTTGAGGATGCATTGCGTCATTTCGATGGCGACCGTCAGTTCATGATGGAAATGTTCAAAGAATATAAGGATCATCTACGTGGGCGAATCGATGAGATTTACGCTGCGTTGAATGATCACGATGCCAATCGTTTATGCCGCCTCGCGCATAACCTCAAAGGCGTCTCTTTGAATTTTAGTGCGGCCCCATTAGCCTCGGTTGCGCTTAAACTCGAAGAGCTCGGCCAGCAGGAAGATCTGACCGATGCGCCAGCCCTCGTTGCACAACTCGATGCGGAAACACAGCGGCTTGAAGCGTACCCGTCGGATCATTTATCGTAAGGAGAAACTAAATGACCCGTGTCCTTGTGATTGACGATGAACCGATAAACCATCAATTGGTTGCTCATGCTTTGGAGCCGCTTCAGTGCGCTGTCCATTCTGCGGATAACGGCAAAAGCGGCATAATTCTCGCCCATAACCTCAAGCCCGATCTCATCATTACCGACGTGATGATGCCGGATATAGATGGCTATGAAGTCACGCGCACCCTACGCCGCGATCCGCAATTCGCGTCGACCCCAATTCTTATATTGACGGCTCAAGGAGGCTTGCAGGATAAGCTCAAGTCATTTGAAGCCGGAGCAGATGACCATTTGACGAAGCCGTTTGAAGCAGCAGAACTTTTGGCTCGGGTGACTGTATTGCTTAAACGCGCGGCACCTGCTCCAGAGTCCAAGCCCGAAGTACCCGTGGGTGAAACCGCGCGCATGATTGCGGTTCACAGTTTGCGCGGCGGGACCGGGTGTTCTACATTGGCAGTCAATCTTAGTATGGCCTTATCTGCACTGTGGAAGACACCGACTATATTGCTTGACCTGACGATGACAGCCGGGCAGGTGGCGTTGATGCTTAACATGACTCTTCGCCGCACGTGGGCTGACCTGGCAAGCCTCAATGCATCTGACCTTGACATGAACGTTTTGAATTCCATAGTTGGTAAACACGAAAGCAGCCTGCACTTTATTGCAGCGCCAACCTTTCCATCTGATTCGGAAAAATTGAGCGGCGAAACGCTGGGCGCGGCGCTTAAGTTCATCAAAACTCAATATGATTATGTGGTTGCGGACTTACCTCATGATTTCAGTGAACCCGCCATTCACGCTCTGGATGTTGCTGATATCGTCTTGATGATCGTCTCCCCCGATATGGCTTCTATTCGTGCGGCCATTGCGGCAATGGATACCTATCAAAAGCTTGGATATCCACGCGAAAAGATCAAGCTTGTCTTGAGCGCCATTTTTCCGCATTCCAGTTTGACAAGGGAAAAGATCGAGGCGGCGCTTAAGATGCAGACCTTTGCAACCATTCCCTATGTGAAGGATGTCTTTGTGGATGCGATCAATCTTGGTCAGCCGCTTGTGTACTATAAGCCGGATTTGCCAATCTCTGGTTTGCTGGAAGATTTTGCATTTCACATGAGCAAAGATGCTCAGAAGAAGTCCAAACCCGAGAATCCGACAGAGGCCTGGAAGCGTGTGTATAAGCGCTATCAGGAGAGGAAAAAGTAAATGCAGAACAGCCCTTGAATCATATCAAGGGCTTGTACTTATTTTGGCCTATAACAGCTTCTTCAAAACCGAAAACGGTGATTCGTCTTCATATGGGCGATGGCCGCAATCAGCGACGTTCAAGTCTTGTCCGCAGACAGAGCATAGACCTTTGCAATTGGGATCGTGTAAAGGATTGATCGGGATTTCAAGCAGGGCATACTCGCGGATAAGCGATTCCAAATCAATCTGTGCATCTTCAGGAATAATCAGTCCCGAGTCGCTCACGGACTTTTCGTTGAACGCGTAGAGTTCCGTTAGATTCCAAACGAGCGGCTTGCTGAATTCCTTCAAGCATCGAACACATTCCAGCATGGTTTCGCCTGAGAACTTTCCTTGAATTAATAATCCCTGTGGTGTGCGGCCAATCTCGGCCAAACCGTTGAAACTCCGTAGTTCAAGATCATCGCCGATCCGAATCTTTTCAAATTCAAAAGGGAACTCGTGATGAGTTCCAAGTTCTTCATGAATAATGAAGCCGACATTTATGCGGAAAGGGCGGCGTGGATTGACCATTCGAACCTTAAGGTACCGTTACGTTGAAAACGCGATCAGAATTAAACGTTCCGATCCACGATATACTTTACTAGATTTTCCAACCCCTCACGCTCAGGGCTTGGCACAAAATCTTCCAAGGTTTGCAACGCACGCGAGGCATGTTGTTTTGCTTCTTCCATTGCCTTTTTCACTGCGTCTGTTCTGCGGATGGATTCAACCAGCCTCTGCATGCGATCCTGATTTCCCCAGCCACCATCGGCCAGCGATTTGACATCTTCGTCTTCGGGACAGGCCTCAGCGTAGTAAATCGCCGGTAGTGTAACCAGACCGTTAAGCAGATCCGAACCGACCGGCTTGCCGACCGTGGATTGTTCTCCAGTGAAATCCAAAATATCATCCACGATTTGGAAAGCCATGCCGGTTTCATAACCCAACCTTGCGCATGGATTCAATCGTTGTTTCGCTAGCAGGACTGATCATCGCTGCCGAGCGGCTGGCCATTTCAAAAAGGGAAGCAGTCTTGGCATAAATGCGCAGTGCATAATTCTCGCGATCAACTACGCCGCGCGCGGAGAACATTTGGGTTAGTTCACCGTTGACGATGACTGCCAATGTTTTGGCGAACAGTTTCATCAACGGCAGATGATCCGTATCCGCGGCGAGTTGAGCGGCGCGGGCAAAAAGGAAATCACCAGTCAAGACAGTTGCGGCCGGTGACCAGCGCGCGTTCAATGTTGGCATACCGCGTCGTAACAGCGATCCGTCAATCAGATCGTCGTGAACGAGTGTGGCGGTATGAAGCAGTTCCATCGCCGCGCCGAGCGTGACCAGTTTATCCTCTGGTGCGCCGAGCATATTTCCCACCAGCAGGGTAATGGTCGGGCGGATGCGCTTACCGCCCGCCGCAAGGATCTGTCCAAGCGCCGCGCGCAAATCCGGATGACGACCATCTGCTTGTGATTGCAGACGCGCTTCGACGAGTTGGAGTTTAGCTTGTACAGGTGAAATGAATGAAACGTTATTCAAACAAACTCTCCCCAGGAGAGAAGACGCGCCGCGTTTTCTGTGGTTGCGGCTGCAACCTCCTGCGGGGTGCGGGATTTGATCTCTGCAATTTTATCAGCAATATGGATGACAAAGGCAGGTTCGTTTCTTTTTCCTCGATAAGGTTCCGGCGTGAGATACGGCGCATCGGTTTCGATCAGCAATCGCTCCAATGGAAGATTGACAATCACCTGACGTTTCTTCTCAGCATTTTTATACGTGATAGCGGACCGGTGACGCCGATGTAGAATCCAAGTTCAATCGCGCGCTTGGCCAATTCGATTGATCCCGAAAACGAATGCAGGACTCCCGGCTTTTGCGCAAGCGCTTCATTCCTCGACCGTAGACCAGATACCCATTCTTCCAAAATCTTGATCAAGTCCTCGGCGCACGGGCCATGCTCCGCGTCCTCTTTCTCGCGGCTGTGGATAACGACCGGCAATTCCAATTCAGCCGCGAGATTCAATTGTTCTTTCAAGATTGAAATCTGTTCCTCACGCGGTGATTTATTCCAGTAATAATCCAAGCCAATTTCGCCGATGGCTACCACTTTGAGACTTTGCGCCGCGAGTTCTTTCAACGAGGAAATGGTCTGTCCATCCCATGTCTCTGCTTCATTGGGATGGACGCCCACTGCCGCGTACAGCATGGGATTTGATTCGGCTAATTTAACGGCGACGCGGCTCGAGGTCCCAGTGAGAGACGGTATGAGAATATGCCTCACGCCTGTATTAATTCGCGCGTTGAATCACTGCGTCGCGATCGGCGTCGAATTGCTCCAAGTCCAAGTGACAGTGAGTATCTGTGAGAATCATGTTTTTATTTCAAGCCTGCAATTTTCAATCCATCTTGCAAAATGGATTGCACTTTATCCTGATGAGTCGTTTCGCAATAAACGCGCATGATGGGTTCCGTGCCGCTGAATCGGATCAGCATCCAGCCGCCATCTTCAAGTTTAAATTGAAAACCATCTACTGTGACCAGTTCAGTAACTTTCAATCCGCCGATTGTTTTTGGATTGGCTTTCAAGATGGTTTCTTCGCGAGTCTTTCTATCGCCGCTGAACGGCGTATCAATGCGGTCGTAGTAGTGTGCGCCGACTTTATCGAAGAGCATCTTTAGTAATTCGGTTGGCTTTTTGCCGGTGCGTGCCATAAAGTCGAGCATATATAACCCGGCCAGGATTCCGTCACGTTCCGGAACATTGCCGCGAAAGGCGTATCCTCCGCTTTCTTCGCCGCCGATCATCGCATTCGTTTCCATCATCTTCGGCGCAACATATTTGAAGCCCACGCCGGTTTCAAAGACCGGCACATTGTATAAGGCGCCGAGTTTGTTCAGCATGGTTGTGGTTGAAAGCGTTTTGACAATTGCGCCGCGCTCGCCGCGTACCTCAAGCAGATAATATGCCAACAAAGCATACACGCGCAATTGGTTGACGAACTCACCCTTCTCATTGCCCACGCCCAAGCGGTCCGCATCACCGTCGGTGATGAGCAGAACATCAGCTTTGTTCTCAACGGTTGCCTTCAACCCAACGTCGATATTCGGTGGAATGGGTTCGGGCCGTTTCATTTCGGGAAATAATGGATTGCGGTCCTTGTGGATTTCGACCACTTTGGTTTTGCCGCCAGCCAGCAAATTGGCGAACCATCCGCCGCCGTTGCCCCACATGGAATCGACCATCACCGTGAAACCCGCGTCTTTCAGTTTTTGGAAATCGACCAGTTTTTTGATGTGCTCGATATATGCTTTCGAGGCGTCGAACTTGACGATGGAACCATCCGCTTCCGCGTCACCTTGTGTTTTACGCTTTACTTTTTTTATATCTTCCGGAATGAGAGATTCAATCTTCTTTAATCCTTCCGGATCAATCGCACCGCCGTTCTCATCCCGGACTTTGAATCCGTTATCGGTCGGAGGATTATGCGAGGCGGTGATGTTGATCGCACCGCAAGCCTTCTTATCCACGACTGCGTAGGCAATAACGGGTGTTGGCGTAGCTCCCTCAGTCAGCCAAACTTTTAAACCATTGCCTGCCAAGACTTCAGCTGCAGCCGCTGCGAAAAATTCGCTATCGAAGCGTTTATCGTGGCCGACAATGATCCATTGTCCTTGTTTGCCTTTTTCCATTAAGATATGAAGCAAATCCTTGCGCCGCGCGGCGAACGTTATCGAAAGTATAGTCTTCCGCGATCACTCCGCGCCAGCCGTCCGTACCGAATCTAATTGTGTCTACCATAAGAACTCCTGAATCTGAAATCGCTATTCGATTATAACAGTGGGCAGGTTGAATAAAAAGACTTGCCGTCACGCAAGTCTTTGATTGATTTATGGTCCTTTGACTACAAAGTTGCTGAATAGCACATCTACACCCGGGTCGCCGCTAGAACCGGTTTGCACGATCACTCCTACGCCGCCAGACGTAATGGATAAATCCTGAGTTTGAAGCAGAACCTGATTATTCAAAAGCAACGTTAGAGTGTCGCTGTCACAGACGCCTTCGATATGATTCACATCATTCTGGTTGACGGTATTAGGATCCAAGGTCCCTTGGTCCAGTGCGGTTATATTGTTGGACGAGTCGGATTTGAAAATTCCATAATCGCCGTTTTGATCGAATTCAAATGCGTAGACCGATCCATCGTCTTTTGCACGGCATACCACGCCGATCAATCCGTCATTGGGACCGGTGGTCTGCTGAACATCCGCTTCGACGCTCACATTTTTATACTTGTTTGTGCTATCAGGCCAAATATCGTAACCACCATCTCGTTTGTTAATTAGAACATGGTAATGACCATCTTTATATTCAAACGTATAGTCTGAATCGTGGCGCTTGTCCCATCCGCTGGATGGATCTGTAAAGTCATCTGAGAAAAGCGTATTCGTGAAAGGTACCGGTGTTGGGATGGCTGCGGTGGGTGTTGGTGCTGGGGTTGCGGTTGAAACTTCGTTTATTGGAGCTAACACGGTACTGGCGGTTTGATTGGATTGCTGAAGAGTCGAATTCACATTTGAAAACACATAAAACAAGATTCCACCGACCGCTGCGAGAATGACGCACGTCAGGATAATGGGCAGGATGAAACTCGCCGCCGTGAAACCAATTGCCGCCTTCGCCACCTTGTCGGCAGTCACCATGCCTTGAAAAGCTTGATCATTAGGCTGACTCGTTGGTCCAAAATTGTATTGCATTGGTTGAGGCTGGGGTTGCTGGTGCCTCGCGCAATTCTTCTGGCACGATCACTGTGCTTCCGCAATAAGCACACTGGACTTCTTTTTCGGCACCGGTGGTGGTGACTGGCGAACCGCAATTTGGGCATTTAAAAGTATTCATTGGCATTCTGGTTCCTTCCTCTGACGACAAAGATTTTGCCAAATATAGCATATTCGGATGACATATTCAATGGGGTTATAATCGCTCCACCATGGACCAGATTTACCTTGATTATGCCGCGACCACGCCTGTTGATCCGCGCGTTCTCGATGCGATGATGCCCTACTTCTCCGCTTCCTTCGGGAACCCGTCATCGGTTCACCGTTATGGACAGCAAGCGGAAGCCGCTATCGAGTCCGCGCGTGAGACGGTCGCATCCGCGCTAAATTGCCGTGCCGATGAAATTGTCTTCACCTCATGTGGCTCCGAGTCCGATAATCTGGCTTTGCGCGGCGCGTCCGTTGCGATGCGCGAGAAGAATGGCGCCAATCGAATTCTCACATCGAAGGCGGAACATCACGCTATCAGCAAAACTGCTGAACAGCTTGAAAAGTATTTCGGCTTTGAAGTCAAGTGGCTTGACGTGGATCCAGACGGCATAGTACAACCACAAACCATTGAGCGCGCGATCAATGATCAGACCGCGCTGGTCTCTGTAATGTATGCCAATAATGAGATCGGCACGATTAATCCGATTCGTGATATCGCAGAAGTTTGCCATCGGCATCATGTTTTATTCCACACCGATGCTGTTCAAGCTGCCGCCTATCTCGATGTCAATGTTAAAGACCTTGGTGTTGATTTAATGTCGTTAGGTGGACATAAATTTTATGGGCCGAAAGGCGTCGGTGCATTATATGTTCGCAAGGGCACACCATTGATTCCGTCACAGACTGGAGGCGGCCAGGAAAATGGTCGGCGCGCAGGAACGCAGAACGTTCCTTATATTGTGGGCTTTGCTGAAGCTTTGCGTCTCACTGTTGAGAAACGTGAACAACGCATTGCTCATGTTCAGCTATTACGGGATCAAATCATCGGCGCTGTCCTTGAGATGATTCCTGAATCACGATTGACGGGTCACATGAAAACTCGTTTACCGAATCATGCTTCGTTTGTGTTCAAAAATATGGATGGCAATTTGCTTTTGACTCTGCTCGACGCGGCGGGATTTGCCTGCTCGTCCGGTTCTGCTTGCAAGACAGGCAATCCCGAACCCAGTGAAATAATGGATGCGATTGGCCTGTCGCGTGAATGGGGCTTAGGCTCTTTGAGAATCACCCTCGGGGTTCATACAACGGCTGAGCAGATTGATTCTTTTATTAAGACTTTGCCCTCGATTATTGAGAAAGCGCGGGAATTGTCGAAATGACAAAAGTTGTGGTCGCCATGAGCGGCGGAGTCGATTCATCGGTTGCCGCGGCTCTGCTCCAACAACAAGGGTATGAAGTCGTCGGCATGATGCTGAGGTTGTGGTCGGAGCCGGGCAAGGAAGATTCCAACCGATGCTGCACGCCCGATGCAATGGGACTGGCGCGTCGCGTCGCGGCCAAGCTGGATATTCCGTTTTATGTTGTGGACGCGAAAGAAGTCTTTCGGAACACCGTAGTAAATTATTTTCTCGAAGGTTATGCGCGCGGCGAGACGCCGAATCCGTGTTTGATTTGCAATCGTCAAATTCGATGGGAGTTTCTCTTAAATCATGCGCTAGCTCTCAATGCGGACTTTATGGCAACTGGACATTATGTGAGAAAGCAGGATGTAGGCGACAAACATCAGTTACTGCGCGCGGTTGATAAAAGCAAGGACCAATCATATGTGTTGCACGTTCTGAATCAAAAAAAATTGAAGCGGGCATTGTTTCCTGTTGGCGATTATGCCAAGCCAGAGATTCGCAAAATTGCTGAATCCGTTGGGTTGCCAACTGCGTCTCGGCACGATAGTCAGGACCTGTGTTTTCTCGCGGGCGACGATTATCGTAACTTTCTTCAGCGCAACGCGGCGGAAATGTTGAAGCCGGGACAAATTGTGAGGCGCGATGGTGAAGTGGTGGGCGACCATAACGGTCTGGCAAATTATACAATTGGTCAGCGAAAAGGATTGGGAATTTCTTCTCCTGTGCCGCTATACGTTTTAGGCAAAAATGCGGTAGCAAATACAGTGATCATTGGCACGCAGGATGAACTGGGCTCGCGCGAATTGTTCGCAAAAGATGTCAATTGGATTTCGGGCGAAGTGCCGAACGAATCGTTTCGCGCCGAGGTCAAAATTCGTTACACCGCGAAAGAGGCTGAGGGGTTGGTCGTGCCATTGGATGGCGGGCAAGTCAAAGTCCAATTTGATGCGCCGCAGAGAGATATCACGGCCGGGCAGGCGGCGGTATTTTATCAAGGCGATGTTTTGCTCGGCGGCGGAATCATTCAGTGAGATAATCAATAAAAAGGAGATTGCTATGAACTATCGCGTTGAATCACTTTTGTCAGCTCGGTTGTTTCTTTTTCCTCAGCACGCTGATGGAAGGATCTATTTTCTAAGCAACCTTTCGGGACACTTGAGTTTATACACCATGAATTATGGCGGATCGATGCCTGAACCGCTTTTGCCTCCGAATATCGCGCTTCAGAATCCCGATCTGATTGGCGGTTATTCTTATTGCGTCTTTCCCAAAATAAAAAAAATTTTAGTGATGATTGACCACGATGGCGATGAGAATTATCAGCCGATGTTGATTCCAATCGATGGCGGATTCCCCGAAGCGTCGTTCGATAATTATTTCGTCAACCATCGCGTGCATCTCGGGCTGTGCGACAAAGCCAAGAACATTGTTTATTTTTTGGCTGAACGCCGCGACGCGCCGATTCAAGAAACCTATCGCGCAAATATAAAAACAGGGGAGTTAACTAAAATGGGTCAAAGCCCTTGGGGATTTTTCCCCGCGGCATATAATAAGAACCACACTCAAACATTGATTGGTGAAGGTTATACGGTCGGTGATGGAGTTTTGTATCAATTCAAGGGTGATCAACATAAACTAATTTATGGCAAACGATTGGAAAACCGCGCGGAGGGCGAAACCGTTCTTTTGAATGGAATCGGCTCCGCTGAATTCGCACCGAGCGGAAAAGGCACAATACTTACCAGCGCGGTTTTTGCCGATACATATAGTTTAGGTTATATCAATTTTTCAAAGCCTGGTGAACTTCTGCCTGTGAAAGTAAAGGGAATTGTTCACAAAGGTTCGGGCGAGATGGAACGGATCGGTCATTTGGTGGATGATCACTATATCGTTCAATACAACATCGACGGTTGTTCATGGGTGTATGAAGGTGTCTTCAATGAAGATATGCTTGAAATAAATTACAAGCATATTCTGGTTGGTAGGAAGCCGCTTAATAACGGAAAGCTCGAACATATCGATTATGATGAAGATGCTGATCTTTTCACTATCACATTTTCTACTGCCACCTCGCCGACTCAAATTTATACCGTTGAAGGAAAATCGCGCAGTAAAATTAGCTTACATACCAATGAAAAAATTCTTGGAATCCCGCGTCAACATTTATCGGCGGGAGAAGATGCTTCGTTTGTCTCGCAAGATGGCTTGCGCGTCTCGGCGCGTTTATATTTTCCAGCCAAAGCACTTGGCATTACTGGACCTCGACCAGTAGTTTACTATATCCACGGTGGACCTCAGGGACAAGAGCGCCCGGACTTTGCCTGGTTCTCCATGCCGCTGATTCAATTCCTCACTCTGCGTGGCTTTGCAGTCTTTGTTCCGAACGTGCGCGGTTCGACTGGTTATGGACTTTCGTATACCAAACATGTGGATCATGATTGGGGTGGTCAGGATCGTTTGGATCATGTTCATGCCATGACAAAAGTTTTGCCTAAGGATAAACGTTTGGATGTCACGCGCGCCGCGGTGGTCGGACGTTCTTACGGTGGCTATATGACTCTCACGCTGGCGGGTCGTCATCCGGAACTTTGGGCGGCTTCGTGCGATATGTTTGGTCCCTACGATCTTTTAACATTCAGCGAACGGATGCCCGAAACGTGGAAACCGTATTTCAAGATTGCGTTGGGCGATCCCGAAAAGCTGGAAGAGAAAGAATTTCTCATCGAGCGCTCGCCGAAGTCTCATTTGCATGACATGTCTGCGCCGATGTTGGTGATCCAAGGGCGAAACGATCCACGCGTGGCTGCCGCTGAATCGGAAGACTTGGTGCGAAATTTGAAAGCGCAGGGCAAAGACATTGAATTACTTGTCTTTGAAAACGAAGGTCATGATGTGTTGAAATATGAAAACCGCGTCGCATGCTACAATGCCATTGCCGATTTCTTCGCAAAGCGATTAAATCCGTAAAAGATCTGATAATGCCATGATGACTATTCCATCCCTTGTGCTTGGTCTCGTTATCGCGTTGTTGATCGGCGCGCTATTTCATCTTTTTCTAGGCGGTGGGCTGGGACGGCTGTTTCTGTACCTCATCTTTTCATTGATCGGATCTGCAGCCGGCCAATATGTTGGTAGTTGGCGTAATTGGGTTTTATTTCCAATTGGCACACTCAATCTTGGCATGGTGATCATTGGCAGTCTGGTGGTTCTTATCGTTGGGTATTGGTTCAGTTTGGTGAGAGTCCACCCCAATAATGGGAATGATGCGATATAATGCGGCGTTCGAAAATCTAAGCTCGAGGCTAACTCATGTCTGTTGTAAATTTTCTGATCGATGTGTTTCTGCATCTCGATACGCATATGGCTGCGGTCATCGCGCAATATGGCGCCTGGACATACGGCTTGCTGTTCTTCGTGATCTTCATGGAGACCGGCTTTGTGGTTACTCCGTTTCTGCCCGGCAATTCGCTCATCTTCGCCGCTGGAGCGTTTGCGGCCATCGGTTCGCTGAACATCTGGTTGTTGCTGATTCTTCTGATGATTGCCGCCACCGCAGGCAATACGGCCAATTATTGGATTGGCTACTGGCTCGGCGACGAGGCCAAGAATGTAAAATGGATCAAACAGGAATACATGGATCGCACACATGCTTTCTTTGAAAAATACGGCGGGAAGACCATCTTCCTGGCGCGCTTTGTTCCGATCATCCGCACCTTTGCGCCTTTTGTCGCTGGCGTGGGCAAGATGCCTTTTGATTATTTTTCAATGTATAACGTCACGGGCTGCGTAGCATGGGTAGCCCTCTTTACTTTTGCGGGTTATTTCTTTGGAAACATTCCTTTCGTGCGCGATCATTTTTCCATTGTCGTGATCGGCATTGTGGTGGTATCGCTTCTTCCGGCAGTGTGGGAAGCATGGAAAGCACGACGCGAGTCGGCGCACGCAGCTGCATAATCAATCGTATGGACACAGCGTCGCTGTGTCCATACTTTATCTGTTATGAAATGCTGGGCGATTTTCTTCGGGTTGTTCATCATTCTGATCATCATCCTCGCCGACACGCGGCATATGGGTTATCTTGGCAGAGTGTATGATTTTCCGAACGGCGACAAGGTCGGACATTTTATCCTGTTTGGATTGTTGAGCTTCGTGGTTAACTTGAGCGTTTTCGAAGCGTGTCCGCTCGCGGACAAGAAACGGCCCGCCGTTATCACGAGCTTGATCCTGGCCTTATTCGTCGGCCTCGAAGAATATTCACAACGCTTTTTCCCGGCGCGCACCGCGGATATTTTTGATTTCTTGCCAGCTGTGTGGGTATAACTTTCTTCGCTTGGTCAGCCTATCGTTTGAAAAGGTAGGCTACGACGACATGTCGTGTCCCTACAAAATTCAGGGTAGCATTTGCAAGTGTCCTTCGGTTTGTTGGATGACCGTTTGCTGTTCCCACAACATCGGATAATACTGAATCGCCGCCCACATTGGGGTCATATCGTCATAATGTTTGTTGTAGGCATGTCCTGATTCGCCGGTGGTGTGAACGGTTAGCGAGTTACTCAAGTTGCTCATGTCCACGATCATGCGCATCGACGGCAGATCGGTCACCGTATAATCTTGACCGACATTTGCCCATGCTGTGGCATTGACGATGTTGTTTCCGCCGCTAACCGGGAAAGGACCGCGGTCGAATAATGAGTCAATCAATCCGATGCCGGTTGTGCCCAGTGTTTGATTTTGGAATGTGGCGGTGTGTATCTCGCCCCAATTCCACTTTGACATATCGCTTCCATATTTGCCTTCCAATTCGCTGACCGCCTCTGTCCAAGATTTCTTGATGATGTCATCGCGTGTTTCGACCACGTTCTTGGTGGTTTTGTCATCCCAGAACGGATCATTCGGATTCTTGGCGAGGTTTCGCATGACTTCATTCCATTGAGATGAATCATCCGGCCAATATTTTTTTGGCAGATCATCATCAAAGGTGTTCGATAGTAGATGATTCCAGAAAGCCTCGAAGATCGCGGCCGGAGCTGAATCAGATTTGGCTTGATAATCCCAGTTCTTGAGCAAGTTGAGAGCGGTTACATCATTGCTGGTGAATTGATTGCTCATTTGTTGAAGCAATGGGACATAGGTTTCTGCATTGGAATCATAATCATCGCCTTGCATTCTTTGGATATAGGGAATATCAATTTTGCCGGGTGCGTTCTTTATCATATTTACAATGCGATTGGCGCGGAAACCATAATTCCAATCGGCAGTGATGAAGTATGGATAACTATTTGGCGCGACCTGATTGTTGGCAGTCACGATATAACCTTCAGCGGGATTGAAGGTATAAGGCAACTGATCGAACGGAATGAATCCCGTCCAATCGTATTGACCCGTCCAACCAGGAACCGGAAAACGTCCATCGCCGCTCTTGCGGATTGGGACATCGCCGGGCATTTGATAACCGATGTTTCCGGACGTGTCGGCATAAATTAAATTCTGTGCGGGCACATGGAAATTTTGCGCGGCGGCACGGAAGTCATTCCAATTCTGCGCTTTGTTAAATCCCCAAACCGCCTCAAAGGGCGTGGATGGTTTGAGCGCGGTCCATTCCAGCGCAATCACATATTGATCGGGCAACTGAACTCCGGCGCGTTCTTTGAATGGAACAAAGTCGGGAGCGTTATCGATGTTCGTATTTGCCAATGGTCCATATGTATCTGAAATTATGGGACCATGGTCGGTCGAGCGGACAGTGATCGTGACCGGACTGCCGCCTACAACATTAATTGTTTCCGTGTGCGTTTGGAAGTTAACCCATCGTTCGTTTTGCATGTATTGATTCGGATTATTAGGATTCACTTTTTCAATGAACAGATCCATCACATCGGGACCAGTGTTGGTAAAGCCCCAGGCAATCTTATCGTTGTGCCCGATGATGACGCCGGGTACACCTGCAAATGAAAAACCCGCCACTTCATATGGACATTGATCGCTCTTCGGCATGCAATGCAAATCCACTTGATACCAAATGGACGGCATTTGGATTTCGAGATGCGGATCGTTGGCGAGAATAGGTTTGCCGGTCGCCGTCAGCGCACCAGAGACGACCCAGGAGTTGGAACCAATTCCTTCGCTGGCTGGACCCAGCGCGGCGTCGAGAAGTGAAGCGTTATGTTGAAGCGCGGAGAGAGTCGCATCGGGAATCTGGAATTGTGCAACATCTTGAGTTGTCGAAGATGCGGATGTTCCATTCCCAATTTGATTCACGATGATGGGATGATCGGACGGATAAGGCGGAAAGAGTTGGTTAATCTGTTGAGACGTGAGCGTTTTGAGCAGAACTGCGCGCTCGATCTCTTCGTCCATGTTGCCGCGCAAATCCCAAGCCATAGCTTTGCCCCAAGTGAGGCTATTAACCGGTGTCCATGGTTGGATTTTATACGCGGGACTTAGCAATCTAAGTACCGCGTATTCGAGACTGAGTGCGGTGCCGTCATGATTTTTGAGATAGGCGTTGACACCATCCGTATAGGCATCAAGGATGGCTTTTAAGTCCGGGCTTAACAGCACGTATTCCTGTTGCGCGGTTTCCTCCCAACCAAGCGTGCGGAGAAACGCATCGGTCGAGACTTGACCATTTCCGAACATCTCCGAAAGCGAACCGGAACCGATATGCCGCCAGGCGTCCATTTGCCAGAAGCGATCCTGCGCATGGACATAGCCTTCGGCAAAGAATAAATCGTGTGCAGTGGTGGCGTAGATGTGCGGGATGCCCATGTTGTCTCGATAAACATCCACCGTGCCGTTGAGTCCTGTCATGTGGATCGAGCCGTCAATTTGCGGGAAGGATTGCGGCGCGACTTTATCAGGTAGATAACTTTTGAAATAATAGGTTGCAACTCCTCCAAGTATTAAAGCGATGATCAATACCCCAATTAGCAACCGACCGAAAATCCGGCTTAGTTTTTTCATGGAACCTCCAAGGCAACATCGTACTCGCAGAGTAAAAATTTTAGCGATTATACGACATGCTGGAGGAAGAAAAGGGATTATTTCTTAAGGTGTCTGTTTATCCTTTTCACTAATGTAAGCTTCTAGTGGACAAATCCTCGGTAGTCTCAGTGTAAAATAAGCGTTCTGATGCGAATATGAATCTAGGCTTCGCTTGGAAATTATGAAAGAACCCATTTTCATAGATAGAGAACTATCATGTTGAAAAATATTTTTGTCAATTTTCAGGACTTGGAACCCGCCTGTAAAGAGTATTTCCTAAAATCCGACACTGACCTGTCGATCCTTGTCCTGATTGCCACAGCTCTGTTAATTCCACCCATGAATTATTTGGATTATATCAATTATCACTGGAGCTGGGATTACCTCCTGGCTTCTGCATTTGAAGTCTTTCTAGTTGTGTTTTCGATCCTTGTCATTCTAATCATTCGGCGTTTTCAGCAGGTTGGCATCTATGAGAATTTGGTTTTCGCTTGGAGCTTATTTGCCACCGCCGCTGCTTGCTACATTGTCTTGATTCAAACGAGTCGGATTATTGAAAATGTTTTGTTCAACATGCTCTTGTTGATTGCCTTTTATGTCCTTCTGGCCAACCGAACTTTGTTTCGGATCATCCCAGCTTTCTTGATATCCGTTGCCTCCATTGTAGCTCTCTACACATCGGATGTTGCCTTTTTCCAAAACAAGTATATGCTCATCTTATCCCTCCTGGTCGTCAATGCGATTGGACCCTTCGTCATTATCCGTACCAATGAATTCAAGAGAACGATATATACTACTCAAAAGAGCGAACGAGAAGCACGACAGGAGTTTGAGCAGCTCGCCACGATCAACTCGCTTACCGGTATCCTAAACCGCCGTAGTTTCTTTCAACAGGCGCAACGGGAGTATGTGCGCTTTAAACGTCTTCATTCGAGTCTTTGTTTTGCGATCATTGATCTGGATTACTTCAAGAAAGTTTAATGATCAATATAGTCATCTCGCGGGAGATGAGGTTTTGAAAAAAATATCCAATACCGTTAGTTCCGTTAAACGCTCATACGACATTTTTGGAAGGCTGGGGGGCGATGAGTTTGGATTGATTCTCCCGCTCACCAATCTGAATGACGCAGAAAAGATTGTCTCTCGTATTCAAAATGCAGTACGAAAAACATTGATCGTTTCACAGGACAATGAATTCAGGGTCACCTTCAGCGCAGGCATCGTCAACGCTAGTGAAAATGACCTATCGCTGGATGATTTGATTCGCCGCGCGGATGAGGCGCTCTATCGCTCAAAAGCACTTGGTCGAGATCGGATTAATGTGGCGGGTTGAGGTGGATGAAGAATACTTTTACAAGATTCCCTGCAGTATTATGTAAACAGCGGATCCCCAGAAAAATAGTGTTACAACACTCTCCTCCACGATAGCCCATACGCCTGTAGGTGTGAAAAGGACGGCGGGAACCTCGTGTCTGATAATGATAATGACACCCACAAATCCGCTCAAAAACAATATTGCCAATGCAAGGAATCGTGGCGATACTGTCGTTAATAACTTCCGGTATCAGTCCCATTAGGAATCCCAATCCATTGACTTTAGTTTCCCAGCATTATGCTTGGTCATGATTTTGCTCCTTCGATATTTTTCAATTTCATTGAAGAAGTTTGATCTCACCTCCGACTTGGTATTACAACACGGACTTGGCTGAATCAAATCTGACCATATTACCGCCGACGATCATATATTTTCCTTGGAATCCTCGTGAAGTAAACTCCCAAAAATATAGAACAAAATATAAATAAAGATCAGGAATAGTGTGTAGAGGAAAACAAAAGTGATGGGCACCGAATTCGGATCATGGGATTAAGTCATCAGATCCTGGACCACTCCAGCTGGATTTTTTAAAATATCCCAACTGTTAAAGCGTAGATAGCGGCCGATATAGATGCCCGCGCTGGCGAGTAGACCAGTAACGAAAACAAATGCCCACCCCGTAAGATAACCGAATTCGCGTTCGACCATTTGGTGCATCAAATACAGCGAGATCAGACCAAGGAATAAGGCCGTAAAGACAAACCAAACCAGCAAATTCACGTCGAACCAGATCTGTGGGTTGTCACTATAGAGTCGAAGATGTTGAAAATCGGTCAGCAGGTATGGAGCATTAGGAAAGAAGATCAGCCAAATCATACAAATGAAGGGCAGAATGATTTGGAGTATTTTATGAGTCAATTTAAGGTGATATGTAATCAGCGCAATCAGGAAGGGAGTCCAAGCAAGAGTTAAATTCCGCAGTAAAAAAGAATAATAATAGTTGTACTGATCTTCATAATTCTCAGTCATTCGCACTTTGACCAGGATAAAACAAATGATGGTAGCTATTCCAAGCATGGCATACAGGGCCAGCTTGTATTTATTGCGCAAGAAATAATTCGGCAAGGTCCTCTTCACGAGTGATTTTCCGGTATCGTACCATTGGATTATTGGTTTCATTTTCATATTTTGCGTCTAATGCAGCAGACACAATGTTACTGGAACTTTATTAATGTGAGATGTGTTTTCCGAAAGTTCAGATAATCCTCATTCATAAGTGTGCAGAGGGGAATACTAAATTTTACAAAGAATTTACCCATGTTTAATTTTGTTCTAACCGCTAAGAATGAAAATATTTCTCTGGATCGAATGCCAAGCCTTATGAGCCTTGGTCTTTAATGTGTAAGAAAGAGTAAGACCTTGAAACCGAACCAATTCGCGCTCGATCTCTGCATTGCTAGTTTTCCTGTTGGCTAAAGAGAGCGTTTCTTAAATCAAGTGGCGACCATATTAAGCATACGACGGACGCTGACGATGTAAACCATTGATTCACTAGAAGAGACGGTATGCTCAAAGTCACGAGACAAACGACGATAGGACCCAACCAACCAAAGGTGCGTTCCACCACCCAACGGCGTGGCAAGACTTGAAATCCTTTCATATCATCAGAACGCTTCACAATTTCCAGGGTCCAGCCGAATTGTTGGCGGACCTTCTCCACGATGGAGGTATAACCGCCGTCGGCCCAGATCAATTTGAGTCGACACCAGCGATTATGGACATCGTGCTTGATGCGCTCAACCAGTTTCTGCAAGGTCAGCAGGCCTCCCGCGCCGTCCTGGACACTGGCGCTGTGTACGACCACCAGCAAAACCAGCCCTAAAACAGCCCGTGGGCGCGCCAATGCCAATAGTAGCCATAGGTTGTTTGCCAAGGTGGAAGGTCGTGAGGCAACGCCCTGCGCCCTTCCAGGGTAAGACGCCAGCTGCAACCGCCTCGTACAATGTACAAAATCCCGTCGAGAATGTCGCGGTCGGTCCACTTCCGAGACCGGCCCACAAGAGTCTGCCGTTTCGGCAGGAGTGGCGCAATTAGCACCCATTCAGTATCATTCAGTATCATTCAGATCGTTTGGGTAAGCTTGTTTGTTCACAACATCAAGTTATCCAACCAATTTCAAAACACTCTCTAAGATAGGCACGGCAGGCTGATTGTTCTGACCAATGCACGGACAAAAGAGCTTGATGCTATGTTTGCGTCGGTGAGAAACGCAATTGATGAGCTGACCTCGAGTTATTCCGAAAAGGAACAGGAGCTTATATCGGCCTATCTCAGCAAGCTTGTCATTCTTTGGACGGGGGCGCGTAAAAAACTTCAAAAACGGATTAAGGCGAAATCATAGTTTTACAAACATCAATAGGAGAGTGCTTTTCGAAGACTCGCAATGACATGTGTTGCCGTTTGGTAAAATTGTGTCAATGACTCAAACTCGAAACATCAACCGCGATGAATGGATCAAGTTGATTCTAGGTTTGACCATTTTCTTGAGCATCATCACCCGCTTCTTTCCCGGACTGATGGCTGGATTCCCTATAAACGATGGCGGCATGTTCCTCGTCATGCTGCGCGAACTGAAATCCAATCACTTTCTGATTCCGGCATTCACTTCATACAACTATTCCAATATTCCATTTGCGTATCCACCTTTTGGGTTTTATGCGGGCGCACTCCTCAGCGTGATTGGAATCCCGGACATTGAAATCCTGCGCTGGTTGCCAGTGATTGTTGATGTATTGACCATCCCCGCTTTTTTCCTGCTCGCCGAAACCTTATTGGAAGATCGTCCGCGCGCTGCGCTGGGGACCGTCTTTTATGCGCTGGCTCCCGTTTATGGCTGGGAGATCATGGGCGGCGGTTTGACGCGTTCTTTCGGTGTGTTGTTCATGCTGCTGGCGCTTTATTTTTCGTTGCAGTCCTTTAAAACCGGTTCGTGGAAATTCGTGTTCGGTGCTTCTGTCTTCGGCGGACTGAGCGTGATGAGTCATCCGCAGACCGCTATTCATATCGCGTACGGCATCGCGTTCTTTTGGCTGTTCACCAGACATTCCTGGAAGAAATTATGGCAGGCTTTTGTGCTAGCGGCGCTTGCAGGGATTGTATCCGCGCCGTGGTGGCTGACGGTTTATCTCCAACATGGCATAGCGCCGTTCATCAGCGCGGCAAGCAGCGGCGTGCACGATTCATTTCCGCTCAATGTTTTCTTCGCGGATTTATTTGCACGCGACACATTTATCCCAATTCTGATGATTCTGCGCGTGGCAGGAATCGTTTGGGAGGCAGCTCATCGCCGCTTCACGTTCGTTCTTTGGGCAGCTCTTGCCTATTTTTTGGACCAACGCAGTGCAGGCGCGACTTCCTTCTTGGCGTTCTCGCTTCTTTGTGCAATTGGTTTTGCGGATGCGCTCCCATTTGTAATCAATTGGTTGAAATTAAGGATGAGCCCTGCAATAAACTTTATTAAACTTCGCTGGTTCAATGCGACCTTGATCGCGATAATGTTTTATCTTTTTGCGGAATGCGGAGTTTATTCTTATGTGTTGGTCAATACCAGTTTGCATACACAAGAGCCATTCCAAGCGATACAGTGGGTGAGTGAAAACACAGCTCCTAATAGCCGCTTCCTTTTGCTGACTGGAGACTCCGGCATTATGTCCGACCCGATTCAGGAATGGTTTCCGGCGCTGGCAAAACGAGAGAGCCAGACCACGATGCAAGGTTTGGAATGGAATTTGAATAAAGATTTCTTTCCGCGCTTGCGAAGTCTCATTAATTTGCAGGCTTGTAAAACTTTGGATTGCGTTAATCAATGGTCGGCCGATACGGACTTGAGCTACGACTATCTGTTGATTTAAAAGTCGAATACCACGCTACCGTTATTGAATTCGGTCGCGCAGCATGCAAACTATGTCCAGGTTTACGAGAATTCGTCGATTGTTATTTTTCAAAAGCGGTGAAATATAAATTTCCTTTGGGGGATTCATGCTCAATAGGATTTTACTTTCAATTCTGTTTGTTCGATTTTACAAAAATTTTACAACCCCTACCCCAAGTTTTTACATACCTCTCTTATCATTGGATCCATAAATTCCAATGAAGGAGAACCAAATGAAACGTTTCAAAACCAATTCTTTATCCCTTGCCAAGTCAGTGATGGCCTTGGCTGGAATGCTGGTTATTTTGAGTGTAGCTTTCACACTTCCAACCGGCGTGGCCTTCGCTGACACGGCTACGCCTCCAGCCCCAAAGACCAGAACTTATACTGGCTTAACCCAAGCCTATCAACGTGAACAGGACAATTTGAGCCGTCAGCAAAATGACCTCAGCAATGCCAACGGATTGGTGTCGAAAGTCCAGAGTCGCATCAGCCAGGCTCAAGCCAATGGGCTTGATACTTCTGCTCTTTCTTCAGCCCTGACTACCTTCCAGGCGCAACTTGCCACAGCCCAGGGAGATCACAGCACTGCAGCCAGTATCCTCTCAGCTCACAACGGTTTCGATGGAAGTGGTAATGTTACCAACCCCTCCGCGGCCTCCGAGACGATCAAAGATGCTCACCAGTCATTGCTGGATGCCCATAGTACACTTTCTCAGGGCATTCGCGATTTGAACACAGCAGTGAAAGCTTGGGAGGAAGCCAACAAAGACAATCATCAACAACAGGTTTTGACAAAGTCTTACCAGAATGAACAAAAATGGCTGACCGACCAACAAAGCCATCTTGCCGATGCAAATAAATTGGTGATCGAAATCCAGAACCTGATCAGCCAGGCTCAGGGCAAAGGATTAGATACCACAGCGCTCTCTTCCGCGCTGACCACTTTCCAGTCGCAATTGGCAAACGCTCAATCCGCTGACACAACCGCCGCGAATGTGCTTTCGGCCCACAATGGTTTTGATGGAAGCGGTAATGTCACCGACCAGGCATCGGCTACCCAAACCGTCAACGATGCTCAACAGTCCCTAAAGGATGCTCGCGACGGCATTACTCAGGCGACCAGCGATCTCAAAAAAGCTGTGGATGCATGGCGTGACCAGAATAACATCCCAACACCCACACCAACGACAACCGGTTCCTAATTGGAGAGACAGACGTGAATAAAAAGCTTCTTTTCGTATCCGTTCTTCTGGTGATCTCCCTGACAATGTTTGCATGCCGATTAACTTCGAATGGCGTCTCCGGCGCGCAATCGGGATCTGACACAACAACCCCGCTTCTTTCGCAATCGACTTCTCAAGCTGGTGCTGATCAGCAGCCAGGAGCTTCCGGTTCGGCGAATGCGTCTCCCTCGTCTCCATCTGGTGTAAGTCAGCCGAATGCCACTCCTGCAACAGTAAAACAATCGGTTGACCAGGTCGATCAGGATCTCAATGCCCTGATCAGCACTTCTCAAGCTACGGATCTCACTCTTCCCACCACTTCCGCTGCCGCCACCAGTAGCGATGACCTGGATCAGAGCCTGAACAATTTGCAACAATCCCTGCAGACTGAAGCTACTCCATAAATAAATTCGTTATTCGCAACAAGCTCACGGTTCGAACCGTGAGCTTGTTGCGTTATGTACAAAGTTGGTAAAAATATATTTTTCAATGCTTATTTCTGCGCAATATACACGTTCACTGGATACCAAATCAATTTGCTTTTAGCGTAGCTCAGCCCAGCCTTTGAAAACAAATCTTTCATTTCCTTCGTGCTATGGAATCTCACGTGCTCCTTTTCCTTCTTGGCGTGCGATTGATCCATCCAGTTCGTGAAGAAATCATCCGAAGTAACATCCAGAATATAAACCTGACCTTTATTTTTCAATACCCGGTGAACTTCAGCCAGTGCTTTATCGGGAAGCAAATAATGATGAAACGAATTGGTGCAGATGATATGGTCAATCGTTTCATCTTCGATGGGTAATTGCTCCACACTGGCAATATGGAAGTTGACGTTTTCCAAGCCGGAGGCATTTTCTCTAGCTCGTTCGATCATCCCTTGGGAAATATCGATTCCGGTGAATTGACCTTGTCCGTTAAGCAAACCTGCGACATAACAGACAGCCCATCCAGTACCGCAACCCAAGTCCAGGAATGAAGTGCCAGTTTGAAAGCAGATTAATGAAAGCACCTGCTTTTGCATCCATCGAAAATAGTCGAACCTTTTGTTATCAAAAAACTCGGACCTTCTATTCCATTTTTGTTCGTTGGCTTTTTCGTGCTCGGCGAGATGAGTCATCTTTTACTCTTCAGTGTTTAATGCGACGCACTTACGCGTTTACCGGAAAAGCGCCGTAAAGTTCCCTGCTTCAGCAGTGGGGATACACCGCACCTGCGGTGGGTGCAGGTGTAAGGCGTGATGGTGTGATCTGATCGCCTCAGCTCCTTAACCAGTATGCGGCTCGGCAGAGGAATCTGTCTGCCGATAAAACTTGAACCGTGGAGTGCCTCCCGATGGCCCTGATGGGGCGCGGTGCGGACAACGCTCCTAGCAGACGCGCGGGAGGCGAGACTCAAGCTACGATGGACCTTCGGGTCAACGTCGAAAGACGTCAGAGCGGCTCGTCTGTAAAATCTGGTGATAAATCATGGAAGGCCTCCATGGGATACGTTTGATGGTGGAGAGCATGAGGGTTCTCCAGAACCCCGGCATTAGTCGTGGGGAGTAACAACCTCGAGAGCTAATGCCACAACAAATCCGCGGCGGCTTGATGAGATACTGCGGGTAGCCACTTCCGTTCTTCCTTCGCTCATCCTCTACTTACCTTTCGTGGCTGTTATATGTTGCACGTACACGTTTACTTTGTTATGCCTAATAGCCTCGGGAACCAATACCATAACAAATCTGCGGCGGGCTTGCCGTGCACCGATGCGGATTTATCCTGCAATGCGGCGGGCGGATAAAAGCCGCGGCTGACGATGCCTCCAACCCATGGACGTGTGTTGATGGCGTTAAACATCGCTTCATAAAGATCATACTGGCTTTGCAAATCAACGGAAGCCGAAGGTGGATTGTTCGGCTCATTGAGATCGAGCCAGTCAAGACAGCCGCTCTTGCCATCGCTGATGCAGCCTGTCGTTGCGCCGCCGGCTGATGGATAAGCCAATGCAATGATAATCGGCTTATTCAGAGCCGTCGGCAAAGGCGAGACTTCGTTATCGAGCAATTTACCAGCCTGAGTGAGCAGGTCGGTTTTAGATGCGTTCGCTTGGGTCGTGAGCGGTGCGCTCCACAATAGATAAATCCCATCTATGTCTTGGAAGAAGCTCAGTGAAGTGATCAGCTTGCCCGGCGTATAAGGCAAGGCCCATAAAATCTTTCCCTTGAAGTGTTGACGGACTTCTGTGATGATAGCTGACCAGCGTGTGTCTGCGTCGCTCGGGACGCCGGACGAAGTACCATCAAGCAATGTGCCATTCGGCAGAGCGGGGTTGATCCACGTTCCGCCGCCAAGGATCAGCATCTGCGCACCGGATTGCGTGGCAAGGTCGGCGTAGTTATCGGCGAAGGCGCGGTAATCATCAAACCAATTCTGCCACCAATTCGCATCACGCGGCGCCGCCCCCCAAAAGTCATTGGCGTTATCTGTTGCGAAATGAGCGATGGGGAAGATGCCTACATTCAAATTCATGGCGCGTGCCTGGCTGACCATGATGGCCGAATCAATCCACAACGGGTCTTTGCCAGGAATGGGCGAGAATGTTAAAGGATTGCTGTTTGAGAATGTCCAGCTCGGAGTCATGAATACCCAATTCGCTCCCAAGCCTTGCGCGGTTTGAAGCGCTTGCGGATAATAATAAGACCAGTCGGGACGATAGTCCGGTTGAAACTCGATGCCGCCTACAAAGCCGGATGGACGTGCTGTAATCTGCGCGCTGACCAGCGGTGTGGTATCGGCTCCCAGCCATGCCCATGAGCTGACTGTATCCTGAATGTCTTGAGGCGTGAGACTGGTAGAGAGTTCATGTCCGGTGGCGGACGCGCCCGCCGTGGACGAATCATCCGTACTGCCGCATTGTCCATTGCGGCAATATCGATAATGAAATGTGCCGAGCATGTTGAGCGGGCTATAGAGTCGATACACCCATTGATTATTGCCTAGAGGCCACATCGGAATGGGTTGCGTCCAGCCATATGGATTGAATTGAATATAAACAAGGTCTTTAACCGGTGTCGTGGATGGCACTGTCACCTGAAATAGAATCGATGCCGAGGCGCCTGCATGCCAGGTCTCTATCGAATCTTGAATCAAAGTATCCTGCGCGGGTACGACGAATTCACGTAAAACGAATTCTCCAGTGGCCTTGTGTTCCGCGTTCAAAAATCCATCCCCCAAAGTGTATTTATATTGAACATATGCACCCACCGGCAAACTAATCGTGACGCTGTAATGTCCATCGGGTTGAAGCGACATGATCGGCATGCGGTCCGCGGTTGTGCTCAAGCCGCCATCAAGGTCCGCAAAGGTGTTGCCCAACTCCAATAAGTTGCCTGCGATGCGAATCGGCGCGCCCTGAACTGTGTCATCCGGTGCGGCAACATTGAAGGTGATCTTGACCAGCGGAGCAGCTTTCAAGTGAATCTCTACGGCGGTATTAAGATTTGCCGCGACCACTGCGCCTTGTTGAAAAGGTTGATAGGCACCGTCCATTGCATAAGCGACGAGGTTGTGCGTGCCAACTGGAAGTCCTTGTAGATCGAATTGTCCAGCCGAATCGGTAATTGATTGAATGCCTCCAGCTGTGACCAGGATATTGGGAATGGGCACGCCGGTATCGGTGTTAAGGACGCGTCCTTGAATCCCTCCGAGCGGGCGCGTGGTGTTATTATCGCTCCAACTTCCAATCATATCCTGCACTTCTCCTTGTCCCGCGACATAGTAAAGGCGGTAGCGGATTGGAGTGTTGATGACAGTGTTCTCGGAAATTGGAATGCTGGTCTCTCGAATATAGCGATACTTGATTACTGCATTGAGCGGTAATGGCAACGTGGCCGTATATGTTAGATTATCTTTGGCCTGCAAGGGATAGGTTGTGGCGTTCAATGCCAAACCGGTCACTTCATCCATCACGTTCATGTAAAGTGATTCGCCCGGAGCCAGCGGTTCGGGTAGAACAGCCGTGAATGTGGTTTGTGCGCGCGGCTGAGGTGTGGGCGAAGGAATGACCGTTGTTGGTGCTTCCGTTGGTCCCGCGGGTATGCTCGGTAATTGCAACAGGGAGGTTGTGCAGGCCAGTCCGCTTAATAACAAAACACAAATGGACAACGATATGATGAATCTATTTTTCGATTTCATTTCCCGCTTCCTTATGCGTGGCTAGAATTTGGCGCCGGATTTCGTATTGATGTTCTGCCAGACTACCAAGCACGCCATTGATGAAACGCGGCGCGCTATCCGAGCCATATAGTTTTGCGATTTCAACCGCTTCGTTGATGGCGACTTTGACGGGCGTTTGATTTTGAATCGCGAATTCCCAACAAGACATGCGCAAAATATTCCGGTCAATCGTTGCGATTTGATCGAGCGGCCATTCCGGCGCGTATTTTTCTATGACATGATCCAATTCATGAATGAGGGGAAAAACGCCGAAGACGATCTGCCGCACAAACTCGGCCAGATCATCCGAAAGCGGAGTATCCTCCAGCCGCACTCGAAACACTTCGGCTGGAGGATGATTTGCAATATCCACTTCGTAAAGTACTTGCAGGGCCAGACAGCGCGCCCTGGTGCGGGACTTCATAATGTGTCAGGCCTCTGACCCCTCATAATGAATATCTTCGATATGAATATCAACCTGACCGACATCCATGCCGGTCATTTCCTGGATGGCGCGTGTCACCTGTTGCTGAACGTTGCGCCCTACTTCGCGAATGTTGACTTCTTCCTTCACAATAATGAAAATATCTGCAACGACCATGTTTTCATGGATCGCGATTTGTACACCATTGTCGGTTCCGCGTTTGAAAAAGCGATTGACGCCTCCAGCAACCGGCGCCATTTCACTGACGCCCGGCACGCTGAGCGCTGCCATACGTGCGATGGTAATCAATACTTCAGGCGCAATCGTGGTCTTGCCGGGTGGACGTGTGTAATCTGTCATAGTTTTTTCCTTTACTAATCAACTCACATCATCGCCATGCCGCCATCCACGCCCAGTACTTGACCGGTGATAAACGCGGCTTCATCGGATGCAAGAAACGCGGCGGCATAAGCGACTTCTTCCGGTTTGCCTTTACGCGCCAGTGGTACCATTTTTACAGCGGCTTCGAGTGTCTCTTGATTCATCGATTTAAGAATTTCCGTGTCGATAAATCCGGGAGCAATCGCATTGACCGTGATGTTACGCGAAGCAACTTCGCGCGCCAGGGATTTGGTGAACGCAATCTGCCCGCCCTTGGAAGAAGCGTAATTCACCTGTCCGGCGTTGCCCATTTGTCCCGCGACGGAGGCGATGTTGACGATACGTCCATAGCGTTTGCGGATCATATGTTTGACAGCAGCTTTGGAGCAATTGAACGTGCCTTTGAGGTTGACCGCGATCACTGAGTCCCAATCCTGTTCCGACATGGTCAGGATCAACCCGTCGCGCGTGATACCGGCATTATTCACAAGGATGTGCAAATCCCCGAACGTATCTATTGTGAACTTTACGAGTTCCTGGGCTTCACTAAAGTCTGCAATGTTTGCCTTGAAACAACTAGCCTTCCCCCCGAATTCCTGGATTTCACTGCATACAACACTCTCGCCAGACTTGTCGTTCACGACTACAGCCGCGCCGCGGCGGGCCAATTCGTGGGCGATAGCGCGTCCAATGCCGCGTCCGCCTCCGGTCACGAGAGCGACGCGATTTTCAAGTGATAATGTCATCGTTAACTCCTTAATCGAAATTATACTTCATGGTTCGGAAAACAAAACCATAATGGTTCAGACTTCCGAACCATCATGGTCATGCTTGAAACGCGGAATAATTACAAATGCGAGTCCGCCCAACGCAGCGATGATGCCGATGTATAACACCGCATCCTGCCAGAATTGAAGCGGATACAAGCGGATCAACGTGTCTGAATCGGGGAACAGCCACGAGTTGCCTTGGAAGAATAGACCGTGGAAGCCCGCGAAGAAGCTCCAGAAGAGATCGCCGTTTCCGCTCGCGCCAATGGTGGCAATGACGCCAATGGTCAACGCTAGCGCGAGCGTGAGCCATCCGCCTCGTCTCAAACCCTGACCGAAAGTATCCAACCATTTCGCGCGCCATGCCCAAATCCCAAACAGAATCAAAATCACGATGACGATGTACCAGATTTTTAAAAAATTCTGCACCACCACTTTGACATCGTGCATGTGACTCAGTTCGGGTTCGGTGAAGAGCGGCGTGCCGTCGCTGAATTTCAAATCACCGAGATAGGAAACGTCGGCACTGTTGAGTAGATAATTGATCCCGTCCATTCCCCAATGCAAACGATCTTGCGTGGAGAAGCCGTAAATATCCGGCGGAAAATATGGCAACCGATATTCGATGTTGGGGAAGAGCGGTGTGAGCAAAACCCGTATGCCCAAGCCGATCAGGATAAAAGGAATGAGAAGTGTAATCAGCCAGGAGATGACAGAGATTAGTTTGTTTTTCATCCGCTTATTGTAAGGCAAATCTTCCGGTTGTGGGACAATTTTGCATTCCAAAAATAGCTTTTCTGAAATTCGCACTTGAAATTAGTAAAAGTTCTTGCTATATTGATGTGCCCCTCTGTGTCTATCATAGTGAGACAACTCCATCCAATAATTTAGAGTGCAAGGCGGTGGAGAAAAACATGGTACAAAATTCTAGCGATAAGGTAAATGAAGAAGTGCCTAATACTAAAGTAGTTACCAAAGCAAAACGAAGGCATTTCACCGCCGCAGAAAAAATATGTATTTTGTAGGAGGTGGGCGTTGCCAATCAACTACAGTGATCTGGTTGTGTTAGATACGGCGACAGGTAAGTTGTACACAGTGGAAATCACCCTGTATGAACTGAAAGGCCGTCATTTCGTCGATGATATTGCTTGGGCGCCCGACAGTCGCCACTTGTTGCAATCGAACGGGTAGGGCCGTTTCCCCAATGCGCGCCAAATTGTAGCGAAGACAGCGGATTATAGTTGGTTGATTTTATTTCCGGGCAAAACAATCGCTTGCTTCCTAACATATCAATTTCCTGCCGGCTGGTGGAGGACCAATATGGCTTGGTCGCCAGACGGCTCGAAGTAATAGTGGAGTGCCCCAGTGGACTGTGCCTGCTGTTTTTTCAAAGAGGCGTTCAGCCGTAGAATAAATCTTTGTTTTATTGTTGCAATCCTGAAAGTCCTCCGCTCAACGTGAAACGGACCACCATATCGTCCACGATCCATTCAATCGGCGCGCGATCATCGGTAAAGACTTGGGTGGTGTCATACCCGGGTGTCATATTTGCAAACGTGGTCTGCATGGCGGATAGCAGTAATGGGCTGATGTCCGTGCGATGCGAAAACGAAGAGAGATTAGCGGTAAAGTTATCAGCTGTAGTGGGTTGCTTTGTCGCAAAGATCATGGTGTTGAGCGTGCCTGGAATATTCATGATGTGAATCGAAGGGAAAACCGTTGCCATCGTGGTTGCGAGTCCGTTGATGAGTTGGCGGTCACCCGGCACACTGCCAACGTTGATCGCCACCGCACCATTATCGGTGAGGTGGTTATAGACGATTTGATAAAACTCCTGCGTGGTCATATGCGGCGGAATATAAGGCGGGCGATACGCATCCACGGCGATGAGGTCATATTGATTCTTGCTCTCTTCTAAATTCCAACGCCCATCGCCGATGATGACGTTTAAGTTTGGAAGATTCTCGCCGAAATATTTTTTGCCGACCTCGATGATCTTCGGATCGAGTTCGTATCCGTCAATGGGAATCGGACCAAATTCTGCGGTTGCCATCCGTGCCGTTGTCCCAGCCGCCAAGCCGACGATTGCCATGCGATGAACTTGACTTGGAGAATAGTCCGCGTTGAAAAACGGCGCGACCAAAAATTGCGCCCACGGTCCGCCGTAGTTTAATGTGTTTGGGTTGTATTCTGAATGAATTCCTTCGCCATCGTTCAATCGCAAAAGTGTATAGCCGTTGATCTGTTGGACTTGAATATAGTTATAAGCAGACTCGGTTTCGTAAACTTGTCCCGTTGAATCTTTCAGGCTCTGGTTGTTTGAAATGATCGCAATGACGATCAATACAACCGGCATCCACAAGTGCCAAGCCATTAATTTGTAACTAGCGTATTTACCCATTCCGAACAAGGCCACAAGCAACAAGACGAGACTGAATGATAAGAAGGTCAGGCGGGTGCCGATGGTGGGGATGGTGACGAGCACCGGAAGGAATGTCCCGATGAAAGAACCAAGCGTGGATATGCCGTAGATTGCGCCGGAGGTCGTGCCTGCGCTCTTTGGATCATCTACACTTAATCGAATCGCAAAAGGCGAGATCATGCCGAGCAAAGTCACGGGAACACAAAACAGAATCAAAACGCCGACAAATGATCCGAGCAATACGGCCACATCGAGTCCTTCAAAAGCTTTGGCGGCGAATCTTAAAACCGGTGTCGCAATATAAGGCACAACGCCGAGCGTGAACGCGCCCCAAGCCAGGACTCGATACAACGTCGCCGCGTCCGGCCAACGGTCCGCCCAACGACCGCCGATGAAATAACCGGCCGTCAGATAAATCAAAATGAGTCCGATGATGCTGGCCCACACCAAGTTGCTTGTCCCGAAAACATTGCCGATCAAGCGCGAGGCGGCTAGTTCTGCGGCCAGCGTCGTCATGCCGGAAACAAAAACAGTGAAGTATAAATATTTTTTCATTGATGTTATTATACCTGTTGGTAAATCAGTAAATCATGGGAGTACGCAAAGTTTGTCAGTCGGCCAAGGGTAAACCAGCATAGGATGGCTTCAGGGAATCCCAAGACTTACTGAGCCAAGCGGCTCGGGCTTTGGCAGTTGCAATGACCCCAGGCAGGGTCCAACGTGCGCCAGAACGTTTCAACCGGACAGCGGCAATCTGCTTGCAAGCGCTTTCGATGGTTCCGCTGCCGATCAGATACCCGAGTTGGCGAAAACGTGCGTAGTCCATACGTTTCTCATTGTGATCGTAATAGGTGATTGCCTTTTCGATGAAGGGATGTGCGGCGGTGTGCGAAAGCAAACTGCGACAGGATTGAATCACATCTTGAATGCGTCCTTCCCACAGTTCGGTACGCACTTGGGTCAGCCATTCGTGAGCCTGTGGCGTGTTTGGGCCGAACGCCGCTTCTGCGATGGGTGTGAGATATTCGCTGGCGTGATACCAATCCACGATTTGTACGGCGTTTGGATAATATTTTTGCACTAGGTTCCAAATCCACACGGCACCGTCTGAGACAAAGACGATTTCTTCATAGCCGTCGACCTGATGTTGGATACCCGTAGCCCATAACAATCGTCCAAATTGTTCGGCTTCCTGGATGTCGCAGTGGTATTTCATGTTCTTGGCTTGCAGATGACTTTGTTCTCCAACGTGGGATCCGTGGTGATTTTGGGGATGAGAAAGGTGAATCTGCTCCACTTCATACCAACACAACGTTTTCAACTCTCGCCACTCCCCGTGCAAGGGCACATGCGCACCATCGACCGAGGCATAGAGGCGCCCAAGATGCCTGGGGAGGCGCTGCTCCCGTTCTTCTAATCCTTTCATGTCTTCTGCCGCTTGTTTCCATTCTTCTTCGAGTTGGGCTTGTGCCTGTCCATAGCCTTCGGTCTGTTTGAGTACGGTATGATCGCTTACTCGAAATAACAGAAAACGCTCCGCCAATTGACTGGCTTCTTCAAACGATGTTTCCACTCCCAAGATCCCGAGTAAGCTCGCCAGTCCCGCTGTACTCTGTCCCGGTCTCAATCCCAAGCGCTCATCCAAGGGTGACTGCCCACAATGGCAATGCGCACACAGATAATATCGACGCCGATAATTCACTTTGCCAAACACACTCCATACCACGGCTTCCCGCTTGCCCAGCGGCTCCGCTTCCGCTCCGCATCCACAGCGGACACAACTTGCATATTTCGCTTCATTCGCTTCAATCATTTCCTGCAATCCAAGCCCACAGGCTTCTTTCGCTAACTCGCGCAGCGCTTGTTCGATCTCTGCCACTTGCGCACCTTCCTCGAGTTTCTCCTGCACCGCCTCGCTCATGATTTCCGCTATCTTTCTTACCACTGCTATGCTAAACTTCATCTCGAGCCTCCTGAGTATCCTTTGGTCTGTGAGAAGCCCAAAGCTTACCTTAGAGGCTCATTTTTGAAAATCCACTTACAACCTTTACGTGCACCCGTAAATCATTTTCCGCTTGACGAAAGAACTTCATGCGGCTAAAATTCAGCCCGCTTTATAAAATTCATTCTAAAGGGCGAAGGTAATCCTGCAAACAGGGTGAGAGGCGCCCGAGGAGATAAGATGGAGAAAGTTGTACTAAAAGCGTCCAAGCGTGACGTGATCGGCAAGCAGGTAAAGGCGTTACGCCGCGAAGGCAAACTACCGGCCGTAATCTATGGTCGCCATACGGAGCCGATCAATGTTTCACTGGATGCACATATCGCCAATTTGGCGTTGAGCAAAGTTGGCTCGTCCACTTTGGTGACGATTGATGTGGATGGCAAGGAGTATCCGGCTTTGGTGCGCGAGCGACAGCGCAACTATATCAAGGGAAGTTTGATCCACGTGGATTTCCTGGCCGTGTCGCTGACCGAGAAGTTGCATGCTGAAGTTCGCATCGAGCTGATCGGTACTTCATTGGCTGTCAAGGATTTCAACGCGGTGCTGGTGACCGGCTTGCATTCCCTTTCTGTGGAATGCTTGCCTGCGGATTTGCCCGAACATATTACCGTGGATATTGCGCCTCTTGCAAAAGTGGGTGATGGTATCCATGTACGCGATATTTCGTTGGGCGATAAGGTCCGCATCATGGATGATCCCGATGATATGATCGTCAACGCGACCTACGCCAAGATTGAAGTTGAGGAAGTTCCTGTCGTGGCTGAAGGTGCAGTAGCGGTTGCGGCTGAAGGTGTTGAACCAGAACTCTCTGTGGAACGCGGTAAGAAGGAAGAAGAGACTCCTGAAGAAGGCGCAAAGGCTGAGAAAGCCGAAAAGAAGAAATAAAGTTTGTTCAAGTAAACTCCCCGCCAAGTGGCGGGGAGTATTTATAAGCCTAGTACCTTAAGAAAATCAATGGTCATCCTGGCTGTTGCACCCCAAAGCAATTCGCCATCGTACGGATGATACACGATCAGCGAACGATTCCTTCCGGGCATGGTGAACTCCCAGCGATTGTTTCTTTCGGCAAGCCAGTTTAATGGAATGGTGAACACGCGCTCCACTTCATCTTTTCCGAGTCGCAAGACGGTGGGCCATTCGATGATTCCAACCACCGGGGTGACGCGAAAGCTTGTGATCGTGATCATGTTCATGATTTTTCCCAGTAAACGGACTTTCTTCGGGTCAATTCCAACTTCTTCGTTTGCTTCACGCAACGCAGTCTCTTCTGGTGTCATTTCACCTTCGTCGCATGCGCCACCTGGAAACGAAACCTGTCCTTTGTGACTCTCCACCTTATCCGTGCGGCGTGTGAAGAGCACATGCCATTCATCGTCCTGCCAAAGCAAAGGGATTAACACCGCTGCGCATTTCAAACGCGTGTCGTCCGTCAGATCAATTTCCGCATATCCATCGGACGATGGAACAGCTTCAATGGCCTCGCGTAATTTTGTTTTTATAAATTCCTCAGTGATGGAATTTGTCATTTTTCTTTTTCTTCAAATCCTGCGCCGATTTCTTTAACCAATTCTGTTCCGCGTTTATCTTCTGTTAGCTCAATTCTTCTCGCGAAAATCAAAAAACCGGTATGCGCCACCATGCGATCTGTGGGGCGCAGGCGAGTTGGCTCCGGCTTGTAATAGCGGACCAACACTTCGCAGACTTCGATAAACGCAAATTGTTCGCGCCTTAGTGCGGTGAGCAACAATTCTACTTGGTTGACGGTCGGGATCAGACTGCAAAAGAATCCGCCGGGCTTGAGCGCGGCGCGCACCTGCAAAATATAATCATACGGATTCGGTACATCGAGGAAGAACGCGTCGGCGTCCGTTTCATCCAAGCCCTCGGCGATGTCGCGCAGTTTGAAGTCGACGCGCGCAGCGAGACCAACACGCTCGAGATTCTTCTTCGCCAGACTTTGCATTTCCGGGCGGACTTCATACGAGATCACGCGTCCCTCTGTGCTGACGTTATATGCCAATGCGATCGTCATCGAACCGGAACCGGTTCCCGCTTCGATGACTTTTTTCCCCGGCCCGATGCCCATTGTTATAAGGATGAAGCCAATATCTTTTGGATAAAGGATTTGAGTGGTGCGCGGCAAATCGCTTAGCAAATCTGCGAGCGAGGGTTGAAGCAAAAAGAACGGCGAGCCGATATGACTGAAGACTTGCGTGCCCCAGGGCTTGCCGATCAAGTCATCGTGTTGCAAAATGCCGCGATGAGTTTCGAGTCTCGAACCTTCTATGAGCGTGATAATAAAATTCTTGTGCCGCAAGCCAACCAGCTGTGCAATATCACCGGCGCGCGCGTTGGAGGAAGTAACATTGAATGGCATAAGTTTATTTTACTCCTTCAATGTTTTTATTTTCAACAACTTCGGTGGGAAGCGAACGTTGTATGGCAGATCGCAGTCGCCAATTGATGATGCCCAAAGCAAAGGGGACCATAAGTGAAATGATGGCTAGGATTGAAATCCCTAAAACTGTTAATGCAATTCCCATGAGATTGTTTGATTGACCACTGAGAGTTAAATGGACTGCACCAACCACAATGAGAACCACGCAGGCATTCCATAGGCCGTGTAAAAACATGGCTATGGCGTACGCACCAATCATACGATCAGGGCGCTTATTGGCGCGGAACCATGCAATACCCCAGCCAGTCAGGCTGGCGGTGATGATGTGCATCATGGTGGTTCCACCGCGCACAAATAACGTTGTGGCCCAACTCGAATCGGGTTGGACAGTGGCCAGCAGGCTTTCGACCATTCCAAAGCCGGTACCACTTAAGGCACCGATAATAAATCCTTGCGCAGGTGAGGAAAGATGATCGAAGATTGTCCAAGTGGTTAGCGATTTCGCGATCTCTTCTACTACAGGAGCAATAACGGAAAAGAATAACAGCCCTACAATAATGACAACCGGGTTTTGTAAATATGGGCTGACCAGATTCAAAATATCATCAGGGTTGGATCCGGTGTTGAGTTGTTCTTTCAGTGTGTTGAATAAAACTCTCAATTCAGGATGGAACGCTAAATAGATGCCAACTCCGATAAGCAGGAATATAGCCAATATCAACTCAATGAACGATGCAAACGATGGGCCTAAGATCATGCCGCTTCCTAAAGCACCCCACAAGCGTTGTTTTGAGCCGGCACTCAAGCCTCCGATGGCCAGCCGCGCAAAGAAATACACTGGCAAGCCAATAGATAAGATATAAAAGGGAGGTGTGATCCAGCGAAGAATGTTGTTTCCGTAAAAGATTTGAGCGAGCGCGGTCACACCCAGCCAAGCAAATATTAAAAGAATTCCGGCAGGAATATTCATTGGCGCGGTATTGTCAGCGACCACCTCTTCATCCATCAATCGCTGGAAGCTGTAATACGCGGCGGGAATCAATAACGCGCCGATAAAGAGAATTGCGCTGGCGAGCAGAATCGCATCAAGGAGCGGGTGATTTTGCTGATCGCCACCGAGCTTCATCGCGGCTTGAAGTACAACTACGATCACTGCCAAAGCAATTGCCAATATCGCGCCGCCAGTGCTGACAATTGCGAGAAGGATTGAGCGCCAGTCTCTGCCTGCTTTCGATTCCACTATTTTTCCTCGATGGTCACGCTCAAGATTTTATCACCCGGCGGCAAACCTCCGGATTGAGATGGATCGCGCGGTGTCAGGTTTTCGACTACATCCATGCCTTGGATGACTTGTCCGAAGATTGTATAGATTCCATCGAGACTTGGCTGAGGCGCGTACGTGATGAAGAATTGACTGCCGTTCGTATCAGGTCCCGAATTTGCCATCCCCACCACGCCCGGTTTGTCATATGTTAAATCCGAAACTTCGTTCTTGAAAAAGTAACCGGGTCCGCCTTTGCCGGTCCCGCTTGGATCTCCCGTTTGCGCCATGAATCCGGGAATGACGCGCTGAAACGTCACGCCATCGAACCAGCCTTGCTTTGCAAGGAACATAAATGAATTCACTGCAAGTGGCGCTTCATCAGGATACAACTGAATCACGATATCGCCTTTTTCTGTATGCAATGTGGCGATATATTGTTTGGATGTGTCGATCGCGAAGGCGGGACATGAAGTGAATTGACGAGCGCCGAGAGCTGTCATGCTAATCACATCATTCACGCTATCATAATCAAGGAGGGCGGCTTGTTGTAAACTTCCGTTGATAAATACTACCGGAATCGAACCGATTCCCAACTGGACTGCCGTATCATGCATGGATTTTGCGTGTGCCGCGGTTTCAGGTCCTTGATAATCCGCCTCAAACTTGGTTCCGTCAAGTCCCAAGCTGACGGCTTGGGTTTTAATCCATAAATTGAATTGATTCACGGTCAGGTTTGCCCAATCATTGTATTTGGAATGCAAGAGATCGCGCATTTCCCAGAACTTGCCTTGATCTCCCGCGGCTAATGCAGCTTGAGTTGAGATTTGTGATTTATCCAATATTCCAATGGCCGGCAATGGACGATAAACCACGCGCAAATCATTGGGATGATCCAGTTGCAATTGATCTACTACATCGCCAAAATTCTCGCATTGTGTGGATTGAAAGTCGCAATATAGGATCATGGTCACGGCAGCGTTATCCGGGCCGCGCACATAATCATCCGAGGTGATAGGGGGTAAGCCGGACGAGACATTTGCTGTCGGCTCGGCTGTAATGGTTGAACAACCTCCGTTTGTTACCGGTGTATTTGGAATTGGCGTGAATGTAGGCGCGGGTGAAGCCGTTGGCGTTGGGATTGGCGATGATAGCGCACAGGAAGTGAGAAGGAGAAAAGATAAAAGTAAGAAGATAAAGGCAAAGACTTTTTTGGTTTGCATAAGGTCTCCTTTTTCATGTGTCATCGCGGGCGGTGCCATGGCGTCACGAAAGATTCTCCTGCGATAAGAGGAGAGTTGCTTCTCGAAGACTCGTAATGATATTGCCTCTATTGTCCCACTGCTTTCTTCAATTCGTCAAATGAAGTCATCCATGCGATTCTGTTGATAAAGTCTGCCAGAGATTTGCTTCGGGCGCGCAAGGCGCGTACTGCCGGCCCGACCGGATCCTCACCCGCCGCACCGCCGGGGACATCGGCATATGCACCATAAAAAGCAAAATATGCCTGATTTAATTTACGAATGTAATAGCCATTTTCCACAAACAACTGACGTCGTTGTTCCATATATGATTCGGCCTCATCAATTTTGCCAGCGGCCAGCAACGCGTCCACAGTGACGCGCGTGGTGTGCATCTCATGATTGAAGTCGAATGGGGGAGCTGAAGCTGCAAGGACGGAATCAATTGGATTGAACGAGAGCAGATTAGAGTCGGGGAGAGAAGCGTCGTTAACTAATTCTGGATAATATCTGCGCATGACCTCCGCGCCGATCTCGCCTCCAGAAATGTCCGCCGTGGTTTCATTCATGGTGCGCAATTCAGGCGTCTCATCATAAAGCAAGCCCAGCGGCCGTTGTTCGAGGTAGTTGTGTGTCCATTCGTGAGCGATGGTCGTTGTCAGCCATGAGAGATCGGTGGTTTGCATGACCATGGTGGGATAAATCCCCACTCCGCCGATGGGAACCACGAGGGCGGAGATATTCAAGCCTTTGCTAACGCGGTCTTCAAGTGCGATCTGCTGATCGAGAGTCAGGTCGGGCGAGAGCGAGATGTTGACGATTTGTTCGATGTGATCGCGCGGCGAAATAACCAGCGCATCAGGAACCGGCGTGGAATGAAATAAGATAGACGGAATTGGTTGACCTAATGTGGTGAGCCCAAAACTTGCCGCCACCTCGCTGACCTGTTCTTGAAGCACCGCTTCGGCAATCGGCGCCAGCGCGGTTTGCTTTTTGGTGAGATCAGAGATTTGTGCGCGGAGAAGCGCACTTGCTGAAACTTTATCTTTGATGGATGCATCCGCATAAATGCGATTGAGGGCGTCTTCGGATTGATTGACTTGTTGCGTCAGCTGAAGATAATCGGTGACGGCAATTGTTCCATCTTCCCGGCTGATATAGCCGGGTGTGCCCGTCGCGCCTTGTTGCATTTTGATCCAGATGGCGTTGAACATCCATGAAACGTAGTCGAACTCGATATTGCGCGTGTAGACACGAACGCGGTCGGTTTCATCAACGAGTCTAGGTTCACTGAATGTGAAAAGGGAGAAACAGAAAATGGTTAGGATTATCCATCTAAAGATTTGATTTAAACGATAAAACATGGAGTGGATTATAACCAGATTAGTTTAATCTTTGATAAAAAAGTAAGAGCGAGTCTCAAACTCGCTCTTACTAACCCCGCACTGAAGAAATTCAGTGCATGCCTGCCCTCGGAATATTATTTCTTGTTTTTCAAATATTTGCCAATTGCCAGGAAATTCGCTGAGAACAACCTAGACGACATGTCCGAGCGAACATAGGGCTATTGCCTATTAATAATGATACCTAAAGCCGCAATTTGAACAAAGGCTCTAAAGTCATCAAGGCGGACGACAATCGTCACATTTTGTTAATGATATTTTTACATGATTTCAGCGTCAAATTCACTGTCAATTCATCTTTCTGGAGTAGAATCGGGCTTCGGCGAGATAGAAGCTCGCGGAGGAATATTTAATGTCGAAGATTGTAGATTCAATAAAGGGATTCTTCAAAAAACATCGCAGACTTTCCATTTCAATTGGAGTTATTCTGCTGATTTTTTTGGCGTTTGCGATAATACGTAGCCGTGCTAAACCGCAATCGAGTTTTCAAACTCAAGCGCTTGCCCGCGGCGATTTGACGGCCACTATCGGCGCCACCGGTACAGTGCGCGCAAATCAAAGCGCGGTATTGGTATGGCAGACCACTGGAACAGTAGATCAGGTCAATGTGAAGGTTGGAGATCATGTTAATAAGGGAGATGTACTGGCATCGCTGTTGCAGACATCGCTTCCGCAAAGCGTTATTTTGGCGCAAACTGATTTGGTTTCCGCCCAACAAGCGCTGACGGATCTGCTTGACTCTGATACGACGCGTGCGAATGCATGGATCGCTTTAAGGAGCGCACAAACTGCTTATACGAACGCGCTCAATAATCGAACTTCACTTAATGGGCCGGTAACTTATCAGGAAGTTGTGCTGGCTCAGGTTGGTGCCGTAACGGTCCCTCAAGTAAGAACATATCGCTCCCAACCTGACCCAACCGATATTGCAAACGCCGACGCTCAACTGGCGCTGGCAAAAGCACAACTGGAAGATGCTCAGCGCGCATACGATCGGGTGCAGAGTGGACCCAATAGTGATGACTTGTCGGCGGCTCAAGCGCGCGTTGACGCGGCCCAAGCGGCTCTGAGTGTGGCGCATATCGTTGCTCCCTTTAGCGGAACCATCACACAGGCACAGCCTACGCCCGGAGATCAGATTGCCATAGGAGTACAAGCTTTCAGATTGGACGATCTTTCCAGTTTGCTAGTGGATGTTCAAGTTTCCGAAGTGGATATCAATAGTGTGTCGGTGGGCCAGCCTGTGACCATCACATTGGATGCCGTTTCAGGGAAGCAATATAATGGAACGGTCACGGAAGTTTCCCAGGCCGGTAATGTTGTTTCGGGCGAGGTTGACTTCACAGTTACGGTTGAGTTGACGGACGCCGATGCGCAGGTGAAGCCGGGTATGACTGCGGCGGTGAATATTATCGTTAACCAAGTTAAGAATCAGTTGCTGATTCCGAATCAAGCGGTCCAACTCGTGAATGGCCAGCGGGTTGTTTATATTTTGATTAATGGTCAGCCAAAACAAGTTATAGTTACGCTTGGGGCCTCTTCCGATACCATGAGCGTTGTGACTGGCAGTAATTTGAATGTAGGCGATTTGATCATCTTGAATCCACCTGCGCAATTTCAGGCTGGTCCGCGCGGACCGGGTGGAGGCGGATAGATGGATTGGGTGGTCGAAGTTAGAGACCTGAAAAAAATTTATAAGATGGGCGAGGTCGAAGTCGAGGCTTTACGCGGCGCTTCGCTGCAAATTGCGCGTGGCGAGGTGGTCGCCATTATGGGCCCTTCCGGGTCTGGCAAGTCTACGATGATGAATATTCTTGGATGTCTCGATCGCCCAACCTCAGGTGAGTATCTTTTGGATGGCGAATCGGTCGCCTCGCTGAATGATGATGAACTGGCCGCGATTCGGAATCATAAAGTTGGGTTTATTTTCCAATCTTTTAATTTGCTATCAAGGCAAACGGCACTTTCTAATGTGGAATTGCCGTTACGCTATGCAGGCGAAATGAACAACCGTCGGCAACGCGCAACGGAAGCACTCGAAGCGGTTGGATTGAGCGACCGCATCAATCATCGTCCCACTGAACTTTCCGGTGGACAGCAGCAGCGAGTGGCCATTGCGCGTGCGATTGTCAATGATCCGGCGATCGTTATGGCCGATGAACCGACCGGCAATCTTGATTCCAAAGTTGGCAAAGAGATTATGGCTTTATTACTCAACTTGAATAAGGAACGCGGCACGACGCTTATTATTGTTACACATGACCCAACAATCGGCGAACAGACTCAACGTATTATTCATATTCGCGATGGATTGGTGGAGGATTCAGCGGAAGGCAGGAGCTAATGAATTTTACACGATTGCTTTTAGAGGCACTTGAGAGTTTGAATTCCAACAAGATGCGTTCAGGCTTGACGGTACTGGGCATCGTCATTGGTGTGGCAGCCGTAATCGCCATGATGGCGGTCGGAAACGGTGCTCAAGCTTCGATCCTTGGATCTATTAACGGTGTTGGCACGAATTTATTATTTGTTTTTTCGGGAGCGCGTAATAATCCAGACGTTAAAAATCCGCGTCCTATGACGATGGGCGATGCTACTGCCATGATGGATCTGTATGCCGCGCCGGATATCAAAGCGGTTGCGCCTGTTTTGCAGGGAAATGCAATTGCAGATTATAACGGGAATACCAAGACCACAACTGTCATTGGCGTCACTCCGGATTATTATGACGTGCGCAACATCACCCTGCTAGATGGACAATTTATCAACGAATTGAATCAACTTGGTCGAGCCTCTGTAGCGGTGATCGGTGTGGATGTGGCTGATGCGTTGTTTAATCGGCGCGATGGGTTGATCGGCGAAACCATTCGAGTTGCGAATGAACCTTTTCATATCATCGGCGTTCTCACTCCAACAGGTGGCGGTTCTTTTGGCTCGCAGGACAATGAAGTCTTGGTGCCGATCACCACCGCGCAGGCGAGATTGATCTCCCGTCCCACTCCCGATACGGTTGATGTGGTTTATGTTGAAGCGACCGATTTCAGCACGGTACAAGCGGCCTCCGACGAAATTTCGCAGATTTTGCGCACGCGTCATCGAACTGAAGTTGGGCTGGATGATTTTACGATTTTTACACAGCAAAGTATTCTTAGCACAGCACAAACTGTGACAGGAGTCCTGACCATTTTCTTGGGTGGTATCGCGGCTATTTCATTATTAGTTGGAGGGATTGGCATCATGAACATCATGCTGGTGTCCGTGACGGAGCGAACGCGCGAGATCGGCCTTCGTAAAGCGCTCGGCGCGCGCAAACGAGATATTCTGATTCAATTCCTTGTTGAGTCCTCGTTGTTGAGCTTGTTCGGAGGCATCATTGGAATCTTGTTTGGCTGGCTGATTGCTTTTACAGTTGGAGTAGTCGCGACAGCCTTGGGAAACAACTTTACACCTGTTGTCGGTATAGACGCGATCCTGCTTGCCACTATTTTCTCTGCCGCAGTCGGATTGTTCTTTGGAATCTATCCAGCGAACCGGGCGGCGGGACTTGAGCCGGTCGAGGCTTTGCGATACGAATAGACTTAGAGGATAGCGGCTTTTATATTCTTCTCGTGCTAAAATAGAGATCGTCTCGGATCATTGCATCACGCGGAGGAGATTTTTCGAATGGATGAAAAACTGGAACGCTTTAAAGAAATTATGGCCGAAGTCGCAGACTTGAATACGGCGGCGGCCGTGTTGAGCTGGGATCAACAGGTTAACATGCCTCCGGGTGGGGCGGAGGCGCGCGGCAATCAACTTGCAACTCTTGGTAAATTGGCACATCAAACGTTTACAGCGGACGAGGTTGGCAAATTGCTCGATCAGCTTCGTTTAGACGGAGCCGCTCTCAGTCCCGACGATGAAGCGATGCTACGTGTTGCCAAACGCGACTACGATAAGGCTACGCGTGTTCCGTCTTCGTTTGTGGCGGAGATTGCCGTTGTTTCGACGAAAGCCTATGAGGCGTGGGTCGAGGCGAGAAAGAAATCCGACTTCTCGGTCTTTCGTCCGCATCTCGAAAAAGTCGTTGAGATGACACAGAAATATGTTTCATTCTTCCCGCCCGCCGATCATCCTTACGACACACTGCTCAATGATTACGAGCCAGGGATGAAGACCGCCGACGTGAAGGCCATTTTTGATTCTCTTCGCCCGCCTCAGGTCGAGTTGATCAAACAGATTACGGCCGCGAAGCAGGTCAAAGATTCTTTCCTGCATAAAAAATATGATGAGAAGAAGCTTTGGGATTTTGGTGTGGATACAGTGACCCGCTTCGGATACGATTGGAAGCGCGGCCGGCAGGATAAGGCCCCTCATCCGTTTGAGACTTCTTTCAGCGTGAACGATGTCCGCATTACGACGCGTTTTGAAACCGATCATCCGATTGCGATGTTATTCAGCACCATGCATGAGTCAGGACATGCAATGTATGAGCAGGGGAACAATCCCGCTTACGAACGCACGCCGTTACATCACGGCGTTTCGCTGGCAGTCCACGAATCCCAATCCCGCATGTGGGAAAATTTGGTAGGCCGTTCCCTGCCGTTCTGGAGATATTTCTTCCCGCGCCTTAAGAAATTATTCCCATCCCAGCTTGGCAATGTGGATTTGAAAACTTTCTATAAAGCCATCAACAAAGTGGAACCATCGCTGATCCGTGTCAATGCCGATGAAGCTACCTATAACCTTCATATCATGCTGAGACTTGAACTGGAGATTGGAATGGTGGAAGGCAAGATGGCGGTCAAGGATTTGCCACATATTTGGAATGAAAAGATGAAGGAGTATCTTGGCATCGTCCCGCCGACTGACGCGCTGGGCGTCTTGCAGGATATTCATTGGTCTAGCGGAATGATCGGCTATTTCTCCACGTATGCGCTGGGCAATCTGATCTCGGCCCAGTTGTGGGAAAAGATCAATCATGATATTCCTAACCTCGATGAACAATTCCGCAAAGGTAAATTTGATGCGCTGCTTGGCTGGCTCCACACGAACATCCATCAGCATGGACGCAAGTATGATCCCCAGGACCTTGTCCAAAGAGTGACCGGTTCGAAGATCACACCGGAGCCATATGTTCGTTATCTGACGAATAAATACAGTGACATCTACGGTTTATAGATTTCAGGATAAAAGAAGGACGCCCTCTTCGCGAGGGCGTCTTGATGTTGGTATGTTTCGAAAAATTCTCCTGCTCGCTTCTCTTACCGGACTCTTAGCAAGTTGCGCGTATCAAGGTGGTTCATCTATCCCGACGCCTTATCCCCCCAATTATCTTCCAACGGTTATTTTTTTAACCGCGCAATCTATTCACGCAACGTCTGCTATTCAAACAAACGCTGCAGTCACACCCTCGCTAACTCCGACCTTCACCCCTTCGCCCATCCCGCCAACTCCAACCGCAACGGATACATCAACTCCTCCGCCAGGCATGTCATTGGGTGCCATCCAAATCACTTCGCCGGGATCAATGTCCAAAGTAATTTCTCCGATGGAAGTCCGCATGAGCGTTGAGGCAGGAAAAAATACCGAGGTGTACGTTGCTTTATATGCAGAGGATGGCAGTTTGTTGGATGATCAGCTTTTTAATCTCCTCATTCCATCCAGTGGCGAATATGTTTTTACAAAGTTTCCATTCGAGATCCGTGCTGCCGCCGAAATTGGAATCCTGCAAGTCACAACTCGCGATTCAACCGGCGTGCTGATGGCATTGAATACGGTTCGAGTTTTACTGTTATCGAGCGGGGTTAGTCAAATCAATCCGCCGGGCAACAATATTTACGAGCGGGTTGCATTGGAGACGCCATCTCCTCAAGCCACAACCTCAGGCGGTGTATTAACGGTCAAAGGAGTGTATTCGCCTTTCAATTCACAGCCTTTGGTCTTGGAACTGGTTGATGTGGATGGCAAAAGTCTTAACGCAAGTCGTGTATTGACGATTACGGATTCGAATTCTCAAACAATCAATACTACCATCCCCTATAAAGCCGATTCTCCAACACCGGCGTATCTTGTTATTCATCAGCAAGATGATGTGTTAAAAGACGCTGTACTCTTTTCCCATCAATATCCCGTTCCATGGCTCGGCCCAGCGTACGTCTACACTCAATCGATCATACTGGACCCGTGATAGAAACTTGTCAAAAGCGAATCGGACAGTTATAATGCTTTCTGCTTTTCAAAGCGTCCGGTAAAGTTTCGGGGCGTGGCTCAGTCCGGTAGAGCGCACGGTTCGGGTCCGTGAGGTCCCGAGTTCAAATCTCGGCGCCCCGACAATAGAGTAGCCGCCTAATTTAGGCGGCTACTCTATTGTTTGGTATTATAGTCGGTGATTTATTAATGCAAAGTGGACTTCACGCATTAAGGGATTTACCTCATTGAGCGGTGTGAATAGGGCTTGTCCGAACTGTCCGTTGCGTATTGATATGAGTTAGGCCGATTTCCTTGTGTGGGTGTTCGCTCATACCTTGCTAGCCGAATGCGAACAGACTGCACAGGTGATTCTTAGTAACGTGCCATCGTACTCAACACCATCAGCGAGGGCCTTCGCTTCGTAGGACGACTTGTGGAAATTCATGCTGGTCAATTACAACGCGGGTGGAGGATGTTTGGAACTGACGGTTAACGAAATGTGGACGGCAGAACACCAGTTCACCTGGAATGTAAAGTCGACCCATTACTCGGATGTCTGTGCCCCGGACAAAGACTATGTGAACGATATCAGTAGAGTTTTTTTTGTTAATCTTTTGAAGCCTGGGGTCATGTACAATATTTTTACAATGTAAAATATTCTTGCAGTCGAACATTCAGAATGGAGGAAAAATATCATGAACCGCGATCCATCTGCTTTTCAATCTATCTCAGAACGTGAGCGAGAAATCATTCTCAGTCTCTTGCAAGGATGCACCAACCAGGAAATTACCTCTGCGCTGGGGGTTTGCGAGAAGACGGCGGAGGAGCACCTGACCCACATCTACCGGAAGATCTGGGTGGAGACCAGATACCTGGCGATTCTTTGGTGGTTGTCAACAATTAAGGATTTTCCCGCATTGACACGAAAGAAAAGAGTGCGGGAATAGAGAGTAGATCAAGCGAATACTAACTTTATTTTTGGATTTTGGGGTTGGGAGGTCTTATTTCTAGAAATACCCGAACGATTTTGGGAAGCTTTTACAATGGAGTTGAGGGGATAGTGCAATAAGTCAATAGGGGAAACAGCAACTCAAAAAGACATAGGAAGCAACTCAAGAAAACCGGAATAGGGAATGGACAACGACATCCCCAAACAGGATAATGTGAATTGCCTAAATTCCATACCTGAAAGGAGATGTCGTCATGGCGATTGTAACGTGTTGTCCATCGAAGGGGGTAGCGCGGTTCAGTTGCGCACAAGCCGGTTGCCGAACCTGCTTGGAGGCGCTGCTCTTGGAGCATCGGGGGCTGGTCTTCTTGATTGTGGCCCGGCAAGCACTGGGAAAAGCAGACTATCCAGATCTCATCCAGGAAGGGTGGATCGCGTTGTGGCATGCGATTCTGCATTTTGATGCCGGGTGCGGCACCGCTTTTTCAACATATGCAGGAGTGGCTATCCGGCACCGGGTCTGGCAAGCCGTAGCTCGCTCACTGAAGGCAGAAGGCTGGCTGGCAAAGGAACGTGCCGCGGATAGCTTGGATCGATTGGTAGAAAATTGGCAGCAGAAGCAGATTCATCAAGCCTTGGGGGAAGAGTTGGAGATCCTGCCGCCGCGCTTGCGGCAACTCATTGAATTGCACTATGGATGGACTGGCGCGGCAGAACTGAATCTTTCAGAGATCGGGCGGTCCTGGCATCTGACTCGGGAACGGATTCGCCAATTGCATAATGAAGCACTGGGATTACTGCGGCTGCCCGCATTATCGATTTGTCTGCGCAGTCTCTGTGAGCGACAGGAGCGGAGCCATTATCGGCGAGCCCTTCGCCAAAATCATCTCAGACAGCATCACAGCTGAGGGTGACGATGAACACGATTTGGATTTCCTCGGCCTCCGTGAAGGCGGCCCTCGATATTCCCCAAAGCCCTTTTCAGGTTTTGCCGCAATGGACCCGCGCGGAGCTCTATGAAAGCCGTGAGTTGCCTGCCGCCGAACGTCGTTTGCAACTGCCTCACTTCGTGGAAACGTTTCGCTGGGAAAATATCCGGCCTCACCTGCCATTGCAATTGCCTACCCCAGGCACAGCACCTGCCTGGAACGGACGCCACTGCCGCTCATACTATCGCTGGTTCGAAAGCGATGTCAAGCAAATCTTGAGTCTGGATGAATTTGATCTGATGCTGCGCCTCTTCGATTTCAGTCCTTGGCGGCCTTATCTAGCTCAACGCTTTCGCAGCCAATACGGCCCTCCGCCCTTTGATCCGGTGAGCTTGGGATTGGGCATGCTCTTGGCTCATTATCAAACTTGGGACTGGGAGCGCCTGGTCCACGAACTCCACTCGCCAACCCGCGGCCACGATTACTGCCAGCGCCTAGGGTTTGTTCTCACGGACTTGCCCGCTCCGTCCACGTTCCGCATGGCCTTCACGCAAACTCACCTGGATTGGTTCACCGCTTGCCAGGATAGTTTGGTTCAAGGCCTCATGGCTTATCAACTCATTCCCACCCACAGCACCTTTCCTGGGGATGGCGATGAGCAGGGCGTTTCGATTTCCACCGATTGCCAGTTGATCGCCTCTCGTTCCCACATGCTCTGCAGCCACCAGGTCCCAGAGTGTTCCAAGGCGGCAATCCATCGGGAGTGCCCAGCGCGCTTGGCAGGCAAGGAAGGCTGTGCATGCGATACCCCCGCTTGTTATGACCATTGTCGTTTTGCCACCTGGCGTGATCCCGAAGCCGCCTATGTGTATTACACCGGCTCGAACCAACCCGGCCCTAATCCTAATGCCGCACAGAAAGCCAAAGAGGGGCTTCGCGGCAAACATCACTTCGGCTACAAATCCAAGGCTTTCAACATCGTGGACGATCGCCTTTTCTTGATCTGGCCACTCACCGGTCCTTGTTCACCAGCCAACCGCAATGATCACCTGCTCACCATCCCTGGTTTCCAGTCTCTACAAAAGCGCTTTCCCTTCCTCCAGATCGGGGAAGTCCTCGGCGACGCTGGAGAAGGGTTTGAGGAGATCCTCCGATTTGTTCACGACAACCTGCACGCTGTGCGCACCATTCGCCTGCGTCATGCTGATGGAGATAAGGATCCCCTCACCTGCCTTCAACGCGGATATGACGAGAACGGCGCTCCCCTCTGCCCGCATGGCTATCGCCTTTCCAGCAATGGACATGATTACCAGCGCCACTCCACCAAATGGGTGTGTCGGCTCAAGTGTATGCATAAAGGGGCACCTGATATCCCAGGTGCGGAACCCTTGAGTTCACCCTCCAGCTGTCCTTTCGCTCAGCCTGATCACCCTGTGGGCTTCTCTTTGTCCACCGCTCTCACCTTGCCTGACGGTTCCATCCGTTTAGCGCGCGATCTCCAGGTCGGTTCCGATACCTGGCAATTGCGCATGGGCCGACAATCCTATGCCGAGAGCCGCAATGCCACCCAGGCTCGCAGACATCTCAAACGTTCCCCCTCTTTTGGCCTGATCAACACCGCCAAGTCTATGCTGCTCAGCGACACCCTCTCCCTTGCTTTCAACCTGACCCGCTTGATCTTCGAAGCTTCGGCTCATACTATGAAAGTCACCCAGCTACGCGCTCTCGCTCCGTGATCCATTCCGATTAACCTCGCTCTTCCTCTGGCACCTTGTGCTTGCCTTAAGGTCTACTTCCACGCGCCCCAGCTTGTTTTTTTCCTTGCCGCCAACGTCTTAATCGTGGATTCGTCCTGCCCGGCTTTCCTCCTCCGCTCTCGATCCCTCGACTTATTGCTTCCTCGTCCCTAACTTATTGCATCGAACCGCATAACTCTCCCAAACCTCGACCCCTAGAAATTCATCCAACCCTTTTTTCGATTGGCCCTCGCTTACCTTACCCTCTTCTCTTCATTATTTTACTTATTGCAGAATCCCTTGAGAGATGCTTGTTGACTTTTGTATAGAAAAGTTGTATTCTATTTTTAAGATCCAATTTTAGTACTGAGCTGAGGGTCATCAGTTAGGAAAACCACCAGCCTAGAGAAGTGAGATAGCATAGGGTCGTGATCTTTATATAGTTGCAGACATAGAATTGGCCTTATTGAATACTAGCCGTTGTCACGCGCTCATATCCACGCGATAAATACGGATTATCAGGAGGATCAGAATGTCTCGCAAAATTATCCGGTTTGTAGCTGGAATTGCAATTTCCATTGCCCTCGCTTGGCCAGTGTTGCCTGCGCACGCAGCTGCACTCTGGATAAAGGTCACTGCCCCTAATGGCGGTGAGGTGCTGACCGCAGGTAACGTATATACGATCACTTGGCAATCTTCTCCAAACATCAATTCGATCTGGATCGGCTATAGTGGTTGTACCAGCTGCCTGAACTGGATTGTGACCGGCATTCCCAACACGGGCTCTTATCGCTGGACTGTAAACGTTGGCAATACCTCAAATACCCAATTTAAAATTGAAATCACCGGCTATCAAACCGGTGTCGGCTCTGTGACAGATTATTCCGATGCGGCCTTCACGGTTCTGCCTAAGCCAACTCCAACTCGTACGCCGACTCGTACTGCTACAAGCACGAATACACCCACCTTCACTCCCACCAAGAAACCCACCGTCACACCAACTTACACCTTCACGCCCACGTACACTCCAACTCCATCTGATACACCAACATTCACCCCGACGAATACTGCAACCAATACGCCTACGTTCACTCCCACCTACACTTCGACCCCCTCCGATACACCAACACTGACCGCGACGAATACTGCAACCAATACACCTACGTTCACGCCAACCTACACCATCACGCCGACTTCCACCTTCACGCCCACCAAGACGCCAACCGTCACGCCGACTTACACCGTCACGCCGACTTCCACCTTTACTCCTACTAAGACATCAACTGTTACACCGACTTACACCTTCACTCCTACTAAGACATCAACCGTCACGCCGACTTCCACCTTTACTCCCACTAAGACGCCAACTCGCACGCCAACGTTCACACCTACTTATACAGCGACGAATACTTCGACAGGCACACCGACCTTGATGTTAACACCTGAGCCGGGAACAGTCAGTGGTGTGGTGTTTGATGATATGAATGGCAATGGGACACAGGATACGGGAGAAAGTGGTGTCTACGGAGTGGCGGTGTCGGTATATGATGGCACCGGAACCACTTTCATCGCCAGCACAACGACAGATGGAGATGGCAATTACAGCGTCTATGGCCTGACAGCAGGGACCTATCAGGTGGTGGAAACGCTGCCAGATGGATATGCTAGCACCACGTCGAGCAGCGTGAGCGCCGTTGCAGTGACCGCGGGCGGGACTACCTTTGTGAATTTCGGCGTTGAGGCATTTACACCGGCACCGACGTTTACAGCTGTTCCGCCAACTTTGACAAACACAGCAACAACGACCCCTGCGATGTGGTTGCAAGTAACTTCTCCCAATGGCGGCGAAGTGATGACTGCAGGCGATGTGTATCGCATCACCTGGGATTCTTCTCCCAACATCGATACGGTTTCGATCATGGTGCAAACGGACCCGTATCACGGGAATTGGGTGGCGAATGATATTCCGAACTCCGGATATTATGATTGGACGGTGTTTGTTGGTAACACCACAAACACGCAGTTTTATATCTACATTATTGGCGGTCAAACCGGTGTGGGCCAAGTTACGGATACATCCGATGCGGCCTTTACTGTCCTGCCCGCACCTACCCCCACCATCACGCAGACATTTACTCCAACTAACACATCTGAATTTACCGCAACACCAACCGATACAGCGACATTCACACCTACCTTTACGCCGGTTTACACAGCAACCATAAATCCTGCAATGTGGTTGCGAGTGACCTCTCCCAATGGAGGTGAGGTGATGACCGCGGGTGACGTATATCGCATTACGTGGGATTCTTCTCCTAACATCGATACGGTTTCGATCATGGTGCAAACGGACCCGTATCACGGGAATTGGGTAGCGAATAATATTCCGAACTCCGGATATTATGATTGGACGGTGTTTGTTGGTAACACCACAAACACGCAGTTTTATATCTATATTATTGGCTATCAAACCAATGTGGGCTCAGTCACGGACACATCCGATGCGGCCTTTACTGTCCTGCCCGCACCTACCCCCACCATCACGCAGACATTTACTCCAACTAACACATCTGAATTTACCGCAACACCAACCGATACAGCGACATTCACACCTACCTTTACGCCGGTTTACACAGCAACCATAAATCCTGCAATGTGGTTGCGAGTGACCTCTCCCAATGGAGGTGAGGTGATGACCGCGGGTGAAGTGTATCCGATTACCTGGCAATCTTCACCAAACATTGATACGGTCAGCATAATGTATAAGTCCTGTCCTAGTTGCGGAGATTGGATTGCGTTTAGTACTCCAAATACGGGCTCTTACAATTGGATAGTAAATGTTGGCAATACCACCAATACGCAATTTACAATCGAGATCACTGGTTATGATACCGGCGTCGGCTCAGTCACGGATGCATCCGACGCAGCCTTTACCGTCCTGCCACCACCTACGGCCACTCCCACACCTACGTTTACAGCGTTGCCAACTTCAATTCCATCATGGATCACATTGACCGCTCCCATCGGTGGGGAGGTATTAACCTATGGAGATGTGTATCGCATCACTTGGGAGTCGTCGCCAAATATTGACTCGGTTAGTGTTGTTCTCTTATCTCAATATATCTGCGACGGTTGCCCATCCGGTTGGAACTATGAGTGGGATACACTGTTGAGCCCAAACATAGGCTACTACGATTGGACTGTAAATGTTACTGATCCAGCAGACAAGGAATTTATAGTGATTGTTGGTAGCGCCACCGCCAATACTCCAGGTTACGATCACTCCGGGCCGTTCACCGTGGTGATGCCCAATACCCCGACGATCATTCCCGATACTGCAACTATGCCTGTAGATACAAGCACAATCACTCCGACTTGGATGCCGAGCGCCGTACCGACAGACACATCGCTTGCGCCGGATACAGATACACCGACTCCCACGCCGGTTCCAACAGACACTCCGACCTTCACATTGATTCCAACGAATACCCAATATATATCAGACACAGACACGCCGACGAACACGCCGATACCGCCAACCAGCACGCCGACGAATACATTGATACCACCGACCAGCACGCCGATACCGCCAACCAGCACGCCAACGAACACACCGATACCGCCAACCAACTTGCCGACGAACACCCCATTGCCCCCGACCAACACACCCTTGCCGACTCCAACGATCTGTTTTAACGACTGCTAAGGAATGGCTGCAGTTGTTTGCTTAGTGTTTTTCCAAATTATGATTCAAACACATGTGGGCTTGGCTAGATTATTTGGAAGTGCTAAGTTGAAGAACAGATATGAGAAGCTATTGTCTTAAACTGATTTATGTCATGGCGATTGCTTTGGTAATATCTTCTTGTGGCCCGCGTGTTGCCAATCTCGAAACACTAAACCCAACTCACTATGACCAATGTTGCCTAACCGGGAAACCATGTGGCGCTCCATGCTGGTATGGACTTCAACCAGGCATTTCGTCGCGCGAAGATTCAATTGCAGAAGTGAAGCGACTTCCGTTTATTGATGGTAATAGCGAAATACTCACAAAGTTGGAAGATGCATCGTTTCAGTATAAGAAAAAACAAGGATATAGCGGCATTGGCCTTGTCCTTCGAAAACGATACGCTTGATGGCATATATATCTTCCCGAATTATCGAGTTACCTTCGATCAGGCTGTTGAAAAGCTTGGAGCCCCTGACAGTTTTAGCGTGCGACCGATAGATCCGGGGGGAGGAGGCTGCGAATTAATAGTTCGATAACGCCCGCAGTCTATTGGCACTGGCGGATTACGGCTACAACTCGCCGAAGGTCCAAAGTGAGCGCCTCAAAATTGCCGTCTACGATATCGCCAACCGAGGGCAGGATGCCGCCCTGCAGGCCCTCTATGCTTGGAATTCGCAATATCTCAAGATCGCCAAGGGGGCTTTGAGCAGCAAGCCGCAACTGCTCGAAAAGTTTGGAGTGCTGACGCGCACTTCCAAGACCGCCGCTCAGCGCACAAGAAAGCGGCAGCTACCCGCTTCGCGAAAAAGGCACAGGTGGACAAGGCGAAGTAAGAGAAGTTCTGGCACCCTATTCTTGTGATTTATCGGCGAAAATTGGTGTATAGGCAGTTGTGGGAATTTATTGGTTGACAAAGATCACGGGATCGAATTTGACAGCACAATCATTGTTACGCTTCCAACGTAATCTATTCCTGATTACCTGGATCTTCATGCAAATATAGCGAAAGGGAAAATATGAAACCGCCATTTGTCAAATCGCGTCTGAATCAACTTGCGACGGTATTGGTAATTGTCGCAATAGCGCTTTCTTCCCGGTCGGTGCAACCGGTGCGAGCAGATGATACTTCTACAGACACACCAGCTTCCACTCCCACCACGGCGCTAACTGATACGCCAATATTAACGTCAATTCCATCTGATACGTCCACAGCTACGCCGTCGTACACACCGGACGACACTCCGATAGACACAGCCACTTGGACTCCGTCTGATACGCCTACACCGGTAACGCCTTCGAACACACCGACTGTCCCTTTGACTGATACCGCGACCGATACTCCGATCGACACGGCCACTTGGACTCCGACGTACACCTCGACCGAATCCGACACGCCTACCGATACTCCGACATTCACTCCGACCGACTCGGATACACTGACCCCCACGCTGACGCCAACCCTAACAGCTACTCCGCGCCCGGCGGGAATTCGCTATGTCAAACCGATTGCGAGCGGCGAAGGTACCTGCAACACTTGGGCAGATGCCTGCACGTTACAGACTGCCTTAACTAGCAGCGTCAACGGCGATGAGATCTGGGTTGCGGCCGGGACATACACGCCGACCACGGGAACCGACCGTAACGCCACCTTCCAACTCGTAAGTGGCGTGAGCGTATATGGCGGCTTTGCCGGGACGGAGACATCGCGCGATCAGCGCGATCCGGTCGCCAATCTCACCATTCTGAGTGGCGATTTGAACGGCGACGATGTGGGCTTCACCAACAATTCCGAAAACTCCTATCATGTGGTCACCGGCACAACCGGCGCGACGTTGGATGGCTTCACAATCACGGCAGGCAATGCCAACGGGAATGGTTGCCCTGGCACGTATTGTGGAGCCGGGATCTACAACAATGGTAGTGGGCCTACATTGACGAACCTCATCGTTAGTGGCAACTCGGCCTATTGGGGCGGTGGGATGTACAATAATAGCAGTAGTCCGCTGCTTACGAATGTTATCTTCAACAACAATTCAGTGACATATTTCGGTGGCGGGATGGCCAGCTGGGACAGCAGTCTGACATTATCGAATGTGACCTTTAGTAACAACACCGCAGCCTTAACAGGTGCTGGGATGAGCAACACCAGGGGCTATGCAACTTTGAAAAACGTTACTTTCAACGGCAATTCGGCGGGTAACAATGGCGGTGGGATGTTCAATGATACGAACAACCCGACGTTGACAAATGTCACCTTTAGCGGCAACTCGGCAGGCTGGCGCGGCGGTGGAATGTACAACAATTCCAGCAACCCGACGTTGACGAACGTCACCTTTAGTGGCAATTCGGCAAGCCTCATAGAAGGCGGGGGGATGCATAATGATTCTAGCAGTCCACAGATCCGCAACACACTTTTCTGGGGTAATACCGCTCCTACCGGGACACAGATTAATAACATTGACTCGAGCAACCCCAGTATCAGCGATAGTGTCGTACAAGATGGGTGCCCTGACGGAAGCACCTGCACGAACATCATTACCGCTGATCCAATGCTTGGCACACTTGGAAACTATGGTGGATTTACACAGACCATCCCGCTTCTAGCTGGTTCCTCGGCCATAGATACGGGAAATGATGCTACCTGCCCGGCAACTGACCAACGCGGTGTGTCTCGGCCGCAAGGTGCACACTGCGATATTGGCGCATTCGAATACGTTGGTAGTTCGTCAACAGCAACGCCGACGATTGCTGGGAGCAGTATACCGACCATTTTACCGAGCGGGACGCCGACATTCACACCGACGAATGTGCCTACCTACACACCCACAAATAGTGCAACCGATACACCGACGTTCACATCCACTTACACGCCAACTTACCCCTTCACTCCCACTATGACACCAACTATCACACCAACTTATACCTTCACTCCCACTATGACATCAACCATCCCACCAACTTATACCTTCACTCCCACCAAGACGCCAACCGTCACGGTGACTTCCACCTTCACTCCCACTAAGACGCCAACTCACACGCCTACGTTCACGCCGACGTATACGCCGACCCCATCGGATACACCAACAATGACCCTGACGAATACAGCAACCAATACGCCAACGTTCACTCCCACTTATACTCTGACCCCATCCGATACGCCAACGTTCACTCCAACTGATACTGCAACCAATACTCTCACATACACGCCGACTCCATCTGATACACCAACATTCACTCGAACGAATACTGCAACCAATACACCGACGTTCACGCCAACCGTTACATCCACTCCCGTTTTGCCAGGTGCGTTCAACAAGAGTTTGCCCGCGAACAATTCAACAAAACAGCCGACGAATCCAATCCTCAAATGGTCTGCCAGTACCGGCGCGACAAGCTATCAGTATTGTTACGACACAATCAACAACAACGTCTGTGATACCTCGTGGGGAAGCACATCTTCCACGATTGTTACGCTCAGCAACTTGCGCAATAATACGGTGTACTACTGGCAGGTGCGTGCCGTCAACCCGGGCGGCGTAACGTATGCGAACGCAGGTACCTGGTGGAACTTCAAGGTTGTGCTCGCACCGCCCATTCTCATCTCACCAAGCAATGGCGCGACCCATGCCGGATCACGTCCACATTTCACCTGGAGTGATCCAAATACTTCGGGCGTCACCGGCTATACCATCCAGATCTCCAAGAACAATACCTTCACGTCCTTGGTGATAACCAGCAATGTCATCACCAACACCTTCACACCCAGCGCCAATCTTCCAGTCGGAACGCTTTACTGGCGCGTCGAAGCCAATGGTCCAAATGGACCGTCGCTGTGGTCCACTTATTTCTATTTCTCAACGCCATAACCCCGTAACAGTTCAAAGCAATTGCAGTTCCTAATGGGGAAGCGGGATAAGCCATTCGAGCCAACCCCGCCATAAACAAATCAATCACCCGACTCGCCAATGAGTTGGGTGATTGATTTCTATAACAAGTTAGAATTTCTGCAACCGACATGGAAGTATCTGCCCCCATTAGGCGGTTTCTTCATTTATTTATTAATGATTGTGCAACGCTGTCTGAAAGCTTCTGGCCAACTCACGCGCGGCCTCCACAGGATGCTTGCTCTCGCCTATCGAACGAACACAAGCCGAACCCACAATGACTCCATCCGCTATCGCACCTACAGCTTTTGCCTGTTCAGGCGTGCCAATTCCAAATCCCACGCAGACGGGCACAGATGTATGTTCGCGCACGCGCAAAATCAGTTCGGGAAGTCCGTTTGCTAAAGATTGGCGCGCCCCGGTCACTCCGGTTACGCTTACGAGATAGATGAAGCCTTGCGCTTCGCGTGCCACCATTTCCCTTCGAGCGGCTGGGGTTGTAGGCGCCAACATTCGAATCAAGGGCAGATGCGATCTATCAATCGCACTTACGAATTCATCGTCTTCTTCCGGCGGCAAATCGGGGATGATAAATCCATCTGCGTCCACGGAGCGCGCATCTTTCACAAAATTTTCCAATCCATAGGACAATATGGGGTTATAGTAACTCATCAGCACCAGCGGAATATCCACGCCGCGACGCCGCAACTCCACAACCGCCTTCAGTGACTTCTTGACCGTAATCCCTTTTTCCAGTGCGATTTGTGTAGCCTTTTGAATCACTGGCCCATCCGCCAATGGATCCGAAAAGGATAATCCCACTTCAATCAAATCTGCCCCATTCTTTGCCAGAGCTTCAATGACATCCATGGAGGTTGCCAAATCAGGATACCCTAATGGAAAGTACGGCATAAAGATAGGTTTGTGTTTGAACGCATCATCAATTCTGCTCATCATCCCTCATCCTTCAAGCGTTGCCGCGGTTTTCTCCGTTCCCAATAACTTGGTCACGGTATTTAAATCCTTATCTCCTCGTCCTGAGAGGTTGACCAGGATGATCTGATCCTTCCTCATCTTCGGTGCGCGCTTGATCGTCTCCGCCAACGCGTGCGATGACTCTAGAGCAGGAATGATTCCTTCCGTCATACATAATTGCGAAAATGCCTGGAGGGCTTCATCGTCTGTGGCAAAAGTGTAAAAGGCCCGCTCCATATCTCGCAAGATGGCATGTTCAGGCCCAACTGCGGCATAATCCAGTCCTGCAGAAATGGAATGCGTCTCTGCGATCTGACCATCCTCATTTTGTAACACATATGTCCGCGTGCCATGGATCACTCCCACTCGCCCTTTTGCCGGATCAGCAAAACGTGCCGCGTGTTTCCCGGTCGCGATCCCGTTTCCTCCCGCCTCCACACCGATCAACTCCACCGTTTCATCATTTACAAAACCGCTGAAGACGCCAATTGCATTTGAACCGCCACCCACGCAGGCAATGACCGTATCCGGTAATCGTCCCACCTCCGCTAGCATTTGTTCGCGCGCTTCACGCCCAATCACCGATTGGAACTCCCGCACCATCGTCGGGTACGGATGCGGTCCAAGTGCAGAACCGAGTAGATAATGTGTGTTGTTCACGTTCGTTACCCAATCGCGAATCGCTTCGTTGATGGCATCCTTCAACGTCTGCGTACCCGAAGTCACCGGGCGCACTTCCGCACCCAGCAGTTGCATTCGAAAGACATTGGGCTCTTGTCGCGCCATGTCCACCGTGCCCATGTAAACCACGCATTCCAATCCCAGCAATGCAGCCACGGTGGCGGAGGCCACGCCATGTTGTCCCGCTCCCGTCTCAGCAACGATCCGGTGCTTGCCCATTCGTTTGACGAGTAAAGCCTGCCCCAAAGCATTGTTGATCTTGTGAGCGCCTGTGTGCGCCAGATCCTCGCGCTTTAAATAGATTTGTGCACCGCCTAGTAGTTCGGAGAGGCGCCGCGCATAAGTCAATGGAGTTGGCCGGCCAACGTATGAGGCCATCAATTGATTGAATTCGTGTTGGAACTCAGCATCCTCGCGGGCCCTCACGAAAGCCTGCTCCAGCTCGATCAATGCTGGCATCAGGGTCTCGGGCACATATTGCCCGCCATACGGACCGAATTTATGAGGAAGCAATGTGGTCATAATATGCTTTCTTTAACGGAATGAACTGCTTGCACAAAATCTTTTATCATCTTCGCATCTTTCTGCCCCGGGCGGGACTCCACGCCGGAAGCCACGTCCACACCCCAGGGATTCACTTGCCGCACTGCCTCCGCGACATTCGCAGGTTTCAAGCCGCCTGCTAGAAAAAGTGGATAGCGAATTGCCAGCTTGGCCGCGGCATACCAATCGGCGGTGATCCCTGTTCCACCATATAAGCCACTGACCGTCGCATCCACCAAAAATGAAGGAGGCTCGCTTCGTAGGTAGAGTTTCATTTCTCCATCAGGAATTCCGCGAAAGGCTTTGAAAGTGCGCGGCGCAAGTTTTGAAAATATCTCTGGCGACTCGTCGCCATGTAATTGCGCCAAATCCAAGGAACAGCATTTCAGAATATTTTTTATTTCCTCGATGGGCGAATTCACAAAGACGCCGACCAGCTTCACATTTGGATACTCTCTTTTCAAAACGGCTGTGATCTTTGCACAAGTTTCCTTGTCCACAAAACGTGGACTCTTTGGATAGAAATTGAATCCAAGATAATCTACACCTGCATCAAGGGCAGCCAGCGCGTCTCGCAAGGTTTTGATTCCGCAGATTTTTATCTTAGTCATATATCTTCACTTTCGAACCAGCAAACTCTTTTACCTTGGCGGCAATATTTCCTGCCGTGACCAGCGCTTCGCCCACTAGAATTGCATCTACATTCGTTGTTGCTAATCGTTCGATATCGCTTGAGCTAAATATGCCGCTCTCGGAAACGACAATAACATCGCCGGGAATCATTGGGCGCAGTCGTTCTGTCGTTTCAAGAGAAACTTCAAACGTAGCAAGATTGCGATTGTTGATTCCTATGAGGCGTATTCCTTTCAAGTTCAATGCCCGTTCGATTTCCTTTTCATCATGAACTTCAACCAGAGGCGTTAACCCTAATTCAAGCGCCAATGAATGCAAGTCGGCAAAGCGGGAATCATCAGGCAGCACGGCCGCGATCAATAGAATGGCATCCGCTCCGTTGGTACGGCTTTCATAGACTTGAGATTCAGCGAGGATGAAATCCTTTCTCAACAAAGGTAGCGATACGGGATGTGTGAATCTCAATTCGCGCAAAGTCTCCAAATTGCCATGAAAGAATTTCTCATCGGTCAACACGCTGATGGCAGAAGCGCCATTTTCGGCGTAGATGTCGGCAACTTGCAGCAAGTCGAGGCGAGGGGCGAGAATCCCTTTGGAGGGAGAGGCGCGCTTGAGTTCAGCAATCAGGCTGAGGGGGAGTCCCCGACGGCGGCGTGACAGAGCGGCGAGAAAATCTCTGGGCTCAAGCGCAAACTCCGCAGCGTAGCGCAAGGCAGGGACGTCATGCGCTGCGATCTCCATTTTTTTGTGAGCGACGATTTTTTCGAGGATGTTCGTCATGCCGCACTTGGTTGAGGGAAGGATTGACTGAATTCAATCAGCGCGTTGAGTTTCTCGAGCGCTTTGCCGCTGTCAACCGCGGCGCGGGCTTCCGCAAAAGCTAATTTGAAATCACCGGTTTCAGCGGCCAGCGCGCCGGCTGTGTTGAGTAAAACCGCGTCGCGGCGGGCGCCGTTGATCTTGCCGCTTAAGAGATCGCGCATCATCACAGCCGATTCTTCCGGCGTGCCGCCGCGCAAATCAGCAATCGTTGCGCGCGGCAGGTTGAAGTCGGCAGGATCAAGCTCGTAAGTGCGGATCGCGCCATCCTTGAGATGGCTTACGCGATTGATACCGCACGAATTGAGTTCGTCCGTGCCGCCTGCACCGTGGATGACGAGAGCCGCCCGTGCTCCAAGCTCACCGAGAACCTTGGCAAGCGGCTCCGTGAGAGACGGAGCGTATATCCCCATGATTTGGACATCGGCACCTGCCGGATTGGTGAGCGGACCAAGCAAGTTGAAGATCGTGCGCTGTCCGATTTCTTTTCGCGGCCCCCCCGCATACTTCATGGCGGGATGGAATTTGGATGCAAACATAAAGCCGATGCCAATCTCGTCAACAGAGCTTCCGACCTGCACAGGAGTCAACTCGAGATTCACACCGAGAGCTTCGAGTACATCCGCGCTGCCGCACTGAGATGAAGCGGCGCGGTTGCCATGCTTGGCAACTTTGCGACCTGTGCCCGCAATGACAAAGGCGGATGCCGTAGAGATATTGAAGGTGTGTGCTCCATCGCCGCCTGTTCCGGCCGTATCATAAACCGGGCCTGAGCGGTCGGCAACTTCGACTTTGAGAGCATTTGCGCGCATGGCACGCGCAGAACCGGTGATCTCATCCACCGTCTCACCTTTCATTCGCAGGGCAACCAGGTAGGCGCCGATTTGCGCGGGCGTGGCTTGACCGGTCATGATGATATTCATGGCTTCCTGCGCCTCCTCGGCGGACAGGTCGGTGCGATTGATAGCTTTGGCAATAAAGGGTTTTAACATTTTGATCTCCTTTTTGTATTCATGATTAGAGTTCAACAAAATTTTTGAGTAATTGTTTTCCGTGTTCGGTGAGGATCGACTTGGGATGGAATTGCACTCCAAAAGTTGGATAGTCGCGGTGTTTCAATCCCATGATCTCACCCTCGGGCGTTGTCGCCGTCACTTCAAGCTCCTTCGGAACAGGCTCGAAGACAACCAGCGAGTGATAGCGCATGGCTTCGAACGGCGAAGGAATATCTTTGAATATTCCCTGCCGGTTATGGTTCACAGACGATGTTTTTCCGTGCATCAGGTGCGCGGCGTGATCCACTTTCCCGCCGTAGATGGCCCCCAGACATTGGTGACCGAGGCAAACTCCAAGAACTGGAATCCTGCCGGTGAAGTGTCGCATAGCGTTGGCAGAGATGCCACCATCTTTGATGGGTTCTCCGGGGCCTGGCGAGATGACAAGTTGTGTTGGGTTGAGTTCGATTAAATCTTCAATATCAATTTTATCGTTACGAAAGACTCGCACATCGGCGCCGAGCTCGCCAAAATATTGAACGAGATTGTAAGTAAAGGAGTCATAGTTATCGATTAAGGCCAACATACATGTCCTTTCTATAAAGCATCAGATATTAGCTCCCGCGATTTCAATCGCGCGCAACATGGCACTCGCTTTGTTGACGGTCTCTTGATATTCCCTGGCGGGATCGGAATCAGCGACGATACCAGCCCCGGCCTGAACGCTAAAAGTATTTCCTCGTCCCACCATGGTGCGAATGGCAAGACAAGTGTCCATTGCGCCGTCGAAACCGAAGTAGCCTACCATGCCCGCATACGGACCGCGCGCATCTGGTTCGAGTTCAGCAATGATTTCCATGGCGCGGACTTTCGGCGCACCGCTTACCGTACCAGCAGGGAAGGCCGCGCGGACAAGATCGAAGGCGGTTAGGTTGGGACGCAAAGTTCCTTCGATGTGTGAGACGATGTGCATGACGTGTGAATAACGTTCAATCGAAAAAGATTCCGAGACTTTAATGGTTCCATATTCGCAGACGCGGCCAAGATCGTTGCGGCCCAAGTCTACAAGCAGGATGTGTTCCGCGCGTTCTTTGGGATCTGCGAGAAGTTCTTTGGCGAGGGCTGAGTCAGATGTGACATCAGCGCCTCGATGCCGCGTGCCTGCAATCGGTCGTAGCGAGGCGGTCCGTCCTTCCAAGCGGACGAACATTTCTGGTGAAGATCCGACCAGAAAATACGGTTCGCCATCTACGAGGCCGAAATCAAAAAAGAACATATAAGGGGAAGGATTGAGGCGACGCACTGCGCGATATACATCAAACGCCTCAGCGGAGGTCTCGCAACTGAAACGTTGAGAGAGCACGACTTGAAAGATATCGCCGGCAATTATGTGTTGCTTTGCGCTGTCAACCATTCCTTGAAAGACAGTTTGAGGGACATTGGAACGCGTTGCAGATGAAAACGCCGTATGCTGAATTGGTATCGGGATAGGCCCACGAATGCTTTCAGTAATTTGATCAAGCTTGCGATTGGCAAATTCAACCTCGCCATCGGGCAAGTTCGCAATCAGGAACAAGCTGCCGCGTGCGTGATCGAAAGCGATAACGATATCGGCAAGGAGATATATGCCGTCTGGAAATTCAGAAGCATGCAGCTGTGAAGCGAGCTTTGGCTCGAAGTGGCGCACTGACTCGTAACCCATATAGCCCACCAACCCGCCGATGAAACGCGGCATGTCCGATTGAGGCGTGGATTGGTAGCGACGAAGTTCTGATTGCAGAAAGTGAGTTGGATCAGCGTCTCCATTCATTGTGACAACGCGCTGAACATTGCCTTCGATGACCTGGACCTCGTTACCGCGCAGGATGTACTGTGCCCGCGGCGAGACACCGATAAAAGAGTAGCGGGCGATTCTTTCCCCGCCTTCAACGGACTCCAATAAAAAAGATGATCCCTGCCCGCGCAGTTTTAAATAAATGCTGGTGGGTGTTTCAAGGTCGGCAGGGAGTTCCCGAACTATGGTTTGGATCATGTTGGTTTCTGCAAGCATAAGCGCTCCTTTGGCTACCGGGCTTCATAAAATAAACAGAGTCCCCTCCGTCCAAAGGGACGAGAGGGGACTTTCGTGGTGCCACCCAACATTGAGGCTGGTTAGCCCACTTCGAAGGACTTAAGAAAAAATCCCTGTTGTGATGCAACAGGGATTGAAACCAGCTTCACTCTATTCAGGTACGTCACTATCGCGTATAGTGGTTATACCCTGATTCTATAACGGGAGTCTTCCGGATTGGGCTACTCGTTGCCTTTCGCCTTTTCAACTCTGAGGGCCATTCCATCTCTGCGCATTCGTCCGGCTCACACCACTTTCTGCCCAACTCTCTGGAAACCGCCTTGAGATATACTCGTCCTCTTCAGCGTTTTGGTATATAGATTGGCGGTATTCTATGTTAGGTGAAGGAATGTGTCAAGGGCGCGCATTGCCTCAAATAGAATCTTACTTTGTAAAGGATCGTTGCATCATCAATGATGAGGCAACTTGCCGCTCAAGCAGAATTCATCGAACACCTTGCATGCTGAACTGATCATAGCCCTCGGTCGCGGTGGCGAGCATACCATTTTATGCAACTGCAGAGGCTAAGTCGTGACCAAAAGATCTTTCCACAACAATGCGAGCGCGTTGCTTGCTGTGAGCCGGCTTGGCCGCGCAAAAGGATACCGGTCTAATTGTTGTTCATCGTGATCTGTTGATCATGCTGTGCAAGAGCTATAACAGTTTAGTTATCATTTGATTAACAATCTGGCGGACAATTTTGTAATGAAAACCCTAACGCGGACCTGAGGATCCGTGAAACTCTATTATATGGATATTAGTCGAATGAAAATTGGCAATAGGAAACCTTGACCGATGGATGATTCCGTATGATAATCACCGGTTTAATAGCCCTTATTAATAATCTTTATTATTACACAATAAAATTCCCGCGCAACGAATCAATTGAGCACAAAGCAATTGCTTCTAAGAGTATGGTGAGCAGCATGCGCTCTCATCATCAAAATAACTGATTTACCCGAAAGGAGGTGGCCCCAGACAAAACGGAAAGCCTGGTCGGCTTATCTTATTGCACATCTTGCAATCCATACATTCGATATAATACAAATCTTTGGAGGAGAAATCCATGAAACGCCTATATGTTATTCTTTCCGTGTTGATGGCAGCCAGCATGATTCTGACTGCCTGCAGTGGAGCCTCTGCCGCCCCTGCAGTATGCCAAACTGATGCGGGTGGCTGTGCCACTTTTTCTGCCGGACAAAGTATCGTCATTGGCATGGGCGCGCCCATGACCGGTGATAATGCTGCCTTCGGCCAGGATATTTCCCAGGCTGGCAAGATTGCGATTACAGACGCCGGCCAGTTCCAAGGCTTTTCGTTCTCACTGGACGCTGAAGACGACGGTGGCACTGCAGAAGGCGGCGCGGCCGTGGCCAACAAGTTCGTTGCCAACCCAGCAGTTGTCGCCATCGCCGGCCATATCTTTTCCGGCGCGACCGCAGCTGCCATTCCCATCTACGAAAAAGCATCTATCCCGATGATGTCCCCCTCGGCTACCAACCCCACCCTGACTACAACCGGTTCCAAGGTCTTCAACCGAGATGTCTTTACAGATGCCGCCCAAGGCAAATTTGCGGCTGCCTATCTTTACAACAAGCTGGGCGTCAAGAATCTGGCGATCATGCACGATGGTCAAGCTTATGGCCAAGGCCTTGCCCAGGTTGTCAAGGATCAATTTACTACTCTTGGTGGAACCGTGGTTGCCTTCACTGCCATCACTCCTGGCCAATCTGACTATAGCGCTCCTCTAGCCGACATTGCTTCCAAAAAACCCCAGGCGCTCTTCTACGGTGGTTATACTGCGGAAGCAGTTGTCGTCGTCAACCAGATGAAACAGGCCGGTCTTACAGGCGTTACCTTCTTCGGTGATGATGGAACATTCGGCCAGGACTTCCTTGACCGGACGGCCGCAAATGGCGAAGGCGCTTATTCCACCTCGCTCATCCCGCCTGCTTCGGCTGCCAAGGCGAAGTTTGATGCAGCTTATCTGGCCGCCTATGGTCAGCCCGCTGGCAAGCTCTCCCCCTACTCTTGGACTGCCTACAACTCCGTGGCAGTTTTGATCAAGGCTATCGAGAGTGTAGCTGTCGTCAGTGGCGGCAAGCTATACGTCCCGCGTGCCGCGTTAGTTGCAGCTGTACGCGCCACCAATAATTACCAGGGTCTGTCCGGTACCATCACCTGCGATGCCACCGGCGAGTGCTCGGCCTCCGGCCCAGTCTTCAATGTAGACAAGGGTGGTAAGTGGGTTCCGGTTCAGTAGTAAACTTGTACGCGGTTCCTTAGCGTCCCTGTTACATATTTGAATAAGTGGCGGGGCAAGCCTCGCTTGCCTCGCCACTTTAGTATTACCACTCCATCAACATAGGAGAAGGGCCATGCCCAGCGCAAAATCGCCCGCCCGACGGGTTAGTACTTATAAGATCGTGCAAGCCATTCTTGGAATTTTGTTCGCCGGATATTTGCTCTGGCGACTTTATGTTGTATTCATCGCTAGTCCTGCCTACGGGCCTGACACATGGGCTCGTTTCCTTATTGCCGGTGTTGTCTTGGGAAGCGTATATGCCCTGATTGCCATTGGCTATACCTTGGTCTATGGCATTTTACGCATGATCAATTTTGCCCACGGTGATATCATGATGATCGGCGCATTTGGCGGTTACTTTGTATTTGAAGCGTTCAAAGCCATCCCTGCCCCAACATTGGCCGATCCCAAACTGACTTTTTTGGATGCCAATCCAATTCTTTCGGTCGTAGCCGCCTTTATCGTCGGTGCTTTTGTAGCCGCCCTAGGCGGTTATTTTCTTGAAAAAATTGCTTACCGGCCTCTACGAGGCGCACCGCGATTAGTGCCTTTGATTTCGGCTATCGGAGCATCCATATTCCTGGAAAATGCCGCGCAGTTGCTCTTTGGCACCCAGCGACGGGATTATTCCAATCCAGCTATTCTTACACGCGGAAATGGCTGGAATCTCGCGATCGGGGGAACGACCGTCATCCTTCCCTATACGGGTGTATTGACAGTGGCCGTCTCAGTTTTGCTCATGCTTGGCCTATATCTATTGGTGATGCGCACCCGCCTGGGGCGCTCCATGCGAGCGGTCGCCGAAAACAAGCAGGTTGCATCCTTGATGGGTATTGATGTAGATGGGGTAATCAGTCGCACCTTTATTATTAGCGGAGCGCTGGCCGGTGCCGCGGGAGTCATGTGGGGCATACATCTCGGCTTGGTTTACTACTATGTTGGTTTTCTGCCTGGCATCAAAGCTTTCACCGCGGCTGTGTTGGGCGGCATTGGGAGTGTCCCTGGCGCCATGTTAGGTGGCCTGTTCCTGGGATTGGTTGAATCACTGGGCCCGGGAATCCTTGGCATGAGCTACCAGCTCGCAGATGTGATCGCATTTGGCATCCTTGTGCTGGTACTAATCTTTCGCCCAACCGGTATTGTGGGTGAGGTCCTTACCGAGGAGAAGGTGTGATGAAGAAACAATTGCAAATGGCACTAAGCGCTGGAGTCACCTTCGGAATCGTCACCATTTTCTTGTTCCTCATTGGCTTCACCAGTACATCCGGAGACCTTCTGGCTGATCTCTTCGGCAATAAAAACGCCGCTCCATTCCTCGGGTTATCACCCCAGATGATCAACATGATCATCTTCCTGGCGTTGGTGGGTCTATGGGCCGGATCATACGGTTCACGCAAAAGTAAAGGCCAGACGGACGATCCTTGGGCGCCTGCTTTAGTTGGCGGGTTAACGGCCGGCCTGGTGCATGGAATATTGGTTGGCTTGCTGGCGTTGTTGGTTGGAACACTTAACCTTAATAATGTACCAATCAACATGTACTTGGCGGCGGTGCTCCCTGCCGTGATCAAAATGTTCCTGTTGGGAGGCAGCCCAGTTCAGGGCGCAATCTTCCATCTCGTTCTTTTCACACTGACAGGCTTCCTAGGTGGGTTGCTAAGTCGCGGTGTCGGACGCGGCAGTTGGAGGTCGCGGGTCGGAGCGAACTGGAAGAATATCTGGGACGAATACAATCAAAAGCCCCTCATCAAACGGGTACGCGGTAACCCTGCAACCCGTTATGTTATCTACGGAGTGCTCTTGCTGTTGGTCTTTCTGTTGCCGTTGGTGGCCGGACAGTATTGGAACTACACCATCGGTACGGTCTGCATTTATGTTCTGCTCGGGCTCGGTCTGAATATTGTAGTGGGTTTGGCAGGACTGCTCGACCTAGGATATGTGGCTTTCTTTGCCATCGGGGCTTATACCATGGCCTTGCTGACTGCTCCCGCACCGCAGCATCTCATGTGGAGCTTCTGGATCGCGTTGCCAATCGGGGTCGTCTTAGCCGCCCTCACAGGGCTTTTGCTCGGAGCTCCGGTGTTGCGCCTGCGCGGCGATTATCTAGCCATCGTCACTCTGGGCTTCGGCGAGATCATCCGTTTGTTGAGCACAAGTGATGCAATGACTTCCTTTTCCGGTGGGCCGAAAGGTGTACCCAACATTGCCGGCCCGATCATCTTCGGGAAACCATTCGACAGCGGAGCGGATTTCGTTTACTTGATATTTCTGGCAGCGATATTGATTATCTTTGTTACGAATCGTTTGCAAAATTCGCGCGTTGGGCGCGCTTGGGAGGCCATGCGTGAAGACGAGACCGTCTCGCGCGCCATGGGTATCAACACCTTGAAGCAGAAACTGCTGGCGTTTGCCATCGGTGCGGCCTTCGCCGGGTTGGGAGGCGCGCTCTTTGCCTCCCGCAACCAGTTCACCGGCCCGGAAGATTACACCTTTATGGTTTCGGTCAATGTCGTTGCAGTGGTGATCGTCGGCGGCATGGGCAGTATTCCCGGTGTCATCGCTGGTGCGTTAGTGCTCAAAGGTTTGCCAGAAGTGTTGCGCGAACTCCAGGATTACCGTGTTCTGGTTTTTGGCGCTCTGCTCGTAGTAATGATGCTCTGGCGGCCTGCCGGTATCATTTCTTCCACGCGCCGAAAATTGGAGGTTGAAAAAGACACTGGAGTAACCGAATCTCCCAAGGAAGGGAGTAAAAAATGAACATCGCGCTGGAAACTCGTGCCCTAACCAAGAAATTTGGTGGCCTGACTGCGGTTGACTCTGTCGATTTGGCAATCCAAGAAAATTCCATCTTCAGCGTCATTGGTCCCAATGGCGCTGGGAAAACAACTTTCTATAATTGCATTACCGGTTTCTACGAACCGGAAGCAGGTGATGTTCTTTTTTACGGGGAGTCGCTGGTCGGTCTGTCTCCAGATCAGGTCACGTATCGAGGCATATCGCGAACGTACCAGAATATCCGCCTGTTCGCCAATATGAGCGCCATCGAAAATATCCTGGTCGGCGAGCATTCCCGCATCCGGGGTTCATGGGTGGAAGCAATTCTTCACACACCCCGTGTGGTAAAAGAGGAAAAACAGGCAGTCGAAAAGGCCCGGGAACTTCTGAACTTCGTTGGCCTCGTTGGTCTCGGAGACCAGTTGGCCCGGAACCTGCCTTATGGCGCTCAACGCAGGCTGGAAATTGCGCGCGCCTTGGGCAGCCAGCCCCGCCTGTTGTTGCTGGATGAACCGACCGCCGGAATGAACCCGCATGAAAGCACCGACATGATGCACTTCATCCGCCGCCTGCGGGATGAATTGAGTATCACTATCCTGCTCATCGAACACGATATGCGCGTTGTCATGGGAATCAGCGAACGGATCGCCGTATTGGATTACGGTGCGAAGATCGCTGAGGGGACTCCCTCTGAAATCCAGGGCAATCCGCGCGTCATCGAAGCCTATCTGGGAAGTGGCGCGGCCTCAGGCCTGACTAGCTCTGCTCCTCAGTCCGCCTGATCGCGAGGTATTCATGTCCATGCTCGAAGTTAACAATATCCACACTTATTATGGCAACATCCATGCCCTCAAGGGCATCTCGCTGACGGTGGAAAAAGGCGAAATCGTCACGTTGATTGGTTCCAATGGAGCCGGTAAAACAACCACTTTGCGGTCCATCTGTGGGTTGCAGAAACCGCGCCAGGGTAGCATCCTGATCGAAGGCGAGGACCTCGACCCCTTCAAGGCGCATGAGATCGTCGCAAAAGGTGTGGCGATGGTCCCTGAAGGACGTGGCATTTTCGCCCGCTTGTCTGTGGCTGAAAACCTGGACATGGGAGCTTACATCCGGCGTGACCGTGCCGCCATCCAGAAAGACTTGGAAAGAGTTTTCACTATCTTTCCGCGCTTGAAAGAGCGCCAACACCAAGTGGCAGGCACGCTTTCAGGCGGTGAGCAGCAGATGCTCGCCACGGGACGCGCCCTCATGACCCGCCCGCGCCTGCTCCTGATGGATGAACCTTCGATGGGGCTGGCACCCGTTCTGGTGGAGGCAATTTTCACCGTGATCAAAGCAATCAACCAGGAGGGCACCACCATTCTTCTGGTTGAGCAAAATGCCCTAATGGCGCTCTCCATTGCCCATCGCGGTTACGTCATCCAGACCGGACAAATCGTCCTGCAGGATACGGCGGCCAATCTTAAGAAGAACGAGATGGTGCGAAAATCCTATCTGGGCATGGAATAAACCGGAGATCAGCAAAATTCAACCGAGACCCGTTTTCAAGTGAAAACGGGTCTCTTTGCAAATTGGATCTCTTATATATGAGTGGCCAAGATTTGGCTTTTTGTTTGACTTTAAATCTGGATAAATCATGACGCACTTTTGATTTTTTGCAAAAATGCTTGCCAGTCATTATTCTCAACCCACCCTCCCGAAATGAATTTTTGGCGTTTTCCATTTATAGTTACAAAGATATTGTCATTTTGAATCTCAAATTCTTTGAGAGACGAGAACTTGTATGTTCTTTTAGTGGGACCGAGAAGCGCATGAAATACAAGGCTATCATCATTAACTATAAAGTAGGTTCTTTGAAGAAACAAAATTCCGAGCAGGATGGCAATGAATCCCGGGGCGAGTAGACTAATGGATGAACTTCCGATACCTATCCATAAATATATGCCAGCTTCTAAAATGCCAATTAGGATCGCGAAGATTCCGATCGTTCTCTTATAGCGCATTTTCATGGTTGTTCTCCTCTAAGTTTGAGAGCTTATTCCAATTCATTATATCGCCCAGTTGATTAACTCCAACTATAAATTTTGAAACAGCCACTGCAAGTCCTAGAAGGAGCATCCAGCAGTATAATAAAGTTGTGTTGGGAATTTAACTCTAGCGAATATGTCCTTCGGTTTTAACGCTCTGTAAAATTGCAGTCCACCTCATCGATTCTCCTGAAGGAGTAATCCTCTTGGACATCATATCTACAGAAAATCTCAAGCGAATCTACAAAACTACCACTGGTATTGTTCGCCGGAGGGCTAAGGAAATTTTGGCTCTCGAATGCATTGACCTCTCGGTAAAAAGCGGGGAATTATTCGGTCTCCTTGGGCCAAATGGCGCCGGGAAAACTACCCTCACTCGAATCCTCGCTACGATTCTCCTGCCCACTTCGGGAAGCGCGAAAGTATTTGGGCTAGACGTTGTCAAGTCTGCTAAAGAAATTCGCCCGCGCATCGGTCTTGTCTTCGGTGGAGAACGCGGCTTGTACTGGCGGCTTTCAGGCCGTGACAATCTGCAATACTTTGCAGATTTGTACAAGATGCCACCGGAGATCTCCAAAAAGCGAATCCCTGAACTACTCGAAATGGTTGGACTAACAGATCGGGCAAACGAACGCATTGAGGGATATTCGCGTGGTATGAAGCAGCGTTTGCATATTGCTCGTGGCCTGATCCATGATCCCGAACTACTCTTTCTCGATGAACCTACTATCGGGCTGGATCCGTTGGCGGCACGCGAAATGCGAGAAACGATCCTTGGACTTAAGCGGGCAGGGAAGACGATTTTTATGACGTCGCACTATATGTTTGAAATGGACGCTCTCTGTGACCGACTGGCGGTCCTAAACAAAGGGAAGATTGGAATTATCGATACCCCTTCCGCACTCAAAAAGCTAGTTGCCAATCTGGAAGTTGTTGAGATCGAGTGTTTTGGCATTCACTCTGATCTGATTGCAAAGATTAAGGCACACCCATCCGTGATCGCCGTTAACGTGGAGCCGCTTGATCAAACCCAGCTCCTGCAAATCCAGGCTCCGGCAGGAGCAGAATTAGTCCAGGAGTTTTTGGCGATGCTGAATGGCGTGCAGATCCGAAAGATAGTAACCCGCCAACCCACTCTTGAAGATGCATATGTTAAATTAATGGGTAGCGAATTGACCAAGGAATGATACCCATGAGCAAAAACGATTTGATGGCCATGTTCAGAATCTTTTGGAACTCGTTTATCCTCCAGTCGAAGGAGCGTTCTGTATCAGATGAAGTTTTGGGTACAGTGATTCTTCAACCAATCATCTATACCCTAATCTCCGTAGGTACTTATCTTTATGGAAAAAAGCCGGATTTCGGTACGTATGCAATCATAGGTACCGGCCTAATCTCTATCTGGAACAGCAACTTGTTTACATCCAATGAGATCATTCGAGGCGAGCGCAGATCTGGAACTCTTTCATTGGTTCTGGCGACACCGACTTCTCTGCCTCTTATCCTGTTGGGCAAAAGCTTCGCTAACGCGATCGCTTCCATCCTAGCCATGGGCATCACCTTTGTGACTGGAATGGTTGCGTTTCACATACCGATTGGGGTAGTGAATCCATTGGCTTTTCTAATTGGGCTGATTCTTATCGTACTGTCGATCACCTGCCTTGGACTTATCTTTGGCTCTTTATTTATCATTACCCGCAATGCCGGCGAATTTGTCTCGGTAGCCAACTTCCCAGTTTACATACTCTCCGGTTTATCAGTACCGCTCACTGTGCTGCCATTATGGACGCATCCTCTTTCGAGTTTTCTCACTCCTACGTGGGGAAACACCCTTCTAAACCAGGCCGCTACAGGATCAAGCGAAAGTATGCTCCCAAATTATCTATGGATTATCGGTCTATCGATCATCTATTTGATGATTGCGCGTGTGCTCTACAAGCGAGTTGAATATTTGGCATTGGGTGCCGGTACATTGGAGCAGTGGTAATGCATACCAATATCCGCTTGTTCTGGAGTGGAGCTCGAGCTTCGTGGGCGAACTATCTGGTGGAGCTAACTCCAACAATTTTTCTGGGGTTCCGAGTCCCCAGAATGATTCTGCAAACGCTCTTCTTTGTATATTTGGCAAAAGCTGCTGGCGGCGATCAGCTGGCCCGCTTTGCCTTGATTGGAAATGCGATCCAGATTGCTGTTTTTATGACAATCCTTTCAATGGAAGTGGTAATTGAATCAGAGAAGTGGAACAATACATTTCAATACCTGATCGTGTCACCATCCAGTTGGTTCCCTATGATGTTGGGCAAGAGTGTATCGGATTATGGAGACGCGATTTTTAGCGCGGCGATCTCATTTGCTGTTCTTATTCCTTTGCTTCACATACAGATCTCACTTGTGAATTTATTGAGATCCATTCCACTGATCCTCATCACGATTGCCTCAGCAAGTGCCCTAGGTTGGCTAATTGGAGCTATCTCGCTTCCGGTACGCTGGGGCTATATGTTTGGCAATTGGTTTGCCTATGCCATGATAATTTTCTGTGGTGTGAATATTCCTTTTGCGGCGCTGCCCCCATTTGTCCAGATAGTGGGCAACATTTTGCCTGTTACTCACGGATTGCTGGCAATACGGGCTGTCATCGACGGAGCGACATATTCAAGCATACTCCCGTTGCTAGGAGAGGAAGTCTTGATTGGAATAATTTATGGCGGAATCGCCTGGTGGATGTTCGGCTATCGATTGTATGCGACCCGGAAGAATGGGAGCTTTGAGTTAACATAAAAATCACCCTTATAAATTCCGCCTTCTAGCGTAATTTTGGCATCTTATATGATAATCTGGCCATCTTATGCACTACACTCGCAATATTATGGCATTTTCTTCAAAGCCTTAGGCATAATCTACCAATTTAATGTCCGTATCGGGCCAAAACAACCGTCTAGCGAGTGGTAGGAAGCGTCTGGCGACTGCAAGGAAGGGCGGAGTAGGTGCAAGGAAGCATAGAGCAAGTGCGAGGAAACGTAGAACGAGTGCAAGGAATGGCTAAGCTACGGCAAAAGTCCCGCCCAGTGCGCACAAGCTGCCAAGGCATAGGCAAATCAATCACCCAACTCATTGGCGAGTTGGGTGATCTTTTTCTGTAGAATATAAGCTTCGGGTCTGATACTACCGAAGGTTCAGGAAGAACTCTCCTGTCTTCAACTTCCACCGATCGTTGCCCGGATAACCTTATATCCTTCCTTTTCGAAAGCCGAGGCAACCTTATCCTGGAGTTCCTTGCCTGGAGTCAGGGAACTCATATAGCCTCCCCGGCCTCCTCCTGTAACTTTCGCACCCCAGGCGCCTCTTTCAATAGCCGACTTGCACATTTTGTCCAAAATTTCGTGTGAAAACTCCATCTCGGCCAGCAGCTTGTGGTTGGTTGTCATGATCGTTCCAACGGTCTTCAAATCCCCGGCTTCCAGTGCCTTTTTCATTTCCTGGCCCTGGGATGTGATGGTCTTCATACGCGACGCGAAGAGGGCCGGATTTTCTTTCTTTTGTCGGTCACTAAACTCATCCAATAGTGCGGTATTCGCTGTGATGCCGCTATTGGCCAATACGATTTCGAATGGCTTGGGTGTTTTGATCTTTTCAAAATGTTGTTCTTTGTTTTTTAAGTAGAAAAGAAGCAGCCCACCATAGGTCGATGCGGTATTATCCACTCCGCTCGCTACGCCGTGATAAGGAAATTCTCCCTGCCATGCGACGTGATTGATTTGCTCAATCGAATAACCCAACTTGAATTCTGCGTTCAATGCGCGTGCCAACGAAACGCAACTGGCCGCGCTGGCTCCCACTCCACTCCCAGCCAATAAGTTACCCCCAACCGTAATCTTGATCGGGTTCTTCTTGACGTCAATTTTCATGACTTCAAGAATTCTGTTGATGGAACCCGCTTGCTGTTCCTCTTTCTTTTTCTTATATCCCGGTACTTCAATGCGGTTATCTTCCAAAGTCCAGCCTGTGCCGCTCTTGAGCCTTTCAACAGTTGTCTCTGTTTCGTAAGAAATTGCAGAAACGATTGCAGGAACTTCCTCCAGAACGAACTGATCCCCTATCAAAATTGTTTTTCCAAAACCTGTGCCTTTAGACATTCTTTTCTCCTTTGATAATTTTTTCCATCTCTTCGATCAGTTTTTCTTCCTTGCCTATGGCCACCGTGGTGGCAGCTGTCAGACTATGGCAGGCATCAGAAAAGCCTCCAAGCCTATTTGTCGCTTCGGGAAGCAAGATATTGAGCCCCATGACTCTCCCTGCCCTGATTTCTCCTTCCATCTGAGGGGAAACCCGCATGGAAATTTTCACCTGATTGAATTTGATCGAACCGAAGCCTGGGATTTCATCAGGGATGATTTGAAATCCTGCGAGGTATTTCTGCGGATCAATCAGCTTTGTTTCCCTGATCGCATCGCAGAATGCCCCGATCATTTTTACCCCCATCGGGAAAAACCGCTTTTCAACCTGGAACCACTGAATGTGAGGCGCTTGTTTCCATCCGCCTGATTTGAGCCTTGCGGTCTCATCGTTGAATATCTTTGTCCTGATCGCTTTTAATTCTTCCACTCTTCGATCAGACTCTTGTGAAACTCCATCAAGGCAAACCCTGATCCCCATATCCGGTCCCTTTTGGTAATAGCCTACTCCGCCCAATATATCAAGATAATCACCGAATTCAATCACAGGGATCTGACCTTTTGGACTCGTAAGCAGATACTTTTCCCCAGTTCCCTGTTGCTGAATCTCCATCCGTCCTTGTTGAACAGCTTCCAGCGCGACGTCACGGTTTTGGCTTACAAGTTTGCCGTCCACAAAAAAACCATCTCCCACCGCACCGATGGCCGCGATATGAGCCATGTCATGATTAGCCGGATCCATGGTCACCGCAAAAAGATAACATGTTGTCGATCCGGAAATATCTCGATCCCCTTTCAATCCAAACAAGTCAGGATCGAGATTGTGAACTCTCGGATCCGTCGAGGCTTCAGCGACATGGTGATCCAGGATCAGCGTCAGGTTTCTGCCCTTGTTCAATTCGGAAAGCATCGGCGCAATTCTGCCTGCAAAGTCGGCAAAGATAAGAAGCTTTCCTTCCTGTTCGTAAACCTTTTTCAACACTGCGGGATATGGCTTTTCCAGACAGAAGCGCTGGACTTTATATCCCTGCCTTTCAAAAGCGCGGGTGAGGATGGCGCCCGAGGTAAGACCATCGGAATCATTGTGGTGAAAGATTTGAACAGCCTTTTCAGGCCATTTCTTGACTTCCCGAATGGCATGTTCCATTGCATCAAACCAGTTATTCAGCATTTTTCTCCTTTTACAAATGCGTATTCTATCACAAGCAAATTCCGGAAGAATCGTGACCAAAATCAGTAGTTTGGAGCACAATCTCTCCCGTTTTTACCGGATCTCCATGGACTTTTCCACCTATTATTTAGTGGACCTTTCATTTTCGCCATTGACTGAGAGGCTCACTCCGCGTATGATTGAACCTGCCAGCCAGTATTGTCGCTATGACCTTTCGTTAGATTGCAGTTCTGCTGCGAAGCGAAGATTGGAAAATAAACCATAAGTGTGGGTGGGATATTCTCTCCCGAAGGACATCGGGACGATGTGCGACTCGGCGGGCAAAAAACTCTGCATTTTTGAAATAGGTTTTCAACAAGATGAATGGTATCGAGAAATTGAGCACTGTTCGTGGCTTCCTGCTGGATATGGATGGCACCTTCTACCTTAGTGATCGGCTGCTCGAGGGCGCATTGCGCTTTATTGATCTGTTGCGTGAGCAAAAAAAAGAATTTCTCTTCCTCACAAACAATTCCTCCAAACATCGTCGCCAGTACGCGGAGAAGATCAGCCGCCTCGGGCTTCCTCTCGCGGAAGAATTGGTGCTGACATCGGGGGAAGCAACCGCCCTCTATTTGAAAGAACAACATCCCGGAGCCAGTATTTTTTTGGTCGGCACCCCATCTCTCGAAGATGAATTCCGTCAGCACAGCTTTCAACTTGTACAAAAGGAACCACAATTTCTAGTGCTCGGCTTTGATACGACACTGACATATCAAAAGTTGTGGGCGTTATGCGATTTTGTGCGGGCTGGTGTTCCTTACATCGCTACTCATCCGGATTTTAACTGTCCCACTGAAACGGGCTGGATGCCGGATGTCGGTGCAATGATTGCCTTCGTCAAAGCTGCAACGGGCAGGGAACCCGATCTTGTGGTGGGTAAGCCTAATCGTCTCATCGTGGATACCGCGGCCGTCAAGATGAACCTGCAAGTCAACCAGTTGGCCATGATCGGCGACCGGTTGTATACGGATATTGCGTTGGGTCAATCGAGCGACATTGTTACAGTTCTGGTCCTGAGCGGTGAAACAAAAATTGGAGATTTGAAAGACTCCCCTTTTCAACCGGATTATACATTCCAGAATTTGGCTGGCGTGGCAGATTGGTTGGAGAAGAACTCCTAGCCGATAAGCCGCTTGCGGTTTCACTCTAACGCAAGGTCCAGCAGAAAAATTCCTAATATTTCTGGTGTCCATGAGTGTCCTGTGTGGTTAAGCATTGAAAGGATCGCCAATCCACGATCGTTCCCCCAGGTGCTTTCACAAATTCTTTCTTCTGAAGCAATGATTAGCCTTTGCTAATGGTTTTCTCAAGAAAGCTTGACGAAAAGTAAAAAATAGGATCCTCCTCGGTACAATTGCAAGTGCTGACAAGCAATCTACTGAGGAGGATCCGAGATGGATTCTAGCATACGCAGGGTTAGGCAGGAGTATGGACCGAGTGGGGTTTTATACGATCTGGGGAGTGTGTACGAGGGGTTATTGAAATTAACGGATGTTCGGAAAGCCAAGGGGAAGATCTATAGCTTGGATGCCATCCTCATGATCATAGTACTGGCGAAGTTATGTGGAGTAGATAGTCCGTATGCCATTGCGGATTGGGCGAAGAACCATCAAATGCAATTGGTGGAACTTTTGCGGCTGAAGCGATCGAACATGCCCAGTCACCATACGATTTGCCGGATTATGGGACGCGTGGTATATGAGGAAGAAGTGGAACGATTCGTGGCGGCCTATAACGAAACAGGGGAGCATGGCGAAGTGTATGCGATGGACGGCAAGGCCATACGCGGTGTGCGCAAAAAGGATGAAGACGGATCGGATTATTTATTGAGCCTGTATGACGTAGAACAAGCCAAGGTCAGGTCCCAGGTGGCCGTGGGACGCAAAGAGAACGAGATCACGAAGGCACCCGAGACTCTGAAAAAGGCGGAAATCTCTCGGAAAATCATCACCGCAGACGCTTTACTCACCCAAAAAGCGATTTCGGCACAAATTATCAGTCAGGGTGGGGATTACGTTTTTCCGGTCAAGGAAAATCAACTCCGGCTGTATCAAAACATTCAACAGCTCTTTGCTCCAGAATACCCCAGGCCCGGCTTCGGAAAAATTCAAACGGATTTCCTCACGGCACAAAAAGTCAGCAAGGGACACGGGCGTTTAGAAACGCGCATTATGACCACCAGCGAAATGCTCAACCCCTATTCCACCTGGCCGGGCTTGGCGCAAGTCTATCGCCTCGAACGTCAATTTCAATATTTTCGTTCTGGCCATTGTTATCGTACTTCCAATCAAGTGGAGTTAGGAATTACCAGCTTGTCCCGCACGAACACGACTCCAGCTCGTCTCTTGAAAATTCGTCGGGCACACTGGGGGATCGAAACTGGATTGCACTATCGTCGCGATGTGACCTTCAAAGAAGATGCGACTCGAATGACGATTGGACACACCGGCCATGTGATGGCATCGATCAACAATCTCATCATTGCCCTCGCTCGACAAGCAAAATTCCGAAATACCGCTCAAGCCAGACGCTGGTTCGCCGCTCATATCTCCGATGCCTTTTCGCTGCTTACCAGACCCTATTCTCTTTCTTGAGAAAACCATAAGCCTTTGCTTAGATGGTCTTGACTGACCTACCTCGCACGTGTAAAATTAGTTTCAAGAAAACAATCGAATAGCGGAGAATAAGCGGCTGAGCCCTGCATCAAAAGGCAGGGCTACGAGGTGGAGGTTCCGTCTCGCGAGAGATGTGTTAATCCCTTACTTTGACTTTTTTTGATAAAGAAGGAAAGTGAGCGGAGAAAATCGAATTGATCAGCGGATGCCTCTAAAGTCTTGCACAGACTTTCTTCTCCCTTCCAAAGCAAGCGTAAGGAGTAGTTGAGTTTAAAAAAACTCTATTGCTCGCTGCCAAAAACCACACGGTAACATGTGGCACAAGGCGGGCGCAGTGATGCATGCATTTGGAAGGGCTGTCTTTTTAATTTCAACGCATATTGACAGACATGCCCGGCATGTCTGTTTTTATTTTCGGAGGAAGAATGAATTCAAGTCGCTATCATGTTGAAACAAACGTTATGCCGCCACCGCCTGGTGGATATCCGGCTACATTTGCCGTTGTCGAGGGCGATACGTATATCAAGTACGGTCACCAGGTCTTCGAAGGATCTTCCCAGCGTGGCGACGATTATTGGACTGCGGAGATCATCACGCAAACCTGGTATCAAGCTGAGACGGGACGTATCCCAATTTCGGGCGCAGGCTTTGGTGGCAAGTTTGCGGGTGAAGGCTTTGACGGCCTGTGGCTCGACATGTCTGAAATCGTTCGCCCGACGCGCGACGGCATTCACGGCCGCGAATATATTTCCACACAAGTTGACATTGGCGGTGGGCTGGATAAGTTAACCTTTGGCAGAGATGGAAACTTGGTTTCAACCCCGCCTGCGTGCCTAAGCCTGCCCATCCCGGTCCTATTCGATCCATTGCCCATACCGTTGCCAGGTCGTGGTGCGCTCAAAGCCATCGCCTTAGCAGCCAAGACTCTTGGCACCTTGGCATTGATCGCTCCCGCCGATTACAACAACGATCTTGAATCATCCAATCTCGGACTTCTGCTCACGCCAAGCGAGCTTGACAGGAAGTTTGATTTTTCTCCGCAGTATGTTGAGATTGATCCCGGCAAGACTACCGACTCTGCTTCCATCTCTGCTTTACTTGATATCGCCGCATCTCATTTCCCCCAAGCGGTGATCGGCTTGCGGATGCCGCTCGGCCCTCAAGCCGCGGAACTTGTCACCGCATGGGCAAAATTGGGCGTCGTGATCATCCACCTAATAGCGGACGAAATCGGGCGCGATACATCCAACCTTCCTATCACCGATTCACTAAGACAGGTGCACACCGCGTTGGTAAAAGCCGCGTTACGTGATCGTGTAACGTTAATTGCTTCTGGCGGCATCGGTGCGGCGGAACATGTGGTCAAAGCCATCGCCTGCGGCGCGGACGCTGTCTTAATTGATTTTGCCATGCAAATCGCATGGGGCTGTTCTCTCTGGGCGGATAAAGGCAAGTGCCACGTCGAAAACGAAGAGATTGACCCGGCTTGGGGCGCGCAGCGACTTGTCAACCTGATGAGCGCCTGGCGCGATCAAATGCTCGAAGCGCTCGGAGCAATGGGCATGCGCGAGGTCCGGCGTTTGCGCGGTGAGATCGGACGCACAATCTGGCATAAGGCTGAGAATGCTTTATTCAAGGAAGGCCTCGGCGGAAGTAAAGCTCTTTCTGCATTACCCCGAACTCAAAATCCAGGCGGGAGCCGAGGGCGACTTTCGCTGGACGCAATCGCTATTGTTGGCATCCCAGCAACAGGCGCGTACAGGTGAACCGCCCATCAGGTCGGAATGGGATTACCGCTTCGGCGCCTCGGATGGCGGATTTGACCGCATCGCTTTTGCTTTTGAATTCGATATGGACCCGTCGAATCCGCCGGTTGCAGATCCAAAAGATTTTGACTTTTCCCTGCCGCTCAACCGCCGCGCGGATGGACGGCCTGAAATTGTTTTGCCCGTTCCGTGGTATGGTGCTGGAATGTCATACGGCTCGATAGGTTTGCCGGTGATGCGCGCGCGCGCCCGCGCCGCGCAGACGCTCGGCACATTCATTTCGACCGGCGAGGGCGGCTATCCGGACGAGCTGGTTGAATATAGCAACCATATAATCACGCAAGTTGCAACGGGTTTGTTCGGTGTGCGCGAGGAAACCATTCGACGTGCGCGCGTGGTCGAGATCAAATACGCACAAGGCGCGAAGCCCGGCCTGGGCGGACATCTGCTCGGAAATAAAAATACCGAATTGGTCGCGCGCTTGCGCGAGGCCGTTCAAGGCACATCCCTGTTTTCGCCATTCCCGTTTCACAGTGTGTATTCGGTGGAGGATCACAAGAAGCACGTGGATTGGCTCAAGCAGATCAATGAAAATGCGCTGGTCTCCGTGAAAGTCTCCACGCCCACCGATGTGGACATGGTGGCCGTCGGCTCGTATTATGCAGGCGCGCACATTATTCACCTCGATGGCGCGTATGGTGGCACAGGTGCCGCGCCGGAAATTTCCAAGAAGAACATTGCCATGCCCATTGAATATGCCATTCCCAAAGTCCATAAGTTTTTGGAGGCAGAGGGCATACGCGATCAAGTGACGCTGATGACCTCAGGTGGTCTGCGCTCGGCTTGGGATGTTGCGAAAGCAATTGCCCTCGGTGCAGACGGAGCGATCCTCGGTACCGCGGAATTGGTCGCGATCGGCTGTGTCCACATGGCACAGTGCGAGAAGGGATTGGGTTGCCCGTTCGGCATCACCACCACCGATCCGGAACAGGCCAAAAAAGTCAACTCGGATGAGGCCACACAGCGCATCATCAATTTATATACAAGCTGGCTGTGGCAGTTGGCCGGCATTTTGAAAACCCTCGGCATGAAGTCCATCCGCGAATTGCGCGGGCGCAGTGACTTGCTGATGTATTTGGAGTAGGAGAAAGAATGTCTTTATCAAGTGATCGAATTCTCGAATCCCGCCGAAGTCTTTTGGCGCTTGCGCCGGAATTCCAGCGCGGCGGAGGATGCCGCCGAAGGCGGATGCGGCGTATTGGGATTGGCGGCCAATGTTCCCATAAAAGGCAAACATGTATTGACCGCTTCAACGCAGATGCATAACCGCGGCAACGGCAAGGGCGGTGGAATAGCCATGGTCGGCCTTGACCCCGCGCAAGTTGGAGTGGACGCGGAGACCTTACGTTCACATTACCTATTGCAGGTCGCATTGCTTGATCCATTGGCGCGCGCCGAAGTTGAATCAGAATTTATCACGCCGAAGTTCGATATTGCCCAATCCTATGAACTGCCTCATCTTGATGATTATCAAGAGGTCGAAGCGCTCGATTCTCGTCCACCCGATGTGTGGCGTTATTTCGTGCGCGTCAAGCCGGACGTTCTGGCTGGTTTCGCCCAATCAAGCGGACTCGCCACCTCGGAACTTCGTGAACTTGAAGATGAATTCGTTTATCAAAACTCCTACAAACTTAACGTGAAGTTCTACGCCAGCCTCGGCGAGAAACGCGCTTTCGTATTATGTCACGGGCGGAATCTTTCTGTGCTCAAGATTGTTGGATACGCGGAACAAGCCGTGGCTTATTACAAACTCGAAGAACAAACTGCCCACGTTTGGATCGCACATCAGCGGTATCCAACCAAAGGACGCGTATGGCATCCGGGCGGCGCACATCCGTTTATTGGTCTGAATGAAGCGCTCGTCCACAACGGCGACTTTGCCAACTATCATGCCGTCAGCGAATATCTTCGCCAGCGCAACATCGGCCAGTTGTTTCTGACGGATACAGAAGTCAGTGTGCAGTTGTTTGATCTATGGGATCGCGTTTACCATTATCCGCTTGAGATCACGCTGGAGGCGATGGCTCCGACCACGGAGCATGATTTCGTTATGTTGTCGCCCGAGAAGCGCGAACTTTATCGCGCCGTGCAACGCACACATATTCATGGCTCGCCGGATGGCCCGTGGTTCTTTATCGTGGCGCGTTCGAAGGAAGATCAATTTGAATTGATCGGCATCACTGACACCTCCATGCTGAGGCCGCAGGTCTTTGCTCTGTTTGAAAACGAGGGCGCACAAATTGGTTTGATCGCCTCTGAACGCCAGGCCATCAATGCCTGTATGCGCTCGCTCGCAGCGGAGGACTGTCGCTTCAAACCACTCGCCGACAAATACTGGGCGGCGCGCGGCGGTTCGCACACAGACGGTGGTTCATTCCGCTTCACGCTCTCGCCTCGCTCGCAGGGAGGTGGGTCGGTGGCAAGAAGCCTCACCTGCACCAATAAATTTGGTGAACCGGTAACTCTGATGGCGAACCGCATCCATACGCCGCCTGAACTCCAGATGGAAAAGGCCTCACAAGATTTTCGTAAAGGATGGGTTGACTCCGCAAGTCGTGCCTATGACGATGGCGGCGCACCGATTGCCTGGCAATATATAAAATCGCAACTATCCGTACGTGATTGGAACGAACTGGCATGGGGCTTTAAGTGGCTGTCTGATTTTGGCAGGAGTGGTTTGAGCGAATGGCAGTTCGCCCGTCAGACTTTAACCCTTGTCCGTGATCGCCGTACCGATACTGGCAACAAGAAACGCGCCTCGCTCCTGACGCTTGTGGATCAAAACCTCTGTGGTCTGTTCAACCAAAACGTTGAAGGCGTTGCACGCCAAACCTGGAAGGCGCGTGGCAATTTGCCCGCGCCTGCGATGAAAGATTCCCCATTGCTGCTGGATGCATCCGGTTTCTCCGCCGAGGGCGAAGACTCTGTAGCCCGTTACATTGTCAAGGCTAACAATATGGGTTGGAGAAATTTCGTGATCCATAACTGGCGCGGCGGACGCTTCGCGGCCGTGGGGCTCGGCCCAAACACACAAGGTGTGCGCATTGATCTATACGGTGACGTTGGCGATTACACCGCCTCCGGCCTGGATGGTGCAGAAGTACATATCCATGCTGATGGACAGGATCAACTCGGGCAGATCATGAAAGAGGGAAAGTTGGTCATTCATGGCGATGTGGGACAGACGTTCCTATATGGCGCCAAAGGAGGCGATGTTTACGTTCTCGGTTCCGCCGCGGGGCGCCCGCTGATCAACGCGGTGGGGAGGCCACATGCAGTCATCAACGGAACATGCCTGGACTATCTGGCTAAGTCTTTCATGGCAGGTGATCCGCACAAAGGTGGAGGATTCGTAATCTTGAATGGCGTGGGCTACACCGAGGACGGCAAACTGGTTGAACTTCCCAGTCCCTATCCGGGAGGCAACCTCTTCTCATTAGCATCGGGAGGTGCGATCTTCATCCGTGATCCGCGCCATCTGGTAAGCGATGATCAACTCAACGGCGGCGTCTTTGCTGATCTAGAGAAGGTCGATTGGGATTTGATTGAGCCTTATCTGATAGAGAATGAGCGCTTGTTTGGAATCAAAATTCAAAAACTGATGATGGTGAACGGAGTTCAGAAACCGCCACAGGAAATCTACCGTAAAGTCATTGTAAAAGGCAGTGATACGGTCTTAAAGGATACCGAAAATCACTAGAAGTTGCGCTCCAGATTAATAAAATATCAGCGTCTCGGCCAGTTGACTTCTGAAATACTGCTCGGTGTGAGATGGGCAAGACCTTTTGCGTGGGCATTGATACATCTACAACGAGTAATAAAGCATTATTGATTGACGATCACGGCTAAGTGAAGCTGTTACTGTATTGTATCGCCTGGCCGTCTTCTGCCCAAAGATACCGATGTTTTGAGAGAAGATTGCAATCTCATGGCGTAATCCTGGCATCTTATGCGATGTACTCGCAAAATTATGGCATCATCTTCAAAGATTAAGGCAAAATCTGCCAATTTCATTGCTTTATCGAGCCAATTCAGCCTTTGAACGACTGCTAGCAAGGGTTGATCGAGCGAAAGGAAGCACGGAGCAGGCGCAAGGAAACGCAGAGCAAGTGGAAGGAAACACCGAGTAAGCACAAGGAATGGCTCGGCGACAGCAAAGACAGCAAAAGTCCCGCCCGCCGCGCACATCCTGCCAAGGCATAAGCAAACCTCTCCGCCCCCGCACCGACCTCCTAATTCCCGCAGTTGCCTTTTAGTTACGGCTCAAGCGATCTTCGATAAATTTATTTGTGGATATTACCAGTTTCTGGTGAACCAGTTTTGTGTTCATGCCAGCCCTTTGCATTCCCAAAACCACAGCGCCTATGACCGGTGGGGCTTCCAGTCTAATTAACCTGGCATGTGGTGTCTGCCGGTAAATCGCGGCTCGGAGCGGCTCGATGTAAAGTTCTCCGCTGGAAAAAATGCTCCCCGCCAGGATCACGTCGAATTGATCTTTTTCGATATGCAACTGGCGAATGACGGCGCCAGCCGATTCGCCCAGTTCGCGACCCGACCAGGCAATGATTTCACGTGCGACCTGATCTCCGTTGTTTGCGGCTTGAAAGATGAGAGGTGCCCAACTTGCGTTCGGATCATAGCGCCTTAAATCGATTCCTTCGATCAGTGAATTAATGTCCTTCGTCCCGGTTATTTCGATAAACAGATTGGTTAATGAGGTCTTTAAACCGCGGTGTGTCCATTCGTGGGAAATTGCCTGGATTGCTTTTTCGACCATATCCGCTGCGCCGCCAAACTCACCGAAGCGGCTGCCCTCGCCGGTAATTCGCGCCTCGTGTCCATACCGATCACGGCCGCGGCAGTTGTTACCTGTGCCAGCAATCAACACGACTCCCCATCCTTGGGATGCACCAGCCATCAGTGCAATGATCGAATCGTTCACTACATCAACCGGACAATCGAGCCCCAATGGGGCAATTGCATCCAAATGATCGTTCAGTTGGGATGGCCAGTCAAATCCCCCGATTCCAAATCCTGCACCTGCGATTTGTTCAACCTTCAAACCCGCCGAATGTAGCGCTTGCCCGACTGCCGCCCGAAGGATTTCTCTCAATCCTTGATATCCAACAATCTGATGATTGCCTGGACCGTCTTCAGCGAATCCCAGGACATTCCCTTGATCATCTGTGATTAATGCATGGGTTTTTGTTCCGCCTACATCCATGCCGAGAAAATATTTTTGCACTATGTCAAACGCCATTTGTTTTCCAATCTTTTAGATTACAGTTTTTAAACCTTAAATTGTGGCAACCAGATTTTGTTTGTTTCGAGCAAATCATCCAGTGCCGCCTGCACTTTATTGGCTTTGGGCCCCAGCGGATGAGCAAGCAGGGCTTGATAGGCTGCCTTAAGATCGCCATGAACCGCGGCCTCAACCGTTAATAGCTCATACATCTTGACTTGCGCGACCAGTCCGAAGCACGCAGGAGGCAAAGATGAAGTAGGCAATGGGTGAATACCACTTGCATCTACTTTTGCAGGTAATTCCAAGACCCAGTCCGCAGGCCAATCTTTGACTGCGCCGTTGTTTTGAACATTTACTACATGAACCTGTCCGAGATTATTGCGATGCGAGTTAATCAACTGTGTCGCCAAAGTGGAATAATAAGCGCCGCCGCGTTTCATGAGATCGCCGGGTGGTTCAACAAGATTGGGGTCAGCATACTGGCGCAAAAGCTCTATCTCAATTTGCATAACTTCTTCCGCGCGAGAAGGTGGCCAGGCTTCCTGCAACTTGAGTTTCTTGTCGGTGTAATAAAAATATTGCAAATAATAATTGGGGATCATACCCAGCGACTCGAGCGTCGGAATGTCCCATTCTGATTCCTCTTCTTTCTTTATCTCCTCAAGATAAGCCGGAAAGATTCGTGGCCACATTTCTTCTCCGTCTACCGTGAAGCCGCGATGCCAGGTGAGATGGTTTAGACCGAGCGTATTCAACGCAGCGTGATCAGGATCGATCTTTATATTGGCAAGCCTCTCCATTTGAGCAATGAAACTCATCTTTGCAGTGATGCCAACATTACAAACGCCCACAGACGAGACTTCCGGTGCATAACGTGCCAACGCCTCAGTAACCAAGCCCGCCGGATTGGTGAAATTAACTAATAACGCACGCGATGCAGTCTCGTGAATATCTCTGGCAATACTGAGGATAACCGGAATAGTTCGCAACGCCTTGGCCATCCCGCCAATACCGGTGGTCTCTTGGCCAATTAAACCATGTCTTTTTCCAAGATATTCATCGCCACGGCGGGCCGGCATCATGCCAACTCTTAACTGAGTGATCACATAGGATGCGCCTGTAATACTCCTGCGTTGATCTGTACTCAATACGACTTTGAATGGATCGCCTCTGGTTTTGACCATGCGTTGGGCAAACCCGCCGACTATGTTCAATCGTTCCTGGTCAATATCCATCAGCCAAAGTTCTTTGATCGGCAGGGAATCAATATGATTTAGGAATCCATTGACCAATTCAGGCGTATAGGTTGAACCGCCACCGATGACCGCAATTTTCATGATGGGTCTCCTGAGACTGAAATTTGCTGATTACCTGTCGACGCCCTCCAATCCTAACTTAGTGTTAGATCAGTTCTTGAAGGGCAGGTCATTCAATAGTTTAATCCATACTCAATCGGATAGAGTCCGGGAATTGAGACCGGCAGATGTCCATGGAATTGAATCTGTCCAAACATTGCTTTCGCTAATGCTTGCATGGATGGTTGTAGAATGGAATAAGTACAAATAAACGTTGGCGCTTCTTCAAACGAAGCCAAATCATAAGGCAGTCGCATGGCCACGACAATGGTTGGAACTTTTATTTTCAATATTTCGCGAACAAGCGATATTTGTGAGGGGTTGTTGAAGGCGTTGATGGTTCCCGCGATAATCAAATCATACTGCCGAATCTTTTCAAGAACCGCCGTGATGTCGCGTTGGGATGGAGAATGCGGCACAATGAACTCGTCAACGATGGGATGATGTTTGTGAATCTCTGCTGCAAGAGTCGGAACAACATAGGACGACGTATCGGCAGGGGTTAAGTCAATCGGTTGGGGAATCACCACTGCAATCTTTTGTTTGTTTGTAAGATGGAGCGGAAACAATTTATTTTGATCTCGAACGAGTGTGACAGAATGTCCCGCAATTTCATCGGCAACGCGGCGATGTTCTTCGCATCCCACCACGTTGATATCGGGTCTCGTTAAGGAAAATTCTTCCAGCCATTTCTTGAGGGATGCAATTCGTTCCAGCGAAGCATTCAATTCCTTTTGATTGAATCTATGTTCGGTTACTGCACGAAAAAGACTGGAATGAACTCTTTTTTGATCAAGAGGTTCTGAAGTCAGTAATAATAAGTCTGCACCAGCCGATACAGCCCGGACTGCATTTTCGCCAAGGGCCTCGCCTTGAGGGATGGCTTTCATATCCATTGCGTCCGTAATCGTGACGCCTTGAAAGCCGAGCTCATCGCGCAACATATTGGTTAATATTTTCCGCGAAAGTGTTGCAGGCGGAGCTTGTGGACCGTCAATCACTGGCAAGGCCATGTGAGCAGTCATCACCAATTTAACCCCCGCGTTGATTGCGGATTTAAACGGAGGAAGCTCCACGTTATGAAGTCGTTCTAAGGAATGAGACACACGCGGCAGTCCGATATGCGAATCGGTGTCGGTATCGCCATGCCCGGGAAAATGTTTGGCAGTAGCGGCCACGCCTGCAGATTGAATTCCCCTGATCATCGCCGAGGCAAGACGAGCTACTGTTTCGGGATTCTCTCCAAAAGAGCGAATTCCGACAACTGGGTTTTTGGGATTGATATTTACATCGCAGGATGGCGAGTAATTGATATTGATGCCCATAGCTGCAAGTTCGGTGCCAAGGACCTTACCGGAGTGTTCGGCAAGGTCTGCTGAATTCGTCGCTCCTAAAGCCATGTTGCCGGGAAGAGGAGTGGCACCCTCGCCGATTGTCATCAGTTGACCGCCTTCTTGGTCAACGCCAATCAACATGAATGGCAATCCTGCTTGTTTTGCTGTTTGTTGAATCAAATCAGTTAGGCGTTTAACTTGTTTTGGATCATCCACATTGAGATTCCGGAATAGGGTCACGCCTCCCGGTCTTAATTCGTGAATAGCTTCTTTAAATTCGGGCGGTATTTGATCTTTGCCTTGAAACGCCAGCAAGAGATGCTGACCGATTTTATCATTGAGGGTTTGTTCCATCCGATTGTTTCTCTTTTCTACTACATTACCGCATTCCGCTATAGCGATTGATTCTGCCACTAACGTCGGACGAAAAATGCTGAATCAGCTCTTGCACAAATGTCACCGGATCCAAATTCTTGTCATGAATAAGCGGCGTCATATCCATCGCATAGGATAAGCCCGTCGTTGAATCCACGCCATGCGACTCGAAATATGTGGCGTTGGCGCGGCGTCGCCCCATGGATGCAAGATCATATCGTTTGCCACCCGCAATTTGTGAATTGAAAACTCCAAGAAGGGCGGCCTGCAAATTTTCATGTTCTGATACATCCAAGGAGACTTTGTCCGGATCATCCATCCAATCGAGTGCGCGCCAAACTTCACAGCCGATCAATTTTTGTGGACGGTCTGATTCACCAAGACTGCGGATCGCCTCAATGATTCTTAGCATTACACTGACGTGCGTATCATGCTTATCTGCGAGATTATGAGTGAAGATGATTTGTGGATGAGTCGCTTTAATTAAACACATCAAATCTTCAACCGGTTCGCGTCGCGCCGGATCCTTGACGATCTTGCTTGGATAATCTAGCATGATCTGTGCCGCGTACTCGCCGACAATGGCGGCTTTCCGTTGTTCCTTAAAACGCACTTGCCTCATTTCCTCATCATCATAATGTTCGTACAACCCGTTGCGCGGGGAACCGCGTCCATCGGTCACAACCGCACCGGTAAACCATTTATCCTTTTGCTGAAAGCATTCCAGGATGGGTTGAACTGCCATGATCTCCAAATCGTCCTGGTGCGCGGAAATAGCAAGATGAGTTGTTCGAGCCAAAGCCTCTTCGATGGGTTTATTGTCCGGAATAAAAATTTCAGAAGTGTCAAGATGGAAGCGCATGATATTTCTCCTTTATTTTTCGATGATCGGCAAACTGGCCGCAGCGACAGATTGACCCACGCGTCGAATCTTTTCATCAGGCAAATGGATCTTAAATTGATTCGCCAGATTTGGAAATTCTGCTTTCAAGACGGCTCGAGCTTGTTTTAATAATATCTCGCCGCCGCGCCCGGATGTGCAACGACCCAAGATCAAAACGTGTTTTATATCGTAAAAATCAGCGTAATGAGCGAGCGCATACCCCAAATAGATTCCCATGCTTTCCCAAATGCGGATTGCGCCCTCATGGCCTGCTTCTAATTTTTCCTGAACAAACTTTAATTTATCTGCATCCGTGATATCCATTGGAATCTGAATCCCCGCGGCCGGCGCAAGGCGGAAAACGCATTGTTGAGAGAAATATGAAGCGCCACATCCAATGTCACCTGACCATTCTTCAATTGGCGCATGGGCATTGTAATCCACTGGGGCAAAAGCCAATTCATTAAGCCAGCCCATGATTTGCCCGTTCATATCCACATAGCCGGCAGCTTCACTGGATCCCAAAGCGACTCCCAGAACGCCGTTATCTTCGATGGACATGGATCCAGCTAACGCGGTCACATCGCCGTCATTGATGACTTCAAGCGGAACCCGCATCTCATCGCGGATGCGCAAAAATAAATTCCGAATCTCTCCGTACCTCTCAGCGGGGATGGCGCGAAACAACGATGCCACCATTGGGCGGTTATCAATATATATACCGGCGGAACTTCCGCCGATCGCGTCGACACCTGACATTTTGCTGGCAGCCGTATGAATGGCTTTTACAATCTCCTTGTAGTGATATTCTGGGTCGGAATGTTTGCGTGGCTCCCAAACCACTTCTTCGCTATAGATCATTTTTCCGTTCACTACGGCGCTGACTTTTCGATCTGATGCGCCAAGATCGAATCCGATTCGATTTCCTTCTAAATGACGCCCGAGCCGTTGTCCGATCTCCCGTGCTTGCGGAACTTGTGACGCATCGCAAGCAATAATCGTGAAAGGCTTTTCGTATACTTGCCGTCCCATAAAATCGTAATCAAAGGTTTGTTTGCCTTGGGGTGAATAAATCTTTTGTAAACTTTCACCGATGGATTTTGGTCCGCCTACATATAATTTATATCCACCACGTTGCCAGAGTAAAAATTTAACCAGTCGCTCTATATATGATAGATTGCTTGCAGATTTTGGATGGCCCTCAGGAAAGATCAGAGTTTCGAAACGAGAAATCTGTCCCTCATTGCGTTCTAAGCCAAGGATTAGCGGCACGCCAATTTTTTCAACCTCTTGTCGAAACATGCGATTGACCAAAGCAGCTGATTGAAAGTTTTTATCCAATGGCGGAATGATGTGCGGTTTGATAGTTTCAAACAAGGGAATCATGTTGATTATTTTCCTTATTCAGATTTATCGAAATGCTTTCTTTTTCGATTGGGCAGTTCGGCTCGATTATAATCACCTCTCAAATCTACAATAGAGGAATCGCCATGAAGCGCACTTTACTTTCAGCTCTCTTGCTGATTATTATTCTGCAAAGTTGTTCAACGGCTCCGGTTTCCACTACACCTATATTAGCTCAAACTTTAACACCTTTTCCCTCTCCATTTCCTTCTGAAACGATAACGCCTTCGCCAGTGCCAAATACTTTATACGTTGATCCTAGCACAGACTTAGGTCCCATTAGTCAATATCTTTTCGGCTCCAACTATGGACCTTGGGTTGCAATTCCTATTGATATGATTCAGAGTGCTTTTAGCTCAGATGTTACTGTCTTGCGTTTCCCGGCTGGATCATGGGGAGATCAAAATAACCTGCAACCATATTCTATTGATACATTTATGGGTATCCTAAAAAAGATGAATGCCAATGCGATGATTAATATTCGGTTGGAAAACGGCACGCCGCAACAAGCTGCGCAACTGGTGCAGTATGTCAATATTGGAAAGAAATACAATGTTCGTTATTGGGCGATTGGCAACGAGCCCTCGCTGTATGCAGCAGACTTAAAGTCAAACTATGATACGGTTCAATTTAATAAAGACTGGCGTGCTTTCGCTTTGGCGATGAAGGCAGTTGATCCTTCCATTCAACTGATTGGTCCGGAAATTCATCAATTTACCGATCAACCAAGTCAAAATCCCAAAGATTCATCCGGACGCGATTGGATGACGGAATTCTTAAAAGCCAATGGTGATTTAGTAGATATTGTTTCATTTCATCGCTATCCTTTTCCACAGAGCAAAACTGGGACCGCAACAACTATCGATGAATTGCATCAGAATCTATATCAATGGGATCGGATCATTGTTTACTTGCGTGACTTGATTCATCAAACCACAGGCCGCGACCTGGCTATTGCAGTGACAGAATTCAATTCGGACTATACCAAAGTAGCTGGAGGACAAGCCTCACCTGATTCTTATTACAACGCGATTTGGACTGCGGATGTTTTGGGTCGTCTCATGCGCAACAAGGTTTTCATGGCTGATCAATGGATGCTGACTTCCGAGCATGGTGATGTGGATGGTTGGGGTTTGATTGGCGATGGCGAACTGCGACCGAGTTATTATGTGTATCAGATGTATCATAAGTTCGGCAATGAGCTGATTTATTCTTCATCCAGCGACCCAGATTTGAGCATTTACGCCGCCCAACGTCCGGATGGCGCGCTTACCATTATGGTGATCAACTTATCACTTAATGAAAAGACCAAATCTCTTAAGATTGAAAACGAATCATCTCATCAAGCGGAGATGTGGCTATTCGATCCTTCCCATCCGGTAACGGATATGGGCACAACCGATTTATCAACCCCGATTAATTTTCCGGGGCAATCCATTGCTCTTTACGTTATTCAACGGTGATGGTTTGCCAAAAACATTGTCGAAACGAAATCAATTCTAAATCCGAGAGGGAATCGATGAAATCCAATTGGCGTAATCTTGTTTTGATATGGCTTGGCTGGTTTGTTGTGTTGTATTCCTTTCAAGCAATCGTTCAAATGCGAGTCCGAATTGGGCGGCCGGATTTTGCCGTCGAATGGGCCCCATCCGAGACAAGTCTAGGAAGCGATGCCGGGAAGATTTATCTGCTTGAGCCTTTTCTCAATAAACAAGTTGCATGGGACTCGGAATATTATTTGGGTATTGCAGTCGGGGGATATAACGATCCGAAAGCAGGGACTGTGGTCGATCCCGCCAATGGTCATAAGGTAATCAAAAATTATTCATTTTTCCCGTTGTATCCTTACACAATCCGATTGCTCATTCTGCCATTAAAGATTTTTGGCAAAAATCCAATCGCAACCGCCGCACTGGCTGGAATGATCTTGTCATTGCTTGGGGCTTTAGCGGGTATGATTGCTTTGTGGGATTTGACGCGCGAATTATTTGATGAAGAATACGCTTATCGCGCTGTCTTTTATATGTTGATTTTTCCAACGGCCTTCTTTTTTGCTCAGATTTATACGGAAGGAATGTTTATTGGCCTGGCCTTTAGTGCGCTTGCGTTGAGTTGCCGTAAACAGTGGCTTGGGGCTTCTATTCTTGCTATGCTTGCCGCTTTGACTCGCGCTCATGGTGCGGTTCTTGCAGCGCCATTAGGTCTTGCAGCGTTCCGCACAATGGATTGGAAACGCCCATTGGGGAAGTCATTAAGTTTGGAATGGGTTATCCAAGCGGTCCTTGCCTTATTACCTGTAGCGGCTTATGGCATATGGCGTATCTCCAGCTTGGGGCAGGGTTGGGCCGAATTGCAGACATTCTATTTTGGACGCGGCTTTCTTAATATCTCTGCGTCCATTTGGAGTTGGCAGCATAACCTGTTTACTTATGCGCCGACCCATCCACAGGCTGAGGTTTATTTTGGTATAGAAGTTGCCTCGATTCTTATCGCTCTGTATGGCGCGCTTTGGCTACTCCGTCGCTCGCCGGAGATTGCTCTGTTCAGTTTAGCGGTAATTTTATTGTCGGTTCTGAGTGGTTCGGCTCAAAGTATGGCCCGATATATGTTGATTGCACCAGCAATGTATATGATGCTTGCAGACTTTGGCAGGAACCGGTTTTTTGATCGAATCTGGACTATGGCCAGTGTGTTGCTCATGGGGATGTCCGTGATGTTATTTACATTCAAAATGTGGGTGGGATGAATAAATAACTAACGTTAGTAAAAATTTCAGCTAATTTTTTAAGGCAAGCGCCTATTGACATTCCATGGGAAGATGTGAAATAATGTAACCGGTTACAGTAACCGGTTACAAATCCATGACACAAAAGTCTAGTTCAATAACCATTCGAGATGTGGCACGTGAGGCAGGCGTATCTGTTGCAACAGTGAGCCGATATATAAACCATAACGCATCCATATCTCCGGCAGTTGCTGAAAGACTTGAGAAAGTCATGATTGAGCTTAACTATGTTCCACATGCAGCCGCGCGCAATCTTGCTAGCCGCAAAACTCGTGTCATTGGTCTATTACTGACAAACATGCATAATGATTTCTTTGGGCCCTTGCTTAGCGGGATTGAGACAATTGTTCGAACGATGGGCTATAACCTAATAGTTGCCACGTATCGCCATGATTTGGATGGAGATGGGGATCGCATCCCAATTGGCGCACATAACAGCGATGGTCTACTTGTGTTTGCTGACAGTCTAGACGATCATCAACTCAGACATTTATATGAGAAGAAATTTCCTGTTGTATTAATCCACCGTACGCCTCCATCTGATCTAGCTATTCCTTATGTGACTGTTGAAAACCGTGATGCCACTCGAAGGCTGATTGACCATTTGATTGAAGTGCATGGACGATGCAATATTGTTTTTATGCATGGACCGTCTAATCAAGAGGATTCGCGTTGGCGTGAGGCTGGATATCGTGCGTCCTTGGATGCGCACGGATTGGCTTTTGATTCACATCTAATCCTTCGAGGAGATTTTGAGCGCGATATTGCTGAGACCTCAATGCGGGCTTTCCTTAAATCCGATCATCCAGAATTTGATGCAGTCTTCGCCGGGGATGATGACGCGGCGATTGGCGCGCTAATTGCCCTAAAAGAGGCTGGCTATCGGGTACCGGATGACGTATCGGTAGTGGGCTTTGACGATCAAAAATTGTCCGCGTTTCTGGATCCGCCTCTAACCACTGTCCGCGCTCCAACTGAACTGGTCGGAAGAGTAGCGGGCGAAAATATCTTTGCACTTCTCCAAGGATTGTCTGTGGATCCGGTAACCCTGCTTTCCACCAATGTCATTTTACGGCATTCGTGTGGCTGCTCGGAAGTAAGTGTACAGTGATGCGAGGAGGTGAACTAGAAGAGAAGATAAATCTATTAACTTGACCCAAAAACTTGATTGTTCAAAATCTAAATCCTAATTCAAAATTTTGATGAGGAGAAATTTCACCATGAAGAAACAACTATTTCTACTAACCGCGTTGATCGTCTCAGTTTCAATGATTCTCGCGGCATGCGGCAGCGCCGCTACCCCAGCTCCCACAGCCATGCCGGCTGCAACTAATACTTCAGCTCCTGCCGCCCCGGCTGCAACCGACACGCCAGCGGCAACTGCTGCTGCAACTGCAGTACCACCAACCCCAACTTTAACTCCGTTTCCTGTTGCTGCTTGTCAGTCTGGGAAAACTTGTATCCGTTGGTTTGTTGGTCTAGGTACCGGGACGGCCGCGAATCAGATTCCCCAGCAACAAGCTGTCGTTGATGCTTACAACGCTTCGCAAAGCGCCGTCCAACTGATTCTGGAAGTCGTACCTAACGCTTCGGCGACCGATGTTTTATCCACAGAAATTGCATCAGGGAATGGTCCCGATATTGTTGGGCCTGTAGGCTTCGCAGGTTCGAATGCCTTCCATGGTCAATGGCTTGATCTAACACAGTATATTGCCAAAACTGATACATCCGACTTCAACCCTGCTTTGCTGAAGATGTTCATTTCAGGTGAAGGCGATCTCGGCTTGCCGTTTGCTGTGTACCCCTCGGCCATCATCTATAATAAAACCATTTTTGATTCCGCTGGCTATAGTTATCCACCCGCGAAATATGGCGATAAATATAAGATGCCCGATGGTACCATGGTAGATTGGAGTTGGGACACTGTTGCGAAAGTTGCGCAGGCGCTCACCACCGATAAAAGCGGGAACAACGCTACATCTGCCAAGTTCGACAAGACCAATATTGTGAACTATGGTTTCACTTGGGGCTTCGAAAATAGCGTTAATTATGTGGGATCTTTCTGGCAGAGTGGCTCTTTGGTAGGAGCCGATGGCAAGACAGCTCAAATCCCAGATGGATGGAAAGCAGCTTGGCAATGGACATACAATGGCATCTGGGGCGCTCAACCCTATATTCCGAATGGTAACTACGAATCAAGCCTCAATAATGGCGGAAATGCCTTTGATGGCGGTCACGTAGCCATGATTGATGCACCAATTTGGTACACGTGCTGCTTGAGCCATGTTACCTCTGACGGCACAACCACTGGCAAACCGACATGGGACATTGGTATCATGCCATCCTACAATGGTAAAGTTGGCGGCCGTATAGATGCTGATACTTTCCGTATCCTAAAGGGCACAAAAAACCCACAACAAGCCTTCGACGCGATGGTCTATCTGGAGACTCAAGGCGTTCAGCAGTTGGTTGTGGGTTCTGCATCTCAGCCATCGGCTTATGGTGCCTTCCCCGCTCGTACATCGCAGCAGGCAGCCTGGCTTGCAGCCAAGCAGCAACAATTCCCCGGCGTTCAGAATTGGCAAACTTATATTGATGGATTAGGTTATCCAGATGTACCTAGCGCAGAAGCCTATATGCCTAACTTCAATAAAGCCTTTGCTGATACCAGAACGTTCTATAGCTTGATCCTTAATGGGCAGAACAACGGTCCATTCGATCTAAATGCAGCGATGCAAAGCTTCCTGGGCACCATGCAATCAGATTTCAACTCACAACAGTAACACTTTTAAGTCGTAAAATTAAGCGGGCCAGTTATGCTGGCCCGCTTAATATACGGTATTCCTTAAGGAGTAGAGCATGGAACAATTAACTCATCTACCTAAATTACCTTCCGTAGGATCTTTGCGTCGCATGACGCCATTGGCCAGACGTGAGTTCCGAAATGGCATGTTCTTCCTCCTACCGTGGCTTATCGGATTTATAGCCTTTACGTTCCTTCCGATGATGGCAACTTTGATATTTTCCTTTATGAATTTGAAGCTAACTGATAACCCTTTTGATTTATCCAAATTCAATGGCATCAATAATTATATAGCCCTCTTTAAAGATCCAACGGTGATGAATGCCCGCTCAAATTCTTCACCAGGCGCACTGTGGGTAACGCTCCGTTATGGGCTGATTGCACTTCCAATTGGGATTTTAGTACCCATGGGCATTGCCCTTTTAGTCAATAATCCAAATCTCAAAGCAAAGTCCTTTTTTCGCTCCATGTTCTATATGCCGTATATCGTTCCTTTCATTGCAAGTATTTTCATTTGGAATGGTGTACTCAACCCTCAATTTGGTTGGGTAAATGAACTCTTGCTTGCAGTGGGCGTTCCGAGAGGAAGTCTTCCGGGTTGGCTAAGAGACACAGCTTGGGTTTACCCAGCTTTGGTCATTCTAGGAATCTGGGGAATTGGAAATGCCATGCTGACCATGCTGGCAGGCATGCAGGCTGTGCCGACCGAACTCTATGACGCGGCCAGGGTGGACGGCGCAGGTAATATCGCCACATTCTTAAACATTACCTTCCCGATGATCTCTCCCGTAGTTTTTTATAATTTGGTATTGGCGATTGTGGGTTTGTTCCAATACTTTCTGGTGCCTTTAGCTTTAAATGGCGGCACAGGGGAGCCTGGCGGATTTACCTTGTTTTATAATCTATATTTATATAAAACATTCTTTGTGTATCAGAACATGTCTTACGGTGCCACCCTAGCCTGGGTTCTTTTCGTAATCATATTTATTGTTACGATCATCCTGTTCGCTACCGCTCGTTACTGGGTATATTATGCCGGAGAAAAGCAATAGCCCAAGGAGATTCATTATGAGTGCAACTTCCATCCCGCAAGAAAAATCAGATATAAGATCACCTGCCAAAATCTCCTGGAAGGGAATACGAAAAAGTTTTCTCTCACCTTTCTTTGTTACGGCGTTTGCTGCGATTCTACTGGCGATCTTCCTGATGCCGTTTCTATACATGATCTTCACTTCATTGGAGTACTCGACTCAGGTATCCACTCCGGGAGCGCCGATCTGGCCGGCAAAGAACCCCACTTATATTTATCCCGGGCAGAACACGAAGACATACACGTTAAAAGTAAACAAGTCGGGGTTTGTTGTAGATCAAGCGATAAGCATGAATGACTTCAAGGGCCAGGAATTGGGAATTTACTCTGTTCCATTAGGAAACGGAGTAACCAAAAATTTGGCCCTTCTAAAAGGGTATCAGAAAAGTAGCATCTTCATTGACCCGGCAAATCCCACCGCTGACCCAATTGTGTGGGACGGCTACTACGAGGGGTTGTCGCGCCCATGGGTTTTCTCACCCAATTGGGGTAACTATCCGGAAATGTGGAAAGACAGCAAGTTTCCTCAGCTTCTTTGGAACACCTTCTTTTATGCAGCCACTACAACTGTCGGAGTCTTAATTTCCTGCATTCTAGTTGCCTATGGTTTTTCGCGCTTTCGCTTCCCCGGACGTGACTTTCTATTCATTGTCTTGATTGCGATCATATTCCTGCCGACCACAGTAACCGTCATTCCGACGTATACCGTCTTTGCTAAAATTGGATGGGTGGGGACTTGGTGGCCGTTGATTGTTCCAACTTTCTTTGCTAATCCCTATGATACATTTTTACTGCGCCAATATTTTATGACCCTTCCGCGTGATCTGGACGAAGCTGCGATGATTGATGGTGCTGGCCCGTTGCGCATATTGTGGTCCGTGATTATTCCGCAATCCTATCCTGTTATCGTCGCGGTAATCATATTCCACGTTGTCTATGCTTGGAATGATTACTTTGGACCGCTTGTCTATCTTTCTACTAGGATGGACTTGCAACCGATCTCTGTAGCGTTGGCGCGTTTCAATACCATATATGGCTCGCGCCCAGATTTGATTCAAGCCGGCGCTTTTTTGACATTATTATTCCCGCTCATTCTGTTTTTCCTGGCTCAGAATTTCTTTGTTCAAGGTATTGTCATCACTGGCGTGGAAAAATAATCCACGCAACTTTGTGGCAGTTGAACAAGCTTTAGCTTTCACTTTGATCAGGAAAGCGAATTATTGACTTGGGCCGACGCGCAAGCGCCGCATCGCAGCTTTCTGGACATTTGTTTTTCTTTCCGTTATATTAAGTGCATGCGAAGTTCTGGCCTTTTCTGCTCCGCTAACTCGAGTTTCTTCTTTCCCTGCGGGTTTTATGAATCCGGCGTTTACTTCTTCTCCTACCTCGACAGAAAGTTCATTTCGCATCGTTGCGTATGCAACGGGAGCGGTTATTCCAAATATGATTCCTTATGCTCTGTTGACGCATATTAATTATGCTTTTCTCATCTCAAACAATGACGGAACTTTTGAGCCGCTCACTAACTTATGGAAACTTCAACAGATTATTGCAGAGGCACACGTTCAAAACGTCCGTGTGCTGATTTCAGTGGGGGGCTGGGGCACAGATCAGCAATTTGAACAGATGGCCTTAGAACCGAAAACGCGTTCCGCGTTTACAGCAAATTTATCGGCTTTTATCAATCAATATCAGTTGGACGGTGCGGATATTGATTGGGAATATCCAAAGCCGGGACAATCGTCACAAAACTTTTTATCGTTGTTGAAGGCACTTCGAACGGCATTAAATGGGAAGCTGCTTACAGCCGCGGTTGTCGCTTATGGGGACGAGAATGAACTCGGCGTCCCAAGCGATGCGTTTGGTCTTTTGGATTTTGTTAACGTTATGGCGTATGACGGTCCCGATCACGGAACGATGGATCAATTTGATCAGGCGTTGAATTACTGGAAGGCGCGGGGCTTATCTTGTGAGAAAATAGTGATGGGCGTGCCATTTTATAGCCGTCCCGATGAAGTGCCATATTCTAAACTGGTTGCGTTGGACCCTGCTGCAGCTCAAGAGGATAGCTTTAATTATCTGGGGAAGGTAGAACACTTCAACGGCATCCCGACCATTCAAGCGAAAACAAAGATCGCTATGCAGCAGGCGAGTGGTATTATGTTTTGGAATCTGGATGATGATGCACTTGGTGGACTATCGCTGGTTAAAGCAATCCATCAAACGTTGCATGCTCCATGACGATGTTTTACCGATTCTATAAATAAAGGAAATCATTCTCTGATGAATAACAATTCTCTTCTTAACATTCCTTGGCAGGAACGACCCGCTGGTAATTCGGATGTGGTTTGGCGTTACAGCGCAAACCCGATCATTCCTCGCGATCTCATTCCGTCGTCGAATAGTATCTTCAATAGCGCAGTAGTGTCTTTCAAGGGCAAATTCGCGGGTGTCTTTCGTTGCGATAATAAGAAACGTGATATGAATATCCATCGCGGTTTTAGCGAGGACGGCGTCAAGTGGAAGCTGGACAACGATCCGATTGAATGGGAATACAAAGATCCAGAGCTTAGTCATTTCCAATATCGCTACGATCCGCGCGTACTGTGGCTGGAAGATCGTTATTATGTCAGTTGGTGTAATGGTTATCACGGTCCAACCATCGGAATTGGATATACTTTTGATTTTGAGAAATTCACTTTTCTTGAAAATGCATTGCTCCCATTTAATCGTAATGGAGTATTGTTTCCGAGAAAGATCCATGGCATGTATTTTATGTTCAGCCGTCCCAGCGACAATGGCCATACACCATTTGGTGATATCTATTTGAGTCAAAGCCCGGATTTGATCCATTGGGGACAGCATCGTTTCGTGATGGGAACAAAGGGCGGCTGGCAAAGTACAAAGATTGGAGCGGGGCCGGTTCCGATTGAAACACCTCAAGGTTGGTTGATGTTCTATCATGGCGTCCTCACTTCATGCAACGGATTTGTGTATAGTTTTGGCGCTGTCCTTCTGGATTTGGATCATCCGTGGAAAGTGATTTATCGCGGCGCTCCTTATTTGCTTTCACCGCAAACGTACTACGAATGTGTCGGTGACGTACCGAATGTGGCTTTTCCGTGTGCAACGCTTTACGACCAACCGACCGGGCGGATTGCTATTTATTACGGCGGGGCGGATACAGTTACTGCTTTGGCTTTTGCCAAACTAGATGAGGTCCTTGATTTTCTCAAAAACAATTCGGAACTTTAGGATGTCTCAACTATTTTACGATACGTCAACTTATGGCCTATATCTTTGGTTTACTGCTACCGGAGAGACTCCAAACATTAGCTGACGATTTCGTACGGGTGTGATTGCTCGTTATTTTTGTCTTTAGGAAAACTCTGATGAAGTATGGTCATTTCGATGATGAACAGCGTGAATATGTCATTACCCGTCCGGATACGCCATTGCCATGGATCAACTATCTTGGCTCCGAGGCGTACTTTGGTCTGATCTCCAATACTGCCGGCGGTTATTCTTTTTATAAGGATGCGCGCTTGCGTCGCATCACGCGCTATCGATATAACAATGCCCCGCTTGATTTTGGCGGACGTTATCTTTATTTGCGTGATGAAAAAGATGGCGCGTATTGGTCACCCTCGTGGCAACCGACACAGCGTGAATTGAAGGATTATTCGTGCCGCCACGGGATGGGATACACGATCATTGCCTCGACCTTTAGCGGTATCCGCGCCGAGACGCGTTACTTTGTTCCGCTTGGCGAAAACCTCGAGGTTTGGCAATTGACAGTTAAGAATTCAGCGTGACACGAAAGCAGAATTATCCATCTTCTCAGTGGCTGAGTTTTGTCTGTGGGACGCGTTGGATGATGCGACCAATTTCCAGCGCAATTTCTCCACCGGTGAAGTGGAAGTCGAAAACCAAGTGATCTATCATAAGACCGAATACCGTGAGCGCCGCGACCACTTTGCGTATTTTGCGTGTTCCGAGAAGTGCGAAGACTTCGATACTCTGCGCGATTCGTTTTTGGGGCCTTATCGTTCATGGGATCGTCCCCTGACTGTTGAACAGGGGAGGTGCAATAACTCAATGGCAAATGGCTGGCAGCCGATTGGCTCGTTTCATGTACATCTATCTTTGCAACCTGGTGAGCAAAAACAGATCATTTTTCTTTTAGGGTATCACGAGAATCCAACAGATCACAAATTTGATCCACCTGATTCTCAGACCATCAATAAAAAGACGGTAAAACCTATTATCAAGAAATATCTTCAGCATTCCAATGTAGATTCGGCGTTTAACGCGCTGCATTCATATTGGGACGAATTGCTTGGCGGTTTTCAAATTGACACATCGGACGAACACGTTGACCGGATGGTCAATATTTGGAATGCTTATCAATGCATGATCACGTTTAACATGTCGCGCTCAGCTTCGTTATTTGAGTCGGGCATTGGGCGAGGCTTGGGCTTCCGCGACTCGAATCAGGATTTACTTGGATTTGTTCACATGGTTCCTTCGCGGGCGCGCGAACGAATCTTGGATATCGCTTCCACTCAATTGCCAAGCGGGGGCGCATATCATCAGTACCAGCCGTTGACCAAACGCGGCAACAACGACATCGGCTCGAATTTTAATGATGACCCACATTGGCTGGTAATCGGAGTCGCAGCTTATCTTCGCGAAACGGGGGATTGGAGCATTCTTGAAGAGTGCGTTCCATATGATAATCAGTCAGGGAGCGAGATGCCGCTTTATGATCATTTGCAACGTTCCATACAATATACATTGGATCGCCTCGGTCCACATGGCTTGCCGTTGATCGGCCGCGCGGATTGGAATGATTGTCTCAATTTGAATTGTTTTTCGGATGTTCCCGGGGAGAGCTTTCAGACGACAACGGGCAAAGACGGAAAGACTGCTGAGAGCATATTCATTGCCGGACTTTTTGTCGAATCGACGCGTGCGATGGCGGATCTTGCCGAATATTATGCATCACAGGGCAGAAAGAAACTCTTGTCATTCCAAGTTCATTCACCAAAGTATTATTATGAATTGGCGGATAACATGACCCAAACCATTTATCAGCATGGCTGGGATGGCGAATGGTTCGTACGCGCATACGATGATTTCGGCAATAAAGTTGGATCGAAAGAATGTGAAGAAGGAAAGATTTATATTGAACCACAAGGCTTTTGTGTCCTCGCCGGGGTTGGCTTGGAAAATGGAATGGCAAAGAAAGCATTGGACTCAGTCCATGCCAAACTTGCCACCCCGCATGGAATCATGATTCTTCAGCCCGCTTATTCAAAGTATTATCTCCATCTGGGTGAGATCTCATCGTATCCGCCGGGATATAAGGAGAATGCAGGTGTTTTCTGCCACAACAATCCGTGGGTGATGATTGCGGAGGCTCGAACGGGAAATGGTAATCGCGCAATGGATTACTATATGCGAATCAATCCATCGGCCCGCCAGGAATTGGCAGATTTGCATCGGTGCGAACCATACGTTTATGCTCAAATGATTGCCGGGCGCGACGCGCCGACACATGGTGAAGCAAAAAATTCATGGCTTACCGGAACCGCAGCCTGGAATTATGTCGCGATCACACAATGGATATTGGGTATCCGTCCCGAATACGATGGCCTGTGTGTTGACCCGTGTATTCCGTCAGCCTGGAATGGATTTAAGGTAGTGCGCCGCTTTCGGGGCAAGATGATTCGCATCATCGTTTATAACGAGCAAAGCGTCAGCAGGGGAGTTGTGCGAATGCGAATGAACGGTCAGGAGATTCGTGGGAATGTTATTCCATTTGATTTGCTTGGTGACGATCAGGAAGTGGAAGTTTGGCTGGGCAAATCATGATGGAGGCCTCAATGGACGAATCGTTGCTTGAAATTCAGGATTATGACGGCGTAGGTTTTAAACCGCTGATCTTTTTTGGTAGTTGGCGTGTGGCGATTCTTCGCTATCTAGATGATCTCCAACCGGATCAAATTGACAGCATGGAACGACATACCGAGACGGATGAGGTGTTTGTCTTATTGCGCGGTCACGGAACACTGATCCTGGGCGGGAATGGGGTCAAAAGCGAAGGCGCGTTTTCGCAAACCATGGAAATCGGCCGGCTCTACAACGTAAAACAATTCGCATGGCATACCGTCCTGCTTAGCCATGACGCCTCGGTCCTCTTAATAGAAAATCACGATACCGATGAACACAACTCAGAATATGACACATTGTCCGCAGAGCAGAGAGCCACGATTCTGGAAATAGCTCAACGCGACCACTTTATTTAGTCTGCGAACTATCCTGGTTGATGAATAAAAAAGCGACATAAGAGATGTCGCTTTTTTTGTTATCTATTCGCCGAGATAGTCGCGAAGTTTGCGTCGAATGGAAGGATGACGCAATCGGCTTAATGCCTGTGCTTCAATTTGTCGAACGCGTTCGCGCGTTACGCCCATTTTGCGACCGACTTCTTCGAGAGTATAAGCTTGCCCATCGAGCAAGCCATATCGAAGTTGAAGGATGCGAACTTCGCGCGGCGGGAGGCTATTCAACACTTCACCGAGGTGCTCGCGCAGAAGATTATAGGTTGCGGTGTCGTCGGGCGGAGGCGCTTCGTCGTCTTCGATGAAATCGCCTAAAACGGAATCCTCTTCATCGTCCGTGGGCGTTTCGAGCGACAAGGGACGCCGCGCCACCTGGATCATATTCTCGACTTTTTTCGGCGGAACATCTAGTGCTTTGGCTAATTCTTCCACACTAGGTTCGCGCCCGAGGCGTTGGGTCAGTTGGTGTTGAACGCGCAATAGTTTATTGATCTGGTCGCCCATATGGACAGGGACTCGAATCGTTCGACCTTGATCGGCGATGGCACGCGTGACCGCCTGACGGATCCACCATGTCGCATAAGTTGAAAACTTATGGCCGCGGCGATAATCGAATTTCTTCGTAGCGCGGATCAGTCCAATGTTGCCTTCCTGAATGAGATCGAGGAATGGTACGCCGCGCCCCATATATTTTTTGGCAACTGAAATAACAAGCCGTGAGTTGGCCGTAATCAAATGTTCGCGCGCTGCCCAGCCGTCTTCGATCAGTTTGCGAAGATCGGAGCGGCGACGAGGAGCGGCGTTGCCTTTGGCGAGCTCTTCACGCGCCGTTCGTCCGCGCTCAATGCGTTGCGCGAGTTGAACTTCCTCCTCTGCGGTAAGAAGCGGAACACGGCTGACTTCTTTTAAGTATAGACCAATTGTGTCGTCAGTATCAATGTTGGCAAGATAGTCATCCAGTGAAATATCGGGTTCTACTTCAGTTTCTTCCACTGCGACGAGTTCGTCTTCAGTAGGCTCGCCGGGAGTTGTGTCCTCCACAAAGGGAATCCCCGCGCTAAGCAGAGCCGAGAAGGCCTCCTCCAGCTGTTCCACATCCTGTTCGGCTTCGGGGAAGAAGTGCAGGATATCATCTAGTGTGACATAAGACTTCTGCCGCCCCAGTTCGATCAATCGTGCGATGGCAGGAAATTCTTCTTCGTCGTCGGCAATTATGATTTTATCTACATCCATTATTTGTTCCAAAACTGGTTTTGAATCCAGAATACACTTTTTTGACTAGAAAATCAATAGGCTTTCTCGTTTGTAATCCTTTCACAATAGTGACGCCTTACCCGAATTGCCTCTTACGGTGTAGAGGTTGATGCTGGGATAGCTGTTGTAGAGACAGGTGCTCCCAATGTTGAAATCGGCGAACTCGTTTGAAGTGATGCGGTTGGTGTATCCGATGGAATCGGTGTGAGAGTGATGGTCGGTGTCAAAGTGGCGAGATAAGGCGGTGCGGTCAACATGTTGACGAGAGAATTGATCCCGGATTTATCAGCGACTTGCACTTGTCCACCATCCACTTGAACGTAATAACCAGTTTGAATGGGATTCACGGAGCCGATCAAAACTTTATGGGTTTTGTCGCTGTCAAAGGTAACGGTCATTATATAGGTTGGTTTATCCAATCCAACCACATCTAAGCCAATCTGAACATTTCCAAGCAGGTTTAGAGATGTCAATTGAGTTGCGGCTGCCTCTGCCTGACTTTGATTAGCCGCGTCGGCTGTTGGTGCTTTCAACACCCATGTGCCGGTGGAGTTACGAGCGAGCTCCACGGAATGACCGGCTGTGTCTACAATTTTTATGTCAGTTGGATTGCCATCACGTGATGTGAAAAGAAAATTTTGAGCCGGTGTCGGTGTGGTGGCGCTCGCCGAACTTTTCTTTTGATTGTTGAAATAAAACGCGCCGCCAATCAACAAAACTAGAATAATCAACAAAATCCAAGTGTTTCTTCGTATCATGGTTTAGCCTCTTCTGCGGCGTTCCAGCCATGAGAAAATACCAGCGCCGATCACTAGTCCGGGAACAATGAATACAGTTCCAAGCAGGATGGCAACGAGGGCCAGTCCGGATGGCGGGTTGAATGTGCGGGTAATGGGTGTGCGCGGTGTGATGTTAATGAGGCTGTTTTGATTAGCAGCCCAATCCACTGAGTTGATGAAAACATCGCTGTTGGCATATACGTTGAAATATTGATCGTTGGCAAACTCCGAGTTGCCGAAAATAACCACGCGTCCATGTGTCGTTGGATTCTCGCCAGAGACCGCGAGCGTCACGGGGCCGGGAATGTCAGTCGTTTGATCAAAGGTGGGACCATTGGGATTTTGTAAAGAAGAGAAATCCTTTTCACCCCACGATACACTTTGCTGGGATGGCTGGGTAGTTTGCATCAATCCGATCAGTGTTAGACCTTGAGGCGGTGTCTTACTAATCGTCAGGCTGCGCGCTTGAGGCATGACGGTGTACGTTGTAAGGTGCTGGGTGATCGGACTCGTAGAACTGTAGTTTGTTGCAACTGCCTGCAAGAGGTTGTTTGAGAACGTATCAATGATAATGTCGTTATCCAAACTGACGCCCCAGTCGGAGCTTATATAACTTGCCAACGGGTCGGGATTGGCGCCGAAGTTGGTGACAGGCGTTGGGTCTTCCATAACCACCAGCGAGCCGCCCTTGGCAACGTATGCTTTTAGCAAAGCCACTTCCTGATCAAGCAAAGGACTCTTTGGACCAGGAATGACAATCGCCTTTGCATCGCTGGGAATGCTGTTGGTGGTCGAGAGGTTCAGGGTGTTTACGGTATAGCTTTTGTTTTGGAGCATGGTGCGTGCTTGCGTCATGGCAGTATTATCCGAGCCATTGATATCGGCCTCACCGTGACCGGTGAGAAAGTAAATCACGCGCGTCTGCGGGCTAATGAGCAGAATGAGCGCTTGGTCAATGGTGGTCTCGTCTGCTGACGATGCAATTTGTGATGACTTGCCCATTACCAGCGCTATTTTGCCGTCACCGGTGATCCCGTATTGCTTTGCAAGAGTTGGATTCGCGTTGGGGTCAACAAATGAATAATCAAATTTTCCGTTGCTGGCGGATTTGTATTTGGTAAGCAATTGTTTGGCCGTATCACTCGGCGTTTGACTTGAGAAGAAACCAATGGCGGTTACTTTACCAGGCAAAGAAGTGAGAGCCTGCAAGGTTTGAGGCGCGAGCGTGTTTTGTTTATCCTCGGTCATGTCTATCAATACCTTTGGATTCTGGAAAGTCAGCACGTTGATGACAACAAGAATCCCAAGGAAGGCCAAAGACATGATCAAGGCATTTGAACCATAGCGCGCCTGGCGTCCCGTGAAGAAACGGGCCACTTTATCCGGCGCCATGATGGCATAGGCGGCTAATCCAAGCACGACAAGCCCTGCACTGATCGAAAGCCACAAGTTGAGGTTGATATTTAAAGTTGGGACAAACTTAAGCGCCACCAATCCGTCAACCAATCCAAGGAGAATGGTTACGATTAGTGCGATGCCCGCGACGATCAATCCGATGAACGCATTTCGTTCAACGTTATTCTGTTTCTTGGCCATTAGCTCCACCTCCGGGATTCAACCGCAACTGTGCCACTGAACAGGCCGAGGGCGGTGAGGCTCAGGTAATAAACAATGTCGGATAGGTTAATGATTCCGCCATTGAGGTTGTTATTGAAATGAGCCCCCATATCGAGATAAGTAAATATATCGCTTGCACTTCCCTGTGCAAATTGCGAAATGAAACCAAACATCCACCAAAAGAAGATGAACACGCCAAGGGTCACAAAGAAGGCCGCGACCTGATTGCTAAATAAGGAGGATATACCCACACCCAGCCCCAGGAACGCGGCAGAGACCAGGATCAACCCAAGGTAGGAGGAGCATGTCAATCCCCAATCGATGCCGGGTATGATGAGGTAGTATAAAAGAATCCCGGCGGCGATGGCCACGACCCAAATTCCCAAAAGGATGAACAAAGCCTCCATCCTTTTGCCTATGACCAAATTCCAGAACATCGCCACGAGGGCAATGGATAATATGATCAGGCTAAGAACCTGCCATTGAAGATTTGGATCAGTCGTTTCGTAGATATTGAGAATAACTGGATAAATTAACGTGACGGCCAGCACAGTAAATAGGAACAGCAGCCCGCCAAGCCATTTGCCGACGATCAATTCCCAATCCTGGACAGGCGCAGTAAGCAGGAGCTCGAGCGTGCCCATACGGTTCTCATCCGAGATCAAGCGCATGGTCAAAGCGGGAATAGATAGAACCAACATAAAAGTAAACGTTCCCGCGATTCCTTTAATATCCGGCGCGGGAGAAGAGCCGCTAAGGCCTCCGCCTTGGAACGCGCTTTGATAAGCGCCGAAAAAAGTCAGAGCAAAGATCAAACCGACGATCAAAAGCATGGCAAATGCCACTGCATACGAAACTGGTGTCGAGAAGTATTGATTGTATTCGCGACGCGCAATAACCCAAACGTTTCTCATCTCTCACCTCTATCTTTTCGGCGCGCAGGTTTATCCTCGCGCGTTAATTCAAGGAAGATTTCCTCAAGGCTCATGCCGACCGGTCGCATTTCGAGTAAGTCATAACCGGACTTAATAACGGTTCTCGCCACCTCGGGTCGTACGTCCTGACCAGGGGCGAATTGAAATTCCACGGAGCCGTCCGGTTTGGGCTCCACGTGTTGAACGCCTTTAATCTTGCTTAAAATCTTGGGCAATTCGTCCATCTCGCCGCGTACCATTAGTGCCACGCGTTCCGAACCGGTCAGGCGCGCCTGCAAGTTTTCAGGCGTATCTTCGGCCACGATCTTACCCTTGTTGATGATCAACACGCGGTCGCAAATTTGTTGTGCTTCGGAGAGGATATGTGTGGAAAGGAGCACGGTGCGCTGTTTGCCAATATCTTTGATTACGTTACGGACTTCCACCACCTGAGCCGGGTCAAGGCCGATGGTTGGTTCGTCCAAAATCAGAACCTCAGGCTGATGGATCAGGGCCTGTGCGAGTCCGACTCTCTGGCGCATGCCTTTGGACAGATTGCCAATGTAACTGTTGGCACGATTCTCCAAGCCGACCATTTTCAGAGTATCGTGTGCGCGATCTTGTGAGTTTGGAATGTGTCGCAGATCGGCCATAAACTCAAGGTAGTCTAGTGCCGTCATATCGGTATATAACGGAACGGTCTCCGGTACATATCCAACGCGCCTGCGGACTTCCAGCGACTCGTTGACGACATCGTAACCAGCCACCGTCGCAGTTCCATCCGTGGGCGGCATGTATCCTGTCAGGATGCGCATGGTGGTCGTTTTGCCCGCGCCGTTCGGACCGAGAAAGCCGACCACCTCGCCTTGCTCTGCTTCAAAGTTCAGGTTCGAGATGGCCCGGCGTGAGCCGTAATCTTTGGTGAGATTCTCAACACGAATCATTGCTTCTCCTTGAAAAAATAAAATGGCGAAACAAAGGGCACAGCGCCTATGGGCCGCGGTGCCCGATATTTATTTACTCTAAAATACTATACAAAGATTTGGAGGCATAGTCAAGGAAGTTGCGAAACTCTAATCAAACGCTAATTTTTGTTGTACACTATAGCATCTATTTGGAGGCCCTATGACGGGATTGCTTTATCAAACCGATAGTTATCTAAAGGAGTTTGAGGCGGTCATTACTGCGGTCAATCTGGACGAGAAAGCGATCGTGCTCGACCGGACTGCATTCTATCCCGGAGGCGGAGGCCAGCCCAATGATCTTGGCGTGTTGGCTGGTCTGAATGTCGTTAAGGTCCGCAAGTCAGGCGATGATGTATTGCACATTCTGGATGGCGACCTACCCGCGGTTGGAACGCGCGTGCATGGAGAAATCAATTGGGATCGGCGTTATCGATTGATGCGGACTCATACCGCCATGCACATCCTGTGCGGCTGTGTATTCCGCGATTATGGCGCGCAGGTCACCGGCGGAGATATGGAACCTCTCAAGGGCCGCATGGACTTTGAGTTCGAGCGATTGCAGAAGGAGCTGGTGACCATCATCGAAACGGCGGTCAACCGCGAGGTCCAGGCCGGACGCGATGTGCGCGTTAAAGTCCTGCCGCGTGCGGAAGCGTTTCAAATTCCGGACTTGATCCGCACCAAGATCAATCTCTTGCCGGAAGGAATCCAGCAGGTTCGCACGGTTGAAATCGTCGGGCTTGATCTGCAAGCCGATGGCGGCACGCATGTGAAAAATACTTCGGAAGTGGGGCAGATCCGTGTGGTAGACTACAAAAGCAAAGGCGCCATCAATAAACGAATCTATGTTGAAGTTTCGTAAGGCATCCACGAATAGGAGATGAACCATGAAAATCAAAAGCAGTTTCATTTTGTTTGTTCTGTTCGCCATTCTGTTTTCGCTGACGGCATGCGGCAGTACCGCTCCTAAAGTTTCCAACTTCTATATGGCCACTGACGAGCAGGGCGCAAACAAGACAACCACCTTTGCACCGACCGATGCATTCAATTTGTTTTTTGACGTCAGCAGCATTTCGAATGGGACGCCCTTCGAGGCTCGCTGGTTTGCATTGAACATCGCGGGAAAAGATCCGAGTACGCCCTTCCAGACCATGGATCAGAACTATAGCACCGGCTCGACCACGCTTCGTTTCCATTTGACGAATACCAGCAACTGGCCGGTCGGACAATATCGGGTGGATGTTTACATGTCGGGCAATAAAGTGGGGCAAGTTCTATTCAGCGTTTCACAGTAAATGTTCGTTATATAAAAACAGACTGCGCTTGTAGTGAGCGTAGTCTGTTTTTATATGTGAAGTATGTTATGAAATCACGCGAGGTCAAGAGGCGGATAAAAAGATATTCTTTTTCAACTCGGAATGTGAGTGACCAGATATTCCAAATAACGCGATTTCACCTGCTGACTCGCCAGAGCTTGTTGGATGGGAGGCAGTCGCAAGACGACTCCCAGTAAAGCTGCCAGCGCGCGGTGGTTCCAAAGCACGCGGTTATCGAAGATCAGGTTTTGCAGGTCACCGCGCTCGATTGCCATCATCACAATGCGATGGACGGAATTCACGGGTGTGATAACCCGCTGCAGGCGCGACCGCAAAGATAATCCAGCGTGCGAACAAGTACGCAAGCATACACCGCATCCCAGGCAGGCATCTTCATCCACTTTTGCTTTTTTCATTTTGGGATGATATGGGTCATTGGTTGAGACAAGCGTCATGGCTTCCACTGGGCAGGCGCTGACGCATTTTCCGCAGCCGTTGCAATCCTCCTCCTTAATAACGGGCAAGAAGTTGGAAGTATGTACGGGGTTCAAGATACCAAACTTGCGGGCAGCGATCATTGCCTCGCAACAGCATCCGCAACAATTGCAGATGAAGTTGACGCCCGCACGCACGTTCTCGCCGAATTGCACAAGATTTTTCTCATAGGCCTGCTGGAGCAGATCCATGCCCTCGCTCACATCCACCGAGCGAGCGTAACCATGTTTCGTTAATGATTGGGCTGTCCCATTGAAGGTCATACAGATTTCCAGCGGCGCGTCACAATTGCGGCCAAGGTGCATCATCTTGTGGCGGCAGTAGCATACGCCAACTCCGCGATGACTGGCGGTATGGATTACCTCGCTGGCGCGTTCGTAGTCCAACACATGCAGGGCGTTATCCATCGAAAGAGAAGGCTCATGCACGAAGACCCGTCCAAGCTGGGTTTCGCCTCGGACAAATAACTGCCGGATGAACTCTTCTTCAACGTTCAGGTATTGATAGAATAATTCTCCCAAAACCTTTTGATTGATATCGCCGCGCAGGCGCATCATCGAGAACTCAAAAAATCCGGCCATGGGCGGCGGCAGGGTGTAAGTGGTTTTGCCTTCGCGTTCAACGTCCACCAGGATGGCGCGGCCCGATAGTTCGTCCAGCACCTTGCGCGTTTCGGTTAGATCCATTCTCCAAACCTGGCTGGCCTTCTTGGCAGTAAAGGGCTTGATCGGCAGGAGTGCCACCAATTGCGCCTCGCGTTCGCTGAACAGGATTTGCAGAATTTTGTAGAGCGTGTCCGATGGCGGTGCTCCTTGCGGAAACCGGTTCAACCGCTCGATCAGTTCGGTATATCCTGACCTTAAAGTTGTGTGTGACATGATTTCAGCCTGCCTTGTTCCCATTAGAGTGAAAACGTAAAATGGATAGGTTGACTTTCCTAAACTATAGTTATGTTTTCCCCCGCAAACAATATGCTTTTATTCCCTTTGAACAAGATTTTTATCCTGTCATCGCTCTGATTTGCAGATGAAATAGGCATTCACTAAACTTACCCTTAAATCAAAATTCAACACATTGTTGAACAACGGCGCGTATTGGGCCTATCGCTATCGCCGTGCGGGAGGTAGGCATTTTCGGGATTCAGCTAGATGGAAGCCTGTCGTTGTTGAAAGGAGGGAAAGCGCTGGGCAAAGCATCGCTCCGAAAGTACGCCGTGCTTTGGTGTTGAAACGCAAAATCACTACACTCCCATGTCTTTAATACCTGTTTTTTGCGGAAGTACAAACCCATTTTATTGCCCATTCTTTGGCGTATTTCTTATCTATTTTTCCTGCTGGTCGGTTGATACAATTCCTCATTATCTTCATGCTAGTTTTTTGCCACGACCTGGATTTACCTATGGAGGTTCGCGTGGATGAGACATTAAAATGGACCATTTGGCTGACGCCGCTGGAACCGCCGCCCAGCTCAGGCGACCCGAAATTGCTGGATATACCTCCTCATACAATTGTCCGCCCAACCGGGAATCATCAAACCGCGGGCGATCCTGCGCTTCCCTGGACTGAGGTTGAATATCTCAGTCAGAATATGCAATCTCACATCGGCTGGGTTTACGATAGCTATCTCGAAGATTACTTACCGAACTTCGGTGACGTGGTTCATATTGATCCGTCTGTGAAATCCAGGTCACCCTATGGACCGGTTCAGGATATCAATTTCAACGGGATGACGCAACATAATCTGTCTGCCGGTTTTTGCGCGGCCTATATCGGTGGTGATGCAATTGTGGATTTTCTAAACAAATGCCAAACCAACCCCGCTCTGGCTTTCATGACCAAAGATAAGACAGTAAATTTACAACAGCTTCAACAGTTGTTAACCGCGGTCTACAATTATCCATCCTCTGGGATCAAATCCTTGACCGATGGGCTGAATGATCCAATCACGGGCGTACAGATTACGTCGGGGCGCGCCTCCAAGATGCTTCAGACTTATTGCTTGGTGACATTGGTACATATCAGTTCTTTTGGCGAAATCGTGTTTTATGATCCGGGCAAGCTTAAGACCCCTGATATGGGGCCTCATTGGGTTGTCGTTGTAGATGTTGCCCCGTTTGGGTTCGACGATGGCGAGGTCACACTATATAATCCGTACCCGAACAATATGGAAAAGATCGCTTTTCGTTTGCTCTATCAGTCCCTAGGACCTAACCCGACCGGACTTTGGATATCTGGTAGTAAGAAAATACCTGCGGTGAGCATGTCTTAACTAGTAAAAGAGAGGCAAGTATCCTGTGGATATCGTTCAGAAAAGAGTGATTGCACTGACCGGGCTTTTTCCCAGCGCCGGGGCTCGATCAAACGTCAAGGCGCAGTTAAATGAATTTTGCATTGTGACGCTGACTGGAAATCAGCAACCGATGGGGAATCCGGCTGTCCTATGGACGGAAGTCCAGTACACAGACCCGAATAGCGGCACACCCGTTACCGGTTGGGTATACGATGGTTATCTCGAGGACTATCCTAATGCGGGGAATGTCGTCCCTATTGAATCATCCGTCAAGCTTTCTTATGCCAGCCTTGAGGTCCAAGACATCATTTACCAAAAGATCAAGCAGTACAATCTTTGTGGCGAATTCTCAGTTGCTCACATCGTTGGCGATGGAATTGTGAACCTTCTCAATAAATGGACTAGTAACGCGCCTGCTATCGCTTCCGTCATTCTGGCCAAAGGTTTGCCTGCTGGTCCCGATCAGATCAAAACGATACTCACCATGTACGGTCTTCAGGGACCGTTCCCGGGCTTTCTGGAAGGGTTAAAAGATCCGGTAATTGGCAAACGTCCTTATCTCGCGACGCCGGGGCGGATGGCGAAGATGTTGCAAAACAATTGGCTCATTGCTGGAGTTCGCATTGACAACCGGACCGGGGAATTTGTCCGCTCTGGAGGTGCAAATCATGTAGGGCATTGGATTGTCGTCGAGGCAGTGACCCCGTTTGGTCTTAACAACGGAGATGCTCGTGTGTATAACCCATTCCCGAACAACTACCAGACGATCACCTTTCGACTTTTGCTGGAATCAATGGGATCGGGCGATCCCACTCTCGTGGATGATTCTAGTGGGCTTTGGATACCAAGGGCGTTGCCTGCGCCTGGGTCGATGGCGAGCTAGGCTGCATTGACATGAAAAGGCAGAGACAACCCGTAATAAAAGACTCCGCTTATGAGCGCAGTCTTTTATTACGCTTTTGGCTTAAAGGATTAGTTGTTCAATTTCCATAAACAGCTTGCCGATAAGAAGGCGTGTAGGGGCGCTATTTTCGGCGCAGAAAGCACTTTGCTAAGTCTTATTAAGAGATCAGCTTCATGAATTGAAGCCGATGATATAAGTTACAATCTGGAGGGAAGATGATCTTGGTTGCTTGATTGATATTACAACCACGGAGTTTCAAAGGAAGGAAGTATGACGGCATTCTCAAAAACCGACCAAAATCGAATAAAACGGAAGCCCAAGCGTGGGCTTTACGACCACGAAACTATCTATCAAATTCTCGATGAAGCACTCATTTGTCATGTTGGTTTTGTGGAGAAAAAACAGCCATATGTGATCCCGATCAACTTTGCGAGGGTTGAAGATACCATCGTTCTGCATGGAGCGAAAGCCAGCCGTCTGCTCAAACACATCGGAGCCGGACATGCCGTATGCGTGGAAGTGACATTAGTGGATGGATTGGTGCTCGCGCGTTCGGTATTCAATCACTCGATCAATTATCGCTCGGTTGTGCTCTTTGGCAGGGGACGGACTATTGAAGAGGATCAGGAAAAACTTGAGGCATTGGAGGCAATTACAGAGCACATCATCCCCGGACGCTGGCGTGAAGCGCGCCTGCCCAATCGCAAGGAAATGAAAGCCACTAGCGTGGTCTCTATTAAAATTGATCAAGCTTCAGCTAAAATCCGAAGCGGCCCGCCCGGAGATGATGAGGCAGATTACATATTACCTATTTGGGCGGGAGTGCTTCCGATCCAGGAGGTGTCTCTTTCGCCAGTGCGAGATGAACTCATGGCACAGGATATCGTGTTGCCAGAGTACATTACGAAATACTCACGCAGGCAGAAATGAAATTATATGTATATTTTACATAGCCATAAGTGGACGTGTGGGAGTCTGTGGCTTTCCTAAATCTTAAACTGAATCCACACCTGCCCATCATTTCCGCTCAACAAGATACCACTTTAATTTCGGGTTTTTGGGGATTGCGAAGCGCGCCCGAAGGGCAAAAAGGGCCTATCCCGCCAGGAACGCATCCACTGCATCGGCGAGTTCCTTCAAATTGCTGACCTTCAGCACATTACTACATAGAGGCGCATACTTAGGCATGTCGCTGTCTCCGTGCCAGAGGTAGGGAGGTTCCGGATTCAGCCAGATCGTCCTCGCCGCGCGGCGGGACATCGTTGAAAAGATGTCAATGCGCGGATCGTTGTAGTTGTTGCGTCCGTCACCGACGAGGATAAGAGTTGTCTGGCTGTTAAGCGTGTCCAGATATTCATTATTAAAGTCGTTGAGCGACCAGCCGAGGTCGGTATTATAGTGTCCGCTGGGCATGCGCCATAAAACGGAAGCAATCGCTTTGTCCGCGTCCGAGCCGTTGAATTCGTCCGAAATAAATTCGAGATGATCAATGAACGCGAAGGCGTTTGTCTTGCGGACTTGTCCTTGAAGCGCGAACAAAAAACTCAACATCAACTCGGAGCAGAAGCGCATCGAAGTACTGATGTCACAGATGACGACGAGCTTTGGCTTGCGAACGCGGTCGCGATGCTTGATCTCCATCGGCACGCCGTTATATTTAAGGTTGGCGCGGATGGTCGCTTTCGGATCGAGCTGTCCGTTCTTGGCGCGCTTTTGTCGCAGGGCGATGCGCGTGCGCAGCGCTGCAGCCAGCCGCTTCACTTCGCGCTGGAGAAGTTTTTTATCTGCATCCGAAAGCGCATTGAACGGACGGTTCATCAAGCCGTCCTTATATTCGTTGGGTAGTTGATCGCTCAAATTCTCAGCGATGCGTTCACCCGCGAACTGATTGATCTGTTGCTGCATGCCTTGCATGTTTTGTTGGATAAGATCGCGCAACTGCTCAACGCGCTCCTTGTTCAGTCCCATTTGCCGAAGTTGTTCCATGAGCTCGCGCATTGCTTCCTGCACTTCAGGAAAAGCCAGTGCGCGCATCATGCGTTGTGCCATCCAATTTTGATAACGCAAATCATCGGTGTTATTCAATCCGACCATTTGACCGAGCGCTTCCAATTCTTCTTGGGATAGCGACTCGCCGTTCATCAATCTTTCCATCCGTTGACGGAGTTGCTCGGTGAACTGCCTCAATGCATCCGCTAACATCTGTGCTTCTTCGGGCGTCAAATTATCGGATGGATTTCCGCCCATCATTGGCGGTTGACCGGCGCCAAAGAATAGCGGAAATAATTTATCGAAGATCGGCAAGTCGCGCACATCTTTGATCAGCGTTGAGCGCAATGATAGACGGAAATGCTCGCGGTCTTGAATTCCCATCAGATCCACTGCCGAGAACGCTTCACTGCTTTCGGCGAGTGACACGCGCACTCCGCTGGCACGTAACGCTGAGATTAACTGTAAAATGCGGGATTCCATAATTCAATCCTTTTTTGAACTGCTAAATCCGCGAAGAAAACTCATTAAAGATCTTCGCGATTAAACTCTCTGTATGGTTTATGTTTAATTTCCAGAAAATCTTCCAAAATCATCCGGTCTTTGGCGTGGTGGAATGGTCGGGGGCGGTGGCGGGTTGATGATGGTGCGCTTTGCCTTTTGCAAATCCGCTTCGTGCTTCAACAAAACTGAAATCGTGTCTTCCAATGTTTCTTTGTCAATATTCTTTGCGTTGAGCGAGACAAGCGCGTTCGCCCAATCCAATGTTTCACTGATGGACGGTGATTTACGCATATCGGACTTGCGCAACTTCTGAATGAACTCCACGGCTTGCCGCGCCAGTTTTGGATTCAGCTCCGGTACCTTCAATCGCACCACAGCCAATTCTTCTTCGAGTGATGGATAGTTAATGAAAAGATACAGGCAGCGTCGCTTCAGCGCTTCCGAGAGTTCGCGCGTATTGTTGGATGTCAGGACGACGAACGGCCTGTGCTTTGCGGTCAATGTTCCGAGTTCCGGCACGCTGACCTGAAAGTCGCTTAACACTTCGAGCAGGAAGGCTTCGAACTCCGCATCGGCCCGGTCAATTTCGTCAATCAATAAAACTGTCGGCTGTTCGCTTAAGATGGCTTTGAGCAATGGGCGTTGAAGCAGGAAGCGATCCGAGAAGAACACATCTTCTTCATTTGCCAATCGGTCCGCGGCTTCGGCGAGCGATTCGGCTTTACCGAGCGTGTCATTCAATTTGTCGCGCAAAAGCTGAGTGTAAAGCAATTGCTTGGAATATTCCCACTCGTACAACGCTTTGGATTCGTCCAATCCTTCATAACATTGCAAGCGAATCAATTCACGTCCGGTTGCACTCGCGATGGCTTTTGCCAATTCAGTTTTTCCTACGCCTGCCGGACCCTCCGTCAAAAGCGGCTTTCCCAGCTTTTGCGCCAGATAGACAATGGTAGAAATTTCGTCGGATGCGATGTATTTCTGTTTATTCAGTTCAGCCTTTACACTAGTCATCGAGTCAAAGAAAATGGTCATGGGTCACCTATAATGAAAAAGTATACTCCTCTTGACGTGGATCGAATCTATTCTCTTTCCTAGTCTTAAGGTTAGGCTGGTGTGTAAAACGCCCGATGAAAATCAACTTTGCCGTCAGGCACCTCATTGTAAAATGGCAATGCCATAAAAAAGATTGCCGTTGGTGCGCCTTCGTAAATCAAGTTAGGATAGGATTTAAAGCCAAATCGTTGGTAATAATCGGGATTGCCTTCCAACACGCAACCTTTTGCGCCTAAACCGCGTATTCTCGTCAATCCTTCTTTGATCAGAGTCGAGCCGATTCCTTGTTTTTGGAATGCAGGCAAAACAGAAACTGGCCCCAAGCCGTACCACTGCTTGTCCTCGCCGTTAATTTTCACAACCGAAAAGGCGATATGTCCGACAATTTTCCCGCATATTTCTGCTACCAAAGATAGCGATAATGCCCCAGCCTCGCGCAACCTTCTGATAACTAAGTGCTCGGTTTGGTCACTGTAGGGTTTCCCTGAGAAAGCGGCAATTGTGATTTGTTCAATCGCTTCGTAATCGCTCGACGTTTCCGGTCTGATAGTGATCATAAAATTCAAATTTCTGGATACGTCCTATGCTATCATAGGGCGAATTCCTTGTCTGATTGTATCCCAAACCTATGCGTCTTAAAGCCGATTTACTTCTTTTTCTGGTTGCTGTTATCTGGGGCAGCGCTTTTGTTGCACAGGGAATCGCCGGGCGTTATCATGTAGCATTTCTCTACAACGGCGTGAGCTTTATACTGGCCGCATTGATTCTGGTACCATTCATTCCACATCGCATTAAGATCACGCGTGCGCAATGGCTGTGGATGCTGGCTGCGGGTTTAGTGCTGTTCGTTGCAACGGCACTGCAACAAGTGGGCATTTTCTATACTAAAGTGGCGAATGCGGGATTTCTGACCAGCCTTTATACCGTCTTCACGCCGTTCTTATTGTTCATCGGCTTTCGCGAGAAGCCTCATTGGTTGGATGTGGTTGCCGTGACGATGGCAGTCGTCGGCGCATTCCTGCTTTCAACGGCCGGCCGCTTTCAGGTCCAACCCGGCGACGCACTGGAAACCATTGGCTCCATCTTCTGGGCATTGCATTTTGTCGTACTTGGCAAGTTCGCGTCGAAGTTTGAATCCATCTCATTTGCTTCTGGACATTTCTTTATCAGCGGCTTGCTCAATTTCATAATGGGGCTTTTTTTTGAAAAATTAATTTTACTCACGCCTTTACCCGTACTTGGTGCTATTTTGTATCGCGCGACGCTTTCGATTGGCATTGGATACACTTTGCAGGTTTGGGGACAAAAGCATACGCCTCCAACGGATGCCGCTCTGATTCTCGGACTCGAAGCGGTCTTCGCGGTAATCGCAGGTTGGATCGCGTTGAACCAAAAGCTTTTGTCGATTCAACTTGTGGGTTGCGTGATTATTTTTCTTGCCGTGTTGATTTCGCAATTCAAGGGATGGGGTAAAATTGGTCATGACCGTTTGGTGGAAGGCCGATGAAAATTAAAGTCTTGTTAAATCCATATTCCAATCGTTGGAACGCGCAGAAGCGCTGGCCTCAGGCGGAAGCCGCGCTGAAATCTGCAGGCGTGGATTTTGACTTATCCGTTTCTGAGCATTCCGATCATCTTGTGGACCTTGCGGCGGATTGCATTAAGCAGGGCTTTTCAACAATTGCGATCGCTGGCGGCGACGGTTCTATCGGCGAAGTGGTTAACGGGGTTGCGAGTCATTGGGATGTCAAAGGTGAATTCCCTGCCAATATTGGGATTATTCCCTTGGGCTCCGCCAACGATTTTGTTTTTTCGCTTGGCCTGCCGTTGGATCTGAATGAAGCCGCGCAGGTGATTGCGAATGGCAAGGCTCGACCTGTTGATTTTTGTAAATGTAACGAGCGTTTCTTCCTTAATAATTCAGCGGGCGCTCTCGAACCCTATGTGACGACCAAGCACGAACAAATTCATTGGATCAAAGGCATGGCTCGTTATCTAGTTGCAGCAATGTGGGCGATCATGGATAAGCCTCAATGGCAGGGTGAAATGGAATGGGATGGCGGCGAATATAAAGGGCCGCTTTCGCTGTTCTCGGTTGGAAACGGTCGCCGCACGGGCGGATTTTTCATGACGCCGCACGCCGATCCATTCGATGGCAAGTTGACGCTGGCTTTTGGTTATCGCGGCACCCGCCTCGGACTTTTTATAGCGTTGCCGCGTGCCTTCAAGGAAGGTAAAGGCAATTACGTTGAAATGGATGGGATGCAGGAAATCCACTGCACTCATTTACATATTCATCTCGATAAACCTTCGCCCGCCCATACCGATGGCGAGTTGTTCGATAACTGGCTGACGGATTTTGATTACCAAATTTTTCCCAGTGCTGTTCCAGTTTTGATGAAATAATGGTGGGGTAGTGGAGTTCCAAAAGAAACCGCGCTTAACTCCAAATGAGATCAGGTTGTTGAGTTTGATTGGTTTTGTTGCCGCCATTGTTCTCAGTGTATTGATCGGCGTCAATATCGGGCTCAGTCGCGCGGTCGAAGGCGGAGGCGAATTTTATTCGGCATGGAATGGCGCGCGTATGTTTTTATTCAATCATGTCAATCCATATAACCTCGATGTCGCGCTTCAAGCCCAGAGGCTTGCTTACGGCCATACCGCGGCCAATGGACAAAATCCTTATTATTTGACCATCCCGTTCTTTCTTCTTCCAATTTATTTTCCTTTTGCGCTTGTTTCTAATACATTGCCTGCTTTATTTCCGGCTAAATTTGTTGTTGACCCCAGCGCGGCGCGCGGCTTGTGGTTGATCTTAAATGAAAGTGCTATGTTATTGACCGCATTCCTGGTTTTGCGTTTGATTGAATGGTCGCCGCGTAAACTCTTTTTGATGGCCTTTTTCTTGCTTTCGATTTTTTCCTTTTATTCTATTTCCGCTTTATTGGATGGCACATCCGCAATATTGCTTTGCCTTCTTTACTTTGGAATTCTTTACGCTTTGAAGAATCAACAAGATGAATTAGCAGGCGCACTGCTGGTGCTGACTTTTTTTCGATGGGAAGTTGGCTTACTGTTCCTGGCATTAGTTATTTGGCGCGTCTATTATGAAAAAAGATCTCGCGTCTTTAACGGCTTCGGAATGCTAATCGTTGTTCTTTTGCTTGTGTCGTTTTTGATGAACCCCGGCTGGGTCATTCCATTTCTGCGATCTTCGCTGACGGATCTTCGCACAAATTACGGATTCACTTCCGGTGCGATTCTTCTTCGTCTTTGGCCGACGTTTAACGCGCGTTTTGTGTGGATTATTCCCGTCGGCTTGATCCTTCTATTAGGCTTCGAGTGGTATGCATCACGTGCGAGCGACTTTCCCCACTTTATTTGGACATCTTGTTTGACTCTCGCAATTACTCCATTGATCGGCTTCCGCACCGACTTTAGTAATCTGGTAGTGCTCTTTCCGGGTTTAGCGTTGATTTTTGCTACAGTTGTTGAGCGCTGGCATCACGGATATTGGTTGAATGGCTTGCTGTATTTAATAGTCCTCCTGCTTCCATGGGGATTTTTTATTCGTAGTGTTATTTTCCAAAGCCAGTTCTATCAGGATTTGCTTTCACTTTTCTTTCCTGTTTTTGTCATTGCTGGTTTATACTGGACGCGCTGGTGGTTCATTCATCCGCCGCGCACCTGGCTGGATTATGTTCGTTCATCGCGCTCGTAGAGATTTGCACCTATGACTTGGCGTAACTATCTCATCCTTGCGTTCCTCGGTTTGATTGTTTCTCTTTTCATCGCACAATTTGAACTGTTCCCCGGTTATCTCGATGCTGATTATTACTTTGGCGGCGGAATTCAATTAGCACAAGGCAAAGGATTCAGCGAGCCATACGTTTGGAATTATCTCGATGATCCGCAATCCCTGCCGCATCCTTCTCACAGCTATTGGATGCCTCTCGCATCCATCGTTGCTGCAGCTGGCATGGTTGTGTTGCATCAAAATACCTATGCCGCGGGTCGCCTCGGCTTCTTATTATTTGCAATGCTCGTGCCGGTGGTCACTGCAGCTTTAGCCTATGACTTTTCAAAGCGCCGCGATCTTGCCATTGTGTCAGGATTGCTTGCTGTCTTTTCTATTTATTACGCGCCGTTCATTCCTGTCTCTGATAATTACGGAATCTATGTTGTATTGGGCGGACTATATTTTTTGCTTTGCATGGACCGTCAGCCTCGCACTTATTTTTTTCTTGGATTGATTGCCGGTCTTTTGACGCTTGCCCGCAGTGATGGACTCCTTTGGATTGGCATGACTATTTTGTTGATTCTTTGGCGATTCATCTCTGACAGAGGAGCGGGCGCGGCCTTAACTGGCTTTATTCTGGCCTTGATGGGCTTCTTTATAATCATGGGCCCGTGGTTTTGGCGCAACGAACAAACCTATGGAGCGCTCCTTGCTCCCGGTGGACATTATCTACTCTGGTTAAAAAACTACGACGAAACCTTTACGTATCCTTCCAATCAATTGACCATGCAATCCTGGCTTGCTCAAGGATGGCAACCCATTGTCAATGTTCGTCTGGATGCTTTGCGAATGAATTTGCTCAATGCATTTGCGGCGCAGGGTGGAATCTTCCTCTTCCCATTTATCTTGATTGGAATCTGGCGATATCGCAAAGATGAACGCGTTCAGTTTGCGTCCCTCGTTTGGCTTGGGCTTTTATTGGTGATGACATTCATCTTTCCATTTGCCGGGCCGCGTGGCGGATTCTTTCATTCAGGCGCGGCGATTCAGTCGGTCTGGTGGGTGCTCGCGCCGTTGGGCTTAGAGTCCGCGGTCGGCGCGGCGCGGAAGCGAGGCTGGTTTACGCCGCAAGCGTTCAGTGTGTTTCGGGTGGCGCTGGTTGGCATCGCGATTTTAATGACAGGCATTATTTTTTACCTTCGTGTTTTTCAGCGCGGTTGGGGCGAGGACGAACAAATTTATCCAAAGGTGGAAGCGATTCTTCAGCAAAATAGCATTGAGCCAACGGAAGTTGTGATGGTTCGCAATCCTCCCGGTTATTATTTGATGACCGGTCGTTCGGCGATTGTGATTCCGTATGGCGATGAAAACTCTTTGTTAAACGTGGCACAACGCTTTCATGCGCGTTTTGTGGCAATCGAGGCTGCAGGCGCATCTGGTCCAATCGAAACGATTTATAACAGCAAGGGTGATTCGTCCCTGCGCTTTTTGGGTGAGGTCAATGAGCCAAATAATGACACTCGAATCTTTGAAATCCAACCTTGATCTAAAACGCCGCGCCTTGGTCATCCTTGCCATCGCAGTTGTGGTAGGTGCGGGCATTTATTTGATAACCAGCGCGTTGATCTATCGCATCGGTTTTCCATTGGACGATTTATGGATTCATCAAACTTACGCACGCAATCTTGCGCTTCATGGTCAATGGGCATTTCAACTTGGACATCCATCTGCTGGTTCAACTGCGCCGCTTTGGACGTTTATACTCGCGCTCGGTTATTGGTTAGGCCTTGCTCCTTATTTCTGGACATACTTTATTGGTGGTTTAACCCTCTTTGGTCTCGGATGGTTAACGGAAACAGCGGCGCGAACCATTCTTTCAACATATCGTCCGCGTTTTCCATGGATTGGATTATTCTTTGTTACTGAGTGGCATTTCCTTTGGGCGGCAATGTCTGGTATGGAAACTTTGCTGGACGCTTTGTTATTGACCAGCGTCCTGGTTTTGTTGATGGCTGGCTCGCATCGTTATTTGACCATGGGCTTGCTGACTGGACTAAGTGTTTGGGTTCGCCCTGACGGTTTGACTCTGCTTGCTCCTGTTATCCTGACCATTCTACTTGTCGATCTGTCCAGTAAAGATAAAGTGAATTCCGTTGTTCGTTATCTGATTGGATTCGGCTCACTGTTTGTTCCATATCTTCTTTTCAACCTTTGGCTTTCCGGAACGCCAATGCCCAATACATTTTATGCCAAGCAGACCGAATATGCATATTGGCAAGCTGAACCGCTTCTTTATCGTTTGGGAGTTTTATTGGTTCAAGTCTTTACCGGACCTGGCATTATCCTTTTGCCGGGGATTGTTGGTTGGGCTGTTTTATCCATTCGCCGACGCGATTGGGCGGGCATATCATCCCTGCTATGGTGCGGTGGGTATCTGTATTTGTATATTTCGCGGCTTCCTGCTTATCAGCATGGACGCTATCTCATGCCCGCTATGCCGATCTTGTTTTTGTTCGGACTGCTGGCGTTCTTTGAGTTTGCAAAGTCTAATCTATTGAAGAAATATCATTGGGCCGTGCAAACCGGTTGGCGAGTTAGCTTGGTGCTGGTGACACTTGGCTTTGTCGCACTTGGGGCGCGCGCCTATGGGGAAGATGTAGGCCTGATAGAATCAGAGATGGTGGTGACAGCCAAATGGGTCGCACAGAATATTCCGCCCAATGCAATCATTGCCGCGCATGATATCGGCGCGCTGGGTTATTTCGATCAGCATCAGTTGATTGATTTGGCAGGCTTGGTATCGCCAGAGGTGATTCCGTTTATGCGGAATGAAACGCGCTTAGCTGTATATCTGAATCAGCGCGGAGCAAGTTATTTGATCGCATTCCCGGATTTCTATCCGGACCTGACGCGAAGCGCACCGGTAGTTTTTAGCAGTGGAGGTAAGTTTGCCATCGAGGCTGGTCAGAAGAACATGACAGTTTATCGCTGGATTACGCCTTAATCGGTTAAAATCAGGCTGTAATCGTGCTATACTGAGTCAAAGTTATGCTTGAGAGTCTGGGATGAAAAAAATTACCTTGCTCATTGTGGATGATCACCCCCTCTTCCGCCAAGGTGTTGTGGACGCGCTGACTTTGGAAGAGGATCTAAAGGTGGTGGGGCAAACTGCCAACGGATCCGATGCGCTAGACCTGATCCGTTCTCTAAAACCAGCCGTTGCTGTCCTTGACGTGAATCTACCGGGGATTAATGGCCAGCAGATTACTCATCAGGTAACCCAAGAAAAATTGCCTACTCGAATTTTGCTTGTTACCGGATATGATGATATTGAACAGGCATTGCATGCCGCTCTTGCCGGTGCAGCGGCTTTTTGTTCAAAGAATAATGTTGAAGCGCAAAGTTTGATTCAGATTATTCGCGATGTAGCCAATGGAAAATTCATGTTTGGTTCGCGAACCATGAATCAGCATGAATTAGACGAATGGATAAATGAACAATTGGAAGGGATGCGACGCTCGTACAGTGAGCCCGGAAGTCCGTTTCATCCGCTTTCTGAGCGGGAGATGGAGGTGCTGGAATGCGTCGTGAAAGGAATGAGCAATAAGGAAATAGCCGGCATGCTTGGCATCAGTCATCAGACGGTCAAGAATCACGTGACCTCGATTTTGCGCAAGTTCGGGGTGGAAGATCGTACACAGGCTGTCGTTTATGCATTGAAGCATGGTTGGGTGCAGTTGAAGAATTCAGAGAAAAGATTTCAGCAAAAAACATAGCTGGTAAGGATGACGAAAATGGCGGATGAGAATTTCAATGTCCAGGCCGAATTGGAAGAAACTCAACGGGCTTTGCGTGAAATCACGCTGATGATAGAACAGAGTCAGGGCGAGTTTTCCAAGCTTGCCCAGCGAAATGCGGCAATCACAGCGCATCTTCAGCAGATCCAAGGTCAAATTGACAAAACTTCAGTGCAGGATATTCGGATGGCGTATGATTCTGCTTTGGATGCGCAGCAACGCATCTTTGTGATGCGCGGGCAATTGGAAAAACTACAGAGTGACAAGAATCATTTGGAAAAATATAAAATTGCACTTGGTCAAATTGGTTCTGAAGTTCCTGCGGACGGCGAACCCGCCTCAACTGGAGGAAAACCCTCCTCGAGTGGAATTGAGATGGTTGTTAACGCTCAGGAGGCAGAACGCCAGAGGCTGTCGCGTCAGATGCACGATGGGCCTGCTCAAGCAATGTCGAATTTTATTTTGCAGACTGAAATTGCGATGCGGCTTCTTGACGTGGATGCGGTCCAAGCGAAGGAAGAACTTGGAAATCTAAAGGCCGCGGCCATGGGAACCTTTCAAAAAGTCCGGAACTTTATCTTCGAATTGCGGCCGATGATGCTTGATGATTTAGGTCTGGTTCCAACCATCCGTAAATACGTGGATGCATTCAAGGAACAGACGGGCTTGGATGCTAGTTTGACAATTACTGGCAGCGAGCGTCGGATTGAGCCGTACTTAGAAGTGATGATATTTCGTGCCGTGCAAGAGCTTCTTGGAAATGCGGCACGTCATAGCCAGGCTGCGATGGTCAAGATCCTCCTCGATATGGGGAGTGAAACGATACGCGTTAGCGTGGATGATAACGGAAAAGGTTTTGATCCCGAATCCGTCTTGAATGGGAAGAACTTGGGGCTGAAATTGATTCGTGATCGCGCTCAGATGTTAGGGGGTACGTTTGATATTGACAGCACTTTAGGCAAGGGCGCGCGAATTTCTTTCTCCATCCCGATTCGAGCATGATTAGTGTGCTAATTACAGAAGCATTAGGTTAACATAACTGTTAGGGTAGCATCTTGATTATTATATGGAATTCGTTATAATAGATATAACCTTGAATGGCCTTCAAGGAAACCAAAAGAAAGGAGAATATCCTATGTTATTCGCTCCAAAAGAAAAGGGCCAGGGTTTGGTTGAGTATGCGTTGATTCTTGTATTGGTTGCCATTGTCGTTATTGCGGTCCTGATGGTTTTGGGCCCGGTCATCGGCAACGTGTTCAGCTCAATCAACAGTAGCCTCTCTGGTGTCTAAAATTCGTTGCTCCTAGCGAGCGGGTGGGACTCTGTCAAACTGACAGAGTCCCACTTTTTTACCACCATGTTTTTGTCATTTTTCTTGTATAATGAATGTGATATAAATTCGTTACTCTTGCTTGAGAGGAGAACTATATGCGTCGTGGGCGTATTCTCATCTTTGTATTGTTGATTGTGATTATCGGCCTGGTAGTGGCATTCGTTGCGATTCGTCAGTTGCTGACCTCATCGGCTTCGCAACCGGCGACTCCCGCGAATGTGGATGTCTATGTTGCTGGACAAAATATTCCACAGGGAGGCAAAATCACTGAGGATGTATTAGCCACCAAGACTCTGCCTCAGAACTTGGTGACTGCTGACATGTACACAACAAGCCAAAAGTCTGAACTTTTGAATAATAAGATTGCTAGTATTCCCTTATCTCAAGGGACCTTTATCACAAGAGGAGCAATCAGCGACGCTTCTCAAGCAGTATCGATCCCCGGGCCGACGTGGGCGGCGGTCATCCCACCGGGAATGGTGGCGGCTACAATACCCACGACTCGATTCTCTTTGTCGGCTTATAGTGTTGCCGATGGCGCCCATGTTAATGTAAATGCCTGTTTCCAGTTTGTGGATATCGACGCCGGTTTTCAAACCATCTTGCCAAATCATACTGCCACGCTCACAGGCACGGGCGCGCCCGCAGGCGCTTTGTCAACCCTTTCATTGGGGATCGCTTCTGCAGGTGCAGCTACCACGCAGGGACGTATCGAACTCGAACCATCACTTCAACAGCCCTATTATGTTGTGCCTTCCGAGGCTCAGCGCGCCCGCACAGTTTGTCAAACTATCCTGCAGGATGTGGTTGTGATGAAGGTTGGGAACTTCGCTCCGGTATCGTCAAGCCAGACTGCGGCGCAACAGCAACAGGTACAACAACAGACACAACAACAGTCATCTGCCCCTTCGGCCGCGCCCGACCTCGTTACCCTGATTGTGTCGCCTCAAGATGCAGATATGTTGGATTATATGGTTTATACTAGCGCCCAGATCACCTTGGCTTTGAGAAATCCAAACGATCAGTCGCGTCAGGCCACGAATGCAATTACCCTGCAGTTCGCTTTGAGTCAAGTATAACATTCCAGTCCCGGCCAAACTGCCGTACGGGACCCAGCCTCGTATTGATGCTTTGGCGCAACCAACTCTGTCCAACGATACTGCGACAACCCCAGCCAAATAATGCATTGATCCGAAAATTAATTTAGAGGATATAAATGGCTGATAAGATCCGTGTTCTAATTGTTGATGATGTTGCCGATACTCGCGAAAATGTACGCAAGCTGCTTCAGTTTGAGTCGGATGTCGATGTTGTCGGCGCGGCACGGTCTGGCAAAGAAGGTATTCAGCTTTCTCAAGAGCTTGATCCGGATGTTGTGCTGATGGATATCAATATGCCGGACATTGATGGTATTTCTGCCACCGAATCTATCCGCCAGAAATCGCCACAAGTTCAGGTTATTATATTATCGGTACAAAATGATCAAAATTATATGCGCCGCGCCATGCTGGCCGGCGCACGCGATTTCCTGACCAAGCCTCCCATTGGAGATGAGTTAATATCAGCCATTCGCCGGGCAGGCGAAATGTCGCGCAGTGAGCGGAGCAAAAGCACCCAAGTTCGGCTTGCATCAACTGCGGTACCAGGCAGTGGGCAAATGGGCGGGGCAGGGGTGGTTGGCTTTACACAGGGAAAAATTATTACCATCTACAGCCCCAAAGGTGGAACTGGCTGCACAACAATAGCTGTCAATTTGGCAATTACTTTGCATAACCAGGACACCCGCGTGGTTTTGGTTGACGCGAACCTGCAGTTTGGCGATGTCGCGATATTTGTTAATGAGCAAGGCAAAAACACCATTCTTGATATTGCTCCGCGTGTTGATGAATTGGATCCTGATATCGTTCAGGGTATCATGATTAAGCATGAACCTTCGGGCATTCATATTTTAGCGGCACCCCAGCGCCCTGAAATGGCCGAGAAAGTTTCGGCCGATCAGTTCTCCAAGGTTTTGGAATATTTAAAACAATTGTATGCATATGTGGTTGTAGATACCACGCCTATTCTAACGGATGTCACTCTTGCGGCGATTGATGCAAGTGATTCAATTGTGCTGGTCACTACACAGGATATTCCTGCGATCAAGAGCACGCGGTTGTTCTTGGATCTTTCTGCAACTATGGGCATTGGACGAGAACGCTTTGTCTTTGCAATGAATCGCTACGATAAGCGCATTGGTATTACTCCTGAACGCATCAGCGAGAATCTTAAACAGGAAGTGAAAGTGGTTATTCCACTTGATGAACGAGTGGTCATTCCGGCGGTCAATCGAGGCGTTCCTTTCATGTTGGATAATAAAACTCAGCCGGTGGCAAAAGGCATATTTAGTCTCGCCGAGGCTGTGCGTGCTCAACTATCTGCACTTGAATCTGAAGAAATGACCGCTGGAAAACGTTAAGGAGAGATAATAAATGTCATTGCTTAAACGTATTGAACAAGGCGGTCAACAAGGACAAGGTTCCACACCTTCCGCACCTTCCCAGCCTTCTACGAATGGCGGATCGCAAGGCGGCAGCGGAGATAGTTCGCGTCTTTCATCTCTTCAAGCTCGCCGGGTTAGCGCGCCCATTACTTCACCGCAAGCTGGTTCTTATTTTGATCTAAAGACTCGCGTCCAAAATAAATTGCTTGCCGAACTTGATCCCTCTATAGATCCCACGAAAACCGATGAAGTTCGCAAAACAATCCAGGATCTTTTTGAACAAATTCTAACCGAAGAAAACATTGTTCTTTCGCGACCTGAACGGGCGCGTCTATTTGAACAAATTGCCGCTGAAATTCTTGGTCTTGGCCCACTTCAACCTCTTCTTGAAGATGATACCATTACTGAAATCATGGTGAATGGTGCTAAGAATATTTACGTAGAACGCAAGGGCAAAGTTCATCGCGTGCCCGTGACTTTTGAGAATAATGAGCATGTTCTTCGGATCATTGATCGCATTGTTGCTCCATTAGGGCGCCGTATCGACGAGTCCAGCCCTTACGTTGATGCGCGTTTAGCAGACGGCTCTCGTGTGAACGCTGTAATTTCTCCCATCTCGCTGATTGGACCCGTTCTGACCATCCGTAAATTCTCTAAGAATCCCATTACCGTTGAGCAGTTGATTCAATTTGGTTCTATTACGCAGGAGGCGGTACAGTTCTTAAAGGCCTGCGTGGAATCTCGTTTGAATATTATTATTTCCGGCGGTACCGGTTCGGGTAAAACCACTCTCTTGAATGTGTTGTCAAGTTTTATTCCTGGCGACGAACGTATCATAACCATTGAGAATGCCGCGGAATTGCAATTGCGCCAGGAACACGTTGTTACTCTTGAATCACGCCCGCCCAACATCGAAGGACGCGGCGAAATCACAATCCGGGATTTGGTTATTAACTCCCTTCGTATGCGTCCTGAACGTATTATTGTAGGTGAGTGCCGAGGTGGTGAAACTTTGGATATGTTGCAGGCCATGAATACCGGCCATGATGGCTCGATGACTACGGCACATGCCAACAGCCCAAGAGATGCGATTGCACGTATCGAAACGATGTGTCTGATGGCTGGGATGGAATTACCCGTGCGAGCTATTCGCGAGCAAGTAGCTGGCGCGGTAGATTTGGTCGTCCAAGTATCACGTATGAGAGATGGAACTCGTAAAGTGATCCAGCTTGCTGAAATCAGCGGTATGGAAGGCGATGTTATCACTATGACTGATATCTTTGCCTTTGAACAAACGGGTTTTGAAAATGGTCAAGTGATGGGCCGACTGCGCCCGACCGGTCTGCGCCCGAAGTTTATGGATAAAATTGACGCCGCAGGAATCCATCTACCCCCATCCATTTTCGGCATCGGCGAACGGCGGCGTTTGTAGGAAACTAATGTATAAAAGAAAGTCAGCAAGATTATGAGTCCATGGGTGATTGTTGTCGGCGGAATCATCCTGATCGTTCTATTGATCATTGGGGCAGTTGTCTCTTCTTCGAGTGAGCAGAAATTGGTTGAGCAGCGACTGGATCAATACCTCGATGGAGGTCAGGTTGCCGGTGATCGCCAGGCCCAGAATACGGCTTTGACTGAATGGGTTTCCCAGCGGGTTGAACACACCTCCCTCGGTGAACGCATCAGCCGCGACCTAGCACGTGCCGATTTGAAGTTCAAGGCTGGCGAGTACGTTGCTTTGATCGTTATTGCGATTATTGGCGTTGGAGCGATCGCCTGGTTGCTCGGTGGTCGTAATCCAATTTCTTTCCTAATCGGGGCAGTTGGTGGCTACTTTATTCCGGGTTTTTATGTTCGTCACCAACAGTCCCGGCGCTTGACCAAGTTCAATGAACAATTGTCTGACATGATCAACCTCATGGTGAATGGTCTGCGCGCAGGCTATTCTACAATGCAGGCGATGGAGGCAGTGAGCAAGGAACTGCCTCCGCCAATTTGCGATGAGTTTCGCCGCGTGGTGCAGGAAATGCAGATTGGCATTCCGATGGAAGCTGCGCTGGAAAATCTTTTGCGTCGTATTCCGAGCGAGGACCTGGACTTTATGGTTACTGCAATCAATGTTCAACGCGAGGTGGGCGGCAATCTCTCTGAAATTCTGGATACGATTTCATTTACGATTTGTGAACGCGTTAGGATCAAGGGCGAAATTCGTGCATTGACTGCTCAGGTTCGTACATCCGGTGCAGTTTTGTCCATGGTTCCCGTTTTCTTAGCCTTAATGATCTGGTTTATTTCTCCAACCTACTTAAGTTCTTTTCTAGATGACGGTCCGGTTTGTGCTGCGGCGATTGTCGCAGTGATTTTGGTCCTGCTTGGGTTGGGTTATTTTATTATGATGCGTATTGCAGATATCGAGGTGTGATATGCCTAGTATTTTGATTTGGTTGGTTGTCGGTGTTGTTGTAATTGTCGGTGCGATTGTATTAGTCGTGGCAGGGATTGGTGCGACTCGTAACAATAACGACGAAGACGATCCGCTGATGGCTCGTTTGGCTGAAGTGACTCAGCGCGGAGATGTCATATCGTCTCTTGAACAAATTGAAATGCAACAACCTTTTAGCCAGCGTGTTATATTGCCATTGCTTCGTCGAGTTGGCGAGATGTCGGCCCGCTTTACTCCGCAGAAGGCGCTTGAAGATACTGCAAAGAAAATTGAGTTGGCGGGTAACCCAGGGCGTATTGATGCGGCAACTTTGCTTGCTTCTCGATTCGTGTTCGCAGGCGTGTTTGGCGGAGGGCTACTTATGGTGGCGTTGCTCGGCTCATAACTGGCCATTGATCCGAATTTTCATTGTTGTGATACTCTTTACTGCTCTCGGTTTTTTCTTCCCTCAATTGTTATTGCAAAGTCAAATCAACGCACGTCAGAAAGAGATTCGCAAAGCCATGCCGGATGCCCTAGACCTGCTGACGATTTGTGTGGAAGCGGGTTTGGGCTTTGATGCTGCCATGTCGAAAGTTAGTGAAAAGTGGCAGAATCAACTTTCCGTTGCCCTGTTGCGCGCGATTCGAGAAATTCAATTGGGCAAACCGCGCCGTGAAGCTCTGAAGGATATGTCAGACCGCATCGGCCTGGCTGAAATGACTAGCTTTGTAGCCGCTGTGATTCAAAGTGAAATTTTGGGTGTCAGTCTGGCAAAGGTACTGCGCATTCAATCTGATCAGATGCGGATCAAGCGCCGTCAACACGCTGAAGAAGATGCGCATTCAGCGCCAATTAAAATGATCATCCCGATGGCCTTCCTTACCTTTCCCACGATCTTTATCATTTTACTGGCGCCCGCTGCCATGCAGATTCAACATTCTATTTTCAAGTGAAATGAAATGGCTAATGGGGGATCTTGGGAATGAACGCTTCCTTGGCCTACCTTTTATATAGATTTGCCTGGGGCAGTTTGGATTTAATTTATGCGCCGGTTTGCGGCAGATGCGGCAGGCCGGGCTCGCGTTGGTGCAAGGACTGCCAGCGGAATGTTCAACACCTTGTTGGACCCGTTTGCGAGGTCCGCGGATCCTCGGTTGATGGTTCGGATCTTTGCGTGGACTGTCAGAGGATGCGGCCTCAATATCGTATCCTCCGCTCTCGGTCGGTATTTGATGATCTTGTTCGCAAGGCGTTGCATAAACTTAGATATCGCTGTACGATGGTGCTAGGAGATGCGCTTGCCGCGCAACTGTTGGATTTCGTTATTGGTTTGAAATGGCCGATTGAAATGATCATACCCCGTTCCGCTGGGCAAAAAACGCTCGCAGGAACGGGGTTATAATCAAGTCAGCTTGATCGCGCGTCCACTTGCTTTGGCGGCTGGAATAGCCTTTGCTTCCGATGGATTGACTCGAGTACGCGAGACCCGATCTCAAGTTGGGTTAACAAAGAAAGAACGCCGCGTGAACGTTAATGGAGATTTTCAGGCTGAGGGGACGCGTGTGAATAGCCGGGTCGTTTTGTTGATGGACGATGTGGCAACAACGGGATCCACTCTTTCGTCCTGCGCCGAGGCGCTTTGTACCGCCGGTGTGTGGGACGTTTTTGCGTTCACGGTATCCCGTGCGCTTGCCCATCATGGATTGACCAGCGTCTGACAAGTCCGTAAACTTTTCTATTCTCTTAAGGAGGCCGATATGGCAATTCAAGTGGATGTTCAAACGCGAAACATTCGAATGACCGATCGCATCAAGGATCACATTGAAAAGAAGGCTGAAAAGCTGGATCATTACTTGCCCGCCATTGAGGAAGCTTATGTGGAGTTGACCTATCACAAGTCAGCGCGCAGCGCGGCAGACCGCAATGTGGCTCAGATCACGGTGCGCGGCAAGGGGTTGTTGCTTCGCACGGAAGAGCGTGCAGATGAAGCAATGGTTGCGTTTGATTCCGCTATTGATAAGTTACAGCGACAGATTGACCGCTATAAAGGCAAGCATTATCATGGACGAGGCGATGGCCGTTCCGTAGGTGATGTGGATGAGAGTGTGCGACAAGTAGATGATACTGGTGAATTGCCTCCATTGATTGCTCGCCGCAAACAGTTTCGCATCCTGCCGATGAATGACCTGGAAGCGGTTGAGCAAATGAAACTGCTCGGCCACGATAATTTCTTTGTCTTCTACAATGCTGAGACAAGCAAGATCAATGTCTTGTATCGTCGCCGTGACGGGACATATGGTTTGATCGAACCAGAGATTGGTTAGAAAGCTCAATCAGAATGATATTCGGCAAAGCCCGACTGCAATGGCCGGGCTTTGTATTTTAGCAACTGGGAATGTCAACTGTTATTCTTTTTCGTGATCAAATCTCTTTTGATAATCTAAGCCGATCAATGCAATGAGCAGAATGACCCAAGCCGCGATCTGCGCCGCACGGAGGCCTCCGAGAATCAAAGTGCTGTCACCGCGAAAACCCTCAATAACGAGACGGCTTGCGGATGTTAGTGCAACGAACAACAGAAATCCATATCCGGGCTTAGTAGTTGCATTTTGAATCAAAATCAAAGCCAAAGTCAAGATGGACGCGATGATTTCATAAATCTGGGTGGGATGCCGTGACGCACCCCATTGTTCGATTGCCCATGGCACGCTGGTCTCTTTGCCGAAAGCCGCGCCCGAAGCCAGATGCGAGAATGCGATCCCAATCGCCACCGTGGCGAAAAGCGGCGTTAGTGCTTCAAGTGAAGGCCAAAGTGGAAGATGAATGCGCTGCCCATAAGCAAAAGCCGTGATGGCCGTGACGACCAGTCCGCCCCATTGATCAAATAGTGCGGTATTGAGTGAAAAGATGCTTGCCGGATTTTGCGCGAAGATGGCGAGATTCTCCAGGGCGTAGAGAACCCGCCCGCCAACAATAAAGCTGACCAAGCTTACAAGCAAAAGATTGCTGAGCAAATCAAGATTTACATGATGACGCGGTGCGCGTCGTTCTGACAACGTCAGACCAATCCAAGCGGCGAGAATGATCAAAATGAGATCACGCGGCGGAGCAAAAAGATTTTGGAACACAGACCATATGCTCATTTCATAATTTCTTCGATGTTCGTGCGAAGCAATGCCTCTGACATTGGCCCGCCGACCACAACTTCTTTGATGACGCCATCGCGTCCGATGAAGAAGGATGTTGGCAAGGAGCGCAGTTCGTAGAGATCAGAGGCTTCACCATTAATATCAAGTAGAATGGGAAAGGTAATGTTATATTGTTTTACAAATGGCGCAATGGCCGTCGAGTCGTCTTGGATGGTGGAGTTTACACCAAGCACAACCAGACCTTGATTTTGATATTCCTGATATACCTTTTCGATGGTTGGCATTTCAGCGCGGCAGGGCGGACACCATGTTGCCCAAACATTGACCAGTACGGCTTTTCCGCGATAATCTGTCAGTGAAATGGACTGGCCACCCGATGTTTCGAGTTTAAACTCGGGCGCGAGGAATCCCTTTTGTGGGGCAGGGATGCGCCCGGCGGTTGCTGAATTGGTTTTGTCGGCGCTGACGAAGATCCAGACCAAGCCAGCGAGTAAAATAACCGCATAGAGAGAACGTCGAAGAATTGGTTGCATAAGTTTCTTTTTTGTACTACACTTCTACTGTTTGCATTCGCAGGCTATATCTTACTATGCTTTTCACAGATTCGGTTTACATTGGCGTTGATCTGACATCCGGGCCTAAGGCATTGACTTATGCCGCATTGGATCATGATTTAAATCTGGTCGCGTTGATGGCTGCCGAACCGGAAGAAACATTGTCATTTCTGGCCGGGCAAAAATCGGCGGTGGTAGCAGTTAATGTGTCGTCCCATGTGAATCATGGTGTTGTCAAAAAGAATCTTCAGACGGAGAGTTTGACACCGCATTCCATGCAGAGTGCGGAGATGCGCGTCGCCGAATATGAATTACGCCGGCGGGGAATTGCTGTCCGGGGAACAGAAGCCAAGGAATCGCTGTGCCCGGCTGGGGTCCGCGCGGGATTCGCTTTCTATAGGAAGTTATCCAAGCTCGGATTCGAATCTTATCCCGGAGACGACGTGCCGCATCAATGGCTGGAAACCAATTCGAATGCTTGCTTCTGCGTCTTGCTTGGAATTCGTCCACTATCAAGGCTGACGCTGGAAGGACGACTGCAACGCGAATTGGAGTTGTACGAACTTGGATTGCGGATCCACGATCCGATGGTTTTCTTTGAAGAAATCACCCGCCATAAATTGATGAACGGCCTCCTGCCATTTGAGCTTGTGCATTCGTCCGCACAGTTGGACGCAATGGTTGCGGCTTACACTGCGTGGCATGTCGCGCATAAACCGGCCGAGGTGATTCGGTTTGGACATCGGCTGGAAGGTTTTATCACATTGCCAGTATCGGTGTTGAATGAAAAATATTAGGTGTGCTTTGGAAGGAAAAATTCCACCACCTATAAAATATTAAATTTCATTGAGGAGAACTATGTTGACTGAAGACTTGCAAGTACGTGCTATAAATACAATTCGTTTCCTTTCGGCGGATGGGGTTCAGAAGGCAAATTCGGGCCATCCTGGGCTTCCGATGGGCGCCGCCGCAATGGCATTCACGTTGTGGACTCGTCATCTGCACCACAATCCGCACAACCCCAAATGGGCTGGCCGTGACCGATTCGTTTTGTCCGGTGGACACGGTTCGATGTTGTTGTATTCGCTTCTGCATCTAACCGGTTATGATCTTTCGCTCGACGAGATCAAAAACTTTCGTCAGTGGGGAAGCAGAACACCGGGTCATCCTGAGTACGGACTGACGCCTGGTGTTGAAACAACCACAGGCCCGCTAGGTCAGGGTTTTGCGACGGGTGTTGGAATGGCGATTGCGCAAGCGCACCTTGCCGCGGCTTACTCGCCAGATTTGTTCGATCATTATATTTACGCCATCGTGACCGACGGTGATTTGATGGAGGGCGTTGCATCGGAAGCTGCGTCGCTGGCAGGACATTTGCAATTGGGGCGGTTGGTCTATCTTTATGACGACAACCATATTTCGATTGATGGATCGACGAACCTGGCCTTCACCGAAGATCGGGCTGCGCGCTTTGAAGCCTATGGCTGGCATGTTCAAAAAGTAGACGACGGCAACGATGTCGAAGCGATTGACCGAGCTATTCAAGTCGCCAAAACAGATCCGCACCCATCATTGATTTGCGTTCATACAACAATTGGCTTTGGCGCGCCGAATCGTCAGGGAACGTCGAAGGCGCATGGCGAGCCGCTTGGCGACGAAGAATTGAATGCGGCCAAGAAAAATCTCGGCTGGCCGCTTGAGCCGCGTTTCATCATCCCCAGCGATGTGCAGGAATTTTTCCGTGAAGCCATTGAGCGCGGACAAAAGTATGAAGAAGAATGGAAGAAAAAATTCGACGAATATAAACAATCCAATCCTGAAAAAGGTGCGGAGTTGGAAAGACGATTAGCAGGTAAATTGCCCAAAGGGTGGGAGTCAGCGTTACCAACCTTTTCAGTTGATCCCAAAGGCATGTCGACGCGTGTGGCTTCCGGTAAAGTAATCAACGCGTTGGCGGCAAAGCTTCCTGAACTCATCGGCGGTTCGGCTGATTTGGCACCATCGAACAATACCAAGATTGACGGCAGTCCCGATTTTCAAAAGGAAAGTTATCAGGGACGTAATTTTCATTTCGGTGTGCGTGAACATGCGATGGGTGCGGTGTTGAATGGCATGAATCTTTATGAAGGTGTGATTGCTTATGGCGGAACATTCCTCATCTTTTCCGATTATATGAAACCTGCAATTCGGATTGCCGCGCTTTCACATATTCCTTCCATCTTTGTTTTCACGCACGATAGTGTCGGCCTCGGTGAAGACGGTCCGACACATCAACCGATTGAACAACTTGCCGCATTACGCGCTGTGCCGAATGTGACGGTCATTCGTCCTGCCGATGCAAATGAAACCGCGCAAGCCTGGAAAGTGGCGCTTGAGAATGATCATGGACCGATCGCATTTGCGTTGACGCGCCAAAATGTTCCGATCTTCGAATCTTCGAACCGTTCAGCGGTTGAGAAAGGCGCGTATGTTTTGAAGGATTTTGGCAAAAAGAAGCCTGAGTTAATTTTGATGGCCTCCGGCTCGGAGGTTGGCTTGATATACGAAGCTGCCAAAAAACTTGAAGAGCAAGGTCATAGTGTGCGCGTTGTTTCGTTCCCATCGTGGGAATTGTTCGAGAAACAATCTGCTGACTATCGTGAGTCTGTATTGCCGAAAAAGATTTCGGCAAGGATCGCTGTAGAAGCGGGAGCCAGCCTCGGTTGGGAAAGTTACGTCGGGTCAACTGGCAAAGTTATCGCGATTGATCGCTTTGGCGCGTCTGCACCGTATAAAACCATCTTCGAAAAGCTTGGTTTTACGGTTGAAAATATTTTGGCGCAGGCCAAACCCTTACTGCCAAAGAAAAAGATTGCCAGAAAAGTCAAAACAAAAAAATCGGTTAGGAAGAAAAAATGAAAATTGCCGTTGGATTTGACCACGGGGGGTTCCCGCTGAAACAAACCGTGCTAGAGACGGTGATAGAGGCTGGTCACGAGCCGATTGATATGGGCACGAATAGCGCCGAGCCGGTGGACTTTCCTGACTTTGCTGAAAAAGTGGGCCGCGCGATTCAGAATGGCAAAGCCGAGCGCGGAATTATAGTTTGCGGTTCGGGCATTGGCGCGTGCATCACCGCCAACAAAATGAAAGGCGTGTACGCTTCAATTTGCCACGATACCTATTCTGCTGGACAAGGTGTAAAGCATGATGATATGAATGTGTTATGCCTTGGTGGCCGTGTAGTCGGCCCTGAACTTGCCAAAGCATTGATTGTCGCTTTTCTAGAGGCGCGTTATCTCGGCAATGATTCCGGTGGTGAAAGGCTGGTAAGACGAGTAAATAAAATCCATAAAATCGAGAAAGGTGAGTCTATTTTATAGTTTAGTTGAGGTATAAATGTCTACTCCCATTGAAAAATTAACATCTCTTGGTCAATCCCTTTGGCTGGATAACATCCAACGCAGGCAATTGGAGAATAACGAACTGAAAGCCATGATCGAACGCGGCGACATCCGCGGCATGACTTCGAATCCGTCGATTTTCAATCATGCGATTTCAAAATCAACCGATTATGATTCGGCGCTTGTGCCGCTAGCATGGGCCGGTTGGGACTCGGAGAAAATATTCTGGGAGCTTGCCATTGAAGATATCCGCGCCGCCTGCGATTTGTTCAGTCCGCTTTATGAAGAAACCAACGGCGGCGACGGGTATGTCAGCATCGAGGTCAGCCCGACAATTGCGCATGACACAGAAGCGACTACTGCCCAAGCACAACAGCTTTGGGCGCGTGTGGCTCGACCCAATCTCATGGTCAAGATTCCCGCCACAAAGGAAGGGATACCTGCCATCCGACGCGCAATTGCCGTAGGGGTAAACATCAATGTTACGCTGATCTTCTCGTTGAAACGTTACACTGAAGTGATGGACGCTTATCTCAGCGGATTGGAAGATCATTATGCCGCTGGGCATTCCATTGATCACATCGCATCGGTCGCTTCGTTTTTTGTTTCGCGCGTGGACACAAAAATCGATCCTCAACTTTCAGAAGGTTCGCCTTTGCGCGGTCAGGCTGCGATTGCAAATGCCAAACTTGCTTACGAAGAGTTTATGAAAACCTTTGTGGGCAGCCGCTGGGAAAATCTTAAAGTCAAAGGCGGGCGTGTCCAGCGTCCGTTGTGGGCTTCCACCAGTACCAAGAATCCTGCTTATCCCGACACCATGTATGTAGATAATCTAATCGGCTCCGAAACGGTCAACACGCTTCCACCTGCTACGCTCGATTCGTTCCGCGATCATGGCATTGCTTCGGTTACTTTAACTCGCGATCTTGATCAATCGAAGGAAGCACTTGCCCGGCTCGAAGCCGCGGGGATTTCAATGGATCACATCACACAAGAATTGGAGGATGAAGGTGTCAAAGCGTTTGCAGATGCGTTTGCACAGTTGTTGACAACGATTGATGGACGACGCAAGAATGCCGTTTCTGATCTTGGACCTTTATCGGCTTCCGCTGCCAAGCGGATATCTCAACTCCAAGCGGATTCCGTTCCCGCACGTCTTTGGAATCATGATCCAACTCTATGGACAAAAGATCCTGTTGGTCAAGCCGAAGTCAAGATCCGCATGGGCTGGATGGACTCGCCCGTAAAGGCGCGTCAGCGATTGAAAGAATATCAAGCCTTTGCAAAAGAAATTCGTGAAGAGAAGATTGATCGCGTCCTGATCTTGGGCATGGGCGGTTCATCACTGACAGCTGAAGTGTTTAGTTCATTACTTGCTGCTGCAAATGTAGATGCTTCTCTGTCTCTGGCAATTCTGGATTCGACTGATCCAACACAAGTTGCAAAGATAGCAGAAGAGTATCCACCGGATAAGAGTCTTTACATTGTTGCGAGTAAATCGGGCGGCACAGCGGAAGTCATGGCTGCTTTCAATTATTTTTGGAAGTTAAGCAAGAAGGATGGTTCGCGCTTTATTGTCACGACCGATCCCGGAACGTCGTTGGAAGCACTGGCCCACAAACGTGGATTCAGAAAAATATTTTCCGCCGATCCAATGATTGGCGGAAGATATTCTGCGCTGACAGACTTCGGTTTGGTGCCTGCTACCTTGCTCGGCATGGATTTGAACCGTCTGCTTGATAAAGCTGATTGGATGAGAGCTCAATGCGCTGAACATATTCCCGCGGCACGCAATCCGGGTTTGGTGCTGGGGGCTGTCTTGGGCGAATCCGCTCGCGCGGGCCGCGATAAGTTGACCATCCTGAGTGACGCGCCGTTATCTGCATTTGCTGGATGGATCGAGCAAATCATTGCTGAATCCAGCGGCAAGGATGGAAGGGGAATCCTGCCCGTCCCGCTGGAGCCGATTGGTGATGCAAAAGTTTATGGGAAGGATCGCTTGTTTGTTTATCTGCGCCAGACCGGCGAATTGGATTCGATGATCAAGCCTTTAAAAGAAGCGGGACATCCTGTTCTTAGCTTTGCAATTGCTGATCCTTATGATGTGGGTGCAGAAATCTATCGCTGGGAAATCGCAACTTCCGTTGCGTGTTCGATCTTGGGAGTGAACGCATTTAATCAGCCAAATGTGGAATTGAGCAAGAAGATAACGAAGGCGAAGATTGCGGAGTATCAAAAGAAAGGCAAGTTGAAAGAGGGCAAGCCAGCCTGGAAAAAAGATGGCGTGCTGGTGTTTGCGCCATCAAGCGTAAGCGGTGCATCACTGAAAACGATTTTGAACGGCTTTTTGAAGAAGTCAAAACTAAATGGTTATGTAGCCATCAATGCCTACTTACCGCGCAATGCGGAAATGACTGACGCGTTGCAGAAGCTGCGCGTGGCTGTCCGTGCCAGGACAGGCAGCGCAGTGACCGCAGGCTTTGGTCCGCGCTTCCAACATTCAACCGGTCAATTCCACAAAGGTGGACCGAAGAACGCGCTGTTCATTCAAATTACTGCCGAGCCAGAAAAAGATATAAATATCCCCACGGAAGGTTTAACGTTTGGCACGTTGATCCGCGCGCAGGCGCTGGGTGATTACGAAGCATTGATCGAAGCCAAACGAAAGGTTTTACGCATTCATATACCAAGTGTAAAGGATGTATCATTATTAGTAGATGCTTTGAATTGACATGATTTTCTAAGCTCAATTGTCTTTGAAAAGGAGTTTGCTATGACGCAAACCGTTTCGCTATCGAATGCTGATCCGATTGTACGACGTACAGCCGATTTGCTAGAGCAACTTTTCCCATCGCCGCGGGGCTTTGGAATCCGTTTGTGGGATGGGAGTGAAATGCCCGCTGAGGGCCGCCCGTTATTCTCTCTTATTCTTAATCATGTGGGAGCGCTTCGGCGTATGTTCAAACCGCCCATTGAGCTCTCGCTTGGAGAAGCTTTCATCCTGAAAGATTTCGAGATCGAAGGCGATATTTTTTCTACGTTTTCGTTGATGGACACAATTGCCACGCGAATATTCTCCTTGGGAGAAGTTTTTGGGATTGGATTTGGTCTATTTGAGCTACCCGCCTCGAGCGCGGCGCGACCGCAGGGACGCGGTCCGCTCCAACTGCATGGCAAGGTCCATTCCCGTGCACGAGATCGCGCCGCGGTTCAATACCATTACGATGTTGGAAATGATTTTTACTCGCTTTGGCTTGACCGCAATATGCAATACTCATGTGGCTATTTTCCAACCGGTACAGAAGACCTCGACACCGCACAGGAACGCAAAATGGAACATATCTGCCGCAAATTGCGGTTGCAACGCGGTGAGCGCCTGCTTGACATCGGCTGTGGCTGGGGAGGACTGGCTCGTTATGCCGCGTCGAAATATGGTGTGAATGTGCTAGGTGTGACTCTCAGCAAGAATCAAAAAGCTTACGCAGATGAACAAATCGCTCGCGCGGGACTTCAGGAGCAGGTCGCCGTTGAACTGAAAGATTACCGCGACCTCGGCGACGAGTTGTTCGACAAGGTTGTGAGCGTCGGAATGTTCGAGCATGTAGGGCGAAGTCACCTGCCGGAATATTTTGCCCAAGTTCATCGCCTGCTCAAACCCGGCGGACTATTCCTCAATCATGGCATCTCGCGCCGCGCGACAACTCGAAGAGGGCAAACTAGGTCTGATTCAAAACCGTATCTTTGGGCGAGGCACGTTTCAGCAAAAATATATTTTTCCTGACGGAGAATTGACACCGGTCAGCGAAGTTAACGTATTGGCGGAGGACGCCGGATTTGAAGTGCGTGACGTAGAAAACCTGCGGGAACATTATGCGCTCACGTTACGCAGCTGGGTCAATCGTTTGGCGGATCACCGTGAGGAAGCGATTAAGGTGTCCAATGAAGTAACTTACCGCACATGGCGTTTATATATGTCCGCTTCGGTTTATGGGTTTGAAAGAGGAAATATCAACGTCAATCAGACTCTGCTGGCAAAGATGACTCGTGCCGGGAAAAGCAATGTACCGTTCAGCCGCGCGGATATTTATAGCTGAGGCGAATTGCGAAGAGAAGTGGTAATGCTTTATGAGGATAGACTTATTCCAAATGAAATAGGCTGCTAGCCGCGTCGGCAAACTTGTAACTTCTAGGTTTTAGAATCAACTATTGTGTTCTGGGTTGGCTGATTTGATTTTATGCAGGATAATATCGTGCATATTATGAGTATGCACATTAATGCGGGAAAATTATTTCCCACAATCTTTGGCTTGTAAGTATATAAATATAACGTTGATGAATATGCGAGAGAAAAAATGAATGTTAGCAGTATGTCTAGAGGTTGATTTTTGCTTTTCTTAGACAAAAGGATTTCTGGTATCGAAATAGCAATACATGCCGGTAACATGGATAATTTGTAATCAAAGCTGATTGAAGGAATGATGCATGCTCCAATGAAGCATGCCAGAAAAACATAAGGGTTGAAGCCGGTTATATTCCTTTTGTATGCTTGAAACAGGATTAGTAGAAAGCAAAAACTAAAAAGAGCGGAGAATAATAACTCAGGCAGCCACAGATTTGCTATTAGCCATAGTAGGATGTGCTTCTGGGGGAGAATTTGTTTTGAAAAGAAGTACGGTGTAAAAGAAGCGATTGAAAGATTGAATCGAGATGATTTGTTTTGGGAAAAACTGTTAAGGGCCTCAGTTGTGTTTAGGATAGGACCTATCCCGAACATAAAAAGGATCAGGATGTTGAATAATCCTAGGCCGATGAGGCGCTTGAGGTTGTTCTTCCAATCTGAGAAATCTTCGACAAGCGTAAAAACGAAAATGGCGGGATAAAGCTTTAATTGGACGGATACTGAAAATAGCAGATAAGCGAGCCAACGATATTTAGGTTGCTGGTGAAATATGTAGATTGCGGCTAGAGTGAAAGAAAAGGCTATTAAATTCCATTGCCCTCGTTCTAATTCGAATTGAAGGCCGTAGGAAAGCAATCCAGTGATCATTACAAACATTGGGAACGCGGGAGTGTCTTTGCGATGATTAATCCATTGAGGGAAGATTAATGTGGTTGATAAATAACAAATGAGAATAATCCCAATAAGGATTTTGTAGCCGGTTTCGTAGCCTATTAACGTGAAAGGGGCAAAAAATATGAGGGTAAGAGGTGGATACAGAATTGTAGGGGTTGCGCCAGAATGGAGCCAGCTAGAACTAAGAGAAGTAATGATTCCGAAATCGGTGTTAGTTGAGAGAATTGCCACAGGGATATCTTGGTTAAACCTTGCGATTAGAGAGGGGTTGAGTAATATATAACGCGGAAAAAGTAGGATAAAGGTAATGAGAAATCCGAGCAATATCCAAACTAGGGGTGGTAAATTTAATAGGAAATCTGAAATTTTTCGAAGGAGCGATATCATTATATAATAGTCATCCTATCAAATTCTATTTACTCCCTTGCAAATGCAAGCAGCGTACGATGAATGGCTTATATTATAATCTTGGAACATAGATCATGAAAAGGATAAGCTGATGTCAATTAGTGAGAATCCTGAGAGCCTTACGCGAAATGTTGCTCAATTTATTAAGAAAGTGAAATGGCCAATATATATAATATTTTTTGTTTTTCTAAATTATTTTGCTCTTAGAAACGTATTCCTTTTATCAAGAGATATGATTTACGGGGATTTTTCCGCGCAATTGCTTTTTCCTTCTCCTATATACTCGCCGCAGAGAATTCCTACGACCTCCCTCACATCGGAATATCAAGCAGCAAATCGGTTGGGAGCCGACTTTGCTTCAATTTATTTTCCGGCACAGGAAATTACGTCGTTGGGCAATGCTTATACTGGTTATGTGTCACTTGACCCATGGAAAAGATTGCCCAATTATGCTCCGCTTGTTCTAGCTTTGTGCTCAGTAACCTTATGCAAATTGGATTATGGCTATGCAGCCTTTGGAAACATTCTCATACAATTACTTTTATTTTTCTTGGTGATTTATCTTGTTTCTCGATTGATCGGAATTAAAGAATACTTTTTACTTGTTTTCCTCTTTATGGAGTTTTGTCTATTCCTTACGCCTGCAGGGCTTTCGTGGTTTGAGCGCGGACAGTTCTCATTATATATGGCAATCGCCTATCTTTTATTGGAATTAGGACTTACAAAGAACAATACTATTTTGGTTGTGATTTCAGCGGCATTTGCTTTCATCAAATGGACGTCTTTGCCCTTTATTTTTGTTGTTTTAGCAGTTTATATTCTAAATTCCAAAACCAAGAAAGAATTGCAATATAGCCTTTGGGCAGCGCTCTTATTCGGCCTGGTATTTGCCATATTTCTACTGCCCTTCATTAATGAGAACATTCATTTCATCCAACTACTTATTCATTTGGAATCGCATAGATTTCCGCAAGGCCTTAGCTTAGGAATTTACATTCCAAATACTGTGGTCAAAACTCTGCCATTTGGTTTGAGTCTAATTGGCCTTGTTGTCGCAAAGATCAATAAAAACGATTTTATTGGCCTCTTCCCTTTCCTTACAGGCGTGGCTGTGATCCTTTTGCTTTATCCAACCCAAGCATTCGAATATAGTGTACCATCTCTTCTGGGTTTGATCCCACTCATGATAATTTGGGTCAAACAGTTTGAGTCAAACCAGCGTGCAATAGGGAATCTCGTTCTTCTGTTATTTCTGTTATTTGTTGTGCTGGCATCTTTTTCGACTAGACTGACAGGCTCAACACCAATGATGGTTATTATTTATCTTGCTTTTTCTATCGCGCTGATGGCGGTTCCGATCCTGTTTGCAAAACATGCTAAAAAAGAAGAATTAAATTGCTAAATCCAAAATAATTTCAGGCAGCCGCTGCGTTAGATTGCTGAGTTCGCGCTGAGCCGGATGTTATATATTCAGGTCAGAATACTTTGTTCTCTCTCTTTTGATGTTGGAGGTTATTATGATGACAAACTTATCCCAAATGAATTATGTTGCTCGTCGCTGTGAAGCCTTAACTTCTAGAGTTAAGAATCAACAACTGAGTTATGTATTGGCTCTTGCGATTTTATGCTGGAGAGTACCGCACAGATCACCAATATTAACATCAACGCAGGAAAATTGCTTTGCAGAACCTTAGGTTTGTGAATGTAAGAAAATAGCATTGATGAATACACAAGTGAAAAAACAAATGCCAGTGGTATCAGCAGAGCTTTGTTCTTGCCGTCTTTGGCCAATAGTATTTCTGGCATAGATATTGCAATGCTCGCTGGAAGCATGGATAGTTTGTAATCAAAACTAATTGATGGAATAATGCACGCACCGACTACGCACGCCAGAAAGATATAAGGGTTGAAGCCAATTGCCTTCCTTTTATAGGATTGAAAACATATTACCAAAAAGCAAAAACTAAAAAGGGCAAAAAATGATGCCTGGAATATCCATCCGGTTGATAATACCCACATTATTATACGCTTATGCGGAAGGATGCCCTTACCAAGCAGAAGTGGAGTAAAGGAGGCAATTGATAGATTGAAGAGGGATGAATTATGGTAAGAGTTTTTGTTGAGAGAATCAATAGTGTTGAGTATAGGGCTTGGTCCAAAAATGAAAAGCGCTAAAACATTAAATACACCTAAGGCGGCGATGCGCCGAACATTGTTCTTCCAATCAGAAAAATCATCAATGAGCGTGAAAACAAATATTGCGGGGTAAAGTTTTAGCTGAACTGATATCGAGAACAGTAAATAAGCTAGCCAGCGGTATCTCGGTCGATAGTGAAAGATGTAGATTGAAGCCACGCTGAAAAAAAATGCTATTAGATTCCATTGACCTTGTTCCAATTCAAACTGAAAACCGTAGGAGACCAATCCAGTGATCGCAATTAGCAGCGTAAAGGCGGCTATGCCTTTGTTTTGGTTTATCAGTTGAGGAATGATCAGCGTAGTCAATAAATAGCATACAAGGATTATTCCAATCAGAATTTTGTAGCCGATTTCGTAGCTTACAAAGGTAAAGGGTGTAAAGAAGATCAGAGTAAAAGGTGGGTACAGCGTCGTTGGAACTGTGCCAAAGCGGAACCAGGTACTGCTGCTGGATACGATCTGCCTAAAATCATTGCCAATCGGGTTGAATATAGGGACGTACGCTGTAAATTTCATTGTCAAGGATGGGCCGAGAAATACGGGGATGATGAAGAATACGAAAAAGGTAGTTAGGAAGCCGAGTAATATCCAGGTTAACAGCGGAATGTTAAGAACATAATTTTCTAATAAACGGCGGAATGAGTTCAGCATATTATTGACCATCCTAAAGTTTTTGCCGCCTCCTGAAGAGACTTGGGAGAAGACAGGAAATAAATTATATTGCAAAACCCAGAATCAATGCATCCAATGTTGACGGTCAAATTGGTTTGTGGGATAATCTAAAAATCTTAAAGCGTTGATGGGAACGAGTAAATCTGAATCTCTGCCAGCGAATTTGGAGATAGTGTGAGCCAGATCGGAAATGCAGATTGAAAATCATCCCGGAGTTTCAAGCCGAAAATCAATGATGAGTAAGTGAGACGGCGTTGTTCACCGTTAGCAGAACAGGATAATGAACGTTATCCACTGAGAGCCTATCGATGAATAGGAATCAGGGTGGTACCGCGAGCGCCGCTCGTCCCTGTTTTGGGATGAGCGTTTTTCTTTTTTTCGATTGCAAAACTGGTGATTAGTGATTAGGAGATTAAGCATGTTCAAAGCAGTTTCATCCAAGCTTGATGTGCCTGCCATGGAAGAAGGCGTGCTGAATTTTTGGCAGCGCGAAGAAATCTTCAAGAAAACTGTCGAGCAACGCAAAGGCAAACCAGAGTATGTTTTCTTCGAGGGGCCGCCGACTGCCAATGGCCGGCCCGGTGTCCATCACGTTTTAGCGCGTGCCTTCAAGGATATGTTCCCGCGCTATAAGATCATGCGCGGCTATCACGTTTCAAGGCGCGGCGGATGGGATACGCATGGTTTGCCGGTTGAAATCGAAGTCGAGAAGAAGCACGGCTTTACCAACAAGCAACAAATTGAAGAATACGGCATTGCCAAATTCAATGAGGAATGCCGCAAATCGGCGTTTGAATATATCCGTGACTGGGCAAAGCTCACGGATCGCATTGCGTTCTGGGTTGATTTGGAAGATGCGTACGTGACTTACACCAACGAATATATTGAATTGGTGTGGTGGATTCTCAAATCGTTTTGGGAAAAGGATTTGCTTTATAAGGGCTATAAAGTTGTTCCATATTGCCCGCGTTGTGGCACGCCTCTTTCTGACCATGAGGTGGCTCTGGGCTACGATCAAGCGACCGACCCTTCGGTCTTTGTCCGCATGCCGCTGGTGGATAAGAAAGATACATCGTTATTGGTTTGGACGACGACTCCTTGGACATTGCCTGGTAACGTCGCAGTTGCCGCCCATCCGGATGTAGACTACGTAACCGTCGAGCACAAATTGGCGGATGGTAGCACAGAGAAATTGATTCTCGCCAAACTCTTGCTTGAAAAAGTTTTTCGCGATGAAGAAGTGAAAGTTCTTGAAAATTTCAAAGGTAAAAAACTCAAGGGTGTGAAATATCATCCTCTCTTTACTTTTGTGCCACCTGATAAACCCGCGCATTTTGTTGTGCTCGGTGATTTCGTGACTACGGAAGACGGCACTGGCCTTGTCCACATGGCTCCTGCCTTCGGTGCGGAAGATATGCAAATGGCAAATGAACACAATTTGCCCATATTGATGACTGTCTTGCCAGACGGTACATTCGTGTCGGAAGTCAAACCGTGGCGCGGTGTCTTCATCAAAGATGCGGATCCACATATCATCGAAAACTTGCGAGCGCGTGGGCTGTTATTTCGAACTGAAGGTTATACACATACATATCCATTCTGCTGGCGATGTCACACACCACTGATGTATTATGCACGCGAACTCGTGGTACATCCGCACCAGCCAATTCCGCGATCGGTTGGTTGAGCTGAACAATAGCATCAATTGGGTTCCGGAACATATTCGCGAAGGACGCTTTGGGAATTGGCTTTCCAACAATATTGATTGGGCGTTGAGTCGTGAACGGTATTGGGGCACGCCTCTCCCTGTCTGGGAATGTGATCAGGACAAATATCGCGAGTGTGTTGGATCGATCGAGGAACTATCCGAAAAAGTTGGTCGCGATCTGACGGATCTCGATTTGCATCGGCCTTACATCGACGAGGTTCATTACGTTTGTCCGCAGTGCAGCGGGAAGATGAGCCGTGTTAAGGATTTGATCGACGTCTGGTTCGACTCGGGTTCGATGCCGTATGCCCAATGGCACTATCCGTTTGAGAATCAGGAGAAGTTCAAATCGCAGTATCCTGCTGACTACATTTGCGAAGCGGTTGACCAGACGCGCGGTTGGTTCTATTCCTTGCATGCCATCAGCACACTGTTGATGGATTCGGTTTCATACAAGAACGTGATCTGCCTCGGATTGATCCTGGATGAAAATGGCAGAAAGATGTCAAAGAGTCTCGGCAACATCGTTAATCCATGGGATGTGCTAAAGATCAATGGTGCAGATGCATTTCGTTGGTATTTGTATACAGCCACACCTCCTGGTAACGAGCGCCGCTTCTCGGTGGATTTAGTTGGTGAGGTTATCCGCAACTTTACACTAACCTTGTGGAACGTTTACTCATTCTTTGTCACGTATGCCAATTTGGATAAACCGCAATTGACGGCGGCGCGTGTTTATAGCGATAACGTGCTGGATCGCTGGCTGTTATCGGAACTTCACGCGCTGATCCGCGATGTGACGAACGCTTATGAGAATTACGATGTCACGGGTGCAACGCGTCCGATCGAAGCATTCGTTGAAAAACTTTCAACGTGGTATCTGCGCCGCTCGCGCCGCCGATTCTGGAAATCCGAATCGGACGCGGATAAGCAGGCCGCTTACGGCACGCTTTACACTGCGTTGGTGGCAGTTGCAAAACTGATTGCACCTGCCATGCCGTTTCTTGCTGATGAGCTTTATCAGAATCTCGTCCGTTCGGTGGATCAATTTGCAGCGGAGTCAGTGCACCTATCGGAATGGCCAACATACGATGAATCCTTGATCGATGAATTGCTCAATCGCGATATGGAATTGGTGACGAAACTCGTTTCGCTTGGACATCAGGCGCGACAAAAAGCGAATCGCAAAGTCCGGCAACCATTGAAAGAAGCTGCCTTTTCGCTGGGTAATCCTTCTGAACGAAAAGCCGTAGCAACGTTTGCGGACATGATCGAGGATGAGTTGAACGTTAAAACAGTCCGTCTCTTAGATGCCTCGACGGAGGCGGTCTCGCACACGATCAAGCCATTGCCCAAGCAACTCGGACAAAAATACGGCAACAAATTCCCTGCACTTCAAAAAGCAATCCGTGCCATGAACGCGGAGGAAGTTGCGCGTGCATTGGTTGGCGGCGGATCGGTGAAAGTCGATGTTGATGGACAGACTTACGATATTCTGCCCGATGAAGTTGAAGTCAAGGCGCAGGCGAAGGAAGGTTTTGCAGTTGCAGAAGAAGGTGCGTATGTCGCGGCGCTTGTCACTGAACTTACTCCTGAACTCGTTCAGGAAGGTTTGGCGCGCGAATTCGTCCGCCGCGTGCAGGACCTGCGAAAGAGCGCTGAGTTGGATGTGGCGGATCGCATAAAATTATTTGTTGTGGCGTCAACCAATTTGAAGTCGGCTATTGAAGCGCATCGCGAGTACATCACTAATGAAACGCTTGCGGTTTCATTGGATTTCAGCGAGCCTCCTTCCAGCGCATCCTCGGTTGAAGATGATTTCGATGGAGAGAAGGTCAAGGTTGGATTGTTGAAGGTGTAATGCTACGGCTTTGATTCCAAATAGTCTTCTTTTGTGTCAAGGTCCTGTAAAATCGTTGGTGTATCGAATTCAAGATACAGAATATTCCTCTGATGATGATTCAAAAAATCGCGAAGTGTTTTTGGAGCGCGCATCTTCAAGATTTCGTCCCAGAGTTCACGTGCCACCATCCAAGGATGTCCGCGATGCAATTGGTAACTGGGAACAATGATGGGAGCTTGGGACTCTTTGTAAGTCTGCAGAATGCGCTGTACGCTTCTGACTTGGACCTGAGGCTGGTCGCCAAGACAAATGAGCGCGGCGCGTGTCTCATCTTTTTTTGCCGCCAACCCGGCTTGCAGGGAACTTAACATTTCTCCCTCAACGTAGTTCTCGTTATAAAGAGTCTGCACCGATTTGCCAATCAGCATGTCTACTTGCTGGTGAGCTCCGCCGGTGACCACGAGGATGTCATCAACGTTGGCCGTCTGAAGCGTGGAAATGACCGTTTGCAGAACAGTGCTTCTGCCCCAGGGCAAAAGCATCTTGGGTTGTCCCATTCGTTTTGATTCGCCTGCTGCGAGTACAATGGCTGAAATCATAAAGTATGGTCCTCAATCAAACGTCGGTAATCTTCGGGTTTATCCACATCAAGTAAGAGTTGATCATCATGCCAGGGTAAATATTCTACAGAATATTTCGAGAAGATAGCGCGTCCGCCGACGTCGCCTTCAAGTTTTAACAAATCAGGAAATGTGGTGCGGTCGAATAAAACTGGGTTTGCTCTTTGCTCCATCATCACCAGCGGCGCGACGATGGGATAAAGTTCTGTAGTGTGGAGTTCGATCAACGCTCGAATAACATCTGCTGTGATTTGTGGCTGATCGGACAATAGAAAGATTGCAGAGCCTGCATTGGCAGGTGTGGCTGGGATTCCAGCTCGGATCGATGACGCCTGTCCACTCTGCCAGTTCTCATTTCGAATAGTAATAACAGGCAAATCTTTTATCTTTGACTCAACTTCGTCTGCGTTGGCGCCAGTGACTACAAGGACGGGAAAGAGCCCCGCTTCCAAAGCGGTTTGTGCCACAACGTGGACGAATGGTTCACCGCGCCAATCAAGTAATTGCTTGGGTTGGCCGAAACGCGTCGAAGCGCCGGCGGCGAGAATGATGCCTGCTGTTCGCTCAAAGATTTGGAAATACGAGTGCTGAAAACTTCCGACGATGATTGCATCAAAATGGTTAAGCAATTCCGTTGACATCTTTCCACCGATGGATTGCAATTCTGGCGTATCGGCTTGGTTGAGAAATACGATTCGACGCGCGTCAGGCGGAATGTTTTTGAGCCCTCCATTCGGATGAGTTAAGACGCGGATAAGAGCATTGGGTGTGATCGAGTCGTTGAGCGGGAGCCCGCTCAAGGTCGAGAAGAGTTGCGGACGGTGGGCATACTCCTCATTCAACGATTTTCCCAATCCACTTAATCCAGCAACAACAATGACTACGTCGGTAAATTCTGGAATAACCGGTTCGCGCTCGTTTGGTGCCTTCAATGGTTTCTGGCGCGAACCGTCCGCCTCGATTAGTAACGTCATATTATGCTCTTGGACGTATGTGTGTAGCCAATATAATATATCTTCGTTTACATTTGTTGCACGATCATCTTCAATAGGACCGGTAATCATAGTTACGCCCTGAAACCCATGACTGTCAACATCGCCTTTTGTTTGCGCAATGATATGATGATCTGCAAGCGGGATTTGCCATACGCCGAGGTGAGTGGTTGTTATTACAAGAACGGGTGGAGGCAGTTCACGTGCGAGTTGAAAGATGGTTGCGGTTTTGCCTCCCGCGCCGACAAAAGCAATTATCCTCCCTCTGCTAGTATCGAACGGTGGCGAAAGCCTTAAGGCCTGGGAAAGGAGCAATGTGTCACCATCCGCCGGTTTTTTGCCGGTTTCTAATTACATCCTGCAAGGCGGATAACATTTCGTTGAAGGCCGTTTTATCGGGGTTTTGTTTTATCGCTTCTTGTTCAAGTTGGCCAAGCAGATAAACCATCCATGACACCCATGTGCGCGGATTATTTTGTGTGCTGGATATTTCTCTGGCTGTATTGTTAAGGATATCGCGAAGTTCATCTTCTCTGCTCATATATTACACTCTTTCTTCCATTGGTCTTCAGGATATTTTTATTGTAGCACTTCTATATGAATGCGTTATACCCATAATCTGTTTCTCACTTCGGGCCGCGTGAGCAAGGCCTCCATAACGCCGCCGCCAATGGCGAGGGCCTTTTCGCTGATCAACTGACATAGACGCACATCGTCGCGCGGATCAACGTCTCCGATCTTCATGCCGTGCGTCACCGCTAATCCGGAATGGATCAATCCGCGTATGACGCCCTTGAATGGGCTCTTGATTTGTGCGCCGCTTATTTCGGCAATAAGTTCATCAGGCTCACAATGATCGCCGATTTGTTTATGGTTTACGATCACACCATCCTGTGGAGCGCGCAAAACGCGACGTGGATCACCTTCGGGTTTGGAGGTGTCCTTGAGCGTTGAACCTTCCCAGATCACGCGGCCTAGCGTGTGTCCGCGCTGAGTCTCGATCACGGCATGACAATTGAGCGGGGCGGTGAAACCCGGCCCAAGTCCAAGATAAAGTAGCGCTCGATGCGATAACGCTTCAGGCGGACGCTTCATCATGCGTGCATCCACAATGGCGAGCGGACTCAATGTCTTCACGACATTACAATCTGGATCAATCAATACCGGCACCTGTTGCTTTGAAAGAATATTTAGAATCTTGAGGGTATCAGCAGGATCATTAACAACTCGAGCAGTAACTTCCTCCACTGTGATTTGTTTTTCGTAAATCGCTGTAGCGAAAGAAACTGTCTGCCGGACGGAAAGCGGTTGAGGTAATTCGGTGATGGCTACATTTAGTCCGGCGCGATGCATACGCAAAGCAATCCCGCTTGCCAGATCTCCTCCGCCACGAATGATAATGAGTGCGGGCATCAAGGTGTTCCACCGGTTTGTTCTTGCTGAAGATGGCCGAATGCATAGATTGTGAGATAAACAAAGATAAAGAATAATGTGTAAAGACCGATGAATCCAAATGAACGAAGGCTGGGGTCTGTGAGCCAATCCCAAAGATTTGCGGCCGTGTTGCTTGGATTTTTCAATATATCCCAGCTGTTCAATCGGATAAAGCGTCCGACATAAATACCAGCGCTGCTGAGACCTGCTACAATCAGGACAAACATCCAGCCAAACCATCTTCCAAATTCGCGCCGGATAATTTCCTGCATAAGGTTGAGGGAAATAATCCCAAGTAACATTCCGGTCCACGAAAACCAAATCAACAGAATCACGTCATACCATATCGGAACATTCGCTGAATCCCAAAACGAAGCATCAGCTGATGTTTGTCCAAGATGCTGGAGATCGGTAAGAATGTAGGGTGCGTTCGGGAAAAAGATCAGCCAGAGGAATACGAAGATGGGAATAGCAATGTAGATTGACAACTTCCGCCACGACAAAATGTATGCGAAGTATGCCAATGCAAATGGTATCCAGGCCAGGAAGAGATTCCAGATCAAACCTACGTAGCCATGAGAATTACTATAGGCGATGCGCGCGAGAACAAGAATGACACAGACAACAGATGCAGCAGTGATCAACATTAAGATTGAAACCTTGTACTTGTGATGCTTCAGGATGCGGTTCAATGTTTTGAGCATATCAACGATTCTACCAGCCCTTTAAAAGCTGTGCAGCAACCGGACAGAATTGATTTCTTGTGAAGTTTGTTTCTGCGATAAGCTTCCAGAGACATGAAACAAGACATACATAGAAGTAAAGAACGAAGTATAGAGGCCAAGGTATCCGACGGGAGCTAATTCAGATCCAGTGTTCAGAGAACGTGCAAAGGATTTCATTCTTTACCTGTTTAGGAAGTTGGCAAGAAGCGAGTTAACTTCCTCCGGCTGTTCATAGTGCGGGATGTGGCCACAATTTTCCATGATATGAAATTCCGCGCGTGGAACCGCAGATAAAATATCGCGACTTTGTTCCAGCGGCAATGTCTGGTCGTTTCGTCCCCAGATCAGCAAGACGGGCATACCAAGCTTTCCCAATCGTTGATAGACTTCGGGGAAACCATCCACTGTTTTGTTGCGAAGCGTTGAGAGAATGGCGCGCTTGAAACCGCGATATTGCATCTGGATGCGATATTGATTCTGAAACAATTTAGCATGTTCGGGGTTGAAGAAATCGACTGCAGCTCTTTGAATTATTCTCTCTGTACTTACCAAGCATAATATCAATTCACTGATCCCGGGCAGGATCGCGGCTTTGTACATCCACGAAAGTGGCATAGATTGTATTCCAACAGGATCAATCAAGACGAGTCTGGGGACGCGTTCAGGAAAATTCGCGGTAAATGCGGATGCGATTGCCCCGCCCATAGAGAGGCCAATCAAGTTGACCTTTTTGAGATTCAATGCACCTATCAGGTCTTTTAATTGGTTGACGAATAATTCAAGGTTATATCTAGTATACGGACGATCAGAAAAGCCGCGCCCAAGGAGATCGTATCGCAAGACGCGAAAACCCGCTCTGCCCAGGAAGTTGAATGTTGGATCAAATACGAAATATGGAACCGAGAATCCGTGAACAAGGACAACGGATTGACCGCTGTCCGGACCGCATAATTCGTAGTGGGTGAATCCGTTTGAAAGTCGGATGAAAGAACCGCTGGTCGAGGCGCGTATATCATCGTCAATATCTTTTGTCTCGCCTCGATAAATTAAATCCCAATTCATTTTACTTTGCCGAGGGCGCGTAACACGCGCTCGGGTGTAAATGGGAATTCGTTGATCCATACTCCCGTTGCATCGTGAATCGCAGCAGCAATAGCCGGAACCAGGGGAAGAAATGGTATTTCTCCAAGGCCGCGTGCTCCCCATGGTCCGTTCGGTTCTGCCACTTCAACGATGACCGATTTAACTTTTTCTGGGATGTCAAGAATGGTTGGGATCAAATAGGTGCTCAATTGATCCGTCAGAACGCGCCCATTTTTGGCTTTGAATTCTTCCGTGATCGCATAACCTCCTGCCTGCACTACCGCACCTTCAATTTGGCCCACAACCAATTGTGGGTTGATTGCTTTACCAACGTCATCCGCACAGGTGACTCGAACGAGGCGCACCTGACCGGTTTCTGTATCCACTTCTACTTCAACGGCTTCTGCTGAATAAGCGTATGAAAAGTTTGGCACTGAATAGCCGGTTTCCTCGTCAAAATGTGTCGTCTTTGGTGCTAGATATTTATATTCCGCGATGGCGGGATGTTCTTCTGCTTGCCATTTTTTCAGCGCTGCTTCCGCCGCACCTTTGATGGCATTGCCCGCCATAAATGTCATGCGCGAGGCGGAAACCGACCCGGAACTTTCTTGATTTGCAGAGTCCGAAGTGATGATTTGCACCATCTGTGCCGGAACGCCAATCACCTCAGCCGCAAACTGGGCCATGACGGTATGCGTTCCTTGTCCAACCTCCGCGCCAGCGTGATGAAGGATCACTTTTTCGATTTCACCGTTTCCGTGGATTTCCACTTTTGCCCACGAGTTCTCCTGATAGCCAAACGAGAAGCCGACATTCTTAAATCCGGCCGCAAAGCCGATTCCGCGCACGAGATGGGTTTCTCGGCGAGTCTTGGTCGGTGATTTGTTAATATCCACCCAGCCGAATTTCTTTGACGCAGCTTCAATTACTTGTGGCACGCTAACTGGTCCCGGGGCAGGCGTGCCCACATCGAGCGTCATACCATCTCTTAATGCATTCTTCATGCGGAATTCAACCGGGTCCATGCCGAGCTTTTCGGCAAGCTTATTCATTTGGCCTTCCGCCATGAACAATGCCTGCGGCGCTCCAAACCCGCGAAATGCCGCGCTTGGGACGTTATTGGTGTAAACACCATAAACATCTGCTTTAACATTTGGGATGAAATATGGGCCGGTGCATGTGATCGCTGAGTTGCCCAACACTTTGTTGGATGTGTACATGTAGGCGCCACCATCGGCGATAATTTCGTTTTGTGCGGCGACGAGTTTTCCCTCTTTGGTCGCGCCCCATTTGGCGTGTAAAACGGCGGGATGTCTTTTCGCGTGTCCGATGATCGAACTCGCGGCGGCTCCAGATGATTTTGACCGGGCTTTGTAATTTCCAGGTTGCAAGCGCCAACACAATTTGCACCGATAAATCTTCGCGTCCACCAAATGCGCCGCCGATGGCAGGATAGATTACGCGCACACGTTCTTCCGGTAAGTTTAGTGCGTGGGCAATTGAATCGCGATCTGCATGTGTCCATTGTCCTCCGCACACAATGGTCACGCGGCCTTCTTCATCAATGTAGGATAAGCCTGCCTCCGGTTGAAGATAGGCGTGTTCCTGTGCGGGCGTCCGATATTCTCCTTCGATGATTACATCCGCCTGTGCAAATCCTGCTTCAATGTCTCCTTTGCGGATTTTGTAGTGAACGCATATATTTGAATCACCGATCTCTTGATGCACGCGCGGCGCATCGGATTTGATTGCCTCAAGTGGGTCTGACACAATGGGCAAGTCTTCATACTCAACCTGAATCAGACCTAGTGCGGCTTGCGCCGCCGCTTCGCTTTGCGCAATGACGGCTGCGACTTGATCGCCGACGAATCGAACCACATCGGTTCCAGGCTTGGATGAACCCGGCCCGCAAAGCACTGGCTGATCGGGAATCTGCAATCCGTATTCATTGGTTGGAACATCTTTGGAAGTGTAAACAGCAACGACTCCCGGCGCGGCTTCCGCTTTGCTTGTCTTGACGCTCACAACGCGTGCATGAGGCCGTTCAGCAAATAATATTTTCGCGTAGAGCATTCCTTTCATGGAAAGGTCGCCTGAATATTCTGCTTCGCCCGTGACTTTGCCGCGGGCATCGATGCGTGGAAAGGATTGCCCAATGGATGACATGATAGTTCTCCGTTTCTTTGTTCTCCTGTATTATACAACGGCTTTCAGGTGCCCTTTTTATAAGGCTGGCATATGGTATATTCAACTTGTCGAAATAAGAGGTGAGTGATGCCTGGATTTAAATACAATAATTTATTTGGCGATACAGGACCGCAGAGTATGCTCGATTATTTGCAGGGTCGTCTCGCGGCGCGTGACCTTTCTGCTGAAGAGGCTTTAGCCATGTTGGGCGCTGTGCATGAGCAATTGACCAATCCGGCAAATGCAGATCGTGGCGCGTATCAGAAATACTCTGAGTTCATGGAAGCTTTACGAATTCAAATGCCTGACGTTCACGACTATGTTGTCTCTGTCTGGAAACAGCACGCTGAGAATAAGGATAAGGCCGATGGAGAGAGTGAACGCGGATATGATAATGTTGAGGGCAATGAGAACCTTGAAATCAGAGATTCTAAATTTGTAAGCAAAAATGAATCAGGGTCACCTGAAGTTGGCGCAGCTTCGGAAGTAGGCGATGATGAAGAAGCAGATGAAGGAGGAGATGAGCTGGATGAAAATGAAGAAAAAGATGAAGGCGCTGATGAAAAAGAATCAGGGGAATCTGTAGCGGAAGAATCAAGCGAGGCAGAGGAATCTGAAGAAGAATTGAGTGAAAAAGAAAAGGAAGACGAAGAACCTGAAAAAGGCGAAGAGAAAGAAGACGAAGAAGAATCTGAAAAAAAGGAAGAGGGAGAAAAAGAAGAAATTGTTGATGAAGAATCCGAAGAGAATGAATCTGAAGAGGAAGAGAAAGACGAGGACAAGGAAGAAAGCGAAGGTGAGGAAGCCGGAGAGGAAGAAGAAGAATCGGAAGAGAAAGGTGGCGAAGGCCCCGAGGAAGAAGAAGCAGAAGAAAGCGAATCAGACGAAGCTAACGAAGAAGGCGAGTCCCAAGGTGAAGTCATTGAAGAAGCGGAATCGCCTGAGACGAATGACGTTGAAACTGAGCCACCTGAAGATGAAGAGGGCGGCGAAGCCGCTGTGGATTAGCAAAGAGAGTGAGGCCATACCTCACTCTCTTTAATTCTTATCGTTTATATCGTTTCGCTTTTATTCTTGGCGGCGGGGCGTCTTGGGGTCCATAACGTGGCGGCCCAAGCGTTTTGTAAACATATGCATTACCCACTGACACGAAAGCTCCGATCACAAGTAGATAGAAAATAAACAATATTGCAACCCCGTATAAGTTATCCTGAGTTTGGATGAAGCCCAATAACGGATCAAGGAATCCAAGCTTCCACCACCCTGCCGGCATAACAGGATTGCCAAGCAATTGGTAGGGGATGAACTGTTGCGCCCAAGCGTTTTGGACTGTGAGTTCTGCCAATCCGAACGAGATGATGGGAACAATGACTATCAAAATACAACCAATGCCCCGCCACACCGGGTGGGGTCGTTCAATGCGTGATTTTGGAGTTTTGATTGCGGTCGGAGAATATTTTCCCATCTGTCACCTCTCAAACCTCGATTTTGCTTGCATCTTCTATTGCTTGAACGATTTTGTAGTAGCCCGTGCACCGGCACAGGTTGCCGGTGATGGCTTGTTCAATTTCATTCTTCGAGGGGTGCGGTTTTTCTTCGAGCAGTTTTGCGGCCGACATGATAAAGCCTGGTGTGCAATATCCGCATTGGACTGCGCCGTCTTGAACGAAAGCTTCCTGTACAGGATGTAATTGGCCGCCGTTGGCGAGGCCCTCGACGGTTATGATTTCTGCGCCATGTGCACGCGGCGCAGGGACGAGGCACGACATCACGGCTTTGCCATCGAGGAAGACCGTGCATGCGCCACATTCGCCCTCAGCGCACCCTTCTTTGGTTCCGGTCAACATTCCTTCTTCGCGCAGCAGGCGGAGCAAAGTTTTATCGTAGCCATTTTTGAAGACAAACTTTTTGCCGTTAATGGTCGTCTCAATCGTTGTGTTTGGGAAGTGGCTTTCAACTTCCGGCGCTTTTCCTTCGCTTTTTTCTTTTCCCCATAACAGTACCGGATCACGCGGGTAACCATCCTGTTCGCGTTTATCTCGAATGGATTTCAAACCGCGTGAAGTGATCACGCGTACCATCTCACGCCGATAGGCTGCGCTGCTGCGTACATCGTCAATGGGACGGCTGGCATTCATGGTCAGTTCGGCGGCTTTAGAGATGACATCATCGGAGAGCTTTTTGCCGCGCAGATATTCTTCCGCTTCGGGCGCGTGGATGATGGTTGGTGCGACAGCCCCAAGCGTAATCGAAGCCGATTGAACGGTTCCCCATTTCAAAGTCAAGATGAGAGCGGCATTGACCAATGATATGGCTTGTGCGCGGCGTAATGCCAATTTGATAAATGTGCCGCGTTGATCCTTGGTCAGTGCTGGAAAAGAAATATCGACCAGCATCTCATCGGTTTGCATCACGTTCTTGCGGACGCCGGTATAAAAATCCTGCAACGCTACTCTGCGTTCGCCGCGTGTGGAGGCAAGGGTCACCGACGCGCCTAATGCCATGAGCGGTGTGATGGTATCGTTGGCAGGCGAAGCGGTGATTAAGTTTCCAGCGACGGTGCCGCGATTCCTTATTTGTGGTGCGCCAACTTCCCAAGCCGCGCGCGCCAATGGATAGGCTCGTTCACGAATCAATTTGGAGGCAGCGCAATGATTATGTGTGACCAACGGACCGAGGTGAATCACATCCTCTTCATCAAGCGTGATGCGATCAAGGTCGGGTATGCGCGTCACGTCAATCAAGGTTTCGATTCCTTTACGGACGCCGCGTTCGAGTTCGAGAATCAAATCAGTCGCGCCAGCTACGATGCGGGCGCGTTCTCGATTCTCCGCAAGAATTTTTAGAGCTTCATCGGTGGAGGTTGTATTTATATAATTGTGCCACATGACACTTTTTGTACCACAAAAACAAGAAAAGGCACAGAGCTTTTTTAAGTTGTCTGTGCCTTTTGCGGAGCTTACTTTCCGCTGCCGGTAAAGGCCTCGGAGCGGCGGTTGAACGTATCCACGGCCTGACGTCCAAGCGTAGTGATGTTGCGAATGGCGGCGGGCAGGGCCGCGTCGTCGCCCATGCTGGCTTCCACATTATCCAAGCCGTGTCCGATTTGATCGGCAAGATCAAAGAAGGCCAGGTCAAAATTATAGAGTTGTTCAAGTTCCTTCTCATTGATCTTGACGGCATCGAACAAGCCGGAGTAGCCGCGTGCGGCGGTGCTGATCTTATCAATGAATGTGCGCATTTGCGTGACGGCTTTCTCCATCTCGCCCACAGAATCGAGCTTGCCGGTGCTCACCAAATCCGTCTGCAGAGCCGATGCGCGTTTGACCAAATCATCGAACCTGCGCGCAATGGTATCGCGCACGAGTTTGTCCGCGTCGCGCCGATTCTGTCGTTCGACATAACCGCTAAATCCGGGGATGTAGGATGCCAGTTTTTTGAATGGATCCATCTGGCCGCTTACGTTTTGATACATGTCAGTCATTTGTGCCTCCTGCGTTGATATACAAGATATACGTGTTGCAGTTACTTTCGTCGCACGAACTCGTACCATTATAGCCTGAGTTTCTGGTTATAATCAAGAAAGCTATTTTTCCTATTTGGAGTAATTCCACGGCAGGAAAAGAAAATACATTTCTCTCGCTCAGAGAGTAAAAAATTTAAACGCTCGACGCGCATAGTGCCGGGCAAGGAGAATATAATGACAACTGATATTCAATCCTTATTAGGCGACAAGGCAGAGAAACTGCTGGGCTTCAAGTCACCCAAAATTCCCAAAGAACGCTTGCATCTGCCTGGCCCTGATTTTATAGACCGTATTGTTGCGCATTCTGATCGCAACAATCGTGTGCTCGGCAATCTGGCGTGGATGCATGACCACGGTCGGCTTGGCGGAACGGGTTATCTTTCCATTCTGCCTGTCGACCAGGGCATCGAGCATTCAGGCGGCGCGAGCTTTGCCAAAAACCCCGATTACTTCGATCCCGAAAACATTGTAAAGCTTGCCGTCGAGGGCGGATGCAACGCAGTAGCATCCACGTTTGGTGTACTGGGCATTGTAGCGCGCAAGTACGCACACAAGATTCCTTTCATCGTGAAAATCAATCACAATGAATTGATGACCTATCCCAACAGCTTCGAGCAAATCCTGTTTGGCACGGTCGAGGAAGCATACGATATGGGCGCAGCGGCAATCGGCGCCACAATTTATTTTGGCTCGGATGATTCACATCGCGAACTGATCGAGATCTCGCAGGCCTTTGCGCTCGCGCACGAACTCGGCATGGTGACGGTTTTGTGGTGCTATCTGCGCAATTCGGCGTTCAAGAAAGACAAAGATTATCATGTCTCATCTGATCTGACCGGACAGGCAAATCATCTCGGTGTAACTATGGAAGCGGATATCATCAAACAGAAACTTCCGGAGAATAACGGCGGCTTCATTGCATTGAACGCGGACGGCGTTTCGTATGGCAAGTACGACAAGCGCATCTATAGTGAATTGAACAGCGACCATCCGATTGATTTGTGCCGCTATCAGATTGCGAACTGCTACATGGGTCGCATTGGACTCATCAACAGCGGCGGCGCATCCGGTGAGAACGATTTTGGCGAGGCGGCTGCGACGGCTGTGATCAACAAACGCGCAGGCGGCACCGGTCTCATCTCGGGCCGCAAAGCCTTCCAGCGTCCGATGGCAGATGGTGTGAAGCTCTTGAACACCATTCAAGATGTGTATCTGGATAAGAGCATTACAGTGGCATAAATAAAAAGAGCGCCGTCGAAAGACGGCGCTCCTGCTTGTGCACTCAAGTAATATCTTCTTTATTTATCATAGCCTTCATGCCAGGCGTAATAATTCACCAGGAACAGCGCTCTTTCCAAGCCATCAGATTTTAAGAAGGGGTGTCTTTCCTGCAAAAGCTTGGCGACCTTTGCTTTTCCAAGTTTTGCCTCTCCACCCTGCTTGGCAATGGTCCAAACGGTATCAACGACTTTTTTCATAATATCTAACACTTGCTCTATTTCCTGTGAAGAGAGTTGATTGAATTCCTCTTCCAGACGTTGTTTCCTTTCGATTTGGCGTTTTGGTCCCCACTCATCGTAAATGCTATAAGCTTTGTCAAGGACAGAGACCAGTATGTTCATAGAGGGGCAGCTCCAAGAATTGGTCAAGCAAAGTTGAATGGATTTACTTGCTCAAAATCTGGCAAACAGGCTGTCTGACTTTCAATCTCTTGAACGAAGGCATTCTCAAGTCCGAGATCAAGCGCGTACTCGGTGATCTCATCGTACTCAGTTTCGGTCAGCGTCCGGTTGATTTCCGGATACTTGCTGGCTTTGTGTTGAGGCGAATATTGTGACATGATACTAAGGAAAATATCCGGCGAAAGGTCGGCCAGAAAACGGAGGCAGCTTCGGCTGTTGTCAAGTTGACTCGGTAACACGAGATGCCGCACCAAGACTCCGCGGGTTGCTATTCCCGCCTCATCCATTTTCAAATGACCGACCTGATCCAGCATCTCTCTGAGAACACCGGGAATAATTTCGGCATAATCGAGCACGGCTGAATAGCGTTTGCCGAGCGCGTTATCCAGGTATTTGATGTCGGGCAGGTAGATGTCCACCAAGCCTCGGATTTGTCGGAGCGCGTCCACGGAATCATAGCCGTTGGTGTTGTACACAATCGGAATGACAAGTCCTTTTTCCTTGGCGGCGATGATCGCATCGGCCATTTGGAAAATCATATGCGACGGCGAAACAAAGTTGATGTTGTGAGCGCCTTCGGATTGAAGCCGTAGCATTTCGTCGGCGAGTTCGTCAACGGTCAAGGTTCGGGTTTGATGACGCTTGAACTCCTGGCTGATCTGATAGTTCTGACAGAATACACAACGCAGATTGCAGCCCGTGAAGAAAATCGTTCCCGAGCCTTTGGTGCCTGAGATGGGCGGTTCTTCTCCGAAATGCAAACCAGCGTGAGAAATCCGAATCTCCGCGCCGACCTTGCAGACCGCGAGTTTGCCTTCGATGCGGTTCACGCCGCAGTTGCGCGGGCAACAGATGCAGTAGGAGAGTTGACTGGTTAATGGCTCGTTCATGATTTGCATTTGAGTATAAAGTAAATTTCCTCGATGAACAATTGATGAAAGTCACTCGTTTATTGCTATTTGAGATGTATAACGGTTCTCACATGCCGCCGATTTGAACAAGACTAAAGTCAAGCCTTGAGGCGCGGAAATATTTGTCCTGTTTTCTGCAAGTATTGACGATCGGTATCTCCAAATCGGCTGATCATCCTCTCTTCTTCTTTTGAAACCCGAAATGCATACATCAACATAAGTTTCCCAGGTTGAGTAGCGCGACCATCGAATTGGCGGGTAACGTGAACCCATTGGCGACTAATGGGTAGTGCTTAGCTGCTAACTAGAACTAATTGGTAGCTAATGAGTCATGTTTTGTCATGAACAGGAACCGATTGGAAAGGAACAGATAGCTGCGCCTCGGCAGTGCAATTGGCTAGATGGACAGACGGTGTGGGGAAATTGGGAGACGTTATATGCCAAACCGACATCTCCCAATTTGGATTTCAGGGACGCACGCCATCCTGCGACTTGCTATGCTCAAACCAGATCAAGGTCAAAGCAATGGCCGCGCCCAATGCGGTCGCCGCGCCATGAATATCATGAAGCATCAAGAGTAACATTCCTGTTGCCAGAACTACAACTGCGAAAATGCGTTCCAGCCGAAGTGGATTGCGCGTGAGACATACGACAGCAACGCTCCCTGCCAAGGCAAAATTGGCGCCAGAATTGCCCGCACCAACCGGCTGCCATGCCAAGGCAATAATTTCGCACAAGACTCCACTAACAAAGAAAATGATGAGCCATCGTCGGCTGCCCCATAGACGCTCGGCAATGCTGCCTACAATGAGTAAGCTCACGAGGTTAAAGATGCTACCGCTTACGCCTCCATCTTGGACGAAGAGCGGCGTGATTACACGCCACCAATCTCCCGCCAAAAATGCAACCGTATCGCGTCTAAATAGCGTGAGAATGTAGGGAAAGAAAAATTGTAGTGTTGTTGGAATGCCTATTGCAACAAATAGCGAAAGTGTTGCCCAAGGTGGATGGCTGAAATTAGCTGGTTCCGTTGACGATATGCTGCTGCCGTTTTCCGTCCTGCCCCAAATCTCTCCGGCTATAAATGCGCCGTATAGAACAATAATATAAAGCAACGGTAATAAAGCTTCCACATTAACCTCGCTTCACGATAACTATAAATGAATGCTGTAATTATACTGATGTTATTTTAAGTCAAGCACTTTCCTTATTGCCCGAACAGGCAAACCGGCCTGATTCACCAAGGTGCGCAGCTCATTAGCAAGTTGTATCATTTCATCCGGCGCTTGGGATACGTGGTATGCCAAACCGACTTCTCCCAATTTGGATTTCAGCATCGCGCGCCATCCTGCAATTTGCAGGAAACTCGGTATGAATTCGCTGGCATTCTCGGCAAATGGGATAATCTTGTGTCCAAGTGCGCACATAATGTGATGCGCCTCGCGTCCGCCATCCACAAAGAGTTTTAAATCTTCGGTGCTTTGGGCTAGTGCGGCAAGGTCGCAATTATATTTCATCGTCAGCTTTCCGATGAGTGCCACGCCAACTGCATGGGTCATTTGGAGATCAATCATATTCGTCGAAGTTGTGGCTTTAATGCCTGCGCCGCGCAGGATTTTGATGAGTTGTTTCAACCTCGGCGTGATCGTGCCGTCCAATTCTCCAAACGGCGAGGGCATCGGCGTAGATACCATTGCCCGAATAATATCGCCGTCCCGTTTTCCGCCCGCTACGACCATTCCCAACATAATCCGTTTTTTGTCAACGACTTTAGCGAACTCATCTGGACCGGAAAGATTGTTACCCATGAAGACGATGTTCGGAGACTGGTTTTGGGCTAGCACTGGCAGAAGGTCCGCAACTTGATTTTTGCGAACGATGACTAGAATATAGTCATAGATGTCGTCCGGATTAAGATGGTCGATGACCGGAACCTTGGTAATAGTTCGTTCATGGTTGAAAGGATCTTCGATAATAATTCCGTCATCTCTGATATCGTCATAGCGTTTGCCGCGTGCCAGAACTTTCGCATCGAGTCCAGCACTCACTAATTTTGTGATCACTGCTGAGCCGTTCACACCTGCGCCGATGACAAGAAGCTTTGCACTCTCTGTGTTCAATCTAACCTCCACAGACATTATCTTTATTTATCCTAGCCATTCGCCTTTATAATGTCAAGTGATAATCTTGTTGATTCTCTCGGGTAAACTTTGTGGAAGGAGTTATTGGCTATGCCTCAATCTGATCAGGGCGTTACTCGCGACCGTTACATGCTGATTCCGCGCGCGATCATTTTTCTGCGGCGCGGCGATTCGTATTTGCTGATCAAAGGTGCGCCGACCAAGCGTCTCTGGGCGGGGAAATATAACGGTGTCGGCGGTCACGTGGAGCGCGGCGAAGATGTTTTGTCCGCGGCGAAGCGCGAGCTGAAGGAAGAGACGGGTCTCGTTGCGGATTTGTGGTTGTGCGGAACAGTGATCGTTGATGTTGATGAGATTGGAATCTGTTTGTATGTTTTTAGCGGGGAAAGCTTTGAAGGCGATTTAAAACCTTCCAGCGAAGGAGCCGTTGAGTGGGTCGCGTATGAGGCGATAAATAATTTGCCAGCTGTTGAAGATTTGTCGGTGCTATTATCCAAAGTTCACAGTATGGAGCGCGGCGATCCGCCGTTCTCGGCGCGATCGTATTATGATCATGATGAAAAATTGAAAGTTGTATTTGGAAATTAAGTTCCGCTTCCCAGCGGCAGTTCCATTGTAAATTTGCTTCCCTTGCCCAATTTGCTTTCGACGCTCAACTTTCCATGATGTTGTTCGATCACTTGACGAGCGATTGCCAGCCCAATCCCAAGGCCGCCAAATAAATCATCGCCACTTTTTTCGAGATGATAAAAGCGATCAAAGATGTGCGACAATTGATCGGTTGCGATTCCAATTCCGTGATCTTCAACAGAGATTGCCAACTTAGCTTTTTGTTTTTCAAAGTTGATTTCGATGTCACCCCCGCGCGGACTGAATTTGATGGCATTGTCCACCAATGCAGTGACTGCGCGTTCGAGCGATTTTGAATCGCCGCTGACATCTGGAACATTTTGTTCATTCCTTACTTTTAAGCGGACGCCATGTTCTGTGGCTTTCTTCTCGTATTTTTGGGCAATACGTTGTGCGACCTCGCCTAGGTCTACGGGTTGAAATTCCGGAAGGACAAGTTCGATTTCCTGAAGAAATAAAATATCGTTGACTAGTGAAACGATTTGTCCAACGTTGCGTGAGACTGTTTCGATTGCATCGTTTAGTTGATTGCCTTGGAGCCTACCCTTTTGCAAAATTTGCAAATATCCACCAGCCGCCATCAACGGAGTGCGAAGTTCGTGCGCCACGTTAGTCAGAAATTCGCGGCGCGCCAAATCTTGTTCGGCAAGCTTTTGATAAGCCTGGGCAAGTTCACCGGCGCGCATGCGTAAATCCTCGATTGCCATCTCATCATTTTGGCGCAGTCGCTCGCTGATCTCTTTGACCATCGCCATCGCTACGCTGCTTGAATGTTGCAGGACTCGGTCGAAGTTCTCCTTATCCAGTTCCAGAACGACCACTTCCGTTTTTGTGGTGACGGTCGCAGCGCGCGGCGCGTTATGAATCAACGCCATCTCGCCGAAGAAATCTCCCGCCCTTAAAGTTTTGAGGACACGCGCATCCGTTTGGTTGATCACTTTTGTGACTTCGACCTCGCCCTCAAGGATCATGAAAAAAATAGTTTCAAGGGCGTCTTCGTGACACAATATAGTTCTAGGAGGGTAGGATTGTATTTTGCTGTTCGCAATCAACTCTTCGACTTCGGCGGGTTTGATACCCGGAAAAGCACGCGGAATGATTTTGCTGGGGGCGCGGTTAGTCGTCATAAACTTTAATCTTGTTGTTTATTCTAAGCGGCAACGCGCTCGATGTACATCAACCATTTGGGCTAGAACTTGTAACCGATCTTTCTCAGGAAGCCTTTGCGCCACGCGATATCTTCAATGCCTTCCACGCCCTTGGGCGAGAAGCCATCTATCACGCCAAGAATGCCGCGTCCCTGTTCGGTTTGCGCGACCAACACTTCGGTCGGATTCGCAGTCGCGCAGAAAATGCGAGCCACTTCCGGCAGAGCTTTTATCGTGTTCAAAACGTTGATGGGAAAATATCCCTCAGCTAGGAATAGGATGAATGAATGTCCCGCACCGATGGCGGTCGCATTTTTTCTTGCCAATTCAATCATTGCATCATCCGTGCCGCTCCATCGCACCAGACATTTACCGGATGCCTCGCAAAAGGCCAATCCAAATTTGATACCCGGAACAACCCCAACCAGCGCCTCATGAATATCCTCGATAGTTTTGATGAAATGCGATTGTCCGAGGATAAAGTTTACCGGTTCTGGTTTTTCGATCCTCACTGTTTTGATTTCCATGCGAATGTCTCCTTCGCCTTTATCGTCTGATGTTTTCGGATTGAATTCACTTATAATACAACAATCATGAATCCATAAGATGACAAAAGGATTGCGAATGTTGAAATTCCATCATTTGATTTTTGCTGTTGTGCTGGCAGGGTTATGTTTGAGTGCCTGCTCGCCCGCCATAGCCGCCACGCCGCTTCCATCTGCAACTGCTATACCGATTCTTTCACTGACGCCAACTTTACATCCCTCTCCAACGGTAACCTCAACCCCCACACCACCACCACTGGTGCCCGATTTTGAACATATTGTTATCATAGTCTTTGAAAACCGAGAATTCGGCTCAGTGATTGGCAGCCCCAAGATGCCTTACTTCAACACGTTGGCAAACTCTTATACTCTTCTTACGCAATATTATGCCGTGACCCATCCCAGTTTACCCAACTATATCGCGATGATCGGCGGGGATACATTTGGAATTACATTTGATTGTACCAGTTGCCCCATTCCCGTCGACACGAAATCATTGCCTGATCTCATCGAAGCCAGCGGGCGAACGTGGAAAACTTATCAGGAGGCCATGCCTTCGCCTTGTTTTTCGGGCGCCGAGTCGGGCGAATATGCTATGAAACATAATCCATTTATTTACTTCATGGGAATTCGGTTGGATGCCAAGCGATGCAACCAGGGCATTGTGCCTCTAACGCAGCTTCCTACCGATATCACAGCGGGTACCCTTCCGAATTTTATTTTCGTCACCCCCGACATGTGCAATGACGCCCATGATTGCGATGTGCCTATCGCGGATGCCTGGTTGCAGAATTTTATGAGTCAGCTCATGCCACCTTTGGATAAGAGCGGAAAGCCCTATCTGATCGTTCTTACCTGGGATGAAGGGCAGGGGAATCATTCTTGTTGCGGCTTACCGGCTGAGGCTGGAGGTCGAATCGCGACCATCCTGAGTTTCCCCTCAAGCGAAGAACGGCTTTCAAGATAGTACGCCTTACACTCATTATTCGCTGTTGAAGACGATCGAGACGGCATGGGGACTCCCATATCTCGCTCATGCCGCGGACGCACAAACTTCTATTATCGTTGCGCCGTGGAAATGATTATCAAAATTCGTCTTTTCACGGAAGAAGAAGGCAGATATAATAGCTGAAATAAAATAGAAATTTGTCAAAGGAGAGTTTTCTATGACTCACATCGTTACTAGTTTATGTGTACGTGATCGCGGTTGTATTGAGGTCTGCCCGGTGGAATGTATGATCCCCGGCTTTCCTGTGAGCGAATGGCCGTGGATTTATATTGATCCTGATACGTGCATTGATTGCGGAGCGTGTATACCCGAATGCCCGTTCGCCGCTATCTTCCCTGAAGATGAAGTTCCCGCGGCTTACACCGCGAAAGGCGGCGAGTACATTAGCAAAGTGGGCATCACCGGTCACTACGAAGGCACCAATCATTTTGGAAATAAAGTTTCGCTGGACACGGCTAAGCAATTAAAGGCTGGCGAAGTGGTTGATTTAACACCGGATATCAAGCCCAATTACGATTTCTTCAAAGGCGGACCTGGTTATAGCGCCAAGGATCAAGATAGCGGCCTGTAAGCCTATCACGAATTTGAAAGCCAGGTCCAACGACCTGGCTTTTTTGTGCTCAATAAACTATTTGGTGAATTAATGATTTCGCATGCTTCCAAAATACTGCATAGTTTGGTTTTTGTGATTATGGCGTTTTCTTTTTTAGCCTGCGGGTTGACAGTTCAAACATCAAATGCGGCGAAAACCCCGATGCCATCTCCATCCATAATGGTTGAAACTGCAACGGCTGCGATTCCGAGTGGTGTAAACCCAATGGATGTGTTGCCTTCGCCAATCCCAACATTTGGATTAACTGCAACACCGGCGTTGCCCATGGTAACGATTACCGCAATTAATGGAAATATTTATATTCGCCGCGGCTCCGGCTCGGATTTCGATCCAACCGGTGTGCTTTTGCAGGGGGAGACGGCGACCGCGACAGGTCGCGATATTTTGAATGAATGGCTTTATATCCCGATCCCGTCTCAGGCGGGAAAATTTGGCTGGGTCTCGACTTTAACTGTTTATTCCTCGGTCAGCGGCAATACAATGGACTTACCTGTTGTTGATAGCGATTTAGCCGTTCCAGCTTTTATTCAAAATTGCAGTACGGATGATATGATTGTTCAACCGACTAGTGTGATTCTTCCCCCTTGGTATCAGTATCCAAACAATATCGTTCAATTTGATCCCGGCGAATATACGATTATGGACTACGATAATGTTAAGTACAACCCAAAAAGTAATCAAGGTATAGTTGTTGATTTACGAGAAGGGGAACTGTTGAAATTTACGGCAATGGGTACCAACGCTCAGCATAAATGCCCGATAGGGCAGTGAATTTATTCATGGCTTGATGGCCGTTTGTAAAAGCTGGGTTCCGATACTTGCTGCGCTGATTGAATCATTCCCCTCAATCAGTACAACGACAACTAAGGGAGTTCCCTTCCAAGTGGGCATTGTTCCGCCTATGTACCACGTGGAAAAGTTAGCGTTGGAATTTCCAAGGCCGGCCCATTTCCAGAACGGTTGGTTTTGGATTGCCAATTGATTCAGCAAGATGATCTGATACGGTTGAGTTAAAGACTTGCACGGATTGGCCGATTGCAGGCAGGATCACCCAACCTTGTTGTGAAGTATTTACAGCAAGCACAATTCGTGACGAAATGCGGATTCCATGATTACTTAATGTCCCTGCGGCGAGGCTCATTTGCAACGGGCTGATTCGCAAATGATCGATTTCACCTGCTTGTGCGGAAATAGCCACAGGCATTCGGATTTGGGGCGATGTATAGAAGCCAAGGTTATCAAACAAAGTTATCTTTTGCTCGTCACTAATTCTCACTGGTTGGTGCAATGCTGCTAAGAAATGGAGTCAAAGCTGATCCCGGTGGATACATTCCCTGCGCGGCTCGGTTGATAAGCGGAGTATTTTGATCTTGCGCGAGCGATGTCCCAATCTCATCCAGTTTATTTGGATCATAGGTTGGATGGGAAGCCATAACTAAAATCTCGCCAGTCTGTGCATTCATCAGAATGACCGCGCCTTTATTAGTTTCCCAATGATTGATCAGCCTGTCTTTGTAATTTGAGATCAAGACTTAGCCTCACGTTCAGACCCGGAGGTGGCGTGCCATACAGAAGATGATCCCACCATATGAGGCTTTCTGGATTTCCCTGAAGGCCGCGCAGGTAATTATCGAGACTCGCTTCCAGCCCAGCTTGACCGTACGTAGGATGAGTATATCCCGTGATGGGTGCTAAATCTGGATAAAGATAAACACGATGATATGTGCCGCTTTGACCTTCCGTCACATCAATCGGTTCGTTGTCGCGGTCCAGAATATTTCCGCGCGGCACATACCGATCGGAGATCGCAAGACGCGGATTGTCAGTACGCGTTAAAAGATCAGGGCCGCGTAACACTGCCCACCATGAATCAGCAAGCAAAGTGGCAATAATACCAAATCCCAATATTGCAGTCACAAAATAATATGGAAGCGGTGTTGTTAATGTAGCGGGCTGATTCTCAGCCTGGTTGCTAATAATAAGCAAGAGCCCAAGGGCAACAAACGCGGTTAATAATGATGAACCGCCATAGGCCACGAATGGCAAAGTGACTCCTGTCAAAGGCAGGAGGCGCAGATTGCCGTCGATGATCCACAAAGTTTGGATTCCTGAAATACGCGGAGAGACCAGCGGCGAGGGCGCGACGAAATTGATCCGGTGCGCGAAACGCGATGCGCAAGCTCCGCGCCAGAATCAAGGCAAAAATGATAATGAGCGCAGTCGTTCCCAAGAGGCCAGTTTCTTCAGCAATGGCGGTAAAGATAAAATCGGAATGAGCAACAGGCACAAGGGTTGGACTACCCAAGCCGGGACCTCGCCCAATCATGCCTCCGTTTGCAATTGCCAATAATGATTGAACGATTTGATACCCGTGACCACTTGGATCTGCCCAAGGATTGAACCACGCCGAGATTCGTTCGCGCACCACGTCGATGAAGAAAAAACCAATCGTGCCAGTCAGGGCAAGCGTCAATACTGTTGCGATCAATACTCGACGCTTGCCTGTTGCTAAGTAAAGAATAGCTGTATAAATTAGAATGAATATGGAGGCTGTGCCCAAATCACGTTGAACCAGTAAGAGCAGCAATGCCAAGCCCATGACGAATAACGTAGGAATGAGTAAAGGGAAGAATCGCAAGCGGATGAGTAAGCGGTCGCTCAAATACGCGGAGAGATATACAACGAGTAAAAGCTTAAGCGGTTCAGAGGGTTGAAGATAAACACCGCAACACCCGAGCCAGAGACGTGGCCCGTAACCTTCCGGGTTTGTGCCAAGTAAAAGCGTTAATGCGGTCAGTATGAGTCCGCTTGTGAGGAGGATGTATTTATAACGTCGAAGAACAGATAAGTCAGATGGAAGATAAAAGATGGAAATCAAGATAATGACACTCAATGTCAGCCAGATTGCCTGTCGAATTCCAAAATCGGAATCAAGCCGCCAGACGGTCAGCAGTCCCCAGCCGCTTAGGAGTGATGCGAGTGGCAGGAGAAATGGATCGCGGTCCGGAAGTCGTTTTCGAGTGAATCGGTCAGCGGTAAAGAAAAGTGCGATCCAAACCGCGAAGCCAATCCAATGCGACCAACGGTAAGAGACATTCCAGGTTTGTTCTCTGACGGCGGGAGATAAAGTGAGGATAACCGAATATAGAAAAAGAAAAATAGCCGCCACAATTAAGAGGCGGCTCTGACGTCGATCAACTAAAGGAGCGGAACCGGCTAGCACAATATCTAATCTAGATATATTTCTTGATGAGTAGGTCCAGCTTTTTGCGGGTGTCTTTTGAAATGTTATCACGTCTGGTGATGATTGCATCGGAAAGCGCCTGATTGCAATTACAAGTGCGCTCAGGTTTCAGATTGCGCACTAGATTGTGAATGGACTTCTGGGCAATCGTCGTATTCTTGTTTAGCGTTTGAACAACCATTTCAACAGTTACGGGCATCTCATTGACATGCCAGACATCGTAATCGGTGACATGGGCCATCACGGCATAACACATCTCGGCTTCGCGTGCTAGGAATGCTTCCGGCGCGGCCGTCATGCCAATAATAGACATGCCCCAGGAGCGATACGTATTTGATTCGGCTTTTGTGGAAAAGCGCGGCCCTTCAATCGTGATGAATGTGCCACCGCCATGAACGGTTGCATTTGCAGCGCGGGCCGCGTCTTCGAGTTGGGCTGAGAGATCGCTGCAAAATGGATCTGCGGCTCCGACATGAACAACCATTCCTTCGTCGAAAAAAGTGCGCGGACAATTCTTTGTATTATCGTAGAGCTGATCCGGGATGACAATGTGACCTGGCGCGTAGTCTTCACGCAGGGAACCACAGGCGCTGATGCTGATAATGCGTTCCACACCGAGCGATTTTAGCGCATAAATATTGGCGCGATAGGGAACTTCGGTTGGCATGAGACGATGACCAGTACCATGCCGCGCAAGGAAGGCCACCCGCTGATCTTCCAGTGTTCCAATAATGATTGGTGCGCTTGGCGTGCCGAACGGTGTTTCGGGCTTGTACTCTTTTGTGGCTTTAAGGCCATCCATATTGTACAGGCCCGAACCGCCTATGATTGCAAGTTTGATCGCTTCTTCCATCGGATTATTCTCACAATTTTTGAGTCGGCGAACTTGGTTGATTACCGCCCATGGTCACGGTCACTTTGGTTTTGCCGCATTGGATTTCATCATCCGAAGTAAGGACAGTCGGCAAAGTCAATTTTTCTTTGTTCAATTTTGTTCCATTGGTGGAATTTAGATCCTCGATCCACCATTGATGATGATGATAACTCAATCTCGCATGCTGGGCTGAAGCGGTTTCATCGTTGATCGGAAGGTCACACTCAGGACTTCGTCCGAGAAGAATTTCAGGCTGGGAAAAGGTTCGGGATTGTTGATCCCGATTCCGGGTCCGGACTTCGAGGCGGATGGTTGGGAATCTATACGCCGAAGCGTTTTGTCCTTGCTGTTTCACATCCTGCCATATTGTCCACAATGTCCAGCCTATAAAAATGTAGACGGCGGCGGCCATCAAGAGCCGCAGCGTCAACACTACAAGCCCACTCATTCTTTATTCTTTTTCTTTTCAATTGGTGCTGTTCGTATAACAGCAGTTGGACGTTCTCCGCTGGGTGATTCAAATGGCGAAGTGGTTGCCAAGTCAGGTCGTGGAGGGGGATTATCTTGACCAAAGATCAACGCCACTCCGGCCAACGAAACAACATCTCCCGGGTAAAGCACGCTTTGACTGGCACGTTGTCCATTAATGAAAGTTCCGCCGGTTGAGTTCAAATCAAATATTACGTATCGCCCCTTGATGGCGCGCAATTGTGCATGGTTGCGAGAAACGCGCGGATCGTCAATCACTAATGTATTATCCAATCGGCGGCCAATATTGACTACTGGTGTTCTGAGTGGAAATACCTTTACGCCTTCGATGATCAGAAAGGCGTTTTCAGGCATGGTATTGTCTTCCGCGATGTTTTCATCCGAATCGGTAGTTGTATTTTGTGTGTCTTCCATATTGTCCTTGACCTGACTTGATGCCAACAGGTTTAACTGCTCGGATGAAAGGCTGGCATCTGCGGTAATCGTGACGATAGGTAAAGATTTAAATTTCAGCCCAGCATCATTTCCAATGACTTCAATAATATCAACAAGTGCTTCTAGTAAATGCGGTTCCTGCCAGTGTTTTACGGTTGCAGGTGCAACTACAAGCGTATAAACATTAGGTGCAAACCGAACACCGTCCGGTTTTGTGATCGTATTCTCTTTGATAGCTGCGGTGAGTTTTTGAACGATCAAGTCCTCCGCGTTTCTTCCAGCCAACGCGCCTGTCAAGTGGACTTCAATCAGAGCCTGTAAACGCGCTTCTATTTCTTCAAGATTTATTTTCGCTTCTTCTCAATACCGCAATACAATTATTATAGAGGCGATGAGGGGTTTATGCAAGTGGTATTTTGACAATTTATCATCTATGTCAGTTCTTGATTGCCGCTTCACAATTGGGACATTTGATCTCATTTGGCTCCATTACAAAGCCGCAATTTGAACAAGCTCTTGGTTGAGACTTGCCCAATGGGGCACCACAAGCTATACAGTCCCCCTCGCCTACGGGGTTTGCAGTGCCGCAGTATTCGCAGACGATGCGATTCAATCGCGCCGAAAGTTGATGGCTGGCGCCAGCAGCCTGGATCGCTTGGTTGATGACCGTCCAAACATGTTCGGTGAGTTGCAGATTTTCTACATCTTGGGCAATGTCGTCAAGGCGGCCAATCAGACTAAAAGGATTTTGCAACGCCGTAACGACTGTCCAACCTAGCGAAGTTGCGGTGCCAAGCCATTCCTGCTGCCCAATCTGAACCATGATCCCATCGGCCACTTTTTGGATGGATACCGTCAGAGCAGTTTGGCCTCCGGATGCTGCACCCGGACGTGTTCCGATTTGAACCGCCAGGTGATCCGCTTGCCCGAGGATTTGCGCGCGTAGATTGCCTCGATTGAACTCTGCCAACAAGGCCTGCGCGACGTCGGATGAATTTATATCGCCGTGATAAATTTGTCGATCCATATTTTCGATTATAATCTCGAAACGAATTTTCTTTCAGATAGTATAACGAAATGAAGCTGTCTTGGTTTCGACTTTCTTTGTGGATTTCCATTCTAGCATCTGTTCTTGGAATTATGCTGGTCATGCCGACTATGGCGTCTGTTCACGCGCAAGCTGTATCGGCCACATCGACGCCAACCATGAGTGGCAACTCTCAACCTTACATCACCAATACTTATACGACCGAGCTATTTGTCAACGTTCGTGCGGGTCCAAGTTCAGTTTATTATGGCGGCCCGATAGGCGAGCTGCCTGAGGGCGCAACGGCTTCTGCCTTGGCAATAACATCCGGCCATGATTGGATCGAAATATCTTTTCCATCAGCGCCAAATGGTGTCGGATGGGTTTATGCTCCATTCGTAACCTTAACGGGTTCCCCGCCAATCATTGAACCTCCTCCAACCTTTACGCCAATAGCAATCTCAACGATTGATCCCACTCTGATGGCGACCTACAGCCGTAAGCCTACGGAAACGCGTTTGCCTACGTTTACGCCGCCAGCTCCGTTAGCTATTCCGACTTTTTCTAATGCACCTGTTGAGCCATCCGCGCACTTTCCTTTTGGAATTGTGATCATTAGCCTGGGGATTGCGGGGGTTTTGGGGATCGTGATCTCCATTGTGAGTCGCTGAGAATGTATTTGCGTAAGTTGCTTGTTTTTAGCGTTCTTATCTTAGTGGCCATTTTGTTTGCAACAATCAATGTTCCCGCGCCGATATTTGTCCATGCGCAACAGCCAACCGGTTCCATTCCGACAGTAACTGGCACACCTCTTGGTCCGATGATCACGGTTTATTTGAACAATGATCAGGTGGACGTTTATGCCGGGCCAAGCAGTTATGATTATCCCGCGGTTGGTGTGATGCTTGCAGGGGAGCAAGCTCCGGCGCTTGGGCAGGCTGAGGGTTTGGACTGGATTGAAATTCAATATATTGGCGTACCTAATTCAGTTGCATGGATTTATGCACCCTATGTTTCAATTACCAGTGGTGCCAACTTGCCGAACGTTCCCATTCCTCCCACGCCGACCCCGGCCTCCACGCCTACAATTAATCCAACACTATTTGCAGCTTTGATTCCGGTGGTCACGTCTACGCGTTTATCCACCTTCACTCCACCTGCCCCGGTTGCTCTGCCAACTTTTGCTGATGAAACAACTCGTCCGAGTTCCGTGCCGATTGGCCTTATAATTGTGGGCTTCTTATTTATTGGTGGCTTAGGAGCAATTATTTCGTTTCTGAGGGGTCGTTGATTTGAAGGTATTGCTTAATTATGAAAAGACCGGACTTTCGTCCGATCTTTTTTATACTCTAATTGTTACAAGAGCAGGAACCGCCGCAGGCGCATTCGCCTTCGCTATGTTCATGTGCTTGAGCGTTGGGGCTATCCACGATAAAGCCCGCTCCGCGATCTGGATCGTTCACAAAGTCAATATGGGCGCCGCGCAGATAGTCAATGGAAACTTCGTCAATGACAACCCTAACACCGTTTGCATCGAAGGTCATATCTTCGTTGCGAATGTTATTTTCAAGCGCCATGCCAAAGTTCACTCCGCCGCATCCACATCCACTACCAGAAACAAAAACACGCAAGGCATATCCTTCCAGTTTTTTCTCGCGGATAATATTGCTTATCGCATTGGACGCTGCAGGGGAGACAGTTATAGTTTGAATATCAAGTTCCTCTAACATTTTTTCTCCAGTCAGAAGTAAATTTGACCTATCTTATCAGAATATATATCCGCTGTCAACTCTAACCATCGGATTTTGAATTCTTGACATAAACTCTTTGCGACTGTACAATCTCACACAATAGGCTTAGCCTATAATTTTATTTCCCTTCGGGAGGATTTACCTCATATGTATGCAATGCCAGGACTTACTAATCTGGAAGTGATCGCAATTTGGGCTGTGTTTGGCATCGCCATCGTCGGCCTCTTATATGCGCTGTTCCTGCGTTCTCAGATCATGCGTGAAGATAAAGGCAGTGAAAAGATGCAGGAGGTCTGGAACGCGATCAAGTCGGGAGCCGATGCTTACCTGCGAAAACAGTTTAACAGCATCTGGCCGCTGATTCTCGTGCTGGCTGTCGCTTTATTCCTTTCTGTTTATGTTGTGCCTCCCTCAGCTGAGGCAAGTCAATGGTATTGCAGCGCAATACTAAGAGTTGATCAAAATAATGCTGATGCAGTCCAGGCCTGTCTGGCCGCGATGACGCCGCAGGGAAATCCGGGCGCTTATCAACAAGTGCAATTATTGATTGGTCTTGCACGGGCAATTGCCTTTATTATGGGGGCAGGCTTTTCTCTTACGGTCGGACAACTTGGAATGCGTATGGCAATTGAAGCCAATGTACGCGTGGCCGCCGCTTCCAAAAGATCGTTTGCCGACGCGCTCCGCATTGCTTATCGCGCGGGCACCATCACGGGTATGTTAACGGATGGTTTGGGCTTGCTTGGCGGCACCATCATATTTATCATCCTGGGCATTGCTGCACCGGATGCTTTGTTGGGTTTTGGTTTCGGTGGCACGCTTCTGGCGCTCTTCATGCGTGTGGGCGGTGGCATCTTTACCAAGGCCGCAGATGTCGGCGCGGATTTGGTTGGCAAAGTGGAAGCCGGTATTCCTGAGGATGATCCGAGAAATCCCGCAGTCATCGCGGACCTAGTTGGCGATAATGTGGGTGATTGTGCTGGGATGGCAGCGGATATTTTCGAGTCTTATGAGGTGACGATTGTCTCCGGACTTATTTTGGCTCTCGCTCTCTGGCGCCTGACCGGCCGCCTTGAATGGATTATCTTCCCGTTGGTTGTACGCGGCATTGGTGTCCTTTCTTCGATCATCGGCACGTATTTGGTGCGCGGCGGTTCAGGAAAAAGCGGCGATGCCATGGCTGCAATTACCAGCGGCTTTATTTCCTCCGCGATTATCTCGGCTGTGCTGTTTTTCGTGGCGGGCTTTTTCTATCTCAATAGTCCTGCGATGGATCAGTGGGGAGGCTGGTGGCGCACGCCGACGGCCGTTGCAGTGGGCGTGTTGCTTGCCATCGTAATTCACCAATTAACGGAATACTTCACCGGCACGCATGCTGCGCCAGTGAATAACATCAAGAAAGCGGCGGATACCGGTGCGGCGACCCTGATCTTGAACGGTATTTCTGCCGGTTTCGAGTCTTCGGTTTGGTCCGTGCTTGTTATTGCGCTAACCATCGTTGCCTCCATTTTTATCTTTGGCACGATACCCGGCGTGAACCCTGCAAGCGAAGTCACGTTCGTTCTATATGGTGTGGCTATGACCGGCATTGGAATGTTAACTTTGACCGGCAATAACGTCGCGATGGATTTGTTTGGCCCAATCGCCGATAACGCAAATGGCATTGGCGAAATGGCCTGGTCGGAGTTGACGGACAAAAAGACAAAAGATGCCCAGCAGGTGATGGCTGACCTGGACGCGGTTGGCAATACAACTAAAGCCATTACGAAGGGCGTGGCAATTGGATCGGCGGTTATCGCGGCCGTGGCTTTGTTCGGTTCATTCATTACCGATGTATCGAAGATTGATCCGGCCGCTTTGGCAAATGGCATCCGTGTCAGTGTGCCGCAGGTTTTTGTGGGCATGTTGATTGGTGGGGCGCTTCCCTGGCTCTTTTCTTCTTTTGCCATTCAAGCTGTTTCCCGCGCAGCATCATTGATTGTGATTGAAGCTCGGCGACAATTCAAGCTCGGCGTGTTGAAGGGCAAGGTCAAGCCGGATTATAAGCAAGCAGTCGCCATTTCAACGACTGCCGCGCAAAAGGAATTGGTCTCGTTGGCATTGCTCGGCATTGTGACTCCCATAGTGGTCGGTTTGTTGTTGCAAGTTGAAGCGCTAGGTGGTTTCCTGGCAGGGATTATCGTATCTGGCCAATTGCTGGCGGTCTTCCTGAACAATTCAGGTGGCGCCTGGGACAACGCGAAGAAGTTGATTGAAGATGAGCCGAAAGATCCGAAGAAGAATCTTGGCAAAGGTTCGGAACGACACAAGGCAAGTGTGGTCGGCGATACCGTTGGCGATCCGTTTAAAGATACAGCGGGCCCGGCGCTTAATCCAATGATCAAAGTGGTCAATTTGGTTTCGGTCATTATCGCACCAGTGATAGTCAAGTATGCCGGCGCAACCGGAGCAACTTTATACATCGTGTGGGCTGTTGCAGTTCTTTTGTTGGCTGTCTTAGCCTGGGCAGTGATGCGCTCGAAGGCACCAGCGCCTTCGATAACATCAAGCAAAGTGTAGGTTTAAATGTAGAAAAATCAGCCTCCCATGTATTGTGGGAGGCTGATTTTTATTCTTGTTTATTTTAGTTTTTATTGTTTTAACGATTTCCGCATGCAATGACAGAATAGTATTGATTTTGATAGAGGGAATTACGCTGCATTTGCAATTCAGGTAAGCGTTGCCAAAGCGGATCTAAATCATTGATGACCAAAGCGTCAATGGAATACTGGGCACATTTTTTGTCGATTTCTTCCCATGTGGTGTCAAACTCAAATATTGTTGCAACATCCTTTTGCATCGTTTGGAATGTTGTTTCTGGAATTCCATATGCTGTAAGATCGCTTATAGCAATCTGTCGCTCTCCGTATAGTCCACTGGGACGATCCAGGTAGATATTTGGGTTATATTGAATGATTTCGTTAGGAGATAAGTGAGCGTTGATATAATCGTAAGCCAGCTTGGCATCATAATTCCTGGCGCCAAAGTTCGTGTCCGGACTTAAATTATTTGGGAAACCAGCAACATTCCAATCTACGAGAATTGGAAACATTCTCGTATAAAATGCCTCCAGTGTTGTTGTAAGGATCCCGATGACGAGTACCAGCTGCAGGGCTTTTCCTGATTTTGGGTTGTTTGCCGATCACATTAAAAATATTTTTGGGTGTTGGGGATTTGTTTTTAAGCCATTTTTGGATTACATCTGTTGCCCAAACTAAAAGGACGAATTGCCCCAATACCATCCTCGAATTCCGAGGTCGTTAACTTGTTCTATTGTCGAATAAAGGAAGGAAAGCATAACGACCACAACAGCTAGCAGAATTGTCTCTGCAACGATGAATTGGCGATCCGATTTTTCGAAGTCTTTGGCGTGCTGAAGCCGGTAAAGCCCCAAGATAAAAAATAATCCCAGCTCCAATAAATAGTTCACAGGTAATAAAAGTAGATTGGCCCATAACCGGAGTGCCTTCGGGATCAAATACTGAACGAGAGAGAGCGGTCGAACATAGAAAGCAACCGGAAGAATAACCGTCGAGCTTCCAGCTGCATGATTGAATAAACCTAGGGAGAAAGGAATGGATAACCCTAGGCCTAAGAATCCAGCTCCGACCATGACCAAAAAAGATTCCTTTGACCTTTTGTACTGAGCAGTACACATGCCCATACAATCCACGCTGAGGCAAACACGAACGTAACCCATGTGGAAGTGCCAAAAGCTGAGGCGAAACATATTCCCGAAAACACCCCGGCCACCATCAGCTTTTTTTTGTCGCTTTGATCGGTCGTAAGAATTACAAGCATGGCGGTTATGCATTCTATGGCTGCCGAAACATGGTTTGGAACCCAGGTAATTGCATTGAGCCAGGATGTGATCGGCATATTCCAACCCTCGATTTGTCCCTGGAATACCATGGAGCCGAGCGCTTGCCGCGCCCTGAGATCTATGGCCACTACAGGGATGAAATCTAATCCGCTTATTGCCAAAAGCTGGATACCGATCAATGGGGCAATCCAGCTGTTCTTACCATTCTTATTCCGTATACGCAAATACAAGCCGATCACAGATATTAAACAAATCCCACTCCAGATTGTTCCGGCGATCATTGCTTGGCGGCTGTTTACAAAGTTTCCACCGATCCGATCTATGATACTTGGGAGAATATACCAATAGTAATACAGGTAGGTCAATTTTTCAGGATGACCTGGAAAATAACTGGGATTAACGGGAGGAACGCCTGTACGGGCAATCGCATTGATGACTGTTATCCGCGTTGTGTAATCATATGCAACATTTGGAAAATATAATCTGCTTCCAACTTGAATATCCACAAGGAGCAGAAGTGAAAAAATGATCCAGCCACCTGCGACCCAAAGAGCAATTCTATAAAAACGTTTTGATTCTCCAGTTAAGGGTGCTTGTCTTGTTTTGAGTAAAAGGATCGCAAATAGAATTCCAATCAATAAAAGTAAGGAGATCGTGGTGATTGCTGACGTAAAATAGTAAACCCAAAAAAGAAGAATAGGACAAACTGCCATGGAAAGGACGATGGCAATGACGAAGCGCGCCGCAGATGAACGGCGGTTAAATTCAAAGAGATCCAGCATCCACCCCGTGATGTAACCCGGGGCAACAAAGATCAAGGAAAATAATGAGAATGCGAGAAGACAGCCAATAATATCTTGGAACGTGAAATTGGTCATCACTAAGAACCTAAAAATTAATTCGTTCTTTTTCGATTACTAATGGGCGGTGAATTACTTGTGTATAAATCGCGCTTATATATTCTCCAATAATTCCGAGGAAGATCAATTGTACTGATCCTAGAAAGAATAAACCAATGACAGCCGGAGCCAAACCGACTGAAAACTTTACCCAGAAAACTAGTTTATAAATCAGATAAGCCAACCCGACCAGAAAGCTGATACCTGCCGTCAAGAATCCAAACATGGCGGCAAGTCTTAGAGGGATTTTTGTGTAGCTTGTAAGACCAAGCATAGCCATATCATATAGTGTGTAAAAGTTGTTTTTGGTAATACCACGCTTACGCCGTGGCTGCACAAATTCAATGCGCGCGATCGGGAAACCTATCTCCGCGATCAGGCCGCGAAAATAGGGATACGGATCATTGAGGTTTCGCAAAATCTCAATAACTTGCTGGTCGTATAATCCAAATCCGGTGAAATGTTCGATCAATTCAACATCTGAAAGTTTGCGCAATACACGATAGTATATTGTGCGCAGAAAATAGAACAAACCTGCTTCTTGGCTTTGGGTCTTCACACCAATGACTACTTTGTACCCATCCTGCCATTTTTGTATAAAATCTGAAATTCGCTCAGGAGGGTCCTGCAAGTCGGAAGCAAGAATAATAACCGCATCGCCTTTCGCTTGTAAAAGGCCGTAATACGGTGAACGGATGTGACCGAAGTTTCTCATGTTGACAATTACCTTGACATGCTTATCTTGCGTGGTTAATGCGCGTAGCAGTTCGATTGTGTGGTCAGTGGAGGCATTGTCAATGAATATATGTTCGTAATTGTGTTCGGAACCCACCATCACATTTTTGATGCGATTGTAAAGTTCTTGGATGTTTTCTTCTTCATTGAAACACGGGGTGACGATGCTGATAGTTTTCATAACCTTTCCCAATTCACCTTGCTGGTCATAACATGCCTCGCGATATCGCAAGAGCTTGTTCAACCTCGTCTGGAGTTAGATCATTCACACGTATAAAATTGAAATCATTTGTCATCATAATAAGCGCAAGCTTGCTGCCAGTCCGTTTTTTATCTTTTCCCATTGCATTAATCATTGCATTTGAATTCAGCGCTTCCGATGATGGCTTGACCGCTAGGCTCGGAATTAATAAGGTCTCCGCGATTTCCCTCTCGAACCGTTCATCAAGCAATCCTCGTTTTTGAGCAATTAGATTCGCTAGTAACATGCCGAAAACAACAGCCTGACCGTGTGGAACGGCAAACTCAGATGTGCTTTCTAGCGCATGACCGAAATCATGACCGTAATTAAGTAGATTGCGTCGTCCCTTATCAAATTCGTCATCTGCCATATAAGTGAGCTTGATGTGCAAGGATTGTTGAATCGCTCTAAGTAAAGCTGTCTCGTCGCGTTTCAATAATGGCGGAAAATATCCTACAAGTTCCTGATAGTTTTTTTCTCCGCCCATCAAGTGTAACTTAACGACCTCGCCTATACCGCTATAGAAATCGGAATTTGATTGTGTTGCAATAAAAGTCGGATAAATATGTATGCTTGTAGGGGGGAAGAAAGTGCCAATCAGATTCTTGAATTCCTTGTAATTTAGCGATGTTTTGCTTCCGATGCAGCTATCTGCCTGCGCCAATAGGGTAGTAGGAACGAAAATCCAATTAATGCCGCGATAAATCGTTGATGCTGTAAAACCTGTAATGTCCTGAAGGATGCCACCTCCAAATGAAATTAATGTTAAGTTGCGCTTGGCGGTTCGCATGACAAGTTGATCATAGAGTTTCTGCACTGTTTCTAAACTCTTCTGCTCTTCACTGATTGGGAGAATGATCGTTTCAGTCTCTGGAATTTTATTAAACAGTGTTTTTCCATAAATTTTCCAGACATTTTCATCAATCACAAAGCAAGCCTGTGGGCTATTAATAAGCGCATCGATGAAGTCTGGGGTCTGTTCAATAAGAACTTCGTAGTCATGAATATTCGACTGGATCGGAAAGATTATAGACAAGAATAACCTCCATCTACTACGATAGTTTGGCCGGTCAGATAGGTGTTTTTATCGGAACACAGAAAAGCGACCACCTTAGCAATTTCAGCAGGATCGGCCAACCGGTGTAAAGGAATAGTTTCACTAATTTTTTGAAGTTCTTCCTCGGTGTTGTTTTGTCGGGTTAAATCAGTCAACACATAGCCGGGGGCAACGGCATTCACCAGCACATTGAACGGAGCTAACTCAATTGCAAGAGAACGCGTCATGCCATTGATGGCTGTCTTACTCATCCCATAACTCGTACGGCCAACTCGGCTGACAACGCTCCATATTGAACTGATGTTGACAATGCGACCATACTTGTTTTCGCGCATACCAAGCGCAACGGCTTGAATTAATTGGAAGGGTGCCGCTAAATTAATTTGTAATGTATCCTGAATATCTTGGCTATTGACTGCATCCATACTCGCGATTCGATTAATACCTGCATTGTTAACCAGAATATCAACGCGCTGATGTAATGATGAAAGATAAAAATCAATAGATTTGCTGGATACCAGATTCATTTCTGCCCGGCTAGGTGTCAATACTTCATGCCCGTCAGCGGCTAACTGTTGAGCTATTGCTTTTCCAATACCGCGAGATGCTCCAGTTACCAGAGCGGTGTATGCGTTTTGCATGGTCATACCTGCTTGCTATGTAGACTCTTTACAAGCCGCGGTTGTAAATATTTTTCCGAAGCTCTTCGTTGTGTGCATAGGGCGTATCTACCATGTCAATCGTGATAGGTTTGTCCTTGGCGCAAGCCTGTATCAATTTATGGCCATATCGCCCCAGCATCAGCTCCCGCGTGGAGAGTTGACCTTTTTGCAGAGGAATTGCCAAATATATGTCTTCTTCGGTTAAGGTTTCGCCTTCTACAAGATCACGCCGCGCATAAACGCCTCGAACATATGTGTCCAGATAATCCACTTCTTTTTGCAAAGGTGGTTTTCGATGCTCTTCGGCGGTTCCGCACATTTCCTGGGCTTTGTGGAATGCTTTGAACCAAACATCTATCTGTTCTGGCAACGATGAATAGGCGTTAATATTTGTTCCGTCGCTGTTGATATCTATGTGCCTTTCAAACAGTCGCACTCCTTTACCGTAAGCAATAAGCAGCGAAGAGAACCAGTCATGACATTCGTGGCTGGATAAGCCGATTGGGTGGCCAGGATATCTTTTTTGGAGAAAGTCAATCTGATGAAGTTCCATCTCATTGTCCTCAGTAGGATAGGCAGCGATGCAATGATTTAGAGCGAGTGGAATATTTCGATTTTCAAAAAAGGTGACCATATCATCCATGTCTTTAAGCGACACACCGCCTGTGGAGACAATAACAGGCTTTTTGGTCTTGGCAATCTTCTCGAGCAAAAGCCAATCATTGCCATCGGCACTTGCTACTTTGATCATTGGCATCTCAAATTCTTGAATCCATTCAACGGATTTTTCATCAAATGGAGTAGCCAATGGTATGCACCCGCTTTTTCGAATTGTCTCGACTAAAACCGCATATTGATCTTTGGATAACCTCGTCTCAGTTATTCGTTTGATATAGCGTATATCTGTGCGCGCGGAAAAATCCTTATGAATGAAAGTATCCAGATCACGAAATTGAAGTTTGATGGCCGCACGTACATTATTAAATCGAACAATTCGCGAGTGCTCGTGGATAATCTGCAGTCCCCGATCAGTTTTCCCTTGGTGGTTGTTGGTCATTTCAAGAACAAATAGGTCTTCAAAAATATCGCGGCTTAACATTTGAGTCTCCTGTTTTGATTTTTCATCTTAACGATGGTATGAAAAGGTTATCGTTTAACTCGTCATCGCTAAGAAAGGGAAACATATCTTCCAATGGCGATGAGACTATTCTTCCATCTGGCAATTGCCTTGAAGTTATGCGAGGCTCAAAGGCCTGCTCTGGGTCAAGGAGTACATCGCAGATGAAGGGTCCCGGTCGTTCAAGTATATCTTGGATGACCTTCTCCAATCCTTCGTATCCCACCCGGATTGCTTGAATTCCATAAGCTTCGGCAAGTTTGACAATGTCTGGGAACGAGACGCCGCTTTGTGGGCTTTCTCCAGTTAGTCGCTTAAACATGTTTATCTGGGAAAGGCGAATGGATAAATATCCATTGTTATTAAGAACGAAAAGCTTTATAGGCAAATTGTTATGGAAGACGGTTTGCAATTCCTGTATGTTTAATTGCAAACTTCCATCCCCGGCCAGACAAATGATACGTTTTCCGCTTCGGGCGGCTGCGGCGCCAATAGCGGCCGGCAGATCATATCCCATTGACGCATCGCCTGTATTTGCAATGACTCGCTGGCCGCTTTTGATTGTGGCGGCTTGAAAAGTAACCACATTAGCTGTGCCATTACCACAGACTACGACGTCTTCGGAAGTGAGAAGGGAAAACAATCGGTCGATAAAAAGATATGGGTTGACGCGCCCATTTTTTGACTGATAATGATGCGGTAAAACGGCAGGATAGCGAGCCACTCGTTCCTTGCACCATTTCAACCAGTCAGAATGTTTCCTGCCGTTGGCTTCGGAATTTCCAATCTGATTAAGGAGTTCGGCAAGAAAGGATTTTACATCAGCATGGATCGCAAGGTCCGGCTTGATGGTTGGTTTATTGAACTCGACCGTATCAACGTCAACTTAAATCTTATATGCACAACGGGCGAAGGAATTCCAGTTGTAACTGACTTGCCGCAAGCCGAGCCGGCTGCCAAGTACCAAAAGTACATCTGAATTCTGCACCGTAAAATTTCCTGCACGAGTTGCCAGATCGCCGGCGCGTCCACAGAACAATGGGTCATCGGATGCAATGAGATCGATTGATGTCCATCCTGGGACGACCGGGATGTTGAGCATACGAATGACTTGCTCAAATTCAGCCAGAGCATTGCCAAGACGAATTCCTTTACCTGCGATGATAACTGGGCGTTTGGCGTTAGAAAGTTTTTCGAGAACAGCTTCGCAAATTTCCGGTAGGTTATGCTGCGTAAGCCAGTTGATCTTCCAAGGGGTCATAGCGCTTTAGCTCTTCTGGATCGATCTGGCTGGTTTGCACATCAATTGGAATATCTAACCAACATGGGCCGGGGCGCCCGCTTTGTGACAAATGCCAGGCTTTTTCAAGGTGGTAACGAATGGTCGCAGGATCATCTACCAAAATAGCGTACTTCGTGATGCCCTTTACCATGTTGATGATATCAGCTTCTTGGTCGCCGATTTGCCGTAAGCCCGGAATATTATAAGTAGAAATCAACGTTTCGCGTTTGACCTGACCTGATATAACCAGCATGGGAATCGAATCCACCCACGCGCCAAAAACTCCGTTGAGGGCGTTGATGCCACCTGGCCCGGTCGTAACATTGATCACACCCGGTGTGTTGGTGATGCGCGCATAACCTTCGGCGGCCATGGCGCAGGCTTGCTCGTGATGACAGAATATTGTCTTCAAATCTGGCTCGTTTCCAATAGCATCATTCAAAAACATGGAGCCGCCGCCTGTGAGCATAAAAACGTGACGAACGCCAAAACCGTCGGATAGTTTTTTCGATATATACTCAGAGACTCGCATCATAGGTTAAGTTTATATCCGAACTGTCTGGAGCACAATGTCAAAATCGTTAAAACCCTAGCTTCATCAATGATACAAGTATACATGATCTCTATATGTTGGGCCAGAAGTATGGCTTTCTAGATATGTTCAGAATGATGATAGACGGCAAGATGCAATACCAGCAAGTATTTGATGATAATGTTTCTTGCTCTGAGAAGTGTAACGATTTCAGCAACTCCGATATTTATCTTAATCCGGTTTTGCATGTAGTTTGGAGGAACCTTATCCAGGCGCCGAAATCAGCCAGGGTGTACGCAAAATGTTCAGAAACTCGAATCAGGATGACTTTAAAACGGATAGTTCTCTTTCTGGGGAAATCCAATTTTTTAATCCTGTACCCATAATTAGCAACAACATGGTTATCAACACAATATCGTTGATAATTACCGAAATGCTTATGTCAGCGACGCCTGAGTCCGAAATCACCTTGCTTAATAAGTAGTAATCTTTCGGAATCAACAGTAGTCCGAATAACGCAATATATAATCCATCGAGGCGGCTTGATCTCGGAGTATTGATAAATAAGAACAAGGGAAGAAAGATATGGATCAATTTATAGTCCGCCGAAACGTGCGGCAACAATAACATGGCAACGACCAGGATTGCAACTTTTTTCCAGAACTCTTTTTCCACAAGAACCACGTAGACGGCGATGAAAAGACCCAAGGCAACTGCAATTATGATGTAGATACTTAGAAATTTAGCCATATTCACTTTGTAAATTAGATCTGTTTCAATAAAAAATATCTTTGCCAACGTAAACAAAGAGACTCCCCTTTGTACTACTAAATCTCCGCCGAGAAAAACATTCAAACGAACCAAATTTGCCCCCCTTATTATTTGCACCAGATTTTCATAAATGCCACCCTTAAAGAATAGAAGGGAAAAAATTGTAAGCACGCATGTAAATAAACCCGTGAGTAACACCTCTTTGTATTTCTTGTCGGATAAATAGATAATCACAAAGACGATGGGAAAAAGTTTCATTGCAATGGCAGACGATAAAAATATTACGGTCAATAAATATTCCTTCTTTTCGTAAAAATAAATAAATCCAAGCAATGAAATGAATACATAGCTTTCAGGATTTCCTCGATCAAGGGTGAATAGTATTGGATATGTTAATAAGGAAATAATCAATAATTCTGAAATGTGTTTTTTTGAATTCTCGGGGTAGGTGAATAAAACTGCGAATATAATAAAGGCATACATAAATAACGCCGTATATACAATAAATGCAGTGGTTCTAGGTAATATCGTGAAAGCATAACCGATTAGGTTTGAAAACGGATATTGTACGCTTTGATGATTGCCAAAATAGGGCTCCTGATATTGTAAGAGGTTGTAAAAATTAAAAAAGTCATTGAACTTATCGCTCGGTAAAAATAGGAAGGTATTATGCGGATATGGCAGGTTTTGGTAAACGCCCTGAAAATAATGAAAAAATACTGAGGTAACAAATCCAATCAGTATAATCGTCACAATATACCTGATTTTAGCTTCTTTGATTTCTTTATTAATTTCTAAATTCACCGGTTGAATAACATTGTTAAAGAACATCTTCTTGAACAATTGCTGTAGCTTTTCATTCCGAGCATAGAAGGAGCTAAGAATAGAAAGGATAAAAAAGAGAAATGAGGAGGTGAAAATAATTAACAATATCAGGATGCTGATCTGGATAGAAAAGCTGCGGTTATTGAAGCTTTTTCCATTCGTTACGAGCAGAGTTATTCCATCTTTCATCAGCCAGGAAATGACGATTCCTAAAATCAAAGAAAAGAGAACCAATCTCATTTTTATCACTTTTGGAAATTTTGTTTTCATATTTCACCTTTTTGACTTGACTTTAGAGCAGCAAAGTGTAATACAAGGAACGTGCGGTTGGATAAAATGTTAAAGAAGAAAAGCAAATACCCATTGCGGGCTAGCGGCCGGTGATTTTGGCGCTTTCTTGCTCTCGAACATCATCGGATAACGTAGGCGCGGGGACGGGCGATAATTCTTCTGCCTGCCTGTGCCTCTTCCAGTGGGTTTCGAAGTCACAGCCAGGGAATCCAACTCTAATAAAAGTGCCAAGGCGGAGCCGTTGAACCTGATGGGACGTGAGTTGGACAGGTGGATCCTGCTGGAGAGTATACCAAGCGGGAGGATCTTCTTTCCGCAGATCTCGCATGAGCAACAATTGCCAATACGCCAAAGCACACCACCCTATCCTTGTTGAGCACTCGCCAGGTTGGGCGATCGATTGCGGTTGAGCCCCAAGTGTTGTTTCAGGAACCGGAACAGGTACTCGATCGCAAAGCGCCAAAGATACATGCGACCCAGATTAGCGAGAGCGATGTTTTGCGGTCCAATCCCAAGCCTGCACGCGTATGCGTTGCTCCCTCAGTTGGAAGATTTCATTCTGACCCGCCGGACGATGAGCACCATTCAGTTTGAAAGATGGGCCGTGCTTGCGAGGTGCACCGGGGCTACCTTTCGATTTCTGCTGGGGCTCTTCGCACAAGACACGATTGCCATGCAGGCGGATCAAGGGCGAAAGCGTGCTGGAATTGCTCGAACCTGCCCAGAAACTGGTGCTCTTCGTATCGGCTGTCCGCCACGATCACTTTCGCTGGCCCGTCCCACATTGGCTTTCCTTGACCGAACTTCAAGACACTTCGATCAGGCAAGGTCTCGGCTTCTGCTCGCTCCGAACTCACCTGACCTGCCGCGGTCAGGGCGTAGATCAGGTCGAACAAAATGTTGGCTCGCCTGTTGCTCTTCAGAACTCGCTGATTTGGTTTTGTTCACACTCTACTAATATCAGCAAGTTCCATTCTTATTAAGGTTCGACGAATTCTAACTTGAAAATAGCTTCACTATTTGCATTCTTGGTAGCGAACGTAGTTTATGATGACTAAACTCAAGTTATTAACGGGCTTGCTTACAACGTGTATCCAGCCATTTGAGCATCTCCATAGAACATCTTTACTGTATCAAGGGAGTATTCATCCAATTCCTTCCCCACAAGTGATAATTTCTTAAGGACATCATGAGTCACGGTGATCACATGACAACCGATTTCATCTGCATGAAAAATGTTCAGCAATTCGCGCGGGCTTGCCCAGATCAATTCCTGAGTTGCATGGGACGACATGATTTCCACTGCTTCTTTCATGATTGGCATCGGATCGCGTCCTGTATCTGCAATGCGCCCGGCAAAGATGGAAATAAAAGAACTCGTATGATCAGCCAGCGCTCCAGAAACCGTGCGCACCTGGTCCAGCGTCATAAGCGCGGTAATATTCAATTTCACTTTTTCCTGCGCCAGACGGCTAATTAACTCTACTGAGGATTCGCGTCTAGTGTTGGTTACGGGGATTTTGACATACACGTTATGCCCCCACGAGGCAATTTTCCGCGCCTGACGTTCCATCTCACTGAACTCATCTGAAAAGACCTCGAAGGAAATGGGACGATCGGTTATTTTCTCCAAGACCTGACGCGCAAATTTCTCGTAATCTGTAATTCCGCTCTTGCGCATCAGGGTCGGATTGGTTGTAAAACCGGTAATGTAAGGATTGCGATACAGTTCCAAAATGCCATCCAAGTCGGCGCCATCGGCAAAGATTTTTACCTTCAATTGATCAAGCGTTTTCATTGTTTACCCTTTCAAAATAATATCAGATAGAAATAAAGTATCTTTCACCGTAAAATCGGCGGGAATCACCTTCATATGTTTCGGCATAGTGATAATCCACAAAAATCGTTTTCAGCCCGGCGGCTCGGCCTGCAGCAATATCCTTCCAACGATCCCCTACCATCCAACTTTGCGAAAGGTCCAATCCGTATTTATCCGCCGCTCGTAAAATCAGACCCGGCTTAGGCTTGCGGCAATCACAGTTATCATTGTTGTCATGATAGCAGACAAAAATCTCGCGCAAAGGAAGGCGAGATAGGATCATCGCATTGATCGACTCCACGACCTCTCGGGATTGTGTACCGCGTGCCACATCTGGCTGATTTGTGATGCCGATCAAAACATACCCGCGTTCTGCCAATCGTTGGATTGAAAAGATTGCCCCTGAAAGTATTTCAACATCCTCCAGCCGAGCGGGGGGATATGGTCTGCCATCGCGGACAACTGCACGATTAATGACTCCATCACGGTCGAGAAAGACCGCCGGCAAACCAGCCATTACTTGACGGATTCCCACTTTGTCTGCATGGCCTTCAAGCGCGGATGCGTTACCAGCAAGTGATGGATAACCGAATGAAAGGCCTCGGTGTGTGGAGTAATGTGCTCTGGGTTGATGGTGGGAATAACAACGCAGGCATCTGCCACTTGTGCAGTATAACCACCGTCACGGCCCACTACACCGACAATTTTTGCGCCGACTTCTTTTGCCAATTGGAGGGCCAAGACTAGATTTGGACTGACGTTCTTCTCTAAATTTCCACCGCCGACAGAGAACACCATGACTGCATCTTTGGCGCTCAAATGACTTCCTTCCAACCAGCCTTTGAAAACGGATGCCCAGCCTTCATCGTTAGTACGCGCTGTGAGCTCGGAAACATTATCGGTAGGAGCATAAGCTTCGATACCGGTAATTTTTCGAAAATCGTTAACGGCGTGCGAAGCATTGGCAGCACTTCCGCCTACGCCCAAAATGAATAGTCGCCCTCCTTGTTCCCGGGTCCGCGCCAGTATATCGACAATTTTTTCAATGGCGACAATATCCAATTTGTTCAGGATTTCGGCTGCTTCAGCAATAAACGTTTCAGTGAAGTTCATGGTTTTCCTTTTTTTAGAAATTGATCAGAGTCATTGGCAAGCAATCGATCCAGTTCGCGAAGGCCTTCAAAAGACCCGATCTCATAAAAACGCTGTTTTACTTCATACGCTAATAGACTGTGATCGGCTACTAATTTTTGATAGATCTCCGCCAAGTCGGCCGGTTGACCTTCAGGCAGGGATGCAAATATTTCAGGCCGGAACAAGCCAAGGCCATAGTCAATAAATTCCATGCGCGGATTACGTTTTTTCTTGTCATAGCACAAAATCCGTCCATCAACCATTTCCACGTTGCTGGTATCCCATTTTCCCTGGTTGCGATAAACCGTCATCAAACCGGGTTGTGCTTGACGGTCAAAGAATGCCTGGATATCGGCGTAATCACACGGCAGGTACGAATCACCATACAACACGAAGAATGGCCCATCCAACTGAGACAGCGCTTGACGCACAGCCCCGCCGGTACCCAACGGAGTTTCGCCATCGAAAACAAACTGCACATCCATCCCGAAACGGCGGCCATCTCCCACATATCCACGAATCATCTCGCCCTTATACCAAGCGGAAATGATTACAGAGCGAATACCATGCGATTTTAGCAGATTTAATTGATGATCGATGAAAGGTTTTCCACCCACTTCGACCAATGCCTTTGGGATCTTTTCAGTGATCGGGCGCAGACGCGTGGCTATTCCGCCCGCCAGGATGACAACAGGATAAAGGTTCATCCGATCAAAACCTTTGTTCCTTCGAAATCGAAATGGAAACGCACTTCCTCCAGCCCGGCCCTGGACATGGCATGGCGCAAACGGTTTCGGTCTTCCGCGTAAAACATGAGAAACCCGCCGCCGCCCGCGCCGACGAATTTTCCACCCAGGGCACCGTTTTTCATGCCCAGATCGTACCATTCATCAATCTGGGGATTGCTCATGCCGCTGGAACGTTTGCGTTTATGTTCCCAATGCTCATGCAAGAATGCCCCGAATTCGTCCGTCCGTCCGGCCATTAAGGTGGCCTTGCTGCGCAAGCCGAGTTCTTTGATGTAATGCAAATTGGCGAGCATGGCGGCGTCCATCTCTTTACTGCGTTTATCCTGATCTTTCAAGATTGAAGAGGCGCTGCGGGGAAACCAGTGAAAAAAAGCAACAGGTTATCTTCTAGATCAAAAAGTGTATCCATGCTAATGGATAGCGGATAGGCATTAACCAATTCATCCGGATTGAATTCAAAGCAGGTAATGCCGCCAT